>NZ_CP107982.1:6827500-8032500 GCF_036104975.1 Amycolatopsis sp. NBC_00355 | reverse complement strand
GGTAGCGCCCGGTCAGGCCGGTCGCGCTGAGCCGGCCGGCCGCCATCCGCGCCTGCAGCGCCGGGATGTCCGCCGAGTCCAGGTCGAACTCCGGGGAAGACGCCGGCGCGGCGGGCGCGGCGGGAACGAGCACGAGTGCGGCGGCCAGGATCGCGAGGAACACCGGCCGCCGCCTCATCAGAGCACCGGCAACAGCGTGCGGAGTTCGTACGGGGTGACCGCGCTCCGGTAGTTGTCCCACTCGTGGCGCTTGTTCCGGAGGAAGAAGTCGTAGACGTGCTCGCCGAGGGCTTCCGGCAGGAGCTCGGACTTCTCCATCTCGGCCAGGGCTTCCCCCAGGTTCTGGGGCAACTGCGCGTAACCGGCGGCGCGCCGCTCGGAGTCGCTCAGCTGCCAGATGTTGTCCTCGGCCGGCGGCGGCAGCTCGTACCCCTTTTCGATCCCCTTGAGCCCGGCGGCCAGGATCACCGAGTAGGCGAGGTACGGGTTGCACGCGGAGTCCAGGGTACGGACTTCCACCCGTCGGGATGACGCCTTTCCGGGTGAATACATCGGCACCCGGACGAGCGCCGAGCGGTTCGCGCGACCCCACGAAACCGTCGTCGGCGCCTCGCTTCCGCTGATCAGGCGCTTGTAGGAGTTCACCCACTGGTTGGTGACGGCGGAGATCTCCTTGGCGTGGTGCAGCAGGCCGGCGACGAACGCCTTGCCGGTCTCCGACAGCTCGTGCGGGTCCTCGGCGTCGTAGAAGGCGTTGCGATCACCCTCGAAGAGGCTGATGTGGGTGTGCATCCCGGAGCCGGGCTGGTCGGTGAACGGCTTCGGCATGAACGTCGCGCGCACGCCCTGGGTCAGCGCGACCTCCTTGACGACGTAACGGAACGTCATCACGTTGTCGGCCATGGTCAGGGCGTCGGCGTAGCGGAGGTCGATCTCCTGCTGGCCCGGCGCGCCCTCGTGGTGGCTGAACTCGACCGAGATGCCCATCGCCTCGAGGGTCTCGATCGCGTGCCGCCGGAAGTGCGTCGCCGTGGCGTGGCTGGCCTGGTCGAAGTACCCGCCGTTGTCCGCGGGCTCCGGCTCGCTGCCGTCGTCGGGGAGGTTGGCCAGGAGGAAGAACTCGATCTCCGGGTGCACGTAGCAGGTGAAACCCGCTTCGGCCGCCTTCGAGAGCTGGCGCCGCAGCACGTGGCGCGGGTCGGCCCACGACGGCGAGCCGTCCGGCATCGCGATGTCGCAGAACATCCGGGCCGAGTAGGGGCTGCCGTCCGGGGTCTCCCAGGGCAGCACCTGGAAGGTGGCCGGGTCCGGCTTGGCGACCATGTCGGATTCGTAGACGCGCGCGAACCCTTCGATGGCCGAGCCGTCGAAGCCGATCCCCTCGGTGAAAGCGCCCTCGAGTTCGGCCGGCGCGACCGCGACGGACTTGAGGAACCCCAGCACATCGGTGAACCAGAGACGGACGAAACGGATGTCGCGCTCCTCGAGCGTGCGGAGCACGAATTCCTGCTGGCGATCCATGGCCGCACCCTAACGACAGCGTGTTAACGGGATGTTTCACGACGCGCCGAGGGTGACGAAGGTCAGCTCGCCGACACCGGAACGGGCTTCTTCGCGCGCTTCACGGCCAGCGACGCGACCGACGCGATGACGGCCAGGACGGCGGCCGAATACCAGGCCAGGGTGTAGTTCCCGAGCTGGTCGCGGACCAGGCCGGCGGCCGAGGCGGCGAACGCGGCGCCCAGCTGGTGACAGGCGAAGACCCAGCCGAACACGATCGGGCCGGCTTCGCCGAAGGCGCGGACGCAGAGCGCGACGGTCGGCGGGACCGTCGCCACCCAGTCGAGGCCGTAGAACAGGATGAACGCCCACATGCTCGGCTGCACGGAGTCGGTGAACAGCTGCGGCAGCAGGGCCAGCGAGAGCCCGCGCAACGCGTAGTAGACCCCGAGCAGGATCCGCGGGTCGACGCGGTCGGTGAGCCAGCCGGAGAAGATCGTGCCGACGACGTCGAAGACGCCGACCAGGGCCAGCAGGCCCGCCGCGGTCGTCTGGGGCATGCCGTGGTCGTGGGCGGCCGGGACGAAGTGGGTGCCGACCAGGCCGTTCGTCGTCGCGCCGCAGATCGCGAAGCCGACCGCGAGCAGCCAGAACGTCCGGGTGCGGGCCGCCGTCTTCAGGACGGACAGGGCGCGGCGGGCGGAGCCGGTCTTCGGGGTGGGGCGGGCGACCTCGGCGTCGGCGGGCGCGCCGTAGGCCGTGGTGCCGACGTCGGCGGGGTGATCGCGGATGAGCAGCAGGACCACCGGGACGACGGCGAGCGCGGCGAGCGCGATCACCAGGGACGCGGTCCGCCAGCCGGAGCCGACGGCGAGGTTGGCGATGAGCGGCAGGAAGATCAGCTGGCCGGTGGCGCCCGCCGCGGTCAGGACACCGGTCACGACGCCGCGGCTGCGGACGAACCACCGGGCCGCGACGGTCGCCGCGAAGCTCATCGCCATCGAGCCGGTGCCCGCGCCGATCAGCACGCCCCAGCAGAGGATCAGCTGCCAGCTCGCGGTCATGAAGACCGTGCCCGCCGCGCCGAGGGCGATGACGAACAACGCCGTCGCCGAGACCCGGCGGATGCCGAACCGCTCCATCAGGGCGGCCGCGAAGGGCGCGAAGAGACCGTAGAGCACGAGGTTGACCGAGACGGCCGAGCTGATCGTGGCCGTCGACCAGCCGAACTCCTGGTGCAGCGGGTCGATGAGGACGCCGGGGGCCGAGCGGAAGCCGGCGGAGGCGAGCAGCGCGACGAACGCGGCACCGGCGATCAGCCAGGCGCGGTGCAGCTTCGGGGCAGGGCGGGTCTCGACAGTCACCAGTGAAGTGTTGTCTGGCGCGCCTTCCGGTGGAAGTGGCCTGAAGGACATCTGCCGCAAGGATCCGGCCACCACCAGGCGCTGCCGGAGTAAGTCTGCTCGATGGGCTTCGTGATCCAGGTGGTTCCTGACGGTGCGGGCGGAGCACCCTCGTACCGGGTCGTACTCGGGTGAGCCGCCCGTGCCGCCAGGGGCCGCCTGGGCGCGAAGACCGCGAGCCGGACTTGCTCCGGCGGCGCCTAGGCTTGCGGGATGTCCCGCATCGCCCTGCTGCTCGTGGTCCTGTTGACGGCCGGGTGCGCCGGCTCGCCGGACACGCGCGGGCCGTTCCCCGCGGGTGCCGAGCTGGTCCGCGACGCGGCGACGTCGTTCGCCGCGGTGCGGAGCGTGCACTTCGCCGCCGGGGTCAACGGCGTCCTGCCCGACTTCCCGCTCCGGCAGATCGAAGGCGACGCGACCCTCGACGCCGGCGGGGCCGCGACCGGCACGGCCGACGTCCAGGACGGCGACGGACACGTCAAGTTCCGCTTCACTGTGCGCGACGGCCAGGTGAGCACCGACCCCGGCATCGCGCGCGGCCGGATCCCCGAGACGGACGCCGTGGGCCGGTTCCTCGGGCCGTCCGCCGGGCTGAAGCGGCTGCTCGACGCCGTGACCGACGCGAAGACCGAGGGCAAGGAGAACGTCGACGGCGCCGCGGCGCTGCGGGTCGGCGGCCAGGTGCCCGCGGCCGTCGCGCACAGCGTGCTGCCGCAGGTGAACGCCGACATCGTCGTCAAGGTGTGGGTCTCGGCCGACGGGCCGCGCCGGTTCGTCCGGCTGTGGGTGCAGGTCCCGCCGGCCGGTGACCACCTCAGCCCGGTGATGTTCGAACTGTCGCTGACCGGCCAGAACAAGCCCGTCAACCTCGGTTAGCAGCGGGTCGCGGCGGCGGTGCCGTCGATCAGGTACGCGACGCCCGCGCGGTCCACGCACGCGTTGCCGTCGAGGAAGACCGTGTGCTGCACGCCTTCGTACGTGAGCAGAAAGCCGTCGAGGTCCTTCGCGAGGTCGACGCCCTGCTGGTACGGCGTCGCCGGGTCGTGCGTGGTCGAGACGACCAGCGGTTTCGGCAGGCCGGCGGCGTGCGGCGCGTGCTCGGCCGACGTCGGCGGGACCGGCCAGGTCGAGCAGATGTCCAGCTCGCTGGTGTCCGGGCTGCCGCCGGCCAGGAACGGCGCGCCGGCCAGCATCCGCTGGTGCGCGCGGTCGATCGCGGCCCGGTCGGTGAGCCGGGCGCGGTCGACGCAGCGGACGGCGAAGTAGGCGTCGATCCCGCCGCTGTAGTGGCCGTCGCGGTCGCGGCCGTAGTAGCCGTCGGCGAAGGCCAGCAGGGACCGGCCGGTGCCGCCGGCCAGCTGGGTGAGCGCGCCGTTGAGCGCCGGCCAGTCGCCGCGGGCGTAGAGCGCCGCGAAGGTGCCGGTGACGGCGTCCTCGAAGGAGAGCTTCCGGGTGCCGGCTGGGACGGGCTTCGCGACCAGCGGACGCGCGAGCTGTTGGAAGGCCTCGGTCGTACGCGCGGGGTCGCGGCCGAGCGCGCAGTCGCTCCGGGCCGCGCACCACCTGCCGAACTCGGTGAAGGCGTCCTGGAAGCCCGCCATCTGCGTGACCAGGGATTCCGCGATGTCCTGTGCGGGGTCGACGGCGCCGTCGAGCAGCAACGCACGGACGTTGCGCGGGAACGCCTCCGCGTAGGCCGCGCCGATCTGCGTGCCGTACGAGTAGCCGAGGTAGGTCAGTTTCTCGTCGCCGAGAGCCGCGCGAAGGACGTCTAGGTCGCGTACGACGTCTCGCGTGCCGACGTTCGCGAGGAACGCTTTGCCGTACTTCGCCGCTTCGGCGCACTTCGCGCCGTACGCCGTGGTCTCGGCGAGTTGCTTCTTCACCCCTTCGGGCGACATGTCGCTTTCGACGTCGGACGCGCGGTCGGCGTCCTGCTCGGCGTCGGTGCGGCAGGTGATCCGCGGCTCGCTGGTGCCGACGCCACGCGGGTCGAAGCCGACCAGGTCGAAGCGGTCCAGCAGCGGCGCGGCCGCGGGCGACTTCGCCAGGGACGCGGCCATCGACGTCCCCGCGCCGCCGGGACCGCCCGGGTTGACGACCAGCGAGCCGATCCGCTGCTTCGCGGCCTTGTGCCGCAGCAGCCCGACGGTGACCGTCTCCCCCGCCGGACTCGTGTAGTCCAGCGGCACGGTCAGGTGCGCGCAGTCCAGCGGCGCGGCCGCCGGACACGGCGTCCAGGCGAGCTGCTGCCCGGTGAACTTGCGCAGGTCAGGAGCCTGCGAGGAAGGCGACGGCGCCGGTGTCGACGGGGCGCTCGTGCACGCCGTCAGCACCAGTGCCGCGCCCAGCAGCGCGGCCGCCCTCACTGGCCCTTGCAGCGCGTGCCTTCCGCCGGGAGCGTGCCGTCGACCAGGTAGTCGTTGCCCGCCTGGTCCACACACGAAATGCCCTGCAGGAACACCGTGTGCTGGGTGCCCTCGAAGGTGAGCAGCCCGCCCTTCAGGCCCTTCGCGAGGTTGACGCCGGCCTGGTACGGCGTCGCCGGGTCGTTGGTCGTCGAGATGACCAGCGTCTTCGCCAGGCCTTCGACGTTCGGCACGTGCGGCTCCGACGTGTTCGGCACCGGCCAGAACGCGCACGCGTCGCGGGCCGCGCTCGCCGGGCGGCCGTCGTCGAGGAACGGCGCGACCTGCACGTACTCCTCCTGCGCCTTGAGGATCACGGCCGGGTCGGTGACGCGCGGGTCGTCGACGCAGCGGATCGCGGTGAAGGCGTCCTGGGTGGTGCCGTACTTGCCGCTGGAGTCGCGCTCGTTGTAGATGTCGGCGAGTTTCTCGAGCGTCGCGCCGCGCTGCTGCTTCAGCTCGTTGAGGCCGGTGTTCAGCGCGTCCCAGAGGCTCTCCTGGTAGAGCGCCTGGATGACGCCGGTGGTCGCGTCCTCGTAGGAGAGCTTGCGGCCGTCACCCACCGGGACCGGGAAGTCGATCAGCGGCCGGACGAGGTCCTGGAACGCCTTCACCGCGGCAGCGGGGTCCTGGCCGAGCGCGCAGTCCTGCTGAGCGGTACACGACTTCGCGAACTGCGTGAACGCGCCGCCGAAGCCCTGGCCCTGCGCGACCAGCGACTCGACCGCGTCCTGGTCCGGGTCGACCGCGCCGTCGAGGATCATCGCGCGGACGTTCTTCGGGAACGCCTCGGCGTAGGTCGACCCGATCCGGGTGCCGTAGGAGTAGCCGAGGTAGGTCAGCTTCTCGTCACCGAGGACCGAGCGCAGGATGTCGAGGTCCTTCACGACGTCGCGGGTGCCGACGTTGGCGAGCAGCCCGGTGCCGTCGTCGCTGCGCTGGGCGCACTTCGCGGCGAAGTCCTTTTCCTGCGCTTCCTGCTTGAGCACGCCCTGCGGCGAGCCGTCGGTCTCGCTGTCGTCCGCGCGGTCGGCGTCGCGCTCCTGATCGGTCAGGCAGCGGATGATCGGCTGGCTCGCGCCGATCCCCCGCGGGTCGAAGCCGACCAGGTCGAAGCGCTTGGCGAGGTCCGTGTTCGACGCCGGCTTGATCAGCCCGGCGGCGGCGACCATGCCCGACGCGCCCGGTCCGCCCGGGTTCACCACCAGCGACCCGATCCGCGATCCCCCGTCGGTCGCCTTGTGCCGCAGCAGGCCGAGCGTGATGGTCGTTCCGTCCGGTTTCGCGTAGTCCAGCGGCACGGTCAGCCGCGCGCACTGGATGTCTTTCGCCTGGAACGCCGACCTCGCGTCCTCCGACGTCGCGTAAGGTGCGCAGTCGGCCCAGGTCAGGCTCTGGCCGTAGAACCGCTCCAGCCCCGCGGGCACCGGCCCGGACGGCGGGTGCGACTCGGTCGTCGGCGACGGCGGGGCGGTCTTGCCGGTGGACGTGCAGGCGGTCAAGGAGACCGCGAGCAGCGCGGATGCCGCGACCGCCGTGATCGTCCGACTACGGGACCTGGCGCTGGGATGAAGGAACACGGTTGGATCGTCCCATCCGGCCGCGGAACTCGAACGCACCACCGCCACGTTGGGTGGGGCAGGCCGGTCGAGCGAGAGAGAACGGGAGACCAGGGGTGGCAGCACTGATCAGCCGGGTGGGCAAACGGCTCCGCCGGATCATCCAGCGTCCGGGCAGCGTCGAGCTGACCCGCTACGAAGCACTGCTGCCCGCAGTCGAGAAGCTCGAACCCGAGCTCGAGAAGCTCTCCGACGAGGAGCTGACCGAGCGGGCCGGGAAGCTTCGCGCGACGCTGAAGGACACCGCGTTCGGCGACAATCACCTGATCGAGGTGTGCGCGCTCGGTCGTGAGGCTGCTCGGCGGGCACTGGGCGAGCGCGCGTTCGACGTCCAGATCCTCGGCACGATGGGCCTGCTCAGCAAGCACGTCGTGCAGATGGAGACCGGTGAGGGCAAGACGCTCGCCGGCGCGCTGGCCGCGGCCGGGTACGCGCTGCGAGGCAAGCGCGCCCACGTCGTCACGGTCAACGACTACCTGGCGCGACGCGACGCCGAGTGGATGGGCCCGGTGTACGCGCTGCTCGGCGTGTCGGTCGGCTGGGTCGAGCCGTCGCACTCGCAGCAGGAGCGCAAAGAGGCCTACGCCAAGGACGTCACGTACGGCGCCGTCGCCGAAATCGGCTTCGACGTGCTGCGCGACCGCCTGGTCACGAACGTCGACGACCTGGTCCAGCCGGATCCGGAGGTCGCGATCGTCGACGAGGCGGACTCCGTGCTGGTCGACGAGGCCCGCGTCCCGCTGGTGATGGCCGGCTCGATCGACCACACCGACGCCGACGAAGAGGTCGCGAAGGTCGTCCGGCGGCTGCGGCTCAACCTGCACTACGAGACCGACAGCGAGGGCCGCAACGCCTGGCTGACCGACGCCGGTGCCTCGGTCGTCGCGAAGTCGCTCGGCCTGGAGGTCGACGACCTCTACGGCGAGACGGCGTCGGACCGGCTCCCCGCGGTGAACGTCGCGCTGCACGCGCATGCGCTGCTCACCCGGGACGTCGACTACCTGGTCCGCGACGGCAAGGTCCAGCTCATCAACGCCGCCCGCGGCCGCGTCGCCGAACTGCAGCGCTGGCCGGACGGTCTCCAGGCCGCCGTCGAAGCGAAGGAGCAGGTCAGCGCGACCGACCGCGGTGAGATCCTGGACTCGATCACCGTCCAGGCGCTGCTGGCGCGCTACCCCGAGGTCGCCGGCATGACCGGTACCGCGGTCGCCGTCGCCGAGCAGCTGCGCGAGTTCTACGAGCTCGAGGTCGCGGTCATCCCGCCGAACACCCCGAACGTCCGCGAGGACCAGGAAGACCGGGTCTTCGCGTCGCCGTCGCAGAAGCTGCGGGCGATCGAAGAGGAGATCCGCACGGTCCACGAGACCGGGCGCCCGATCCTCGTCGGCACCCAGGACGTCGCCGAGTCGGAGGAGCTGGCCGAGAAGCTGGCGAAGGTCGACCTCGAGTGCGTCGTGCTCAACGCGCGCAACGACGCCGAAGAGGCGTCGATCATCGCCGAGGCCGGCAAGAAGGGTGCGGTCACCGTCTCGACCCAGATGGCCGGGCGCGGTACCGACATCCGGCTGGGCGGCACCGACGGCGCAACCCGCGAAGAGGTCGTCGAGCTGGGCGGGCTGCACGTCATCGGCACCGCGCGGTACCCGTCGAGCCGGCTCGACGGCCAGCTGCGCGGCCGCTCCGGCCGCCAGGGCGACCCGGGCAGTGCGATCTTCTTCGCGAGCCTGAACGACGAGCTCGTGCTGTCGAACGCGCCGGACGTGCCGGACGGCATCACCGACGACGAAGAGACCGGCGAGATCACCGACAACGCGGCGCTGCGGCAGCTCAACCACGCCCAGCGCGTCGCCGAGGGCGTCGACCTGGAGATCCACCGCAACACCTGGCGCTACACGCGGCTGATCGAGCGGCAGCGGCGCGACCTGCTGACCCACCGCGACAAGGTGCTTCGCGAGGGGTACGCGGCGGAGAAGCTGGAGAAGGCGCACCCGGAGAAGTTCGGCGAGCTGAAGGAGAAGCTGGGCGACGACCAGGAGAAGGTGGAGCAGCTGTGCCGCGAGGTGCTGCTGTTCCACGTCGACCAGCTCTGGTCCGACCACCTGGCGTACCTGACCGACGTCCGCGAGAGCATCCACCTTCGGGCGCTGGCCCGGGAGACGCCGCTCGACGAGTTCCACCGCGCGGCCATCCCGGAGTTCCACAAGATCATCGCCGAGGCGGACTCGCGCGCGGCGAAGACCCTCGAAGAGGCCGAGCTGACCGACGACGGCATCGACCTCGGCGACGCCGGCGTCCGGCGGGCGAACACGACGTGGACCTACCTGGTGCACGACAACCCGTTCGACTCCGACTTCGAGCAGACCATCAAGAAGGTCCGGAGCATGATCAAGCGCAAGTAGTCCTCTTCCCGGGAAAACCCTCGCTCGGTTCGGCCGAGCGGGGGTTTTCTCGTTTGCCCGGGCCGGGAGAATCGGGGCATGCGCAAGATCCCGACGCTGTTCCGTCGCGACCCCGAAGACCTCCGGCGGGTGACCCGCGAAGTGCACCCCGCGTGCCAGTGGGTGCTCGACGGCCAAGGCGTGCCCACCCGCAAGTACGACGGCACCTGCGTCCGGCTCGACGAGTCCGGCGAGTGGTGGGCGCGGCGCGAGGTGAAGGCGGGCAAGAGCGCGCCCGCCGGGTTCGAGGCCGTCCAGACCGACCCGGAGACGGGGAAGACCGTCGGCTGGGAGCCGGTCGCGCAGTCGGCGTTCGCGAAGTTCTTCGACGAAGCCCGTGAGGGCCTCGTCGGCGAGGTGCCGGGCACCTACGAGCTGTGCGGCCCGAAGGTCAACGGCGATCCGGAGCAGCTCGGCGTCCACCGGCTGGTGCGGCACGCGACCGCGGAGGAGTTCGGCGATGTGCCGCGCGACTTCGACGGGCTGATGACGTGGCTGCTGGCGCACCCGGAGTTCGAGGGCGTCGTCTGGCACCACCGTGACGGGCGGATGGCGAAGCTCAAGTACCGCGACGCCGCGGCGGTCACGACGGCGTCGTGACCCCGGAGATGCAGTAGTGCTCCTGGATGCGCGTCACCTGCAGTTCGCCGTGCACCGACCGGCTGCCGATGGTGCCGTCGAGCGGAACGCGGATCTCGTCCGCGCCGCTCTGGACGGGTGAGCCGGCGGTGAGGTGCGCGTTGCGGCTGCCGAGCGTCCGCACCGCGGCGGCGACGACGCCTTCGGCGGACGCGCAGGCGGCTTGGCGACCTATGACCGCGTCGTCGCCCAGGACGGCGAGGATGAACTTGCCCGCGGCGACGCTGCCCGAGTTCAGGTCGAGCGGCGGGCCGGTGCGGGCCGCCGGTTTGCCGTCGGAGACCAGGAATCCGGGCGCGAAGAACCCGGTGATCAGGAAGATCACCACCAGTAGCCCGCCACCGCCGGCGAGCAGGCCGATGAGCAGGCCGTTGCCCTTCTTCGGCGGCTGCGGTGGCGGATAACCCGGATAGCCTGGATAACCCTGCTGCTGCGGGTAACCCTGCTGCGGATAGCCCTGGTGTGGGTAGCCCTGGCCGGGCGGTGGCTGCTGCGGGTAACCCTGGCCCGGGTACTGACCGGGCGGTGGCTGCGGCGGATACGTCAAAGTGGTCCCTCCCCTTCGGCGAACCCGGCTGCCCGGTTCGTCCGATCAGCGGCAACCTACCCGGGTGGCCGAAGGCGCCGCAGCGGATCCGCTCGCCGGGGTGGCTTTTCGCCCACATTCGCTCGGCCGGCCGGGTGGCGGTGCGTCAGAATGGCGGCATGCCGCAACTGCGCATCGCGCTCGCCCAGGTCAACCCCACCGTCGGTGACCTCGACGGCAACGCCGACCTGCACGTCGAATGGACCCGCCGCGCCGCCGAAGCCGGTGCGCACGTGGTCGTCTTCCCGGAGATGTCGCTGACCGGCTACCCGGTCGAGGACCTCTCGCTGCGCCGCACCTTCGCCGAGGCCTCCCGCCAGGGCGTCGAGGCGCTGGCGCGCCGGCTGGACGAAGCCGGCTGCGGCGAAGTGCTGACCTACATCGGTTACCTCGACCTCGACGACGCCGGCCCGCGCGACGCGGCGGCCGCGCTCTACCGCGGCGAGGTCGTCGCGCGGCAGTTCAAGCACCACCTCCCCAACTACGGCGTCTTCGACGAGCACCGCTGGTTCAAGCCGGGCACCACGCTCGACGTCGTCCGGTTCCACGGGCTCGACATCGGCATGGTCATCTGCGAGGACATCTGGCAGGACGGCGGGCCGATCTCGGCGCTGGGCCGGGCGGGCGTCGACCTCGTCGTGGCGCCGAACGCGTCGCCTTACGAGCGGTCCAAGGACGAGCAGCGGCTGCCGCTGATCGCCCGGCGGGCCGCCGAAGCCGGCGCGCCACTGGTCTACACCAACCAGGTCGGCGGTCAGGACGACCTCGTGTTCGACGGCGACTCGCTCGTCGTCGGCGCGGACGGCACGGTGCTGGCGCGCGCACCCCAGTTCGTCGAGCACCTGCTCGTGCTGGACACGGACCTCGCCGCGGGCGGGCACGCCGGGGACGGCGAGCTCGAAGGCCTGCACGTCCGGCGGCGCGTGCTGAGCGAAGAGCCGCTGCCCGCGTACGAGCCGACGGCGTCACCGGTGATCAGCGAGCCGCTCGCGGACGAGGCCGAGGTGTGGGCGGCGCTCGTCGTCGGGCTGCGGGACTACGTGCACAAGAACGGGTTCACGTCGGTCACGTTCGGCTTCTCCGGCGGCATCGACTCGGCGGTCTGCGCGTCGCTGGCGGCGGACGCCCTGGGCGGCGGCAACGTCTACGGCGTCTCGATGCCGTCGAAGTACTCCTCGGGCCATTCGAAGGACGACGCCGCCGACCTCGCACAGCGGATCGGCGCGCACTACCGGGTCGAGCCGGTCGAGGACATGGTGCGCGTCTACGTCGAGCAGCTGAACCTGACGGGCCTCGCCGAGGAGAACATCCAGGCGCGCACCCGCGGCATGCTCCTGATGGCACTGTCCAACCTGGACGGTCACCTCGTGCTCGCCACCGGCAACAAGACCGAGCTGGCCGTCGGGTACTCCACGATCTACGGCGACGCCGTCGGCGCGTTCGCCCCGATCAAGGACGTCTTCAAGACGCACGTCTGGCAGCTGGCCCGGTGGCGCAACGACTCAGCGGCCCAGCGGGGCGAGACCCCGCCGATCCCGGAGAACTCGATCTCCAAGCCGCCGTCGGCCGAGCTGCGGCCGGGCCAGATGGACTCCGACTCGCTCCCGGACTACGCGCTGCTCGACGACATCCTCGACGACTACGTCGAGGGCGACCGCGGGTACGCCGACCTCGTCGAGGCCGGGTTCGCGCCGGAGACGATCGACCGCGTGGTGCGGATGGTCGACAAGGCCGAGTACAAGCGGCGCCAGTACCCGCCGGGCACGAAGATCACGCTCAAGGCGTTCGGCCGCGACCGCCGGCTCCCGATGACGAACGCGTGGCGCGAAGGCAAGGCCTGACGCTCCAGCGGCTCCAGCGGCGAAGCCCGTGAAGGCCCCCTTACCGGCTCTTATGGCCGGGAAGGGGGCCTTCACGGCTTTCAGCTCAGCGCGACCTGGCGGCCCTCCGGGGTGCGGACGGCGGCGGTCAAGCCCGCGCGGTCGGCGCGTCGGACCAGGAGCTCCAAGCCCAGCGCGTCCGTCACCGCGAGGACCGAGTCCGGGTCGGGGTGCGCGCCCGTCACCATGAGCAGCGGGAGGGATGGCAGGTCGCGCGTGGTCGGGTGCGGGGTGCCGCCCCAGTCGATGAGGAACGGCCTGAGCGTGCCCGGGAGGCTCGGCGGGGTCAGCCGCCAGCGCAGCAGCTCGCCGCCGGCCGTCTCGCGGGACATCCCGATGGCGTCACCCGGGTCGAAACCGTGGGTGCGGGCGTTCTTGATCGTCGCGTCGAGGTCCGTGGTGCGCACCGCCCACGCGACCAGCGCCGGCTCGGTGAGGTCGTCGATGCCGAACGGCCGGGGTCGCGCGGGATCGGGCTGCGCCGGGTCCGGGCCGATCACCTCCAGGTAGGCACCGGCGCCGAGGTCGGCGAGGTGGTTGGCCGTGCCCAGGCCGACGTGGCTGCCGCCGGGCGCGGGCGTGACGCCGGTGAGTTCCTTGACGCGCGCGACGGCCTCGGCGAGGTCCGGTCCGGCGTAGACGAGGTGGTCCAGCACCGGCCCATCATCCCGTGGCCGGGCCGCGGCCGTCAGCCTCCCTTCGGTCGTAGGCTGGACGCATGAGTGTGGGGTTCACGGTGTTCGGCACGGCCATCGGGCCGTGCGGGCTCGCGTGGCGCGACGACGTCGTGATCGGGACGTCGCTGCCGGACGGCGGTGCCGCCGGCATGCGTGCCCGGCTGGCCCGGCGGTTCCCGGACGCCGTCGAAGGTCCGCCGCCTCCGCCCGGGCAGGCGGCGGTCGACGGGATCGTCGCGCTGCTGGCCGGCGAGCGCCGCGACCTGGCCGAGATCGAGCTGGACCTGGCCGCGGTGCCCGAGTTCAACCGGCGCGCGTACGAGATCGCGCGCGCGATCCCGCCCGGCAAGACCCTGACCTACGGCGACATCGCGCACCGGCTCGGCCTGCCCGGGTCGGCCCAGGCGGTCGGGCAGGCCATGGGGCACAACCCGTTCCCGATCGTGGTGCCGTGCCACCGGGTCCTCGCGGCCGGCGGTCGCGACGGCGGCTTCTCCGCGCGTGGTGGCGTCGCGACGAAACGCCGGATGCTCGTGATCGAGGGCGCGCTGGCGGACGAGCCGACGCTGTTCTGACGCGCCCGACGCCGTTTCGCCGGTGCCGAGCCGTGATCAGAACGCCAGCACACGTGATTGCCGGGTCGACTCGCGTGATTGAAGGGTCGTCACGACTCGGTTGACCGGGGACGCGAACGGACGACTCGCGTGCCTGGAGGGTCGGGTCGCGTGCCTGGAGGGTCGGGTCAGGCTGGTTAGGGGGTTGGTTTCCAGGGCTTCATCCACGGGGACTCCGGCCAGTTTTCCGCCGCGGCCATGAGCGGGAAGGCCGTGGCGCCGTCGACGTGTTCGCGGATGATGTCCGCGTGGCCGGCGTGGCGGGCCGTCTCCTCGATCAGGTGCAGCAGGACCCAGCGGACCGACCACGCCTCGACGTCGTCCGGGTACCACGGGACGCCCTTCGGCACCGGGACCGGGCGGCCGAGGTCGTCGATCCGGCCGATGACCTCCGCCGTGCGGGCCGCGACCTCGTCGTAGCGCTCCAGGACGCTCCGCAGCGTCTCCTCCGGGCCCAGCCGGTACGCCTCTTCGTAATCCCGCATGCCCTCGTCGAACGGCTTCTGGGGCAGCTGCAGCACGATGTCGATCCAGCCGTCCTCGGTGCTCGCGACGTGCTTGATCAGCCCGCCCACCGACAGCGCGCTCTTCGTCGGCGTCAGCCGCGCCTGCTCGTCCGTCAGGCCGTGCGCGGCCAGCTTCAGGACGTACCGCTGCTGCTCGAGGTACCGCAGCAAGCCCTCGCGCTCGTCGGCCACCGGGGGCACGTTTCCCGCCATGTCGATCTCCTCCTCCGGGAATCGGGAACCAGATGGTCGCATCCGGCACCGACAAAATCCGGAAGAACTAGATCCGGGGCGCGTGCCGAGGCGCGGGCTTGATGAACGCGTACGCCCCGCCGGTGCCGAACAGCACCGCGCGCACCACCAGCTGGACGCGGCTGAAGACGCCTTCGAACTCGCCGAACTGCCGCGCCACCACCACGGCCACCCAGGTGGCCATCACCAGCACGAGTCCCGAGACGGCGAGCCGGCGCCAGCCCGGCGGCCACCACAGCACCAGGCTGATCACCCCGACCAGGAGGATGCCCGACAGCAGCGACGAGATCGCGCCGCTGCTCTCCGGGTAGGCGGCCTGGACCAGCACGACGGCGCCGAACACGCTCACCGAGATCGAGCTCAGCCGCGCCGGCCACTGGACCGGGCCGAGTCGGTGCAACGGCGGCCCGGCGAGCAGGAAGGCGACGCCCGAGATCGCCAGCAGGACCCGGAACACGGGCGGCCCGGCGAGCAGGGCGTCGGCCGGGTCGCGCACCGGCGACACACCCGTCGGGACGGCGAACTCCAGCAGCCAGCCCGAATAGGCGAGCACGGCCAGTCCCATGAGGAGGGCCGAGGCGATCCGAGCCGTGCGCACGTGGCACACATTAAGCGACCGCTTGCCATCGCGCGGCCCCAGTATGACCAGGGCGACCCACTCGTTATGCCTGCGGACGGACGAACGGGAACAGGACCGTCTGGCGGATCGACGCTCCCGTCAACATCATGAGCAGGCGGTCTACCCCCAGGCCGAGGCCTCCGGTCGGCGGCATTCCGTGCTCCAGCGCCAGCAAAAAATCCTCGTCGAGTTCCATCGCTTCGACGTCACCACTGGCCGCGCGCAGCGATTGCGCCTCCAGCCGGCGTCGTTGCTCGATCGGGTCGGTCAGCTCCGTGTAGGCCGTGCCGACCTCCGAACCGAACGCGATCAGGTCCCAGCGTTCGGCCAGCAGCGGGTCGGTCCGGTGCTGCCGGGTCAACGGCGAGACGTCCGTCGGGTAGTCCGTGTAGAACGTCGGCAGCACGGTCGAACCCTCGACGAGGTGCTCGTGCGCCTTCAGCACGAGGTCGCCGTGGCTCGGGTCCTCCCCGACCGGCACCCCGGCGGCGAGGCAGAACCGGCGAAGGTCCGCCACCGACGTCCCCGAGTCGACGTGCTCCCCCAGCGCCGCCGAGACGGCTTCGTGCACCGGGACCACCGGCCAGTCACCCGAGATGTCGTACTCGACGACCTTGCCGCCGGTGTCGGGCCGCCGCACGACCTGGGCGCCGTACGCCGCTTCGGCCGCATGCTGGACGAGCTCGCGCGTCAGCTTCCGCATGGTGTCGTAGTCCGCGTACGCCTGGTAGGCCTCGAGCATCGTGAACTCGGGGTTGTGGGTCGCGTCGACGCCTTCGTTGCGGAAGTTGCGGTTGAGCTCGAAGACGCGCTCGACGCCGGCCACGCACAGCCGCTTGAGGTACAGCTCGGGCGCGATCCGCAGGTACATCCGCATGTCGTAGGCGTTGATGTGGGTGACGAACGGCCGGGCGTTGGCGCCGCCGTGCACCGTCTGCAGCATCGGCGTCTCGACTTCGAGGTAGTCGGCGTGGTGCAGCCGCTCGCGCACCGCGCGGACCACTGTGGACCGCAGCCGGAGCATGTTCGTCGAGTCCGGGTTGACCGCCAGGTCGAGGTAGCGCTGCCGGACCCGCGTCTCCGGGTCGGTGAGGCCCTTCCGCTTGTCCGGCAGGGGGTGCAGGCACTTCGCGGTGACCGTCCACTCGTCGACGAGCACCGAGAGCTCGCCGCGCTTCGACGTGACGACCTGGCCGCTGACGCCGACGTGGTCGCCGAGGTCGACGCCGGTCCGCCAGCCCGTGAGGTCCAGCTCCCCGGCGTCCAGCATCAGCTGGATCTCACCGCTGAAGTCCTTGACGCGCGCGAAGCACAGCCCGCCGAGGATGCGCATCGCCAGCACGCGCCCGGCGATCCGGACCCGGTGCCCGGTCGCGCTGTCCGGCTGCAGGTCGCCGAACTTCTTGACGACGTCGCCGATGTGGTCGTCCCGGCGGAACCCGACCGGGTACGGGTCGATCCCGGCTTCGCGCAGCTTGTCGAGCTTCGCGACGCGCACGCGCACCTGCTCGGGCCGCCGCACGACCTTGGCCGCCGGCACGGCCGCCGACTCCTCGATCTCCCGGACGCGGGCGACGAAGCCGTCGGTGACCGTCTCCAGCCGCAGCGACCGCGACCGGCCGGTCGGGACGAACCCTTCGAGCGCGCCCGCGACGATGCCGACCCGCGGCAGCCGCCGCGCCGAGGAGTAGCAGAGGAACCGCGGCTCCCACTCGGGCCCGTACTTGGCGTTGGAGCGGTACAGCGACTCCAGCTGGAAGAACCGCGAAGCGACGCTCAGGATCCCGCGCCAGGCCCGCAGCACCGGGCCCGCGCCGATCCGCTCCCCCTCCGAGAAGACCGCGCGGAACATGGCGAAATTGAGCGAGATCCGCTGCGCGCCCAGTACCGGCCCGGCCGCGACGACCACGGCGATCATGTACTCGTTGAGGCCGTTTTCGGCGTCGCGGTCACGGCGCATGAGGTCCAGCGAAAGCCCGCGGCGGCCCCACGGGACGAACGACAGCAGCCCGCGCAGCTCGCCGTGGGCGTCGTAGGCCTCGACCATCACGCTGCGGCCGTCACTCGGGTCGCCGAGCCGGCCCAGCGCCATCGAGAACCCGCGCTCGGTCTCGGCGCCGCGCCAGGCCTGCGCCCGCGCCAGCAGCTCGGCCATTTCGGTGTCGGGGATCTCGCCGTGGCGGCGGACCCGCGAGGTGTAGCCGGCGCGCTCGATGCGCTTGACGGCCTGGCGCACCGAACGCCGTTCCGGCCCGGCGAGGCTGAACTCGCGGACGTCGAGCACCGCCTCGTCGCCGATCTCCAGCGCCCGCATACCGGCGTCGGTGTACGCCTTCGCGCCGCGTTCGCTCGCCCCGAGCACGCCGGGCGTCCAGCCGTAGGTGCGCGTCTCGTCGAGCCACGCGCGCACCGCGTCCGGCCAGGCCTCGACGTCGCCGATCGGGTCCGCGCTGGCGACGCTGGTGCCGCCGAGCACGCGGTAGGTCACCGCGGCGCGGCCGTTCGGCGCGAAGACGACGCTCTTGTCGCGGCGGGTGGCGAAGTAGCCGAGGGAGTCGTCCTCGCCGTGCTGGGCGAGCAGCTCACGCAGGCGGAGCTCCTCCTGGTCGGTCCGCAGCCGGCGGCTGCGGACCCCGCGGAAGAGCATGTACAGCGCGGCGGTGGCGACGACGGTCGCGCTCAGGTCGAGGAAGACGTCCAGCCAGGCCGGCCCCTCGCCGACGCCGATCCGCCGCAGCTGCAGGTTTTCCCCGGTGGCGTGGTTGACGACCCAGGCGAAGCGCTCCCACGTGTCGCCGAGGTGGCCGGGGAAGGCCTCGCTGAGGCCCCAGCCGACCAGGATGACCGCGGCGAACCCGCCGAACAGCATGGTCAGGCCGTCACGCCAGGCGCTCGGCGCGAGCCGGGCCGGGAACGCCGGGCGCAGCGCGAGCAGGAACACGATCAGCCCGATCGACAGCAGGTCGGCCGCGGTCAGGGCCCACAGCTGCGCCGGGATGTGCCGGACCTGCTTCGGCCCCAGCGTCAGCAGATCGGGTGACCACAGCAGGGTCGCCTGCAGGGCCAGGGTCAGCAGCAGCCCGCCGACCTGGAACAGCACGAGCGTGTAGAGCGCCGCCTTCTTGCGGCGGCGCAGCGCCCCGCCCAGGACCACCAGCAGCAGCACCATCACCAGGCTCGCGCTGGTCGGCACGCTGAGGGCGGAGAAGCCCATGTCGATGCCGTTCATCAGGCGCCCGCGCGGGCCGCCGGTGAGCAGCAGGAGCACCGAAAAGACCGCGGCGAGCTGCACCACGGTGGCGACGATGCCGCCGCTCTTCGCCTTCCAGGCGGGGATGCGCGTGCGCGTCTGCGCGGTGGTACCCATCGTCGCCGTTGTCGCCTTTCGCGGCCGTTCGGTCGCCATGCCTTTCATGACCTCTTCTTGACGTCAGTGAACACAGGTTGGTTGTCCCCCGACATCAACCTGAAGGCTGACGCCGGCTCGTCCCGCCGCACGACGGTGTGAAGCTGGTCGCACGGGGTCGAGGTCGGTGCGGGTGCGTGTCACGCTTTGAGACGCCTGTTGAGAGGCATCTGCTCCACGACCCGGGGACCTCACCCAGGCCCCGAGGGAAGGACGGTCGACGACGATGTCAGCCACCGAAAAGCCCGCCTCCGAAGAAGTGGCCGCCCCGTACGGCACCGGATCCGCCGCGCCCGCGGCACCGGGTCCGGGCCGGAAGGTCCGCGTGCACCACCTGCGGGAGCTCAAGGAACGCGGCGAACCGTGGCCCATGCTCACCGCGTACGACATGTACACCGCCGCGCTGTTCGACGAGGCCGGGATCCCTGTGCTGCTCGTCGGCGACTCCGCGGCCAACAACGTCTTCGGCTACGACACCTCGCTGCCGGTGACGGTCGACGAGCTGCTGCCGCTGGTCCGGGCGGTGACGAGGTCGGTCAAGCGCGCCCTCGTGGTCGCCGACCTGCCGTTCGGCTCCTACCAGCTCTCGCCGCAGCAGGCGCTGGAGACGTCGGTGCGGTTCATGAAGGAGGGCCGCGCGCACGCCGTCAAGCTGGAGGGCGGCCGTCGGTTCGCCGCGCACGTCGAGGCGCTGACCGCGGCGGGCGTGCCGGTGATGGGCCACATCGGGTTCACCCCGCAGAGTGAACACAACCTCGGCGGCTACCGGGTGCAGGGGCGCGGTGAAGCAGCGGACGTGCTGCTCGCCGACGCGCTGGCGCTGCAGGAGGCCGGGGCGTTCGCGGTGGTGATGGAGATGGTGCCCGCCGAAGCCGCGAAGCGCGTCACCGCGGAACTGGCGATCCCGACCGTCGGCATCGGCGCCGGGCCGGACTGCGACGCGCAGGTGCTCGTCTGGCAGGACATGGCCGGGCTGCGGCGCGGCAAGGCGCCGCGGTTCGTCAAGCGCTACGCCGACGTCGCGACGGTGCTGCAGGACGCGGCGACGGCGTTCGCCGAGGACGTCCGCCGCGGTGAGTTCCCGGCACCCGAACACGCGTTCCACGACTAACCCCGGCCCTTGAACCGGTCGGCCAGGGCCGGGTCGTTCTCCCACCAGAGCCCCGACGTCGACGCGGCGCCCACAGCGGCTTCTTCGTCCAGCTGGACGTCGATCTGCTTCGCGCGCCGCTCGTCGTCGCGGGCCCAGCGGACGAACAACGCGATGACGAACGGCAGCCCGGCGACGTCACCGCCGATCCACAGCACCCCCGCGCCGACGATCTGGTCGGTGCGGGGGTCCGGGCCCCGGCCCGGGTGCGCGGCTTCGTAGTGCGCCGGGGCGAGCAGCGGGCCGAGCCACAGCACCAGGCCGAGGGCGCCGTCGAAGACGACCTCGGTGAAGGCGATCCACACCGACACCAGGTGCGGGTCCGTGCGCGGGGTCGGGTCGAGCCCGAGGCGCGTCCAGAAGTAGAGGAACCCGGACAGGACGAGCACCGCCCGGGCCAGTCCGTCGACCACCGCCGAGCTCAGCGTGAGGTCGTAGAGCGGGGTCAGGTAGAGCACCAGGACCGGGGCGACCAGGGCGAGCGTGATCACCGGAGGGAAGGTCAGCGCGCGGGCCACCGGGCCGCGACCGTGCCGTCGCAGCCAGCGGGCCGGGGTGACGTCGAGCAGCAACCGGATCGGCGCGCCCAAGGCCAGCAGCAGCGGTGTGATCATCAGCAGGGTGACGGTCTGGACCGCGCGAACCCAGAAGAACGTCCGGTCGTAGAAGGCCAACGGCGAGCAGGTGACGACGAGGATGGTCGCGAGCCCGGTGAGGAACGCCGCCGTGCGGCCCGGAGGCCACCGGGCCGCACGGCGGCGCGTCGCCCGGAAGTAGAGCCCGCCCAAGGCGAGCACCACGAGCACCGCGGGAACGTCGAAAGTCAGGGGCACGTCAGACCGCGAAGAAGATCAGGCTGGCGATTCCGGCGACCACACAGTAAATGGCGAACGGGGTCAGCGTGCGCGTTTCGAAGTAGCCCGTGAGGAAACGGACGGAAATGTACGAGGCGACGCCGGCGATCACGCTGCCGACGAGCGCCGGGCCCAGTGAGGCGTGGTTCTCCGGGGCGAACAGCGTCGGCATCTTCAGCACGCCCGCGGCCAGGATCACCGGGGTGGCAAGGAGGAACGCGAACCGCGCGGCGTCCTCGTGGCCCAGCCCGCGACGCAGCCCGGCGACCATCGTGATGCCCGAGCGGCTGATACCCGGCAACAGCGCGAAGATCTGCGCGGCACCGATCAGGACGGCCTCGCCGACACGCAGCTTCGCCAGCCGGACGTCGGTCGCCTCCTCGACGGTGACCGCCCGCAGGACGAGCGTTTCCTCGGCCGAGAAGTCCACGGTGTCGTCATTCTCTTCGGGACGCCGCCGGGAGAATTTCTCGGCGGCGTAGAGGACTCCGCCGTTGAGCGTGAGGAAGATCGCCGCCGGCACGGGCTTGCCGAGGTAGTCGCGCAACAGGCCTTCGAAGAGCAGGCCGGCCAGCCCGACCGGGATGGTGGCGAGCACGAGCAGCCACGCGAGCCGCTGGTCGGCCGTGCGGACCTCGCGGTCGCGGACCGACGTCCAGAGGCCGGCGATGATCCGGACCCAGTCCTTCCGGAAGAACAGCACCAGCGCGAGCGCGGTCGCCACGTGCATCGCCACGAGCACCGCGAGGTAGGGCGAATCCTTGCCGATGCTCAGGTCCTGCTGCCACTGGCCGCCGAGCCAGGCGGGCAACAGGATGCTGTGGCCGAGACTGGACACCGGAAACAATTCCGACACCCCTTGCAAGGCGCCGACGACAATCGCCTCGACATAGGTCACCGCGGACATTCCGTGCCTTTCGTACAGCGTTTCCCCGACCCCGACACCGGAACGTACCGGCGCATTCGTTAACGGCGGGCAAGGGGGACCTCCTCACTCAGCGTGCTCTCAGCGCGTGTTCACGTATATGAACATCAATCATGTCCTTGACTGTTGTTCGACTTGTGGCTTAGCGTCTAGCCCGTCGCCGCCACGACAAAAGTTCGAACCCTCGACGAGGAGGACGGGAATGCGTGAGCGGGAACTGACCTTCACGGCCGCACCGACGGCCCTCGTGCGCCGCCCTCCGGGATTCGCGACAGCCGCGCGCTGACGCGTCACGGACTGGGGGCCCGCTCAGCCCGGCGGCGGGGGCGGGCCCCCACTTTTCCCGGCGCTGTCCCGGCTCGGGGAACAACCCCGGGTACCGGGACAGCGGCCGGGTCCCCTCCGGCAGAGTGTCGGGCATGGACGAGCTCTACCCGCCACTCCCCGCGCGGGCCGAAGGATTCCTCGACGTCGGCGACGGGCACCGGATCCGCTGCCAGGAAGCCGGCAACCCGCACGGGAAGCCGGTCGTGGTCCTGCACGGCGGGCCGGGCAGCGGGATCGCGCCGATGGCGCGCCGGCACTTCGACCCCGGGGCCTACCGGATCGTCCTGTTCGACCAGCGTGGCGCCGGGCAGTCCACGCCGGGCGCCGCCGACCTCACGGCCAACACGCTGTGGCACCTGGTCGCCGACATGGAACTGCTGCGCGAACGCCTCGGCATCGAGCGGTGGCAGGTCTTCGGCGGCTCGTGGGGCGCGACCCTCGCCCTCGCCTACGCGGAGACGCACCCGTCGCGCGTCAGCGAAATCATCCTGCGCGGCGTGTTCACCGTGCGGCGCAGCGAGCTGGACTGGATCTACCGCGGCGGCGCGGCCAACCTGTTCCCGCGGGAGTGGGAGGCCTTCCTGGCGCCCATCCCCGAAGACCGGCGCGGCGACCCCCTGTCCGCGTACGCCGACCTGCTCGCCGACGCCCGGGTCCGCGACGTCGCGGCGGTCGCGTGGAGCAGATGGGAAGGCGCGACGGTTTCCCTGTACCCGCAGGAATCCTTCGTGCAGCAGTACGCCGAACCGGCGTTCGCCCTGACGTTCGCCCGGCTCGCGGTGCACTACTTCACCCACGGCGCCTGGCTGGAGGACGGCCAGCTGATCCGCGACGCGGGCAAGCTGGCCGGGATCCCGGGCGTGATCGTGCAGGGCCGTTACGACGCGGTGTGCCCGCCGACCACGGCGTACGAGCTGCACAAGGCGTGGCCGGGGTCGGAGCTGAAGCTGATCGAGGGCGCGGGGCACGCGGTGACCGACCCGGGCGTCCTGGCCGCCTTGCGCGCCGCGACGGACTCGTTCCGCCCGTAGCCCGCCGAACGTTCGGTGCAAGTCGTCGTGAGTGTTCAGGGCGGTTAGAACCGCCCTGAACACTCACGACGAGCCGCGGCAGACCTGGGTACTAGAGGCGGCCGCCCGAAGCCGTGTCGCCCGAGAGGCGCTGGGCCAGGTACACCGGCACCGTCGACGCGACGATCAGCACCGCCGCCACCACGTTCACGATCGGCGCCTGGTTCGGGCGGAACAGGTTGTTGTAGATCCAGATCGGCAACGTCTCCATGCCCGTGCCCAGGGTGAACGTCGTCACGATGATCTCGTCGAACGACAGCGCGAACGCCAGCAGCCCGCCCGCCAGCAGCGCCGAGCGCAGCATCGGGAACGTCACCAGGCGGAACGTCGTGAAGCCCGTCGCGCCGAGATCCATCGACGCTTCCTCCAGGTTGCCGCCCATCCGCCGCAGCCGCGCGACGACGTTGTTGAACACCACCACGATGCAGAACGTCGCGTGCGCGATGATCGCCGTCAGCAGGCCCAGGTTGATGCCGAGGATCGTCCGGAACGCGTTGTTCAGCGCGATGCCCGTGACGATCCCCGGCAGCGCGATCGGCAGGATGATCAGCAGGGACACCGGGTTGCGGCCGAAGAACCGGTAGCGCTGCAACGCGAACGCGGCCATCGTGCCCAGCAGCAACGCGATCGCCGTCGCCGCCAGGCCCGCCTGGACGCTCGTCCACAACGCGTTCAACGCACCTTCGTTCGAGGACGCGCGGCTCCACCATTCGAGGGTGAACCGGGACGGCGGCCAGCCGAACGTCGTGTCCGCGTTGAACGAGTTCAGCAGCACCACCAGCAGCGGGAAGTAGATCACCGCCAAGCCGAGACCCAGCGCCGTCCACAAGAGCACCCGAGACGTCCGCACGCCGACACTCCTAGAGGTTGTCCAGCGCGCCGGTGCGGCGCACCGCGGCCAGGTACACGAGCATGATCACCACAGGTACGGTCGCCACCGTCGCCGCGAACGGCAGGTTGTTGGCCGCGCCGATGTTGTCGTAGACGACGTTGCCGAGCATCTGCGACGTGCCGCCGACGATCTTCACCGCGATGTAGTCCCCCAGCGACAGCGAGAACGTGAAGATCGAGCCCGCCACGATCGCCGGGAACGTCAGCGGCAGGATCACCGAGCGGAACGTCCGGAACGAGCGTGCGCCGAGGTCGCCCGAAGCGTCCACAAGGGAGTCCGGCAGCCGCTCGAGGCCCGCGTAGATCGGCAGGATCATGTACGGCAGCCAGAGGTACGACAGTGTGATGATCGTCGCCGTGACGCCGTAACCGGGCGAAAGCCAGTTCAAGGCGCCATTGCCGGACAGCATCGACCGCCACGCGTACGCCTTCACCAGGTAGCTCGCCCACAACGGCGTCATCACCGCGATCACCAGGATCCGCTGTGCCCGCGGCGACGCCAGCTTGGCCATCGCGAACGCCATCGGGAACGCGATGACGGCGTCGATCACGGTCACGAGCGCCGCGATCCCGACCGTGCGGAAGGTGATCGTGCGGTACACCGCGTCGCTGAACAACGTCGTGAAGTTGTCCAGCGACCACTCGATGACGACCTGGCCGGTGAACGCGTCGGTGTGCCAGAACGCCGTCACGAACAACGCGGCCAGTGCGCCCAGGTAGGCCAGGCCGAGCCAGAGCAGCGGGGCCGAGAGCAGGAAACCCAAGCGCAGCTTGGGTTTCCTGTAGAAGAAGGCCGAGAGCGCGGTCATGTCAGCCCTTGATCTCGGTCCAGGCCTTGGTCCACTCGCCGTAGTCCTTGCACTTGACGTCCGTGCGGCCGTCGAGGCACTGCGGGATCGGCGTGGTCCAGTACGCGATCTTCGACGCGTACGCCGAGTCGCTGGCGTGGTAGGTGTCGCAGAGGGTCTTGTCCGTCATCTCCGCGCACGCCTTGGTGTTCGCCGGCGCCTCGCCGAAGTACTCGGCGACCTGGGCGTTCACCTTGGGGCTGACGATGTAGTCGAGCCACTTGTACGCGCACGTCTTGTGCGCCGACTTCGCCGCGACCATCCAGGTGTCCGACCACCCGGTGGCGCCTTCGCTCGGCACGGCCGACTCCAGCGGCGCGCCCTCGCCCTTGGTCAGGTTGACCGTGACCTGCCAGGCGGTGCCGACGACGGCGTCGCCGTTCTTCAGCGCCTGCGACTCCTTGAGGTAGTCCGACCAGTACTCGCTCACCAGCGGCCGCTGCTGCTTGAGCAGGTTCACCGCGGCGGTGAACTGCTTGTCGTCGAGGGCGTACGGGTTCTTGATGCCCAGGTCCGGCTGGTGCGCCATCAGGTACAGCGCGGCGTCGGCGATGTAGATCGGCGAGTCGTAGGCGATGACCTTGCCCTTGTACGGCGAGTTCGCGTCGAACATCACCGACCACGAGCCCGGCGCCGGCGTCACCTTGTCGGTGCGCCAGGTCAGCAGGTTCGCGCCCCAGCCGTGCGGGATGCCGTAGGCGACGCCGCCGACGCTGTTCCACGACTTGTCCTTGAGGAACGGCTGGACGTCGGCGTAGTTCGGCACCAGCGCGGTGTTCACCGGCTCGACGTCACCCGAGGCCACCAGCCGCAGCGACGCGTCCCCGGACGCCGAGACGACGTCGTACTGGCCGGTCTTCATCAGCGTGACGGCCTCGTCGGACGTCCCGAACGGCTTGACGTTCACCTTGCACCCGGTCTGCTGCTCGAACGGCGTGACCCAGTTGATCTTCGGGTCGTTCGAGCCGTTCTCGGCGTATCCGGGCCAGGCCAGCACGTTCAGCTGGCCTTCCGGCTGCCCGAGCGCTTTCAGCGCCTCCAGTTTCGGCGGGGTGAACCCCTGCGCGCCGGGCGGCGCGGACGAACTCGTGCCCGATGTGCCACATGCAGCCAACAGCAGGCTGGCGCCGAGGAGTCCGGCAAGCCGCGTCTTCCTGTTCTTCATGGCGTTCCTTCCGGGGTACTGACCGGGAAACTGTGTTCGTGGCGCCAGCTGAGCCGGACGCGGCCGGCCGCCAGGGCGCCGTCGGTGTTCTGCCGGACGACCGAGAGCTGGCCGCCGGCGTCGAGCGCGACGGAGTAGCGCACGGTCGCGCCGGCGTAGACGACGTCGGTGACCGTGCCGGTCGCGCTGGTCTCCCCCGCGGCGGCGGGCTCGGACAGCTCGTCGTCGATGCGGATCTTCTCCGGCCGGATGCTGAACAGGCCCGGCCGGCCGATCACGGACTCGGCGCCGCGGCCGCCCAGCAGGTTCGACGTCCCGACGAACCCCGCGACGAACGCGCTCGCGGGCCGCTCGTAGACCTCTTCGGGCGAGCCGACCTGCTCGATCCTGCCGTCGTTGAAGACCGCGATCCGGTCGCTCATGGTGAGCGCCTCGTCCTGGTCGTGGGTGACGAAGACGAACGTGATGCCGACGTCGCGCTGGATCTGCTTGAGCTCCAGCTGCATCGCCAGCCGCAGCTTGAGGTCGAGCGCACCGAGCGGCTCGTCGAGCAGCAGCACCTTGGGCCGGTTGACCAGCGCGCGGGCGAGCGCGACGCGCTGACGCTGTCCACCGGAGAGCTGCGCCGGCTTGCGGGAGCCGTAGTCCTCCAGCCGCACGGTCTTGAGGGCCTCGAGCGCCCGCTCACGGCGTTGCTGCTTCGGGACGCGCTTCACGCGCAAGCCGTACTCGACGTTCTGCTGCACGCTCATGTGCGGGAACAGCGCGTAGTCCTGGAACACCGTGTTGACGTCGCGCTCGAACGGCGCGAGGCGGCTGACATCGCGACCGGCCAGCTCGATCGTGCCCTCGGTGGGCAGGTCGAACCCGGCGATCATCCGCAGCACGGTCGTCTTGCCGGAGCCGGACGGGCCGAGCATCGAGAAGAACTCGCCCGGCGGGATGTCGAGGTCGACGCCGTCGACCGCGTGCACGTCGCCGAAGTGCTTGCGCAGTCCGGAAAGCCGGACGGCGGGGCGGCCGTCGTCGCTGGTCGACGCGGGTTCCACCCGGGTGTCGGAAGGTGCTTGGTTCGGCATCGCCAGCCTCACAGAGCGCTCATGACGTGCTTGATCCGGGTGTAGTCCTCGAGGCCGTAGAGCGAGAGGTCCTTGCCGTAACCGGACTTCTTGAAACCGCCGTGCGGCATCTCGGCGACCAGCGGGATGTGCGTGTTGATCCAGACGCAGCCGAAGTCGAGCTTCGCCGCGAGGCGCATCGCCCGCTGGTGGTCGCGGGTCCAGACCGAGGACGCGAGGCCGTACTGGACGGCGTTCGCGTCGGTCAGCGCTTCGGCCTCGTCGGAGAACCGCTGGACGGTGATGACCGGGCCGAAGATCTCGTTCTGGCTGATCTCGTCGTCCTGCTTGACGCCGGAGACGACCGTGGCCTCGTAGAAGTAGCCCTCGTCGCCGACCCTTCTACCTCCACAGTGGACGGTCGCGTGCTTCGGCAGGCGGTTGATGAACCCGGCCACCTTGTCCAGCTGGGCCGCGTTGTTGAGCGGGCCGTAGGCGACGTCTTCGTCGTCCGGCTTGCCGGTCTTCGTGCCCTCGGCCTGCCGGGCCAGGGCGCCGACGAACTCGTCGTGCACCTCGTCGGCGACCAGTACCCGGGTGGCGGCGGTGCAGTCCTGGCCGGCGTTGAAGTAGCCCGCGACGGCGATGGCTTCGGCGGCGGCTTCGAGGTCGGCGTCACCGAAGACGATGACCGGCGCTTTGCCGCCCAGCTCCAGGTGCACCCGCTTGACGTCGTTCGCGGCGCTGCGAGCGACCTCGATGCCCGCGCGGACCGAGCCGGTGATCGACACCATGGCCGGGATGTCGTGCTCGACCAGGGCACGGCCGGTGTCGCGGTCGCCGCAGACGACGTTGAACACGCCCGGCGGCAGGAACTCGCCGGCGATCTCGGCCAGCAGCAGCGTCGAGGCCGGGGTGGTGTCGGACGGCTTGAGCACGACCGTGTTGCCCGCGGCGAGCGCCGGCGCGATCTTCCAGATGGCCATCAGCAGCGGGTAGTTCCACGGCGTGACCTGGGCGCAGACGCCGATCGGCTCGCGGCGCACGAACGACGTGTGGCCTTCCAGGTACTCGCCGGCCGAGCGTCCTTCGAGCACGCGCGCGGCCCCGGCGAAGAACCGGACCTGGTCCAGGACCATCGGGATCTCTTCGGCCAGGGTCAGCGCGATCGGCTTACCGGTGTTCGCGGATTCGACGCGCACGACCTCGTCGGCGCGGGCTTCGAGCGCGTCGGCGATCTTCAGCAGGGCGAGCTGGCGCTGGGCGGGCGTCGTCGCGCGCCAGGTCTCGAACGCGGCCGCGGCGACCTGCAGGGCGTGGTCGACGTCCTCGGGTCCGGCGATCGGCGCGGTGCAGTAGGGGCGCCCCGTGACCGGGTCCGTGATCTCCGCCGTCCGGCCCGACTTGGACTCGACGTAGGCGCCGCCGACGTAGTGCTTCAGCTCCTGCACGAGTGACTCCCTCGGGTTCGCGGGAGCTAAAACATATAAGTCCATATGTAATAGGACAAGCGGATCAGGCAAGATTGGTGCGAACGGGTACTCCGACGGCCGAAGGGGCACGATGCGCCAGGGGATGTCGCACAGCGCGCGCTCCGCCATGTTCGCCCCGCTCGGGCAGGTCGGGCGGGCGGAGGCGGTGGCGGCGCGGCTCGTCGACGCCATCACCCTCGGCCTGCTCGCCGACGAGGAGCAGCTGCCCAGCGAGGCCGACCTGGCCGCGCAGTTCGGCGTCTCGACCGTGACGGTCCGGGAGGCGCTCGTGGCGCTGCGGCAGCAGGGCCTGGTCGAGACGCGGCGGGGGCGCAGCGGCGGCAGCTTCGTCCGCACGCCGGCCAACCCGCCCGCGGACGTCTGGCGCGAGCGGCTGCAGGAGGTGTCGCTGTCGGACCTGCGCGACGTCGGCGACCACTACCTCGCGATCGCCGGGGCCGCCGCCAAGCTCGCCGCCGAGCGCAGCTCCCCCGAAGACGTCGAGCGGCTGCGCCTGGCCACCGACGACCTCCGCACGGCCCACGGCATCGACTTCACGCGGGCGGAGCGCCAGTTCCACCTGGAGATCGCCGCGGCCGCGCAGTCGACGCGGCTGACGCACGAAGAGGTCCAGCTGCAACGGGAGCTGGGCGGGCTGCTGTGGCTGCCGCTCGGCACGCACCCGCACGAGGAGCACGCGGCGATCACCGCGGCGATCGCGGCGGCCGACGGCGACCTGGCCCGCAAGCTCACCGAAGAGCACGTCCTCGGAGCGCTCGACCGGCTCGCGGACGTGCACTTGGACTTGCTCGCCCCGTAAGCTCCGTCCCAACCCGCGCATCGAGGTGAGCACCGTGGACGACACCCGCACGCTGGCCGGCGACGAGGTCGTCGAGCAGGTTTGCGCGTTGGTGGAAGGGGTTTTCGACCGGCTGAAGCCGTTGCTCGCGGCGGCCGAGTCGGTGCTGGCCGACGCTCCGCTCGCCTCGGCACTGCACCGGATCCGCCCGGCCGTCACCGAGGCCCTCGGCGGGCTGATCGTCGGCGCCGGTTTTGTCAGCGCGCCACGGGTGCTCGCGGACTCGGAGTTCGGCTTCGAGTGGTGGACCGGCTCGGCCTGCGAGCCGCCGTCCCAGTTGTTCATCAGCCTCGACCCGGGCAGCGAGAACTTCCTCGATTACACGCGCCAGTCGTGGTTCACCGTCCCGCGCGACACCGGACGCCGGCACATCAACGGCCCGTACGTCGATTACCTGTGCACCGACGAGTACACCCTGACGTTCACGATCCCGGTCTTTTCGGCGGGTGCCTTCGCGGGCGTGGTGGGCGCGGACGTGTACGTGCGCGAGTTCGAGCGCGCGGTCCGTCCTCGGTTGCGGTCCCTCGGACGCGGCGCGGCGCTGCTGAACGCGCAGGGGCGGGTGATCGTGTCCAACAGCGTCCGGCAGGCCACGGGGTCGCTGGTGCGCGAGGTGGACGTACCGGCTTGGTGGTCGTCGGGCGCGGAGCCCGGTCCGGTGCTGCGTCGGTGCGGGGATTCGCCGATCGTGCTGGTGAACGCGGACTAGCGCCCCCATGTGGCCTTGGGGCGTTCGGGTCAGGCCTGAGTCTGGAGAGCCACCCAGAGTTCCGCGCGGACGCCCGGTGAGTCGAGGTCACGGCCGAGCAGTTCCTCCGCTTTCCGGATCCGGTTGCGGAGCGTGTGCCGGTGGACGCCGAGGCGGGCCGCCGCGATGTCCCAGTGGCCGTGGTGTTCCAGCCAGCAGCGCAACGAGCCGACGAGGTCGCCGCGGCCGGTCTCGTCGTGTTCGCGCAGCGGGGCCAGCAGGCCGTGGGCAAACGCTTGCGCCACCACCGGATCGATGAGGGACAGCAGGCCGCGGCCGGTGTGTTCGGCCGCCGACAACAGGATCTTGTCCTCGGCTTCCGCCGCCCGGGCCGCCAGCTCCGCCTGTTCCAGGCCGGCCGCGAAGTCCGCCGCGGACACCGGCCCGGCGACACCGCCGTGGAGGCCGCCGATCCGCAGCGCCGCGTCGGCCACCGTGTCGATCACCTGACCCGAGCCGAAGGCCACCACCAACGCGTCCCAGCGTGCCGCGAACAACGGCTCGCCTTCCAATGCGTCCAGGAGCTTGCGCCGTGACGCGGCCGCGCCGGCGAACACCAGCACCGACCACGGCCCTTCCGGCGCTTCGGCGCCCGTCGTGGTCAGCACCCGCAGCGCCAGCTCGTCCTGCCCGCCGACGAGCAGCTCCACCAGGCCCGACCGCAAAGCCTGCCGCGCCGAGGCTTGCGCGCGATCCTGTTCCAGCGCAAGGGAAAGCACGGAAACCGCGGTGTTCACGATGTGCCGCCCGGCCGTGTCGAGCGGCACCGCGGTCCCGACCGCCAGCACGCGGCGCGCGCTGGTGTCGAGCGTCTGCAGCACCACCTCGTCCTCCCCCAGGGGCACCACGCGTGTGCCGGTGCGAAGGCGCTCCAGCTCTTCGCGCAGCGAAGCGCCGTACGCCCGTGCACTCGCCGGAGCGGCTTCGGTGACCGTGGTGCGATCGAAGAGCAGGACCCAGCCGTCGATCAGCTTGGCCAGTTTGCGCAGCACCCCCGCCGGGCCGCCCTTGCCGACCGCCGTGCGGGTCAGTTCCTGCTGGGCCTTGCCGATGCGGACCGTCGTGGCGTACTCGTCGGCCGCCACCGCTCGCGAGACCGCGCGGGTGAGCGCGATGAACGGCGTCTCGCGCGGCACCTCCAGCAGCGGCAGCCCCACTTCGGCCGCGGTGGCGATCAGCGTGGCCGGCACCTCGTCGTGGCTCAGGCCGACGCCGAAGCCGAGGCCCGCGACGCCGGCGTCCACCAGGCGGCGCACATACGCGGGGGACGTCTCCTCGTCCAGGGCCAGGCCGGTCGTCAGCAGCAGCTCGCCGCCTTCGAGGAAGGCCTGCGGGTCGGTCAGTTCCGTCGGGTGCACCCAGCCGATCGGGCGGTCCAGGAGAGCGTCGCCGGTCAGCACGCGCAGGCCGAGCGGGCGGTCGGCGGCCAGGCCGCGCAACGTGAGTGCCATAACGGCCAATTCTACTCCTCGAAATAGCCAGAACGGCCAGCTGACGGCAGCCGCGCCGCACCTCATCCTGGGGACGTCCACCCCCGTCCGGAGGAGCACGCCGTGACCGCAAGCACCACCGCCGAGCCGCAGGCCCCGGCACCCCGGCAGCGCCGACTGCGCACCCAGATCCCCGGCCCCGCCTCGCGCGAGCTGCAGGAGCGGCGCGCCAACGCGGTCGCCGCCGGGGTCGGCTCGGTGCTGCCCGTCTACGTCACCTCCGCCGTCGGCGGCCTGCTCACCGACGCCGACGGCAACGTCCTGATCGACCTCGGCTCCGGCATTGCGGTGACCAGCGTCGGGCACTCCGCGCCGGCGGTGGTGGACCGCGTCCGCGAGCAGGCCGGGCTGTTCACCCACACCTGTTTCATGGTCACGCCGTACGAGGGTTACGTCGAGGTGTGCGAAGCCCTGGCCGAGCTGACACCGGGCGACCACGCGAAGAAGTCGGTGCTGTTCAACTCCGGCGCGGAAGCCGTCGAGAACGCCGTGAAGATCGCGCGCGTCGCGACCGGGCGCCAGGCCGTCGTCGTGTTCGACCACGCCTACCACGGCCGCACCAACCTGACGATGGGCATGACCGCGAAGTCGGTGCCCTACAAGCACGGCTTCGGCCCGTTCGCGCCCGAGGTCTACCGCGTGCCGGGCTCGTACCCGTACCGCGACGGCCTGTCCGGCGCCGAGGCGGCCGCGCTGGCGATCGACCGGATCGAAAAGCAGATCGGTGGCGACCAGGTGGCCGCCGTCGTTTTGGAACCGATCCAGGGCGAGGGCGGGTTCATCGAGCCCGCGCGCGGCTTCCTGCCCGCACTTTCGGCCTGGTGCGAGGAAAACGGCGTCGTGTTCGTCGCCGACGAAGTGCAGACCGGCTTCTGCCGCACCGGTTCCTGGTTCGCGTCGAACGACGAGGACGTCGTCCCGGACCTGGTCGCGACGGCCAAGGGCATCGCGGGCGGCCTGCCCCTCGCCGCGGTCACCGGCCGCGCCGAACTGCTCGACGCCGTCGTGCCCGGCGGCCTCGGCGGCACGTACGGCGGCAACCCGATCGCCTGCGCCGCCGCGCTCGGCTCGATCGCGACGATGAAATCCGAGAACCTGGCGGCGTCGGCGAAGCGCATCGAAGGGGTTGTCCTGCCGAGGCTGCGCGCGCTGGCCGACGAAACCGGCGTGATCGGCGACGTCCGTGGCCGCGGCGCGATGCTGGCCGCGGAGTTCGTCCGACCGGGCACGACCGAGCCGGACGCCGACCTCACCAAGCGCGTCGCGGCGGCCTGTCACCGGGCCGGCGTCATCGTGCTGACCTGCGGCACCTACGGCAACGTCGTCCGCCTGCTGCCGCCGCTCTCGCTGTCCACCGACCTGCTCGACGAGGGCCTTTCGGTCCTCGAGCACGCTGTCCGCACGGAGGCTCGCTCGTGACTTTCCCCTTCTGGGTCGCCGGAAAGCCGGTGACCGGCGGCGCGACCGCCGATGTCCGGCACTCCTTCGACGGCTCGCTCGCCGGGTCGCATTTCGTACCGTCCACTTCGGACGTCGAGGCCGCGGTCCAGGCCGCGCACGACGTCCGCGACGAGTTCGCGACGCTGCCCGCACACGTCCGCGCCGGGGCGTTGGACCACGTGTCCCGGGCGTTGGGTGAGCGGTCCGAGGAGATCGCCCAGCTCATCACGGCCGAGTCCGGCAAGCCGCTGAAGTGGGCGCGCGGCGAGGTCGGCCGCGCGGTGTCGACGTTCCGCTGGGCCGCCGAGGAGGCCCGCCGCTTCTCCGGCGAGCTGCAGCGCCTCGACACCGACCCGGGTGGTACCGGGCGCTTGGCGCTGGTCCGGCGTGTGCCGCGCGGGCCGGTACTGGGCATCACGCCGTTCAACTTCCCGCTGAACCTGGTGGCGCACAAGGTGGCCCCGGCGATCGCGGTCGGCGCGCCGATCGTGCTCAAGCCCGCGCCCGCGACGCCGCTGACGGCGTTGCTGCTGGGCGAGATCCTGGCTGCCACCGATCTTCCGGCGGGCTCGTGGTCGATCCTGCCGGTGGACAACGAGACGTCGTCGCGGCTGGTCCAGGACCCGCGGCTGCCGGTGGTGTCGTTCACCGGCTCGGTCCCGGTCGGCTGGAGCATCCGCGACAGCGTGCCGCGCAAGCACGTCGCGCTGGAACTGGGCGGCAACGGCGCGGTCCTCGTCTGTCCCGATTGGACGGACCTCGACTTCGCGGCGCAGCGCATCGCGACGTTCGCGATGTACCAGGCCGGCCAGTCGTGCATCTCGGTGCAGCGGGTGTACGCGCACGCTGACGTTTTCGACGCTTTGGCCGAGAAGGTCCTCTCGCAGGTCGGCGCTCTGCGCACGGGCGACCCGCGCGCCGAGGGTGTCGACGTCGGCCCGATGATCAATGAGGACGCGGCCGCTCGGGTTTCCTCGTGGGTTTCCGCTGCTGTCGCTGCAGGCGGTCGCTTGCTGACCGGCGGTTCGCGGTCCGGTGCGACCTTCGAGCCGACGGTGCTGGCGGACGTCCCGGAGGACGCGTCGGTGATGGCCGACGAGGTGTTCGGCCCGGTGGTCTCGCTGATCCGCGTCGCGTCGGTCGAGGAGGGAGTGGCGCGGATCAACGCGTCCCGCTTCGGGCTGCAGGCAGGCGTGTTCACGCGAGACCTCCCGACGGCTTTCTCGGTCTCGGCCGCGTTGCAGGTCGGCGGGGTTCTGGTGGGCGACGTCCCGAGCTTCCGGGCCGACCAGATGCCGTACGGCGGCGTGAAGGACTCGGGCGTAGGCCGCGAAGGCCCGGCGTCGGCGATGGCGGACTTCACCGAGGAGCGGGTAACGGTCCTGACCGGCCTGACGCTGTAGCCGAAGCCGTGAAGGGCACCTTCAGGGACTCTATGTCCCTGAAGGTGCCCTTCACGGCTTTGGCAGGGCCTCCAGCAGCGCGGCGTGCGCGTCGACCAGGGAAGGGCCATACCAGGTGAGGTGGCGGCCCGAGACCAGGACGTAGCGCTCGTCCGGGAAGTGGTCCGGGCCGTCCTCCTCGGTGAACAAGTACGGCTCGTCCGGCAGCACCAGCAGGTCCGCGTCCGCCGCGAAGTGCGCGCGCAGCTCCTCGACGTCCGGCCGCGGGTAGCGCTCCTCGGAACCCGCGTAGACGTTCGCCACGCCGACCCGGCGCAGGACGTCACCGGCGAACGTCTCGCGGCCCAGGACGATCCACGGTTTGCGCCACACCGGGACCACCGCGTGGAACCGGACCGGGCGCACCTCGCGCCAGATCTCCTCGGCCGCGACCAGCCAGTCCGGCTCCGCCAGGTCGTACGCCTGGGTCAGGATCCGCCGCAGCGAACCCAGCGCGGCCGGGACCGAGGCCGACGCCTCCATCACCCAGACCGGGATCCCGTTGGCGCGCAGCCGTTCGACGTCTTCCGGGCGGTTCTCCTCCGAGTTGGCCAGCACGAGGTCGGGCGCCAGGTCCAGCACCCGGTCGAGCTTCGGGTACTTCGACCCACCCACCCGCGGGACGTCCAAAGTGGACGGATGGGTGCAGTAGTCGGTGGCCCCGGCCAGCCGGCCGGGCGCGCTGACCTCGACCGCTTCGGTCAGCGACGGGACGAGCGACACCACCCGGGACGCGGGGCCGTCCAAGGGCACCGGCTCCCCGAGATCGTCGACGAGGTGGCTCATGCGCGTTCGAACGACACCTTCCGCTTCTCGACGTCCACCGCGGTCAGCCGCACGCCGATGCGCGCGCCCGCAGTCAGCTTCTCCCCCGCGCACTTCGCCATCACCGTCGGGTCCTCGACCAGGATCTCGGCCTTGTTCTCGTCCGCGCGCAGCACGATGGCACTGAACTCACCGCCGACGTGCTCGGCCAGCACCCACGCCTCGACCTGGTCGATGCAGGCCCGCTCGACCTTCGCGGCCAGGGTGTCCGACGCCGTCATCCGGTCCGGGACGTCGGTGAGCGCCGCGTGGACCCACTCCGGCACCTCGCGATCGGCCGAAACCGCGAGGCAGATCTCCGTCGCGAACCGGTCGACCAGCCGCCGGATCGGCGCCGTCACGTGCGCGTACGCGCCGCCGATGCCCGCGTGCGTCGTCAGCGCGGGCAGTTCGCCGTCGAAAGCCGTGTAGCCGGCGCCGCGCAGCAACCGCGTCGTGTCCGCGTAGATCGCCATCGCCGCGGGCTGGCGGGGATCCAGCCGGGACAGGAACTCCGAGACGGTGTCGGCCGCCGGCCAGGCGATGCCGACCGCTTCGGCGGAGCGGCGCAGCCAGTCGACGGCCTCGGGCTCCGGGTCGGGCAGCGTGCGCAGGACGCCGATCTTCGCGTCGATCATGATCTGCGCGGCGGCCATCCCGGTGAGCAGCGAGATCTCGGCGTTCCAGGCGTCGACGACGGTGCGCGGGCGGCGCGCGAGCACCCAGCCGCCGTCCGGGTCGCCGCTGATCTCCTGCTCGGGCAGCTGCAGCTCGACGGCGCCACGCCGGACGGCCAGCTCGCGCCGCCGACGTCCCAGCTCGGGCAGCGCGGCCACCGACGGGTGCGGATTTCCGGCGTCGAGCGCGGCCTGGACCGTCTCGTAGTCGAACTGCTCGGTGGACCGGACCAGCGCGCGGCGCACCCGGGTCGCCGTCGGCTCACCCGCCTCGTCGGTGTCGATGGTCCAGAGCACCGCGGGCCGGATCTCGCCGGGCAGCAGGCTCGCCGCGCCCTCGGACAGCACCGGCGGGTGCAGCGGGACGTTGCCGTCGGGCAGGTAGAGCGTCTGCCCGCGCCGCCGCGACTCCCGGTCCAGCGCGCCGCCGGGCGGCACGAACGCGGCCAGGTCGGCGATCGCGTAGTGCACCCGGAAGCCGTGCGCGGTCCGCTCGACGACCATCGCCTGGTCGAGGTCCTTGGAGCCGGGCGGGTCGATGGTGACGAACGGCAGGTCCGTCGCGTCCTCCCGGGGCCCGGCCGCGGCCAGCGGATCCAGGACCGCGGCTTCGGCCTCGGCCAGCACCTCGGGCCCGAAGGACTCCGGCAGCGAAAACTCGGCGCGAAGGGGGCCGAAGTCCCCGCCCGCCGAGTGTGTCCTGATCACGAGGGGAGGCACACCCCAACCCTAACCCGCGAACGGCCCGGGAAACGCCACTGTGATCGCCCGATCGGGCTTGGGCCGGTCGGGTGTACGTTGACTTCCGCAATAATGAAAACCGTCTTCATTGCCAAGAAGGGATCCGATCGTGAAGATCGCGTTCGTCGGCAAGGGCGGCAGCGGCAAGACCACGCTGTCGTCGCTGTTCGTCGCGCACCTCGCCGACGCCGGCAAACCGGTGCTGGCCATCGACGCCGACATCAACCAGCACCTCGCGGTGGCGCTCGGCGCGACCGAAGAGGAAGCGCTCGCCTGGCCGACACTCGGCGACAACATGGCCCTGATCAAGGACTACCTGCGGGGTGACAACCCGCGGATCGCCGACGCGGCGTCGATGATCAAGACGACCCCGCCGGGGCGCGGGTCGCGGCTGGTCCGGCCGTTCGAGGACAACCCCGTGTTCGACACGTGCTTCCGGCAGCTGGGCGGCGTGCGCCTCGGCGTCACCGGGCAGTTCGACGAGGACGACCTCGGCGTCAAGTGCTACCACTCGAAGGTCGGCGCCGCGGAGCTGCTGCTGAACCACCTGGTCGACGTCGACGGCGAGTACGTCGTGATGGACATGACCGCGGGCGCCGACGCCTTCGCGTCGGGGCTGTTCACACGGTTCGACGTGACGTTCCTGGTGTGCGAGCCGACGGTGCGCAGCGTGGGCGTCTACCGGCAGTACGCGGACTACGCGCGCGACTTCGGCGTGCGCCTCGTCGTCGTCGGCAACAAGGTGACGGACGACGAGGACGTCGAGTTCCTGCAGGAGCAGGTCGGCGACGCGCTGCTGGGGTGGATGTCGGCGTCACGGCACGTGCGCGCGGCCGAGCGCGGCACGACCCGCCCGATCGGCGAGCTGGAGCCGCGCAACCTGTCGACGCTGCGCACGATGCACGCGGCGGTCGACGCCGAGCAGCGCGACTGGGCGCGCTACCAGCGTCAAGCCGTCGAGTTCCACTTGCGCAACGCCCAGGCCTGGGCGGGCGCCGACCTCGCCGCGCAAGTGGACCCCGAGTTCGTGCTGGGGCCGCAGGTGGTCGTCTAGTCGGCGTCGTCGGCGTCGGCCTGCCGGGTCCGTTCCCTGGCGATGTCCAGGGCGCGACGGGCGGTGGCCTCATCGGGGTACGGGCCGAGCAGGTCGACGCTGCGCGAGCGCTCGAGATGCTCGACCTGATTGGTGCGAGTGTTGTAGTACCACCCCGGGTCCGGGTTCGGGTCTTTGGCCATACCCCAAGCCTGGCATCCCGGGGCGAGTCTGTCAGCGCTTGTACCGGTAGGGGATCTCCGTCGGCTGCCCGGTGGGCCCGAACTCCGGCGGCGCCTCGGGTTCGGCGGGCTGATCATCGATCTCGTCGAACCAGCCACGGGAAGGCATGGCGGTACCGCGCGGCGGGGTATCGGCGTCCTGCCCACTCGGCTGCGGCAGCGGCTCCCGCCCGGGGAAGACAGGCGGAACCTCCGGACTCGGCGGCCGGGGCGCGGAGTTCGGACCGGGAAAGACGGGCCGGACCGGGGCGGCGTGCCGGGTCGGGAAGGACTGGGGTGTCGATTCCGGGCCGGGGAAGACGGGCTTGGCGGGCTGCCGGGTCTGCGCGGGCCGGGCAGGGCCGTTGGCGGGGCCCCACGGCTGGGGTTGACCTGCCGGCGGCTGCGGCAGTCCCGCGGGCTGCTGGGGCAGTCCTGCGGGCTGCTGAGGTTGAGGTTGGGGTTGGCCGGCTTGCGGTGCGGGCTGGGGTTGGCCAGTGGGCGCCGGTGGTTGCGGCGGGCCGGTGGGCGGCTGGGGTTGGCCAGTGGGCGCCGGTGGTTGCGGCGGGCCGGTGGGCGGCTGAGGCGGCCCGGCCTGCGGTGCTTGCGGTTGAGGCGGGCTGGCCTGCGGTTGGCCGGTCTGGGGCGACGCCGAGGTTGGCAGGGGCTGCGATTGGCCGGTCTGCGAGCCCGGAGGCATGGCCGAGCCGACCTGCGGTCCTGACGGCGTAGCCGAACCCGGCTGACCAGGCTGCGGATTCGACGGCACGACCGACCCCGGCTGACCGAACTGCGGTCCAGGCGGCGCAGCTGAACCCGGCTGACCAGGCTGCTGTCCAGGCGATACAGTCGAGCCTGAGTGGCCGGGCTGCGATACCGGCGGCATGGCTGAACCGGGCTGCGGTCCCGACGACACGGGTGAGCCCTGCTGGCCGACCTGCGGCTCAGGAGGCGGTGAGGTGGGCTGACCGGGCTGGGCCGGACCACCCTGTTCGCCGTGCTGCTGCGAAGACGTCGCCGCGGGAGGAGCCGCGAACTGGCCCAGCTGTGAGGCACGTGGCGGACCGGCCTGCGGCGCAACGAGTCCGCCAGGCTGTGACGCACCGGGACCGCTGGCCGTGCCGGGCTGCCAGCCTTGCGGTGCAGACGGCCGAACAGCGGGTTGCTCCGGCTGCCCGCCAGCCGGAGCAGGCGACGAAACCGCAGGCTGCGAGGCAGCCGGCGGCGCCGAAGGCTCAGCAGGCACACCGGCGAGCGAAGTCGGCAGATCGATACCCGCAGCCTGCGAACCTGCGGATTCCTCCCGTTGCGAAGCGGACAGCTCGGGTCGCTGCGGAGGCCGGGACTCGACGTGAGGCACCGCATCGGCGGCATCCGGGGGCGAGGCCGAGGCAGCCTGCGTGACCGTCGACGGCTCAGCGAGCTGGTCGGGTGCGGACTCGCCGTGCTGCGAAGCGGGCTCCGCAACCGATGCCACCGAAGGCGAGGCGGACGAATCGGGCTCTCTGACCGTCGGCGACTCGACAGCCCGATCAGGCTCCGGCACGGACTCGCCGGACACCGAACCAGGCTCAGCGGCAGGTGACCCGGAACTCGAGTCCGACGAGTCGAGCTCTGCGTCTGCGGGCGACTCGGGTCGCGCCACCTGCTCGGCAGGCGCCGGCAGCGATGCAGACTCGCCACTCACCTGGGCGGACGGCGCCTCGCCAGACTCTGGCAACGCGTGCTCGGTGTCGGACACCGCCGGATGGGGCGCGGGATCGGTCGGGACCGGTTCTGCCGGCACCTCCGCTGCGGGAGCTTCAGATCGGGGCGCCGGTTCGGCTTCGGTCTGGAACTCCGCGGCGGAGGTTTCCGGTTGCGGTGTCGCCTCTGGCTGGGACTCGCTTGGGGGGGCTTCGAACTGCGGCGTCGCTTCCGTTCGGAACTCCGCAGCGAGAGGCTCCGGCGCCCTTTCTGCCGGCAACTCCACGGCACGAGCTTCAGACTCGGACGACGGCTCTGCCTGGAACTCCCCCATGGGGGCCTCAGGCACCGGTTGGAACTCCGTGACAGGAGCTTCGGACTGCGGCGTCGGTTCCGTCCGAGACTCCACCGGGGCGGCTTCGGGCTGCCGCGCCAGTTCCGATTTCGGGCCGACATCCGACCGCACGGGCTCGCTCCGCCGCGCCTGCTCCGAGTTCAGGCCGACCTCCGACCCCGCAGGCTCGCTCCGCCGCACCGGCTCCACCGACGGTTCCGAGCTCGGGCCGACCTCCGACCGCGCGGGCTCGCTCGTCGCCGGGGTTGCCGGTGGCTCCGTGCCGATCTCGTCAGCCACGACCTCCGACGGCGCGGCGGCCTGCGGCTCCGGGCGGGTCTCCCCCACCGGGGTGCGCACAGGCGGCTCCGCGGGCAAGTCCGGCTGAGCCACCGCCGGCGGACGAAGGTCCGACTGGATGGGGGCGGCCGGTGGCTCCCCCGCCGGCACGTCCGGCTGGGCGCCAGGCCGCGAGGTCTCCGCAGCGGGCGGCGCGTGCCTCGGCTCGCCCACGTACGCCGGCGGGGGGCCGGCGGGCTCGGAGGTTTCCGGGGCCGCGTGGCGGGCCGTCTGCTGGGGGGTCTCGACCCGGCCTGGGAGATCCGCGGTCACCGACCACGCCTGCTCGGGGTCCAGGGGGCGGCTTTCCCAGCTCGGCGGGGGTTCCGGGCGGTGCCGGCTCGGCGTCGCGTCCTCCATGTGGCCCCACGCCGGGCCCGCGACGGACGCGCCGAACCCGATCGGCGGCTCGGTCTCGGGCGGCCTGGCCGGTCCGCCCTGCTGCGTCTCGGCGAACCCGGCCGGGCGAGCCGCCGGACCGGGTCGTGACTCGCCCGGGAGAGGGCCCTCGGCCGACGGACCGGGTTGAGCCGAAGGCGCCCCCGGCGGCGCGTGCGGCATCGTGCGCCAGACCGGTGCCGGGCCGATGTTCATCGCGGCCGGCGCCTGCCCCGGCGGGGGCGGTGCTCCCGGTGGCGGGGCCTGGGGGCGGGCCGCCGGCTTCGGAATCGGGTCCAGGCACGACACCAGGACCGTCGTGTTCATCGGGTCTTCGACCTTGCGGCCGCTGCGCTCGCGGTAGACCATCTCGCCGTCGGCGTCCATCTCGACCAGGTAGCCCGCCTCCGCGAGCTGCTCCTCGTCCAGGTCACCCAGCTTTTCGTAGCGGGACGGGACCACGCGGTAGATCGGCCACGCCAGGCGCGCGTTCTCGGCGTGGAACTGGGCCAGCAGCGCCGCCATCTGCTGCTGCCACGGCAGCGACATGCCCTCGGCCAGCGACCTCGGCAACACCACGTACCCCGGGTCGACGCCGGGGTAGCCGACCCCCAGCTGGTCGGCCAGTGGCGTGCTGGACGCGGGGCGGGCCGACTGCCTCGGCGGCTGGGGCGCGCCGAACAGCGCCGCCGGGTCCTGGGGACCGCCGGGCTTGCCTCGCTTGCCGAATTTCCGTCCCACGTGCTCATCCTCTGCCAGTACGCGCACCGCCTGCTCGTGGAAGCGCCGCGACGTCGGGTGAATCGGTTCCGTTGTCGGCCAATCCGCCGGCCCGCTCGTGTCAAGGGGCTTTAGCCCATGCTAAACGCCGGGCCGGACCGCCTGCGGCACCACTTCGGCCTCATCGAACGAGAACGCCCGTGTGTGCACCGGAACACCGGTCTGCTGCGCCTCGACGACCTTGCCGTCACCGAGGTACATCATCACGTGGTGGATCGTGTTGGGATCCGCCGGATTGTTCGCGAGGAACAGCAGGTCACCGGGTTGCGCCTCGCGCACCGGCAGCATCGCGCCCGCGTGGTACTGATCGCGCGACACGCGCGGCAGGATGATCCCGGCCGACTCGTAGGCCCGCAGCATCAGGCCCGAACAGTCGTACGAGTTCGGCCCTGTGGCGCCCCACACATACGGCTTCCCCTGCTCGCCCAGCGCGAAACTGATCGCCTTCGCCGCGGCCTGGCTCGGCGGCAGCAGCTGGCCCAGTCCGGTGCCGCAGGCGACGACGTCGACGACCTGGCCGACGTTCTCCACCAGCGTCGCCGCCATCGGCTCCCACTTGTGGTACCGGTCCGGGAACCCCGAGCGCTCGACCGCCTGCGCCGCGTCGCCCGGGCGTTTGTTCTCCCAGTCCGGCACCGCGAGGAGGACGTCGAAGAACTTGTTGACCTCGTAGGTCGGGTCGGTGACCTGCGCGTACGTGCCCCAGCCCATCGACGGGCGCATCTGGAAGATGCCGAGGGAGTCGCGGTCGCCGTAGGTCAGGTTGTGCAGTCCCGACTCGGTCATGCCGGCCTGGATCGCGACCTGCCAGGCGCGCGGCGCCAGCGACCGCTGCTTCCCGATCGAGATGATCAGCGCGACGGTGCCGCGCTGCTCGTCGTCCAGGTTCGACGCGTCGGTGGTGCCGCGCTCGCCCTCGCCGGGCTGGGTCGGCCCGACCGAGGCGTCACAGCTGGTCAGCGACACGCCCCGGGCCTGTGCCTGCTGGTTGTCGATGACGACTTTCGCGGCGACGGCGGTGATGATCAGGGCGCCGATCGCGACGAACACGACCAGCCCCAGCCACAACCCCAGCCGGCGCACGGCTCAGCTCGCCTGGTCGTAGTCGGCGACCCGCCAGCCGGCGTTCGTGCTCACCACCGTGATGCTCAGCTTCGGGCCGTCGGTCGGGATCGTCAGCTGCACCGAGCTGGTGTAGGACGTGCCGACCGTGGGCTCACCGGTGACCTTCGTGGCCGGGATGTTCGCCGGGTCGACCGACGCCATCACCGGCAGGTACTCCTCGGTCGTGAACGGCTTCAGCTGCTCCAGCCACTGCGCGGACGTGATGCCCTGCGGGTGGTTCACCCAGGCCGCGGCCCACTCCTTGGCGACGCGGACGGCGTCCCCGTTCGGCGCCGCGGTCGTCGGGGTGGCCAGCGGCTGGGACAGGCGCGTCGGCAGGTTCGACGTCGGCACCGGCGCGGCCGCGCCCGGCTGCGTCGCCGTGACCGAAGTGGTGGTCGTGCCGGGGGCGAGCGGCGACGCCTTGGCCGGCTGCTTGCCCATCACCTTGGGCACCACGATGCCGAGCACGGTGACCAGGATGGCCAGGAAGACCAGCGTCCCGACGAGGTGGCGCGGCGAGCGCAGCGGAAAGCCCCACAGGCGGCGGTAGACCGCGGCGCGGCCGCGGTTGGTCCGGATCGGCATCCGTCACCGCCCCATCACTTGGTCGGTGTCACGCGGTTCCTCACGGACTTCGATGCCCCGCGAGGGCCGGTACAGCACGAAGACCGGCTTGCCGGCGACGACCTCGGGGTCGACGCGGCGCGGCTGCGCCCGCACCCCCGGCGTCCGCGGCGCTTCCGGCGCGGCGTAACCGTTGAACCCGGCTTCGGGCGAGCGCAGATCCGAAGGCACCACCACGGGTTCGGGCTCGTCGTTCCAGCGCCGGTCGGCCACCGGCGACGTGTCGACGCGGCGGCTTTCCTCACCCCGGATCGTGGGACGGCCCCCGGCGCCGACGACGACGTACTCGCCGGGGTCACCGCCGGCCGGGTTGTACTGGCCGTACACCGGGGAGCCGGGCCGTCTGCCCGAAGGCAGGGCACCGGCCGAGCCACCACCGATGGCCCCCGGCCACGCGCCGGACCACGCCGCGGCCGGGCGGGACGCGCTGGTGCCGTTGTTGTCGAGCCGCTGGGCGTTGGCGAAGATCGTCGCCTCGGGCCGGAACCGGCCCCCACCGGCGGTCGCGCCGAGCGGCCCGCGCTGCTCCCCGTCGACGGCGTCATCGGTGTCGCGCACGTTCTGCCAGAACGCGTCCTGCGGCGTCGGACCACTGTTGCTGCGCCGGAACCGGGAGAAGATCCCGCCACTCGGCGACGGCACCGCGGCGCCGACCATGCTGACCGACATCTCGACCATCTGCCACAACCGCCGCACGGGGCGCCCGACCATGAACAGCAACACGGTGATCAGCCCGGCCAGCACCATCTGCGTGAGCATGTTGAGCGAGTTCCCGGCACCGAAGATCGCTTGGAGCAGCAGCATGTGCACACCGGCGAGCACCGAGAGCACGATCAGGTTGAACGCCACTCCCCCGGCGACCTTGAGCACGCGGGGAAGAACCTGCGGCTGGAGCAGTGCGATCAAGCCGATCAGCGGGGCGGTCAAAGCGAACAGCCGGATCAGCACCTGCGCGAGCAGGATGGATGCCTTGGCCAGCAACTGGAACAGCGAGTACACGAGCGCTTGGCCGAGGGAAAGGAACCCGGCGCCGGTGCGGCCGCCGGCCTCGCCGGTGAAGTATCCCGTCGCGGGGCCGAGCTTCGTGGAGATGTCCTTGAAAGAGGCCTTCTTCGCGTCCACGAGGCCGGCATCACCGTCGCCGCCCTGCTGGATCTGCTGCCAGGTGAAAGCACGCGCGTCCAGCAAGGGGGCGCCGAACTGCTGCGCCTGTGGTGCTGTCGCGGAACCGAACTCTCCACGCAGCCAGTTCTCGTAGACGATCTGGCAATGCAGGTCGGTCGGCAGGATGTCCCAGGTCGGGCGGCCCGCCGTCGTTCCCTTGTTCTGACAGGAGACTTGAGCGGGCGCCGGGCTTTGCGCCGGCGGCGGCGCCGTCGGCGGACCGGCGTCGACGAAGCCGGCCTGGATGTTGGTCGTGGTCTGCACGATCGCGTTGTCGATCGGGTCGAGATACCGCAACAGAGCCAAAGACGAAGCGGCAAGCCAGACCGCGGCGAGTCCGTAGAGGGCGCGTTTGCTCACGGCGGCGAGGTCACCACGCCAGATGTTGCGGAACATCATGATCGACATGATCAGCGCGACCAAGCCGAACAACTGGGCGTAGATGTTGTTGTAGATCTTGTCCGCCCCCGCCTTGACGGCGTTGTAGAGCGGGCTGAGCAGACTGCCTTGCAGGACCGTGTAGTGCAGTGAGTTGGTCGCCCCGACGATGTTCTTGCCGAGGCTGAACAGCTGGTTGCCGGCCCAGGTGTCGATCGCCGAGTTCGGCGAGCCGATTCCCGACAACGGGCCGCAGTCGGTTTCGAAGGTGTCCCAGACCATGCCGGCGTAGCCGTACGCCCGATACGGGCTGAAACCCTCACCGTGGACGCCATCAGGCGGATCGAGGGCGCCGACCATGCCCGCGCCCGGGCGTTCCGGGTTCGGCGCCTCACCGCACGCCGCCGCGCTCGCCGCCGGTGCGGTCGCGATCGCCTGCAGGCCCAGCACCAGCATGACGGCGAACATCGTCGCCTTGCGGCTCGGTGTGCGGCGGCCCGGCCGTCGCGGGCCTTCCTTGATCCGTCGCTTCAGCGCGTGCCACCCGGCCGCCATCGACAGCAGGACCGCCAACGTCAGCAGGGTGTTCATGCGCCACGCTCCGCGGTCGCCGGGGCGGCCACGCCGGTGGCGAAGCCACTACTACGACCGGCACCGGTACTTCGGCTCCGGGCCGCGCTCATGCGGCGTCCCGGCCGGTGCCGCCCTTCCCGCCCGTGCGGGCGTGCTGCTGCCCGCCGTGGCCGTTTCCGTTCGACGGCTGCTGGACGTCGCCCTGGACTTCGCCTGTCTCCGACGCCAAGGGGTCCGGTGCGCCCAGGAGGTTCTCGTCCGCCAAGCCGACCTCCAGCTCCGCCGCCAGCTCGAAGTCCTGCTCCAGCTCGATGTCGTCCTCCGGTGGGGAGGCCACGAACGGTTTCTCGTCCGGCGACATGTGCGGCAGGGCCAGCTCGTTGCCCGGGCGGCGGGGTTTCTCCGCGTCCTTCGAGCCCGGCGTCGTGTCCATCACCGCGCGCAGGTGGTCCAGGTGCGGGCCGGAGAAGTCGACGCGGATGCGCTCCACGCCGCCCGCGCCGTCGCCGAAGATGAACTGGCGGGGCTCGATGTCGCGCTCCAGGCCGCGCTGCTGCGCTCCCGGGCGGCGGCCCAGGGCCGCGACGACCTGCTCGTAGCCGACGCCCACCGGGACCTTCAGCAGCCGCAACGCGTCCGCCTGGGCGTCGTCGTCGTCCAGCCGGCCGACGAACACCGAGTCCAGCAGGGTCACGAAACCCTGGATCTTCAGGAAGTCCGCCGGGATCTGCGACGACAGCAGCACGCGGACGTTCCACTTGCGCGAGTCACGCGCGAAGCGGTTCATCAGCACGCGCCCGGTCGGCACCTCCGACAGGAAGAACGCCTCGTCGATCCAGACGCCCTTGCGCATCTCCTTCGGCTTCTCGTAGACCGACCGCTGGGTCAGCCACGCCGCCAGGTTCAGCATCTCGACGCCGAGGGACTCCGCGTCCGTCCAGTACTCGCGCGGGACGCCGTCCTTCGGCAGGGTCAGGCCCGCCATGGTCAGCACCGTCAGGCGGTCGTCGCGGGTCTCGGCGTACGGATCGGCGTCGGTCTCCGGGATGAGCAGCGCCATCCGCTCGCGCATCTCGTCGAGGAAGTCCGCGACGACGCCCGCGTGCTCGTGGTGCTCGCTCGAGTCGCGCCGCAGGGCGTCGATCACCTGGCCCGGGTCGGCGTCGAACCGGCCGCCGACGGTGCGGACCGCGCGCAGCAGCACGATCCGGGTCTGCGCCATCCGCGACACCTCGTACGGCAGGACGCCGGTCAGGACGTCCAGCACGAGACGCCGTCGCGTCGCGCCCGCGAGGGCCTTCTCGCGGCGCCAGGAGCGCTCGGGGTCGTCCTCGTCCATGAAGTGCTCGATCAGCGGCTCGGCGACCACCCGGTACGGGTTGAGGATGCCGGGCTGGGCGTTGAGCAGGTTGATCGGCCGCGCGTAGGGCCGCAGCTCCGGCAGGTCGCACAACCGCGACAGCGGGCCGGAGGGGTCGAGCAGCGTCCAGCTCGCCCCGGCGCGCAGCGTCTTGTAGACGATGCCGCCGCCGAGGAACGACTTGCCGGCACCCAGGCCGGCGACCATCGCGGTCAGGCCCGAGCCGTCGCGGATCTCCTGGGCCATCCACGGGTCCCAGGCCACCGGGCGCCGGGTCGCGGTGCAGGTCTCGCCGAGCAGGATGCCGCGCCGGTCGCCGACCTCCGCGGTCGCCGTCGGCACCGCGGACGCGCCCCAGACGACCGAGCCGCGGCGCATGTAGGCCGCCGAGGCCAGCGGCTCGCCCGGGATGAACTCCCGCGCCAGCGCGTACTGGGCCTCCGGGTGCTCGATGGCGATCTTCGGTTTGTACAGGTCGAGCAGCTGCTGGGCCAGGCGCAGCGCGTCGCGCTCGGTCGGGCCGGACACCGCCAGCCGCCACCAGCTGCGCACGCGGGTCGCGAGCGCGGTGAAGCCCGACGTCATCTCGTCGTCGATCTCCAGCACCCGCCCGGCCTGCCGCGACAGCGACTGCGGCGGCTCCAGCTCGTGCTCGTCGGTGTAGTGCTTGACCTGCGAGCGCACCTTGTTCATCTGGCGCGCCAGCTCGCCCGCGACCTCTTCGGGGCGCCGGACGTAGATCCGCGCGGACACCTCGACGGCGGCGGGCAGCCGGTCGGCGTGCTGGATCCACGGGTCGTCGACCTCGGGGATCTGCAGGCCGTGCATCTGCCCGACGGTGAGGATCGCCAGGTGCCGCGAGACGCCGGCGTTGGAGCCGGTGCGGCCGCGGACGGTCACGGTCGGCGCGTACGGGTCGGCGTAGTAGTCGGCCGCGTCGGTGAAGCTGGCCAGGTCTTCGGGCTCCCAGGCCGCGCCGGGCACCGCGGGCATGTTCCGCGGCGCGGGCAGGCCGAGTGAGCACGAGCGGTGCATCAGCCAGGACATCTCCTCGGCGTGCACCGGCCGGCCTTCGAGCCCGGCGCTGCCGATGACCTGGTCGAGGTGCTCGACCTCGGAGTCCAGCGCGGTCAGCTCGGCGTCGACGGCCTCGGGCAGGATCTTGCGCAGCACCGGCGCGGCCCGCTCGACCGCGCGGTCGACCATCCGCCGGGTCTGCACCTGGACGCCCAGGTAGACCTCTTTTTCGGCCATCGAGCGGCCCATCAGCTGCTGCTGCTCGCCGATCAGGTAGTCGTCGAACGACAGCGCGCCCGGGACGTCGTTGGGGCGGCCGTGCGCGTTGTAGACGTGGGCCTCGGCCCACATCCGGATCGGGTACGGCCGGTTCGTGACGCGCAGGTGCAGCCAGCGGCCCTGCAGCTCGGCGTACTGCCCGGCGATGGCCGCGACGAGGTCGCGGCGCTGCGAGTCGGAGCGGAACGACCAGCGCTGCGGCGCCAGGCGGTACCAGGCGTAGACCTCGTACCCGCTGCGGACCAGGTGACCGTCGATGCTGCGCACCGCGATCGACGGGGTGTACGCCGGAATCGCCTGCTCACCGGGCAGGCGACGGCCCTTGGTGCTGCTGCCGCCCGAACCGTTCCGCGCCGCGCGGACCTGCTCGGGCGGCTGCCACGCGCCCGAGTGTGCGTCCCGACCTCTACCTCGGCTACCGCCGCGACCGAACAACGACTACCTCCCGGCCGGGGTCGCACTGCGGCGGCTCCGGCGCGCTCGTGTGGCTCCCTGGACGACGGCACCCGGCTGTGGGCCGTGGTGCCGGTACTGCCGTCTCCGACGGTGCTTCGGCAACGGGCGCTCCGCCCGCACCCGGACGCGGCTGGCGCTGACGGCGCCGCCCGTGCCCGTGGTCCGCGCCCGCGGCGTGTTGAGCTCGCGCCCGGCCATCGAGACCACCGTGCCGAGCGGCCGCTCGTGGCTGATCTTGGCCGTCAGCAGCCGGGTCACCACGATGGTGGCGATGAACGCCCACGCCGTCGAGAAGAACCCGAAGCTCCACCCGGCCCAGCGTTCGACGCCGAGGACCACGAAGAACACCGGGATGCCGATGAGCCACGCGACGTAGCGGGCCCGCCAGGGAAAAGTCGCTTTCGGGGGGCCGAGCCACACGGCGTCGACCCGGTAGACCTCGTCATCAGTCCTGATCCGCACGTGGGCTCCGCCTCAGCCGGTGAACAGGCCGGCGATCCACTGGCCCACGTTGACGCCGGCGCCGCTGACCGCGAGCCCGATGATCGCGAGCGCGATGACCACGCCCGCCAGCCGGCGCATGACACCGGCGTTGTCGCCCTTGCCACCGCCCAGCCACAGGAGCAGGAGCGCGACGGACAGCAGCACCAGGGGGATGACGTTGTCGAGCAGCCACTGGCGCACGTTTCCGGTGCCCAGCTCGCCGGCGGCCAGCGTGTCGAGGGTGGTCAAGGTCATCATCGCGTTACTCCCGGTGCGCGGTGGGGGCCGCGCGGTTCTGGCTCAGGCAGTGCTTCGAACAACATCATGGCGGCTACGAGGGGTAGCGGTCAAAGCGCGCTGAGTAGGTACCCGGCTCGCTGCTCAACCGGGAGGGCGCGCTTGTTACCCGAAATCTCCACGCTCACCATCATCGCGGCAAGGGTCCTCCGGTCAAAGCCCGGCCGCCCATCGTTTTTGTCGCACCGCCGAACTCACTCTCTTGGCAGAGAATCGCTCACTTTGCGTGCCCGGCTTGTGACCATCGCCGGGCCCGAAACAGTGTGACACGACCCGAACGGCGGGCTTGCAGGAGTCCACACTGTGACGCCCAGTGGACCGGTCCGCCGAGATCCCGATCTTGGCGACCGCGAACGTCCGTCACTAGGTGTTCAAGACCTCACACAAGTTTCACTACATAGCGTGATCTTGCTCCATTCAGACGCGCCGTTGCCGGGCGAACACGCCGTCCGGGAAGGCGCCCGCCTCGACGGCCTGGCGGCTGAGGGCGCCGCACAGCAGTTCGAGCCGGGCCGTCTTCTCCGGCCCCAGGTGGTCCCACGGCCCGGTCGCGGCCGCCTCGGTCGCGACCTCGACCCGGTCGCGCAGCGCGACACCCGCGTCGGTGAGCGCGCCCCCGGCGTCGAGGATCCCGCGGTCGGTCAGCCCGGTCTCGGCGGCGGCCCACTGCTCGTCGCTCCAGCCGCGGGTCAGTTTCGCGACGTCCACGACGAAGCCCTTGCCGGTGGCGACGTGCGTGACCAGGGCCTCGATGTTGCCGAGGCCGTTGAGCACGAGCGCGGCGATGTGGCCGTCGCCGCGGTACTCGCGCAGCAGCGTGATGGCGTGCCAGAGGGCGAGGTGCGGCTGGCCGGGCCAGGCGAGCGCCGCGTGCGCGGCGTAGAGGGGACGGCCTTCGGCCGTGCAACCGGCGGTCGCCTCGCGGGCCAGGTCGGCGGCTTCGGCCACCTCTTCGCTCTTGAGGGTGTCGTCGCCGAGGAGGCGGGTCAGCGCCTGGTCGACGCCGTCGAGGCGGGCTTCGAGGACCTGTTCGGGCGTGGCCAGCGTCCAGGCCCGCGGGATCACCCGCGCGACGACCTCGGGGTTGAAGTTGTAGAAGGTGGCCGCGACGACCTCGGCGCCGACGGGCCCCATGGCGGCGGAGCGGCCGGCGAAGTAGGGCATCCGCCCCGGTCGCAGCCCGATCCCGGTGAGAGCGGCGTCGACCTCGGGAGCGAAGTAGGTCAGCGCGTGCAAGGAGTCGAAAGCCGACTTGAACTGCGTCTCGTTTCCCGCCATGCGGGCACCCTACCCCCGGGTAACCACTGGGCACGAGCCTTCGCGGCACCCGGTCGTGAGTGGTCAGGGCGGTTCTAACCGCCCTGACCACTCACGACCGGGTGCGGACGAGCTGGCGTGTAAGCCGGATCCTGTTCCCCGGTCGCCTTGCGGCTCGCGGGGCGGCGGTCATCCATCTCGGCCTGCCGTCGCCGGCAGGCTCCAGCGGCCTACCCGCAGACTCGGACGGGCCGTCCTCGAGCGCCTGCGCAGGAGCCGAAGCTCCCTCTTGGCCTTGCTCCGGGTGGGGTTTACCTAGCCGTCCCGGTCACCCGGGACGCTGGTGGTCTCTTACACCACCGTTTCACCCTTACCCCTGGTCCGAGAACCGGGGCGGTCTGTTTTCTGTGGCACTTTCCCGCGGGTCACCCCGGGTTGCCGTTAGCAACCACCCAGCCCTGTGGAGTCCGGACTTTCCTCGAACCGGGTCGCCCCGGCCCGCGACCGCCCTGCCAGCTCGTCCGCGCCGAGGATCGTACCCGGGCGCGCTCACCACCCCGCGACGGCGCCGCTGTGGTCGCGGTCGCCTCCTTGGCGCGGGCGGACGATCTCGGGCGCGGGCCGGGGTTCGGTGCCCGGCGCCCGCCGGCCGCGCGCGAGCTCGGCCGTCCAGTGCAGGACGGCGGCGGGGCTGTCGAGACCGATCAGCCCGACGAGCCCGCCGTCCCGGACGAACCCGGTGATCGGGCGGGTGCCGGGCGCCGGGGATTCCAGCAGCACCGTGTCGGTGCCGAGCATGGGCCGGCCGGCGACCTGGATGCGGACGCCGTGCTGTTCGGACCAGTAGCGCGGCACCGGCGTGTACGCCGGCGAGCCCTGCGGCCCGGTGAGCAGGTTGTCGGCGGCAGCGCGGCTCATCTCGACCGAGTTGAGCCAGTGTTCGTCGCGCCGCGGCACCGGGTCGAAGCGGAAGTTCGGCCAGCGGGCGACGTCGCCGGCCGCGACGATCGTCTGCGACCCGACGACGTGGCACGTCGGCCCGCAGACGACGCCGTCGTCGAGCGGGAGCTTGGCGCCGCGCAGCCACGACACCGCGGGGACGCTGCCGACGGCGACCACGACGCAGGCGACGTCGAGGGCGCGCCCGTCGGTGAACTCGATCCCGACCGACGCCGAGGTGGGCCGCCACCGCCGGACCGCGGTGCCGAGCTCGAGGCGGACGCCGCGGGCGGTGTGCAGCGCGGTGAGCCACTCGCCGATGTCGGGGCCGAGGACGTCGGCCAGCAGCGCCCGCGCGCGGCCGATGAGGACGACGTCGCGGCCCATCTCCCGGAGGCTGGACGCGACTTCGCAGCCGATGAAGCCGTCACCGACGACGGCGACCGGGCCGCGGCTGGTGGCGAGCGCGCGCTGGAGGGCGATCGTGTCGGCCAGCGTCCGGACGACGACGACCCGCGGGTGGCCGTGCGGGGCGCCCGGCAGCCGGCGCGGTTCGACGCCCGTGGCGATGATCAGCCCGTCGTAGCGCAGCTCCTCGCCGGCGACGTGGACGACCTGCCGGTTCGGCGACAGGCCCGTGACGGCGGTGGCGAAGCGCCACTCGGCGTCCACTTCGAGCGGGTCGGCCAGGAGCGTGTCGGCACGGCTGACCGCGCCGGTGAGCAAGTGCTTGGACAGCGCCGGGCGGTGGTAGGCGATGTCGGGCTCGGCGCCGATGACGACGACTTCGCCGTCGAAGCCGAGTTCGCGCAGCCGCTCCGCGGCGCGCAGGCCGGCGAGGCCGGCTCCGGCGATGACGATCCGTTCGCTCATCGGATGGCTCCCACCAGGTGGATGGCTCGCATGGGACAGGCGCGCGCGGCGGCCCGGACGTGGGGTGTCAGCCGGGCCTCCGGCCGTTTCTCGTACTCCAGCCGCCCGTCGTGGCCGAGCCGGAAGACCTGGGGCGCTTCGGCCTGGCAGACGCCGTAGGAGTGGCAGCGGCCGTCGTCGACGGCGACGCGCAAGGTCTCCACCGCCGGCGCCGGCGCCGGCGCGATCAGCCCGGCGCGGACCAGCGCCGAGGTCGGCAGCACGCGCAGCACCGACAGCACGACCGGCGGGACCAGCACCGTGATCCCGGCGAGCCAGACGACGGCGAGATGGCCGCTCCAGATGGCGCCGAGCCATGCGTGCACCGCGAGCAGGCCGATCGCCGGGTAGCCGAACTGGTGGAAGCGCAGCCACCGGCGTTCGCGCGCGCCGCGGCGCAGGCCGGCCGTGACCGAGATCGCGACGACGAGTTCGAAGCCGGCGACGCCGAGGGCGTGCCGCGTGGTGCCGTCGTAGAACGGGAGGAGCAGGTCGGCGAAGCCGAACGCGTCGTCGTCGAGGAAGAGGAAGGTCAGGCCGTGCAGGGTGCCGGTGGCGAGGGTGAACGCGGCGAGCACGACGTGGCCGGTGCGCAGCGCGTCCTGCCCGGTCCACCGGCGGACCCAGCCCGCGGCGGCCAGGACGCCCCAGCACAGGGTGAAGCACATGCAGAAGTAGGTGAGGCGGCCGGACAGCGCGGCGGCCTCGGCGATCCCGGCGTCGTGCGGCGACGTCAGGGTGTTCAGCGCGGCTGACAAGGACATGGAGCGGCTTACCTCCGGGTGCGCGGCGGGGTCCTGCCGGGGGTTCCGAGCAGGCGGAGCAGACCGAACGTGGCGACGGTGCCGAGGGCGACGAGGAGCGCGCCGAGCGCGACGTCGCCGCCGCCGAGCGTGTCGTCCTCGGTGGCGGCGACGAGCAGGGAAGTGGTCTCGGCGAGGCCGGTGCTCTCGAGCAGCGTCAGGTGCCCGAGCGCGGTGTCGACGGCGGTCTGGGCGAACGCGCGGATGTCGTCGTCGCGGGTGCCGGCGCGGACGTCGGAGGCGAGCGCGAAGAGGTCGCCGTACTCGGCGCGGAGCCGGTTGACGTAGGCGCGGTCGAACTCGTCGCCGGTGGCCGCGGTGATTTCGCCGGCCCAGGAACGCTCTTGGTCCGTCGGCTCGGAGGGCAGCGTGATGGCGACCCGGTCGGCGGCCGCCCCCAGGGCGACGTCGAGGCGGGCCTGGTCGTCGGCGATCCGGGCGGCGACGTCGCGCACGCGGCGGTTCGTGGCGCGCTCGGCCGCGAGCCAGCTGGCCGGCACGGCCCACAGCGTGTGCTGCTTCAGCCGCGTCAGCAGGGTGCGGTCGGTCTGCTGCAGCTCCCCGGCGGCGGCCGGGAAAACGACGCCGAGCACCAGCGCGGCGGTGGCCGCGAGCAGTGCGGCGAATCGGAGCGGCATTCCGTCCCCCTTGTGATGTAGTCCTTACCGGGAGCTACGCGTGAAAGGTGCGGAACGGTTCTCGCCGTCACCTTTTAGAGACTGTGACGTGCATCACAAGACACTTTTTGAACCGGCCGTCGACACTCGCCGTAGCGACCGGGACCCGAATAGCCGGAGAAACTGATGCATATGGCCTATTAAGTGGTTCTGCGCTACGATCTGCAAGCCCTACGGTCCGCCAGTCAGGTGAGGTTGCGAGCTTTATGGAAGCACTGGGCAGAACAGGTCTCGGCCCCACCGGCCACTCCTCGTCCGCCGCCGCGGCCGTCCTCGCCGATGACCCGGCGGACGATCTGATCCCGTTGCTGTACAAAAACTTCCGCGCCACCCTGTTCAGCCAGGTGTTGTCCCTCACCAACTACGACCGGCAGTGGACCGAGGATGTGGTGCAGGAGACCATGATCCGCGCCTGGCAACACTCCGACACCCTCGAACGCGAGCCCGGCATGCTGCGGGGCTGGCTGCTCACGGTGGCCCGCCGGATCGTCATCGACGGCTGGCGGAATCGCCGGGTACGCCCGCAGGAGGTCGCTCTGGAGATCCCGGAAAACGCCGAGACAGCCGACCGCACCGACAGTTCGTTAGCAGCACTAACGATTTCCCGCGCATTGACGGAACTGGACGAGAAATATCAGTCCGTCATCTCCGAGACCTACCTCGCCGGAAATACGGTTCGACAGGCGGCGACCATTCTCGGAATTCCGGAGGGAACCGTGAAATCGCGGTTGTACACGGCGATGCGGCAATTGCGGAAGGCGCTCGGGGAAGTGACGGTGCGATGAAGGCGGGGAAAGGGGCACACCGGGACGCCGCGGCCTACGGGCTCGGCGTCCTCGACGATCCGGCGGAATTCGAGGCGCATCTGGACGGGTGCGCCCGCTGCCGGGTCCGCGTCGCCGAGTTCCGCTCGGTGACCGGCGCGCTGGCACGGGCGGCCGAGCTCGGCTACCTGCCCCCGGGTGACGGGACGGCCCGGCGCCGGAAGTCGTGCCGGTTCGGCGGGCAGCGGCCCGGTTCGGCGACCGGCACGCTCGTGCTGCTGGCTTCAGGCGTCGTCGTGACGGCCTTGTGCGCGTGGGGCGCGGCCTTCGGGAAGGACGGGTTCGCAGCCTCTGCGTCCATCGTCTCCCCTGCTCAGGTCGTCGCCGGCACCGGCGCCCACCTGCGGGTTCTCCCGAGGTCGGCCGGTTACCGGTAGTCTGCCCGAACCCAACATGAAAGTCCTTACGGTGGATACCGAAGTAAATCCCGAGAACCCCGTCAGCGGGGCTTCGGTACCGAAGCGTCCGGCTACGCGGCTCCCCGGCCGCGAGCCCGAACTCAGCCGCTTGACCAGGCTTTTCCCGGTCGTGCTGGGCGGTACGGCGGCCAGCGCGGTGCTGGTCGGCGAGTTCGGTATGGGCAAGAGCGCCACGCTGCGCGCCGCCGCGGCGCTGGCCGCGGACTCGGGCTTCGCCGTCGCGATCGCCACCGGGTCCCGGCTCGAGAGCCACCTGTCCGGCGGGCTGGCCCGGCAGCTGGCCGACGCCCTGGAAAACAGCACCGAAGACCCCGCCTCACCTCGCCCGCGCACCCCGCACGCCGCCGACCTGTGCGGCCCGGCCGGCGAGAGCGAAGCGCTCGAACTCTTCTTCCACCTCGTCCGCGACGCGGCCGAGCGCGGCCCGCTGTTCCTCGGCATCGACAACGTGCACCTCGCCGACGCCTGGTCGATGCGGTGCCTCGCCTACATCCGGCACCGCGTGCTCGACCTGCCCGTGCTGATCGTCCTCACGTCCCTGATCGGGCACCCGCCCCACCGCGACGTGGCCCTGCTGGAGATGGCGGGCTGCACCCCGGCCACGATCACGCTGAACGGCCTCGGCGACGCGGCCGCCGCGGAGATCCTCGGCCTCGCCCCCGGCGAGCTGGCTTCCACCTGCCGCGAGGCCACCGGCGGCAACCCGTACCTGCTGCACGCGCTGCGCCCGCGGCTGCTGCCCGGCGCGGACCCGCGCGCGCTCGGCTCCTCGCTGATCGGCCAGGTCCTCCACACCCGGATGCACGAGTTCCCGCACGCCCCGGCGATCCTGCACGCGGCCGCGATCGCCGGCGAGGACGCGAGCTTCGACCTGCTGGCCCAGCTCGCCGGCGTCGACGAGCTCGACGCGCTGCAGGCGATCGACACCATGGTCCGGCTGCACGTGCTCGACAACAGCAGCCGGCCGGCGCTGACCTACACCTTCGTCCGCAACTCCGTGCTGAAGGACATGCCGCAGACGACGCGGGCGGTCAGCCACGCGCGGGCGGCGAAGCTGCTGGCGGAGACCGGCGCGCCGATCGAGCGCGTCGCCGCGCACCTGCTCGACGCCACCGCGATCCGGATCCCCTGGGGCGTCGACGTGCTGCGGCTGAGCGCGCGCAACGCGCTGTTCGCCGGCGAGGCCGAACTGGCCTCGCGGCACCTGCGGCGCGCGCTCGACGAGCGGCTGAGCTCCGGGCGGCGGGTGGCCGTGCTGCTGCAGCTGGCGCACGCCGAGTTCCAGCTCGACCCGCCGGCGGCCGCGGTGCGGGTGCGCGAGGCCGTCGACAACATCGGCCGTCGCGAGACGGCCGGGTTCATCGCCAACGCCATGCTGCTCTCGCTGTGCGGCGGTCAGGACGCCCGGCTCGCGATCAGCGCGGCCGGCCAGATCGCGGCGCGGCTCGACGCCGGCGGCCCGGACGCCGTCTGGCCACTGCTGAGCATGACCTACCTCGCCGAGGCCGGCAGCCGGCTCGGGCCGCCGCCGGAGTTCCGCGACTTCGAGGAGCAGTGGGCGCCGCTGACCGACCCGGCCGCACGCCGGAGCCGCTCGGCCCTGCTGGCGCTCGACACGGTCCGCAGCGGCGAGTCGGCGCGGGACGCGATCGCGCACTTCGCCGACGCGCTGGGGCAGGCCGGGGCGCCGCCCCGGACCGAGGACTCCCCCTCCCGGAGCGCTCGCGAGCTGGCCGGCGACGACGGCGACCTGTTCGAGCAGCACTACTTCTTCACCCTGGCCACCGCGGTGCTCGCGGACGAGCCGACGCTCGTCGACCGGCTGTGCCGGGTCCTCGACGTCGAGCGCGAGCCGTGGGACGTGCACGTGCCGCAGGGCGCGCTGCCGACCCTGGCCCGCGGGATCGCGCTGCAGGCCGGCGGCGACCTGCAGCGGGCCAGCGTGCACTTCGAGTCGCTGTTGCGGCGGTTCGACGAGCGCGGCGCGACGACGACCTGCCCGGTCGGCGTGCTGTGCGCGGCGAAGCTCGTCGAGTGCTGGGTCGACCTCGGCCGTTTCGAGGCGGCGACGTCGTTGCTGGACCGGATGGACTTCGTCGCCAGCCAGGGCCTGTTCACCCACACGTCCCTGCTGTACGCGCGCGGCCGCCTGCGTGTCGCCACCGGCTACACCCGCTTCGGGTTCGAGGACCTGCTCAGCTGCGGCCGGCGGCTCGCGCACCACGGCATGCGGTTCCCCGGGTTCGTGCCGTGGCGCGCGCACGCCGCCCGCGCGGCGCTCGCGCTCGGCCAGGCCGAGGACGCGGCCCGGCTGGCCGAAGAGGACCTGTCCGCGGCGACCCGCTGGGGTGCGGCGCGCCCGCTCGGCACGGCGCTCACGACGATCGGGCTCGTCCGCGAGGACGACGAAGCCGAGCGGTCCCTGACCAAGGCGATCGCGACGCTGAGCGCGTCGCCGGCCCGCCTGCAGCTGGCGACGGCGCTGACCGAGCTCGGCTCGCTGCAGTCGCACCACGGTCAGTCCGAAAAGGCCATCGAGACGTTGCGGCAGGCCGTCGAGCTGAGCGAGCACTGCGGCGCGCGTCCGCTCGCGCGGCGCGCGGCGGAGGAGCTGCGGTCGTCCCGGCGCGCGTTGACCCCGGCGAAGGACAACGAGCACGGCTTGACGCGCCAGGAAAACCGCATCGCGGTGATGGCCGCGCAGGGCCTGACGAACCGCGAGATCGCGACGGCGCTGCACCTGACCCGGCGCACGGTCGAGCTGCACCTGTCGGGCGCGTACCGGAAACTGGGCATCCCGGGGCGAGCGGAACTCGGTGGCGCGCTGGCGAAGTCCCACCGCGGCGGGTGAAGTCCCACCGCGTGGACGCGCGTTGACCGCCCCCGGCGTCGTTGCTCTACTCGGGCCATGTCTTCGCCCGAGGAACCTCTGAAATTCGCCTACTGGGTCCCGAACGTGAGCGGCGGGCTCGTCACGAGCGACATCGAGCAGCGCACGGACTGGGGCTACGAGTACAACCGCGAACTGGCGGTGCTCGCCGAGAACAACGGGTTCGAGTACGCCCTCTCCCAGGTGCGCTACACCGCCAGCTACGGCGCCGCGTACCAGCACGAGTCGACCGGGTTCAGCCTGGCGCTGCTGCTCGCCACCGAGCGGCTGAAGGTGATCGCGGCGGTGCACCCGGGCCTGTGGCACCCCGGCGTGCTGGCGAAGTTCATCGCGAGCGCCGACGTCATCTCCGGCGGGCGCGCCGCGGTCAACGTCGTGAGCGGTTGGTTCAAGGACGAGTTCACCGGTCTCGGCGAAGCCTGGCTCGAGCACGACGAGCGCTACCGGCGGTCGGAGGAGTTCATCCGCGTCCTGCGGGAACTCTGGACGAACGACCACGCCGAGTTCCGCGGCGACTTCTACCGGATACACGACTTCGACATCAAGCCGAAGCCGGTCGTCTCGCCGCACCCGGAGATCTTCCAGGGCGGCAACTCGACGGCGGCGCGCAAGCTCGCCGGCCGCGTCTCGGACTGGTACTTCAGCAACGGCAAGGACTTCGACGGCTTCAGCGAGCAGGTCGCGGAGGTGAACGGGTACGCCGCGGAGAACGACCACACCGTCCGATTCGGACTGAACGGCTTCCTCATCGCCCGGGAGACCGAGAGCGAAGCGAAGGCCGTGCTGCGCGAGATCGTCGACAAGGCCAACCGCCCCGCCGTCGAGGGCTTCCGCAACGCCGTCAAGCAGGCCGGTAAGTCCACTTCGGACACCAAGGGCATGTGGGCGGACTCGGAGTTCGAGGACCTCGTGCAGTACAACGACGGTTTCCGCACCCGGCTGATCGGCACGCCGGAGCAGATCGCCGACCGCGCCATCGAGTACAAGCGGCGCGGGGCGAACCTGCTGCTGCTCGGCTTCCTGCACTACCTGGAGGACGTCGAGCACTTCGGCGAGCACGTCCTGCCGGTGATCCGGGAGAAGGAACGCGAGCTCGCCCGCGGCGCCGCCACCCCCGAACCCCTGGGCGTCTGAATGTCCTGAAGGGCACCCTCAGGGACACTGGGTCCCTGAGGGTGCCCTTCACGGCGCTCCGGCTAGCGTGAGCGAGTGAACTTGTGGGCGGGTGCCGCGAGCCTGGCGCTCCTGGCCGGGGTGCTGGTTTTCGCGATCGTCCGACCGCGCGGCTGGCCGGAAGCGGTCGCCGCGGTGCCGGCGGCGGGGCTGGCGCTGCTGCTCGGGCTGGTGCGCCCGGCCGCGGCCGGGCACCGGGCGCTCGAGATCCTGCCGACGCTCGGCTTCCTGGCCGCGATCCTCCTGCTGTCCTTTTTGGCCAGTGTGGACGGCGTGTTCGACTGGCTCGGCAACCGTCTCGCCGAGGCGTGCCACGGCAAGCCGAAGCGGCTGCTGGTGCTGACGTTCGCCGCGGCGGCCGGCGTGACGGCGGTCCTCAGCCTGGACGCCACGGTCGTCCTGCTCACCCCGGTGGTCCTCGCGACGGCGTCGAGCCTGAAGATGCCCGCGCGGCCGCACGCCTACGCCTGCGTGCACCTGGCGAACTCCGCGTCGACGCTGCTGCCGGTGTCCAATTTGACCAATCTGCTGGCCTTCGCGGCGTCCGGGCTGACGTTCGCCGGGTTCACGGCGTTGATGGCGCTGCCGTGGCTGGTCACGATCGGCATCGAACTGCTCGTGTTCCTGCGGTTCTTCGCCACGGATCTGAAGCCGCGGGAGACGGCGGAGCCGCGCCGGCACCTGGAGACGCCGACGTTCGCGCTGGTCGTCCTGGCGCTGACGCTGGTCGGCTTCGGGCTGGGCCCGCTGGGCCACGTCGAGCCGGTCTGGATCGCGACGGCGGCCGCCCTGGTCCTCGGCGTGCGCGCCCTGGTCCGGGGCAAGATCAAGCCGTGGCAGCTGATCAGCGAGGCGGCGCCGCAGCTGTGCCTGTTCGTGCTGGGCCTGGCGGTGGTGGTCGAGGCGGTGTCGGAGCACCTGCTCGGCGGCCTGCTGCGGAACGTGCTGCCGACGTCGACGAGCTTGGTGGACCTCCTGCTGGCGGCCGCCGTGGCGGCGTTGCTGGCCAACCTGGTCAACAACCTGCCGGCGACGCTGATCCTGCTGTCGGTCCTGGGCACGCACCCGGCGCCGGGGGTGCTGCTGGCGGTGCTGCTGGGCGTCAACATCGGCCCGAACGCGAGCTACCTGGGGTCGCTGGCGACGCTGCTGTGGCGCCGGGCGCTGCCGCGCCACCCGTCGGCGAAGACGTTCCACACACTGGGGGCGTTGACGACACCGTTGTGCCTGGCCGCGGCGACGGTGGCGCTGTGGCTGGGCCTCACCGTCGCCAGCTGATCGACGAGGAGCAAGGGACGCCGACGCATCGCTCACCCTCGAGCAGCTCGAAGGCCGCTCGTGGGGCGCCCTCCCGCCGACGCGACCAGGTTGGTGAGGACCGTTCACGAACTCCGCCGCAAGCCGCTGGGCACCTTGAGCACCGAAGACCTTCGCGTCCTCCTGCTGCATCAGGAGAGCGTCGACGTGCTGGTGCCTGCCGCGCTGACCCTCCTGGAGGAGGATCCCGCGCGGAAGGCGACTTCTACCCCGGCGACCTGCTCACCGCCGTGCTGAAGCTCCCGCGGGCGTACTGGCCGGAGCACGTTCCCGAATTCAGGCGGGCGTCGGCCGTGGTCGAACGGATCGAACGGCTGGACGACCTCGTCGCACCACCGGACCACGTTCGGCGGCGGATCTCCGCCTTCCGCGCCGGCTGATCAGTTGTTCGGGACCGTCAGGGTCTGGCCCGGCTTCATCGTCGCGCCGCAGTCGTCCAGCGGGCCGCCGAAGCGGTCCGCGGCCACGGCCGGGATCGTCACCTTCGCGTAGTCCTGGGCCGCCTTCAGCTTGGCCGGGTCGGTCACCGCGTCGCGGCGGACCCAGTCGCCGTTGCGCAGGCCCTCGATCGGCGACGCGTAGATCAGGACGTAGTCGCGGTCCAGGCGCGGGTCGAGCGCGATGCCGTTGCCCGCGGCCCACGGGCCCCACGAGTGGATGAACGTCGGCTTGACCGTGTCGAACACGTAGTTGCGCAGGCCCGCCAGGTCGTTGTCGTGGACCAGGTCGGCGATCGGCTTGTTGACCAGGCCGGCCATGTCCACCAGCTCGAGCCGGCTGGTCATCGACGAGCCGCCGAGGTCCGGCAGCAGCAGTGACGCCTTCTGCAGGCCCAGGATGTCCGCGTACGTGTTGAAGCCGCGGCCGAAGCGGTCCGCGACCAGGCACGCGGTGATGTTCGGGTTCTTCGCGAACTTGTCCGCGGCCTGGGCGAACCCCACGGCCGACGGGACGAACGCGGCCACCAGGACCACGACGATCCCGATCCGCAGCAGCGCCCGGCGGTGCTTCAGCAGCTCACCGGCCGCGAGCGTGCCCGCGATGACCGCCAGCGGCCAGATCGGGCTGGCGAACCGGCTCTGGTACATCCAGTCGGCGACCATCACGCCGTACGCGACGATCCCGAGGCCCAGCGGCACCAGCAGCGCGATCAGCGAACGCCGCCACGGCGCCTTGACCAGTGCGAACACGATCACCAGCACGAGCAGGACCACGCCGGCCCAGCCCGCGTACTCGGCCAGTTCGAAGGGGCGCTTCAGCGCGTCGAACCCGGGCAGACCCTGTTGTTTGGCGACCGACGGGTTGGCCAGCAGCCTGCCGAACTCGGAATACCGCCAGACGACGTACGCGCCGAACGGGACGGCGAACGCGGCCACCGACAGCAGCGCCAGCCGGAAGCTCTTCCAGAACAGGCCGTCGCGCAGCAGGAACAGCGCGGCCAGCGGGTACGCGCCCGCGTAGATCAGGCCTTCCGGCCGGGTCAGCGCGGCGAACGCGACCAGCACGCCGGCCCACAGCGCGACCTTCGGGGTCAGCAGCTTGTCGCGCTTCACCGAGACGAACAGCGTCACGGCCAGCGTGACGACGACGAACGCGAACAGCGAGTTCTCCAGGCCGGACACGACCCAGATGACGAACGACGGGATGGTCGCCAGCGTGAGGCCGGCGACCAGCGTGGCGAGCCACGCGAAGCGCGTGAAGATCTGCTTCGCGGCGATGTAGCAGGCGGTGAGGACGCCGCCGGTGAACAGCAGGCCCAGCAGCTTCGGGAACAGCACGTAGTCGGGCAGGCCGAAGAGCAGGCCGTGGTCGAAGAGGCCGACGAGCTTGCCGACGCCGAGCAGCACCATCCACGTCGGGTCGGAGAAGCCCTCGACCGGCGGCGCGCCCGGCTGCAGCACCGGGCCGAGGCCGTCGGCGAAGCTGCGGGCGTAGGAGAAGGTGATGGCGGCGTCGTCGACGATCCAGTGGCCGTAGCGGGCGGCGTGCACCGCGACGGCGGCGACCCCGGCGAGCACGGCCAGTACCGGCGCCAGGCGCGCGCCCCAGCCCCGTGTCGTGGTGGTCGCCACGGGGTCGTCGGGGACGTCGCTCTGGGAAGTCTCGGTGAGTGCGCTAGCCGTCATGTCCTCGTCACTGTTCCGCCCGCAGGCCTCTGCCGGTGGGTTACGCACGAGCCGGCGCCCCATGAATGGACCCGAGGCCGGGCCCACCGCCGCGGCGCCGCGGTCGAGCCACTGTAGCCAATACCCCATCGGGGGTCGGCCACGCGTCGCCGTTGAGCGTGATCCACCCCACAATCAGGCCCGGTCAGCTCAGGTGCGAGGTGTCGTTCACCAGCCGGACCGACGCGTTGCCGTCCGGGTAGAACTCGACGATCGACAGCGACGCCAGGTCCAGGTGCAGCCGGAACAGCAGCGACGGCCCGGCGTCCAGGCCCATCCGCAGCAGCGTCTTGATCGGCGTCACGTGGCTGACCAGCACCAGCGTCCGGCCGCCGTGCTCGGCGAGCAGCTCGTCGCGGGCCTTGCGGACGCGCTGGTGGACGACGTCGAAGCTCTCCCCGCCGGGCGGCGGGATCGAGCTGTCGCCCAGCCAGGAGCGGTGCAGCTCCGGGTCGCGGTCGGCGGACTCGGCGAACGTCAGCCCTTCCCACTCGCCGAAGTCGGTCTCGATGAGGCCGGGGTGGGTCTCGACGCGGCCGCCGAGCGCGTCGGCGACGGCCTGCGCGGTCTGCTTCGTGCGGGTGAGCGGCGAGGAGATGATCGGGACCGCTTCGCCATCGACGATCAGGCCTTCGGTCGCGGCCAGCCGCTTCGCCGCCGCGGCGGCCTGCGCGCGGCCCAGCTCGGTGAGCGGGACGTCGCCGCGGCCGGAGTAGCGCCGCAACGCCGACATCTCCGTCTGGCCGTGGCGCAGCAGGAGCAGCCGGGTCGGGGTGCCGCGCGCGCCGGTCCAGGCCACCGCCGCGCGGTCCGGCTTCCGGGTCGGCAGCTTCGGCGTGGCCGGGGACGGCTTCCCGGCGGCCGGCTTGCCGGTGGCCGCGTCCATGGCTTCGTTGGCCAGCCGGTCCGCGTGGGAGTTCTCCGCGCGCGGGATCCACTGGTAGCCGACGCGGGAGAACCCCGCGGCCAGTTCCGTGGCCTGCGCGGCGAGCGGCTGCATGTCCGGGTGCTTGATCTTCCAGCGCCCGGACATCTGCTCCACCACGAGCTTCGAGTCCATCCGTACGTCCACAGTGGACGCTCCGAGCTCGGCCGCGGCGGCCAGCCCGGCGATCAGGCCGCGGTACTCGGCGACGTTGTTGGTGACGACGCCGAGGCCTTCCTTGCGCTCGGCCAGGACCTCGTCGGTCGCGGCGTCCTTGACCACCGCGCCGTACCCGGCGGGGCCCGGGTTGCCCCGGGATCCGCCGTCGGCCTCGATGACCACATGCTTCGGGGGGTCCGCGGGGGCGGAGCCCCCCGGGCGGGGTCCGGGGGGCGCACCCCCGGAATCACCGTGCTCGGTCACAGGCCGGACTCCACGGTCCGGACCAGGATCGCGCCGCAGTTCTCGCACTGCACGACGTCGTCCTCGGGGCCGCCCTTGATCTCGTTGACGGTGTTGCGGTCCAGCTCCAGCTGGCAGGCGCCGCACCGGCGGGCGCGCAGCAGCGCGGCGCCGATCCCCTTGTGCTCGCGGACGCGCTCGTACAGCTTCAGCAGCGGCTCCGGGAAGCGCGGCAGCAGTTTCGCGCGGTCCTCGTCGCGGCGGGCGCGGATGGTGTCGAGGTCCTTGAACGCCTCGTCGCGGCGGATGATCGCGGCGGCGACCTCGGTCTCGGCCTTGGCGACCTCGGCGCTGGTGCGCTGGGCGTCCAGGCCCAGTGCCTCGCGCTGCTCCATCAGCTCCAGGAGGTCGTCTTCCAGCGCGCTCTGCCGGCGCTGCAGGGTCTGCAGCTCGTGCTCGATGTCGGTCATCTGCTTGGAGTTCACGGAGCCGGACGCCAGGAGCTTGCGGTCGCGATCCTCGCGAGCGCGCACCGACTCGATCTCCTTCTCCTGCCGGGCGACCTCGCGGTCCAGGTCGGACGCGGCGGTCTCCACCGACACGAGCGCGTCCCGGCGGTCGCGGACGGTCGTCTCGCCGGCGTCGATTTCGGCCAGTTCGGGCAGGGTGCGGCGGCGGTGCGCGGTGCGCGAGAGCTCGGCGTCCACCTTGGCGAGCTCGAGCAGCTGGCGCTGCACGGCGGGTTCGGCCTTCACGGTGCTCCTCTTAATTCGATGTGCGCTCGGCGCGGACGTTCCACGGGTCGGTGCACCGCGTGGAGACGTGGCTGTCGACGTTACCCGCAAACGCCTTGGCCACGACCGCCGAGGCTTGCCTGCACCAGGGCCATTCGCTGGCCCAGTGGGTCAGCCCGACCAGCGCGGGCACCGGGCCCGGGTGCGCCAGGTGCTCACCCGCCGGGTGATGCCGCAGGTCGGCGGTGACGTAGGCGTCGACCCCGGCTTCGGTGGCCTGCTTCAGGTACGAGTCCCCGGCCCCGCCGGAGACGGCGACGGTGCGGATCAAGCGGTCCGCCTCGCCCGCGCCGAGCACCCCCGGGACGGTCGCGGGCAGGGCGTCCGCGACGCGCTGGACGAAGGCACCGAACGGTTCCGGCGCCGGCAGTTCGCCGATCCGGCCGATACCCGTGACACCGTCCGGCTTCGGGTCGAGGGGCCGGAGGACACGCAGGCCGATCGCCTCGGCGAGCGCGTCGGAGACGCCGGGATCGGCGGAGTCGGCGTTGGTGTGCGCGCAGTAGAGCGCGATCCCCGCGCGGATCATCCGGTGCACGAGCGCGCCCTTCGCCGTGTCGGCGGGAACGCCGTGCACCCCGCGCAGCAGCAGCGGGTGGTGCGCGACGATCAGCTGCGCGCCGAGTTCGGCGGCTTCGTCGAGGGTCTCGGCGCCGGGGTCGACGCAGAAGAGCACGCGCGTCACGGACTCGGCCGGGTCGCCGCAGACGAGGCCGACGGCGTCCCACGACTCGGCGAGCGCCGGCGGGTACGCCTGCTCCAGCACGGTGATGACTTCGGAAAGGGCGGGCATCCGGCGATCTTCGCACGGGGCGTTTCGGGCCGTGAACCTTCGGTCCTGGCTCGGGACGGTGGTCCTCTTGGACTCCGCGTCCCTGCCGGCCACCAGTACGGCACATCGAGGCGGACAAGGTCGGCCGGCGGGGCGGTACGCCCGCTGGGACACGCACCCGGCGGCGATCCCGGCCGACGCGAAGTTAAGGGGCGCCCCGGCGGCGGGTCAACGCCGCCGCGAGCGCCGTGCGGGGGTCAGTTGCAGTTGCCGCAGCAGCCGCAGCCCTGGCCGGTGCACTTCGAGCAGCACCCGTGCATGATCGCTCTCCTTCCGGTTCGCGTCCTCGCGTGATCGACGCTAGGTGCCGGGAGCGGCCGGGTGGTACCGCCGAGCGGGCGGGTGACGGGTGAACCCGCTGGTTACGCTCGTGGACGTGACCCACATCGTCTTCGTCTGCTCCGGCAACATCTGCCGTTCCCCGATGGCCGAGCTGGTCTTCCAGCCGCGCTGGGTGACGCCCGGCTCACCGACGTCGTCCGCGTCACCAGTGCCGGGACCGGCGGCTGGCACGAAGGGGAACCCGCCGACAAGCGGGCCCGGGCGACCCTCGAGGCCCACGGCTACCCGACCCGGCACGTCGCGTCCGAGGTGACCGAAGACGACCTCGAAGCCGACCTCCTGCTCGCCGCCGACCAGGGGCACGCCGAGTTCCTGCGGGCCCGCGTCGACGATCCGGCGAAGGTGCGGCTGCTGCGGTCGTTCGACCCGTCGGCCCCGGACGGCGCCGAGGTGCCGGACCCGTACTACGGCGGCGACGACGGTTTCGAGGACGTCCTCGGCATGATCGAACGCTCGGTGCCCGGTTTGCTGGATTGGGTGCGTTCGCGCCCCTGACACGTCACATTCGGCGAGGTCGGCGGGCGGGGCGGACCCGGCACGGCCTACCGTGGAGGGGTGCGGTTGCGGTTCCTGCTCCGGCCCGGGTGGCTGGCTCTGACGGTGGTGGTGTTCGCCTTCGCCGTCTGTTGCTTCACGCTCTTGTCGCCGTGGCAGTTCGGCCGCAACACCGAGCGCGAGCAGCAGAACTCCTCGCTCGAGACGTCGTTCACCGCCGCGCCGGTGCCGCTCGATCAGCTGCTGGCGCCGGACGCTGTGCCCGATCAGCGCACCGAATGGCACCTCGTGTCGATCACCGGCCAGTACCTCCCCGACAAGGAGGTCGTCGCCCGGCTGCGGACCGTCCAGGGCGAGGGCGCGTTCGAGGTGCTGACGCCGCTGCGGACCACCGACGGCACGGTCGCGTTGATCGACCGCGGGTACGTCAAGCTCGACAGCAAGTCCGGCGCGCTGCCCTTCGCGCCGGCGCCGGGCGGGACCGTGCAGGTCACCGCGCGGGTGCGCGCCGACGAGACCGACCCGAAGAACCGCGACGCGTTCGCCGACGCGTCGACCGGCGGGCGGCTGCAGAGCTACGTCGTCGACTCGAAGGTCGTCGCGCGGGCGGGCAAGCTCGACATCCGGCCCGGCTACTTCCAGCTCGACGCCGGCCAGCCCGGCGTGCTGGGCGCGCTGCCGCTGCCGCAGACCGACTCGGGGCCGTTCTTCTCCTACGCGCTGCAGTGGATCGCGTTCGGCGCGATGGCGGTGCTCGGCTGGCTGTACTTCACCGTGCGCGAGCTGAAGCCGGGCGGGGCGCTGACCACGCCGAAGGAGCCGGGCGAGCGGACGCGGCGGAAGTCCGTCTCGGAGATCCTGGCCGAGGACGAGGCCGAGTACGCCGAAAGTGGCCCTTCGAAGTAGGCCGGAAATGGACCTGTGGCGAGGCCACTTGTGGTCTTCATACTGGGTTCATGCTGATCCACCCCTGGGACGCCGCGAAGGACGACGCCGAGTGGCGGGACTGGCTGGCCGGCCACGACTTCGGCCAGCTGATCGCCGGTGGCACCGGCCGTGACCTGCCGATGGTCACGCCCGCGCACTTCGCCTACGACGGCGACCGCACGATCGTCACCCACCTGGCCCGGCCCAACCCGATCTGGCCGCTGCTGGAGGAGCACCCGCGCGCGCTGCTGACGGTGGTCGACGACTACACCTACATCCGCGCGGACTGGAACACGGCTGCCGGCGCCGATCCGGCTCGCGGCGTGCCGACGTCGTACTACGCGACGGTCCAGCTCGAGGGCGACGTCCGGTTGGTCGACGACCCGGCGGCGAAGGCTTCCTTGCTGGACAAGCAACTCCGGCACTTCGAGACGGACGGCGCCCGCGCCCCGGTGAGCGCGACGGACGAGCCGGACCGGCGGCTGCTGCCGGGGATCCGCGGGATCGAGTTCACGATCACGGGCGTGCGCGCGAAGTTCAAGTTCGGCGGCAACCGGACGGAAGAGGACCGCGAGCGGATCGGCGCCCGGCTGGCCGAACGGGACGGACGGCTGGACGCGGCGGCGTTGACACAACTGCGCCGCCGCGGCTGACTCAGCGCGAGCGGCGCCAGAGGCCCGCGACCACGGCGAGCAGCACCGACGTCACGCCGGCCAGCCAGCCGACCACCCGGGACAGCTCCACCGCGCGGGTCACGTGACCCGCGTCCGGATTGCGGCCGACGCCCAGCACCGGGCGTTCCTCGATGCCGTGCGGGTACACCGTCCGGCCGCCGACGCGGATCTCCAGCGCTCCCGCGAACGCCGCCTCCACGCGGCCCGCGTTGGGGCTGGGGTGCGCGATCGTGTCGCGACGCCACGCGCGCCAAGCGCCGCCCGCCGAGCCGCCGACCACCGGGGCCGCCAGCACGGTCAGGCCCGCCGCGACGCGGGTCGGGACCAGGTGGACGAGCTCGTCGAGGCGGTCGAGCGCCCAGTGCCCGGGACGGCCGCCGCGCGTGCGACGCAGCAGACTGACCGCCCGCGCGCCGAGCAGGCCCGGGACGCCCGCCACCGCGCCCCACACCAGGGGCGCGACGACGGCGTCGGAAGTGTTCTCCGCCAACGTTTCCACCGACGCCCGCGACAGCGCGACCGGGCCCAGCCCGTCGGCGACGCGGGGGTCCAGTTCGGACAGTGTCGAGCGGGCCGGCTCGAACCGGCACTCCTCGAGGTCGCGCGCGAGCTCGGTGCCCTGCAGGGCCAGCCCGGCCGCGCCGAGCACCGCCCAGGTCGTGACGGCGGTCGCGGAGGCCTGCACCAGCGGACGGCCCCGGCCGGCGCGTTCGAGCACCAGGCCACCCAGCACGGCGGCCACGGCGACGGCGGCGCCCGGCGCGGGCCCGAAGCGACGGAAGGCCGTCACCGGCGGACGCCGGCGCGGGTCGCCGAGGGCGCCGTCGGCCGCTACGCCCAACACCAGTCCGATCGCGCGCGCCGCGCTCACCTGTGCCCCCCGGCAGAAGAAAGTCCAGTTCGAGGAGAGGCTACTCGCCCCGCGAACACCCCTCCGCAGCCCCGGGACAACCGCCCGGCCCGCCGGCCCGCGGGCCTGGAGAGCCGCAAGCCGGCGGCCAGGTGCGGCGTTCTCACGTGACCCAGACACTCGACGCCGAACTGCAAGCATCGCCACCCGATCCGCCGCAAACCGGCGACGAAGTGCGGCCTTCTCGGGTGACCCACGCAACTCGGCGACGAACTGCAGGCGTCACCACCCGAACCCCCGCAAGTCAGCGACCAAGTGCGGCGTTCTCACGTGACCAGACAACTCGGCGAGGAACTGCGAGCGTCACCACCCGAACCCCCGCAAGCCGACAACCAGGTGCGTGGTCCCCGGCCGGGGTTCACTCCACCAGCGCGGCGATCTCGTCCCGCGCCTGGACCACGATGTCGCGCATCGCGCGCTCGGCCCGGTCCGCGTCGCCCGCCGCCACCGCGGCCGCCACCTCCAGGTGCAGGGCCACTGCCTCGGGCTGGGGCTCCGGGGGCATCAGGCCGTGGCCGGTCCGGCCGGTCAGCACCTCCGCGACGACCTCGGACAGCTGCGCGAACATCGGGTTCCCGGACGCGGCGAGCAGCAGGTCGTGGAACGCGATGTCGAACCCGAGGAACGCCGGGAGGTCGCGCGCCTTCGCCGTCCGCGCCAGCCGTTCGCCCAGCGCGCCGAGGCGGCCGCGCTCCTCCGGCGTCGCACGCAGGGCCGCATAACGCGCCGCGCACGGCTCGATCGCCGAACGCAGCTCGTTCAGCGTGGCCAGGGCGGCCGGCCGGGTCGGGCCGTCGAGCTGCCAGCGGATCAGCTTCGGGTCGTAGTGGTTCCACTCCCCCGGGTCCCGCACGATCACCCCGACGCGCCGCTTGCTGCTGGTCAGCCGCATCGTCTCGAGCACTCGGACGACTTCGCGCGCTACCGTCCGCGAAGCACCGAAGCGCTCCTGCAGCTCTTCGGAGCGCAGCACCGTCCCCGGCGGCAGCGAACCGTTCGCGATCGCCGTGCCGAGCGCGTCCAGGACCTGGTCGTGCCTGTCGTTCCCCACTCAGCCAACCTAGCGAACTGACTCGATTAAGTAGCACTTAATCTTGAATAAGTAGTACTTTTGAGCTTCACTCACCCGAGCACAACGAAGTGGGAGGTGCGGGATGACCGTCATCGTGGTGATGGGCGTGTCGGGCTCCGGGAAGACGACGACCGGCACGGCGCTCGCGGACGCGCTGGGCGTCGAATACGCCGAAGCCGACTCGTTCCACCCGCAGGCCAACATCGACAAGATGACCGCGGGACACCCGCTGACCGACGCGGATCGCGCCCCCTGGCTCGAGTCCATCGCCGGCTGGATCCGCGCGCACCAGGACACCGGTGGCGTCGTGACGTCGTCCGCGCTCAAGCGCCGGTACCGCGACGTCCTGCGCACGGGCGGCGACGTCTGGTTCGCCCACCTGCACGGCGACCGCGAGGTGCTCGCCGAGCGCATGAAGACCCGCAAGGGCCACTTCATGCCAGTGTCGCTGCTGGAATCGCAGCTCGCCGACCTCGAACCGCTCGAGCCGGACGAGCCCGGCGCGATCTTCGACATCCGCGACACCCCCGCCCACATCACCGAAGCCGCTCTGGCCGCCTTCCGGGAGCACGCATGACGTCCGTCCTCGCCGCCGCCTGGACCGGCCACGACACCCGGCTGATCGGCGCGACCGTCGTCGCCATCGCGGTGATCGTCGTGCTGATCACCAAGGTGAAGCTGCACCCGTTCCTGTCGCTGGTGCTCGGCTCGCTCGTGCTCGGCCTGACCGCCGGCATGCCGGTCGACAAGCTGCTCAAGAGCTTCTCGAGCGGCGTCGGCAGCACGGTCGCCTCGGTCGGCATCCTCATCGCGCTCGGCGCGATGCTCGGCAAGCTGCTGGCCGACTCCGGCGGTGCCGACCAGATCGTCGACACCGTGCTCGGCAAGGCCCGCGGCGCCGCGCTCCCGTGGGCGATGGCGCTGGTCGCGGCCCTGATCGGGCTGCCGATGTTCTTCGAGATCGGCCTGGTCATGCTGATCCCGGTCGTGCTGCTGGCGGTGAAGCGCACCGGGAAACCGTTGATGCTGCTGGGGATTCCGGCTCTCGCCGGGCTTTCGGTGCTGCACGGCCTGGTCCCGCCGCACCCCGGCCCGCTCGCCGCGGCGGGCGCGCTCAACGCGAACGTCGGGATCACGCTGGCGTTCGGGTTGCTGGTCGGCATCCCGACGCTGGTCATCGCGGGCCCGCTGTTCGGCAAGCTCGCCGCCCGCCTGGTCCCGGACGCGCAGGCGCCGGAGCGGCTCATCCCCGAGCGCGCCGACACCGACAAGCCGCGGCCGAGCTTCGCCGCGACGCTCACGACGGTGCTGCTCCCGGTCGCGCTCATGCTGGCGAAGGCGCTGTCGGACATCCTGCTGGGCAAGGAAAACCAGGCCCGCCGGGTACTGGACTTCATCGGCGACCCGCTGATCGCGCTGCTCGCGGCGGTCCTGGTGGGCATGGTCCTGCTCGGCCGCCCGGCCGGCCTCGACCGCGGCAAACTGTCCACTGTGGTCGGTGACGCGCTGGGCCCGATCGCCGGCATCATGCTGATCGTCGGCGCCGGCGGCGGCTTCAAGCAGACCCTGGTCGACGCGGGTGTCGGCGACGTCATCACGGGCCTGGCCAAGGACGCGAACCTCTCCCCGCTCCTGCTCGGCTGGCTGGTCGCGGTGGCGATCCGCCTGGCCACGGGCTCGGCCACGGTCGCGACGGTCTCGGCGGCAGGCATCGTCGCACCCCTGGCGGCCACGATGGACCCGTCGCACAGCGCCCTGCTGGTGCTGGCGATCGGCGCCGGGTCGTTGTTCTTCTCGCACGTCAACGACGCGGGGTTCTGGCTGGTCAAGGAGTACTTCGGGCTCTCGGTCGGCGAGACCCTGAAGAGCTGGTCGGTGATGGAGACGCTGATCTCCGTGGTGGCGATCGCGCTGATCCTGCCGCTCTCGCTGCTGGTCTAGTCGAAAGCCGTGAAGGCCTCCTTACCGGCTCTTATGGCCGGTAAGGAGGCCTTCACGGCTTTCGGGCACCCTGACCGTTGACATGTGACCTTTTGGTCACCTATTCTTCCGGTGTGCCCGACGACGACCTGGTGTTCAAGGCGCTGGCGGATCCGACCCGCCGGTTCCTGCTCGACCTGCTCTTCGACCGCGACGGGCGCACGCTCACCGAACTCGAAACGCAAGTCGACATGAGCCGCTTCGGCGTCATGAAGCACCTGAAACTGCTCGAGGAGGCCGGACTGGTCGTCGCGCGGAAGGAAGGGCGCGAAAAGCTGCACTTCCTGAACCCCGTGCCGATCCGGCAGATCCACGACCGGTGGATCGACAAGTACACCGAGCGCCACGTGACCGCGCTGCTCGATCTCAAACACGAACTGGAAGGCGACGAGCCATGACGAACACCGTGCAGGTCAACCGGATCTACATCAAGGCCACCCCGGAGCGCATCTGGGAAGCCATCACCAAGCCCGAATGGACGCAGAAGTACGGCTACACCGGCCTCGTCGACTTCGACCTGAAGGCAGGCGGCAAGCACCGGACCCACCCGACGCAGGCCTTCATCGACGCGGGCTTCACCGGTGACCTGATCGACGGCGAGGTCCTCGAAGCCGATCCGCCGCGCAGACTCGTCATCACGTGGAAACTGCTGATGGACCCGACGATGGCGGACGAGCCCTACACGACCGTCACCTACGACATCGAGGCCACGCAAACCGCGGGTACCAGGCTCACCGTCACCCACGACGTCACCGGCGCGCCCGCCACCGGGGCGATGGTCGGCGGGGAGCACGAGGACGTCGACGCCGGACCCGGCCAAGCCGCGGGCGGGGGCTGGGCCTGGATCCTCTCCGACCTCAAGACCCTGCTGGAGACCGGCGACGTCATCGTGCCGGCCTGACGAGGGCCCGGCAGGCCGGCTCGCGCCGCTTCGAGCCGGCCCACCGGGGGTCTACACGCGCTGGGTCGCGGCCTTCAGCGCGGCCTTGGCGGACGCCGGAGCGTCCAGTGTGTCCAGCCCGAACAGGGCCGCCCCCACCACGGGGTTGACGTCCACGACCCGGACCACCGCGCGCGGCGCCACCTTCAGGCAGCGCCGTTCGATCTCCGCGATCACCGGCGCGCCGACGCCGGTCAGGACACCGCCGCCGAGGACGATCTCCGGCGCGGCCCCGGTGAGATCCAGCTTCCGGAGGATCACCGCGGCGAACACGCTGACCTCCTCGACGAACCGCGTCACGATGTCCGACGCCACCTCGTCGCCGGCCGCGGCCACCTCGAACAGCAGCGGGCAGAGCCCGTGGATCGAGGCGGCCGGGATTTCTTCGAAGTGCAGGCCCTGGACGACGTCCAGCAGCGTCGGCTTCCCGAAGAAGCCGGCCACCGCCGCCTGCAGCTCGGTTCGCGGGCCGCGGCCGTCCTCGGCGCGCACGGCCCACCACAGGGCCTCCTCGCCGAGCCGGTAGCCGCCGCCCCAGTCGCCGGAGATCTTGCCCAGCGCGGGAAAGCGGTGCACCCGCCCGTCCGGGCCGACGCCGGCGCCGTTGATCCCGGCGCCGCACACCACCGCCACGCCGACCCCCGCACTGCCCGCCCGGAGCAGCGCGAGGGTGTCGTTGCCGACGGTCAGCGTGTCACTCCACCCGCGGGCCGAGAGCGCCGCGTGCAGCGCCTCCTCCTCCCGCGGGAAGTCGAGCCCGGCCAGGTACGCCGAAGTGTGCACCGCGAACGGCTTCTCGCCGAAACCCGGGAAAGCCGCCAGCACCAGGTCTTCCAGCGCCGCGACGCAGGCCGCGACGCCGACGTTCTGCGGGGAGGCTCCGGGACCGCGCGACTTTCCCAGCACGACGCCGTCGCGGGACACCACGAGGACCTCGGTTTTGCTGTTGCCGCCGTCGATCGCGATGATCGCTGGCTTCATCCGCGCGCCCAGGGCAGGTACTCGCGGTTGATCTGCACCAGTGCATCGGCGAGCGTGTCGGCCTTCGTGTACTGCCCGACCAGCGGGTGCGCCAGCAGCGCGTCGGCGACGCGGTCGCGGCCACCCTTCACCGCCGCCTCCAGCGCGAGGAACTCGTACGCCGTCGTCGCCGCGATGAGGCCGGAGAACCGCGGCTCCACCGGCAGCTGCGGGATCGGCGTGGCGCCGGACGAGTCCACAGTGGACCGCGCCTCGATGACGGCGTCGTCGGGCAGGAACGGGAACGTGCCGTCGTTGCGGACGTTCACCACGTGCTCTTCGGCCGGACCGCCCGCGGTCAGCGCGTGCACCAACTGCACCGCGGCCTCGGAGTAGTACGCGCCGCCGCGCTTCTCCAGCGACTCCGGCTTCGTGTTCTCCTCCGGGTCGAGGTAGATCTTGAGCAGCTCCTCCTCGACGTCGCTGACGACGTCCGCCCGCGGCCGCTCGGTGCGCTGCTTGGTGACCTGCTCGTCGTGCGCGTAGAAGTACTTCAGGTAGTACGACGGCACGACGTTCATCCGCCGCAACCACTTCTGGGGCACACTGACCTCATCGGACAGGTAGTCCAGGTGCTGCTCCAGCAGCTCCGGCAGCCGGTCGACGCCGTCGACGAGCGCGCCGCGCTCCCAGCTCAGATGGTTCAGTCCGGTGTGGACGAGTTTGACGTCGTCCGCGCCGACGCCCAGCAGCTTCCCGAACTGCCGCTGCAGGTTGATCGCGACGTTGCACAGCCCGACCGCGCGGTGGCCCTCGTTGAGCAGGGCGCGCGTGACGATGCCGACCGGGTTGGTGAAGTTGACGATCCACGTGTCGTCGCCGGCGATCTTGCGGACACGCTCGGCGATGTCGAGCACCACCGGCACCGTGCGCAGCGCCTTCGCGAGCCCGCCCGCGCCGGTCGTCTCCTGGCCGACGCAGCCGCAGGCGTGCGGGAACGTCTCGTCGGAGCGCCGCGCCCGCTGGCCGCCGACGCGCAGCTGGATCAGCACCGCTGACGCGCCGTCGACCCCCTCTTCCAGCGACTGCGTGGTCCGGACCCGCGCGGGGTGGCCGGCGTGCGAGAGCAGCCGCTGGCTGAACCCGCCGACGGCCTCGACGCGGTAGGCGTCCGGGTCGACCAGCACGATCTCGTCGACGTCCAAAGTGGACCGGCGACCGGCGATCCCGTCGATCAGCTCCGGCGTGTAGGTGGACCCGCCACCGACGACTGCCAGCTTCATCCCTTGACTCCCGTGAATGTGATGCCCTTGACGAACGACTTCTGCGCAAATATGAACAGCACAATCACCGGCGCCATGATCAGCGCGGTCGCCGCCATCGTCATGTTCCACTCGACGTGGTGCATGCCGCGGAAGGACGCGATCGCCAGCGACAGTGGCCAGTGGTCCTGGTCCTCGCCCGTGTAGAGCAGCGGTCCGAAGTAGTCGTTCCAGGTGAACAGGAAGCAGAACATCGCGGTGGCCGCGATTCCGGGCTTCGCCATCGGGATCAATACCCGGTACATCGCCTGGAACTCGTTGCAGCCGTCGATCTTCGCCGCTTCGAGGTAGTCCTTCGGAATGGTGAGGAAGAACTGCCGGAGCAGGAAGATCGAGAACGCGTCGAAGAAGAAGTACGGCGTGATCAGCGGCACGAGCGTGCCGGTGAGACCGAGCCGCACCCACAGGTCGTACAACGGGACGACGGTGACCTGCGGCGGCAGCATCATCGCGGCCACCGTGAGCATGAAGAACAGGTTCTGCCCGCGCCACCGCAGTTTCGCCAGCGCGTAGGCCGCCGGGATCGCCGAGAGCAGCGCGCCGATCGTCGCCAGCCCCGAGTACAGCAGGCTGTTGCCGAAGTACTCCAGCAGCGGCGCCTTCTTGAACACCGTCACGAAGTTCTCGAAGTGCCACACGCTCGGCCACAGGCTCGCCGTCATGGCCTGGTCGTCCGCCATCACCGCGGTGAGGAAGACGAACAGCAGCGGCAGCATGAAGATCACGCCGAGCGCGATCCCGGTCGCGTGCAACGCGATCCACGACAGCCGCTTGTCCCAGTTCCGCTTGAACCGCACCCGCGGCGGCACCCCCGCCGGCTTCTGCGGCGCTTCCGCCAACGCGGTCATGCGCCCTCCTCCTGGTGCTGGGACTTACGCAGTTGCCGCACGAGAATCCACGTGAAGCCCGCCGAGACGATGAACAGCAGCACCGCCATCGCCGCCGCGTAACCCATGTTGAAGTAGCGGAAACCCTGGACGTACAGCCAGATCGGGTACGTCAGCGTCGAGTTCTCGGGCGCGCCGATGAGCTTCGAGTTGCCGGCGACGTCGGCTGTGCCCGCCGAGGCGGACGCCGCGACGATCGCCTGGGTGAAGAACTGCAGCGCGTAGATGATCGAGTTGACCACGCCGAACAGCAGGACCGGCGAGATCGACGGCAGCGTGACGTGCCAGAACTTCCGGACCGAGCCGGCGCCGTCGAGCTCGGCGGCCTCGTACTGCTCGGTCGGGACGTCGAGCAGCGCGGCCAGGATGATGATCATCAGCTCGCCGGAGCCCCACAGCGCGAGCAGCGTCAGCGCGGGCTTCGACATGGCCGGGCTGTTGAACCACAGGCCGCCGTCGATGCCGATGAGCCGCAGGAACCGGTTCACCGGGCCGAATTCCGGGTTGAACACGAAGACGAACGCCAGCGTCGCCGCCGCGGGCGGGGCCAGCGTCGGCAGGTAGCAGAGGGTCCGCACCAGGCCGACGCCCGACTTCAGCCGGGAGATCACCGACGCGATGCCGAGGGAGAACAGCACCCGGCACGTCGTCAGGATGACCACCAGCCACAGCGTGTTGTACGCCGCGACGCCGACGAGCGGCTCGGTCGTGAACATCCGGACGTAGTTGCCGAACCCGATGAACTGCGGCGGGTTGATCAGGTCGTACTTGGTGAAGGAGTAGTAGACCGTGGCGATCAGCGGGTAACCGAAGAAGACCAGGAACCCGATGAGCGCCGGGGCCATGAAGAACAGTGCGGTCCGGCGGCGCTTGGCCCGGCGGGCCCCCGCCCGCGCCTGGGAAGGCGCGGACGGGGAGCCGTCGGTCTTGGCAGCAATGGTGGAGGTCATCCGCCTGCGCCCTTTTGCTTCAGCTCGTCGTCGATCTGCGCGTCCACCTTCTTCAGGCCTTCGGTCAGATCGGGGATCGAGCCGGCCTGCCACTTCTCGGCGAAGTCGTTGACCGCCTTGAGGTGCGCGTCACCGATCGGGGTGGTCTGGTTCGACACGAGCTTGCCGCTGTCGTACATGTCGAGGAACGTCTTGAACTGCGGCTGCAGGTCGAGGCGCGGCGACGTCAGCGAGGCCTTGGTGCTGGGCACGTTCTTCAGGCCGTTGGCCATGTCCACCAGGGTGTCGGTGTCCAGAGTGGCCTGCTTGATCAGCTCCCACGCGGCGCCGGGGTTCTTGGCGCCCTTGGGGATCGCGATGATCGTGCCGGTGGTGAAGGCACTGCCGTACTTGTCCGCCATGGTGGTGAGCACCGGGGCGGGCGCGGTGGCGTAGTTCAGGGTCGGCGCCTGGTCCTTGATGAACGCGGTGCGGAACTCACCGTCGTAGATCATCGCCAGCTTGCCCTTCTGGAAGCCGTTGTCGGCGGAGTACTCGTCACCGAGGCCGGCCTTGAACTTCTCGACCTTGTCGTGGCCACCGAGTGCGTCGATCAGCTTCTTCTGGAACTCGAACATCGCCTTCCAGCCGGGGTTGGTGGCGAGGTCCGACTTGCCGTCCGGGCCGATGAACGGCGCGCCGAAGTTCGGCGCCCAGTACTGGGCCTGGTTGGCGTAGAACGGCATCGACGGCAGGAAGCCGGCGACCTTGATCGAGCCGTCCGCGTTGTACTCGGTCAGCTTCTTGGCGTCCTCGAGCAACTCGTCCGTGGTCTTCGGCGGCGAGGTGACGCCCTTCGCCGCGAACATGTCCTTGTTGTAGTAGAAGCCGTAGACGTCGGCGAGCATCGGCATCGCGCAACGCTTGCCTTGGTACTCGGTGTAGTTGCGGACCGCGTCGGGGATCTGGCTGAGGTCGATCTTGTCGCGGTCGATGTAGGGCTTCAGGTCCTGGAAGCTGCCGTTGGAGCACCAGGCGCCGAGGTTGTCGGTGTAGAACGAGATCGCGACGTCGGGCGGGTTGCCACCGCGGATCGACTGCGTCAGCTTGTCGTCGTCCTGGTTGCCCTCGTGCTTGATCTCGATGTTCGGGTACTTCGCCTTGAGCTTGTTCAGGCCCGCGGTGACCACGCCGTACTCGCGGTCGGTGAACTTGCTGTAGACGGTGATCGTGATCTTGTCGTCCTTGCCGGGCGCGGCGGCCGCGTCACCGCCGCCACTGGGCGCGGCGGCGCCGGAACAGGCGCTGGTCAGCAGGACGGACGCCGCGGCCACGGCGATTAACGCTGCGCCGCGGCGGGTCCGGTTGGTAGGGCGCATGGCCCTCCTCCTCATCGGTTGGGCTACTCGGTTGGGGACGGGGCGGGACGGGTGTTCGGGACCGCCGCTTTACCGGGCGAGGGTCCGACCGCGGGCCTGCGCGACCCGAGGAGCGTGGGGGTGACGACGCCGAAGACGTCCTCACGGGTTTTGGCGAGCGCGGACTGCAGCGCGCCCGCGCGGACGGCGTTGCCCTGCACCGAAGCGCAGCCGACCGGGGTGCGCGGCAGGACGAGCGTGTGCAGGCGGTCCTGCACCAGCGCGGCGAAGTTCTCGCCACCGGCGCGGCTGGTGTCCCCGCAGAGCAGCACGAGCTGCGGGTCGGCGACCGCGACGAGGTTCGCGATGCCGCCGGCAACGCGCCGCGCGAGGTCGTCCAGGAAGGGGTGCTGCGTGCCGGCCTTCTCGACGGCGTCCCAGGCGGTGTCCGCGGTGATGCCGTGCGCGGCGGCGAGACGGCAGATGGCGGGCGAGTCGACGAGGTTGCCGAACCGGGCGCCGGCCTCGGGCCAGACGTCGCCGGTGTCGACGGTCGCCGGGTCGGGCACCCGCATCCAGTCGATCTCGCCCCCGCCGCCGGTGGCGCCGCGCAGCAGCCGGCGGCCGATGACGACCGCGCCGCCCACACCTTCGGACAGCCACACCATCACGAAGTCGTCGACGTCCTGCGCCTTGCCGGCGCTCATCTCCTCGACGGCGACGAGGTTGACGTCGTTCTCGATGAGGACGTCGACGCCGAGTTCGTCGCTGAGCTTCTGCGGGACGTCGAAGCCGAGCCAGCCGGGGATGTGCGGCGCGGAGGAGAGCAGGCCGGTGCGCGGGTCGAAGGCGCCCTGTGCGCCGATGACGACGTGGGCGAGCTCTTCGCGGGTGATCCCGGCCTGTTCGGCGACGTGGCTCAGGGCCTCGCCGAAGGTCCCGACGACGTCGGCGCCCTCGTGGACGGGCAGCGCGACCTGGTGCTCGGCGAGGATAGTCCCGGCGACGTCGGCGACGACGAAGTCCGCGACGTGCGGCGTGAGGTCCACGGCGGCGACCCGGGCGAGGCCGCCGTTGGCCGACCAGAGCTGGGCGCGCGGACCGCGTCCGCCACCCCGCACGCCGGCCTTGATGACGAGGTTGTCCTGCTCGAGCCGGGTGATGAGCTGCGCGGTCGCGGGCTTGGAGAGCCCGATGGCGAGCTCGAGCTCGGCGCGCGTCAGCGGGCCCTCCCGAAGGAGGACCTCGATGGCGGCGCGATCGTTGATCTCGCGCAGCATCCGCGGGCTACCGGCTCGCACTTGTCGTCGCTCCCGACTTAATTAGGATACTTTACAGACGGTTTCCGGGGACTGTAGTGAGCCGAGCCACAGCCGTCAACGGGCCCGGGAAACGGCCAGGTAACGCTTGAAGTCGCGCGTGTGACACGGCGCCGGGCGGCGTTTTCCCTGCTGGAGGGTGTGCGGGGCGACGTTTGCGCCGGTCAGCGGGTCACCGGAAAGCGGCTTGCCCGGCCGGGGATGCTGGTTTCGTGGACGTCGTCGCGCAGCAGGTATGGACCACCTGGACCACGCGGTCCAGGGGCGGCGCCGCGGCTGCCCGGCGCAACCGGGTGCCGACGGTGTTCCCGCTACCGGACCACGCGGGCGGGCAGGTCCACCGGGTGAATGTCGACGAATCGACCGGTTTCGCGTCGCGGTTCGCCTTGCGCCCGATCGGCGAGTTGGCGACGTGCCTGTGCGGCAGCGAGTGGAGCTACCGGCTGGAGACGCTGAGCCTGGCCTACGGCGGGGTCCCCGACTTCACCGGCACGCCGACTCGCACGGTGACAGAACTCGGCGACTTGCGCTGAAGCCCTCCCGAGCGGCCGGGCGCGACTGACGGGCCAAGCGCCCCCAATGTGGCCTTCGGTGCGTCAGACGCAACCAAGGCGGCCTTCGGTGCGTGGGACGCAACCAAGGCCGCCTTGGGGCGTATGACTTACTCCTCCGCGTCCGCCCAGGCCTTGAGCATGACCCGGGCGATGGACGAGTTGCCCGGCAGGAGGATCTCCGCCGCGCCGTCCGCGATCGGGGTCGGCTTGGCGCCTTCGTTCCGCAACGAACTGTTCTCGAACGCCGCCCGCACCTCCGCGCGCGACACCCACAGCGCTTCCTCGATCTCGCCGTCCGCCGGGACCAGCGGCAGCGTGCGGTCCGCCCGGGCGGTGAAGCCCAGCATGATCGACCGCGGGAACGGCCACGGCTGGCTGCCGAGGTACCGCACGTCCGACACCGACGCGCCCACCTCTTCGCGGATCTCGCGGAGCACGCACGCCTCCAGCGACTCGCCCGCCTCGACGAACCCGGCCAGCACCGAATAGCGCCCGGCCGGCCAGATCGGCTGGCGGGCCAGCAGCACGTGGGAGCCGTTCGTGCCCTCCAGCGAGTGGACCAGGCAGATCACCGCCGGGTCCGTGCGCGGGTACTCCTCGCGGCCGTCGTTCGTGCACTTGCTCGCCCAGCCGAACTGGATCAGCTCCGTGGGATTTCCGCAGCGGGTGCAGAACTTGGCCTGGCGACGCCAGTTGCGCAACGCCTGCGCCGTCGTGAACAGCCCGGCCGACGTGTCGTCCAGCAGGTCGCCGTACCCACGCAGCTCGACCCAGATCTCACCGTCGACGCGCGGGACCTCTTCGACGAAGCCCCAGCTCCCGGCCATCTTCACCGTGTCGGCTTCGCCCGTCGGGCCGCCCGGCAGCGACCAGTAGTCGGTGTCCTGCCACTCGCCGAGGAACACCGCGTCGGCGGGCGGCGAAGCACCGAAGTCGACGGCCTTGCGGAACGCCAGCACCGACGAACCCTCGAGGACCGGGGTGCGCCCGGTGTCGTCCAGCAGGACGACCCGGGCGTCAGCCCAGCGGTTCAGCAATCGTGAAGGGTTGGTGCGCAAGCCTTCCTGACGGTCCACAGTGGACCGGGACAGGGTCGGCAGGGCACCGAGGGAGAACGGGACGGACATCAGGCCGGCTCGCCCACTACGACGTCGCCCAGCGCGAGGAGCTTGCGTTCCAGCACCGCCGCGTCGCCGACGACCACGCCGGTGAACCGCTTGGGGGCGAAGAACTTCAGCGCCGCATCGGCCACCTCTTCGGCGGTCACGGCGGCGACCCGCGCCGGGTGCTCGTTGAGCCACTCCAGGCCCAGCCCGGTCGAGGCCAGCGCCAGCACCTGGCCGGCCAGGCCGGACTGCGACGACGTCGAGGTCAGCAGCGAGCCGATCGCGTACTGCCGCACCGACTCCAGCTCGTCGCCCGCCGGCGGGACCTGGCCGAGACGGCCCAGCTCGTAGCGGGTCTCCAGCAGCGCCGGGGCGGTCGCGTCGGTCGCGGTGTCCGCGTCGACGTTGACCACCGCGGTGCCGTCGGTGAACTCGAACCCGGAGTGCGCGGAGTAGGTGTACCCCTTGTTCTCGCGGATGTTCTCGACCAGCCGCGACGAGAAGTACCCGCCGTAGGCCAGGTTCGCCAGCTGCAGCGCCGCGTACCCCGGGTCCGTGCGCGGCACGGTCTGCGCGGACAGCCGGATCTGCGACTGGACGGCGCCGGCGCGCGGCACCAGCAGCACGCTCGGGCCGGTCAGGTCCGGCAACGCCGGCAGCCGCACGGCCGAGCGGTCCGACGCCCAGGCGCCGAGCACCTTCTCCAGGTCGCCGATCACCGCGGTGGGGTCGATGTCGCCGACCAGCACCAGCACCGAACCGCGGGCCTGCACGGACGCCTGGTGCAGCGCGCGGACCTGCTCGGGCGTCACGACGGCGACGTCCTCGGCCTGCGGCACCTCGCGGGTGGCCGGGTGGTCGCCGTAGCGGTGTTTCTGCAGTGCTTCGCGGGCGATCGTGCGCGGCTGGGTGCGGGAGACGGCGATCCGCTCGACCAGCCGCTCCTTCTCGCGGGCGATCTCCTCGTCGGCGTAGGTCGCGCCGGTGAGGACGTCGCCGAGCACGTCGAGGAACGTCGGCAGCTTGTCGGCGAGCGCGGAACCGGTCAACACCAGGCGTTCCGGGTCGACGCCGCAGCCGATGTCGCCGCCGATCAGCGCCAGCTCGGCGTCGATCTCGATGCGGTTGCGTCGCGCGGTGCCGGTGAGGATGGTCTCGGCGAGCACCTCGGCGACCGCAGGGTGCAGCTTGTCGTCACCCGCGAACGGGATCCACAGCCGGGCCTCGACCATCGGCACGGTCGCCTTGCGCACGGCCACGACGCGCAGGCCGTTGGCCAGCGTGGTGTCCACATGGGACAGGTCGGCGGCTGTGCGCTGCTCGCCGAGCGGGGGCAGCGGGCGCGGCCCCCGCTCGGTGCGGCCGATCTCCTCGGCGCTGCGGTGCGTTGCAGAAGTCGTGGGGGAGCTCACTGCTCGTCGGTCCCTTCCGAAGCGGGCTTGACCACCAGGACGGCGCGCGCGTCGGGGCGCAGCGCCTTCGCCGCCGCCGAAACGGCTTCCGAGGTGACGGCGGACATCCGGTCGGCGAGCTGGTAGACCAGCGAGGCGTCGCCGTAGAGCAGTTCGAACGAGCCGAGCGCGAGGGTCCGGGACACCAGGCGGTCGTGCTCGGAGTGCAGGCTCGCGGCCCAGCGCGCGGTGACCTTGCGCAGTTCCTGCTCGTCCGGCGGGTTCTCGGCGATCTTCTCGAGCTCGTCGTCCAGCGCCGCGAGCACGCGCTCGCGCGGCACCTCGTGCGGGTGGATCAGGGTGATGGTGAACGTGTCCGGGTCGCGCGCCTCGAACGGGCCGAACAGCCCGGCGCCGGCGCCGATGTCGACGACCAGGGGCTCCTTGTGCACCAGCCGCTGCTGCAGCCGGGAGCCGTCGCCGTCGGTCAGCACACCGGCGAGCACGAGGTAGGCGAGGTAACCGCCGACGTCGTTGATCGGGTCCGGCATCCGGTAGCCGACGGCGAGCGCGGGCAGCGGGGCGTGCGGGTCGATCGTCTCGCCCTGCAGCTCGCTGGTCGGCAGCGGCTCGGCGAACGACGGCCGCTGCGGCGCCGGCCGGTGCGGGACGTCGCCGAAGTGCTGCTCGATCAGGTCCTTGGCGTTGGCGACCTCGAAGTCACCCGCCACGGTGAGCACGGCGTTGGCCGGCGAGTAGTAGGTGTCGAAGAACGCGGCGCAGTCCTCGACGGTGGCGCTCTCGAGGTCCTCGAAGCCGCCGTAGCCGTTGTGCGCGTTGGGGAACGTCGAGTACAGGACCGGCGGCAGGGTGATCCACGGGAACCCGCCGTAGGGCCGGTTCAGCACGTTGAGCCGGATTTCCTCCTTGACGACGTCGATCTGGTTCGCCAGGTTCTCGGCGGTCAGCTTCGGCGCGCGCATCCGGTCGGCTTCGAGGAACAGCGCGCGTTCCAGCGCGGCGCTCGGCAGCACCTCGAAGTAGTCGGTGTAGTCCGGATGGGTGGACCCGTTGAAGGTGCCGCCGCTGGATTGGACGTGCCGGAAGTGGGCGAGTTTCTCCAAGCTCTCGGAGCCCTGGAACATCAGGTGCTCGAAGAGGTGCGCGAAACCGGTGCGCCCCTCCGGCTCGGAGCGGAAACCCACGTCGTAGTGCACGCTGACGCCGACCACCGGCGCGGTCGCGTCGGGTGCGAGGACCACGCGCAAACCGTTGTCTAGGGTGTATCGGACGAGCTCGGGATCGGCCATGGCCCCACCCTACGACGGCTCGGCGGTCCCTGGCTTCCCGGCTGGCGGGTGAGAACCGCCGTCCGGACCCACAAGATCCAGCAGGTGCCCGCGGCGGGCGCCGGCGAACGTGCCTGCGAGGGCCGTCGCGAAGGATCCGGCCTGGTCAGGGCCGATTCCGCCGGAGTGCCAGTAGACCGGCGGCGGGTGCTCGAGACCGTCGAAAGCGGCCACCCAGGCGCTCAGTTCGCCCAGAGCTGACGCGTACGGCAGACCGCGTGAGAACACCAGTTCCCGCTGCGGCTTGCCGAGGTCCTTCACCCACACCGAACCCAGCTCTTCGGCGACGCCGCGAAGCCGCCGTGCGACGTCGGTGCCCGCGCGGCGACGCGCGGGCAGCGCCGCCGACACCACCGCGGCGGCCGCTCCGGCCAGCGCGAGGATCACGCCGAGCTGGGCGTATCCGGCGGTCAGTGCCAGCAGGACGGTCAGGAACACGCCGTAGAAGACCACCCGGACGCCGGCGCGGCCGAGCCTCCGGGGCCGCGCCGCGAGCCAGCCGCGGCGGACGACGTCGGCATACAGCCCGTCCGGTGCGATAACGACGTGCCGCCGCCGCAGTTCGGCAAGCGTCACCGGGTCTTCCGGCAGGACGGCCGCGAACACCGCACGCTCGAAGGAGGTCAGGTGCTCGTCGGGCGGGTTGCGCCGGCTCAGCCGCCAGCCGCCGTCCTCGGCGCTCACCCAGATGTAGTTGCGGACGGCGAGGTCGAGCACGGTCGCGGCGATGTCCGCCGCGCCGGTGCGGCCGTGCAGCAGCAGGCCGACGTGGCCCGGCAGCACGCCTTCCGGTGACGCGAATTCGCCGTTCGCGGTGATCAGCTCGACCTTCGGCGGCTCCCCCGGTTCGGCGTCACGGCGTCGCGCGAGCCACACGAGTACGACCGCGGCCAGCAGCAGCGCGCCGAAGCCCGCCCAGGCCCAGCCGACCGGGGCGGTGAGGACGAACGCGCCCGCGAGCGTCTTGGCGGGAACCAGCCGTGCGTTCGCCGGGACGGTGCCCGCGGGCAGCTCGACGGTCGCCGTCATCCGCTGGCCCGCGAGGAGGTTCTGCTGGCTGAACCGGGTCAGCCCGGCGTGGTCGATCTGCGCGGCGCCGCACGGGAAGTCCGAATCGGCCGGTCCCGCCCGGCAGTCGACCGCCGTCGGGATCTCGGGCGCCGCGAAGGACGCGCGGAGGAACTTCAGCTCGGTGCTCCAGCCGCCGGCGAGCTCCCAGGTGACGCGGTTGCCGTCGACCGCACCGTCCACTGTGTACCGGACGGTCGAGGTGCCGGACGTCAGGTGGATCGCGAAGGCGTCGTTGTCGACCGACGCCGTGCCGCTGCCTTCGAGGACGACGTCGCGCACGCCGTAGACGCGGTCGCGGTGGTGCGGCGCCGGGACCCGCAGCGGGACCCGGCGGTCCATCGTGACGCCGTTGGGGACCGACACCGCCTCGGCGACCGAAAGCGCGCCGTCACGCTCCACCTTGAGCTGGATCTCGGCGCTCTGCGGCAACGCGGGCGGCGGTGGCTGGTCCTGCGCGGCCGCGGGCCCGGCGACGGCCAGGAAGAGCGTCAGCGCCGCCGCGGTGACGACCCGGCCGCGCACGGTCAGCGCGACGTGGCGCGGCCGGACTCGGTGAGCAGTCCGTCGAGCGCGGTCAGGAACGACGGGAAGTGCGCGCCGAAGCGGCGCAGGTCGCTGTCGGCCTCCATGCCGCCGTACCAGTAGAGGCCGGCCGTGCCGTCCGACGCCGGGTTCAGCGCGGCGAAGGCGCCCAGCCAGCGTTCGGTGTCGCCCAGCACCACCGCGTACGGCAGCGACCGGGAGAACACCATCTCGCGGTCGCCCGGCGGGATGTCCTCGGCCTTGGCGTGGTGCAGGTAGTGCAGCAGGCCGCGGACCTGGCCGACGAGCACCCGGCCGCGCGCGGTGCGCGACGGCAGCAGCACGGCCGCGGCGGCGACACCGAGCCCGGCGAGCGCGACCGCGACCCCGAGCAGCGCGTACCCGGCGGTGAACGTGAGGATCGCCGTGACGACCAGGCCGAGCGCGAAGATCCCGGCGCCGAGCCAGGTCAGGCGGCCGCGCGCGGTGTCCGGGCGACGGGAGAACCAGCGCTTGGTGACGACGTCGGCGTACATCGCGTCGCTGATCCGGCGCAGGTCGAGGCCGCCGCGGGCGCGCAGCTGCGACACGAGCACGGCGTCGGTGCCCGCCGGCAGGAGCGTTTCGTAGACCGCGCGCTCGAAGTCGTGCAGGTGCTCGTCGGGCGGGTTGCGGCGGGCGAGCTGCCAGTCGGGCCCCGGTACTTCCGCGAGCCACAGGTAGTTGCGGACGGCCAGGTCGACCACGGTGGCGCTGATGTCGACGACGTCGACGGTCTCGTCGATCACCGTGCCGACCTGCCCGGGCAGCACGCCGTCCGGGGAGGCGAAGTAGACGCGCTCGCCGTCGCGCAGCAGCACCTCGACCGGCCCGGCGGCGGCGGTGAGCGCACCCGCGTCCTGCTTGCGGCGGCGCACCACGAAGACCGCGGCGGCGACGAGCAGCACCAGGAGGACGGCGAAGACGACGCCGGTCAGCGGCGTCAGGGCGAAGGCGTTGGCGAGCAGGCCGATGTCGGCGAACTTCGCGGTGGCCGGCGTGGTGTTCGCGGGCAGGCCGACCAGCAGGTCGACGCGGTCGCCCGGCTGGACGTCGTTCTGTTCCAGGCGCACGACGCCGGTGTGGTCGAGCTCGCTGAGCGTGCAGCGCCGGCTGGAGCCGATCGGGCCGGCGAAACAGTCCACAGGGGACAGCTCCGGCGACGGCGCGATGAACGACGCGGTGAGCTTGGCCAGCGGGCCGTCGAAGCCACTCGCGGCCTGCCAGCGCGCCTGCTGCCGGCCGTTCTGGTCGGCAACGACGCCGTCGACCAGGTAGGTCACGGTGGAGCTGCCGCCGGTGAAGGTGAGGACGAGCTGGTCGCCGGTCGCCTGGCTGGTGGCCGCGCCCTCGGTCTTGACGTCGCGGACGGCGAAGACGCGGTCCTGGTCGTCACCGGCCGAAACCCGCAGCGGGACGCGGGAAACGAGCTGCTGCCCGCCGGGGACGGTGACCTTCTCGGTGACGGAGAGGGAGCCGTCGCGCAGGAGCTTGAGCGCGACGTCGGCGGTCGCGCCGTCCGGGGCCTGGACACCCGGGACCTCACTGCCGAGCAGCTGCGGCTTCTTGACCTGCTCGCTCGGCTGCGCGGGCAGGGGCGGCCCCGCTGTCGGCCCGGTCGGCCCGTCGGCGGCGGCCGCGGGCCCGGCGGCGGCCAGCACACCCGCCGCGACGACGAGCCCCAGTTTCCTCAACACAGCACCACACCCTAGAGCACTGGATCTATGCTGACGGCCGGAACGGCGAGATCAGCGCAGGTACGCCGGTTCCGACGGGGTGAGTCCACGGGGGGTTCCACACAGATGTCCCAACCGCCGCAGGGTCCGCACGACCCGCGACGTCCGGTGCCGCCTCCGGGCCGGCCGCCGTTGCCGCCACCGGGGGCGCGGCCGTTGCCGCCGCCCGGGAACCGGCCGTTGCCGGGCCAGCCGGGTCAGCCGGGCCAGCCGGGGCGGGGTCCGCAGGGCCGGCCGGGTCAGGGTCCGCAGGGCCAGCCGCCCGGGCAGGGGCCGACCGGGCCGCAAGGTCAGCCGGAGCAGGGACCCGCCGGACCGCAGGGGCCTGCCGGTTCGCCGCCGCAGAACCCGCACGCACCGCGGAATCCGCAGTCGCCCGGTGGCCCGCCGCCGGGTTCGCGCGGTCCGCAGGGACCACCGCCGCACCAGTCCGGCGGGCCGCCGCAGGGCCAGCCGGGGGTCCAGGGTCCGCAGGGCACCCAGGGGTTCCCCGCGCCGGGTCCGCCGTCCGGGCCCTATCCGCGTCCCGGCGGCTTCGGCGGTCCGCCGACCGGCCCGCAGTTCCGTCCCCCGCCGCCCGCCGGGGCGCCGCTGCCGCCGCCCGTGACGGCGCCCGCGCCCGTCTTCACCCCGGGTCACGCCGGACCGCCGCCCGCGATGGCGTTCGGGCCGCGGTTCGCGCCCGGGTACCGGCCCTACGTCGCGAAGAAGTCGAACGCCGGCGTGATCGTGGCCGTGGCGATCATCGGGATCGTGGCCGTCGTCGGCGGGCTGATCGCGGCCGTCGCGCTGACCGGCGGGCACTCGCGGCACGTCGCCGACGCCGGCTACTCCAGCACCTACCCGACCGAGACCTACTCCGAGACCACCAGCGACGAAACCACGGCCAGGACGTCGTCCACCGAAGAGACGACCACGCGCCAGACCCGCACGTCCGGGCGCGAAACGCCGACGTCCCAGACGCCGGCCGGCCCGCACTCGGTCGCGGCCACCGGCGACAACCCGCTGTTCGGGAGCCCGAACTTCGGGCTGCAGAACGTCCCGTGCACGCTGAGCCGCTGGGCGACCGACCAGAACAGCGTCACGAAGTTCTTCCAGTCCGGCATCGCCTGCCTCGACGCGATGTGGTCGAAGGCCCTCGGCGGCGCCGAGCTGCCGTTCCGGACGCCGAACCTGTCGGTGCCGCGGTCGCTCTCGGAGTCGTCGACGCCGTGCGGCAGCGGCGGCACGACCACCGGCGTCACGCCGTTCTACTGCCCGTCGAACAACACGATCTACATGCCGATGGACCGCATCGAGATCGAGACGTGGGGCAACCACCCCGGCCCGTACCTGTCGATCCTCGCCCACGAATACGGCCACCACGTGCAGAACATGGCCGGCATCTCCGACGCGTACGGCGAGCAGCGCTACGACGCGGGCGCCGACTCGGCGGTCGGCCTGGAGCTGTCCCGGCGCATGGAGCTCGAGGCGCAGTGCTTCTCGGGGATGTTCCTGGGCTCGGCGTCGGTCTCGGGTGGCTCGGTCGACAAGAACATCTACAACGAGGCCTGGAACGCCCAGGACCGCGGCGACGACTACGCCCGCAACGGCAAACGCGACCACGGCAGCGCCAAGCACAACATCTCCTGGTGGCAGCACGGCGCGACGACCAACCGCAGCCAGCAGTGCAACACGTGGACCGCGTCCGGCGGCGACGTCTCGTGACGCCGGGTCAGCTCGGCGGGGTGAACGGGTTCTCGGCGGGCACCACCGGGGTTCCGCGCGGCGGGGTCGGCTCGGAGGAGCCCCCGTATTCGGGTGCGGCCGCCTGCGCCGGGAAGGGCTGCGACGACGCAGCGTTCGGCTGCGCCGGGAAGGGCTGCGACGCCGGCTGCCCGGGATAAGCCGGCGCCGCATACGCCTGCGCCGGGTAGGCGTGCGGCTGCGCCGGATACCCCTGCGCCGCAAACGCTTGCGCCTGCTGGGCCTGCGCCGCCGCGTAGGCCTGGAAGGCCTTGGCGTGGTCGCGGTTGCGCCGTTCCGCCAGCACCGCCGCGAGGAACGCCCACGGCGGCACCCCGGGCGGCACCGCCGCGCCCAGGGCGTTGCCGACCTGCTGCGCGAGCCCCCAGCCGAGCGCGTGCGACGCCTCCGGGCGCAGCTCGTTGAAGCGCGCGAGGAACTGGCGGCTCGCCAGCGCGAGGTCGTCCGGCAGCCGGGTCAGGTCGAGCTGCGACGCCCAGCCCTCGAGGCCCGGCGGCATGCCGATCGCCGGGTAGCCGGCGCTTTCCGGGACGCGTTCGCGCACCACGAGCGTCCCGGCCAGGAAGTCGCCGACGCGGCGGCCGTCGGAGGAGCACAGCGACACGATCACGGCCACCGCGCCGAACAGCCCGAGCGTCCAGAAGTCGACGACGAAGCCGGCGAGCCCGCGGGTCAGGGCGTGGCGGAAGCGGATCGGGCCGCCGTCGACGCGCACGACCCGCAGCCCCAGCGCCATCTTGCCCAGCGACCGGCCCCGCGAGAGCGTCTCGAACAGCACCGGGTAACCGACCATCACCAGCACCAGGAACACGAGGAAGAGGGTCAGCGCGAGCGAGCCGTCGTCGGCCGGGACGGTCAGCGTCATCACGAAGATCGCGCCGAGCAGGAGCGCGAACTGCACGACGACGTCGAGCGCCATGGCCAGGGCGCGGCTGGCGAGCTTGGCGACGCGCAGGTCCAGGACGACGGCTTCGCCGGTGACCAGCTCGGATTCCTCGTGCACGAGGCCCAGGGTAACGACGGATAGGGTGGCCGGGTGGATGTGGACGTCTTCGTGGTGGCGCACTCGGCGGAGTGGCACCGGCTCGGCGAGCTGAGCCGTCGCGGCGGCAAGCTCACCGGCGCCGAAGCCGACGAGCTGGTGACGCTCTACCAGCGGACGGCGACGCACCTGTCGATCGTCCGGTCGACCGCGCCCGACCCGGCGCTGATCGGGCGGCTGTCCGGGCTGGTAGCACGGGGCCGCAGCGCGATCTCGGGGTCGCACAACCCGGCGTGGCGCGAGGTCGCGCTGTTCTTCACGCACCGTTTCCCCGCCGCCGTCTACCTGTCGCGGCGCTGGTGGATCCCGGCCGCGCTGGCGTCGATCGCGGTGATGGTGGTGATCGCCGTGTGGGTTTCGGGCGACCCGCACGTGCGCGCGTCGATCGCGTCACCGGACGAGCTCGACCAGCTGACCAAACCCGGCGGCGACGCCGAGAGCTACTACTCGACGGGGCCGGCGACGTCGTTCGCCGCGCGCGTCTGGACGAACAACGCCTGGGTGGCGGCGACCTGCCTGTTCCTCGGCATCGCGCTGGGCCTGCCGGTGATCGGCGCGCTCTGGCTGAACGCGCTCAACGCCGGCCTGATCATCGGCGCGATGAGCGCCGCGGGCCGCGCCGACGTGATGATCGGCCTGCTGCTGCCCCACGGCCTGCTGGAGCTGACGGCGGTGTTCGTCGCGGCGGGCACGGGCCTCCGGCTCGGCTGGACGGTGATCGACCCCGGCCGCCGCTCCCGCACGGCCGCGCTGGGCGAGCAGGGCCGTTCGGTCGTGGTGATGGCGCTCGGGCTGGCGTGCGTGCTGTTCGTGTCGGGGGTCATCGAGGCGTTCGTGACGCCGTCGGGCTGGCCGACGTGGATTCGCGTCGGGATCGGCGTCCTGGCCGAGGTGGCGTTCCTGGTCTACGTCTTCACCCTCGGCCGCCGCGCGGCCCGCGAAGGCGAGGTCGGCGACCTCGACGCGCGGGACATCGGGGACGCGCTCCCCGAGTCAGCATAAGCACGAACCCTCGAAGGCGATCGACGATCCGTCGTCCAGCCCGGCGGTGCCGACGAACCGGGCCTCGAACTCGCCCACCTCCGTCAACGTCAGCTTCGGGCTCGACGCGGAACCGTCCGCGCCCGTCTTGACGGTCACCGTTTCCGCGCCCCCTTCGAAGACCAGGAGGTTCTTCGGGCGGGCCGCGCGGACGAAGAACGTCACCGGGACGTCGGCCGCCGGCTGGCCGTTTTCGCCGATCACGCGGACCACGAACGGTGCGCCCGGGTCCTTCGTCGCGAGGCGCTGGCCGTTGCCGGACAGGATGGCGAGGGTGCGCCCGCCCGCGGCCCAGGTGTTCGGGATTCCGGTCAGGGAGCAGACTTCCTGGTACAGCCGCGCGCCCGCGACGGCGCCTTCCGCGGTGAGGCACCGGGCCGTGGCGAGGTTCGCGATCTCGACCAGGCCCGGCAGCCCGGCCACGCGCCGCCAGGCCTGGTGCTCATCCTTGGCGTCACAGGCCGCCAGCTTCACCGTGACCCCGTCGACCGGGCTCGCCGCCGCAAGACACTGTCCATTTTGGACGTTCGTGAAGCGCTGACCGGAATATGTCCACTTCGCACTCGCGTCTCCCGCGTCAGCCAGCACGGGCTTGCCGTCGGCCACCGCGAGTGAGAGCTTGCCCCCGCCGTCGGCCAGGTACACGGGAGCGCCGTCGGCCGCGGGTGCCGAAGTGATCGCCAGGGCCACCGCCATGAACTTGAGCATCCTCCGGGCTTAACAGGCCGGACGGACGTCCACCACCGGAGTCACCCATCAGAGCCGCCCGGCGGCTTTCAGGGCCAGGTAGCGGTCCGCCAGCGCGGGCGGCAGCTCCTCCGGGACCGCGTCGACGACGCTGACCCCGCGGCGCGCCAGGCGTTCCGTCACCCGGCTGCGCTCCGCCATCGTCCGCGACGCCGCCGCCGCGTCGTACACGGCTTCCGCGTCCCCGCGCCCCGCCAACATCTCCGCCACCCGCGGGTCCGCGACCGACGCGATCACCAGCTCGTGCCGCGACGTCAGCGAGCTCAGCACCGGGAACAGCCCCTCCTCCAGCGGCGCCGCGTCCAACCCCGTCAACAACACGACCAGTGCACGACGTCGAGTGCGCCGCAGGATCTCGGCGACCATCCCGCGCGCGTCCGTCTCGATCAGGGACGGCTCCAGCGGCGCCATGGCGTTGACCAGCGACGTCAGCAACGCCGCACCCGAGGAACCCTGCACCGCCGCGCGCAGGCGGCGGTCGTAGGCCAGCAGGTCGACGCGGTCGCCGGCCCGGGTCGCCAGTGCGGCCAGCAGCAGCGCCGCGTCCATCGCCGCGTCCAGGCGCGGGGCGTCGCCGACCCGGCCCGCCGAGACGCGGCCGGTGTCGAGCACCAGCACCACGTGCCGGTCGCGCTCCGGGCGCCACGTCCGGACCATGACGTCCGCCGCGCGCGCCGTCGCGCGCCAGTCGATGGAGCGGACGTCGTCGCCGATCACGTACTCGCGCAGCGAGTCGAACTCCGTGCCCTGGCCGCGGATCAGCACCGCGTTGCGGCCGTCGAGCTGCTGCAGCCGCGCGAGCCGCGACGGCAGGTGCTTGCGGCTGTGGAACGGCGGCAGCACGCGGACCGTCCACGGCACCGCGTGCGACCCCTGCCGCGCGGCCAGCCCCAGCGGGCCGACCGACCGGACCGTCACGCGCGCCGCCGTCCGGTCGCCGCGCCGCGAAGGACGCAACGCCGTCACCAACGCCCGCCGCTCCCCCGCCGGAACGCGCAGGACGTGCCGATCAGCGGCACCCGCCGACGGCGGCCACGCGTCGCGCAGCTGACCGCGGACCGCACGGCCACCCGGGTTCGCCACGACCAGCGTCACCTCGCACGGCTCCCCGAGCCGCACCGACGTGTCACCGGAGCGCGCGAACGTCAGCGGCCGGACGCTCCCGGCCAGCAGGAGGTCCACGACGACCAGCACCAGCAGCACCCCGCCGACGGCCAGCAGGCCGGCCCGCGACGGCAGGAGCAGCCCGACCACCAGTGCGCCGAAGAGCGCCAGCAGCCCGAGCCTTCCGGTGACGGCCATGTCAGCGCGGCACGGGCACGGACGCGAGCACCCGGTCCAGCACGCCGTCCGCGGTGACGCCTTCGAGCTCGGCCTCGGGCCGGACGTCCAGGCGGTGCCGCAGCGCCGGCCGGGCCAGCGCCTTGACGTCGTCCGGGGTCGCGTAGTCGCGCCCGGCGAGCCACGCCCAAGCGCGCGTCACGGCCAGCAACGCCGTGGCGCCACGGGGGGAAACGCCGATCCGCACCGACGGCAGCTGCCGCGTCGCCCGGCAGAGGTCGACGACGTAGCCGATCACCTCGGGTCCGATGGTGACCTTCGCGACGGCTTCGCGGGCGGTCGCCAGTTCGGCCGCCCCCGCGACCGCGAGAAGGCCCGCCGCCGCGAGGTTGCGCGGGTCGAAGCCCTGCGCGTGCCGCCAGAGGATGCCGATCTCGTCCTCGCGCGAGGGCGTCGGCATGGTCAGCTTCAGCAGGAACCGGTCCAGCTGCGCCTCCGGCAGCGGGTAGGTGCCCTCGTACTCCACCGGGTTCTGGGTGGCGATCACGATGAACGGGTCGGGCAGCGGCCGCGACTTGCCGTCGAGCGAGACCTGCCGCTCCTCCATCGCCTCCAGCAGCGAGGACTGCGTCTTCGGCGGCGTCCGGTTGATCTCGTCGGCGAGCAGCAGGTTCGTGAACACCGGGCCCTCGCGGAAGGAGAACTCGCCGCTGTGCGCGTCGTAGACGATCGAGCCGGTGACGTCGCCGGGCATCAGATCCGGCGTGAACTGCACGCGCGTCGTCTCCAGGCTCAACGACGCCGCGAGCGCCCGCACCAGCAGCGTCTTCGCGACGCCGGGGACGCCTTCGAGCAGCACGTGCCCCCGGCAGAGCAGGGCCAGGATCAGCCCGGTGACGGCGGCGTCGTTGCCGACGACGGCCTTCGCGACCTCCGCGCGCAGCGCGATCAGCGCGTCGCGGGCCCCGGTCGTGCCTTCGGTACCGCTGCTCAAGTTCGCTCCACCTCTCGTTCCACCCTGTCCAGTTCGCCGGCCAGCCGGACCAGCTCGGGATCGCCGGTCACCGGCGGCCCGTACAGCACGGCGCCGACGTCGTTCGCGGGCCGGCCGACGCGCTCGCTCACCGACGTCACCAGCGCCGCCGCGTCGGCGTCGCGGGGCAGGCCCAGCGTGGTCCGCAACCGGGACCGCGCGGCTTCGCGCAGGGTCTCGCCGGCGTGGTCCGCCGCCTTCGCGCGCCGGTACAGCCGGGCGCGCCCCTCGGTCGTTTCGGCCGCCCGCACGACGATCGGCAGCGGCTCGGTGACGACCGGGCCGAGCCGCCGGGCCCGCCACAGCGCCAGCAGCGCGACCGCGATGAACGCCTGCGCGGCGCCGAAGTACCAGCCGTCGGGGATCAGCGCGAAGATCGACTTCCGCGAGTCGTCCAGCGCCGGGTCGGTCGCCGACGGCAGGTACCAGACCAGCTTCGGGTGCGGCCCGAGCAGTCGCAGGCTCAGCGCCGCGTTGCCGTCGTCGGCGAGCCGGCTGTTGGTCAGCGGCGCCGAGGTGCCGAGCAACGTCGTCGTGCCGCCGGTGTCGGCGAGCTGCAGCAGCGTGCCGCCGCCGTCCGCACCCGGGTAGCACGAGCGCGCACCCGGTGCGGCGTAACCGATCCCGCCGAGCGTGGCGTCGCCGGCCGCGACCGCGGCGGCGACCGTGCACTGCGGGCTGAGCGTGCCGACGTCGTTCTGGCCGACCGGCCGGACCAGCGGCAGGGAGTCCTTGAGGGTCGGCGCTCCCGGCGTCACGAGGACGACGTCGGCGGCGCGCTGCCGCAGCGCGTCGAAGCGCTTCGCCGGCACCAGGTCCGGCTGCGTGACCAGCAATGTCGTGTTCTCGCCGAGCGCGTCGTCCGCTTCGTCGATCGTGTGCGCGGTCCGGACGTCGACCCCCTGGCCGGCCAGCAGCTTCGCCAGCGCGTGCGCGCCGCCGGGTTCGTAGGAGCCGGGTTCGAGGGCGCCGTGCGTCTGCTCGCCGCGGCCGAGCAGCAGCAGCGCGGCGGCGGCGACCACCAGCGCGAGCAGGGCGAGGGGAATCCGGGAGCCGCGCCAGATCCGGCGCGCGTCCGGCGAAACCGAGGTGCTCACGAGGCCGCCATCACCACCGGCCGTTCCCGGCGGCAGCGTTCGTCCAGCTCGGTCAGCGTGCGGTACGCGGCTTCGGTGCCTTCGCGGCCGCCGTAGTGGACGTCGTCGAACAGGCGCGCGCCTTGCCGCAGCTCGCTCGCGACGATCGGCAGCAGCACCCCGGCCTCGGCGGCGGCTTCGTCGGCCGTCCGGCCCGACCTCACGTCCAGCAACGCGCGTTCTTCCAAGGCCCGCACGAGCGCGCGGAAGCGGTCGCGGACGGCGTCGTCGTAGCGGCCGGCGGCCGCGGCCTCCGCGGCGGAGCGGCGGTAATCGTCGGCGCTCTGCCGCTTCCCGTCGAAGACCAGCCGGTCGGCCCGGGCCGCGCGGGCGATCTTGCCGGTGCGCAACCGGATCACGACGACCAGCACGATCAGCAGCACGAGGATCAGGAGCAGGCCGAAGATCCCGCCCGGGACCACCGACGACAGGCCGTTCAGCAGCTTTTCCAGCTGCTCGCCGAGCCACTGCGCGACCTGCTGCAGCACGCTCGGGCGCGCCTGCTGGTACTTCGGGTCGGTCAGCTCCTCCTGCGCGGCGCGGCGCGCGGTGTCCCGGTCGATGTCGACCGGGACGTCCCTCGGCAGGAACGGCAACGTCACCACGCCTGCGGCGGCGTCACCCCGGCGGCGCGGGCCAGCTCGATGTCCATGCCTTCGCGGCGCATCCGCTGGTCCAGGTAGATGATCACGGTGACCAGCGCGACGAACGGCATCGCGATGGTGCCGGAGACGATCTGGCCGACGCCCTGCAGCAGCAGGTCGCCGGTGCCCGGCACGACCGGGGCCGCCGACGGGTTCAGCACCTGCTGGAACACGCTGGTGCCGAGGGTGAACGGCAGCTGGATGATGGTGTTGAACAGGTACTGGATCACCCAGGCCAGCGCCAGGATGCCGAGCACGCGCCAGAACGCGCGGCTGACCAGCTTGACCGAGCGGGAGAACGCCTGCTTGAACGTGCCGCGTTCGAGGATCAGCGCCGGGCTGGCCAGCGCCCAGAACACGTACGCGACCACACCGGGGACCACGCAGAGCATCAAGCCGATCGTCGCGACCACCGAGTAGACGAGCCCGACGCCCAGCAGCGGCAGCAGCCGCGGCCGCACCTCGGCCCAAGCGATCGAGAAGGTCACTTCGCGCCCGAGCGCGGCGCGGCCCATGACAGCGGCCAGGAAGCCGTTCAGCAGCGTCGTCAGCAACGTCGTGAGCGCCGCCGACGGCAGCACCAGCAGGAACACGTCGCCGAACGCGCTGAACAACGCGTCCTGCGCCTGCGAGTCGGTCGCGCCGGGGCCCAGCTCGGCGACCGAGGTCAGCTTCTCCAGGTCGGCGTAGAGGTACTTCTGCACGAGGAACGAGATCCCGGCCGAAAGCACCGCCAGGACCGCGCCGACACCCAGGATGAGCAGCGGGTTGCGGCGGATCGCGGTGATCGCGCCGTCGAGGATGTCGCCGATGTTGAGCGGGCGCAGCGCGATCACCCCGGGTTTGCCCAGCCCGTGCGGGCCGGAGGCGCGCTGCTGCGGGAACTGCGGGTACTGCGGCGGCGGCCCGCCGTAGGGCGTCGGGGCCTGCTGCTGCCACCCGGGCGGCGGCTGCGCACCGCGCGGGTCCGGGGCCTGCCAGCCGGTCGGCGGCGTCGGTGGTGACTGATCGTGACCTTCCGGCGGCTTCGCCTCACCCGATCCAGGAGCGGGAGCCTGGGCGAAGCCCCGGCTCGGTGTCGGCGTGTCGGCGCCCTCTTCGCCGGGCGCGCCACCGGTCTCTGTCATCGAAGCCCCTCGCCTGCGGTACCTGCTTGCGGACACTCTCTCAGAGCGGGTTGCACCCGGCCAGACCTGGGGTGACGTCCATGCGCCGCGACAGTGCGCACACGGACGGGTGCGGGAGGCACCGTTCCCCCGGTAGGCTGAACGCCGGGATCGGGTACCCCCGGTCCGTACCGAGACCCTTCGGGACTGCCTAGATGACGCAACCGCCCCACGGCCAGGTACCGCCCAGCGGCACCGTCCAGCCGCCGCCGGTGCCGGATGCGCAACCGGCTCCCGCGTGGCTGGGTCATCCCCACACCGTGTCCGCGCCCCGGCGCCGGTCGCCGGCGGCGGTGATCGGGGTGTGCCTCGGCGCCGTGGCCGTGCTGGTCCTCGGGCTGGTCGCCATCGTGGCGCTCAACCGCCAGGACACCCCGCTCGCGAGCCCGAACTACCGTGACACGCCGTCGTCCCAGGACGCTCCTTCGCAGCTCCCCGGGGGTGCGGGCGCTCCGGCGTCGGCGTCCCCCGGCCCGTCGACCGAGCTGTCCACGCCCAGCGCGACCGGCCCGCAGAAGATCCTCAAGCTGGCCGACCACCCGATCCTGCAGGACCCGAACGCCGGGCTGCAGAACCGCGTCTGCACGCTGCCGGCGTGGCAGAGCACCCAGGCCGGCGCGGAAGCCTTCTTCACGGCCGCCAGCAAGTGCCTGGACGCCGCGTGGGGCCCGTTCCTCACCGCCTACGGCCTGCCGTTCACCCCGCCCGCGCTGCACTTCCCGACCGGCGCGAGCTTCGAGACCGAGTGCGGCACCATCCAGGTCGGCATCGCGACCGCCGCGTACTACTGCGAAAACAACCTGTACGTGCCCTTCCGCGGGCTGCAGACCGACCAGTACGGCAACAACCCCGGCGTCTACCTGGCCCTGTTCGCCCACGAGTACGGCCACCACGTTCAGGAGGTCGCCGGGCTGATGGACGCGGCCTGGCAGAAGATCTACGAAGCCGGCCAGAACAGCCCCGCCGGGCTCGAGATGTCCCGGCGCAAGGAACTGCAGGCCCAGTGCTTCTCCGGGATGTTCCTCGGCGCGCACGTCGACCAGGGCGGCACGATCAACCGCGACATGTACAACAAGGCCTGGAACGACCAGGAGACCCGCGGCGACAACACCTCCCGCAGCCACGACCACGGCACCAACGCGCACTACGCGTCGTGGTGGCGGGCGGGCGCGACGAGCAACCGGATCTCCGACTGCAACACCTTCGCGGCGCCGTCGACCGAAGTCAGCTGACCTTCGCGAGCTTCGGTTTCGGGTCCGGCTTCGGCGGCAGCCGCAGCCAGGTGTAGACGAAGATCCCGCCGGAGAAGCAGGCGAACACCAGCAGCGCGAGCCCCAGCGGGCGCCGGGCGTCCGACGCGCCGGCCGACGTGTCCGCCGCGCGGACGGTGACCGTGCCCTGGTCCGGGAGCTCGTCCGGGATGCCGACTTCGACGTGCTCGTTCTGGCCGTGACCGCAGCCGTTGAGCGTGCCTTCGTGGGTCTTGCCGCCGACGGTGAACCGCACCGTCTCGACGGGGTCCAGCCGGTCGCACGGCGCGGGCTTGGTGACCTCGGCCGACACCGGCACGCCGGCGTCGTCGTTGCCGATCCCGAGCAACCCGGGCCCGGCGAGCCACGCCAGCACGACGACGAGCACACCCGCCGCGGCGGGGATCGCCACCGTGGGCCACTTCAGGGCGAGAGGTCGCGGGGGCACCCGGTCATGGTTCCAGATCCCGCGGGCAAAACCCAGGCGCCCTGGTCTCGATCCGCTGGTCCGCCGGGCGAACCGGACCTACCGCTCGATCTTCTCCGCTTGCGTCACCTTTTTGACGTAGAGGAGCTTGTCGCCGGGCTCGATCGCGTCGGCCTGCGGAGCGTCGACGCGGTAGAGGACGCCGTCGCGGACCAGGCCGAGGACGAGGTCGGGCAGGTGCCGCGGCGACCCGCCTTCCTCCGCCGGCTCGACCGCGCGCTCGGCGATGGCCAGGCCGGACTCCGGGGTGAGCAGGTCCTCCATGATGTCGACGACCAGCGGCGTCGACGTCGCCATGCCGAGCAGCCGCCCGGCCGTCTCGCTGGAGACGACGACCTGGTCGGCGCCGGACTGCTTGAGCAGGTGGACGTTCTCCGCCTCCCGCACCGACGCGACGATGTGCGCCTGGGGCGCGAGCTCGCGGGCGGTGAGCGTGACGAGCACCGCCGTGTCGTCCCGGTTCGGCGCGACGACGACGGCGCGCGCGTGCTGCACCGCGGCGACGCGCAGGACGTCGGACCGGGTGGCCGAGCCGTGCACGGCGACCAGGCCGAGCGCGCTCGCGGCGTCGAGGGCCTGCTGGTCGGTGTCGACGACGACGACCTGGCCGGGCTCGACGTTCTCGTCGCCGAGCAGGGCGTTGACGGCGGACCGGCCCTTGGTGCCGAACCCGACGACGACCGTGTGGTCGCGCACCTTCGTCCTCCACTTCTGGATCTTGAACGCCTGCCGGGAGCGCTCGGTGAGCACTTCCAGGGTGGTCCCGACCAGGACGATGAGGAAGAGCACCCGCAGCGGGGTGATCACCAGCACGTTCACCAGGCGGGCGGACGACGTGGCGGGCGCGATGTCGCCGTAGCCGGTGGTCGAAAGCGAGACGGTCGCGTAGTAGAGGCTGTCCAGAAGGGACAGGCCGTCACCGTTCGCGTCGCGGTAACCGTCGCGGTCGAGGTAGACGATGATCACCGTCAGCAGCAGCGCGAGGGTCGCGCCGATCACCCGCTTCATGATGGCGCGAAGGGGGCTGACGGTCAGCTCGGGCATCCGCAGGACGCCGACGAGCTCGTGGTCGGGCCGATCGGTGAGGCTGCCGAGCGGCAGCCGCCTCAGGGCCCTCATGCACCCGCTCCCGCAGGCAGGTGTCGAGCGTCACTCACGCCCGGAGGATAGCCGAACCGGACGGCGGCCCGCCGCGTGGAACGATGGGATCATGGCAACCTCGCAACGGCCCGCGCACGTCATGGCAGCTGCGCTGGGCTTCATGGGCGTCCTGCACTTCGCCGTCCCGAAGCCGTTCGACGGCCTGATCCCCCGCTCACTGCCCGGTTCCCGGCGAGCGTGGACGTACGGCTCGGGCGCCGCCGAACTGACGGTGGCGGCCGCCGTGGCCGCCCCGCGGACCCGCCGGCTGGGCGCCCTGGCCGCGGCGTTGCTCTTCCTGGGCGTCTTCCCGGGCAACGTGAAGATGGCAGTGGACGCCCGTCGGGCGCCGCTCCCCCAGCGAGCGATCGCGTTCGGCCGGCTGCCGCTGCAGTGGCCGCTGATCGCCTGGGCCCTGAAAGTCCGCGACGCCGCGTAACCCGTACTTGGAGGGTCGACTCGCGTACCCAGACAGTCGGTTCGCGTACCCACACAGTCGGTTCGTGAGCCGACCCTCCAGGTACGCGAGCCGACCCTTCAGGTACGCGAGCCGACCCTCCGGGTACGAGGGTCAGGACTCGGGGAGGTCGCGGAGGAGACGGCGGATGCCTTCGGCGTCCAGGAGGTCGGCCGGGCGGATCGTGTGGTTCGCGCGGACGTAGTGGAACGCCGCGCGGACCTGCTCCACCGGGACGTTCTTCAAGGCCGCCCAGGCCATCCGGTACGCCGCCAGCTGGACCGACAGCACCGCCTGCCGGGACTGCGGCGGGACCGAGCCCGTCTTCCAGTCCACCACTTCCCAGTAGCCGTCGGGATTCCAGAAGACGGCGTCCATGCGGCCGCGCAGGGTGATGCCCTCGACGTCCGCCGAGAACGTGATCTCGACGGCGTGCGGGACGCGCGAGGCCCACTCGCTCTTGTCGAACTGCGTCTGCAGCTCTTCGAGGCCGGGGTCCGGGATCTCGGCGAAGTCGGCGGCGCCCGGCAGATCCTCGATCTCGATGAGCTGGTCACCCCCGAAGCGGCGCTCCAGCCAGCTGTGGAACTCCGTGCCGCGGCGGGCGAAACTGTTGGGCGCCATCGGAAGCGGGCGACGCAGGTCCGTCGCGAGCTGCGCGGAATCCTCGGCCAGGGCGACCAGCTGGCTCACCGAAAGCCGGGACGGCAGCGGGACCCGCTTGATCTGGTCGTCCTTGCGCGCCCACTCCTCCAGCAGGACGTCGGTGTCGGTGAGCCAGCCGTCGGGATCGTCCTCTTCGGACTCTTCCTCCTCGGAAGACGCCGACAGCGCCTCGAAAACCAGGTCCACTCCACCTTGGACGCCGGTGCGGCGGTCGGCCAGCGAGTCGACCGGCCAGCGGGCCGTGCGCGAGTCCGACACCAGCGGGTTCTCGTCGTCGGCCGACGGCTCGGGCGCCCAGTCGCCGAGCTGCCCGACGCCGGATTCCCGGACGACGCCGGCGATCTCCGTCAGGAACTCCGACGGCCCCTTCGCCCGGCTGCTGCTCTCGTTCCACCAGTGCCCGGAGACGATCAGCGCGTGCTCCGACCGGGTCAGCGCGACGTAGCAGAGCCGCCGTTCCTCCGACTGCTCCCGCTCGACGAAACCCGCCTCGTGCAGCTCCAGTCCTTCTTGGACTTCCTTGCGGTCGTACCCGTCGGCGATCCGCAGCTCGGGCAGGTCCTGGGCGTCGCCGCGCAACGCAGCGGGCAGCGACGTCGCCGTCCGCAGCCACGACGACGACCGCCGCCGGCCCGGGAAGACGTCCTGCACCAGGTGCGGCACGGCGACGACCTCCCACTCGAGGCCCTTCGCGGAGTGCACGGTGAGCACCTGCACCCGGTCCGGCACGACCTCGACCTCACCCGGGGTCAGCCCGTCTTCGGCGTGCGCCGCGGTGTTCAGGTAGTCCACAAAGGACAATAAGGTCGCCGTCGGCGCCGTCTCGGCGTAATCCGTGACGACTTCGGCGAACGCGTCCAGGTGCGCCCGCCCGGCGGATCCCGGACGCGCCAGCGACTCCACGTCCAGCAGCAGCGTGCGCTCGACGTCGGCGACCAGCTCCGGCAGTGACTGGTCGAGCCGCCGCCGCAGCGCCGCCAGCTCCCAGCCGATCCGCCGGATCCGCTTGTACCCCTCTTCGGAATACCGTTCCGGCGAGCCGGGTTCGTCGATCGCGTCGATCAGCCCGGCCTGCTCGACGCGCTCCACGACCAGCTCCGGGCCGTCGGACTTCTCGGGACTCGACAGTTCTCCCGCGCGCCGCCACAGCGCCGCGACGTCGGCCGCCGCGAGCCGCCAGCGCGCGCCGGTCAGCAAGCGCGCCGCCGCACTCCCGGAGAGCGGGTCGGCGAGCACGCGCAACGTCGAGACGAGGTCCGCCACCTCGGGCTCGTCCAGCAGCCCGCCGAGGCCGACGACCTCGACCGGCAGCCCGCGGGCCCGCAGCTCGGCGGCGATCGGGGCCATGTCGGCACGGCGCCGGACCAGCACCGCCGCGGTCGGCGGTTTGCCGGTCTGCTCCTGCACGGCGTACCAGCGCCGCGCGAGCGCGTCGGCCACCCATTCGCGTTCGGCGCGGACATCCGGCAGCAGCGCGCACGCGATGTCCGCGGGCCCGGCGCCCTCACGCGCCCGCAGCCGTTCGACGCCGAGGCCGCGCGCCCGCAGCGGTTCGGCGATCGCGTTGGCGAGGTCGAGGATCTCCGGCGGGTTCCGGAAACTGGTCAGCAGGCCGAAATCATGAGCCGGGACAAGGCGTTCGCCGTCAAAACGCGGGAAGTCCGTGGTGAAGCGCGGCAGGTTCGCCGCGCTCGCGCCGCGCCAGCCGTAGATCGCCTGGGCCGGGTCGCCGACCGCGGTGACCGGCATCGGCGGGTTTTCGACGCCGCCGAACAGCGCCCGCAGCAGCACGCGCTGGGCGTGCCCGGTGTCCTGGTACTCGTCGAGCAGCACCGCGCCGAAGCGTTCCCGCTCGCCGCGCACGACCGACGGGTACTCGCTCGCCAGCTGCGCGGCGAGCGACATCTGGTCGGCGAAGTCCAGCGCGCCTTCGTTGCGCTTGCGCCGGTGGTAGGCCTCGACGAGCGGCAGCAGCGCGAGCCGGAAGTGCTGCGCCGCCATGATTTCGGTGAGTTTCTGCGGCAACGCGGCCCGCTGCCCCTTCGCGCGCGGCGCGTTCTCGATGATCCGGCACATCCACGACGTGTAGTCGGCCAGTTCCTCTGTGGACACCAAGTGTTCGCCGAGTTCACCGGCCAGGGCCAGGACGTCGGCGGTCACCGTCGGCGGGACGCGGTCGGTGTCCAGCTCGTTGTCCCAAGTGGACACCACGCGGTGCGCGAGCTGCCACGACGACGTCTCCGACAGCAGCCGGACACCGGGTTGCACGGGCAGCCGGAGGCCGTGTTCGGACAGCAGGCGGCCGGCGTACGCGTGGTAGGTGAGCACGGTCGGTTCGCCGGCGACCACAGTGGACCGCAGGCCGCCGGACGGGTCGAGCCGGTCCAGCAGGCCGGAGCCGGCGAGCCGGCGCAGCCGCGCGCGGACGCGTTCGCCGAGCTGGCGCGCGGCTTTGCGGGTGAAGGTGAGGCCGAGGACGCGGTCCGGGCTGACGATCCCGTTGGCGACGAGCCAGACCACGCGCGCGGCCATCGTCTCGGTCTTGCCCGCGCCGGCGCCGGCGACCACGAGGGACGGTTCGACGGGCGCGGCGATGACCGTGGCCTGCTCGGGAGTCGGCCGGTGCAGGCCGAGCGCGTCGGCGAGCTCAGCAGGCTCGACGGTGTTGGCGATGACAAGCGGGCTCACGCACACACCTCACGGACCGACGCGGCACTTTCACGTGAAAGTGCCGCTTTGTCGCGCAGAGCGGCACTTTCACGTGAAAGTGCCGGTCCTGGCACGGTGGTCGGGTCGGTCATGGGCCTGGGACCTGCCTGCCTTCGGGGCGCAGCGGGCAGCAGCCGCGCGCCGGGCAGCGGTCGCAGTCCACGTTCTCCTGCGCCTGGTAGTCCGGCCCCGCCGCGGACGCCGCCGCGCCGCGGACCAGGTCCAGCCACTGCTTGCCGCCCACCTCGTCCATCGGTGGCTGCGACCGCTCGGTCGAACCCGTCTTGTTGTTGGCCTTGGCCACGTACACCAGCCGCGCGCCGCCCGCCTCCGTGCGTCCCTCGATCGCGCCGAGCAGCACCGCCAGCTGGTACGCGGCGAGCTGCGGGTGCTTCTCGGCGTCGGCGCCGGACACCGGGACCTTGCCGGTCTTGATGTCGACGATCACCGGCCGGCCCTCGGAATCCAGCTCGACCCGGTCGACCCGCCCCCGCAGCAGTACGCGCACCTCGTCCTCGCCGCCGGCCGGCAGCTCGACCTCGATGTCCTGCTCGACGCCGGCTTCCTTCAGCTCCGCCCGGCTGCGTTCCAGCCAGGTGACGAAGTTCTGCAGCATCCCCTCGACCCGGCGTCGCTCCCGCTTCGAGAACCACGGCGCGCCCGCGTCGACGCGCACCCACGCGTCGTCCAGCGCGGCCTGCAGCTCGGCGTCGGTGCTCCCGGACGCGACGGCCTGCGCGAGCCCGTGCACCAGCGTCCCGGTGACGGCGGCCAGCTGCGCCGGATCGCTGCCGCCGTGCCGCTCGATCATCCACCGCAGCGGGCACTTCGTCAGGATTTCCACTGTGGACGGTGAGATCCGGATCAGGTCGCCGGGCGGGTGCACCGGCTCGTCGGTGGACGCCGGGAGCAGGCCGTACCAGGTGCTCGGGTGGGCCCCGGGGACCTTGGCGTCGGCCAGCCGCCCGAGCTGCTTGGCCGCCCGACGCCGGCGCGCCGGGTCGGCCTTGTCGTCGCAGACGACCTCACGCAGCTCCCCCACCAGCTCGGCGAGCACCAGCGACCGGCCCGGCGGCTTCATCCGCGAGTCGAGGCCGCCGTCGTCGGCGCCGTTCTCCTCCAGGTCGTCGAGGAACCGCGACGGCTGTTCGTCCTCGCCGGAGACCGCGGTGACCAGCAACGTCTGCTTCGCGCGGCTCATCGCGAGGTAGAACAGCCGCCGTTCCTCGGCCAGGATCGGCGCGGTCTGGGAGACGGCGTCATCGTCCACACCGGACATCAGGTCCTTGAGCCGTTCCACGCCCAGCACGGATCCACGCAGCCGCAGGTCCGGCCAGGCGCCCTCCTGGACCCCGGCGACGGCGACGACCGTCCACTCGCGACCGGCGGCGGAGTGCGCGGTGAGCAGCGAGACGCCGTCGGCCGGGACGGCGGCGGGAGCGAGCGTGTCACCCGCGATCTGTTGCGCGCCGAGGTAGTCCGCGAAGGACGCGACACTCGATCGCGGCAGCCGGTCGACGTACCGGCCGGCCGCGTCGAACAGCGCGACGACGGCGTCGAGGTCGCGGTCGGCCTGCGCGCCCAGCGAACCGCCGCGCTCGGTCTGCTTCAGCAGCTTCTCCTGGAGGCCGCTTTCGTTCCACAGCTCCCACAGCACCTGCTCGACGCCGTCCCCGCGCGCGACGGCCTGGTGCGTGACGCGCAGCAGACCCCCGACGCGCCGCACCGGCTCGGCCTCGGCGTCACCCAGCCCGATGAGGATGTCCCCGCCACGCAGGGCTTCCACGAGCAGGTCGTCACTCGAGCGCTGCCCGCCGCCGGCCAGCTCGAGCCGTCGCAGACCGCGCCGGAGCCGCCGCAAGGCCAAGGGATCCGCGCCGCCGAGTGACGACGACAGCAGCATCTCGGCGAGGTCGACGTCGAGCAAGTCCGGCGAAGGGGCGAGTTTCAGCACCGCCAGCAGCGGCCGCACGGCGGATTGGCGCGCCAGCGGCAGTTCCTCGGTGGCCGAGCCGATCGGCACGCCCGCGGCGCGCAAAGCGCGTTGCAGCACCAGGAACGTTCGCGCCGGCGACCGGACGAGCACGGCGATCTCCGACCACGGCACCCCGTCGACGAGGTGCGCGCGGCGCAGCTGGTCGGCGATCCAGCTCGCCTCGGCGGCGGGGGTCGGCATCACGCGCACGCGGACGTTCCCGCCCGTCGCCCCGGCGGGCGCGACGATCTTGCGGTGCTGCGACAGCCCGGGCAGCGTCGCGCCGATCTTCGCGACCGCCACGCGGACCGCCGGGGCGAGCCGGTGCGACGTCGTGAGCGTGATGGTGCGGCTGCCGTCCGGGTCGGCGTCGGCGAACAGGCTCGCGTCGGCGCCGCGGAAGGAATAGACGTTCTGGTCGGGATCGCCGGCGACGACGAACTCGGCCGCGGTGTGCCCGATCATCCGGACCAGGCTGGTCTGCAGCGGGTCGAGGTGGTGGGCGTCGTCGACGAACAGGTGCCGCACGCGCGTGCGCTCCCGCTCGCGCAGCTCCTCGTCGTCCTCCAGCGCGAGCAACGCGGAGGTGACCAGCTCGGCGGCGTCGAGGGCGGGCGCGCTCGCCACGCCCAGCGCGTTCCCGCCCGCGCCCTGCAGCTGCGTGACCTCTTCGTACTGGGCCCAGAAGAGCCCGGCGGCGAGCCACTCCTCGCGGCCGCGGCGGCGGCCCAGCTCGGCGAGGTCCGCCGGCCCGAGCCCGCGCTCGGCCGCGCGCATCAGCAGGTCCCGCAGCTCCTCGGCGAACCCGGGGACCATCAGGGCCGGGCGCAGCTGCTCCGGCCAGTTCTCGGCGCCTTCGTCGAGGTCACCGGCGAGCAGTTCGCGGACGACGACGTCCTGTTCGGCCCCGGCGAGCAGCCGCGGCGCCGGGAGCTCCGCACCCATCGCTTCGAGCCGGAGCAGCGAATACGCGTACGAGTGGACGGTCCGGACGAGCGGCTCGCGGACGGTCCGGGGCAGCGGCCGCGCCAGGTCGGGGTCGGCGGTGAGGCTGCGGGTGATGTCGGCCCGCAGCGCGTCCGCGGCCTTGCGCGAGGTGGTCAGCACCAGCACGCTCTCCGGGTCGGCGCCCTCGGCGATCCGGCGGGTCGCGGCCGAGGCCAGCAGCGTCGTCTTCCCGGTGCCGGGCCCGCCGAGCACCCGCAGGAAACCCCCGGGTGCGGACAGTACGCGCCGAGCACCGTTGTCCCAGGTGAACGTGGGCAGGTCGGCGATCGGCGGGCGCACCAGCCGCGCGTTCGCCGGTCCCGTTCGCCTGCCGTTCACCCCGCGATGGAACCACGTCCGGAGTAACGGGCGTCGCACCGGCACACCTAAGCGACGGCGTGTTCGGTGAAGGTCACCGCTGGTGCGACAGGCGGCTGCGGAATGAGGCTTATTCTGGTTAGCCCGGCGCGACGGACTGTGACCGAGCGGCGAAAAGTGCCCTCTTGCGCCGGGCGACGGCTGAATAAGCCTCACTGTGTCGTACCTGTGCGGCAGAGTGGGGGCATGGACGACGTTCTGCACGAGCGGGTGCGGGAGATCATCGAGTCGGTGCCGGCCGGCACCGTCTCGACGTACGGCGACATCGCGGCTCTCGCCGGAGCCCCTTCGCCGCGGATGGTCGGCGCGATCCTCGCCGAGGACGGGCACGACCTGCCGTGGCACCGGATCCTGCGCGCCAACGGGACCCCGGCGCCGCACCTGGTCCACGACCAGCTCGAACGGCTGCGCGCGGAGGGCGTGCTGGCTGACGGCCAACGCGTCGACCTGCGGAAATACCGCTGGCAGCCCGAAGGCGCGGAGGATTCCGGGCCGGCGGGACTGTTCTGACCCACGCCCTTAGGTTAGCCTCGCCTAATGACGACGCAGGTGGAGCGACCGGCACTGACGTACCACCGGGCCCGCGTGACGATGGTCCGGCCGATCACGCCGCACACGGTGCGCGTGACGTTCGAGGCGGCGAGCTTCGCCGAGGTGCCCGCCGGCGCGCCGGACCAGTACGTCAAGGTCTTCTTCCCGCTCCCCGGCCAGGAGACGCCGAACCTGCCGGACACCGGTTCCGACGTCCTGTCGTGGTACCGAACGTACCTCGCGATGCCGGACGGCGTCCGCCCGCCGATGCGCACCTACACCGTGCGCGCGCACCGGCCGCTCTTCGCGGAGATCGACGTCGACTTCGTGCTGCACGGCGACACCGGCCCGGCCTCGGCGTGGGCGTCCCGCGTGACACCGGGCGACCGCGTCGCGTTCCTGGGCCCGCACGGCCTCTACGACGTCCCGGCCGGCACCGATTGGCAGCTGCTGACCGGCGACGAGACGGCGTTGCCCGCGATCGGCGCGATCATCGAGCAGCTCCCGGCCGGTGCGCGGCTTTCGGCGTACATCGAGGTCTCCGCGCGCGAAGAGCGTCAGACGTTCGAGACGCGCGGAGCGGTCGAAGTCCATTGGCTGGTCCGCGGCGCGCGACCGCACGGCGAGGCGTTGCTGGAGGCGGTCCGCGCGGCGGCCTTCCCCAGCGGGACGCCGTACGCGTGGGTGTCCGGCGAAGCGGGCGTGGTGAAGCTCGTGCGGCGGCACCTCGTGCGCGAGCGCGAGGTCGACAAGCGGCGGATCTGCTTCACGGGCTACTGGCGGCTCGGGATGAGCGAAGAGGCCGCGAGCCGGGAGTCGTTCCGCGCGGTGGAAGCGGGCGAGCTCCCCGAGGACTGACGCCGTAAGTGCAACCCTGGGGTTGCACCGCACTCCGTCATGTGCAACTGTGTCATTGCACATGAGACGACGAAGGAGTGCCGATGAGCACCGACAGCATCGAACGCGAGATCGTGATCGCCGCGAAGCCGGCCAAGGTCTGGCCGCTGGTGGCCGAGCCCGGTTTCTGGGCCACCGACGACGAAACCATCCAGGGCACCATGGCCGAAGAGGGCCAGACCCTGGTCGTCACGCACTCGGAGCACGGCGAGTTCCCGCTGCGCGTCGAGAAGGTCGACCCGCCGCACTACCTCGCCTACCGCTGGGTCAGCGCGTTCCCCGGCGAGGAGCTGCGTGAGGACAACTCGACGCTCGTCGAGTTCACCCTGACCCCCGAAGGCGACGGCACCCGCCTGCGCGTCGTCGAGAGCGGCTTCGCCACGCTGCCGACGTCCGACGAGAACCGCCGCAACGTCGTCAAGGACCACACCGGCGGTTGGGAGCAGTGCTTCACCACCCTCGCCGCACGCGCCGAATAATGGCGCACGACGTCGTCGACGGCGTCCTGGCCGCACTGGCCGACCCGACCCGTCGTCAGCTGCTGGACCTGCTCGCCTCCCACGGCCAGGCCACCGCGACGACCCTGGCCGGCGGCCTCCCCGTGTCGCGCCAGGCGATCGTCAAGCACCTCACCGTCCTCGACTCGGCCGGGCTGGTCGGCAGCGTGAAGATCGGCCGTGAGGTCCGCTACGCCGTGCGTTCGGAAGCCCTGGACGCGACGGCCCGCTGGATGACCTCGCTCGCCGCCGACTGGGACCGCCGGCTGGCCAAGATCAAGCGCCTCGCGGAGGCCGCCGAGCAGGACTGACTTCCTCCCAAAGGAGAACCCGTGTCCGTCGTTGCGCTACCCCCTGCCCATTTCACGCCGAGACAGCGCGCCGTCCTGGCCGTGCTGCTCGGCGCCGGCTTCCTGCTGTCGATCGACTTCTCGATCCTGAACGTCGCGTTGCCGCAGGTCGGCGCGGGTGTCGGGCTGGATCTGACGTCGCTGCCGTGGGTCAGCACGGCGTTCGTCCTGCCCGCGGCCGGCTTCACCCTGGTCTGCGGCCGCCTCGGGGACCTGTTCGGCCGCCGGCGGATGTTCCGCTCCGGCATGGCCCTGCTGGCCGCGGCGTCGCTGCTGGGCGGTCTCGCCACGACCCCGGAGCTGCTGCTGACGGCCCGCGCGTTGCAGGGCTTCGCCACCGCGATGACGCTGCCCTCGGCGTTGTCGCTGCTGACCACGACGTTCGCCGAAGGCCGGGCACGGGACCGCGTCCTCGGCCTCAACGGCGCCCTGCTCTCCGGCGGCTTCACCGTCGGCGCGCTGGTCGGCGGGGCCCTCGTCGGGCTGCTGAGCTGGCGCGCGGCGTTCTTCATGAACGTCCCGGTCGCCGCCGCCATCCTGGTCGCGACGCCGTTCCTCGTCCCCGAATCGACCGTTCCCGGCCGCGCGCGGCCGGACCTGCCCGGCGCGTTGACGGTCAGCGGCGGCCTGCTGGCGCTCGTCTACGCCGTCATCGACAAAAGCGTGCTCGCCGCGGTGGCCGGCGTGGTGCTGCTGACGGTGTTCTGGCTGATCGAACAGCGCTCACCCGCGCCGCTCGTGCCGCCGCGGATCCTGGCCCGCCGCACGGTCAAGTGGGGCAACTTCGCCGGGCTGGTGCTGTTCGCGATGGAACCCGCGGTGATCTTCCTGACGACCCTCTACCTGCAGCGGATCCTGGGGCTTTCGCCGTGGGCGACCGGCCTGGTCTTCGGTGTGCCGGGTCTGGCGTCGGTGGCCGCGGGCGTGCTCGCCGGGCGGGCCATCGGCCGCTTCGGCAGCCGCGTCCTGCTGGCCGCCGGGCTGACCGTCGAGGCGCTGGCGACGGTGCCGCTGCTGTTCCTCGGCCCCGGCCGCGGTGCCCTGTTGATCCTGCTGCCTGCCCTGTTCATCGGGTTCTTCGGGCACGTCGCCGCGATCGTGGCGTACACCGTGACCGCGACGTCCGGGCTTCCCGACGAGGAGCAGGGCCTGGCCACCGGGCTGACGTCGATGACGCAGCAGGTCGGCATCACCGTCGGCATCCCGGTCCTGAGCGCCGTCGCCGCGACGCAAGCCGCCGAGCTGACCGGCATCCACCTCGCGCTGGGCGTGGCCGTGGTCGTCACGCTCACCAGCGTCGTCCTGCTCACCGCCAAGCTGAAGGAGCCGTGATGGAGATCGTCGACCGCGCCACGTTCCAGACCGAGCTGGATGTCTTGCGCGCCAGGGAAAAAGCTCACACCCGCGAAAGTGACGCCATCGCCGCGGCCCGGCGCCGGCTGCCGGTGGTCGAGGTGGACGCCACCCTCGAGCTGCTCAGCCCGGACGGCCCGGTCACCTTGCTCGACGCGTTCGAGGGACGGCGTCAGCTCATCGCCTACTACTTCATGTGGAACCCCGGCCGGCCCGCCTCCGAGCAGTGCGAGGGCTGCACGTTCTACACGAACCAGGTCGCGGAACTCGCCAACCTGCACTCGCGCGACATCACGTACGCGGTCTTTTCCCAGGGCCGCAACGTTTCCACCGGCCCGGCCGACGCACAGGAGTCGTACGACGCGAGCCTCCGCTACCGCGGCTTCATGGACTGGCGCATGCCCTGGTACTCGGCCCAGCCGTCGCTCGGCACGCTGCTCGTCGGGCGCGAAGCCGGGCTGTTCCACCTGGTCTGCTACCTGCGGGACGGCGACCGCGTCTTCGAGACGTACTGGACGAAACGCCGTGGGGTGGAAGCGATGGACTACAGCTACGCGCTGATGGACCTGACGGTCTTCGGCCGCCAGGAGCCCTGGGAGGACTCGCCGGACGGCCGGCCGCAGGACCGCACGAACGTCCGGACCGACACCGGCGCGCCCGCGTGGACACCCGGCCCGGGCCGGCCCATCGCCCAGTGGCCACGGCTCGCGGCCGGCCGCTCCGACGACCTCGGCATCACGACGGCGCCGTACCAGCCGCCCCACCAGTGCCACTGAGGGCAGCGCTTTGCCCGTCGCCGCCAACCGAAACTCCCCCGCCACACCCAGGGGGGCGTGCCCTGCTCCAGTCTATCGGCCCACCCCACCCCGGATGGGTGACGCGGCACATCTGTGGATGGCCGGACGCGATGTGGACAACTCGGGCCGAAAGCCGTCAAGTCGGTTGACAGCTACACCTTGAGCGTCGTGACCAGGAGTTTCACCAGCGCTCCCAGGCGCTGCCGGTCCGGTTGCAGCGTGCGCACCTCGGCTTCTTCGAGCGGCGCCGCCGTCACCGGGCCGACGCACGCGCACACCACCGGGCCGCGCAACGCCGTCAGCAGCTCGTCGTAACGGCCGTAGTCCTGGGCCAGGGTCAGGAAGTTCGCCGCCGCGGGGGCGCTGGTGAACGCGATCGCGCCGAGCTCACCGGCGATCGCCGCGTCGATCAGGGCGTGCACCGGAGTCACGTCCGGCGGCGAATACCAGCGGTACGGCTGGACCGCGACCAGCCGCGCGCCGGCCTGTTCCAGCGCCGACGTGTGCTCCGGCAACGGCGTCCCGTGCAGCTGGACGGCCACGCGTTTGCCCGCCAGCCCCGCCGACGCGAGGGTCCCGAAGAGTTCCGCGTTGGACTCCGAAGCGGCCGAGAAGGACTCTCGCAGCCCGGCGCCGCGCAGCGCGCCCACGGCCTTCGGGCCGCGCGCGTAGATCCGGGACTCCCCCAGCGCCGTCAGCAGCCGGTCGCGCAGGCCCCAGCCGTCGGCCGCGGCCAGCCAGCCGCGAAAACCCGCGCCGGTCGTGATCGCCGTGAAGCCGACGGGTGAGGCCAGCAGCGCTTCGGTGCCCGCGCGCAGGTCGGGATCGGCGTCGAGGGGGACGATGGTGATCGTGGGCGCGTGGCGGACATCGGCGCCGTAGCGTTCGAGGGCCTCGATGAAGTCGTCGGCCCGCCGTTCGGCCGTGACGCCGATCGCGATCCCGCTCAGCTCACCCATAGATCGCGCCCATCTCCTCGATCGCCTCCGCCAGCTGCGCCCGCAGGTCCGCGGGCTCGAGGACCTCCAGGTGCGGCCCGAAGCGCAGCAGCTCGCCGATGGCCGGCTCGCCCGGCTCCACCGGCAGCTCCATGGTGAGCCAGCCGTCCGCGGCCGGCTCGTTCGGGCACTCGCGCAGGGCCCGGGCCCCGACGGAGCCCGCGTAGAACGGTACGAGAGCCTGCGCCCGCGGCGACAGCCGCACCACGGCGACACGCGGGTACATCCGCCGTTCGAACTGCTCGGACCACTCCTGCCAGTAGGCCGCGAGGTCGAAGCCGGCCGGCCGCTCGAACTCCTCGCCGAGGTCCGTCAGCTCCTGGATCCGCGAGATCCGGTAGGTCCGGTCGGAGCCGTCGCAGCGGCCGGCGAGGTACCAGTTGCCGGCTTTGAGGATCAGCCCCAGCGGCTCGACGTCCCGCTCGACGATCCGCTGGCCCCAGCGTTCGTAGCGGATCCGGATCCGGTGCGCCGACCACACGGCGTCGGCGACCGCGGACAGCGTCGGCAGGCTTTCGATGCCGCGGTGCCAGCCGGGGACGTCCAGGTAGAAGCGCTCGGCGACGCGCCCGGCGCGGTCGCGCAGCTCCCGCGGCAGCGCGGCGTAGAGCTTGAGCTGGGCGGCCGCGAGCACGGTGCCGAGCCCCAGCTCGGCGGCGGCGACGGGCAGCCCGGCCAGCGAGAGCGACTGCGCCTCTTCCTCGGTCATCCCGGTGAGGCGCGTCCGGTAGCCGTCGACCAGGCGGTACCCGCCGGTCCGGCCGCGATCGGCGTACACCGGGACGCCGGACGCCGAGAGCGCGTCGATGTCCCGGTAGACCGTGCGGACCGAGACCTCCAGCTCCTCGGCCAGCTCTTCCGCCGTCATCCGGCCGCGGTTCTGCAGCAGGAGGAGGACGGACAGGAGGCGGCTGGCGCGCATGTCACCCAGTATGACCGAAATACCTGACACAAGCTGACAGGTATGACCGTCAGACTGTCTTCCATGAACGCATTCACCATGAAGAACTGGGAAGAGAACGTCGTCAGCGGCTCTGAGAACGGGCCGCGGGTGGCGTACGCGCACGCCTCGATGGCGTACGAGGGTGTCATCGAGGGTGAATCGGTCTGCGACCTGCTGCTCTACTACGCGGGCGAAGGCTACGACAGCGGTTCGACGACGTCGCCGAGCCTCGAGCGCTTCGACGGCAAGGTCGACGGTCGCGAAGGGACGTTCATCGTGCGTCACGAGTTCACGTTCGACGCGAAGGGCATCGCCTCGACGTTCACCGTGGTGCCCGGCTCCGGCACCGGCGCGCTGACCGGGCTCACCGGCTCCGGCACGGTCGGGGGCGCGATGGGCGAGGAGAAAATGGGGTACACCTTCGAGTACACGATCTAGGAGTCGCAGGTGGACCGTCGTCAGGTACTCGCCTACCGCATCGCCGAGCACGGGCTGCACCGTGACGCGAAGGACGTCGCGGAGCTCGCCGTCGTCCGGGCCGGGCTGCAGGACAGCATGCGCGACACCGCGCTGCTGGCCGCCGTCGCCCGGGTGTCCTCCGTGTCGTCCGCGTCCATTCTCGACGACGACCGCCTGGTGCTGGCGTGGACGCTGCGGGGCGCGCCGCACTTCCACCTCCGCGACGACCTCACCGAGGTGACCCGCGCCCTGGTCCCGCTGGACGACGCGGACGCGCTGGCCCGGATGCTGTGGCAGCGCAAGGAACTGGCGGCGACGGGCCTGGCGGCGGCCGAAGTGGTCTTCACGGCGGCCGCGGCCCTCCGGAAGGTCGTCACGTCGGAGATGACCAAGGGCGCGGTCTCGACGGCGGTGACGAAGCTGGTGCCGCCGGAGTTCTCCCGCTGGTGCCGGGGGTGCGACGCGACGCACATCCACGAGCAGCTGATGCGCATCGCGGCCCCTCTCGGCGGCCTCCGCCTGGTCGCGGGCGCCACCCCGGCAACGCTGGCACCGCTGGAAGGCCGCGGCCGCATGCGCAAGACGCCGGACCCCACGGCGGCGACGTCGGTGGTCGAGTCGTACCTGCGTCTCAACGGCCCGGCGTCCCCGGGCGAAGCGGCGGAGTTCGTCGGGACTTCGCGGGCGGTGGTGGACCGCACGTGGCCCGCTGACCTGGCCGAGGTGCGGGTGGAGGGCAAGGCCCGCTACCTGCCCTCTGCGTGTCTGCCGGCGCTGGAAAACCCGCCGGAGCCGGACGTCGTGCGGCTGCTGCCGCCGTGGGACCCGTTCATCCAGGCGCGCGACAAGGCCTTGCTGGTCCCGGACCCGGCGCGACGCAAGGAAGTCTGGAAGATGCTGGGCAACCCGGGCGTACTGCTGGCCGAGGGCGACATCGCGGGCACGTGGCGCACGAAGGCGAGCGGCGCGAAGCTGACGTTCACCCTGACGCCGTTCGACCCCCTCCGACCGGCCTCCCGGGAGGCCGCGGAAGCGGAAGCGGCGCTGGTCGCGACGGCCCGGGGGTTCGCGAAACACGACGTCACCTGGGCGGTCTAGGCGCGTGGCATCCGGGTGAAAGTCGCGTCTCTCCTAACCCTTCCGGCTCCCGCGGGCGTGCAGCCGCCGTCAGGAACCGCGAGACGGGGAGTGAAGTCGATGCGACAGACAGGGATTCGGACCCGGGCGATCGCCGGGGCGGCGGCGGTGGCCGCCACCGCGGCAGGTCTGCTGGCGGGGCCGGTGGTGCAGCCCGCCGCCGCGGCCGGTTCGCCGGAGCTGGCCGCGTCCGCGGCCGCCGCTGCCCGCGCCGCGTACCCCACCAACCACTTCAACGTCCCCTACGGCGCTTCCTACGCCCAAGGCACCTTGACCTGGTACAACCGTTCCGTCGGCGTGACCGGGACACGCAAGGTCCACAGCGTCTGCCAGCGCTTCTACCTGTACACCTACGACAGCGCCGTACACGAGCTGGACGTCCGGAGCACCAGCCTCCTGTGCCCGACCGCCCAGGCCGCGATCACCCCCTTCTCGGTTCCGGCGGACGTCCCCGGCGGAGCGGCCTTCGTGTCCGCCTGCCTCGCGGACGACCAGCTCCACCCGCTCGGCGACTGCGTCGCGTATGCCCGCTCGGACGCGAGCTGACGTTCGCCCGGCTCGAGAGCGGGCTCGGTCATCTCCGAGCCCGCTCAGGCGTCCACCGCCAGCCGGTAGCCGCGCTTCACCACCGTCTGCACCACTCGCCCGCCACCCAGTGACGTCCGCAGCCGGCCGATCGCCGTCTCCACCGCGTGCTCCTCGCCGCCGCCCGGCAAGGCCGCGATCAGCTCGCGCCGCGACACCACCCGGCCGGGCGACGCCGCCAATGCCCGCAGCAGCGCCATCGGTGCCGGCGCGACCTCGCACCATTCACCATCCACAATGGCCGCCTCACCGCGGAGTTCCAGGCACCGCCCGCCCGCCCGCAACCGCGGCGAACGCGCCACCAGCGTCTCCGCAAGCGTCCGGGCCAGCGCGCCGATCCGCGCTCGGTGCGGCTGGATCGTCGGGACACCCAACGCAGCCAGCGGACCCGCCGTGATCGGGCCGACGCACGCGGCCACCACGGGGCCCGAAAGCGCCGAGATCAACCCGGGCAGCCGGCCCGTGCGGCGGGCCAGAGCCAGCAAGGAAGCCACAGCCGGCGCGCTCGTGAACGGCAGCGCGTGGATCGAGCCCTCCAGCACGCCGTCGAGCAGGCGGTCCACCGGGCCCGGGTCGACCGGGCCGACCCAGCGGTACACCGAAATCTCGATGACCTCCGCGCCCGCCTCGCGCAGCGTGTCCACGAAGTACGGCAGCGGCTCGCCGTGCAGCTGGACCGCGATCCGCCTGCCGGAGACGCCGGTGGCCAGCAGGTGCTGCAAGAGTTCCGCGTTGCTCTCCGACGCCGGCGAGTAGTCCTCCGACAACCCCGCCGCGCGGATCGCCCCCGTCACCTTCGGGCCGCGCGCGAGCAGCATCGACGTCGAAAGGCGCGCGACCAGCTCCTCCCCCAGGCCCCAGCCCTCGGCCGCCTCCAGCCAGCCGCGGAAGCCGATGCCGGTCGTCGCCACCACGGCGTCCACCGGTGAGCCGAGCAGCCGCGCGGTCGCCGCGTGCAGCTCGGTGTCGTCCGTCAGCGGCACGATCCGGATCGCCGGGCCGTACCGGACGCCCGCCCCCTTGCGCACCAGCAGCGCGCCGAGCTCGTCCGCCCGGCGCGCCGCGGTGATGCCGATGACAAAACCGGCCAGCGGGAGCACTTCCGTCACGGCGACTCCACTTCGACCACGCCCTCTCGCACGCGCACCCCGTACACCGGGACCGAGACGCCCTCGGCGTCCAGGCACTGTCCACTGTCGAGCGCGAACCGTTCTTTGTAGACCGGCGACGCGACCACGGGCACCCCGCCGGCGTCCCCGACGATCCCCCGCGAAAGCACCGCCGCGCCACTGCACGGGTCCCAATTGGACAGTGCGTACCACCGCGCACCCGGCAGCCGGAAGATCGCCACCTGGACGCCGTCCAGCAGGGCGGCGACCCCCGAGTACTCCGGCACCGCGTCCACGCCGCACACCGCCGTCCACGTCCGTTCGAGAGACGTCGTCATCGCCGCACCTCCGGGACACCCAGCATGACCGGCACTTTCTGCGCCCGCTCGGACCGGAACGAGATCGCCGGGTCGGGCGTGCCCGGCGCGTTGACGAAGGAGGTGAACCGGGCCAGCTTCTCCGGATCCTCCAGCACACCGCGCCACTCGTCGACGTAGTTGTCGACGTGCTTGGCCATCGCCGCGTCGAGGTCCTCGCAGATGCCGAGGCTGTCGTCGACGATCACCGCGCGCAGGTGGTCGAGCCCGCCGTCCAGCTCCTCGATCCACGGCGCCGTGCGCTGCAGCCGGTCGGCCGTGCGGACGTAGAACATCAGGAACCGGTCGATCGTCCGAATCAACGTTTCTGTGTCCACATCGGACACCAGCAGCTCCGCGTGCCGCGGTGTCGTGCCGCCGTTGCCGCCGACGTAGAGGTTCCAGCCGTTCTCCGTCGCGATGATCCCGAAGTCCTTGCTCCGCGCCTCGGCGCACTCGCGCGCACAACCGGACACCGCCGACTTCAGCTTGTGCGGCGACCGCAGCCCGCGGTACCGCAGCTCCAGCTCGATCGCCAGGCCGACGCTGTCCTGCACGCCGTAGCGGCACCACGTCGACCCGACGCACGACTTCACCGTGCGCAGCGCCTTGCCGTACGCGTGCCCGGACTCGAACCCGGCGTCGACCAGCCGGCGCCAGATCAGCGGCAGCTGGTCCACCGTGGCGCCGAACAGGTCGATCCGCTGCCCGCCGGTGATCTTGGTGTACAGCCCGAAGTCCTTCGCCACCTGCCCGATCACGATCAGCTTCTCCGGCGTGATCTCGCCGCCGGGGATCCGCGGGACGACCGAGTAGGTGCCGTTGCGCTGGATGTTGGCCAGGAACCGGTCGTTGGTGTCCTGCAACGTCATCCGCTCGCCGCCGAGCACGTGACCGCCGCCCAGCGTGGCCAGGATCGACGCCACCGCGGGCTTGCAGACCGCGCAGCCGGTGCCCGTGCCGTAACGGGCGATGACCTCGCTGAACGTCGGGATCCGGGTGGCCCGGACGATCTCGAACAGTTCCGCCCGCGACTGTCCGAAGTGCTCACACAGGGCTTTCGACTGCTCGACGCCGGCCGCGGTCAGCAGCCTCCCGAGCAGCGGGACGCAGGAGCCGCACGCGGTCCCGGCGCGGGTGCATGCCTTGAGCTCGCCGACGGTGTCGCAGCCGTCCTCGTGGATCGCCCGCGTGAGCGTGCCCTTGGAAACGGCGTTGCACGAACAGATCTGCGCCGCGTCCGGCAGCGCGTCGACGCCGACCGCGGCGCCGCCTCCGGCCGGGGCGAGGATCGCCGAAGGCTCGGCCGGCAGCGGACGGCCGACCAGGGCCCGCAGCGTGTTGTACTCCGCCGCGTCACCGACCAGCACCCCGCCGAGCAGCGTCTTGCCGTCGTCGGTGACCACGAGCTTCTTGTACGTCCCGGCGACCGCGTCGTTGACGGCGACCTCGAGCGCGCCCTCGGTGGCCGCGTGCGCGTCACCGAACGACGCGACGTCGACGCCCATCAGCTTCAGCTTGGTCGACGTGTCCGGCTCCGGGAACGTCCCGGAACCGCCGGTCAGCTGCGCCGCGACGATCTCGGCCATCGCGTACCCGGGTGCCACGATGCCGTAGACGCGGCCCTCGACCGCGGCACACTCACCGATCGCGTACACCGCCGGATCACCGGTGCGGCAGGAAGAGTCGACGAGTACGCCACCGCGCGGGCCGACGTCCAAACCGGACTGCCGCGCGAGGTCGTCCCGCGGTCGCACCCCGGCGGAGAACACGACCAGGTCGACGTCCAGCTCAGTGCCGTTGCCCAGGCGGGCCACCAGCCGCGAGCCGTCGGCCTCGATCGCGTCGGTCGAGGTTCCCGTGTGGACAGTCACATCCAGCCCGGAGATGAGCCGCCGCAGCAGCGAGCCGCCACCCTCGTCGACCTGGAGCGGCATCAGCCGCGGCGCCATTTCGACGACGTGCGGCGATAGTCCCATGTCCCGCAACGCCTTGGCCGCCTCCAGGCCGAGCAGGCCACCGCCGATGACGACGGCCGCCCGTCGTCCCCGGCCGGGCCGCTCGGCCGCCGCGCGGATCGCGTCGAGGTCCTCGATGGTCCGGTAGACGAAACAGCCGGGCAGGTCGTGCCCGGGCACCGGCGGCACGAACGGCCGCGAGCCGGTGGCCAGGACCAGAGCGTCGTACGAGACGGTGGAACCGGACGCGGTGGCGACCGTGCGAGCGGCTCGGTCCACCGACACGGCCAGTTCACCGAGCCGCAGGTCCACATGGGAGTCACCGGCGTAGTCCGAGCCGGGCAGCGCCAGCGACGCGGGGTCCCAGCCGTCCACATAGGACGTCAGGGCCACCCGGTCGTACGCCGGGCGCGGCTCCTCGGAGAGCACGACGATCCGCCAGGTTCCGGAGCTGTCGGCGGTGCGCACCGCCTCCACCAGGCGGTGGGCGACCATGCCGTGTCCGGCGACGACCAGGGTGGGCATCTCAGACCTCCGCTCCCGCGAGCGCCAGACCGCGCTCACTCGGCTGTTCGGCGGGCTTGCGCAGGTAGACCGCCCAGGTGACGGCGAAGCACAGCCCGTAGAAGACCAGGAACCCGACGAACGCCGGCACGCCGCTCTTGGTGTCGGCGAACGACTGCCGGAACGCCAGGTTGATGAACAGCCCGCCTTCCGCGCCGATCGCGCCGGCCAGGCCGATCAGCGCACCGGACAGCCGCCGCGCCTTGAGCAGTTCAGCCGCCTCCTCGGCACCGTTCGCGATCGCCGTGCGGGCTTTCGCGCGGAAGATCGCCGGGATCATCTTGTACGTCGAACCGTTGCCGACGCCGGTGAGGACAAAGAGGACGATGAACGCGACGGTGAACAGCGTCAGGGACTTCGACGTCGAGGCGAGGATCAGCACGACCGTCGCGAGCGCCATCCCGACGAACGTGGCGAAGGTGACCTTGCCGCCGCCGATCCGGTCGGACAGCCGGCCGCCTGCCGGCCGCGCGAGCGAGCCGAGCAGCGGTCCGAGGAACGTCACCGCGGCCGCCTGCAGCGGCGTCCGGCCGAACTGGTTCTGCAGCACCAGCCCGAACGCGAAGCTGTAGCCGATGAACGAACCGAACGTGCCGACGTAGAGGAACGACATCACCCAGGTGTGCGGGTCCTTGACGACCTCACGCATCGCCTTGGTGTCGCCACGCACCGTCGCGAGGTTGTCCATGTAGAAGTACGCGCACACCGCCGCGACCACGATCAGCGGGATGTAGACGTACAGCACGATCCGCGGCGCGGTCGCGCCCGCCGTGCCGATCACGAGCAGTCCGACGAGCTGGATCGCCGCGACACCGAGGTTGCCGCCGCCGGCGTTGAGGCCGAGCGCCCAGCCCTTGTGCTTCTCCGGGTAGAACGTGTTGATGTTGGTCATCGACGACGCGAAGTTGCCGCCGCCGACCCCGCCGAGGGCCGCGACCAGCAGGAACGTGCCGAGTGAGGTCCCGGGGTGCAGCACCGCGGCGGCCAGGATCGTCGGGATCAGCAGCAGGAGGGCACTGACGACCGTCCAATTGCGACCGCCGAACTTGGCCACCGCGAAGGTGTAGGGCAGTCGCATCAGGCCGCCGATCAGCGTCGGCGTCGAGACGAGCAGGAACTTGTCGGCGGCGTCGAAGCCGTAGTCCTTGCCCATGAACAGGACGATGACCGACCACAGTGTCCAGACGGAGAACCCGATGTGCTCGGCCAGCACGGAGAACCACAGGTTGCGGCGGGCGACCTTCTTGCCGGTCTCCTCCCAGAACGTCTCGTCTTCGGGTTCCCAGTGCTCGATCCAGTGCTTCCCTTGGTGGGCCATCACGTTCTCCTCGTCCGAAGGTCGGGTGGTCGTCGGGGATGTCATTGCGCGGCCAGCCAGTTCGCGACGGCGCCGACGGTGTCGGCGCACCCGCCGCAGCCCGTGGTGGCCCGCGTGGCCCGCGCCAGTGCGGGAGTATCGGTGGCCCCGGCTTTCCAGGCGTCGATCAGCCGGGCCTTGGTGACGTTGTTGCAGCGGCAGATCACCGCGGTCGCCGGCAGGTCGGCCGGGCTGGCCGCCGGGGTGGCACCGGCCGGCAGCGCCCGGCCGAGGAGCACCGCGAGCCGGTCTTCCGGCAACGGCGTCCCGCGGTCGTGGTACTGGGTGATCGACGCGGCCGCGTCGGGCAGGCCCAGCAGGATCGCCCCGGTGACGCGGTTTTCGCGGACGACGAGCTTGCCGTACCGGCCGCCGGCCGGGTCGGTGAACGTCAGCACCTCCGCGTCGTCGTCGGTGGCCTCGACCTGCGTCTCCCCCAGCGCGGCGAGGTCGATGCCGCGGGCCTTGAGCCGGGTGACCGCGGTCGTGCCGCGGTAGCGCGCGGCGGCGTTCGTGCCGGTCAGGACGTCGGCCAGCACCTCGGCCTGCTCCCACGCGGGCTGGATCAGTCCGCCCGGGGCGCCGGGGTGACGAGCGCAGTCGCCGAGCGCGTGGATCCGGCCGTCGCTGGTGCGCAGCACGTCGTCCACCAGGATCCCGCGGTCGACGTCGAGCCCGGCGTCCTCGGCGAGGCTCGTCTCGGCCCGGACCCCGGCGGCGACCACGACGAGGTCGGCCGGGACGAAGCTGCCGTCGTCGAGCTTGAGGCCGTCGCCGGGTAGGTAGCGGGCGGCGGTGGCACCGAACCGGAAGTTAACGCCCATCGCGGTCAGCTGCCGGGCCAGCACGTGCCCGGCGGCCGGGTCGAGCTGGCGCTCCATGACGTGGCCGTTCGGGTGCACAACGGTCACCTGGTTGCCGCGCCCGGCCAGGCCGCGCGCGGCTTCAAGCCCGAGCAGCCCGCCGCCGAGCACCGCGACCGGCGCGCCGAAGCGGGCGGCGTCGAGGATCCTGGCGCAGTCGTCGAGCGTCCTGAAGGTGACCACACCGGGTCCGAGGCCTTCGACCGGCGGGATCCACGGGTTGGCGCCGGTGGCGAGCACCAGGGCGTCATAGTCCACAGTGGACCCGTCGGCCAGCTCGACGCAGCGCTTCCCGCGGTCGATCCGCACGGCTTCCGTGCCGAGGCGGAGGTCGACGTTCACGCGCGCAGCCCACTCGTCGTCGTGCAGCCGGACGCTCGCCGGGCTCATCCCGCCCGCGACGACGGCCGAGAGCAGCACCCGGTTGTAGGCCGCGTGCTTCTCGGCGCCGAGCACGGTCAGCCGGACACGCTCGGCGGCCGGGTCGCGGCGGCGGATCTCGTCGGCCAGCCGGGCCCCGGCCATGCCGTACCCGACGATCACGACGTCCCGGGCGCTCATGCCACACCGTCCACAGCGGACAGGGCGACGGCGCACACCTTGAACTCCGGCATCCGGCTGACCGGGTCGAGCGCCGGGTTGGTGAACAGGTTCGCGCGCTGCGCGCCGGGGAAGTGGAACGGCACGAAGACCAGGTCGGGCCGCAGCGTCTGCGCGAACCGCACCTTCGCCGTCATCTCGCCGCGACGGGAGCGGATCCGCGCGTGGTCGCCTTCTTCGAGCCCGGCGCGCTTGGCGGTGTCCGGGTGCACCTCGACGAACGCCTCCGGCACGACGTCGTTCAGCTCACCGATCAAGCGGGTCTGCGCGCCCGACTGGTAGTGCTGCAGCACGCGGCCGGTGGTGGCCTGCAGCGGGAACTCGTCGTCCGGCAGTTCGGCCGGGCCGGTGTGCTCGACCGGCACGAACCGCGCGCGGCCGTCCGGGTGGGCGAAGCCGTCGAGGAACATCCGCGGCGTGCCGGGGTGGTCGTCGGCCGGCACCGGCCAGTGCAGCGCCTCGCCGGCGCGCAGCCGGTCGTAGCTGACACCCGAGTAGTCGGCGATGCCGCCCTTGGACGCGATCCGCAACTCCTCGAACACCGTCTCGGCGTCGGCCGGGAAACGCCCTTCGGGTTGGCCGAGCCGACGGGCGAGTCCGTTGAGGACGTCCAAATCGGACCGCACGCCCGGCGGTGGATCGATGGCTCTGCGTCGCAGCAGGATCCGGCCCTCCAAGTTGGTGAGGGTGCCGTCTTCTTCGGCCCATTGGGTGACCGGGAGGACAACGTCGGCGAGCGCCGCCGTCTCGGACAGCACGAAGTCCGCGACCACCAGGAGGTCCAGGGCGGACAGTCGATCTTGGACCCGCTGGGAGCGCGGCGCCGAGACGACGACGTTGCTGCCGAACACCATCAGCGCCTTCGGCCCGCCCTCCTGACCGAGCGCTTCGAGCAGTTCGGACGCCGAACGCCCGGGTCCGGGCAGCGAGTCGGCGTCGACGCCCCACACTCCGGCGACGTACTCGCGGGCGGCCGGGTCGTCGAGCTTGCGGTAGCCGGGCAGCTGGTCGGCTTTCTGGCCGTGCTCGCGGCCGCCCTGGCCGTTGCCCTGGCCGGTGAGACAGCCGAAGCCGGAACCTTTCCGGCCCGGCAGGCCCAGCGAGAGGGCGAGGTTGATCCAGCCGCCGACGGTCGCGGTGCCCGTGGCGTGCTGCTCGGTGCCGCGGGCGGTGAGGATGTAGACGTTGCGCGCGTTGGCGAGCTTCGCGGCGGCCAGCCGCATGTCGGCGGCCGGAACGCCGGTGACCTGCTCGGCGCGTTCCGGCCACCAGGACGCGGCGATCCGCCACATCTGCGCGAAGCCGCTCGTCCGCGCGTCCACATAGGACTGGTTCAGGTGACCGTCGGCGACGACGGCGTGCAGGATGCCCAGCGCCAGCGCGAGATCGGTGCCGGGCGCGGGAGCGAGGTGCAAGCCGGCGAGCTCGGCGGTCGGCGTCCGCCGCGGGTCGACGACGATCACGTCGGCACCGCGCAGGTGCTGGGTGAACGGCGGCATCGTTTCGGCCGGGTTCGCCCCGGCGAGCAGCACGACGTCGGCGCCGGCCAGATCGGTGACGGGGAACGGCATCCCGCGGTCGGCGCCGAAGGCCTTGATCCCCGCGGCGGCGGCCGAGGACATGCAGAACCGGCCGTTGTAGTCGATCTGCGAGGTGCCGAGCGCGACGCGGGCGAACTTGCCGAGCAGGTAGGCCTTTTCGTTGGTCAGCCCACCGCCGCCGAAGACCGCGACGGCGTCCGGGCCGTGTGCTTCCCGGAGTTCCCCCAGCTTCCGCGCGACGAAGTCGAGAGCGAAGTCCCAGCCGACCGGCTCGAGCACGCCGTCGACACGGACCATCGGACTGGTCAGCCGCCTCGGCGACGTCAGGAGTTCGCCGGCCGTCCAGCCCTTCTGGCACAGGCCGCCGGCGTTGACCGGGAAGTCCCGCGGCGTGACGCGGACGCCCTCGAGGCGCATGCCGCACTGCAGCGCGCAGTACGGGCAGTGCGTGTCGACCTGCGGCACGTGCACCTCCGGCGTCGTTCGGGATGCCCCGACGCTAAGGAGGCCGTGTTACTCGGAATCGACCGAATGTTTCCGGCAGTTGACATTGCGGCGCGACTCACGCGCCCCCGGCGGTGAGGTGCGTGACCGGCGCCACTCCGGGCGTGCGGTGTTCAGCGCCTGCCCCAGCCGTCCTGTTCGAGGAAGCGCCGCTCGAACCACCACGGCGACCGGCTGAGCGGATCGGACGGCGTGCGGCGCGCGAACCGGCGGTCCGCGAGGGAGAGCACCGCCCTCACCAGCGCGCGCTCCCGGCGTGGCAGCTTCTGGAGAAGCCCGGCCAGGTCCCGCCGCGCGCCCACCGGGTCGCACTCCGAGCAGGGGCACACGTCCGACACCGACAGCACGTCCGGCGAGCGGGTGCCACGATCCCAGGCGAGCAGTAGTTCGGCGGTGCTACCCGGGCCGAACCCGGCGTCCACCTCGGCGAACGCGAGCTCACGCGCGGCGCGGCGGGAAAGGTGCGGAACCCGGATCGGCGGCGTGGCCGCCTCGATGCGATGAGCCCGGCGCAGGCTCGAAGGCCGGCTACGCGGCATGGCCCTTTCGAAGAGCGATCATGCGTCCAGGTTAGAGCACGCCGCTGACCTCGCGGGCCGCCACGCGAAGGCCGTCCAACGCCGCCCGCGTCGACCTCGGGTTCAACGCGTTCGCCGCCAGGCGGAACAGCACCGCGCGCAGCAGCAGCTGCGGCCACTCCGGCAGGTGGGCCCAGCGTTCGACCAGCTCGCGGGTCGCGCCGCCCCAGGCCAGCGCGTCGACCGCGACGATCGCGGCGCCGTACTCGCCCGGGCGGTAGTACGGGACGAAGTCGACCAAGCCCGGTGTTGCGTCGCCGTCGAAGAGCAGGCCCGCCAGCAGCTCGCCGTGCGCGACCTGGGACGGCAGCTTGATCGGCCGGCGCGCGCCGGCCAGGACCTCGAACCAGCGGCCGCCCTTGGTCTCGTCCAGGGGAACCTCGAGCTCTTCCCAGGCGACCCGGTCGGCGACGGCGTCGACGTCCTTGCGGGCGGCGATGAAGTCCGGCCGCGGCAGCCCGACGGTCGCCCGGTGCAGCTTCACCGCGGCCAGCACCGCCGCGTCACCGCGGTGCTCGGCCGAGCCGGCGACGAACCGCGACGCCGTCCAGCCGCCGACGATCCACCGGCCGTCGGTGGACCGCACCGGCTTCGCGACCCGCAGGCCCGGCTCGTCGACGTAGTCGAGCGCGCGGGCGGTCCACAGGGTCCGGGCCTTGTCGGTGACCGGTTTGAGCACCAGATCGCCGCAGCGCCACGCCGCCGAGTCCGGCATCGGTTCGCCGCCGTCGGCAAGCCCGCCGAAGGCCGAGCAGACGTGGCCGGGAGGGCGTTCGAGGGTTGACCGCACAAGTCCCGACGGTACCCGGCCGGGTGGTCCACGATCGAGAAGACGCGCTGGTCACACACCGTTTTGAGCGCACGGTGAGAACCGGGCCGAAACGCCGTGAAGGCCACCTTGAGGGACTCTGGGTCCCTCAAGGTGGCCTTCACGGACAACCACTGTCAGTAGGTCGGCAGGCTCGGGTCGATCTGCTTGGCCCAGGCCAGCACGCCGCCGCCGAGGTGCGTCGCGTCCTTGAAGCCGGCTGCGTGCAGGGCCGCCAGGGCCTCCGCCGAGCGGGCGCCCGACTTGCAGTGCAGGACGATCGGCTTGTCCTGCGGGAGCTCGGCCAGCGCCTCGCCCGAGAGGATGCGGTCCTTCGGGATCAGCGTCGCGCCCTTGATGTTGACGATCTCGTACTCGTGCGGCTCGCGGACGTCGATCAGGGCGAAGTTCTCGCCGCTGTCGAACTTGGCCTTGAGCTCCGCCGGCGTGATGGTGCTGCCGGACGCCGCCGACGCGGCCTCGTCCGACACCACACCGCAGAACGCCTCGTAGTCGATCAGCTCGGTGATCTTCGGGGTCTCCGGGTCCTTGCGGATCTTGACCTCGCGGTACTTCATCTCCAGCGCGTCGTAGCTGATGAGCCGCCCGAGCAGCGGCTCGCCGATGCCGGTGATGAGCTTGATCGCCTCGGTCACCATGATCGAGCCGATGGACGCGCACAGCACGCCCAGCACGCCACCCTCGGCGCACGACGGGACCATGCCCGGGGGCGGCGGCTCCGGGTAGAGGTCGCGGTAGTTGAGGCCCCTGCCGTTCGGCGCGTCCTCCCAGAACACGCTGACCTGGCCCTCGAACCGGAAGATCGAGCCCCAGACGTACGGCTTGCCCAGCAGCACCGCGGCGTCGTTCACCAGGTAGCGCGTGGCGAAGTTGTCCGTGCCGTCGACGATCAGGTCGTACTGCTCGAAGATCTCCAGCGCGTTCGACGAGTCCAGCCGCTCGGTGTGCAGGTACACCCGGACCAGCGGGTTGATCTCGGCGATCGACTCCTGGGCGGACGCGGCCTTGAGCTTGCCGACGTCGGACTGGCCGTGGATGACCTGGCGCTGCAGGTTCGACTCGTCGACGACGTCGAAGTCGACGATGCCGAGCGAGCCGACGCCGGCCGCGGCCAGGTACAGCAGCGCCGGGCTGCCGAGGCCGCCGGCGCCGATGACCAGGACCTTCGCGTTCTTCAGCCGCTTCTGCCCGGTCACCCCGACGTCCGGGATGATCAGGTGACGGCTGTAACGAGCCACCTCTTCCTTGGTGAGCTCGGCAGCCGGCTCGACGAGCGGCGGCAGTGCTGACATCGGGTCCTCCATCTCGCGCGGATCGCGTCCATCCCACTATGCACAACGCGCGTAGGCAAACAGACCTTCCCAGGTCCGGATCGTGGGACGGCTACCGCAGCGTTCACGGGTTCCGGGTGACGGAGCCCTCGGCCCGGGGCGAGCCCCGGATGTCACGGCGTGGGGTTCGGCCAGGAGTTGGTCTTGCAGATCAGACCGTCCTTGGCGACCTTGCCCTTGTCGCCGCCGGGGATGTCGTTGAGCATCGAGACGTAGTCGTCGTTGACGCCGAAGGACTGCTGCATCATCACCGGCGCGGGCTGGTTGTTGCCGCCGCAGCCGACGTGCTGGTTGCCCAGGGCGTGCCCGACCTCGTGGTTGATGGCGTATTGCCGGTAGCCGGTCATGTCGGCGCCGTAGGCCTTCGCGCCGCGCACCCAGCGGGCCAGGTTGATCAGGACGCGGCCCATGCTCTTGCGGTAGCAGGACGCCTCGAACTTGATCTGGAACCCGCAGGCGTCCGCCCGGTGCGTCGTCTCCGGCGTGGTGAGGCTCACCTTGAACGACGGGTTCGGGAAGTTCGCGTCCACCCGCTGGAAGGCGACCTTGCCGTCCCACGTCCAGCTCTTGGGATCCGACAGCGTGCCCTGGACCGCCGTGGCGAAGGCGTCGTCACCGGCGTAGCTGGCCGGGTCGATGCCGTCCTCGACGTCGACGGTGTAGGTGTACAGCTTCCCGGAGCCGACCTTCGGGCCGCTGCCGGGCACGGTGTGCCACGCGCCCGCGCCGGCCTGGGTGAAGGGGCTGCCCTCGGGGAGGTCCGCGGTCGGCACCTTGAGGTCGACCGGCGTCGCCGGGTTCTCCGGGATGCCCTGGCCGTCGGCGCCGTCGATGGAGCCACCGGACGTGTCGCCGCCCGCCGACTCGATCCCGGAACCGGCGCCCTGCTCGGCGATCGGCTCGGCCGGGCTGTTCGCGGTGTTGACGACGACGAGCACGGTCAGCACTACGAGGATCGGCAGCGCGTAGACGCGCCAGCCGTAGGTCTTGGTGAGCTTGGCGAAGGCGGTCTTCGGGGGCTCTTCGGCCTGCTTGGCCTCCCGCGCCTCCACGTGCGGCTTCCAGGAAGCGCTCAGCGGCTCGGCGGAGGTCCGGCGCCCGCCCGGGCGGTAGCGGTCCTCGCTGACGCGCTGGGCCGGCGCCTTCGACGGGCGGTACTGCCCGGTGCGCGGCGGCTCTTCGGGCTCCGGGGCGCCTTGCGCGGGCCGGCGGGCCGACGCGCGGTGGGGAGCCCGCCGATCATCACCTCGCGCGTCCTGCTTCACCCGGTCCACCGCACCAGGGTGCCACAGCGCCGAAGCGGCGCCCTCGGCGACTGGCGGATCACGCAGCGATCAGTTGTCGCCCGATCGGGCTACCAATTTCCGGCTTCGACGTGCTCCCACATGCCGAGGACCGCCTTCGCGACGACGATCGGACGCTCCATCTGCGCCACGTGGCCGGTGCGCGGGAGCACCAGCAACCGGGCCCGCGGGATCGCGCGGGCGGTCCGCATGGCGCGTCGCACCGAGATGACGCGGTCCTCGCGACCCCAGACGACCAGCGTCGGCACCTTCACCAACGGCGCGAGCGCCCACAGGGACGCCTTCCCGACCGCCGACCAGGCCCGGAAGATGCCGAACGTGCTGCGCGCCATCGCCGGCGCGGCCCAGGCGAAGGCCGCGCGGGCGCCGTGCTCCTCGGTCAGCTCGTCGAGCCGGCTCTCCGGGAACCTCGACGGGTCCGCGAAGCACAGCTTGATGACCTGCGCGGCGCGTTCCCGCGGGCCGAGCGCGGCGAGCTGGGCGCGCGCCCGCGCGCCGACCAGCGGCAGGTACGCGAACGCCATCCGCGGGTCCGACAGCCGCCGCGGGTCGGGGCGCCGGTCGGGCATCGCGGGCGAGATGAGCGTCAGCGTCTTGACGAGCTCCGGGTGCCGCGCGGCCACGATCAGCGCGATGGCGCCGCCCATCGAGTTGCCGAGCAGGTGGACCGGAGCGCCGACGTCGCGGATGTGCCGCGCGACGACCTCGGCGTGCGCTTCGAGGCTGAAGTCGAACCCGGCCTCGGGCTCTGAGGAGCCGAAGCCCGGCAGATCCGGCGCGGTGCCCCCGGCGACCGGGGCGAGCAGTGCCGCCAGGTCGGTCCAGTTCGTCGACGAACCGCCGAGGCCGTGGAGGTAGACGGCCGGCACGCCGTCCGGGCCCGGCGTGCGGCGCACCTGGAGGCGGGCGGTGCCGACCTCTTCGAACGTCGCCGGCCAGGGCGGCAGCACCGGTTCGAGCGACGGCAAAGCCCTGGTGGAGAGGGGCACGTGGGTCACCGGCGGCCGGGCCGCGCCGACGTCTCCCGGGCCGTGGGCGGAGGTCTTCACGGCTCCAGGATGCCCGACACTTGGCACAGCACGCGTACCGGCGAGTAATCTTCAGGTCGACTTCACGCGGTGGCGACCCCGCCCGTCGAAGGTGGCGAAGACGGGAGGAAGAGCATGACGGAGATGACGCGGTTGCAGCAACGAGGGGTGCGCTTGCCCCGGACCGAGCGCCGGGCCCAGCTCCTCGCCGCGGCGCAGCGGGTCTTCGCCGAGAACGGCTACCACGCCGCCGCCATGGACGAGATCGCCGAGGTCGCGGGCGTCAGCAAGCCGGTGCTCTACCAGCACTTCCCCGGCAAGCTCGACCTGTACATCGCGCTGCTCGAAAGCCATGTCGACGAGCTGGTCAGGCGCGTGCAGGCGGCGCTGGACTCGACGACGGAGAACAAGCAGCGCGTCCCGGCCACGGTCGGCGCGTTCTTCGACTTCGTGAGCAGCGACGCGGGCGCGTTCCGCATGGTGTTCGAGTCCGACCTGCGCGGCGAGCCGGCGGTCCAGGAAGCGGTGGACCGCGCGACGTCGGCGAGCGTGGACGCGATCACGGACACGATCACGGCGGACGCCGGCCTCGACGAGGACAAGGCGCGGCTGCTGGCGGTCGGGCTGGTCGGGATGAGCCAGGTCAGCGCCCGGTTCTGGCTGCAGCACCACCAGTCGATGAGCCAGGAGGAGGCGGTCGCCCTGACGGCCAACCTCGCCTGGCGAGGCATCGGCGGCGGCTTCCCGCTCAAAGACTCCTGAGGACGCATCTTTCCTAGGGAAAGTTCCGTTTTCGACCCCCGAAAGCGGAACTTTCCCTAGGAAAGATGCATTGTTTACGGCGTGTCAACGAGGGGCGGCCGTGCGGACCAGGGCCGAGATGCGGCGGGCCACTTCGTAGGGGCGTTCCTGCGGCAGCATGTGGCCGGCTCCCGGGTAGCGGACGAACTCCGCGTGCGGCAGCTCGTCCGCGATCACCTTCGCGTGCGCCAGCGGGCACAGCCGGTCCTTCTCCCCCGCCAGCACCACCGACGGGACGTCGCAGAGCGCGCCCAGGCCGCCGACGCCGCGGTGGGACGCGATCGCTTCCAGGAACAGCCCGGCGCTCGCCGGGTGGGCGCACAGCAGCTGCTCGACGACGCTGTCCACCTGCGCGCGGCCCGGCCGGTCGCCGAAGACCAAGCGACGCGAGCCGGACCGGACCATCCCCGGCCGCAGGCGCAGCGTGTCCGACCGCAAGCCGGCCAGCAGGCGGGCCAGCCGCGGCTCGAAGCGCGTGACGCCCCGGCCGACCAGGCCCGGGAACCCGAGCGTCAGCCGGTCCATGTCCCCCGACGACGTCGCCACGAACGCCGCCCCCGCGAGCCGCGACGCGACCAGCGCGGGGTGCCGTTCGGCGAGCACCATCAGCGTCATGCCGCCCATCGAGTGCCCGGCGAGCACGAGCGGGCCGTCCGGGGCGCGGTCGGCGATCACCTCGGCGAGGTCGTCGGCGAGCCGGGCGATCGACGCCGAGCCCGGGCGCGCGTGCGCCGAACCGCCGTGGCCGCGCAGGTCGTAACGCAGCACGCGCACGCCGGGGTCGAGGTGCGGCAGCACGAAGTCCCACGTCCGGTGGTCCTGCGTCCAGCCGTGCACCAGCACCAGCGTCACGGCCGAGTCTGCGGGCCCGGACAGCTCGACGTGCAGCGCGGCGCCGTCACTCGCGACGAACCGGTGCGCGATCGACGGGTCGCGCAGCCGCGACGCGGTGGTGGTCACCGGCCCGCCGGGAGCAGGAAGGACTTGCGCCAGAAGTACTTGCCGGGCAAGCCGACCAGGCCCGACTCCTCGAGGAACGGCATGATCTTCTCGCCGGCCCAGGCGATCGTGCCCTGCCAGTGCGGGTTGTTCAGCGCCGCTTCGACGCCGTCGCGCGGCCGGATGCCGACCGCCTTGTAGACGTTCGGGTTGATGAACGCCCGCGTCACGAAGTACGAGATGAGCGCGATGATGAACTGCTGGTAGCCGATCTCGGCCTTCGACAGCTTCGCCATGCCGCGGGTGACCTCTTCGCGGGCGAAGGTGACGTGCCGCGCCTCCTCCAGCACGTGGATCCGGTTGACCATCCGGACCAGCGGCTGGATGCCGTCGTCGTTCATCTGCTCGCGCTGCAGCCGGTCGAGCACCTCCTCGGCGACCAGGATCGCGCCGTAGCGCGCCGGGCCGTAGGAGATCGTCGGCATCAGCTTCGCGAGCTTCCGCAGCCACGGCACCGGGCCGTAGGCGGGGCAGCCGATCCGCGACGCCATCCGCGCGAACATCGTCGAGTGCCGGCATTCGTCGGCGATCTCGGTGAGCGCGAACTGCGCGTGCGCGGACGTCGGGTCCTGCTCGTAGACCTCCTTGAGCAGCATCTGCATCAGGAGGATTTCGAACCACAGCCCGGTGGTGGCGACGCTGGCGACCTCGTGCTTGCCGAGCTCGATGCGCTGCTCCGGCGTCAGTTTGTCCCAGAGTTCGGTGCCGTAGAGCGAGGAGCGCTCGTCCGGAATGAACCGCTTGCCCTCGACCAGCGGCGCGGTCCAGTCGATGTCGACGTCGGGGTCGTAGAACTTGTTCGCCGACGACTTGAGCAGCCGCTCCGCGGTCTTGTCGCGATCCGGTTCCTTCAGCGTCCGCGTCATTGCCGACAACCCCTTCCGAAACATGTAACTTGAGGTAACAGTTACCTCTGGTAGCATCCCTCTCGTGATCGAACGTGTCAAGCGCTCCGGCAAGTCGTCCGAGCCTTCGTCGCGCGACGAGGAGGCGACCGGCGACGCCCGCCGGGACCGCTGGCGCAAGCACCGGATCGCGCGGCGCAAGGAGTTCGTCGAAGCCGCGTTGCGCGCGCTCGACACGCACGGCCCGGACCTCGGCATGGAGGACGTCGCCGCCGAAGCGGGCGTCACGAAACCCGTGCTGTACCGGCACTTCGACGACAAGGCCGACCTCTACGTCGCCCTCGGGCAGCGCGGCACGGAGATCCTCTTCGAGCGGCTGATCCCGGCGATCAACGCCGAGCTCGCGCCGGTGCCGCGGATCCGGATGGCCCTCGACGCGTTCTTCACCGTGATCGAGGAGCACCCGAACCTGTACCGGCTGCTCGCGCACGGACGTCCGGAGAAGCCGGTCAGCTCCGACGTCGTGGCCGAGGACAAGGAACTGATCGCGACGGCGCTGACCGCGCTGCTCGGCGACTACATGCGGATGTTCAACATGGACTCCGGCGCGGCCGAGCCGTGGGCGCACGGCATCGTCGGCATGGTCCAGAACACCGGCGAGTGGTGGCTGGACCGCCGCTCGATGGGCCGCGACGCGGTCGTCGAGTACCTGACCCAGATCATCTGGGCGGCCATCGACGGGCTGAGCCGCCAGCACGGCGTCGTCATCGACCCGAACCAGCCGCTGGAAGCGAACAAGGTGGTCCAGCTGGGCCGCGCCGACCCCGTGGAGGAAACCTCATGAGCGACCACGACGAAGACGGCTACAGCGGCGAAGCGACCCTGGTGGTCGACGGCGTTTCGCTGACGGCCCAGGTGGAACTGCGCGGGTACTTCCAGCCGATCGACGGCTTCTACCGCTGGTACGGCCGGGTGGCGGTGCACGAAGAGCTGTCTCGCCTCGCCGGCGGCAAGAAGAAGGCCGTCGAGATCCACGCGGGCGAGCATTCGGCGACGGGCGAGCTGTCGGACCCGGACCCGTGGGGCCGCTACCGGATCACGGGCACGAGCACGCCGCCGTTCCACGTGCCGACGACGCTGGAAGAACTCAACGCCTGAGCTCGCCCAGAAGTCCGTGAAGGCCCCCTTCCGGGACTCTAAGTCCCTCAAGGAGGCCTTCACGGACTTTCGCTCCACCCACGGCGACGCTCGCCCGGAAGCGCCGCCGCGGGTGGAGCGGCAGGAACCGGCTCGGCCACCCGCGCGGTGGCCGTGCCGGTACGGCTCAGGGGGTGCGGGGGCCCGGCAGCTCGCGGCCCGGGAGCCAGCCGTTCGCGATGTCCGTGGCGCGCCAGCCCCGGACGCTCAGCCGGACCGCCACCACGGGCGCGTCCAGGAACGGCGCCGCCTCCGGGACCTTCGCCACCAGCGTCTCCCGCACCTGCGTGTCGTCCTCGCCGCCGACGACCTCGGCCAGCGCCTGGGCCTGCAGGAACGGCTGCATCGGCGAGCCGGTCGACACGACCAGCGAGACCACCGGGTTCTCGCGGATCGCGGCGAGCGTCCGGCCGCGGCGTTCCAGCACCAGGTTCAGCGTGAACGGGCCGTCCTCGGCGAAGTAGACGCCGCCGACCCACGGCCCGTCGCTGCCCGAGGTGGCGAGGAACAGCGACTTGTGCGTCGCCAGGGTGCTCCGCACGAGGTCCGCCACGGCGGTCGTCGTGGGCTCGGCTGTGGTCATCGACTTGCTCCGGTGGGGGTGTCGGTCCGGGCCCCGTGGCGCCGGATCGCCGACGAAGTTAAGCGCCGAAACCCCGACACACCAAGCAAAGCGCACCGATCCGGTGAACCTAGCGACCGGCCGGGAGGTACGCGTCGGGCAGCCGGTCCGGCCACCGCGACAGCCGTGCCATCGCCCATTCGAGCGGGCCGCGCCCGATCCGGCGACGCCAGGCCACCGAGGTGATGAGCGCGACCGCCGAGAAGGCCACGAAATGGGTGAGGGCGAACACGTCCGGGCCGTCGTCGGCGCTGTCCCAGATGAGCCAGATCGCCACGAAGTGCAGCGCGTACGCGGAAAGCGCGCGGCCGCCGAGATCGGCCAGCGGACGCAGGAGCCGCTCGAAGCGCGGTTCGAGCAGCAGGCAGCCGCCGATCACCGACGCCGCGAGGCCGATCGACACCAGCAGGTCGAACGGCGTGCACGACGCGCCGCTCGGCAGGAGCTCCCAGGCCCACGTCGTGGTCGGCGGGGTGCCGTGGATCCAGGACTCGTCGAGGTGCAGCAGCGTTTCCGGGCTCATGCCGTAGCTCGCCGCCGCCGGTTCCAGGGCCCGGTGGACGGCGTCGAGGCCGCCGAAGACGCGCGTCGCGACCCACGAGACGGCGTACGCGCCCGCAGCCAGCGCCGCGCCGCCGAAGCACAGCCGGCGAGCGATCGCCGGGGAGCGCAGGTCGAGGCGTCCGATCGCCATCCCGGCGAAGAGGTACGCCATGAGCGTGACCGCCGGGAACGTCCCGGTCAGCAGCAGCACGCCGGCCGCGCGCCCGAGGCCGTGCCAGGTCGCGAAGTCGCCCCACGCGACGTCCGGCGCCTCGAAGACCAGGTCGCGCGGCGCGAAGGCGGAGCGGAGCGCGAAGGACACCAGCGGCATCACCACGGCCGTGACCAGGGCGGCGACGGCGAGCGTGCGCGCCCGGCAGCGCAGCCACGGGATCGCGAGCAGGAAACAGGCGCCGTAGTAGGCGAGGATGACCATGTAGCCGGTGCCCAGCCCGCTCAGCAGGAGCCCCAGCGCGACCAGCAGCGGGGCCCGGGTCGCCAGCCGGAGCGCGACGCGTGTGCGAGCCCGGCCCTGTCTGGGCCGCCGCCCGCCGGACATCAGCGCGATCGAGACCCCGGCGAGCACCGCGAAGAGCGCGGCGGAATGGCCTTCGAAGGGCTTGAACCAGACGGCGCTGCCGCCGTCGAGCGGGTTCGGCCCGAGGTGCACCGCGTACATCCCGAGCACCGCGAGCCCGCGGGCCACATCGATCCCGGTCAGCCGGACGGCCGGTCCGCTCCGGGGAGCGGGACCGGCCGTGGGCTGGTGTTCGCGGCTCCGTACCGGAGCCGTTGGTACCGCGAAGACGCCGTCCACCTCATCTCTCGTTCACCCCGTCGAATCCCTGCCGGAGCAGGGTGACGGTCGGGGCTGAGAGCGAGCTGAGACCTGGCGGTTACCGCGGTGTGATGTCAGTCGCCGACGCCGAAGCCGACCTTGCGGGTGTCGGACGGCGCGATCTCGACGTAGGCGATGCGATCGGAGGGCACGATGTACTTCCGGCCCTTCTCGTCGCTGAGGCGGAAGAGCCCGTCACCGGCCGTCAGGGCTTCGGCGACCAGCTTCTCCACCTCGTCGGGAGACTGGCCACTGGACACCACCAGCTCGCGCGGGGTGTCCTTGATGCCGATCTTGACCTCCACGTGGGACCTCCGCTGGAAATTCGAAAGGGATGTGCTCGGCAAGGCTAACCGAACCGGGTCGTTGCGGTGCCGCATGTCCGCGCCCGGCCACGTCGTCGTGTCCTGGTACTCCATCGGGGTCAGCCCAGGCCGAGGGCCTGCATGCGCTTCGTGTGCCCCTGTTGCAACCGTCGGAAGAGCGCCGCAATTCCGGAGAGGTCGCCCGAACCGCCGATGATGAGCTCGGCCAGGCCGTCTCGTTCGGCGACGACGTACTGGGCCTGCGTGAGCGCTTCGCCGAGCAGGCGGCGCCCCCACAGGGCGAGCTTGTCGCGGGTCTTGGGGTCGGCTTCGATCCCGGCCGCCACCTCGCGCTCGGCGAAGGCGGAGTGTCCGGTGTCGGCCAGCACGGTGAGCACCAGGTCCTTGGTCTCGGGGTCCAGCCAGCTGGCCATCTCCCGGTAGAGATCGGCGGCGAGGCCGTCGCCGACGTAGGCTTTGACGAGCGACTCCAGCCACGACTTCGGCGGGGTCGAAGCGTGCCAGTCGTCGATGTGCTTCGGGAACGGCGCCATCGCGTCCTCGATCGCCACGCCGTGCGCGGCCAGGTGCGCGGACAGCAGGCCGTAGTGACCGATCTCGGCGGCCGCCATGGCCGCCAGCGCGGCCCGCCCGGCCAGCGTGGGCGCGCTGCGCGCGTCTTCCGCCAACCGGTCGAAGGCGGACAGCTCGAGGTAGGCGATCACACCCAGAAGGTCGACGACGCCTTCGGTGATCTCTTTCGGGTCGGTCACGGCAGCAGGGTATCGCCGAAGCACCCGGGCGTGTCGGGACGAGACCGATCCCACTGCCTCCGGCGTGCCGGGTACTGTCGAAAAACTGCTGACCAGGTACACTGCGTTTGATATCGAAGCTTCCGCACGTCACTACAGGCGTCGGGATCAGGCAGGCCACGAGGCCCGCCGACGTACTGCAATGTGCGTGCACGCCTCTTCCGGCATTCCCGGGACGGACCGGTTCCGCGCTTCACTTCAGCGCTGGGGACCAGGGTTTACTCCCGGTCGAGTGTCGAAACGGGACTCAGGGTTGTGCGCGCTGGTCACGAGAGAGGCGATCACCCTGACCGCAGAAAATCCCACAACCGAACAGAACTCCCCCGCCGTCGCGCTGGAACACAGCGAGACCGGCCCGGCCGCGCTCGACACCTCGCACCCGCTGCAGGCGGGCGTCGAGGTCGAGCCCGAGGCCCCGACCTTCGCGTCCTTCGGCGTCAAGCCGGAGATCATCAAAGCACTCGCCGAAGTCGGCATCGAACGGACCTTCGCGATCCAGGAGCTCACGCTGCCCCTGGCGATGGCCGGCGACGACCTCATCGGCCAGGCCCGCACCGGCATGGGCAAGACCCTGGGCTTCGGCGTCCCGCTGCTGCACCGCGTCGAGGTGCCGGGCGACGGCACCCCGCAGGTGCTGGTGGTCGTGCCGACCCGCGAGCTGTGCATCCAGGTCGCCAACGACCTCAAGGGCGCCGGCAAGCACCTCGGCATCCGCACCCTGGCCATCTACGGCGGCCGCCCGTACGAGCCGCAGATCGAGGCGCTCCGCAAGGGCATCGACGTCGTGATCGGCACCCCGGGGCGCCTGCTCGACCTCGCGGAGCAGAAGCACCTGGTGCTCGGCAAGGTCCGCGGGCTGGTGCTCGACGAGGCCGACGAGATGCTCGACCTGGGCTTCCTGCCCGACATCGAGCGCATCCTGCGGATGGTCCCGGACAAGCGCCAGACGATGCTGTTCTCGGCCACCATGCCGGGGCCGATCATCACGCTGGCCCGCACGTTCCTGAACCAGCCGACGCACATCCGCGCCGAGGAAAACGACGCGAGCGCGATCCACGAGCGCACCACCCAGTTCGTCTACCGGGCGCACTCGATGGACAAGCCCGAGGTCATCGCCCGGATCCTGCAGGCGGCCGACCGCGGTCTCACGATGATCTTCAGCCGCACCAAGCGCACCGCGCAGAAGGTGGCCGACGACCTGGTCGAGCGCGGTTTCGCCGCCGCGGCCGTGCACGGTGACCTGGGCCAGGGCGCCCGCGAGCAGGCTCTGCGCGCGTTCCGCTCCGGCAAGGTCGACGTGCTGGTCGCAACCGACGTCGCCGCCCGCGGCATCGACATCGACGACGTCACGCACGTGATCAACTACCAGTGCCCGGACGACGAGAAGACCTACGTCCACCGCATCGGCCGCACCGGCCGCGCGGGCCGCACCGGTGTCGCCGTCACGCTCGTCGACTGGGACGAGATGCCGCGCTGGAAGCTCATCTCGGACACCCTCGGCCTCGAGAAGCCGGAGCCGGTCGAGACGTACTCGTCGTCGAAGCACCTGTTCGAGGACCTGGGCATCCCGGCGGGCACCACCGGCCGGCTGCCGCTGGCCAAGCGCACCCGCGCCGGCCTGGGCGCCGAGGTCGAAGAGGACCTCGGCGGCAAGCGTCGCGGGCGCGGCCAGCCCCAGGGTCGCGGCAACACCTCCGCCGGTGGCCCCGAGTCGCCGTCGGCCGAGGAAGCGCCGCGCAAGCGCAACCGCACCCCGCGCAAGCGGACCCGCGGTGCCGCGCGCACGGGTGAGACGAGCGAGGGCACCGACAACGCGGCCGCCACGTCCGGCACCGAGTCCGGCGAGGCCGCCGAAGGCCGCACCCGGACGCGTCGCCGCACCCGCGGCACGGCCCCGGAGACGGCCGGCGCGGTGGAGAAGGAGTCCGGCGAGAACGCCGAACGCCCGGCTCGGCGGCGCCGCCGTCGCCGCCCGGCCGCGACTTCTGATACACCTGCGTCGGCAGACTGAGGCTTTAGCGCGGGGAGCAGGTACGTGAGCGACGAGGACAAGGCTGCTACTTCTTTGCCCGAAGAAGAGCCGGAGCAGCCTTCGGAAGCCGCTTTCGGCTCCGAAGACGTCCTCGACGACGTCGAACCTGCTCCACCCGCGCCGCGTGTCAAAGCACGTCGTTCGCCCTGGAACCGCGGCCGGGACCGCGTGCTCGCCGCCGTGCTCGCGGTGGTCGTCGTCGCGGTCGCGCTGGTCATCAGCGCGACCAGCGACAGCGAAGGCACCGACCGGACCAAGGCCGACCCGCCACCGCCGCTGCCCGCGGCGCCGAACGCGGTGCCCGGCTCGATGGCCGAGATCTGGAGCGCCCGCAGCGGCGCGACGCCGATCCCGGTGGCCGTCGGCGACTCCGTCGTCACGGCGGACGGCGGCGAGGTCGCCGCCCGCGACCCGCTGACCGGGCAGATCCGCTGGCACTACACGCGTGACCTGCCCTTGTGCACCCTCAACGAGACGTGGGGGCGGGTCAACGCCGTCTACCACAAGACCGAGAACTGCAGTGAGGTCACGCAGCTCGACCCGGGCACCGGCCGGATCACCGCCCAGCGCAACGGCAACGCCGAGCTGGGCACCCGGCTGGTCAGCGACGGCTCGCACGTGACCACCACCGGCAAGAAGCTGCTCGACACCTGGCGCGACGACCTGGTGCAGAGCGCCGAGTACGGCCAGGTCCCGGCGCTGGTCAACGCGGGCAAGCAGCCGCGCACCGGCTGCACGTACGGCACGGTCGCGGCGGCGTCGGGCAAGGTCGGCGTCATCGAGCGCTGCCCCGGCGACCCGGCGGACCGCCTGAGCGTCTACAAGGCGGCGCCGGAGAAGGACGACGAGCCCCAGATGGCGTTCAGCTCGGTGCTGGCCGGCAAGCGGGCGCGCGTGATCGCCATGTCAGGCGACCTGACGGCGGTGATCCTGCCGGACCAGAAGCTCCTGGTGATCTACAACGGCGACGGCTCCCAGCGCGCGGCGTACCCCCTGGACGTCCCGGCGGCCGACCTGGCCGCGGACCCGCAGGGCGGCGTCGAGCAGACGTCCCAGACCGCGGCGAACGTGTACTGGTTCAGCGGCTCGAAGGTGCTGGCGCTCTCGCGTGACGACTTGTCCCCGCGTTGGACGCTGGGCAGCGCGATGGGCCCGGGAGTGACGTTCGCGGGGCAGCTGGTGGTCCCGATCAAGGGCGGCCTGGCGGTGCTGGACGAGAACGACGGCTCCACGATCCGCACCGTGGGTGTCGACCGCCGCGGCTACGCGGGCCCGGTCCGCCTGGGCACGGCCGGCCCGGTCCTGCTGGAAGAACGCGGCGACACCCTCACCGCCTTGAAGTAACCGGTTCGTCAGGTGAGCCAGAAGAGGGTCAGCGCGGAGACCACGAACAGGACCACGGCGATCCCGGCCCCCGCGGCGGGAAGGCCGTTGCGGCGGTCGGCGACCCGCTGGGCCAGCAACGCCAGCACCGCGGCGACGGGGTGACCGATCAGCAGCACCGGGCCGGGGCCGGGTGCGTCCGTGTACAGGCAGACTCCCGCGACCACCAGCACGCCGACGGCCAGGACCGTGAGGCCCGCGGCCAGTGAGCCGGTCAGGCCGCGCCACCAGCGGCCGCCCGGCTTCGCGGGTTTCGCCGCGGCTTGCTCGACGGTCTCCTGCGACGGTGCTTCATCCGCATCTGTCTCGGCGTGCTCCACCGCACCGGCCGAACCGAGCTCGGGTGCGTCCGGGGCCGGCTCTTCGACCCGCCTCTGAGGCACCGCCTTCACGCCAGATGACGCCTCCGCCAGGTCGACGACCGGGTGAGGCGCCGTCTCCGCGTCATGCGCCGAAGCAGTCGGCTCCGCAACCTGTCCGCGGGGCGCCGCCTCCGCGTCGGCCGCGCGCGGAGGGACCGCCGGGTCCGCAACGACCTGATGAGGTGTCGTTTTGTCGTCCGGCCGCGGGGTCGGCAGGGGGACCGTTGCCAGTTCCTCGGTGTCCGGTGAGGCCACTTTCTCTCCTGTTCAGGGCGCGAGCAGGTCCCAGGGCTGCGCCTGCTGGGCCGTGTCCTGGCCCGCCGCGCAGCTCGGCCTGAAGTCGCACCAGGCGCAGCGGCGGTCCGGGCGGGGTGGGAACAGCACGTCCTCGTCGCCGCCCGCGTTCAGGGTATCCGTGGCCAGCCTCAGGTCCCCGGCGGTCTCTTCGGCGCGTTGCAGGTGCCGGCGCAGGCTCTCGGGCGTGTGCTCGGCCGCCGCGATCGTGCCGCTCGGGAGGTGGTGCAGCTCGACCGTGGTGCACGGGGTGCGCAGCGTCCGCGCCGACGCCACCGCGTACAGCGCCAGCGCCTGCGACGCCCGCGCCTCGTACTCGTCCGGCGCGCGGCGGCCCGTCTTGTAGTCGACGACCACCAGCTCGCCGTCACGCTGGTCGATGCGGTCCGCGCGGCCTTCGATGATCATCGACGGCCGCTCCCCCGGCTCCGGGTTGACCGGCGCCGACACCCAGCGCTCGAGCCCGACCGGGTCGTGCGTGACGTCGTTGTCCTCGACGTACTCCGCCACCCAGCCCTTGGCGCGGGCCCGGTAACGCGCGGCCTGGTCGGCGTCCTCGAACCCCGCGTCCTTCCAGTACTCGGCGACGAGCGCGACGGCCTTCTGCGGCACGCGCTTGAGCACCGGCAGGTCGAACAGCGCCCGCAACGCGTTGTGCACCACCGCGCCGAGCGTGCTGTGCGCCCACGGCCCGGTGCGCTGCGGCGTCGGCCGCGTCAGGTACGACAACTGGTACCGGCGCGGGCAGTCGTCGAAGGTCGACAGCCGCGCCGGTGACACCTTCGTCAGCCGGACCGGTTGCGCGACACCGAAATCGAAGCCCATCTGCTCCTTCACGGTTCCCCACGCTACGCACCACCACCGACACTTTCCGCGCCGGACCCGCACCGGCCGCCGCGCCCGCACCACCGCGCAAAGCCGTGAAGGCCTCCTTCCCGGCCATAAGAGCCGGTAAGGAGGCCTTCACGGCTTTTCCTACCGCACCACCTACCGGACCACCAGCACCGAGTGGGTGCCGCCGGTCGCGGCCACCGTCACCGTGCCGTTCACCGCGGCCGTCCGGACGACGTGGCCGTCCAGCAGCACCACACGCCCGGCCGGCACCGCCAGCGAACCGGACGTCCCGCGCGGCGCCGTCACCGTCAGGGAGAACACCGGCCCCTGTTGGGTCCACGAAGCCGACAACGCGCCCTTCGGCGTCGGCACCGCTCCACGCGCCCACGCGACCGTGCCCGGCTTCGGCGAAACCTGCCACGTCGCGAAGCCCGGTGACGTCGGCGAGACGCCCAGCAGCTCGTTCGTCAGCGCCGGGACGACGCCGGTGGACCAGCCGTGCGCCGCCGACGTGTAGCCCTGCTCGTAGTGCGAACCGCCGTCGCCGATGCCCTCCCAGTCCGTGATGCCCGGGTCGTGACTGGTCATCCAGCCGTACATCCGTTTGATCTGGTCGATCGCGGACGCCGCCTGCCCGGTCTGGAACCGGGCCACCAGCTCCGGGTACGAGGTGAACGCGTACACGCGCTTGGTGCCGTCCGAAACCAGCGTGTCGTTGTCCATGAACGGGTTCCCGTACGGCAGCGCCCCGGCCGCCAGCCGGGCCAAGGCGGTAGACGACTGCGCCGGCGACGCGATACCCGCGACGATCGCCTGGCTGTTGCCGTCCTGGCCGTGGCGCACCGCGCCCGTCGCCGAGTCGAGGTACGCCCCCGCCGCCGGGTCCCACAGGTACTGGTTCACCGCGGAAGCGACGCCTGAAGCGCGCGAAAGCCACCGATCGGCGTCGGCCGCGTGCCCGGTCGCCTTGGCGAGCCCGGCTGCGCCTTGAAGGGCCCGGACGTACAACGCGTTGTAGTACGTCACTTCGCCGGTGCGCGGGAGGAACGCGTAGTCGCCGTAACCGCCGGTGCCGTTGAGGCCCTTCGAGAGCAACCCGTGCGCGTCGGTGACCGACGGGTACCACGCGTCGAGCGTCTTCACGAGCTTCGCGTAGTACGACGACGCGTACGCGGTGTCGCCCGTGTAGAGCACGTAGTCCCAGCTCGCGGTGACCCACCAGAGCGGGTAGTCGAACAGCGGGAGCGTGTAGCCGTTGATCGACGCGGGCGGGATCCAGCCGTCCGCGCGCTGGTGGTCGGCCAGGTCGGCGAGCACGTTGCGCGCCGCCGTGCCGTCCTGGTGCGTCAGGTACTCGGTCAGCCCGGAGATCGCGACGTCGCCGACGTACGGGTCCCGGTCGCGCTTGGCGCCGTCGTGCAGCACGACCTTCCCGTCGAGCGACGGCGAGAACGCGCCGCGGGGGTCCACATCGGACGCCCGGAACGTGTCCATGCCCAGCTCGTTGGTGTAGGAAGCGTTGTACCAGTAGCGGTTCAGGGCGTCGTCGGACGACTCGAACCAGCCGCGGTAGGTGTCCGGCGTGCCGAGGAACGGCGTGAAGTCGAGCGAGACGCCGTTGATCCGCACCTCGCCGGACGCCTGCGTGAGCGGCGCGTCGGACGCGAGCGCGTCGAGGCTGATCCGCAGGTAGCGGAAGCCGCGCAGGCCGTCCGCGCACACCTGCGTGCCGCTCTGGCAGCCCATCGCGTCACGCCAGACGGTCGGCGTCGCGGGCACGGCGATCTGGTCGCTGCCCGGCCCGTTCGAGAAGTCCGAACGCGAGAAGTCGGAGCGTTCGCCCAGGTACTGCTGGGTTTCCGAGGTCGACACGCGGATGCCGGGGTGGTTCGCCGACGCGCCCGCGAACGAGATCTTCGGGTACCCCGAGACGACCTTGCCGAAGTCGAGCACCGCGACCGGCGTCGGCGGGTCGGCGACCAGGCCCGGCCAGACCTCGGTGACCCGGCTGAACTCGCCCGACGGCGTGGCCTGGTCCTTCGTCACGGTGATCCGGACCTGCGCGGTCGTCACCGCGCGGTCGAACGCCACCGCGCGCTGCACGTCGGTGTTGCCGGTGACCTTCGCCGCGGTGCGCCAGGCGCCGCCGTCCAGGACGTCGACCGTGAAGTCCTGCGGCACACCGTCCACACTGGACAGGACGGTGACGCCGGGGAGCGCGACGGGCGCGCCGGAGGTGATCGTCAGGACGTCCGGGTAGGCGCCGATCGTGTCGTCGTTCCAGAACGTGTCGGTATTGCCGTCGACCGCGTTGCCGGGAGCGTAGGTCCGCGGCTGGCCGTTGCCGCCGTTGTTGGGCGCGTGGAACGACGACGCGGCCGCCGTCGTCCCGCCCGGCCAGGCCGGCTTCGGCGGGGGTGCCTGCCGTTTGAGCGTCGTGACGCCCTGGCCGAGCAGGCCGTTCGGGTTGCTGACGTCGCCGGTGGTGGACAGCACGCGCACCGGCCGGACGTCCCGGCTTGTCGGTGCGACGACGTACTTCTGCCAGCCCGGCGCCGCCACGGCGGACGTGGCGGGCACCGCGGCGACGCCGCTCGCCACCAGGACCGTGACCGGCAGGACTGCTCTGAGCCACTTCATCGAGGCCTCCGCAAGGCGTTTGAATCGTTTCAACCGCTGAGCTGAGATTCAGGCTGCGCGAGGCGTGCCAACGATGTCAACGTACGGGCCGGATCCTGTCCGGCAGGACAACCCGAGTGGCGGGGGTCAGTTGCCGCCGGCGATGAAGCCGCGCACCGAGTTCGCGACGAGCTCGACGGCGATGGCCGCGAGGAGCAGACCGGCCACCTTGGCCAGCAGCGTGATGCCGCTTTCCTTGATCAGCCGGATGACGACGCCGGAGTAGCGCATGCAGATGTAGATGATGAAGTGCGTCATCACGATCGCCAGTGCCAGCGCGATGTACGCGCCGATGTGGCCGTCGGCCTGCCGGACGAACACGATGGTCGCGGCGATGGCGCCGGGCCCGGCCAGCAGCGGCGTACCGAGCGGCACGAGGGCGACGTTGACGTCTTCGGTGGCCGCTTCGGCCTCGTGGCCATTGCCGGTCAGCAGCTGCAGCGCGATGAGCAGGAGCAGCAGACCGCCCGCGCCCTGCAGGGCGGGGATACCGATGCCGAGGTAGGCCAGGATCGCCTGGCCCGCGACGGCGAAGAGGCTGATCACGAGCAGTGACACCAGGACGGCTTGGCGGGCCGCGCGGGCGCGCGTCGCGAGCGGTTTGCGGCCGACGAGGCTCAGGAACACCGGCACCGTGCCGGGCGGGTCCATGATGACGACGAGGGTGATCGTCGCGCTCATGAAGAGCTTGGCGTCGAAGAAGTCGGCGATCGCCATCTCAGCCCTTCACGACCTGGAACCCGGTCGCGCGGGCCATGAGTTCCTCCAGCTGCCCGGGGTCGGTGGTGCATTCGCCGAGCGCGATGGTCTTGTTCGTGCCGTGGTAGTCGCTCGAGCCGGTGACCAGCAGGCCGAGCTCGCCGGCGAGCTCCCGCGTGCGGGCGCGCGTGGCCGGGTCGTGGTTCGGGTGGTCGGCCTCGACGCCGGTGAGCCCGTGCGCGGCGAGACCGGCGAAGGTCTCTTCACTGATCGTGGCGCCGCGGCTGAACGCGAAGGGGTGCGCGATGACCGTGACCCCGCCGGCCGCGGCGATCATGTCGATGGCCTCTTCGACCGGGGTGTCGCGGCGGGCGACGTAGTAGCCGCGGCGGCTGTTCAGGTACTCGGCGAAGGCCTCGTCGACGCTCGTGACCAGCCCGGCGCGGACCAGTGCCTGCGCGAGGTGCGGGCGTCCGGCGGGCGAGTCCTCGGGCAGCAGGCCGAAGATCTCGTCGGCGTCGATGGGCAGGCCGTCGGCGGCCATCCGCTCGGCCATCTTGCGCAGCCGGGTGCGGCGTTCGATCCGCAGCCGGGTCTGCTCGGTGACGACGGCCTCGGCGGCCGGGTCGAAGAGGTAGGCCAGCAGGTGGACGCTGATCTGGCGGCCCGTCTCAGGGTCGGTCGAGACGGTGGACAGCTCGGCGCCGGGCACGAGCGTCAGGCCCGGCGGCAGGGCCTCGGTGGCCGGGGCCCAGCCCGCCGTGGTGTCGTGGTCGGTGATCGCGACGACGTCGAGCCCGGCTCTCGCGGCCGCGGCGACGAGCCCGGCCGGCGTGTCGGTGCCGTCGGAAGCGGTGGAATGGGCGTGCAGGTCGATGCGCATCGGGTCCATTGTCGACGATGCGCTGGGTCACACCCGCGCCGGGATCAGGCTGGTTCCGGACCGGCCGCCGCGCCCCGCCCACAGGACGCCGATCAGCCCGAACTCGCGCGGCGGCCGACGGCCGGCAAGCCGCACCGCCCCGCGCGCGTCAGCCGACCGGCTTCTTGCCCCGGGCGGCCCGCTGGGCCTTGATCATCGAGAAGCGCTCGGCCTGCTTCTGCTTGTCGCCGAAGACCAGCTCGGAGATCGTGTCGTAGAACTCCTCCGGCCGCGGCAGGAAGTCGATCTTGTTGAGCGCCTGGATCTGGCCGGCGGACTCGACCACCATCGTGCCGTAACCCATCATCCGGCCGGTGGCCGTGCGCACGTAGCTGAGGTCGGTGACCTTGCTGATGGGCATCATCAGCACCTTGGTCGTGAACACCCCGGTGGTCATGACGAACCGCTTGTCGGTGACCACCAGCCGTTCGACCCACCACTCCATCACCACGTAGGCGAACCGCAGCACCACGATCAGCGCCACGTACCAGAGGATGTTCTGGCCGATGTAAAGCGCCGGTGGCAGCAGGTAGGACACCAGGACGCAGATGGCGAGCAGAGCCGCCGCCTCGAAGGTGTCCCACAGCAGCACCGCCCAGTGGCGGCGGATCCGGATGACCCGCCGCTCGGTGTCGAGGAGGTACTCGTCGGGGTCGCGTGGCGCGAACATGGTTCGAGGGTAGCCCCCGATCAGCCCTTGAACACGTTGCTGACGAAGGTGATCACCGATTCGGCCGAGCTGCGCAGGAAGTCGACGATGTTTCCGACAAGGCCCGCGGCCTGACCGGGCTGGGCAATGACGAAGAACAGCACCAACGCGATACCGGCGAGGCCCGCAATCTTCTTCACGTTCACCGCGATCAAATCCCGTCTCTTACGGTGACACCGGACAACAGCGAAAAACTGACTTTTTACGTTGTACCGCACTGGAGGGGCGCGAGGGAGGAAAGTCCCGCGCTTGGGTCAGCACGCCGTCCGGAGTGTACCGTATGGCTACTCTCCGTGTACAGGACATCGGTTTTCAAGTCGGTCACGTCTACCCTTCGGGACATGACGGGCCTCACCGACACCACTGTCCGCTGCGTCGGCGGGATCGCGTACGACGACCAGGGCCGATTGCTGCTCATCCGGCGGGCCAACGACCCCGGTTCGGGCCAATGGTCTCTGCCAGGCGGACGAGTCGAGCCGGGCGAATCGGACGAAACGGCCGTGATCCGCGAGATGCGGGAGGAAACGGGCCTCGACGTGATTCCCGGCACACTGGTCGGCACCGTGACCCGCGGGCCGTACGAAATCCACGACTACGCCTGCCGCGTCGCGGGCGGCACGCTCACCGCGGGTGATGACGCCACGGACGCCCGCTGGGCCGATGCGGCAGACCTTTCGGACATGGACACGGCCGGCGCGCTCGTCGATCTCCTGTACGTGACGCTGCGCGACTGGAACGCCCTGCCACGCGCCTGAGCAAGACGGCGTTGGGGTCAAAAACCGCCGGTTCGATCTACGCCGGCGGCCAAGCCGGCGCGCCGGGCACGGATCTCCGGGGCACCGCTCGGTCCGTCGCCCTACGCCGGGAGCCAGGTCATCCGCTGCCCGTGGGGCGCGGTGCGGGCCAGCGCGTGGGCCACGGCCTCGCCCTCGTCCCACCGGACCACGCCCAGCGTCGCCAGGCCGTCCGCGCCCGCCAGCTCCGCGCGACCGGGGAGGACACCCTCCAGGGCGGCGCCGTAGAACTCCTCCGACACCCACCACAGGGGCCGGGAGGCCGCCAGCGCGGCCAGGGCGTCGACGAAGGCCGCCCGCCGCTCGGCCGTGAAGTACGCCAGGACGTGGCTCGTCAGGACCACCAGGGGCGTCTCGAGGGGCAGCGTCGCGGCCGCCGAGGACAGGTCGTCGACGCCGTCGCCCCGGATCAGCGGCGGGCGGTGCTTGGCCTGCTCGGCCGCCGCCGAGCGCAGCAGCCGGATGCGGTCGGGCTGGTCGGCCCAGACGCACGCCTCCAGCCAGGCCAGCTCGTCCTCGTCGGAGAGGTCGACCGGGGACCGGTCCAGCCCGGCCCGCGCCAGGACCGCCAGCTTCTTGGGCAGCTTGGGCGCCACCGCGCCCGGCGCCAGGTCGAGCGCGCAGTGCAGGCCGACCGCGGCCTTGGCCGGGCCCGCCGTCAGCTGCTCGCCGCCGTCGCACTGGTAGCGGTAGCCGAAGCGGTCGAGGCCGAGCAGCAGGCCGGCGCTGCAGCCGACCTCCAGCAGCGCGATCTTCCCGCCCGCTTCCTTCGCCGCCCGGGCCACGGCCGGGTACAGCAGCGCGGCACGGCGGACTTCATTCGTCTGGGTGTAGCGCGACGAGATGAGCGCCCGCGCCTTGTCCGCCCGCTCCAGCAGGAACGACCGGAACAGCGGCCACGTCTCGGAGTCGACGCCGTCGAAGCCGCCCAGCGACGGGTAGTACCGCGAGAGCGGGTGGATGGGGTCGGCCTGGACGAGCCGGTGCGCGGTCGCCATCAGCAGCGTCGCGTGCGCTTCGCCGTCGCGGGCGGCCGTCAGCAGCCCCGCGACGTCGTCGTCCTCGGCCGCCTGCGTCGCGAGGTGGTCGTACAACGGTGACACTCCGCGCGCTTCCACTTCCGCGAACGTGCGCAGTGTGTTCTTGACCCGGTCCAGTTCGATCGTCATCGGAGCCTCATTCGTGCGGGGTCGGCCGGCCCGGCTGCTCGCCGCCGCGGGCTTCCCCGTAGGAGCGCTTCGGCACCATGACCTTCCGCCGGAAGGTGCACACGATCAGGCCGTCCTGCTTGTAGCCGCGGGTCTCGACGTACACGACGCCGCGGTCGTCCTTCGACTTCGACGGCGTCTTGTCCAGCACCTCGGTCTCGCCGTAGATGGTGTCGCCGTGGAAGGTGGGTTTGACGTGCTTGAGGGACTCGACCTCGAGGTTCGCGATCGCCTTGCCCGAGACGTCCGGCACGGACATGCCCAGCAGCAGCGAATACACGTAGTTCCCGACGACGACGTTCTTGCCGAAGTCGGTCGTCTCGCCGGCGTAGTGCGCGTCGAGGTGCAGCGGGTGGTGGTTCATCGTGATCAGGCAGAACAGGTGGTCGTCGTACTCGGTGACCGTTTTGCCCGGCCAGTGCTTGTAGACCGCACCGACCTCGAACTCCTCGTAGTACCGCCCGAACTGCACTCGTCTCTCCTGTCCGCGTAACACCGCGTGAGCCTGGTACGACACGCATCCGTAGTGAGGAGTACCCTCAACCATTGGTGTTCGCTCGTCAACGCGAGCCCCACCACTCTCCACGTCACACGACCGCGCCTGGCCCGAAGGAGGTGAGGAACCCCGATGAGTAGTGGCGATAGTCCGCTCCCTAGTAGTCCCAGCGTTCCCACCACACCGGCCGGCCGGCTCATTTCCTGGTAGGTCTTCCGCGGCTTCGGGAGCGCTGGTGTTGCCGGGCGGACCCCGTTCCGCCTGGTCCGTCGTCCTCGCACGACCACGCACGACGCCCAGGAGACCTCATGCCTGCCATTCCTTCGCTCGGCGGCCTTCGCGGCCGCGGCAACAGCCGGGCCAAAGGCGTCCCCGTCCGGCCGATCCCGGTGCCGCTGTCGGCGTACGTCGTGGACTGCGCGGTGTACGTGGGCGGCAAGCGCGTACCCGGCCGCTGGACGCACATCGAGGCGATCAAAGAGGTCCGCAAGCGCCACGAGGGGTTCGTCTGGATCGGGCTGCACGAGCCCGACGCCGACCAGATCCAGGGCATCGCGGAGACGTTCGGGCTGCACGAGCTGGCCGTCGAGGACGCGCTCGAAGCGCACCAGCGGCCCAAGCTGGAGCGCTACGACGACACGCTGTTCCTCGTGGTCAAGACCGTCCGGTACGTCGAGCACGAGTCGCCGACTACGGCCAACGAGATCGTCGAGACCGGCGAGCTGATGGTGTTCCTCGGCCGCGACTTCGTCATCACCGTCCGGCACGGCAACCACTCCGGGCTGGCCCGGCTGCGCCGTGAGCTGGACGACGACCCCGAGCGGCTGCAGCTCGGCCCGGCCGCGGTCGTGCACGCGATCGCCGACCACGTCGTCGACCACTACCTCGACGTCACGGGCCGGATCGAGAACGACATCGACGTGATGGAGGCGCAGGTCTTCGCGCCGCGCTCGCTGGTCAGCGCCGAGCAGATCTACCTGATGAAGCGGGAGGTCCTGGAGCTGCGCCGGGCGGTGATGCCGCTGGCGACGCCGGTCCAGCGGCTGGCCGAGGGCTACACGCGGCTGGTGCCGGACGAGGTCCGCTCCTACTTCCGCGACGTCGCCGACCACCTCACGACCGTGTCCGAGCGCGTCGCGGCGTTCGACGAGCTGCTGTCCACCCTGGTCGACGCGACGGTCGCGAAGATCTCGCTGCAACAGAACACCGACATGCGCAAGATCACGTCGTGGGCGGCGATCATCACCGTGCCGACGATGATCGCCGGCATCTACGGGATGAACTTCGACTACCTGCCCGAACTGCACTGGAAGTTCGGGTACCCGCTGGTGATCACCGTGATCCTGGCGATCTGCCTGTTGCTGTACCGAATATTCCGGAAGAACGGCTGGCTCTAGGTCCCCTCTTTCTTTCCCGCCGGAATCGGAGAACACGTGATGCCTCGCATGCTGTCCAACCTCAAGGCCTGGGCGCTCGCGCTCAGCCTCCTCTGGATCTTCGTCATCACCTTCGTCATCGTCGCCGACCCCGGGTTCGCGCACGGCATGAAGTAGCGCCCGGCGTCGTACCCTGGGGGCGTGCCGAAAGCGCTGGTGGTCGCGGACGAGGTGGACGAGCGGTTGTGGACCGACGCGGTCCGCACCCGCCCCGTCGACCTCGTCATCGGCGCCGGTGACCTGCCCTACGACTACCTGGCCTTCCTGGCCAGCGCCCTGGACGCGCCGTGCGTGTTCGTGCCGGGCAACCACGACCCGGACCTGACCGGCTACACGCGGTACGGCGGACTGTCCATGAAGGACGGTTTCCCGACGGTCTGGCCGGGCCCGGCGGGCGGCGTCAACGCCGACGGCCGGGTCGTCGACGTCGCCGGGATCCGGATCGCCGGGCTCGGCGGGTCGATCCGCTACAACGACGGCCCGAACCAGTGGACGCAGCGCCAGCAGGCGCGCCGGGCCCGGCGCCTGGTGCGCACCGCCCGGCTGCGGCGGTGGCGCGACGGCCGCGACGTCGACATCCTGCTGACGCACTCGCCGCCGCTGGACCTCGGCGACCGCGAAGACCCGCCGCACCGCGGGTTTTCCTGCCTGCACGCGGTGATCGACCGCTTGCGCCCGAAGTGGCTGCTGCACGGCCACATCCACCCCCACGGCGAGCCGGTGCCCGACCGGATCGTCGGCGACACGCGGATCCGCAACGTGGTGGGCCACCGGATCATGGAGTTATCGTGAAGGAAACGGGATTCCCGCGCGCGGACGCCGAAAACGACTTCCTCCGCGCCCGGCGCCAGCAGGTGCTTTCGCGGCTCTCGACGTGGCTGCGCCGCGAGCCCGACGACGTCAACATCATGCTGCCGTTCCACGAAGTGGTGGAGGCGCTCGGCTATCTCGGCGAAAAGCGGATCGGCCTGCGGGTGATCAAACTGGACTCGATCGCCGGCACGGTCGACCGCAGCCGCGACTTCGACCGCCGCTTCCGCCCGACGTCCGGCCGCGTCCGCGAGCGCTGGGAAAGACTGGCCCTGGCCGCCCGCCGCGGCGAAGACATCCCGCCGATCGAGGTCTACCGCGTCGGCGAACTGCACTTCATCATCGACGGCCACCACCGGGTCTCGGTCGCCCACGCGCAGGGACTGTCCACAATAGAGGCATTTGTGACGGTGGTCCGCACCAAACTGGACCCGAGCGGCATCCGCCACCGCGGCGACCTGATCGTCAAGGACTACCGGAGGCTGTTCCTGGAGCGCGTCCCGCTGACCGGCCACGCGAGGGCGTCGGTGATCGTGTCGGACCCGTGGGACTACGCGAAGCTGGGCGAGCACGTGGAGGCGTGGGGGTTCCGGCTGATGCAGGACGAGGGCAAGTTCTGCGACCGGGCGAGCGTGGCCCAGCGCTGGTTCTCGGAGGAGTTCGTCCCGGTGGTGGGCATGCTGCGGCAGGCGGGGATGCTCGGCGACCGCACGGACGCCGAGGCGTACATGTGGGTGGCGGCGGAGCGGTACCGGCTGATCCGCACGCACCGGTGGGACGACGAGGTCATCGAGCAACTGCGCACCAAGCGAAGCTAGCGGCTCAGCCCGAGCCCATCGGGAAGGTGCGGCCCACCCAGGTCTCCGCCTCCGAGCTGGTCTGGTATTCCGGCTGATAACTCCCGGACGCCACCACCACGCCCAGCCCGTACAGCAACTCCGCCTGCGTCTGGGACACCACCCCGTACGCGCCGACCTTCACGCCCATCTCCTCCGCGCGCTCCACCAGCTGGCGCACGTTCCGGCGCGCCCACGCCGGGGCGTCGTCGGCCGCCAGGACGTCGACGATCGGGCCTCGCAGCATCACCCCCGGCGCCGGGATCGCCTGGGCCGGGATCAGTTCCAGTTCCGGCAGGCCCGTGATGTTCAGGACGAACAGCACTCCCAGGCGGGCCAGGTGGCCGAGCGATTCGATCAGGTCGCCGCGGTCGTCGATCAGGGATTCCGCGTCCGCGCACAGCATCAGGTGCCGGGGTTCCAGGCCCGCCCGGTCCAGCTCCGCGCGGACCATGGCGACCAGGTCCGCGTCGATGGCCATGCGGCGCGGGAGCGTCAGGCACACCATCGGGGCACCGTCGCCGAACCTCGACTGCCAGCTCGCCTTCGTCTCCAGGGCCTTCGCCAGCAGGTGCTTGCCGAGCGGGACCGTCATGCCGGTCGTCTCCGCCAGCGGGTAGAACTCCTCCGCCCGCAGGCGCCCGCGCGTCGGGTGATTCCACAGCAGGGCCGCGTTCAGCGACGTCACGATCCGGGCGTCCGGCAGCACCACGTGCGGCTGGTAGACCACCGTGATCTCGCCGAGCTCCAGCGCTCCGGCGATGGCGGCCGCGAGCCGGTAGCGGTCGCGGTCGGCCTGGCACGCGCCCGGGTCGAACAGCACCCACTGCGCCTTGCCGAGCTCCTTCGCCCGGTGCAGTGCCACCTCCGCCGAACGGATCAGCTCCCCGTGCACCGCGCCCGGCACCTCCGCGACGACGATGCCCGCGCTGGCGCTCACGCCGACCCCGACACCGTCCGCGTACACCGGTTTGGCCAGTTCGCCGATCGCCTGCTCGACCAGTTTCACCACCGACGCCGGCTCGAGATCACCGCGCAGTGCCACCGCGAAGCCGTCGCCGAAGAGACGTGCGACAAAACCCTTGCCGGGCGCGAAAACCGTGCGCAACGTGCCGGCGACGCCGCGCAGGACCTGGTCGGCGACCTCGGTGCCGAGGCCGTCGTTGACGACCTTGAAGCCGTCGATGTCGAGGTACACCAACCCGATCCGCCCCTGGTCGCGGTCGGCGAGCAGCGCCTCGAGCTTGGAGCGGAAGTGCGCGTTGTTGGGCAAGCCCGTCAGCGGGTCGTGCAGGCTCTGGTGCTGGATGGTCTCCTGCAGCTGCCGCAGGTCGTGCGTGTCCTCGAACATCAGGATCGGGTACCGGCCGCGGTCGCCGGGCAGCGTCCGGACCGTCAGCCGGACGACGCGGGAGGTCTCGGGCCGGGAGCGGATCGCGAGCCGGTCCAGGACCCGGTCGCCGGACTCCAAAGCCGTGCGCAACGCCGACCTGTCCCGCATGGTCGCGCCGAGGTCTTCGGCGCGCGTGCCGAGGAACTCGTCCTCCCCGCCGGCCCGCGTCAGCCGCAGGAAAGCCGGGTTCGCCGCGCCGATAACCCCTGCGGGGTCTACAAGAACGACACCGGACGGGCATTGTTCGTAGAACGCGGCGAACCGCGCTTCGGCACCCCGCGAGGCCTGCACCTCACGCGCGAACCCGACGATCAGCGACTCCCGGTCGGCGGCTCCGGCCCCCGCCAGCGCGACGTCCAGCCGCCGGGCGGCGGCCACGAGATCCGGCGCCACCTCAGGCTCCCGCAAGGTTCACCTCTTCGCGCTCGATCGGGTTTTCCACCGCACCACGCGAACACTTCGGTGTCTACCACCCGATCGGGTGCCCCGGTCCAAAGTGGATCTTCAGCCGGGACCTGGAGTGAGCGCCGACCCCCTGACCTGTACGGCGTTCAACGTCGGTGCCGGCCGCTGAACCGGGACCCGGACGTCCTTCTGCACGCAGCTCACCTGGTTCGGATCACCGCCGCCGCAGTTCGGCATCGCCGTGAGCGCGGACCGGACTTCGAGATCTTCCGACGCCCCCACCCGGCCCTCCTGCGCACGTTCTCACCCCTACTGGTGCGCGGGAGGGCCGGGAAGGTCCCAGCGGCTCTACATGTGGACGACGCCCGGCGCCGCCTCACCCTTCGGGGCGCCCGAGCGCAGCAGCAGGCCGCTGAGCACCGCGCCGGCCGCGAAGATGAAGCCGGCCCAGGTGAACGCCGTCGTGTAGCTCTCGATCGAGGCTTCGGCCACCAGCTGCGGCGTCGGCACCTTGTCCGCGAGGTACGACGTCGCCGCGTTGCCCGCGAGGGTGCTGAGCAGCGCCGTGCCGATCGAGCCGCCGACCTGCTGCATCGTGTTGACCGCCGCCGACGCCACCCCGGCGTCGTGCGCCTCGACGCCGAACGTCGCGACGCTCATCGCCGGCGCCATCGCCAGGCCGATGCCGAAGCCCATCACCAGCAGCGGGCCGAGGACCCCGCTGGCGTACGTGCTTTCGAGGTCGATGCGGCTGAGCCAGAACAGCCCGACCGCGGCGATCGCCATGCCCGTGGGCACCAGCGGCCGCGGGCCGAAGCGCGGCAGCAGCACGGCCGTCGCCGTCGTGGCGGCCAGCATCAGCGTCGCCACCATCGGCAGGAAGCCGACACCACTCTGGATCGGCGTGAACTTCAGGTTCTGCTGCACGTAGAACGTCAGGAACAGGAAGATCGCGAACATGCCGATGGCGAGCAGGAACATCGCCAGGTACGAGCCGCCGCGGTTGCGGTCGAGCAGCACGCGCAGCGGCAGGAGCGGGTGCGAGACGCGCTGCTGCAGCCACACGAAGACACCCAGCAGCACCACGCCCGCGGTGAGGAAGCCCCACACCGAGACCGAGGACCACGAGTCGGACTCCGCGTTCGCGAAGCCGAAGACGAGCGCGAAGAGACCGGCCGACGCGGTGACCGTGCCGGGCAGGTCGAGCTTCGGGCGCGGGCCGTCGTCACGCTGGTTGCGCAGCAGGATCGAGCTGCCCACGAACGCGAGCACGGCGAAGATGATGTTGACGAACATGCACCAGCGCCAGTCGAGGTACTCGGTCAGCACGCCGCCGAGCAGCAGGCCGACGGCCGCGCCGCCACCGCCGATGGCCCCGAACACGCCGAACGCGCGGCCGCGCTCCTTGGGGTCGGTGAACGTCGTGGTCAGCAGCGAAAGCGCGGCCGGCGCGAGCAGCGCGCCGAACACACCCTGTGCCGCCCGCGCGATCAGCAGCATCTCGATGTTGCTCGCCGCTCCCCCGAGCGCGGACACCACGGCGAAGCCGGCCAGGCCGACGAGGAGGGTGTTCCTGCGGCCGAAGAGGTCCGCGAGCCGCCCGCCGAGCAGCAGCAGGCTGCCGAACGCGAGCGCGTACGCGGTGACGACCCACTGCCGCGCGTCGTTGGAAAAGCCCAGGTCGAGCTGGGCCGAGGGCAGCGCGATGTTCACGACGGTCGCGTCGAGGACGACCATCAGCTGCGCCAGGCCGATCATCACCAGGATCAGCCACCGTCTGGCGTGGTGGGGGTTCTCGGCGGCGCGCGCGTCCCCCGACGGCGCGACGACGAGCGTGGACTCGGTCATGGGTGTCCTCACTGAAAGTGATCAGAAAGCTATGTGGAGTAGGTATCTCCCCTTACGTGGCCCAAGGTACACAAGAACCGGAGAAGGTGCCTCTACTTCATTGGTAGGATGGGACGCATGACACGGGACGCGAGTCCCGCCGCACCGGCGCGGCCGCTGCGGCGTGACGCCGAATTGAACCGCCGCCGCATCCTCCAGGCCGCCCGCGAGGTGTTCGGCCGGCGCGGCCTCGAAGCCACGCTGGACGACATCGCGCACCACGCCGGCCTCGGCGTCGGCACCGTCTACCGGCGCTTCCCCAGCAAGGAACACCTGGTCGAGGCGATGTTCGCCGAGCGCATGGAGGAAATCGGCGACCTCGCGGCGGACGCGCTGAAGGCCGAAGACGCGTGGGCGGCGTTCGTCAGCTTCACGTGGAAAGCGGCCGAGCTGCATTCGACCGACCGCGGGCTGCGCGAGATCATGCTGTCCAACAAGTTCGGCCACGAGCACGTCGCGGACGCGAAAGCGCGCATGGTGCCGTTGATCACACAGCTCGTCGAACGCGCTCAGGCGGCGGGTGGCCTGCGGTCCGACTTCGCCCCGACCGACATCCCCCTGCTGCACATGATGGTCGGCTCGGTCGTCGAGTTCACGTGCGCGGTCGACCCGTCGCTGTGGCGGCGCTGCCTCGGCATGCTGCTGGACGGCCTGCGCGCCGAACCCGGCAAAGCGACGGAGCTGCCGCACCCGCCGCTGGACGAGCGGGAGATCGACGAAGCCATGTGTTCCTGGCGCCCCTGACCGGAAACCGCGGCCGCAACGACGAAACCAGGCGGTGGCCGACGTCTCCGCCCGCGCTTCCGCCTGGTCTGCCCCGATCACCCGGCCCTCTCGGTCACTCGGACGGGATGACCGCCCACATGATGATGTAGGCCACGAACTGCGGCCCGGGCAGCAGGCAGGACAGCACGGCCAGCAGCCGCACGGTGTTGGGCTTCATGCCGAACCGCTGCGCGAGACCGGCGCAGACGCCGCCGATCATGCGGCCGTGGTGCGGGCGGCTCAGCCGTCGAGTGACCGGTGCGCTCATCGTCTTTCCCTTTCCTCGGACTTCCTCGTGACTCCACTTCACCACCGCGGCACCCGGTTCCGCATCGCTCGCGGGAAGGATCGCTCCCTTAGGGGACGACCGAAAGCGAAAATCATTCGGAGAACCCGGAAACCGCCGTGCGCGGGCCGGAAAACGGAGGACCTGCGCGTTTGTCGCTCGCGATGCGGAAAATAGTGAGAGATGTCCCCGTCAGGGGTGGCTTTTCGGCCGGATGTGGTGATACTTGCACCCCGTGTACCCGCGTGTGAAGTCTTTGGTCGTCGCGATGGTCTGTGCCCTGCTCTCGGCGGGCTGCGCCACCACGCAAGCCACCCCCGACCCGGCCGACGAGTCGGGGCCGACGCCGCTCACCGCGTCCGCCGCGCTCGGCAGCTTCGGCACCATCGACTACTGCAGCATGCTCGACGTGCCCAAGGTCGCGGCCGGTGCCGTCGCCGTCCCGACGTTCGAGAACTGCCAGGCCGACCTCGGCTGGCGCACGATCCTCGTCGGGCCGCTCGCCTTCGACTCCGACCCGAACATCAAGCCCTACGACTACGCCGGGCCGGTGCCCGACGGCGTCTCGGTGCAGCAGTCGATGTTCAACGACCACACCGCGTGCACCCGCGCGATCATCTTCGCCGACGGGAACCGGCTGGACGTGTCGGTCACCGACAGCGGCCCCGCCGACCAGGCCGGCCGCTGCGAGACCGCGGACGCCACCGTCGGCTCGGTGCTCGCCGCGATCACCGCCGGCAAGGTCACGCGCTTGACGTTCCCCGAGCGCTCGTGGGGCGCGGTCGCACCCTGCGTGCTGCTCGACAACCACGACCTCGACGTCCCCGCCGGGCCCGGCAGCAAGCCGGCCGCCGGGTTGTCCGGGCACAGCTGCATCCGCGGCAACGTCGGCTTCAAGCTCACGGTGGACACGACGGGCACGAACGGCCCGGTCGAGACGCTCGGCGGCCGCGAGGCCCGGATCCGGGTCGCGGGCGCGTTCTGCATGGTCGACAGCACCCAGCCCGCCCCGGGCCTGCCCGGGCGGCGCGAGCTGGCGGAGATCAGCGTGGTCGACACGGCGGGCACGGCCGGTGACGCCACCTGCGCCCAGGCCCGCACCGCGGCGACGTCGATCCTGTCTCGGCTGCCCAAGGCCTGAAAGCCGTGAAGGCCTCCTTGAGGGACGTAGAGTCCCTCAAGGAGGCCTTCACGGACTTGCCTAGGCCTCGTAGGTGAGGTTCTTACCGTTGGCCGGGTCGAAGAGCTTGACCTTGTCCGCGTCGAACCAGACCTCGAGGTCCGAGTTCTCCTTGGCGGCCGATTCCGCCGAGAGCCGGGCCACGATCTGCGACTCCGAACCCGGGACGTCGGCCGAACCGCTGTCCGCCGCCAGTTCCGCGAGCTCCGCGGACGTGGCGGTTTCCCCTTCGACGGTGAAGTGGGCGAACTTCTCCGACCCCATCGACTCGAGGACGTCGACGTGCGCGGTGAACGTGCCGCCGCCCGTCTTCTGGCCGGCTTCGACCAGCGCCGCGTCCTCGAAGTGCTCCGGCCGGATGCCGACCAGCACCTCGCGGGGCGCGTCCGCCTTCTCCACCAGCTGCCGGATCCGGTCCGTCAGCGGCGTGACGCCCAGCGGGGTGCGCAGCTCGTTGTTCTCCAGCGTGGCCGGCACGAAGTTCATCGACGGCGAGCCGATGAACCCCGCGACGAACAGGTTCGCCGGGTTCTCGTAGAGGAACTGCGGCGCGCCGATCTGCTGCACGAAACCGCCGCGCAGCACCACGACCCGGTCGCCCAGGGTCATGGCCTCGGTCTGGTCGTGCGTGACGTACAGCGTCGTCGTGCCGAGCTGCTTCTGGATCTTCGACACCGACGTCCGCATCTGGCCGCGGAGCTTGGCGTCCAGGTTGGACAGTGGCTCGTCCATCAGGAACGCCTTGGGGTTGCGGACGATCGCCCGGCCCATCGCGACGCGCTGCCGCTGGCCACCGGAGAGGTTGGCCGGCTTGCGGTCCAGGTGCGCGGTCAGGTCGAGGATCGTCGCCGCTTCCTCCACCTTCGCCCGCACCGTCTTGTCGTCCACCTTGGCCAGCCGCAACGGGAAGGCCATGTTCTCGCGGACGCTCATGTGCGGGTACAGCGCGTAGGACTGGAACACCATCGCGATGTCCCGGTCCTTCGGGGCCTTCTCGTTGACGCGCTTGCCGTCGATGCGCAGCTCGCCGGAGGAGATGTCCTCCAGCCCCGCCACCATGTTCAGCATGGTCGACTTCCCGCAGCCGGACGGCCCGACCAGCACGAGGAACTCGCCGTCGCCGATGGTGATGTCCACTTCGGACACCGCGAGCGCGCCGTCGGGGTACTTCTTCGACACCTTGTCGAGGACGATTTCTGCCATGACTACCCCTTCACCGCACCGGAGGTCAGCCCCGCCACGATGCGACGCTGGAAGAACAACACGAACACAATGATCGGGATGGTGATCACGACCGCGGCCGCGCTCACCTGCCCGGTCGGGTCCTCGAACTGCGAGGACCCGGTGAAGAACGACAGCGCCGCCGGCACCGTGCGCGACGCCGTGGTCGACGTCAGCGAGATGGCGAACAGGAAGTCGTTCCAGCAGAAGATGAACACCAGGATCGCGGTGGTGAACACACCCGGCGCGGCCAGCGGCGCGATCACCTTCCGGAACGCCTGGGCCGGCGTCGCGCCGTCCATCTTCGCCGCCTTTTCCAGCTCCCACGGGATTTCCCGGAAGAACGCCGACAGCGTGTAGATCGACAGCGGCAGCGCGAACGTGATGTAGGGCAGGATCAGCCCCGGCCACGTGTCGAACAGCGCCAGGTTCCGCTCGATGTTGAACAGCGGCGTCACCAGCGACACCTGCGGGAACATCGCGATCAGCAGCGAGAGCCCGACCAGCAGCTGCTTGCCGGGGAACTCGAGCCGGGCGATGGCGTAGGCGGCCATCGTGCCCAGCACCACGGCGATCACCGTGGAGATGATCGCGATGCCGATCGAGTTGACCAGTGCCAGCAGGAACTCCGACGTCTGGAAGATGTCCGCGTAGTTCTGCCAGGTCCACGACTGCGGGATGAAGTACCCGTCGGTCAGCGTGTCCTTGGTCTTGAACGAAAGCGACACCACCCAGAGCACCGGCACCAGCGCGAACACCAGCACGAGGATGTCGACGAGCCCCCAGCGAAGCTTGCGGCCCGTCGTGACGGTTCCCATCACCATCAGCGCTTACCCCCAGTATCCGAACCCGGTGCGGCCGTGCCGAACACCTTGATGAAGATGAACGCGATGATCGCCACCGTGATGAAGATCAGCACCGCCATCGTCGACCCGATCCCGAGGTTGAGGCCCTTGACCAGGTTGTCGTAGGTCTGCATGGACACCGACCCGGTGTCCTGCGCGCCGCCGGTGAGGACGTAGATGTTGTCGAAGATCCGGAAGGCGTCGAGCGTGCGGAACAGCAGCGCCACCAGGATCGCCGGCTTCATCACCGGCAGCATCACCTTGGTGAACCGCTGCCAGCCGTTCGCGCCGTCCATCGCGGCGGCCTTGAGCAGGTCGTCGGGCACCAGCGCCAGGCCGGCCATCAGCAGCAGCGCCATGAACGGCGTGGTCTTCCACACCTCGGCGGCGATGATGATGAACAGCGACGGCCACTGGTCGGTGAGCGGCGCGCCGTCGGAGGCGAGCCAGTTGGCCAGGTAGCCGGTCTTCGGCGTCCACGCGTAGTACCACGAGAACGCCGCGACGACCGTGACGATGCCGTACGGGATCAGCGCCACGGTCCGGACGAGACCGCGCCCGACGAGCGTCCGGTGCATCACCAGCGCCAGCGCCATGCCGAGGACGAACTCGATCGCCACGGACACGAACGTCAGGAACATGGTCGTGCCGAACGCCGTCCACCAGTACGAGTTGGACAGCACGGCGCCGTAGTTGTCGAACCCGACGAACTCCTGCTGCGCCGGGAACCTCAGGTCGTACCGCTGCAGTGAAAGCCAGATCGAGTACAGGATCGGGTAGCCCGTGACCGCGATCATCACGACGAACGCGGGCGCGCACAGCCAGAGCCCGAGCTTCCGCTCGGCCTTCTTGCCCTCGGACAGGGCGGGTTTGCCCTTCTTGTGGGACGTCGCCCCTTCGGCGACGGTGGCCCCGGCGGTGTCGGCCGGGGTGGAGTCCTGAACGGTCACGGGATCACTCCCTTCGACTGGAGCGCGTCGCTGAGCTGCTCACGCAGCTTGTCCGCGGTGGCCTTCGGGTCGATTTCGGCCGGCGGCGAAAGGATCTTCGACATCACCGTCGACATGTTCTGGTAGGCCGGGGTCAGGGGCCGCACCGCGGCGTCCTTCAGCGCGTCCAGGATGGAGTCGCGCATCGGGTACTTGATCGCCATGTTCGGGTTGTCGTCGCCCGCCGGCTTGGCCGGGTCGAGCGGCGTGTCGTTGTGGTACACCGATTCGATGGTCGGCGGCACGCCGTCGTTGATCGCGGAGAACTTCTGGTTCTCCGGACTGCGCAGGCACAACGCCGCCTCATAAGCCTCGGGCTTGTGCTGTGACAGCGAACTGACAGCGAGGTCGTACCCGCCGATCGTGGTCTTGGCCGGCGTGCCGGGCAGCGCTTCGGGGTAGACGGCCCACTTCATGTGCTGGACGTCCGACGCCTTGTCCTTCGCGTAGGAGGCGTAGACGAACGGCCAGTTCAGCTCGAACGCGGCGTCACCGCGCTGGAACGTCTGCCGGACGTCGTCCTCCTTCGAGTTGGTCAGCGACGCGTCGGTGATCCCCGAATCGGTGATCTGCTTCAGCAGGGCGAGCGCTTTCACGGCGCCGTCGTCCATCACCACGGACTTGCCGTCGTCGGACAGGATGTGCCCGCCCATCGACTCGACCAGGGTGTTGTAGAAGACGACGAGGCCTTCGTACTGCGCGCCGGTGAAGACGATGCTGTACGGCTTGCCCCGCTGCTTCAGGTCCTTGGACGTCTGGATCATCTCGTCCCACGTCTTGGGCGGGGTCGGGGTGATCCGGTCGTCGTACCAGAGCAGCTGGATGTTCGTGTTCTTCGGGGCCGCGTAGAGCTTCCCGTTGTAGGTCGCCGTGTCCAGCGGTCCCTGCAGGACGCCTTCGGAGGCCGCGGCCTTGTTCTGGTCCTTCCATTCGTCGACCCAGCCGGCTTCGGCGAACTCCGAAACCCAGGTCACGTCGAGCCCCAGTACGTCCATCGCGGTGTCGCCCGCCGCCAGCCGCCGCGCCATCTGGAGCCGCTGGTCGTCCGAGCCGCGCTGGAGTTTGTTGTAGACGATCTCGTAGCGGCCGTTCGCCGCCTTGTTGCAGTTGTCCACGACCTTCTGGAAACTGTCCTCGGGTGCGTAGTACACGTTGATCTTCGTGCCACCGCCCGAGCTGCAGCCGGCCACGAGACCGGTCAGCAATGCCCCTGCCCCCAGCAGGGCGGTGGTGCGGCCGGGCGATCGCCCCCGTTTGCCCGCGCCGATCCTCTTCCCCATCAGGCCTCCTCACCCGCGTGCACGCCGGTTACCGCGATGCCCGGAGGGCACCGCGACGCGATGAGGCGAAACCGCGCCAGCACCCCGACGTGCTAGTGCTCGGGCCGCCACGCTGGTAGGCGGGGCCGCCCGACTGGTGTCGGACAACTTATGCCGGGCGATCACACCCCGCAAGCAGTATCGGTAACGATTCAGGCCAGTGCATGCCGAACTGTGATTATCGCCTGATATTGACGGGAAATCTCACGACGGCGGGTTGAGCGCGAGCTTCGCCAGCAGTTCCCGCGCCCGCTCGGCCGACCGCGGCTGGCACAGGACGTCGTACCGGCCCGCGACGAGCTGACTCGCCGACGAGAAGTCCCGCCGCCGCCCACGGGACGTGCCGTAGCCGATGGCGGCGAACACCATCCCGGAGAGGATGCCCAGCACGAGCCCGGTGAGCAGCTGCAGCGCGAAGCCCTGGTTGACGAACAGCCCGAGCAGCAGGCCGGCGAACACGCCGAACCAGGCCCCCGAGAAGGCCCCGGTGGCGAGCACGCGGCCCCACGTCAGCTTCCCGATGACCCGCTCGACCAGCATGAGGTCGACGCCGACGATGGTGACGTCGCCGACCGCGAACTCGTTCTCGGCGAGGAAGTCGACGGCCTGCTGCGCTTCGCCGTAGGTCGCGTAGGACCCGATCGGCCAGCCGGTGGGCGGCGTCGGCAACCGCGGCAGGTTGCCGGGCGCCCGGCCCCCGCCGAAGGGACTACTCACCATCATCACCTGCGCCCTCGTGGGTCTGGGCGTCCATCTTGTCAAGAACACCTGGACCGTGCGAGCCGCTTACCCCGAAAGGCCTGACCCCCCAGAATGTCGACAAGTCGCTTCGCACTTTCATAGGGAAAGATACGTCCAGGGCCCCTTCCGACGCGTCTTTCCCTGCGAAAGTGACGTCCTCGGGCCTCCGGACGCAGCTTTCCCCGTGAAAGTGGCGGGTCTCAGGAGCGCGACTTGTATTCGCGCAGCAGGCCGCGGCTGATGATCGTCTTCTGGATCTCGCTCGTACCCTCGCCGATCAGCAGGAACGGCGCCTCGCGCATCAGGCGCTCGATCTCGTACTCCTTCGAGTAGCCGTAGCCGCCGTGGATGCGGAACGAGTCCTGCGTGACCTCCGCGCAGTACTCCGACGCGATCAGCTTCGCCATGCCCGCCTCGACGTCGTTGCGCTCGCCGGAGTCCTTGAGCCGGGCCGCGTTCACCATCATCAGGTGCGCCGCCTCGACCTTGGTCGCCATCTCGGCCAGCTTGAACGCGATGGCCTGGTGCTCGGCGATCGCCTTGCCGAACGTCTTGCGCTGCTGGGCGTACTCCACCGCCAGCTCGAACGCGCGGATCGCGATGCCGCACGCCCGGGCCGCGACGTTCACGCGGCCGACCTCGACACCGTCCATCATGTACGAGAAGCCCTTGCCGGGCGCCTCGCCGAGGACCATGTCCGCGCCGATCCGGTAGCCGTCGAACACCGCCTCCGTGGTGTCGACACCCTTGTACCCCATCTTGTCGATCTTGCCCGGGATGGTCAGGCCGGGCGCCACCTCGCCGAAGCCCTCGGGCTTCTCGACGAGGAACGTCGTCAGGTTCTGGTGGGGCTTCTCGGCGCCCTCGTCGGTCTTGACGAGCAGCGCGATCAGGTTCGACGAGCCGCCGTTCGTCAGCCACATCTTCGAGCCGTCGATGACGTAGCCGTCGTCGGTCTTCTTCGCCTTCGTCTTGATCGCCGCGACGTCGGAGCCGAGGTCCGGCTCGGACATCGAGAACGAGCCGCGGACCTCACCGGTCGCCATCCGCGGCAGGAAGTGCTGCTTCTGCGCCTCGGTGCCGTGGCGGGCGATCATGTGCGCCACGATGAAGTGCGTGTTGATCACGCCGGACACGCTCATCCAGCCGCGCGCGATCTCCTCGACGACGAGCGCGTAGGTCAGCAGCGACTCGCCGAGCCCGCCGTACTCCTCCGGGATGGTGATCCCGAACAGGCCCATCTCCTTCATGCCCTCGACGATGTCGGCCGGGTAGGTGTCGGAGTGCTCGAGCTCCTGCGCGTGCGGGATGACCTCCTTGTCCACGAACGAGCGGACGGTCGCGAGGATCTCCGACTGCACGTCGGACAGGCCGGCGGTCTGGGCGAGACGGGCCATCACGGCTCCCTTTCCGGTTACGACGCCGCTCCCGGCGCTGGGTTACCGGTGAGTATGACCCGAAACGGACGACCCTGCTATGAGGGCGCTCACGCCGCCGGCGTTCTGGCCCGTAAAGTGCGGTGCGAAGGGGAGGAACCATGACTTATCCGCAGGATCCGAACGACCCGTACGGCCAGCAGCAGCCCCAGTCGGGCGGTTTCCAGCAGCCCCAGTCGGGCGGTTACCAGCAGCCCCAGTCGGGCGGTTACCAGCAGCCGGGTTACGGCCAGCAGTACCCGTCGGGCGGCTACCAGCAGCCCGGCTACCCGCAGTACCCCGGCGGCGGCATGGGGATGCAGCCGCCGGAGGGTCCCGGGCTCGCCATCGGCGCGCTGATCTGCTCGATCGCCGGCATCTTCCTGTGCTTCCTGATCGCCGTCGCGGGCATCATCATGGGCCACATCGCCTACAACAAGGCCAAGGCCGGTCAGGCCGAGGGCCAAGGCGTCGCGATGGCGGCGTTCATCGTCGGCTACGCCGCGATCGCGCTCAACATCCTGGGGTTCCTCCTCTTCTTCGGGGTCGGCGCCGCGAACGGCCTCTTCCGCTGACCGGCTAAGTTGGGGTCCTGCACGCACCGAGGGGGCCCGTGATGACCGACCCGTCCGGCGACAAGGACCAGACGTCCACGTCGTACGACCCGCCGTCGACCAGCGAGCCGTCGTCGTACGACCCGGGGGCCTACGAGCCGCCCGCGACGGCCGACCCGACGTTCGACAGCACGGTTCCGGACAGCACCGTCGCCGACAGCACGGCCGGCGACAGCACCGCCTCGGACCACACCGTTTCGAGCGGCACGGCCGGCGACACGACGGTCGCCGGCGACACGACGGTCGCCGGCGACACGACGGCGCCGCCGTACCCGGCCGCCGGGAGCCTGCCCCCGGGAGCGTTCGAGACGCCCGCCGCGCACATCCCCGGCACGCCGTACGCGGCTCCGGGCTACCCGCAACAGGCGTACGCGCAGCCGTACCCGCCGGCCTATGGCGCGCCGTACGCGCCGCCGGCGCCGTACGCCCAGCCGTACCCGGGCGTCCCGCGCACCCAGGACAACGCGCTCGCGATCGGCGCCCTGGTCTGCTCGATCCTCGGCTTCTGCTCCGGCATCACGGCGTTGCCCGGGCTGATCATGGGCCACATCGCGCTGAGCCGCACCAACCGCGGCGAAGGCGGCGGCCGCGGCATCGCCACGGCCGCCGTGATCATCGGCTACGTCGTCGTCGCGCTGTGGGTCGGCTTCTTCACGACCTTCATCATCCTGGGCGTGAACGGCCAGTTCGACAGCTAGTCGGACGCCGGCAGCGCCACGTCGCCGGGGGTGCGCGGCGCCGGGGCCGCGTGCCCGTTCGCCTCCGGTTTCGCTTCCACCGCATCGGGTTCCGGCGCGGCCTCGGGAATCGCCGGAGCGGCGGGCGCCGGCGGGGCCGCGGGCGCCGCCGCCTGCTTCGGCGTGTGCGCGTCGAGGAAGCGCAGCAGCTCCACCGGGAACGGCAGGATCAGCGTCGAGTTCTTCTCCGACGACACCTGGACCACCGTCTCCAGCAGCCGCAGCTGCATCGCCGACGGCGTGTCCGCCATCGTCGCCGCGGCCTGGGCGAGCTTGTGGGACGCCTGCAGCTCACCGTCGGCGGAGATGACGCGCGCCCGGCGTTCCCGCTCCGCCTCGGCCTGCCGGGACATCGAGCGCTTCATCGCCTCCGGCAACGCGACGTCCTTGATCTCGACCTTGTCGATGTGGATGCCCCAGTCGAGCGCCGGGCTGTCGATCATCAGCTCCAGGCCCTCGTTGAGGTGCTCGCGGTTCGACAGCAGGTCGTCGAGCTCGCTCTTGCCGATGATCGAGCGCAGTGACGTCTGCGCGACCTGGCCGACGGCGGCGCGGTAGTCCTGCACGTTGACCGCGGCGACGACCGGGTCGATCACCTTGAAGTAGACGACGGCGTCGACCCGGACGGTGACGTTGTCGCGGGTGATGCCGTCCTGGGCGGGCACCGGCATGGTGATGATCTGCATGTTGACCTTCTGCATCCGGTCCACGAACGGGACCAGCAGCTTCAGGCCGGGCTCCTGCACCCGGGACCGCACCCGGCCGAACCGGAACACGAGCCCGCGTTCGTACTGCTTGACCACGCGCACGCCGGCCGCGAGCCAGGCTCCGCCCAGTACGACGACGGCACTGACGATCTCCACCACCATGGCTGCTCCCGGGGTTGCGATTTCCCCTGAAAACCCAGCGTACGCCCGCGAGCACCAGGGCGAAACGCGCTGGACGCGGCGGCCAGACTGGGGTCGTGACCGACCTTCGTGTGCCCCCGGTCTTCGCCGCCCGCGCACCCCGCGTGCTCGGCCCCGGAGCCGTCCCCTGGCTTGCTGCCCTGCCGGCGCTGGCCGCCGGGTACGCCCGCGAGTGGGGCCTGACGTTCGAGGGCGAAGCGATGCACGGCTACGTCGGCGTCGTCCAGCCCGCGCGCCGGGCCGATGGCACGCCGGTGGTGCTGAAACTGGGCTGGCGCGACCACGAGTCCGCCGGCGAGCCGGTCGCACTGTCCACATGGGCCGGCCGGGGTGCGGTGCTGCTGCTGGACTCCGCGCCGGACGACGGCGTCCTGCTGTTGGAGCGGCTCGACGCCGGGCGCACCCTCGATCACCTCCCGCTGCGCGAAGCCGTCCCGATCCTCGGTGAGCTGGCGCGGCGGCTGGCCGTGCCGGCGCCGCCGGAGCTGACCCGGAGCGTCCGCGCCGAGGCCGCGGGGCTGGTCGAGGAACTCCCCCGGCGCTGGACCGAGCTGGGCGAGCCGTTCGACCGGCGGCTCGTCGACGACGCCGTCGCGATCTGCCGCGAGCTGGGGCCGTCGTCGGGATCGGCGCTGGTGAACGAGGACCTGCACTTCCAGAACGTGCTCGCCGGGCAGCGCGAGCCGTGGCTCGTCATCGACCCGAAGCCGCTGGCCGGCGACCTCGAGTACGCCGTGATCCCGTTGTTCTGGAACCGCTTCACCGAGTCCACACTGGACGAACGGATGGCGCTGATCGTCGCGTCGCAGGAGCTGGACGCCGGGAAGGCACGCGCCTGGACGCTCGTGCGGGCCGTGCAGAACTGGCTGTGGATGGTCGAAGAGTCCGCCGAACACGGCGTGGATAGCGACGACCCGGCGTTCGTCACGGTGCCGGAAATCGCCGCGTGGGCGACCAGCCGATAGGGTCGGCGCCATGGCCGCGGTCAACAGGGTTTTCGCAGCTCAGCTGTCGGGTTTGCCGGTGTTCGGCCCGGACGGCGAATCCATCGGCCGGGTCCGCGACCTCGTCGCCGGGTTGCGCCTCGACACGCAGCCTCCGCGCATCCTCGGCGTGGTCGTCGAGCTGACCACCCGGCGGCGGGTCTTCGTGCCGATGCTGCGGGTCACCGCGATCGAGCCGACCGCCGTCACGCTCGCCACCGGCTCGGTCAACATGCGCCAGTTCAACCAGCGGCCCAACGAGGTCCTGGTGCTCGGCCAGCTCCTGGACGCGCACGCGTCGCTGGCCGGCTCGGACACCCGCGTCACCGTCGTCGACGCCGGGATGGAGCCGACCCGAACCCGCGACTGGGTGCTGGCCAAGCTCGCCATCCGGGAGCGGCGGGCCGGGCTGGGCCGCCGCCGCTCGGCGATGCAGGTGCTGCCGTGGGCGGAGGTGGCCGGGCTGAGCCTGACCGACATCACCGGCCAGCAGCAGGGCGCCGGGCAGCTGCTCATGCTGTTCGACACCATGCGCTCGGTCGACGTCGCCGCGACGATCCGCGACCTGCCGCTCAAGCGCCGGCACGAGGTCGCCGACGCGATGGACGACGAGCGCCTCGCCGACGTCCTCGAAGAGCTGCCCGACGACGACCAGAAAGAGCTGCTGTCCTACCTCGCCGAGGAGCGCGCGGCCGACATCCTCGAGGCGATGAGCCCGGACGACGCCGCCGACCTGCTGGCCGAGCTGGCCCCGGCCGAGCAGAGCCGGCTGCTGGAGCTGATGGAGCCGGAAGAGTCGGCGCCGGTCAGGCGGCTGCTGGCCTACTCGTCCGACACCGCGGGCGGCCTGATGACCCCCGAGCCGGTGGTCCTCACGCCGGACACGACGATCGCCGAGGCGCTGGCGCACATCCGCAACGCCGAGCTGCCGCCGGCGCTGGCGAGCATGGTGTTCGTCTGCCGGCCGCCGACCGCGACGCCGACCGGGCGCTTCGTCGGCGTCGTGCACTTCCAGCGGCTGCTGCGCGAACCGCCGGCGGAGCTGGTGGCCAGCGCCGTGGACACCGGGCTGGCGGCGCTGCGGCCCAACGCGACGCTGCCCGAGGTCACCCGCTACTTCGCGGCCTACAACCTGACCTGCGGGCCGGTCGTCGACACCGAGGACCACCTGATCGGCGCGGTCACCGTCGACGACGTCCTCGACCACCTGCTGCCCGAGGACTGGCGCGAGACCGGCCTGCACGACACGACCGGCGAGACCGGCGAAAACCTGGAGGCCGAGCGTGCCTGAACCGACGTCCGGACGGCGGCTGGACCAGCCCCGCAGCCAGAACCGGTTCAAGCTGAACATCGACCCGGACACCTTCGGGCGGCTCACCGAGCGCGTCGCCCGGTTCCTCGGCACCGGCAAGTACCTGTTCTGGCAGACGCTGCTGGTGATCATCTGGATCGCGATGAACCTCGCCGCGGTGTCGCTGCAGTGGGACCCGTACCCGTTCATCCTGCTCAACCTGGCCTTTTCGACCCAGGCGGCGTACGCGGCGCCGTTGATCCTGCTCGCGCAGAACCGCCAGGACGACCGGGACCGCGTCTCCCTGGAAGAGGACCGGAACCGGGCCCTGCAGACGAAGGCCGACACGGAGTACCTGGCCCGGGAGCTGGCCGCGCTGCGGCTCGCGGTCGGCGAGGTGGCGACCCGGGACTACCTCCGCAGCGAGCTCGACCGGCTGCGGGAGGACCTCGACGTCCAGCCCAGGAAGGCCAAACCGAACCGCACTCCTACCGGCTCGTAACATGGACGGGGTGACCAGCACTCAGCAGCTCCCCAGCGTCGATGACGTCCGCAGCGCGCTGAAGAGCGTGCAAGACCCCGAGATCCACAAACCCATCACGGACCTGGGGATGGTGAAGGACGTCGTCGTCGGCGACGACGGCGTGGTCACCGTCGGGATCTACCTGACCGTGGCCGGCTGCCCGCTGAAGGCGACGCTGACCAACGACACGAAGGAAGCCGTCTCGAAGGTCCCCGGCGTCACCGACGTCCGGGTCGAGCTGGACGTCATGAACGACGAGCAGCGCACCGAGCTGCGGAAGTCGCTGCGCGGCGAGAGCACCGAGCCGGTGATCCCGTTCGCCCAGCCGGGCTCGATGACGCGGGTGTACTGCGTCGCGTCCGGCAAGGGCGGCGTCGGCAAGTCGTCGGTCACGGTGAACCTGGCCGCGGCGATGGCCCAGCGCGGGCTCTCGGTCGGCGTCGTCGACGCGGACATCTACGGCCACTCGATCCCCCGCATGCTGGGCACCCACGAGAAGCCGACCAAGGTCGACACGATGATCATGCCGCCGCAGGCGCACGGCGTGAAGATGATCTCGATCGGCATGTTCACCCCGGGCAACACCCCGGTGGTGTGGCGCGGCCCGATGCTGCACCGCGCGCTGCAGCAGTTCCTGGCGGACGTGTTCTGGGGCGACCTCGACATCCTGCTGCTGGACCTGCCGCCGGGCACCGGCGACATCGCGATCTCGGTGGCCCAGCTGATCCCGAACGCGGAGATCCTGGTCGTCACCACCCCGCAGCAGGCGGCGGCCGAGGTCGCCGAGCGCGCGGGCGCGATCGCGCTGCAGACGCGTCAGCGGGTCGCCGGCGTCATCGAGAACATGTCGTGGCTGGAGCAGGCCGACGGGTCTCGCCTAGAGATCTTCGGCTCCGGCGGCGGCCAGACGGTGGCGGACTCGCTGACGAAGTCGATCGGCTCGGAGGTCCCGCTGCTGGGCCAGGTGCCGCTGGACCCGCGCCTGCGCGAGCAGGGCGACTCGGGCACGCCGCTGGTGCTCTCGGACCCGGAGGCCCCGGCTTCGCTGGTGCTGAGGGAAGCCGCGAAGAAGCTGACGGTCCGCGCGCGCGGACTGGCCGGGATGATGCTGAACGTGACACCCGCGGGCCGCTAGACCAAAGTCCGTGAATGGCACATCGAGGGACCTGAAGTCCCTCGATGTGCCATTCACGGACTTTCGGTGAACTTACGTGGCGTCCGGGTCGATCGGCGGACGCTCGCCGGGCTTCAGCGGCTCCGGCTGGGGCTTCGTCTGGGCGGCCGTGTAGCCGTTCGAACCGTTGGCCCCGTTCGTGCCGTTGCCGCCGTTCGTGATGCCCTTGAGGCCGAGCGGGTCGCTGTCACCGTCGAACAGGTGCTGCGTCACCACGCGTTTCGGGTCGAAGTTGCGCAGCCCGCGCAGGTCTTCCAGCGGCTTGCGCAGCTGGTCGAACTCCGGGCCCATCTCCTCGCGGAGCTGCTCTTTCGCCCCGGTCGCGAAGTCGCGGACCTTCTTCACGCTCTTCGCCATCCAGGACGCCGCCTCGGGCAGCCGTTCCGGGCCGAGGATGAAAAGACCGGCGATGATGAGGACGAGGATTTCCCCCCATCCGACACTGTCGAACACCGTCAACCTCCGCTCGGAACCTACTGGCTCAGGGTACTCGCCACCGGCCCCGCTCAAGCAGGCCGAACGCGGTAACTCAGGTGAACCTTGTTCAGCCGTCGCCCGCCGCATGACATCTGCGTTGACCAGCGATCTGCGTGCGGGGCGCGGCGGGCTACCCAGAACAAGGTTCAATCGGAAGCCAGGGTTACGTCCACGACGAAGCTGGCACCGTCACGAGCCAGCGACACCGGGACCACCTCGCCGACGTCGTGCGCGCGCACCGCGACCGTCAGTTCCGCGGAGTCGCGGACCAGGCGGTTGCCGATCTTCGTGATCACGTCGCCCTCCTTGATGCCCGCGTTCGCGGCCGGGCCGCCGGGGGCGACGTTCTTGACCTGCGCGCCCATCGTGGACGAGCCGGCGACCGTCGAGGACGCGTTGATGCCGATGTCGGCGTGCTGGACCTTGCCGTCCTTGATCAGCGCCTTCGCAATCTTGATCGCGTAGTCGCTCGGGATGGCGAAGCCGATGCCGATGCTGCCGCCGTCCGCGCTGGACGAGCGGATCGAGGAGTTGATGCCGACCAGCGCGCCGGTGGCGTCGACGAGCGCGCCGCCGGAGTTGCCGTGGTTGATCGCGGCGTCGGTCTGGATGGCCTCGTAGGTGACCGGCGCGGCGCCGTTGTCGCCGCCGGCGGTGATCGGCCGGTTCAGCGCGCTGACGATGCCCGCGGTCACCGAGTTCTGCAGCGCCAGCGGCGAGCCGATCGCCATCACGGTGTCGCCGACCTGCAGGTCCGACGACTTGCCGATCTGCAGCACGGTCGGGTTGGTGACGTTGACCTTCACAACCGCGAGGTCGGTCTTCGGGTCGGTGCCGACGAGCTTGGCGTCGGTCCGGGTGCCGTCGATGAAGATCGCGGTGATCTTGACGCCCGGATCCGCGGCGGCGGAGCTGATCACGTGGTCGTTGGTGAGGATGTAGCCCTGCGGGTCGATCATCACACCGGAGCCCTGCTCGCCGGACTCGGCGCCGGGCTTGAACACCTCGAGCGAGACGACGGCCGGCGAGACGCGCTTGGCGATCTCGGCGACCGAACCGGCCGGCCGTTCCTTGGCGGCCTCGGCTTCGGAGATCGTCGCGGACCCGGTGAGCTCGGTGCCGGTGTCGGCGGCCCACCAGCCGACCAGCCCGCCGGCTGCGCCGATCAGCAGCGCGACGACCCCGAGCAGCACCAGCGCCTTGGGCTTCACCCGCCGGCCGAACAGCACCTCGGGCAGGCTCAGCAACGCACCCGGCGGACGCCGAGCGGGCTTTTCCTCGTCTTCGGCGGGCATCGCGGGCCCGGCGAGCACGGCGCCGGCGCCCGGATCACGCCACGGGTCCCCGGTCCCGGTCCACAGCGGCGGCTCGGCCTGCGACGCGTCCCCAACGGCCTCCCGCGGCCGCTCCAGGAGAACGCCTTCGGCCCCGGGCGGCCGGCTGAACGCCTCGGCCAGCGACTCGGGAGCCGGCGGCGTCAGCTTGACGCCGTTGGTCTGCTGGGGGGTGTAGAGCTTGTCGAACGCCCCGTCGACCCCCTGCGGCCGGCCGAACACCGCGGCCTGCCCCGGATCGACGGCCGGCCGCGCCAGCGGGCGCGGCCCCAGCCGGTCGGCATCGTGCGCGCCGGGCTGCTCGGGATTCACGTTCGGCTCGGTCATCATTCCCCGGTGCTGAAGATCAGGTGGCTGGGCGTGACGATACCCAAGCCCAGTGCGCCGAGTCTGCCGGTACGGCGGTGAAATGGCTGTTTCTTGGCCGGCCCGCGAGTTGCCCACAGGCACTCGGCGATGTGGACAAACCGGCGTTGTGGGTCACCGAAACGCCGGTTCCGCGGGTGGGCGCCGATAAACTGGACCCGGGGCCGCCCCCCAGGGAGTGGCGGGGGCTGCTCGGATTCGGTCAGCGGACGCCGACCGGCACCGCGATCGGCGAGCTCACCGGTGTCGACGTCACCGACGGGGCCGGCTCCGGGCGAGGTGCCTGCGGCACCGCCATCTGGGCCGGGAGCAGGTTCGCGTTCTGCGGGACCTGGCCGCCCGTGTCCGGGGTGCCGTCACCGCCGTCTGCGGAGGTGCCCACCAGCGCCAGCGCGCTCAGCACCAAGCCCGACACGACCACGCCGGCGCCCTGTGCCGCGCGGCGCTTGAAGCGGCCGCCGCCCAGGACGTTCGGGGACTGGCCGAGCGGGGCCGACGAGCCGAGCGGCGCCACGCCGCCCAGAACGCCCGAGTCGCGCAGGCCGGCGACCCGGTCGGGCCGCTGGACCGCGACGAGCTGGCCGTCGGCGGTGATCGCCAGGTTGTCGGGGCTGCTGGGCAGGTCCGTGTGCTCCGGGATGGACCGGAGGCTCGCCAGGAACCCGGCCGACATCGACGGCGCGCCCGCGCCGCGGATCGCGGCGCACGCCTGCCGCTGGGCCTGGACGTCGCCGGCGCAGGAGGCGCAGCGCGTGATGTGCGCCGCCGCGCGGTCACGCGCGCCGTGCGAAAGTTCGCCGTCCACGAACGCGACCACGGCGTCCGGCAGCAGGTGCGACTCGGGGAGTCCCCAGCCTCGCGGTGCGGTCATACCGACACCTTCGCAGACTCCGGGGCGTAACTGCGTCGGCGCTCCAGCGAAGCCCGCAGCGCCTGACGGCCGCGGTGGATCCGGCTGCGGACGGTGCCCAGCTTGACGTTGAGCGTCGCGCCGATCTCCTCGTAGGAGAGACCTTCGACGTCGCACAGCACGACGGCGGCACGGAACTCCGGCGGCAGCTCGTCGAGCGCGGCCTGCAGGTCCGGGTCCAGGTGGGTGTCGGTGTAGACCTGCTCGGGGCTCGGGTCGTCGCCCACGATGCGGTCGGTGTCCTCCGGCAGGCCTTCCATCCGCACTCGCGAGCGGCGGCGGGCCATGTCGAGGAAGAGGTTGGTGGTGATCCGGTGCAGCCAGCCCTCGAACGTGCCGGGCTTGTAGGACGCCAGCGACCGGAAGACCCGGATGAAGGTCTCCTGGGTGAGGTCCTCGGCGTCGTGGGTGTTGCCGGTCAGGCGGTAGGCGAGCCGGTAGACCCGGTCACCGTGCTCGCGGACGACCTCGTCCCAGGACGGTGGCGTCCAGGCCGCCTCGTCCAGGGACACGGGCTGAGCCGCGTCGACGTCCGCATCGGCGTTCTGCATCGTGGGAGCAGGCACCTCCATCTGTGTTTCTCCTGTCTGCTCCACCCAACGCGGGTCGCGGGCACGGTGTTCCCGTGTGTCTGGATTCGAGTCTGTCGGGGTTCCTTATGGTTCTAGTGAGACTGGACTGAGAACAGGCTGAGAAGTTCTTCCTGAGTGCTTACCAGGGAGCCTGCGAGGATTTATCGACAACCAACGCTAACCTCCGTGCGTGAACACGCCCACCCCTGCGGCCGCACCGGCCGACTCCGGGTTCGTCGACGGGTACCTGCCCGACGACGAGGTGCTGTCTTCGGCGCGCGCACGGGCCGAGGACCTGGGCTGCAGCCCGCTGTCCGCGGGCGCCGGCGCGACCCTGCGGTTCCTGGCCGCCACGCTGCGGGCGAAGGCCGTCGTCGAGGTCGGCACCGGCGCCGGGGTGAGCGGGCTGAGCCTGCTGCGCGGGATGGCCCCGGAGGGCATCCTGACGTCGATCGACCTGGAGCCGGAGTACCAGCGGGCCGCGCGCGCGGCGTTCCGCGAGGCCGGTTACGCGCCGGGCCGGACCCGCTTGATCGTCGGACGGGCGCTGGACGTCCTGCAGCGGCTGACGCCGGGCGGCTACGACCTGGTGTTCGTCGACTCGGCGCACATCGAGTACCCGGGGTGCTACGAGCTGGGTGTGTCGCTGCTGCGCCGCGGCGGGATCATCGCGTTCCACAACGTCCTCGCGGGCGGCCGGGTGATCGACCCGTCCCGGCGCGACCCGGAGACGCTGGCCCTGCGCGAGGTGGCCCGAGCGTTCCGCGAGGACGAACGCCTGGTCCCGGCCCTGCTCCCGGTGGGCGGCGGCCTGCTGGTGGCCGCGGCGATCTGAGCCGCCTCGGTGGCCGGTGTGGTCGGCTTGGCCTTCGCGGCGATCTGACTCGGCTTCACGGTCGGCGTGGTCCGCGTGGCCCTCGCGGCGATGTGGCTCGGCTCCGCGGCCGGCGTGGTCGGCTTGGCCGCTCGCAGCGATCTGACTCAACTCTGCGGCCGGCATAGTCGGCTTGGCCGCTCGCAGCGATCTGACTCAACTCCGCAGCCGACGTGGTCCGCCTGCTCCTCTCAGCGATCTGACTCAGCTCCGCGGCCGACGTGGTCCACTTGCTCCTCGCAGCGATCTGGCTCAACTCGAAGCTCGCCGGTCGGCACGATCCCGCCTGGTCACGGCAGCGGTCCGAGCACCTGTCCACAAGTCGGCCCGCCTGTGGACAAGTCGCCGATTTTGCCGGACTTGTCGGTGGTCGCCGGTAAACTGGAACGGGGACGCCCCCCAGGGTTGGGCGGGGGTGTGTTTGCGGGGCCGGACGGCTGAACTCAGCTCGGGACCAGTTCGCGCCGCTCGGTGCGCACCCGGGTTCCGGCGCCCACCGCGGCCGCCGCCAGCAGGAGCCAGACTGCCACCAGGGCGATCAGCCAGCCCCAGCCCGCGTGGCCGTAGACGTACGCGCCGGCCGCGCCGCCGATGCTGCTGCCCAGGTAGTACGTCGCCGTGTACATGCCGCCGACCTGGCCGCGGGCGTCCTCGGGGGCGTCGGCCGCCGCCCAGCCGTTGGCGACCGCGTGCGCGGCGAAGAACGCGCAGGTCAGCACCAGGAAACCGGCGATCACCAGCGGTAACGAGTCCGGCAGGGTCAGCGTCGCCCCGGCGGCCATCAGCAGCAGCGAGCCGATCACCGCGCGACGGCGGCCGACGCGCGCCACCAGCCGTCCGGCCGCGGCCGAGGAGACCGAGCCGGTCGCGTAGGCGAGGAACACCAGCGACGCGATCGCCGGCGACAGGTCCAGCGGGTCGCCGGTCAGCCGGAACCCGGCCGCGTTGTAGAGCGCGACGAACGAGCCCATCGCGAGCAGCGCCACGGCGTACTGGGCCAGCAGCACCGGCCGCCGCACCGCCGTCACCAGCCCGGCGGCGACCACCTTGAGCTGCACCTTCCCGCGAGCCGTGCCGGGCGGCAGCGTCACGACGGTGGTCACGGCGCACACCGCGCCGATGCCCGCGACGACGTACAGCGCGCCGCGCCAGCCGAGCGGCCCGGCGGAGAAGCCGGCGGACAGCCGGCCGAGCATGCCGCCGACGGTGTTGCCCGCGATCATCGCGCCGACGGCGGCGGCGACGCCCGCGCGGCCGAGCCGTTCGGCCAGGTAGGCGGCCGCGACCCCGGGGAACCCGGCGATCGCGATGCCCTGCAAGGCGCGCAGCACGAGCAGCGCCGGATACGTCGGCATCAGCGGCAGCAGCAGCCCGAACACGACCGACGCGACCACCGACGTCACGATCACCGGCCGCCGCCCGACCACCTCGGACAGCGCGGCGATCGGCAGGACCGCGATGGCCAGCGCGCCGGTCGCGACGCTCACCGCGAGCGCCGCGCCGCCGGGGTCGAGGTGGTACTGCGCGGCGAGCTGCGGCAGCACCGGCTGCGGGGCGTAGAGCAGGGCGAAGGAGGAGATCCCGGCCGCGGCGACGGCGGTCTTGACTCGGCGGGTGGTGGTCACCCACTGAAAGTAAGCAGCGCTAATCAATACGTCTAATACACATGTGGTCCATAATTCATGCGATGACGCATGACTCGCTGTCGGCGCAGCTCGCACCGCACCTGCGGCTCCTGGTCGCGCTGCGGAGTACGGGGAACGTCACACGCGCGGCCGAACTGCTGGGCGTCCCGCAGCCGACGGTGAGCCGCCGGATCGCGGCGCTGGCCGACGCGCTGGGCGCGCCCCTGACCGTCCCGGACGGCCGCGGCATCCGGCTCACCCGCGCGGCGGACCTGCTGGCCGAGGCCGCCGAACGCGCGTTGGCGGCGGTCGACACCGGCGTCCGGCTGGCGCGCGAGGAGGTGGCGCCGGAGTCGGGACACGTGGTGCTCGGCTTCCTGCACCTGCTCGGGCGGTCGCTGGTGCCGTCGCTGCTGCGCGGTTACCGGGCGCGGTACCCGGGGGTGCGGTTCACGCTGGTCCAGGGCTCGCGGCAGGACATGCTCGACCGGCTGGCGGGCGGCGAGCTGGACCTGGCGCTGCTCGCGCCGTTGCCGTCGGACGCGCCTTCACTGGTCTCGGCGGGGCTGGCGGAGGAGGAGATCCTGCTGTCGGTCCCGACGGGCCACCGCCTCGCCGGCCGCGGTTCGGTGCGGGTGGCCGAGCTGGCCGAGGAGGAGTTCGTGCTGCTGGAGCCGGGTTACGGCGTCCGCACGCTGACGGACGAACTGTGCGCCGCGGCCGGCTTCGCGCCGCGCATCGCGTTCGAGGGCCAGGAGTCGGACACGGTCCGCGGCCTGGTCGCGGCGGGCCTCGGCGTGGCACTGCTGCCGCGGTTCGGCCCGGGCACACCGGCAGGAGTGGCGGAAGTGCCGCTGAACCCACCGGCGTCACGGACGATCGGCCTGGTCTGGCGCGCGGGCGAACCGATGACCCCGGCCGTGACGGCCTTCCGGGACCACGTGCTGGCAACGGCGGGGCGCAAATAATCCGGCCGCCGCCAGGAAACTCCCCCACCCTTCCCAGGGGGGCGTCCCCGAGTCCAGTCTATCGGTGCCCCCCGACGAAGCCCGGCGAAAACGTTCGTGAGCAGCGAGTTGTCCACAATCCAGCCAGGCTGTGGACAACTCCGACGGCGCGGCGGCAGCGCCAGCCCGGCAGCAGCGCGGACACCCGGGACAGCCCGGCAGCAACACGGACTGGACAAGCCGCCGCCACCTGGCCGGCGAGCCTCAGGCCAGTGAGGCGGCCAGCTCCACCAGGGTTCGGGCCGCGAAGCCCGTCGCGCCCGGGACCACGTCGTCGTAGGACTTCTCCGACCGGGCCGGGCCCGCGATGTCCAGGTGGGCCCACGGCAGGCCCTCCGTGAACTCGCGCAGGAACAGCGCCGCCGTGATGCTGCCCGGGCCGCCCGGGGTCTGGCGGACGTCGCCGAACTCGCCTCGGACGTTCTCCGCGTAGTCCTCCACCAGCGGCATGCGCCACCAGGCCTCGCCGACCCGCGAACCCGCCGCGACGACCGAAGCCGCCAGCGTGTCGTCCGTGGCGAACAGGCCGCCCGTGCGCAAACCGAGCGACACCTTCATCGCACCCGTCAGCGTCGCCGCGTCGACGACGACGTCCGGGCCGTACTTCTTGATGCCGTACGCCAAAGCGTCGGCCAGGACCATGCGGCCCTCGGCGTCGGTGTTGCCGACCTCGGTCGTCTTGCCGCCGTAGTGGCGGACGATGTCGCCGGGCCGGTACGCCGAACCGGACACGTGGTTTTCGGCCGCCGGGACCAGCGCGGTCACCCGCACCGGCAGCCCCAGCGCGGCGATCGCGCGGGTCGCGGCGATCACCGCCGCGCCGCCCGCCATGTCCGTGCGCATCAGGTGCATGCCGTCGGCCGGCTTGATCGACAGGCCGCCCGTGTCGAACGTGATGCCCTTGCCCACCAGCAGCAAGTGCTTGACCGCGCCGGAGGGCTTGTAGGACAGCTCGATCAGCCGCGGCGGCCGCGCCGAACCGCCACCGACGGCCAGGACGCCGCCGAAGCCCTGCGCCGCGAGCCACTGCTCGTCGCGGATCGTCGCTTCGACGCGGGGGCCGGCGACCTTCGCCGCGGTGTCCGCGAGCCAGGCCGGGGACTTGACGTTCGAGGGGGTGTTCGCGAGGTCGCGGGTCAGCGCCGTCGCTGCGGCCAGCGCCGTGGCGCGCTCGACGAGCTCGGTGTGGCTCGCCACCGCGCGGTCGTGCGTCACCAGCCGCACCGTCCGCACCGCCGGCTTCGGGTCCTCAATGGACACCTTGAAGCGGTAGCCGCCGAGCAGCAGGCCCAGCGCCAGCTCCGTGACGTGCTCGCCGGACGCCTCCTCGGGCAGCACGAGCTGCACCGCGCGGAACGCCTTCGCGCCGTTCTCGACGTCGTCGGCCAGCGCCGCGTTCACCGCGCGGACCAGCGCCGCGCCGGTCTTCCGGTACTGCTTCGGCTTGCCGTCGCCGAGCCCCGCGACCCAGCGGGGGCCGTCACCCTGGACCGTCTGGACGTCGCCCGCTTTGCCGGTGATCCGGACACCGCCGATCTCGACCGGCTCGGCCTCGACGTCGTCGGCCGGCGCGGTCACGAGCCGGACCGTCGGGGTGCCGCGGCGAAGGTCACCCGCGACCTCGATGTCGAGGAGACTAGTCGGAACGGGGGGTAGCGGATTACGCACAGTGAGCAACCTTCGGGCGCAGAGGAACCGCGACCCCGGCCTCCGAAGGGAGACCGGGGTGCGACGGAAGGACGGTTCTGGGGGGCCGGTTCAGCCGGTGACCTCCTGCAAAGCGGCGCCGAGGTCTTTCGCTTCCTCTGCGGAGAGTTCGACGACGAGTCGCCCGCCACCCTCGAGCGGTACGCGCATCACGAGGCCCCGCCCCTCCTTAGTCACTTCGAGGGGACCATCTCCGGTCCGGGGCTTCATGGCCGCCATAGCGTGCTCCCTCCGTCTCAACCGGCGCGCCCGGGTCGCGCTCGCGTGAAAGCCAGCCGGGTCTTACCGTCCATTGTCCCCTATCAGCGCCTCGGCGCATCAGCGGACCGATCTTTTGCTGCCGTATCGGTGCTGGTATGCGGCCCGCGAGGGGTGTGAGAGTCTCGGACGACCGATGTTTCAGCGCAAGGAGAAGACGTGACCACATCCGACGTCCTGCTGATCGCCGACGCCGACGGGGTGCGCACCCTCACCCTCAACCGGCCGCAGGCGTACAACTCGCTGACCGTCGAGCTGAAGGAAGCACTGCTCGCGGCCCTGCGCGGGGCAGCGGACGACGAGGCCGTCCGCGCGGTCGTGCTGACCGGTTCGGGCAAGGCGTTCTGCGCCGGCCAGGATCTGAAGGAGCACGTCGGGCTGCTGCAAGCGGGTGACCCCGCCCCGCTACACACGGTGAAGGAGCACTACAACCCGATCGTCCAGGCGATCGTGGCCATGGACAAGCCGGTCATCGCGGCGATCAACGGCACCGCCGCCGGGGCCGGCGCGGCCTTCGCCTACGCCAGTGACCTGCGGATCGCCGCCGAGTCGTCGTCGTTCCTGATGGCCTTCGCCAACGTCGGGCTGGGCCCGGACTCGGGTGCCTCCTGGACGTTGCAGCGGCTGGTCGGTTACGGCCGCGCCGCCGAGCTGATGCTGCTGGCCCGGACCGTCGACGCCGCCGAGGCGCAGCGGCTCGGCCTGGTCGGCGAGGTCGTGCCGGACGAGGAGCTCGCGGCGCGCGCCCAGAAGATCGCGGCGAAGCTCGCGGCCGGCCCGACCGTGGCCTACGCGAAGATCAAGAGCGTCCTCAACCTGGCCGCGCAGTCGACGTTCGAGGAGGCGCTGGCCGCCGAAGACGCCGCCCAGACCGCGCTGGGCGCGACCGCCGACCACGCCGAGGCCGTCGAAGCGTTCGTCGGCAAGCGCAAGCCGAACTTCCAGGGCAAGTAGTCGGTCTGCCGCGGCCTGTCGTGAGTGTTTAGGGCGGTTCTAACCGCCCTAAACACTCACGACAGCCACGGCAGACCCCGGCACCCGTCAGCCCGCGCGGAAGCAGCCCTTGACGTGGTCGTCGACCATGCCGGTGGCCTGCATCAGCGCGTAACACGTCGTCGGGCCGAGGAACGCGAAGCCGCGCTTCTTCAGCTCCTTCGCCATCGCCTTCGACTCGTCCGTGATGGCCGGGACGTCCGCCATCGCCGGTGGCCGCCGGTGCGATGAGGGCGCGAACGACCACAGCAGGTCGTCCAGCGGGACGTCCAGGTCCGCGATCACCCGGGCGTTGTTGATCGCCGCCAGGATCTTCGCCCGGTTCCGCACGATCGACGCGTCCCGCATCAGCCGCTCGACGTCGGCGTCACCGAACTTCGCCACCTTCGCCGCCTTGAACTGCTTGAACGCCTTCCGGAAGCTCTCGCGCTTGCGCAGGATCGTGATCCACGACAGCCCGGACTGGAACGCCTCGAGGCACAGGCGCTCGTACAGCTCGTCCTGCCCGTGGAGCGGCGTGCCCCACTCCTTGTCGTGGTAATCGGCGTAGTCCGGGGTCGAGTTGCCCCAGGTGCACCGCGCGACGCCGTCGGCGCCGATCAGCTCAGACATCCCCGCCCACCGAATAGTCCTCCGCGAACCGCGCGAACCGCCGCAGCGACTGGCGCACCCCCAGCGCGAACGCCGGCCGCACGACCGGCCAGCCGAGCCGTCCCAGCGGCCCGAACGGCAGCCGCAGGTGCTCGGCCCAGACGAACGTCGAGCGCTGCGCGCCCTTCGGCACGACCTGGAACACACCGGTGCCCTGCACGAAGCCGCCCTGGTGCCGGACCGCGCACCGCACCGGCGGCTCCCAGGTCGTGATCTCCATCTTGTCGGTGAAGCCGATCCCGGCGACCCCGGTGAACGCCGCCAGCCGCGAGCCGACGCTGCGGCCGTTGCCCTCGGTCACTTCGACGTCGGTGCCCAGCATCCACTCGCCCTGGCGCGTCCAGTCCGTGAGCGCGAGCCAGGTCGTCCCGGCCGGCGCGCGGACGTCGACCGACAGCACGAGGTCGGTCACTGGGCGCTCTCCGGCGCGGTCTCCCGCTCGGCTTCGCGCTCGGCTTCGCGCTCGGGCCGGCGCTGCTCCAGCTCGGCCACCCGGGTGCGCAGCTCGTCGATCTCGACGCCGAGGCGGCGCAGCACCCAGTCCACTTCGGACATCTTGTAGCCGCGCAGCACCAGCTGGAAGCGCACGTCCTGCAGGTCGTCGCCGGTGATGTCCTCGGCGGGCAGCCGCGTGGGCGAGCTGCCCGGCGGCAGCGGGGCCAATTCCTCACCCCGGCCGAACACCACCGCGGCCAGGAGGAACACCACGGCGGCCACCAGCAGCATGACTACGAGGTAGATCAGCGCGGTCGTCACGCGACGATCGTGGCATACCCGCCCCAGGAACGTCTCGCGAGCACGACGAGCCGCAGGGAAAGAAGCACCCAGGCGACCATCAACACCGCGCACGGGACGCTCAGGAACAACCGGGAGACGTCGACGATGCCGGTCGAGCCGATCAGCAGGCCGACCGAGCCGAGGTTGATGCCGACGGCCAGCGCGATGAGGACGCCGCAGAACCGGGCCAGCCGGACGGGTTCGAGCCGCCGGCTGAGCCAGCGCGTGCCGAGCAGCGCGAGCACGCCGATCACCGGCACGACGAACACCGCGCCGTGGGTGGTGTGCGCGACGACGCGGTACCACTCCGGCGTCGACGTCGGCAGCTGCGTCCAGGCGCCGTAGGTGAGGATCCGGGCGTAGTCCCAGGACGCCTGCATCAGCGGCACGCCGATGACGAGCTTCCACAGCGTGCGGACGCCGCTGAGCATGCCGAGCTCGGCCTGGTAGTCGCGGGCGACGAGGGCCGCGGGCCCGAAGTCGGCGACGGCGCGGCGCTCGGCGTCCTCGTCGCTCCGGCCGCCGGCACGGTAGGCGTCGGCCGCGTCGTGCAGGCCGTCGCGCGCCTCGTCCAGGAGGTCGGCCTTGAACTTGCCGCAGCCGTGCAGCCGCCGGTCGAGATCGGCCAGGTAGTCGTCGATCATGCGCCCAGCACTCCCCCGATGACGGCCGTGAACTCCCGCCATTCCGTGCGTTCGGCGGCCAGTTCCTGCTGGCCGGAGCGGGTGAGGTGGTAGGTGCGCCGCTTGCGTCCGGACACGACGTCCCATTCGCTGGCCAGCCAGCCGGCCCGCTCGAGCCGGCGCAGCGCCGGGTAGACCGTGCCGGTCGGCAGGTCGAGCGCGCCGTCGGTGCGCAGCTGCAGGGCCTCGATGATCGCGTAGCCGTGCAGTTTCCGGCCGTCGAGGACCGCCAGCAGCAACGCGTCGAGGTGCCCGCGCAAGGAGTCCGCCTTCATGGGTACGCAGTCTACACGTCGACTGGCTACATGTAGGCAGACTATGTGTAGCCTGTCTACATGAACGCACTCCCGGTCGCGAGACTCCAGTTCGCGACGACGACCTCGTTCCACTTCCTGTTCGTGCTGCTCACCCTGGGACTGGTCACGCTGGTGGCCGTGATGCAGACCCGCTCGGCGCTCGGCGGAAAGCCCGAACTGGAGCGGATGACGCGCTTCTGGGGCCGGCTGTACGTGATCAACTACGCGCTGGGGATCGTCACCGGCATCGTGATGGAATTCCAGTTCGGGCTGACCTGGACCGGCCTTTCCACGTTCGCCGGTGACGTCTTCGGCGCCCCGCTGGCCATCGAGACGCTCGTCGCGTTCTTCCTCGAGTCGACGTTCCTCGGCCTGTGGATCTTCGGCTTCGGGCGGATGGACAAGTGGCTGCACCTGGCGCTGATCTGGCTCGTCACGCTGACCGCGTACGCGTCGGCGCTGTTCATCATGCTGGCCAACTCGTTCCTGCAGGACCCGGTCGGCAGCCACCTCGAGAACGGCACCCTGCACCTCGACGACTTCGGCGCGCTCTTCACGAACCCCGCGCTGGTCGCGTCGCTGCCGCACGTCGTCAGCGCCGCGATCCTGACCGGCGGGTTCTTCGTGGCCGGGGTCAGCGCGTACCACTTCCTGAAGCGCACCACCGAGGTCGAGTTCTTCCGCCGCTCGATGCGGATCGGCGTCGTCGCGGCGCTGATCGGCGCGATCCTCGTGGTCAACCAGGGCTTCGCGCAGTTCGGGGAGCTCGCGATGTACCAGCCGGACAAGCTGAAGGACGGCGGTGTCGGGCTGCCACTGGGTTTGATGATCATGCTCGGGTTCGTCATGTTGCTGTGCGCGCTGCTCGGCTGCGCGCTGTTGTTCCGGAACTGGATCAGCAAGGCCCGGATCCTGCATTACCTGATGGTCGCGGCGATCCCGCTGCCGTTCGCCGCGGCGATCCTCGGCTGGCTGGTGCGCGAAATCGGCCGTCAGCCGTGGCTGGTCTGGGGCAGGCTCCGCACCGCCGACGCGATCGCGGGCGTCCCGGCCGGCCAGATCCTGTTCTCCTTCATCGCTTTCTCACTGCTGTTCGCCGCGCTCGCCGCGGCCGACTGGGTGCTGCTGGCGCGCGTGGCCAAGCGCGGCCCGGAGCCGGTCGAGCGCGACGTCGCCGAACTGCCCGTCCTGAGCGGAGTCTGACGATGGTGACCTTCTGGTGGGGCGTGCTGGGCCTGCTGACCTGCGGCTATTTCGCGCTCGCGGGGTACGACTACGGCGTCGGGATGCTGCTGCCCGCGTTCGACGCCGACGAGCGGCGACGGCGGCAGACCCTCGGCGCGCTCGGGCCGTTCTTCCTGGCCAACGAGGTGTGGCTGGTGGCCGCGGTCGGCGTGCTGTTCGGCGCCTTCCCGCACCTGGAGGGCAAGGTGTTCGCCGGGGCGTACGTCCTGGTCGTGACCCTGCTGATCGGCCTGGTGACGTTCACGGCGTCGATGCAGCTGCGCAGCCGCCGCCCCGGGGCGCCGCGCGGCGCGTGGACCGCGGGCATCGTCGGCGGCGCGCTGGTGACGGCGGTGTCGTGGGGCCTGTTCCTCGGCAACCTCGTGACCGGGCTGCCGCTGACCGCCGACGGCTCGCCGGCCGGCGCCGTGCTCGCGCTCTTCAACCCGTACGCCGTGGTGTGGGGACTGGGGTTCGTCGCGCTGTTCTCCCTGCAGGGCGCGGTGTTCCTGGCCGTGCGGGCGCCGGCCGAGCTGACCGGGCGCGCGGTGCGGCTGGCGCGGGCGTTCCTGCCGCCCGTGGCGGGCTTCCTCGTCGTCGCCACCGGGTGGGGTTCCTTCGCGCTGCACGGCGTGACGACGGTGGGCATCGGCGTGGTCGTGCTCGCGTTCCTCGCGCTGGGTTCGGTGTGGCTGGGACTCGCGCTCAAGCGCCACCGGGTGGCGCTGATCGGGGCGATGGTGCTCGCGGCGAGTCCCGCGCTGCTGGTCGGCACGCTGCGGTTTCCCGCGATCCTGGTGGCGGACTCGGGTTACGCGCTCACGACGGACCAGGCGGCGACCGCGTCGAGCACGTTCGCGGTGCTGAACTGGTTCGCGCCGCCGGCGGTCCTGCTGCTGCTCGTCGTGCAGTGGCTGACCTGGCGCGCGCACCGCGCTCCCGTCGACCAGCGTTCGCTGCTGCACTTCTAGGGGGACGTCGTGCCCGCACTTCCCGGACTCCGGCGGTACCTGGTCCTGCTGAGCACGCTCGGCGTGCTTTCGGCGTCCGCCGTCCTGATCCAGGCCGAAGGTCTCGCCACGCTGCTCACCGGCGGCGGTCTCTCGTTCGCTCTGGTACTCGCGATTGCCGGCCGGGTAATGCTTTCGATGGCTGTCGACGTCCTCGGTGGACGGTTTGCGTCCTCGGTCAAAGCCGGCCTGCGGCGCCGGCTGCTCGGCTCGGCGGCCGACCGGGCCGGCGTGGTCGCGACGCAGGTGACGCGCGGTGTCGACGCCACCGACAGCTACCTGACGGGGTACCTGCCGACGCTCGTCGTGTCGGTGGTGGTGCCGGTCGCGGTGATCGTCCGACTGGTCACGACGGACCTGACGTCGGCGCTGGTCGTGACGGCGACACTGCCGCTGATCCCGGTGTTCGCGATCCTGGTCGGCAAGCACACGTCGGCGCACACCCAGTGGGACCTGCTGAAGAAGCTGGGCGGGCACTTCCTCGACGTCGTCCGCGGGCTCGGCACGCTGAAGGTGTTCGGGCGGGCGCAGGCGCAGGCGCGGACGGTCCGCGCGATGGCGGACGCGCACACGGATGCGACGCTGAAGACGTTGCGGGTGGCGTTCCTGTCGGCGCTGGTGCTGGAACTGGTCGCGACGCTGTCGGTGGCCTTGGTCGCGGTCCCGATCGGCTTCCGCCTGCTGGCCGGCGGGCTGGACGCGCGGACGGCGCTCCTGATCCTGGTGCTGGCACCGGAGGCGTATCTGCCCCTACGGGCGGCGGGCGCGAAGTTCCACGCGGCGGCGGAGGGGTTGACGGCGTTGCGGGAGGCTCTCGCCGTACCGGTGGTTTCTTCACGTTCCGGGACGCTCACTCGCCGCCGAGGTGCGCCTTCGCTGGTCTTCGAGCGGGTGTCCGTCTCTTTCGGCGACGTCGTCGCTCTGTCCGATGTGGACCTTTGCGTGCCGGCCGGCACACGGCTGGCGCTGGCCGGGCCGAGCGGGTCCGGGAAGAGCACCCTCTTGGCGGTGCTGCTGGGGTTCGTGACGCCGACGTCGGGCCGGGTCCTGGCGGACGGGGTGGACGTGCGGTCGCTGGATCCGTCCGGCTGGCTGGCGGACATCGCGTGGGTCCCGCAGCGGCCGACGTTGTTCCGGGGTTCGCTGGCCTCGAACATCGGCCTGGGCCTCGCCACTCCGGACTTCGAGTCCGCGGCCCGCGCGGCGGCGCTGGACCAGGTGGCGGCGGGGCTGCCTGACGGCTACTCGTCCCAGGTGGGTGAGCTGGGCGAGGGGTTGTCGGCCGGGCAGCGGCAGCGAGTGGGGCTGGCCCGGGCGTTGGCGCGGACCTCGTCGGGGCTGGTGCTGCTGGACGAGCCGACAGCCCGGCTGGACGCCAGCACGGAGGCGACGGTGTTGTCCGCGACGCGCCTTCTGCTGCCGGGACGCACGGCAGTGCTGGTGGCCCACCGGCCGGCGATGGTCTCGCTGGCGGAGCGGGTGGTCGAACTCCGCGGCGGCCGGGTGGCGGCGGAGGTGGCGGAGTGACTTTGTCAAGTTCGGTATCCACCGGCGAGCACTTGTCCACAGATTCTCGCGCGGCACGTTTTCGCAGGCCAGGGGCGGTACGCTGGGATCGGGGACGCCCCCCGGGAAGGGTGGGGGCTGTCTTGGGGCTGTGGGCGGTGTCCACCAAGGACGTTCTTCGGCTCGCCCGGGCGGCCCTGCTCGCCGCCGGTGCCGAGCTCGCCGGGCTTGCGCTCATGGCCACCGCCGCCTGGCTTCTGCTCCGGGCCGCCGAGCGGCCGCCGCTCGCCGCTCTCACCGTGGCCATCGTCGCCGTGCGGACTCTCGCCCTCCTGCGCGGCGGTCTCCGGTACGCCGAACGGCTCGCCGGGCACGAAGTCGTCCTCCGGTGGCTCGGTTCACTGCGCACCCGCGTCTACCAGGCCCTCGCGCCCGGGTCGCGGTACTCCGGCGGGGACCTCGTCACGCGGCTGGTGTCCGATGTGGACGCTCTGCAGGACGCCGTCCTGCGGTGGCTGCTGCCCGCGGCCGTCGCCGGGCTGGTCGGGCTGACCGCCGTCGGGGTGGTCGCGACGGCGTCCGCGAGCGCCGCCGGGGCGCTGGCCGCCGGGCTTGTCGTCGCCGGGGCGGTGCTGCCGTGGCTGGCCGTCAGGAGCACCGCGCGGCGAGCGGTCGAAAACGCCCCGAAACGCGCGGAACTCGCCGAACGCGCCGTCGAACTCGTCACCGGGTATCGGGAGCTGGTCGCCGCCGGGGCACTCGGCGAAAAGCGGGCCGTCGCGGACGAAGTCGTCGAGCAGCTCCGGGAACCGGCCGCGAAACCCGCCTTGCCGAGCGCCGCCGGGGTCCTCGTGCAGCTCCTCACCACGATCGCCGTGGGCCTGCTCTGCGACGCCTCCGTCCCCTGGACCGCCGCCTTCACCCTGGCCTCCATGACGACGTTCGAGGTCGTCCTCCCCCTGATCACCGCCGCCCGCCGGGTGCCCGAGATCCGCGCGTCGGCCGTCCGCGTCAAGGCTGTGCTCGCCACGCTGCCGGAAACCCCGGGCACGCGCACCGCAGACAAAGGGCACTTCCGGCTGGAAAGAGCCGGCCTCCGCTATCCGGGACGCGCCCCCGCGCTGCGGGACGTCGACCTCGACCTCGAGCCCGGCAAGCGCGTCGGGATCCTCGGGCCCAGCGGCGCCGGGAAGACGACCCTGCTGCGTCTGCTCCTCGGCCTGGAAACCCCGACGTCCGGCCGAGTCACCCTCGACGGCCATCCGCTCGCCGAGTACGCCGACCTGTCGGAAACCGTCTCCGGCGCGCTCTCGGACGCGCACGTCTTCCACACGACCGTCCGCGAGAACCTGCTGCTCGGCAAGCCGGACGCCACTGAAGCGCAGCTGCGAGAAGCCTGCGAGACCGCGGGATTCGACCTGGACCTCGACCGCGACACCGGCCCGGACGGCGACGCGCTCTCCGGCGGTCAGCGGCAACGGCTGATCCTGGCCCGCGCGGTCCTCGCGGCACCCAAGGTCCTGGTGCTCGACGAGCCGGTCGAAGGCCTCGACCCCGCCCACGGCGACGCCGTCCTCAAGCGCGTCCTGGAGCATACGAAAGGCAGCGTCGTCCTCGTGACGCACCGGCCCGAGCACCTCGACGGCTTCGACGAGGTCGTCACCCTCGAGGACGGGCGAGCACTTCCCGCATCGGCGGCCGGTCGGCGACCAGGACGTCCGTGACGTCCGGCAGCCACTCCTCGTCGACCTGCACGAACTGCGTCAGCGGCGCGTCGGCGGCGGGGACGCCGCAGCGCGCGAGCGCCGTGCCGAGGATCTGCCGCGACATCACCCCCAGTTGCGGCAGCGAGCGGTTCCGGTGCTTGCGCACCCCGAGGTTGACCTGCGCGAGCCCGTCGAGGCCGTAGCGCGCCTCGGCGTCGAGCAGCAGCCCGATCTCGACGCCGTACCCGGCCGCGAACGGCACCGATTCGAGGAACTCGCGGGTGCCCGCGTACTCGCCGCCGAGGGGCTGGATCAGGCCGCCGAGCGCCGGGCGCAGCGCCGAGAGCACCGGCCGCGCGAGCAGTTCGGTGACGCGGCCGCCGCCGCTGCTCTCCAGCCGCAGCGGCCGGCGGTAGAAGCCCTTGACCAGGTGCACGCCCGGCGTCGTCAGCAGCGGGCCGAGCAGGGACGGCACGAACGCCGGGTCCGGGTCGACGAGGTCGGAGTCGAGGAACACGACGACGTCCCCGCTGGTCGCGGCGAGCGAGCGCCACAGCACCTCGCCCTTGCCGGGCACCGGCAGCAGGTCGGGCAGCACGTCCTCGCGGCGGACGACCCGCGCACCGGCGGCCGCGGCCGTTTGAACGGTGGCGTCCGTGGAACCCGAATCGAGCACGACCAGCTCGTCGACGACGCCGCCGAGCAGTGGCCGCACCGACGCGACGACGGCACCCACGGTCCGCTCTTCGTCCAGCGCCGGTAGCACTACGGAAACCGTCCGGTCACCCTTCGCGGTCAGGATGTCCCCGGGCGTCCAACCGGGGTCCTGCCACGTACGCCGCTCGAACCAACTCACGAGTAGCGATCGTGCCATGCTGGGGTCACCGCATCCGAGGAGGAGGACCACTTGATCGCGCAGCTTGTCCGCTTCGTGCTGGGCCCGCTGGCCAGGGCGCTCTACCGGCCGGAGGTGCGCGGCGTGGAGAACGTGCCCGCCACCGGCCCGGTGCTCCTGGCGGCCAACCACCGGGCCGCGCTCGACACCGGCGTGATCACCTTCGCGACACCGCGGCAGGTCAAGTTCCTCGGCAAGGCCGAGTACTTCGTCGGCAAGACGCTGAAGGGCCGGCTGATGGCCGGGTTCCTCGGCGGCCTCGGCTACGTCCCGGTCGAGCGCGGCAACGCCCAGGCCGGCCTCGCCGCGCTCGAGGCCGCGCGCAAGGTGCTCGACGCGGGCGGCGTCTTCGCGATCTACCCCGAGGGCACGCGCTCCCTGGACGGCCGGCTGCACCGCGGCCACACGGGCGTCGGCGCGCTGGCCCTCGCAACGGGCGCGAAGGTGGTGCCGGTCGCGCTGACCGGCACCGAAAACCTCCAGCCCGAGGGCGCGCGCATCCCCCGCCTGGCCAAGATCGGCATCACGTTCGGCAAGCCCCTCGACTTTTCGCGCTACGAAGGCCAGGACTATGCGCCGGCGATCCGCCGCTCGGTCACCGACGAGGTGATGTACGCGATCCTCGAACTGTCCGGCCAGGAATACGTGGACACGTACCACAAGCGGCCCAGCGAAGGCGCCGCCTGAGTCACCAGGGCACCGGGCCTTCGTCGTCGACGAAGGTGCCCGTCGGGCCGTCCTTCGGGATCGTCGCCATCCGGACCGCCGACTCCGCACCCTGCGCGGCCGTCCGGGGGCCCGAGTGGCGGTTCAGGTCGGTCGCGCAATGGCCGGGGCAGACGGCGTTGACCAGGATCCCGTCGGCCCGCAGGTCCCTCGCGTACTGGAGCGTCAACGACGTCAAAGCGGTCTTCGACGGCGTGTACCCCGCCGAGATCGGGAGTTCGCTGGCCGGGTCGGCGTTGCGGGCCAGCGACGCGCCGCTGCTGGAGACGTTGACGATGCGCGGCGCCGCCGATCGGCGCAGCAGCGGCAGCAGGGCGTTCGTGACCGTGACGACGCCGAAGACGTTCGTCTCGAAGATCGTGCGGAGGACGTCGAGATCGGCCGTGCTCGGGCGCTGGCTCGCCAGGTCGGAGTCCGGCGGCAGGGCGATGGCCGCGTTGTTGACCAGGACGTCGAGCCGGCCGTAGCGGGCGTCGATCGCGGACGCGGCCGCGGCGACCGAAGCCGGGTCGGTCACGTCGAGCACCACCGACGAGCCGCCGATCTCCGCGGCCGCTTTCTCGCCGGCGGAAGCGCTGCGGGCGCCGACGACGACGGTGTGGCCGAGGGCGGCGAGCCGGCCGGCGATCTCGCGGCCGATGCCCTTGTTCGCGCCGGTGACCAGAGTGATTTGATTCATGACCCCAGCACACCAGCGCGCGGCCGCTTCGAGCCAACACCGAAGCCGCATCGGCCGATACCCTGCGGGTATGCAGCAACCGGAAACGCGGGAGCTCGCCTACTTCGTGGCCGTCGCCGAGGAACGGCACTTCGGCCGCGCGGCCCAGCGGCTCGGCATGGCGCAACCGCCCCTGTCGCGCGCCATCCAGCAGCTCGAACGACGGCTGGGCGTGGCGCTGCTGGAACGCACCAGCCGCGGGGTGAACCTGACCGCCGCCGGCGCGGTTTTCCTTGCGGAGAGCCACAAAGCGCTCGACGCCGTCGCCGCCGCGGTGCGCCGGGCGCAGCGGGCCGGCGAGGACGTCCCGAAGCTGCTCGTGGCGACAAAACCCGACGGTGACGCCGGTCTGCTCGAGCGGATCCTGCCCCGGTACCGGCGGGACCCGGACGCCGTCGAGGTCGAGGTGGTCGTCTGCGGGATCGGCGAGCAGACGCCGATGCTGCGCGACGGGCGCGTCGACCTCGCGTTCGTGCACCCGGCGCACGACGACCTCGCCGGGTTCGACACCGAGCTGCTGCTGACCCAGGACCAGGTGGCGGTCCTGCACCGCGGCCACCGGCTGGCCGGGCGCAGCGCCCTGGTGCTCGCCGACCTCGACGGCGAGCCATTCCCCCGCTGGCCGGGGACGGACAAGACGACGAGCGGCCCCGACGTGCGGGACTCCGGGCAGCTGATGCAGCTGATCGCGCTGGGTCAGGCGGTCGCCGTGCTCCCGGCGTCGGTCCGGCGCCACGCCTGGGCGGACGTCGTGTGCGTGCCGGTGCTCGACGCGCCGCAGAGCTCGATCGTGCTGGCCTGGCCCGACCGGACGCGGTCGCGGGCGGTGGCCGCGTTCGTCCGGGCGAGCACCGAGGCCGCGACCGTGACGGCCTAGATGCCCGGCGGTCCCGCGGCCCACTTCGGCGGGGCCGGCGGCTCGTACGTCGCGAACTTGTCGAGCAGCACCGCCGGGTCGGCGTCCGTCAGCAGCAGCTGCCGGTAGTCCGCCTTGACGAACCCTTCCGTCACCATGTGGTCGGCGAAGGCCAGCAGCGGGGCGTAGTAGCCGTCGACGTCGACCAGGCCGATCGGCTTGGTGTGCAGGCCGAGCTGGGCCCACGTCCAGACCTCGAACAGCTCCTCCAGCGTCCCGGCGCCGCCGGGCAGGGCCAGGAAGCCGTCCGACAGGGCCGCCATCTTCGCCTTGCGCTCGTGCATGTCCTTCACGACGTGCAGTTCCGAGAGCCCCGCGTGCGAGATCTCGACCGAAGAGAGCGCCTCCGGGATCACGCCGATCACCTCGCCGCCCGCGGCGAGCGCCGCGTCGGCGACCACGCCCATGGTGCCGACGCTCGCGCCGCCGTAGACCAGCCCGATGCCGCGCTGGGCCAGCAGTTTGCCGAGGGCGGCCGCCTGCTCGGCGTAGCGCGGCGAGAAACCCATCGACGAGCCGCAGAAAACACAGATCCGGCTCATCAGTGGGTGTCCTCCCAGGCCTGGTACGAGTCCTGCACCACGCGGACGGCGTCGTCGATGTCGTCGGTGACGTGCAGCAGGTCCAGGTCGTGCGCGCTGACCTTGCCCTCGGCCTGCACGGTCTTGGCGATCCAGTCGTAGAGCCCGCCCCAGTACTCGCTGCCGAACAGCACGACCGGGAACTTCGTGACCTTCTTCGTCTGCACCAGGGTCAGCGCCTCGAACAGCTCGTCGAGCGTGCCGAAGCCGCCGGGCAGGCAGATGAAGGCCTGCGAATACTTGATGAACATCGTCTTGCGGGCGAAGAAGTAGCGGAAGTTGACGCCGAGATCGACCCACGGGTTCAGGCCCTGCTCGAACGGCAGCTCGATGCCGAGCCCGACCGAGAAGCCGCCGGCCTCGGCCGCACCGCGGTTGACCGCCTCCATCGCGCCCGGGCCGCCGCCGGTCATCACGGCGAACCCGGCGTTGGCCAGCGCCTCGCCGATCTTGCGGCCGAGCTCGTACTCCGGGTGATCGCGCTTGGTGCGCGCCGAGCCGAACACCGTGACCGCGCGCGGGACCTCGGCGAGCGCGCCGAAACCCTCGACGAACTCGGCCTGGATCCGCAGCACCCGCCACGGGTCGGTGTGCACCCAGTCGCTGGGCCCGCGCGAGTCGAGCAGCCGCTGGTCGGTCGTGCTGCCCTGGTCACGGCGGTCGCCACGCAGGACCACGGGGCCCTTCTGGCGCTCGACCGGACGCTCGGGGTACTGGCCGTCGGGGAATTCAGACTGTTCGCTCACTTCCCCATGCTACGACGTCCCCGCGAGCGAAAATGCGAGCAGCGCCGTGGAGGTGAAGTCGATGGCCGGCTCGTTACTGGGCCATGAACTCGGGTCGTCGGCGTAACGGGATCCCTGCCCGTTGAAGGATTCATCCGGACGGGTGCATTCCTTCGCGCCCGCGGGGAACGGCAGATCGGCGAAGTTGTCCGCGCCGTTGGGTCCATTCACGACCGCGCCGTACAGCACTTTCGAAGGTCCGGCGAGGTTCGCGGCCTGGTGGTGCGGGCACCGCGGGAACGTGGCGCCGACGCCGACCACGAGCGACACGCCCCAGGCGTTGGCCCCGAGGGTGAAGTCCCGTTGGCGTGCGCCGAACGCCGCGTAGCGGGGGTCGCCGGTGACGCGCTGGTAGAGCCGGGCGGTCGCGGCGAAGCCGAAGCTCTTGCCGGCGGCGTCGAAATCGGTGACGTCGACGGCCGTCCGGAATGGACTCTGCCCGGCCCTTTCCACTCCGGTATCGAGCTGGCGGCGCGGGTCGGCGGCCAGTTCCCGGACGCCGAGCGCGGCCCCGGAGACACCGGTGCGCAGCAGCCCGGCGAGGTCGGCGTGGGCGAGCGCGCTGGTGTCGTAGAGGTTCAGCGTGCTCTTGCCGTCGCCGGCGATGTAGGTCTTCGCCCACTTCGCGGCGTCGCGGGCCCAGCCGGTCGCGCGCGGGTCGTCCAGCTCGCGGGCCGCGAGCGCGAGCTGCGTCGCGCCGAGTTCGAGGTCGCCCTCCCAGGACGACTCGGGGTAGTAGGCGTGCGGGAAGGCCGTGACGAGCTCGCCGACGTCCGACGTCCTGGCCTGCGCGCCGAGCGCGAACGCGGCGGCGACACGGCCGGCGAGGTTCGGGCTGAGCGGGGTGCCTCCTTCGCCAGCACTTGGTCCGGGTCGTCGCGCAGCACGAAACCCAGCTCGGCCAGGGAGTACGCCGTTGGAGGTGAACTTCACGAAGTCGCCGGCGTCGACCCAGCCGCCTTCGACGTCGACCCGGCCGCCCAGCGGCGTCAGCGGTTCGACGATTTCGTCGCCGCCCTCACCGGCGAACTTCGGCTCGGCGTAGACGGTGCCCCGGCAGTCGGCCAGGTGCGAGGGTTTGCGGTCCAGGCGTCGCGCGGTGTCGATCCGGAACGGCGGCGACGTCGCCCCCGCGGCCGTGACCCGGTAGGTCCACAGTGGACAGGTCGAGGTCGAAAACGGTTTTGTAGCGGTCATTCCACGCGCCGAGACTGGCCCGATGCGGCCCTGGCGGACAGTTCGGCCGTGGTCGTCGACGACCGTGAACGTTCCTTGCGCGCCACCGAGCAGGTATGCGTGCTTCGCCTCGCCGAGCGCGTAACCGACCTGGTCGACACGCACCTCCGCGGGGGTCGCGGCCGCGGGCGTCACTATGTCCGTTTCCGCGTTCCGGCGCCGATGACCTACCGTGGGACGATGACCAGGGCCCCCGCCGAACCGCTCGGCACGCGGATCCGGCGGCTGCGCGCCGATCGCGGCTGGACGCAGCGCGAGTTGGCCGAGCCGGGGTACGACCGGGGTTTCCTGGCGAAGGTCGAGACCGGCAGCCGGCCGCCGTCGGAGGAGATGCTGGCCTACCTCGCGCGGCGGCTCGGCCTGACCGTCGACGAGCTGCGGTTCGGGCGCCCGCCCGGCGTCGCCGCGGAACTGCGGGCCGCGCTGGACGAGGGCTACCGCGACCTGGAGCAGGGCCGGGGCGCGGCCGCGACGGAGCGGTTCGCGGCCGTGGCGAAGCAGGCCGCGGGCTACCACCTCGCCGACGTCGAGTGCTACGCGCGGTTCTGCCAGGCTGAGGTGAAGTGGCAGCTGTTCGACGTCGAGGGCGCGCAGGCGGCACTGGAGCACGCCGGGGAACTGGCGGAGGCGGCGCCACCGTGGCTGCGGGCGATGATCGTGCACCGCTGGTCCGGCTGCCGCTACCTGGCCGGCGACGCCGGCGCGGCGATCGCCCGCGTCGAGGAAGCCCTGGTCTCCCTGCCCGGCGATCCGGACGCCGAGTTGTGCCTGCTCAGCGCGTTGATCCACCCGCTGATGGAGATGGGCGGGCTGCACCGGGCGCGGCGGGCCGCGCTGGACGGACGCCGGCTGATCCGGGCGGCCACGCGACCGGACTTCGTCGCGCGCTTCCACCGGCAGGCGTCCCAGGTGTGGCAGGCGATCGGCGAGAGCGAGCGGGCGGAGCAGGACCTGATCGAGGCGTCACGCCTGTTCGCGTCGGTCGGCTTCGACCGCGACGCGGCCCGCTGCCGCTGGGCCCGCGGCTACCTGCTGCGCCGCCTGGGCCGGCTGGCCGAGGCGCGCGCGGAGCTGACGGAGGCCCGGGACCAGCTCGCGGCGATCGGTTCGGAGGAGGGCGTCGCGGGCGCGACGATCGAGCTGGCCGAGGTCCGGCTGCGCCAGGGCGCCGCTTCGGACGCGGCTTCACTGGTCGATTCAGTGCTGCCGCTGCTCACCCAGGACGTCGAAACGCTCGGCGAGGCGACGGGCCTGCTGGGCCAGATCGCCCGGGCCCAGGGCGACTTGCCCGCCGCGACCCGCCTCCTCCGCGAGGCGCTGGAAATCCAGACCCGCGCGTCCCTGCACACGGCGGCGGTTTCGACGTCACTGCGGCTCGGAGACGTCCTACGACAACGTGGTCATCTCGACGAGGCCATCGCGGCTTACCGCCGCGGCCTCGACTCCGCCGAGGTCACCGACCCCTGAGCCGTCCCCGGACGGACGACACGCGTACGCGGCCGGACGACACGCGCACCTGAACGGACGACACGCGGCAGTCTCGGCCGAGCCGTCGTGTCGTCCGCCTGAGTACGCGTGTCGTCCGCCTGAGTACGCGTGTCGTCCGTCGGGGTACGCGTGTCGTCCGTCCGGGGACGGGCCGGTGGTGTGGACCACTTGGGGTGGCGGTCCGGGATCAGGGCCCGTGGACCAAGTTCCTACGAAAGTTAGTGAATTGGTTCAGACCAGTCGCGGACACGGGCGGCTTCCTGGGGATTTGCGCGGAACGGCGTGATCTTCGCGGCAAGACGCTGGGCCATTCGGCCCATTGACCGGCAGGCCGCCGGAACCTTTACTCGGATGCGTCCGGCGCTATAACACCAGTTATTCCGGCGGACACATCGCGACCCGGCCGGGCGCACGGTCTCCCCGAGTCCCACCGGAAAGGTTCCCCATGAGATCCCCACGAGGGCTGGCGGCGATCGCCGGCCTGACCCTGACCTTCGCGCTGCCGGCGATCCCGGCCGCCGCGTCGCCCGCACCGGCTCAAGCCCCGAACCCCGAGGCGCTCGCCGCCGTCGCCGCCGACCAGGCCGCGCTCAACGGCGTCGACCAGCTCGCCAAGGGCCCGAGCGAGGCGTTCGTCCGCACCGGCGTCACCCCCGGTGGCGGCGGCCTCTTCTACGCCTCCTACCAGCGGACTTACCACGGCCTGCCGGTCGTCGGCGGGGACGCGGTCGTCGTCGCCGACGGGGCCGGGCGCGTCCGCGGCACCGACGCCGCCAGGACCGCGCCGATCACCGTGCCCACGAAGGCCGCCCTGAGCGGCGAAAAGGCGAGCACCATCGCCAAGGCCGAGGTGTCCGCCGTCGACAAGGCGACCGCGCCCAAGCTGGTCGTCCTCGCCGGGGACGCGCCGAAGCTCGCCTACGAAGTCGTCGTCAGCGGTCACAACCGCGCCGTCCCGACCAACCTGCACGTCTTCGTCGACGCGGCCACCGGCGCGGTCCTCGACACCCGCGACGACGTCCGCACCCTCGCCGCGCCGGGCAAGACCACGGCAACGAGCACCGCCGCGGTCGCGGGCACCGGCAACTCCTACTACGCCGGCCAGGTCTCGATCGACACGTCCGGTTCCGGCAGCTCCTACTCGATGACCGACCCGGGCCGCCGCGGCATCGCCTGCGGCCGCGAGGGCGGCGCCATCTTCACCAAGAGCACCAACACCTGGGGCAACGGCTCCGGCACCGACCTCGAAACCGGCTGCGTCGACACGCTCTACAGCGTCCAGTCCGAGTGGAAGATGCTGGGCGACTGGCTCGGCCGCAGCGGCATCGACGGCGCCGGCGGCGGCTTCCGCGCGAGCGTCGGCCTCAACGACGTCAACGCCTACTGGGACGGCTCCTCGACGCACTTCGGCCACTCCCAGGACAACCAGCGCCAGGCCACCCCGATGGACGTCGTCGGCCACGAGTTCGGCCACGCGATCTTCCAGACCACGCCGGGCGGCGCGGGCTCGGGCAACGAGAACGGCGGCATGAACGAGTCCACCGGCGACATCTTCGGCGCGCTCACCGAGGCCTACGCCAACAACCCGAAGGACACGCCGGACTTCACCGTCGGCGAGGGCGTGAACCTCGTCGGCCAGGGCCCGATCCGCTACATGTACAACCCGTCGCTGGTCGGCGACCCGAACTGCTACTCGGCCTCGATCCCCAGCACCGAGGTGCACGCCGCCGCGGGCCCGCAGAACCACTGGTTCTACCTGCTGTCCCAGGGCAGCAACGCCTCCCCGGCGAGCCCCACGTGCAACGGGAGCACCGTCACCGGCATCGGCATCCAGAAGGCCGGCAAGATCTTCTACAACGCGCTCCTGAAGAAGACGTCCTCCTGGAACCACAAGGCCGCCCGCAAGGCGACCCTCGAAGCCGCGATCGCGCTGTATCCGGGCAGCTGCACCGAGTTCAACGCCACCAAGGCCGCCTGGGACGCCGTTTCCGTCACCGCCGCCAGCGGTGAGCCGACCTGCACCGGCACCCCGCCGGCCGGCAACGACTACTCGCTGACGCTCTCCCCGACGTCCGCGTCCGTCCAACCCGGACAGTCCGCGACGACCACGGTGACCACCCGGGTCACCGCAGGTAGCGCGCAGACCGTGCGGCTGCTCGCCACCGGCCTGCCGGACGGCGCCAAGGCGACGTTCAGCCCGGCGAGCGTCCAGTCCGGCGGCACCGCGTCGCTGACCATCACCACCGCGGCGACCACCCCGAACGGCACCAGCCAGGTGACGATCACCGGGGACGGCACCGACGCCGACCACACCGCGCAGTTCTCGCTCACGGTCGGCACCGGCACCCCGCCGACCGGCTGCTCGGGTATCGCCGAGTGGGACTCCGCGAAGGCGTACGTGCCCAACGACGTCGTGGGCCACAACAGTCACAAGTGGACGTCCACGTGGTACTCGACCGGTGCTGAGCCGGGCGCGCCCGGCTCGTGGGCGGTCTGGAGCGACGCCGGCGCCTGCTGAGACCCGCCGCGCGGTGGCGGGTGACTCCCCCGCCACCGCGCGGCTTCCAGGCATACCCTGTACCCGTGGAAAGGCGAACCGCGTGAGCGTGAGCGGCGAGACCGTCGGCGAGCGCCTGCGTGAACTGCGCACCGAGCGCGGCCTCACCCAGCGCGAACTCGCCGGCCCGCAGTACTCCGCGGCGTACGTCTCGTCGGTCGAGACCGGCGCGCGGACGCCGTCGGGGGACGCGCTGCGGTTCTTCGCGCAGCAGCTCGGGATCGAGCCCGACGAGCTCCTCGGCGGCAGCTCCCCGCGTGAGCTGCTCGAGCTGGACATCGAGCTGATCGAGACGGCGGAACGGTTCCTGCTCGGCGACGCCCGCCGCGCCACCCCGCGGATGCAGCGCCTCCGGCGTCGCGCCGAACGCCTCGAACGGCCCCGCCAGGAGGGCATCGCGCTGCTGTGGCTGGCCGGTTATTCCCGCGGCGAGGCGCGCACGAAGTACGTCGCGGAGGCCGAAACGGCGCTGGCGGGCGAACCGCCGCCGGTGCGGGCGATGGTGGCGCCGCTGCGCGCGGCCGTGCTGAGCGACTGGGGCGAGGCGCAGTATTCCTTGCACCTGCTGGAAACCTGCCACGCGGAACTGCTGCGCGACGGTTACCCGCAGCCGTCGATGCTGCTGACGTTGCGGGCGTGCCTGGCCGAGCGGCACCTGCGCCAGGGCGACCTGGAGCGGGCTTCGGAGTACGCCGCCGCGGCGCTGCGGCTCACCCGCGGCGGGCCGGCGGTGCTGGCCGAGCTGACCCGCAGCCACGTCGAGGTGTGCCGCAGCCACCTGGCCGCGGACCGCTTCGCCGACGCGGCGGCGTCGATCGCCGCGGCCTACGACCTGATGCAGGAGCGGGCGCTGCACCCGGCGATGGCGCACTGCCTGCTGGCCAGGGCCCGCGTCCGCGGCCGCCGGGGAGACGTCGAGGGCGCGCTGGCCGACCTCGGCGCGGCCCGCGAGACGGCCTGGCCGGACGACGTCCCGGCGATCACGGTCGAGCTGGCCGGGGAGTACCTCGCGGCCGGCCGGCTGGAGACCGCGGGAGCGTTGCTCGACCAGATCCGCCCGGCGGTCGTGGCGGGGACGGCGCTGGCCGCGGAGCTGCGGCTGCAGCTGGGTTCCCTCGCGCGGGCGCGGGGTGACGGCCGGCGTGCCGCCGAGGACCTGCGGGCGGCGGTCGAGCTGGCCACCGGGCTCGGGGCGCGCGGGGTGCTCGTGCGGGCGCTGCGTCCGCTGAGCGAACTGCTCGGGGAGACCGGGCGGCCGGAAGAGGCGGCCGACGTGCTGCGGAACGGGCTCATCGCGCTCGGCGCGGAAAACGATTCCTGAGCGGTACTAACGATTCTCGGTGATCGAGACCGTCCGGCGTTCGGATGGTGTCGGGGACAATCCCTACGAAAGTCGTTCCGGCGCGGAATGCCCGAAGAATCCCCAGCACGGGCGGGGTTTGTACGAAATGACCGGCAAATCCGGAACGCGTCGTTGGTCCGTTCGGCCCATTGACGGCCCGATGCGCTGATCCTTTACTCGGATGCGTCCGGACGCATACCTGCTGTTAGCACCCCGGACACGTCTCTTTTCCCCGCACCGCACCCCATCGTCCTGCCTTCGTGGAAGGAAGACCTCGATGACCCATCGTGGGTTCAGAACGGGCTTGGCGGCCGCCGCCGGGCTCGCCATGACGCTCGCTTTGCCGGTGACCCCGGCGAACGCGGCTCAGCAAGCACAACCCGCCGCCCCCGAAGCGGCCGCCGCGCGGGCCGCCGACCAGGCCGCCGCGAGCGGGCTCGACGCCCTCGAGCGCGGGCCGGCCGAGGCGTTCCAGCGCGTCGGCCTGACCGCCGGTGGTGGCGGCCTCTTCTACGGCGCCTACCAGCGGACTTACCAGGGCCTGCGGGTCGTGGGCGGGGACGCGGTGGTCGTCGCCGACGGCGCCGGGCGCGTCCGCGGCACCAGCGCCGCCGAGACCGCGCCGATCGCCGTCGGGACGCAGGCCGGGCTCGACGCCGCCAAGGCCGCCGCCACCGCGCGCGCCCAACTGCCCACTGTGGACAGTGTGAGCACGCCGGAGAAGGTCGTGCTGGCCGGGGCGACGCCGAAGCTGGCCTACGAGGTCGTCGTCGCCGGGCGCACCGCGAGCGCGCCGAGCAACCTGCACGTGTTCGTCGACGCCGCCACCGGCGCGGTCCTCGACAAGCGGGACGACGTCAAGACGTTCTCCTCCGGCGCGAAGAGCCAGGCCCAGCCCAGCACGGTGAACGTCGCCGGCACCGGCAACAGCTACTACGTCGGCAACGTCTCCATCGACACCACGCAGTCCGGCAGCACCTACACGCTGCGCGACCCGGGCCGCACCGGCATCAGCTGCGGCCGCGAAGGCGGTTCCGTCTACAGCGGCACCGACAACGCGTGGGGCAACGGCACCGGCACGGACCTCGAAACCGGCTGCGTCGACGTCCTCTACAGCGTCCAGACCGAGTGGAAAATGCTGTCGGAGTGGCTGGGCCGCAACGGCATCAACGGCAGCGGCACCGGCTACCCGGCGTCCGTCGGGCTCGCCGACGTCAACGCGTACTGGAACGGTTCCTCGACCCACTTCGGGCACTCGCAGGACAACCAGCGCCAGGCCACCTCGATGGACGTCGTCGGCCACGAGTTCGGCCACGGCGTCTTCCAGTTCACCCCGGGCGGGGCCGGTTCCGGCAACGAGAACGGCGGGATGAACGAATCCACGGGTGACATCTTCGGCGCGCTGACCGAGGCGTACGCCAACAACCCGAAGGACGTCCCGGACTACCAGGTCGGCGAGGGTGTCAACCTGGTCGGCCAGGGCCCGATCCGCTACATGTACCAGCCGTCGCTGGTCGGCGACCCGAACTGCTACTCGTCGTCGATCCCGAGCACCGAGGTGCACGCGGCGGCCGGCCCGCAGAACCACTGGTTCTACCTGCTCGCCGAGGGCTCCGCGCCCGGTGGCGGCAAGCCGAACAGCCCGACCTGCAACAGCTCGTCGGTCACCGGCCTCGGCATCCAGAAGGCCGGCAAGATCTTCTACAACGGCCTGCTGAAGAAGACGTCGTCGTGGAACCACAAGGCCGCCCGCAAGGCGACCCTCGAAGCGGCGATCGCCCTCTACCCGGGCAGCTGCACCGAGTACAACACCACCAAGGCCGCGTGGGACGCCGTCTCCGTCACCGCCGCGACCGGTGAGCCGGCGTCGTGCACCGGCGGCGGGCCGGACTTCTCCGTCGCGCTGAACCCGGCTTCGGGTTCCGTGCAGCCGGGCGGCTCGGCCACGACGACCGTCAGCACCGCGATCACCTCCGGCGCGGCGCAGTCGATCACGCTGTCCGCCTCGGGCCTCCCGGCCGGCGCGACCGCGACGTTCAGCCCGGCCACCGTCCAGTCCGGCGGTTCCTCGACGCTGACCGTCGCGACGACGTCGTCGACCCCGACCGGCAGCTTCCCGATCACCATCACCGCGGACGGGGCCAGCACCGACCACACGGCTTCGTTCTCGCTCACCGTCGGTACCACCGGGTCGTGCGCGCCGGTGACCAACGGGACCCGGCTGAACATCCCGGACTACCCGGGTGCCGCGGTCAGCAGCACCAGCACCGTGGCCGGCTGCGCGCGCAACGCGTCGTCGACCACCAAGGTCGAGGTGCACATCACCCACACCTACAGCGGTGACCTGGTGCTGGACCTCATCGCGCCGGACGGCTCGTCGTACCGGCTGAAGAGCTCCAGCAGCAGCTCGACGCCGAACATCAACACGACCTACACCGTCAACGCCTCGTCGGAGGTCGCGAACGGTGCGTGGAAGCTCCAGATCCGCGACGTCGGCCCGGCCGACACCGGTTACCTGTCCTCCTGGACGTTGACCGTCTAGCACTGCCGACGGTCACTTTCACGTGAAAGTGACCACCTGGGGGCGGCACTTTCACGTGAAAGTGCCGCCCCCAGAGCTCTCCCCCACCCCACCGAAGGAACTCACCGCCATGAAGTGGAAGACTCGCCTCGGCGCCGGGGTCACCGCCCTGGCCGCCGTAATGGGTGTCATGAGCGCGCCCGCGGCCACCGCCGCGCCGGCCACGACGCTCGCCGCGCCGGACATCTCGCTGGCCAACATCAAGACCCACCTCAACCAGCTGCAGACCATCGCGAACAACAACGGCGGCACGCGTTCGCCGCGCGGCGCCGGTTACGCGGCTTCCGTGACCTACGTGGAAAACCTGCTCAAGAACGCCGGTTACACGACGACCCGGCAGACCTGCACCAGCTGCATCGGGCAGTCGCAGAACCTGATCGCGGAGTGGCCGCAGGGTGACGCGAGCCAGGTCATCATGCTGGGCGCGCACCTCGACAGCGTGAGCGCCGGGCCCGGCATCAACGACAACGGCTCCGGCAGCGCGTCGATCCTCGAGACCGCGCTGACGCTGGCCCGCACCAACCCGGCGATGGCCAAGCGCGTCCGCTTCGCCTGGTGGGCCGACGAAGAGTCCGGCCTGGTCGGCTCGAAGTACTACGTCAACAACCTGCCGAGCGCCGAGCGCACGAAGATCAAGACCTACCTCAACTTCGACATGATCGGCTCGAAGAACTGGGGCTACTTCGTCTACGACGACGTCGCTTCGGTCAAGGCGATCTTCGACGAGTACTTCTCCTCGATCGGCATCCAGACCGAGGGTGACAGCGAGGGTGACGGCCGGTCCGACCACGCGTCGTTCAAGAGCGCGGGCATCCCGGTCGGCGGCCTCGCCACCGGCGCCGGCGACATCAAGAGCTCGGCGCAGGCCCAGAAGTGGGGCGGCACCGCGGGTGCGGCGTTCGACAACTGCTACCACCGCGCCTGCGACACGACGTCGAACATCCCGGACACCCCGCTGGAGAAGAACTCCGACGCCATCGGGTACGCGCTGTGGAAGCTGGCCGTCGCCACCACGCAGGGCAACGACTTCTCGGTGAACCTGAACCCGACCGCCGGGACCGTCCAACCCGGACAGTCGCTGCAGGTCGCCGTGAGCACCGCGACGACGTCCGGCAGCGCGCAGTCCATCTCATTGTCGGCGTCCGGCCTGCCCGCCGGCGCGACGGCGTCGTTCAGCCCGGCCACCGTGCAGTCCGGCGGTTCCTCGACGCTGACCATCGCGACGACGGCCGGCACCCCGACCGGCACCTTCCCGATCACGGTGACCGCGGACGGCGCGAGCGTCGACCACACGGCGACGTTCTCGCTCGGCGTCGGCAGCACGTCGTCGTGCGCGCCGGTGACCAACGGGACCCGGCTGAACATCCCGGACTACCCGGGTGCCGCGGTGAGCAGCACCGCGACCGTCGGCGGCTGCGCGCGCAACGCGTCCGGTACCACCAAGGTCGAGGTGCACATCACCCACACCTACCGCGGTGACCTGGTCATCGACCTGATCGCCCCGGACGGGTCGTCCTACCGGCTGAAGAGCTCCAGCAGCGACTCGACGGCGAACCTCGACACCACCTACACCGTCAACGCCTCGTCGGAGGCCGCGAACGGCGCGTGGAAGCTGCAGCTGCGTGACGTCGGCCCGGCCGACACCGGTTACCTGTCCTCCTGGACGCTGACCGTCTGACCTTCCGAACGACCGGGGGCGGCACTTTCACGTGAAAGTGCCACCCCCCGGCAATTTGTCTAGACCACCCGATCGTAGGTAGTCAGCGGTTCCCGGCGGCACCTATCTTGAGCGGACACGCCGCGTTCGCTTCATCGAAGATGGGAGCCGGTATGTCCGGTCGGAGAACCCGCTTTTTCGGAACCCTTCTGGCGGCGGCGCTGGCTGTCCCGCTGCTCGTGTCGGCCCCCGCGCAGGGGGCGGTGCAGGCCGACACGTGCGCGGTGAAGTCCCGGCCCGCCGGCAAGGTCCTGCAAGGCTATTGGGAGAACTGGGACGGCGCCGCGAACGGCGTCCACCCCGGACTGGGCTGGGTGCCCATCACCGACAGCCGCATCGCGCAGCACGGGTACAACGTCATCAACGCCGCCTTCCCGGTGATCCGCTCCGACGGCACGGTGCTGTGGGAGAACGGGATGGACGCCGGCGTCAAGGTGTCCACGCCCGCCGAGATGTGCGCCGCCAAGGCCGCCGGCTCGACGCTCCTGATGTCCATCGGCGGTGCGGCCGCCGGGATCGACCTCTCGTCGTCCGCCGTCGCCGACAAGTTCGTCGCCACGATCGTGCCGATCCTGAAGGCGTACAACTTCGACGGCATCGACATCGACATCGAAACCGGCCTCACCGGCAGCGGGAACATCAAGACGCTCTCCGCGTCACAGTCGAACCTGATCCGGATCATCGACGGCGTGCTGGCGCAGATGCCGTCGAACTTCGGGCTGACGATGGCACCGGAAACCGCTTACGTGACCGGCGGCAGCATCACGTACGGCTCGATCTGGGGCGCGTACCTGCCGATCGTCAAGAAGTACGCGGACAACGGCCGCCTGTGGTGGCTGAACATGCAGTACTACAACGGTTCGATGTACGGCTGCGCCGGCGATTCGTACCAGGCCGGGACGGTGCAGGGCTTCACCGCGCAGACCAACTGCCTCAACCAGGGCCTGGTCGTCCAGGGCACGACGATTCGCGTTCCGTACGACAAGCAGGTCCCGGGCCTGCCGGCGCAGCCGGGCGCAGGCGGCGGCTACATGTCGACGAGCCTGGTTTCCCAGGCGTGGCACGCGATCCCGAGCCTCAAAGGCTTGATGACGTGGTCGCTCAACTGGGACGGCTCGAAGTCCTGGACGTTCGGCAACAACGTCAAGTCCCTGCAGGGCCGCTAGTCCAAAGCCGTGAAGGACTCCTTACCGGCTCTTATGGCCGGTAAGGAGTCCTTCACGGCTTTACGAGTCGCCGTCGGGGATGGGGTCGTTGTACTCGCCGGACGGGCCGGCGTAGGTGCGGCCGTTCGGGAACGGCCACGGGTTCGGGACGCAGCCGTGCAGGCCGAGCGTCTGCTGCTCCATCACCGGCGCCGGTTTTCCCGCGCCGGGGCACAGCTCGTGGCCCTGGCCCAGGCGATGCCCGGTCTCGTGCGTGACCATGTACTGGCGGTACAACGCGAGCGGCGCGCCGTAGTTCGGGACGGCGTTGGCCCAGCGGGCGACGTTCAGCACGACGTTGCTGCCGTTGCGGCACGACGTGTAGCCGTCCGGGGTGCCGCCGCAGAGCTTGTCACGGCTGGCCGGAGTCGCCAGGTAGATCGTGAAGTCGGCGCTGTCGTCCGGGCCGACCTGCTGCAGCCGCCACTCGCCGCCGCCGGTCCAGCCGCGCGGGTCGCCGAGGATGGTCCGGATGTCCTTGGCGAACTCGGCGGGCCCGACGCCGTCGATGTCGGTCTCCAGCGCGATCCGGTACCGCATCAGCCGGCCTTGGGTGCCGGCCACCTGGTCGCTGCCCGGGGTGAACATCCACTGGCCCGACCCGGTCTGCGGGAAGGTGATCAGGACGGTCTGCGCCTGGGTCTGCGGCTGCTGCGCCTGGACCGGCTGTTCGGCGGGCGGGGGCGGCACGGACGTCGCGTCCCCGATGGCCATGACCACGGGCCCGGCCGCGGGCGCCGCGACGGGCTGGCCTTCACAGGCGGTCAGGGCACCGGCCACCGCCAAGGCGAGCACGGCGACGGCCGCGGCCCGTCTTGCTGCGGTTTTCGGCATGGGTCCTCCCCAACAGTGGCGTCACCAGTGGATACGGCTCGCACCGGGGAAAGGTTGCAAGCTCGCGCGACTGTAGAGCTTCACCGCAGTTCAGGACCTTCGGGTGTGACGCCCGACACTCAGCTCAGGAACTTGCGGAGCACGTCTGTCACCTGGCGGATCTCCGCTGTGCGGACGTTCTCCTCCTGGGTGTGCGCCAGGGTCGGGTTGCCCGGGCCGAAGTTCACCGCCGGCATCCCCAGCGCCGCGAAGCGCGCCACGTCCGTCCAGCCCAGCTTCGCCGCCGCCTGGCCGCCCGCGGCCGCCACCAGCTCCGCCGCCGCAGGGGCCGACAGGCCCGGCAGGGCGCCCGGCGAAAGGTCCACAACGGATAGTTCGAAGCCCGCGAAGACCTCGCGCAGGTGTTTCTCCGCCGCCGCCGGGTCGCGGTCCGGGGCGAAGCGATGGTTCACCGTCAGGACCGCCGCGTCCGGTACGACGTTGCCCGCCACCCCGCCGCCGACCGAAGTCGCCTGCAGGCCCTCGCGGTAGGTCAGGCCGTCGATGTCGACGATCCGCGGCTCGTACTCCGCCAGCCGCCGCAGCGGCTCGGCGAGCGCGTGGATCGCGTTCTCCCCCATCCACGCCCGCGCCGTGTGCGCGCGCTTGCCCGAAAACCGCAGCTCGACGCGCATCGTGCCCTGGCAGCCGGCCTCGATGACGCCGTTCGACGGCTCGCCGACGATCGCCAGGTCACCGGCCAGCCATTCCGGCAGCTCGCGCTCGATCCGGCCGAGGCCGTTCTTGACCGCTTCGATCTCTTCGTTGTCGTAGAAGACGAACGTGATGTCGTGCTTCGGCTCCCGGAGCGTCGCGGCGAGGTGCAGGAACACCGCGTCGCCGCTCTTCATGTCGACCGTGCCGAGGCCGTGCAGGGTCTCGTCGTCACCCGTGCCCTCGCGCCGCGACGGCCGGTTGCCGTTCTCCGGCACGGTGTCCAGGTGCCCGGCGAGCACGACCCGCGACCCGCGGCCCAGGTCGGTCCGCGCCAGGACGGCGTCACCGTTGCGGACGACCTCGAGGTGCGGCGCCTGCTTCAGCAGCGCTTCCTGCACCAACGTCGCGAGCTCCGCTTCGCTGCCGGAGACGCTGAAGACGTCCACCAGCGCGGCGGTGAGGTCGACGGGGTCGGCGTGCAGGTCGAGGCTCATGACCGGCACGCTACCGGCAGGGCTACCGTGGGTGCGTGGTTAGGTTCCCGGTCGCCGTGGGCGGCGCGTTGCTGGTCCTGCTCCTGTCCGGCTGTGGCCGCGAGGCCGGCCCGACGCCGAAACAGGGCGGCGAACCCGGCCCGGACGCGCTCCCGACGAAGCTGGCCGCGCTGACCGCCGACCAGTGCTACGCCAGCCCGCGGACCCAGCTGCCGAAGGGCTGCGAGAAGTACGTCACGGAGCTCGGCAGCATCCCCGGCTCGGCCCGCAAGCGCGCCGGCGACAAGGACCCGCAGCTGGTCACCGAGGCGGCTGGGCTCGAACGGGCCGTCGGCACGTTCCGGACCACCGGCTGCACCACGGTCGCCGACCCGGGCGGGCCCTGCACGCAGGCGCTGGTCGACATCGCCGCCGCCCTTTCGGGGCTGAAGAAGCAGGTCGACGCCCGGCCCACAGAGGGTTGACCCAGGTCACTCCACTACGGTTGGGGCCGTGAGCGAGCAGACCCCGAACCCCGAAACGACCGGCGCCACCGGCGTCGGGCTGGCCACCGTCGCTACCGACGGGACGGTCCTCGACACCTGGTACCCGCAGCCCAAGCTGGTGGACGCGGGCACGTCCGGCACCGAAGTCCTGAGCGCGGAAGAGACCACCGAGCTGCTCGGCGAGGCCGCCGCGGCGCTGCTGGGCCCGGACACCGACCGCGGGGTCGAGGTCGTCGCCGTCCGCACGACGATCGGCAAGCTGGCCGACGCGCCGGCCGGCACGCACGACGTCTACCTGCGCCTGCACCTGCTCTCGCACCGGCTGGTCCGGCCGCACGGCCAGAGCCTCGACGGCCTGTTCGGCCTGCTGGCGAACGTCGTGTGGACCAACCACGGCCCGTGCCCGGTCGAGGGCTTCGAGGCGACCCGGCTGCGGCTGCGGGCGCGCGGCGCGGTGACCGTCTACAGCGTCGACAAGTTCCCGCGGATGGTCGACTACGTCATGCCCGCCGGCGTCCGGATCGGCGACGCGGACCGCGTCCGCCTCGGCGCCCACCTGGCGAGCGGCACGACCGTGATGCACGAGGGCTTCGTCAACTTCAACGCCGGCACGCTCGGCGCGTCCATGGTCGAAGGCCGGATCTCGGCCGGCGTGGTGGTCGGCGACGGCTCCGACGTCGGCGGCGGCGCGTCGATCATGGGGACGCTCTCGGGCGGCGGCAAGGAGACGATCTCGCTGGGCGAGCGCTGCCTGATCGGCGCGAACGGCGGCATCGGCATCTCCCTGGGCGACGACACGGTCGTCGAGGCCGGGCTGTACGTCACGGCGGGCACGAAGGTCGTCGTGGACGGCAAGGTCGTCAAGGCCCGCGAGCTCAACGGCGTCTCGAACGCGGTCTTCCGGCGCAACTCCGGCACCGGCGCGGTCGAGGTCGTCGCGCGCGCGGGCTCCGGCGTCGAGCTGAACGCGATGCTGCACGCCAACTGAGCCATCCGTGAAGGCCTCCTCGCCAGCGATTACAGCCGGTAAGGAGGCCTTCACGGCTTTTTGGGTGACGTCGGGTTGTTCACCTACCATTCATCCGGTGACCACCGAATCGTTGCCCCACACCCCGGCCGAGCTGGGGCTGCCCGACGTCCCGGTCGAGGCCCGGCCGGCGGATCCGGCGGTCCACCACGTGCGCGCCAAGCTCGACCGGGAGATCCGCGCGCTGCTCGCGCACGAGCCCGGCACGCGCTCCGGCGCCGACCCCGAGGACCTGCATCAGATGCGCGTCGCCCTGCGGCGGATGCGCAGCGTGCTCAAGCTCTCGGGTGAGCTGGTCGGTGACGGCGCCGAGCCGGTGCGGGCCGAGCTGGGCTGGCTCGGCCAGTCGCTCGGCGAGGTGCGCGACCACGACGTCCTGATCGAGCACCTGCGCGAGGTCATCGCCGACTTCGAGGTCCGCGACCAGCCCGCCGGCCGGCAGCTGGTCTCCCGGTTCGTCTCCGAGCGCGCGACGGCGAAGGGGCGGCTCACCCGGGCCCTGTCCAGCGCCCGGTACTCGACGCTGCTGCACGAGGTCAGCCTGCTGACACGGGCGACGCCGTCCACTGTGGACGTTCCGCAGCGTGACTTGATCGCCGCGCTGGCCAAACCGCACCGCAAGCTCACCAAGGCGGTGGGCGCGCTGCCCGCCGACCCGCCGGACGACGACCTGCACGCCCTGCGCATCCACGGCAAGAAGCTGCGGTACGCCGCCGAGCTGGCCCAGACGTCGGCGAAGAAGAAGCAAGCGGCGCGGATCAAGGACCTGCTCAAAGCCACAAAAGACTTCCAGACGGTGCTGGGTGACCACCAGGACGCGGTGCTCGCGGCCGAGCGGATGCGCACGGTCCTGGACACCGGCGACAGCGCGATCGGCTTCGTGGCCGGCCGCATCGCGGAGCGCGAACTGACCCGCCGGGCCGAGGCCCGCGCGACGTGGCGAGCTGCCTGGGAAGCCGTCGACACCGCCGCCAAGGCCCTCCACGCCTGACCCGTCACTTTCCCTAGGAAAGATGCGGATTCGGGCCCCCGAGACGCATCTTTCCTAGGGAAAGTGACGTCTTCGGGCCGGGCGAACGGTCGAAAAGGGGCGGTTTCGTCAGGAGATCGACCAGACGTAGTTGTCCGGGCGGATCAGCACCGTGCGGCCGCCCTCGGCCTCGTAGGCCGCGTACGCGTGGCCGCCGTCGTCGACCAGGTCCGTGCCCGTTGCCACGCTTCCGGCGGGCAGGATGCGGTAGCCGTCCGAAGGGGCGTCGCCGAAGGTCAGTTCTGTCGCGTGTGGGCCCCTGAACAGCTCGAACAGGCGGACGCGCTTGCCGTTGGCGTCCGTGAGCGGGGCATCCGGCGCGCGGTCGCCCGGCCGCAGCGCGCCCGTGCCGGCCGGGGACAGCGGGCCGCCGCGGTAGGTGATGTCCAGCTGCTGGGTGTCCTCGCCGCGCTTGTGCGCGTCCTCGTCGCCGTCCTTGTACTTCTGCAGCAGCCCCGTCGAGACGCCCAGCACCCGGGCCGCGACGGTCCGGCGCTCCTCCTCGTAGCTGTCGAGCAGCTCGGGTGCGCCGTCGGCGAGCTTCCAGCCCAGGTTGTAACCGTCCTGGACGCCGGTGTTGAGCCCCTGGCCGCCGGTCGGCGGGTGGACGTGCGCCGCGTCGCCGGCCAGGAAGACCCGGCCGTCGCGGAAGCGCGCCGCCAGCCGGATGTTCGGCCGCCAGACCGTCGACCACGCCAGGTCGGACAGCACGACGCCGCCGCCGCTCAGCGCGTCGAGCCGGGCCTGGACCGCGGGCAGCGCGGTTTCGACGTCCACGTCGCCGTCACCCAGCGGCGAGCCGAACTGGAAGTGCGGGGTGCCCGGCAGCGGGCTGAACATCATGCCGCTCATCGGGTTCTCCGGCGTCGCGAACCAGTGGCCGTAGCCGCGATCGAGACCCTCCGCCCGGACGTCGCCGAGCAGCATCCGGATCGACTCGTCGGTGCTGCCCTCGAAGGCGATCCCCAGCGCCTTGCGCACGAGGCTCTTGCCGCCGTCGGCTCCGACCAGGTAGGCCGCGCGGACCGTCTCGCCCGTGCTCAGCGTGGCCGTGACGCCGTCGGCGTCCTGCTCGAAACCGCTCAGCGCGGTGGCCGGTTCGACGCGCACGCCGAACTCGGCGAGCCGGTCGCGCAGGATGCCCTCGGTCTGCGACTGGCCGAGGAACCAGCCGGTCGGGTACGGCTTCGCCGGCGTCGGCTCGACCGGGTCGAACATCAGCCGCTCGCCGACAACCTCGCCGCCGAGGTGGATCTTCATCGGCACCGGCGCGGCGCCCTGCGCGAGCACCGCGTCGAGCACGCCGAGATCCTCGAAGACCTCCAGGGTGCGCGGCTGCAGGCCGTCGCCGCGTGAGCCGACGAAGAACGTCTCGGCCTTGTCGATGATCCGCACGGCGACGTCGCGCCGCGCCAGCTCGATGCCCAGCGTCAGCCCGGTCGGGCCCGCCCCCGCGATCAGCACCGTGGTGTCCATGTCGTCCTCCCAGTGAATTGAAATTCAGTGAATCTGGATTCAGAATGGCACTGCTAGCGTCCCGCGTCAAGGAGGTGGCGGTGAACCGCAAGGAGAAGGCCGCGGAGACCGAGGCCGCGCTGAAGGCGGCGGCCCGGCGCGTGTTCGCGCACAAGGGCTACCTGAACACCAAGATCACCGACATCACGGCGGAGGCCGGGCGCGCGGCGGGGTCGTTCTACAACCATTTCGCCAGCAAGGAAGAGCTGCTCGAAGCGCTCCTGGCCGACATCGCGACCTCAAGCGACGAGAGCGCGCTGACCGAGGGCCACCTCTCGGACTTCAGCGACCCGGCGGCCGTGCGCTGGCACGTGGCGCAGTACTGGGAGTTCTACAAGGAGCACGCGTCGACGATGCGCGCCCTCGGCCAGGCGGCGCTCGTGAACGACGCGTTCGCCCGCACCCTCGCCGGCTTCGGCGCCACCCAGGCGGCGGACCTCAACGGACACCTCGAGCACATCACGGCCGCGGGCATGCGGCTGCCGGCGCGGCTGGACCTGAGCATCGTGATGATGTACCGGCTGGTCGACAGTTTCGCGCAGATGTGGCTGCTCGACCCGGCCCCCACCGGCTGGACCCCACCGACCGACGAAGAGGCGGTCGAGGCCCTCACCCGGTTCGTCTACCGGGGTTTCACCGGCCGGGACTACTAGGCGCTCAAGCGCTCCACAGCCGCGTCGACCCGCTCATCGGTCGCCGTCAGCGCGACGCGGACGTGCCGGCGGCCGGTCGGGCCGTAGAACGTGCCCGGCGCCACCAGGATGCCGCGGTCGGCGAGCCACGCCACCGTCGCGTGCGCGTCCTCGTCGCGGGTGGCCCACAGGTACAGGCCGGCTTCGGAGAAGTCGATGCGGAACCCGTTGTCCTGCAACGCCTTCCGCAGTGCCAGCCGACGGCGGGCGTAGCGCTCGCGTTGCGCGGCCAGGGCCTCGTCGTCGGTCAGGGCGGCGACCATCGCCTCCTGGACCGGGCGCGGCACGATCATGCCCGCGTGCTTGCGGATCTCCAGCAGCTGCGCGATCAGCCGCGGGTCACCGGTCAGGAACCCGGCGCGGTAGCTGGCCAGGTTCGCCGACTTCGACAGCGAGTGCACCGCGATCAGGCCCTCGGTACTGCCGCCCGAGACGTCCGGGTGCAGCACCGACAGCGGGTCGGTCTCCCAGCCCAGCGCCAGGTAGCACTCGTCGGACACCACGACGACGTCACGCTCGCGCGCCCACTCGACGACCTTGCGCAGGTGCTCGACGGGCAGCACCTTGCCGGTCGGGTTGGACGGCGAGTTCAGCCAGATCATCGCCGGGCGCTGCGGGCCCAGCGCCGTCAAGCCGTCGGAGCGCAGGATCGACGCGCCCGCGAGCAGCGCCCCGACCTCGTAGGTCGGGTAGGCCAGCTCCGGGATGACGACGACGTCACCCTCGCCGAAGCCGAGCAGCCGCGGCAGCCAGGCGACGGCCTCCTTGGACCCGATCGTCGGCAGCACGGCGCCGGCCTCGATGCCGGTGACCCCATGGCGGCGGCCGAGCGCGGCGATGGCCGCCGCGCGCAGCGCCGGGATGCCGTGGGTCGTCGGGTACCCGGGGATCTCCGAGACCGACGCCAAGGCGTCACGGATGCCGGCCGGGACCGGGTCGACGGGCGTGCCGATCGAAAGGTCGACGACCCCGCCGGGATGCGCCTGCGCCGTGGCCTTGACCTCGGCGAGCGAATCCCAGGGGAAGTCGGGCAGCGCGACGCGGCTCATTCGCCCTGAGGCTGAGGGGGCAGCGCCTTGACGAAGGCGGGGTCGTGGGCGGTCTTGCCGACCTTCGACGCGCCGCCCGGCGAGCCCAGCTCGTCGAAGAAGTCGACGTTGGCCTTGGTGTAGTCCGACCAGTTGTCCGGGACGTCGTCCTCGTAGTAGATCGCCTCGACCGGGCAGACCGGTTCGCAGGCGCCGCAGTCGACGCACTCGTCCGGGTGGATGTACAGCATGCGTTCGCCCTCGTAGATGCAATCCACGGGGCACTCGTCGATACACGCCTTGTCGAGCAAGTCGACGCAGGGCTCGGCGATCACGTAGGTCACTGCGCACTCCTGCTTTTCTCTGCCAACAGCCAGTCGCCGCCGACATTACGCGGGACGGGCACCGGTCGGGATGGTGAGGCAACCCTTAGCCATACTCGGGGTATGGCGGGGATCAACGGTCGCGGCGGCGCTTGGGCGGCGTGGCGCGGGCGTCGCCGGTGATCACGAACTTGGGCTGCGCCGGCGCACCGTCTTCGTCCTGCTTCGCCCCGACAGCACGGTTGAAGCCTTCGGAGATGTCGTCGACCAGCTCTTCCTTGTGCCGTTCGTCCTTGCGCTGGACGCCCATCGCACCCGGCCTCCTTCGGAAATCGGTTCGCCGCCTCAGGGACAATCTAGCCGTGAACGGTCCCGAAATGCTTGAGATCCGCTGCAGCCGGGCCTGGCCCCCGCTCACCGAGCAGTCCCTCGGCGATTGGGTGCTGCGCTGGGCCGGCGGCTTCACCGGCCGTGCGAACAGTGTGCTGGCCGTCGGGGACGCCGGACGGCCGGTCCGCGAGGCCCTGGACGCGGTGTGTGACTTCGCCCACGATCGGGGGATCCCGCCGATGGCGCAGGTGGTCCGCGACAGCCCGAACGAGCACGCGATCGCCGCCGGGGGCTGGGTCGAGGCGAAGGGCCACCGCCGCGGCCACGAGGTCGTCGTGCTCACCGCGCCGCTGACGCCAGAGCGGCACTTTCACGTGAAAGTGCCGCCCCCAGGTGGTCACTTTCACGTGAAAGTGCCGGATGAGCCCACCCCCGGCTGGTGGGAGCTGACGCTCGGGCCCGGCGAGGACTCCCCCGCCGCGCGGCAGGTCCTGACCGGCGGGAAGGTCGGCTACGGCGTCGCGACGCTCGACGGCGTCACCGCCGGTGTCGTGCGCGGCGCGCTGGTCGACGGCTGGCTGCACGTCGGGCGGCTCGAGGTCGCCCCGGCCTTCCGGCGCCGCGGGCTCGCGTCCGCGCTGATGGGGGCGCTGGGCGCCTGGGGCGTGGAACAGGGAGCCGGCCACGCGGTGTTGCAGGTCGCGGAAGGCAACGAGGGCGCGCTCGCGCTCTACTCGGGGCTCGGGTACGCCCCGCACCACCGCTACCGCTACTGGGTGCCCGCACCCGGCTCGCGCATCGAGGGAGAGGAAGATCCGACGTCGTGAAGATCGTGGTGATGGTCGGCGGAGTGGGCGGGGCCCGGTTCCTGCTGGGTGTGAAGGCGGCGCTGGGCATGGCGCCGGAGGGTGCGAGCGAGTCGCCGCACGAGGTGACGGCGCTGGTCAACACCGGCGACGACGTCTGGATGCACGGCCTGCGGATCTGCCCGGACCTCGACACCTGCATGTACACCCTGGGCGGCGGGATCGACAAGGAGCGCGGCTGGGGACACTCGGGCGAGACCTGGGTGGTCAAGGAGGAGCTGGCGGCCTACGGCGCCGACCCGGACTGGTTCGGGCTCGGTGACAAGGACATCGCCACCCACCTGATCCGGTCCCGGATGCTGCGCGCGGGCTACCCGCTGTCCGCGGTGACCGAGGCCCTGTGCGACCGCTGGCAGCCCGGCGTCCGGCTGCTGCCGATGTCGGACGACCGCGTCGAGACGCACGTCGTGATCGACGACCCGGAGCAGGACGGCCAGCAGAAGGCCATCCACTTCCAGGAGTGGTGGGTGCGCTACCGCGCCGAGCCGAAGGCGCACTCGATCGTCGCCGTCGGCTCCGACGAGGCCAAGCCCGCGCCGGGCGTGCTCGAAGCCATCGCGGGCGCCGACGCGGTCCTGTTCGCGCCGTCGAACCCGGTGGTGTCGGTCGGCACGACGTTGGGTGTGCCGGGGATCCGGGACGCGCTGCGCAAGACGTCCGCCGGTATGGTCGGGGTGTCCCCGATCATCGGCGGCAAGGCGCTGCGCGGGATGGCCGACGCGTGCCTGACCGCGATCGGCGTCGAGACGTCGGCCGAGGCCGTGGGCCGGCACTACGGCTCGCGCAAGGACGACGGCGTGCTCGACGGCTGGCTGATCGCCGAAGGCGAGACGGCCGACGTGCCGGGCGTGACCGTCCGCGACGTGCCGCTACTGATGTCCGATGTGGACGCGACCGCGGCGATGGCCCGCGCCGCTCTCGAACTCGCTGGAGCCCCCGTTGAGTGACACCGCTGACCACGCTTCCGCGAAGCTGGAGATCCTGCCCGTCACCGGGCTGCCCGAGTTCCGCCCGGGTGACGACCTGACCGGCGCGATCGTCACGGCCGCGCCCTGGCTGCGCTCCGGCGACGTCTTGGTCGTGACCAGCAAGATCGTCTCGAAGGCCGAGGGCAGGCTCGTCCGCGTACCGACGGATCCCGAGGCCCGCGACGCCGCCCGCCGCAAGCTCGTCGAGCAGGAAGCCGTGCGGATCGTCGCGCGGATCGCCCGCACGGTGATCACCGAGAACCCGCTGGGCATCGTGCAGGCGGCGTCCGGCATCGACGCGTCCAATGTGGCCGGTGACGAGGTCGCGCTGCTGCCGGCCGACCCCGACGCGTCGGCGTTGGCGTTGCGCAACGGGCTGCGCGAACGGCTCGGCGTCGAGGTCGCCGTGGTCGTCACCGACACCATGGGCCGCGCCTGGCGGATCGGGCAGACCGACAACGCGATCGGCTCGTCCGGGCTGCGCGTGCTGCACGCCTACCGGGGCACGATCGACGGCCAGGGCAACGAACTCGCCGTCACCGAGGTCGCGGTCGCCGACGAGCTGGCCTCGGCGGCCGACCTGGTCAAGGGCAAACTGGGCGGGACGCCGGTCGCCGTCGTCCGCGGCTTCGACATCTTCGACGACGGGTCGACCGCGCGGACACTCATCCGCCCCCTCGAAGAAGACCTGTTCCGGCTGGGCGCCAACGAAGCCATCGCGCAGGGCCGCCGGGAAGCCGTACCGGCCCGGCGCTCGGTGCGGCAGTTCAGCGACGAACCGGTCTCGCCGACGTCGATCCGGCGGGCCGTCGGCTCCGCGCTGACCGCGCCCGCGCCGCACCACACGCACCCGGTGCGGTTCGTCTGGCTGCGCGACGGCGCGAAGCGCAAGGAACTGCTCGACGCGATGCGCGAATCGTGGCAGGCCGACCTGAACGGCGACGAATTCACCCCGGAGCAGGTCGAGAAGCGGCTCAGCCGCGGCGACATCCTTTACCGGGCCCCGGAAATCGTCATCCCGTTCCTGGTGCCGGACGGCGCGCACACCTACCCCGACGCCCGCCGCAACGACTGCGAGAAGACGATGTTCACCGTCGCCGGCGGCGCCGCGGTGCAGGGCCTGCTGGTCGCGCTCGCCGCCGAAGGCCTCGGCTCGTGCTGGATCGGGTCGACGATCTTCGCCGCCGACGTCGTCCGCGACGTCCTCGGCCTGGACGAGCGCTGGCAGCCGCTCGGCTCGGTCGCGATCGGCATCCCGCTGTCCGAGCCGGACCCGCGCGGCCCGGCCGCGGCCGGCGAAGGGCTGCTGGAGCTGTGAGCTTGCACGCCGACGCCGTCGCGACGCTGGTTTCCTGGCGGCCGGCCGAGCCTTCCCAGGAGTCGCTGCGCCAGGCGTTCCTCGGGTTCCTCGCGGCGCGGGAGGACACCTGCAGCCGCTCGTGCGAGGCCGGGCACCTGACGGCGTCCGCGGTGCTGCTGGACCACACCGGCACGCGGGTGCTGCTCACGCTGCACCCGCGCGTCGGGCGGTGGCTGCAGCTCGGCGGGCACTGCGAACCTTCCGACGTGTCCGTGGCCGACGCGGCGCTGCGGGAGGCGACCGAGGAGTCCGGCATCGCCGGCCTGCGGATCGGGGCCGCGCCGGTGCACCTGGACGTCCACCCGATCACCTGCTCGCTGGGGGTGCCCACGCGGCACTTCGACGTCCGCTACGCCGTGCACGCGCCGCCGGGCGCGGAGCCGGTGCGCAGCGACGAGTCCGACGACCTGCGGTGGTGGCCGGTGGACGCGCTCCCGGCCGGCTCCGAAGATCTCGCCGATCTGGTGAAAGCGGCCGTTTCCGTCGGTGCCGGGCACTAGCCTGGACCCGGGAGAGGGAGGAACCAGATGGCTACGCAGTTCCCCGAGCGGGTGCACATCCACTCCGGCGGCGGCAGCGGCAGCGGGGTGTTCGGCTACATCGTCGTCGGCCTGCTGATCCTGGCGATCATCGTGTTCGTGATCGTCGTCGCGGTGCGGGTGTCGAAGATGCGCCGCGCGGAGGCGATGAAGAACGGCGGGTCGTTCCCCACCGCGAACTTCCCGCCGCAGCAGGGGTTCGCGCCGCCGTCGCAGAGCTTCCCGCAGCCGGGTGGGTTCGCGCCGGCGCCGCAGGGGCCGCCGCCGTCACAAGGTTTTCCGCAGCAGCAAGCCGGCTTCACCCCGCCGCAGCCGGGTTTCCCGCCGCCGTCGCAAGGGTTTCCGCGGCCGCAAGCCGGCTTCGCCCCGCCGCAGCCGGGATTCCCGCCGCAGCAGCCGGGCTTCGCGCCGGTGCCGCAGGGCACGCCGCCGCAGGGGTACTACCCGCCGCAGCAGCCGCCGCCCGGTCCGGGAGCGGGGCCGCAGAGCTGGTGAGCCCGATCGTCCCCTTCGACAGCGCGTCCCCGGTGCCGCCGTTCGAGCAGGTGCGCGCCGGGCTCGCGGCGCGGATCAACGACCGCTCGCTGGCCGTCGGCACGAAGCTGCCCACCGTGCGGCAGCTGGCCGTCGACCTCGGCATCGCGCCGAACACGGTCGCGCGGGCCTACCGGGAGCTGGAAGAGGCCGGGCTGATCGAAACCCGCGGCCGCGCGGGCAGCTTCGTCGGCGCGTCCGGCGACCAGACCCGCCGCCGGGCCCAGCAGGCCGCGGCCGAGTACGCGGCGGTCACCCGTAGGCTCGGCCTGGACGCAACCGAGGCGCTGTCGATCGTCCGCGCCGCGCTCGACGAAGGGAACGGCTGACCCGTGACCGCGCTGATGCTGTTGATCCTGCTGGTGGTGCTCGGGGGCATCGCGGCGGTCGTGATCGTCGTGATCAACGTCTCGAAGCCGAAGCAGCCGCCGTACCCGCCGCATCAGTTCCCGGGCTATCCCCCGCAGCAGCCGGGTTACCCGCCCCAGCAGGGCTACCCGGGCCAGCAGCCGGGCTATCCCCCGCAGCAACCGGACTACCCGCCGCAGCAGGGCTACCCCGGCCAGCAGCCGCCGCCGTACCCGCCCCAGCAGGGCGGCTACCCCCCGCAGCAGTAGGACAAGCCGTGAAGGCCTCCTTCCCGGCTCTTATAGCCGGGAAGGAGGCCTTCACGGCTTTCCGGATGTCCTGAAAGGGCACCCTCATGGCTTTTACGTCCCTGAGGGTGCCCTTCAGGACATTCCGGGGGTCCTCACATGGCGCGGTATTCGCGTAGTTCGATGCGGGGGCCGAAGCGGGGACGGCGGTGGCCGGCCGCCTCGAGGTAGCGGACGGCCCGTTGGCGTTGGGGCGCGTACGGGACCAGCAGTTCCGCCATCCCTTCGTCGTCGAGCTTTTCGCCCAGCAGCGCGTGCCCCACCATCGACGGGATGTTGTAGTCGCCGAAGCTCACCGCGTCCGGGTCGCCCCACGCGCGCTGCGCGATCTCGGCGGCCGTCCAGACGCCGATGCCCGGCACGTGCCGCAGCAGCAGCCGGCCTTCGCGGCCGCGCAGCTCCACCGCCCGTTCCAGGTGGTGCGCGACGCGGGCGGCGTTGAGCAGCGCCGTCCGGCGCTTGATGTCGACGCCCGCGCGGTGCCAGTGCCAGTCGTGCAACGACCGCAGCGCCACCGGCGTCGGCGGCACGCGCAGCCGGTCCGGGCTCGGCCCGGGCGCCCGCTCGCCGAACCGGCGGCACAGCTCCGCCCACGACCGGATCGCCTCCTTGCCGGTCACCTTCTGCTCCAGCACGGCGAGCACCAGCCAGTCCCACACGAACCCGGTCGAGCCGAGCCGCAGGCCGGGGTTCTCCCGCCGGGCCCGCGCGACGACGTCGTGGTGCGCGACGAACCCGCTGTCGTCGTCGTCCGCGCCGAGCAGCGCCGGGACGCCGCTGAGCAGCCGGTCCGCGCCGTCGCCCCAGGCCGCGGCCTCGATCCGGCCGTCGGTGAGCTTGCGCAGGGCGAGCGTGCCGGGGCCGTCCGGCGTGTTCGACGCGAGCCAGGTGATGCCGCGCTCGTCGGTGAGGATGTTGAGCGATCCGCGCCCGCGCTTCAGCGGACCCAGGACCCGGCCCAGGTCGACTTCGAACGCGGGACGCCAGAACATCGGCTACGCGTCGCTCGAGAAGCGGACGGAACCGTCGGGCAGCACGGTGTCGGGCCAGATCCGGGCGCCGTCGAGCAGTTCGCAGCCGGCGCCGACGGACACGCCGTCGCCCAGCACCACGCCGCGCAGCACCGCGCCGGCGCCGACCCGCGCGCCGTGCCCGAGCACCGAGTTCTCGACGATCGCGCCTTCGGAGACGGCCGCGCCGTCGAACAGGACCGAGCCGTCGATCTTCGCACCCGAGCCGACGACGGCGGCGACGCCGATGGTCGAACCACCGGACAGCTCGGCGTCCTCGGCCACCGAAGCGCCGTCGAGGACCAGGAACTCGCCGGTCCGGCCGGGCAGCGCCGACGTCGGCGCGATGCCCCGCACCAGGTCGGCCGAGCCGCGGACGAACGCTTCGGGCGTGCCGACGTCCAGCCAGTAGGACGCGTCGACGAACCCGTGGATGTGCGCGCCCCGCTCCAGCAGGCCGGGGAACGTCTCGCGCTCCACCGAGACGCGGCGCCCGGTCGGGATCGACTCGATCACCGGGCGGCGGAAGACGTAACAACCGGCGTTGATCTGGTCGGTCGGCGGGTTCGGCGTCTTCTCGAGGAAGGCCTGCACCCGGCCGGTTTCGTCGGTCGGCACCGACCCGAACCGGCTCGGGTCCGGGACACGCTGCAGGTGCAGCGTGACGTCGGCGCCGGTGTCGTGGTGCACGCGCAGCTGCTCGCCGAGGTCCGAGCCGGAGATGATGTCGCCGTTGAAGACGATCACGTGGTCGGCACGCAGCTTGTCGTAGACGTTGCGGATCGCGCCCGCGGTGTCGAGCGGCTCCTCCTCGACGACGTACTCCAGCTCCAGCCCGATCGCCTTGCCGTCGCCGAAGTACTCCTCGAACACCTCCGCGCGGTAGCTCGTCCCCAGCACGACGTGCCGGATCCCGGCCTCGCGGATGCGGGAGAACAGGTGGCTCAGGTAGGGCGTCCCGGCGGTCGGGAGCATCGGCTTGGGCGCCGACAGGGTGAGCGGCCGCAGCCGGGTGCCTTTGCCCCCGACCAGCACGACGGCGTCGACGGCATCGGTTCGGACCTCGGACGTCACGGAAATCTCCTCCTGTATCACGCACCGCTGAGCGACAAGCCGCGGGAAACCCTGACGGAGGTCGCCCGGAGGGCCTACCCTAGACAGGAAACAGGCGGGCCTTTCCCCAGAGGGCCCCCGGGTCAGTCGGGAGGCCGAGGGGATGGACCCCCGCGATCGGGCGGACGCCCTGCTCGCACGAGCCCAGGCACGTAGTGTGTTCGTGGTGACACCGGACAGCGCCATTTCGCCCATGGACGCCTCGAACACGCAGCAGATACCGCGGGCCGCCATCGACGGTCTCGACAGAAGCCAGGACCCGGACACGACCACGCAGCTGCCGGCGTCGCTGATCGAGGAGAACGACCACCCGCTGGCCGGCAAGTCGCCGACCCGGCGGCTGGAGGTCTCCGGCGCCTCGGGCGTCACCAGCGCTTCGGGCGCGCGGCGCCAGCAGGTGACCACGCCGCTGAGCACGCCGTCCCCGACGACGCCGTTGAAGACCCCGGTCACGACGCCGCTCGCCCGCCGGCCCCAGGCCGAGCCGATCACGAGCCCGCTGAAGGAGCCCGATCCGGAGGACACCGGCCTGGTGCCGACGGTGACGCAGAACAACGGCAAGTCCGACCTGTCGCGCCGGCTCGACGGGATCTAGCGGGTCTCGAGCTTCAGCCGGAGCTTGAGACCGAGCTTCACGGCGGCCAGGACCGGCTTCCAGGCGAGGCCCTGGTGCCGGTCGGCGAGGTAGCGGTAGGCGCTGTCGTGGTGCGCCTTCAGCATCTTCTCCGACGCCTGCGACGTCGAGTGCCCACCTTCGTGCATCACGCTGGACGACGGCACGTAGACGTTCTGCCAGCCGGCCCTGGCCAGCCGGTCGCCGAGGTCGACGTCCTCGAAGTACATGAAGTAGCGCGTGTCGAAGCCGCTGACGGAGTCGAACGCCTCCCGGCGGAACAGCTGGCACGAGCCGGACAGCCAGCCCGCGACACGCTCGACGGGCGTGCCCGTCTCCTGCCGGTACTGCCTGGTCCAGGGGTTGCCGGGCCAGACCTTGGCGAACGCGGCGTGGCCGATGCCCCGGCCGAACGACGGCAGCAGCCGCGCCGACGGGTAGACGGTGCCGTCGAGATCGTGGATCAGCGGCCCGAACGCACCCCCGCGCGGCCACCGCTTGGCGGCGTCGAGCAGCGCGTCGAGCGAGCCGGGCTCCCATTCGAGGTCCGGGTTGACGACGACGATCCAGCCGTACCGGTCGTCGAGCTCGGCGACCCCGCGGTTCGCGGCGGTCCCGTACCCGACGTTCTCCCCGATGGTGAGCAGCCGCACGTTCGCCCGCGGCCGCGTGATCTCCTCGAGGGCACCCTCGACGGAAGCGTTGTCCGCGACGACCACCTCGACCTCGCGCTCTGTGGCCTTCTCGAGGGTCTCGAGGAACCGCTCGAGGGTGTCCTCGGAGAAGTAGGTCACGGTCACGACGCCGACATCATCGCCATAGCGGGAGTCCTCAGTCACCCGGCCATTGTCCACGCGTCACCGAGCGTGAATCGGGTACCCCGGGCCAGGAGCAAGGTGGAAGAAGCCAGCGGGCCGGCTCATGTACCCGAGCAGTCGGCTCGCGTGCCCAGAGGGTCGGTTCACCAGCCGACCGTCTGAGTACGCGAGCCGACTGTCCAGGTACGCGAGCCGACGGTCCGGGTACGCGAGCCGACTGTCCGGGTACGCGAGGTCAGCGGGTGCGGAGGTGGCGGAACCAGGCCTTGGCGTACGCCTCCCGGTGCCGTTCCGCAGCGGGTCCTTAAGTGAGCTGCACTTCAAGAAGGAGAAGGAACCTCGCCGCCGGATGCTCATCGACCGGATCGCGGCGTTGCCGGTCTCCGCTCGGCTCTACCTCGCCGAGTGCGCACCCAAGACCGAAGAAGCCGCTCGGCAGCGGTGCATCGAACGCCTGGCGGAGGATCTGCTCGGGCTGCGAGCACACCGGCTGGTCCTGGACTCCCGCGACCACCGCGACGGTCACGACCGCCGGACCTTGCAGCTGGCGCTGGGAGTCCGGCCTTCGAAGACGGAACTCACCTACGAGCACGTCGACTCGACAGCCGAACCGTTGCTGTGGATCTCCGACGCAGTGGCGTGGTGCTTCGGCGCGGGTGGTGACTGGCGGCGCCGGGCGAGCCCGCTGATCACCGAGGTCCTCACTGTCCGAGGGCAGCGAAAAGCCCGTGAGACGACCGTCCGGACGCGTCACGGGCTTTCATACTCGGCCCCACGGGGACCTCGCACCGTCAGATTACCACCGCCGAAGGCGGTCAGCGGGTGCGGAGGTGGCGGGACCAGGCCTTGGCGTACGCCTCCCGGTGCCGCTCCGCGGTCGTCGCCCACGAGAACTCCTTGGCCCGCTGCTGCGCCGCCGTCGCCAGTTCCGACCGGCGGCCCGGGTCGGCCAGCAGCTCCGCGATCGCCGCCGCGACGTCGCCCGCTCCCACTCCGCAGTACGCCACCGCGTCGCCGCCCACCTCCGGCAGTGACAGCCGGCGCGTCGTCAGGACGCAGGCCCCGCACGCCATCGCCTCCAGGACCGGCAAGCCGAAACCCTCGCCCAGCGACGGGTACGCCACCAGCGAAGCCCCGCCCAGGAAGCCCGCCAGCGTCCCGAACGGGAGGTAGCCCGCGCGGATCACGCGCAGGCGGTGCGGGACCGCGTCCAGCGCGCGCTCCACCTGCGTGTCCCAGCCCGGCTGGCCCGCCAGGACCAGCGCCGGGGCATCAGCCCTCCCGGCGACCGCGCGGGCGAAGCCGCGGATCAGCGCCGGGACGTTCTTGCGCGGCTCCAGCGCCCCGAGGAACGCCACGTACGGCGTCCGGCCCAGGCCGACGGCCGCGCGCGCGGCCGCGACCTCCGCCGGGGACGGCGGGTGGAACCGCTCCGTGTCGACGCCGTGGTGGATGACCTCCACCGACGCGTGCCGCACCGGGCTGACGCGGGCCAGCTCCGCCGCCGTCGCCGCCGACGGGACCACGCACAGCGTCGCGCGGCGCAGCGCTGTCGCCGTCCACGCGCGGAAGAAGCGGGCCTTCACCGACGAGTGCAGGACGGCGTCGGTGAAGAACGTCGCGTCGTGCAGCGTGACGACCGAAGCGGCCGACGTCGCCAGCGGCATCGTGTAGTGGGGCGAGTGGACGACGTCCGCGCCGAGGCGGCGGACCAGCCGGGGCAGGGTCGCCTGCTCCCAGGTCAGCCGCGCGGTGCGGGTGGTCGTCGACGGCGAAGCGGGCACGATGCGTGACCCCGGCGCCAGCCGATCGTAAAGCTGCAGGTCCCGCGGCTGGCAGACGACGGTGACGCGGGCACCGTCCGCGTCCAGCGCGGCGACGAGCGAATCCACGTACCGGCCCACCCCGCCGCGGTCCGCGGGCACCGCGGTCGCGTCGATCAGGACCCGGGGATCATCGCTCACCCCCGTAGGGTACGGCGGCGACGCTGCGTCATGGTGGGGAACTGGCAAACCGGCTAATCCCGTGGCCGGCGGTGGATGGCCCAGACGGCTTCCGCGGCGCGACGCCACGTGAACGCCTTCGCGCGCTCGCGCCCCGAACGGGTGAGCTCGGCCGCCCGCTCGGGTGACCCGAGCACCTCGCGCAGTGCTTTCGCCAGGGCCGTCGCGTCGCCGCGCGGGACCGTGATGCCCGCGCCACCGGCCACCTCGACCAGGGCCGGGACGTCGGTGTGCACCACCGGCACGCCGGCCGCCATCGCCTCCAGCAGGCCCAGCCCGAAGCCCTCGGCGAGGCTCGGCACGGCCAGCACGCTCGCCCGCCGCAGCACCGTCGCCAGCTCGGCGTCGGTCACCTTCCCCAGCACCCGCAGCCGCTCCGGCGGCAGGCCGCGCTCGGCGGCCAGCGCGGCCGGGTCGACACCGCCCCAGCCCGGCTGCCCGGCGAGCACGAGCACCGTGCCGTCGAGCGCGGCGACGGCGTCGACCAGCACGTCGATGCCCTTGCGCGGCTCGATCGTGCCGACGGCCAGCACGTACCGCCCGGGCAGTTCCAGCTCGGCCGAGGCCCGGGACACGCGCACGCCGTGCGGCACCACGCGCACCGGGACGTCGACGTCGACCAGCACGGCCAGCTCGTCGGCGACCGCCCGCGTCGGCACGACCAGCCCGGACGCGCGGCGCGCGGCCCGCGCGATCATCGACCGGTGCCAGCTGACGCCGCGCGCGGTGAGCGTCTCGGGGTGGGTCCAGGGCACGGTGTCGTGCACGGTCACGCTCAGCGTCCGCCCGGCCGGCACGCGCGGCGGCGCGAACGGCGTCGGCGCGTGCACCGCGTCGCCGCCCGGCCACCAGGGGATCCCCAGCTGCCAGAGGCCGATCAGCGCGCGCGGCGGGAGCCGCAGCACGCGCGGGCCCTCGACGCCCTCGGCCTCGGCCACACTCACGTCGGCGTGCCGCGCGACGACGCTGGACACCGTCCAGCCCGGCGGCGCGGTCTTCGCGAGCGCGGGCAGCAGCTCGGCCGTGTAGCGCCCGGTGCCACCGGGCACGGGCGCGAGGAGCTGCTCGGCGAGCACGACCAGTTCGGGCACGCGGCTATTGTGCGGGACGTGACGCCGAATCCCGCCACCACGGTGGTAGTCGTGACCTGGCGGGGTGCCGGGCACGTCACCGCCTGCCTCGACGCGCTCGCCGCGCAGACGCGTCCACATCGGACGCTCGTGGTGGACAACGCCTCCGACGACGGGACGGCCGCGCTGCTCGCGGCCCACCCGAGCAAGCCGCGGGTCGTGCGGCTCCCTCGCAACAGCGGCTACGCGGGCGCGCTCGCCGTCGCCGTCGAGGCGCTCGGAACGCCGCTGATGGCGTGGCTCAACGACGACGCCGAACCCGAGCCCGGCTGGCTGGAAACCCTCGAAGACACGCTCGGGAAGTCGCCGCTGGCCGCCGCCGCGACGGCCCTGCTCGTGCTGCCCGGCGGCGCCGTGCAGTCCGCCGGGGTGCGGCTGACCGCCGACGGCCACGGCGCCGACCTCACCGAACCCGCGGGCGAGGTCTTCGGCTTCTGCGGCGGCGCGGCGCTCCTGCGCGTCGACGCCCTGCGCGCGGTGGGCGGCGTCCCGGCGGAGTTCTTCTGCTACTACGAGGACACCGACACGGCGTGGCGGCTGCGGCTGGCCGGGTGGGACGTCGTCGCGGCGCCGGACGCCCGGGTCCGGCACGCCCACGGCGTCAGCAGCAAGCCCGGTTCGGTGCCGTTCCACCGCTGGAACGAGCGCAACCGGCTGCTCATGCTGCTGCGCTGCGCACCCCGCGGCGTCGCGCTGAACCAGCTGCTCCGGTTCGCCGTGTTGACAGCGGTGCTGCCGCTGCGGCGGGGCCGCCCGGCCGCAGCGAACTTCCGGTTCGGCCTGCGCTGCCGGGTCCTGGCCGAGGTCGGCGCGCGGTTGCCGGCGACGCTGCTGGCCCGGCGCCGGATCGGCCGTCGCGCGGCGCTGGGCCGAGGCGCGGTCTGGGAGGCGTGGGCCGGGGTTTGTCAATCCGGCCGAAAGTAGGCGGAGACGGACCGCAGCCGTCCTGCTCGTGGTGCCGGTTTCCGCCGTGGCTGCCGGTCTGATTGGCAACTACCGGCACAGTAAGCTGGGCCCAATCCGACGAAGGAGCTGGCTTTGGCGCAGGGGGAACAGCAACCGCTCGTCTCGGTGGTCGTGGTCAACTACCACGGCGCCGACGACACGATCACCTGCCTGCGCGCGCTCGCCGACCACGACTACGCCGAACTCGAGCTGATCTGCGTCGAGAACACCCCGGGCAGCGCGGACGCCGCGCGCATCCGCGAGGCCGTCCCCGGCGCGCGGGTCATCGAGGCCGGGCGCAACACCGGGTTCGCCGGCGGCTGCAACCTCGGCGCCCGCCACGCCAAGGGCACGGTCGTCGCCTTCCTCAACAACGACGCGCGCCCGGCGCCCGGCTGGGTCTCCGCCGCCGTCGCCGAGCTGCGCTCGCAGCCGCGTGTCGCCGCCGTGGCCAGCAAGGTCCTCGACTGGGACGGCACCGGCACCGACTTCGTCGACGGCGGCCTGACCTGGTTCGGCATGGGTTACAAGCGCCACGCCGGCAGCCCCCTGGCCGACGTCCCGGCCGCCGAGCACGAAGTCGCGAAGGACGTCCTGTTCGGCACCGGCTCGGCCCTGTTCGTCCGCGCGAGCGTGTTCGCCGAGCTCGGCGGCTTCGACGAGCGGTTCTTCATGTTCTACGAGGACGTCGACCTCGGGTGGCGGCTCAACCTGCGCGGCTGGCGCGTCCGGTACGTGCCGGAGTCGCTGACCTACCACCGCCACCACGGCACGATGACCTCGGTCGACGCGCCGGAGACCGGCCGCGAGACCTTCCTGCTGGAGCGCAACGCCCTGGCCGCGCTGTACAAGAACCTCGCCGACGAGACGCTCGCCCGCGCGCTGCCGGCGGCGCTCGCGCTGGCCGTGCGCCGGGCCACCGCCCGCGGTGACCTCGACGCGACCCAGCTCGACCTCGAGAAGGGCGTCGGCCCGATCGAATCCGGCGACGTCGCGATCCCGCGGACGACGCTGGCCGGGATCCTCGCGATCGACCAGTTCGTCGAACTGCTGCCGTCGCTGGCGGCGTCCCGCGCGGTCGAGCAGGCCGCGCGGGTGCGCACCGACGCCGACCTGCTTCCCTTGCTGCGCAAGGCGTTGGAGCCCGCGTACCCGCTGCCGCGCTACCTCGCCGCGCACGACATCCTCGTCGAGGCGTTCGGCATCGAGAAGGCCTTCGGGCAGCGCCGCAAGATCCTGGTGATCACCGGCGACGCGCTCACCGAGCGGATGGCCGGCCCGGCGATCCGGGCCTGGAACATCGCGCTCGCGCTGTCGGCCGAGCACGACGTCCACCTCGTCACGACGAACCCGCTGGCCACGCCGCCGCCCGCGCCGTTCCGGGTCAGCGCCGGCAAGCGCCACGAGCTGGAAGCGCCGATCGTCTGGGCCGACGTCGTCGTGTTGCAGGGGCACGTGCTCGAACTCGCGCCGTCGCTGAAGAAGCAGCACTCGGGCAAGATCGTCGTCGCCGACCTCTACGACCCGATGCACCTCGAACTGCTGGAGCAGGGCAAGGGCGTCGCCGACGACAAGCGCGCGGCGGACCTCGTGGGCGTCACGAAGGTCCTCGACGCGCAGCTCGAACGCGGCGACTTCTTCCTCTGCGCGTCCGAGCGGCAGCGCCACTTCTGGCTCGGCCACCTGGCCGCGCTCGGCCGTCTCTCACCGCGGCTCTACGACGCCGACCCGACCACGCAGTCGCTGCTGGCGGTCGTCCCGTTCGGGCTGTCGCCGGAGGCGCCCGCCCGGACCGGGCCGGGTCTCCGCTCGGCGCTGGGCATCGGCGGCACCGACCACGTCGTGATCTGGGCGGGCGGGGTGTACAGCTGGTTCGACCCGCTGACGCTGGTGCGCGCGATCGACGAGCTGCGCCGTCGCCGCGGCGACGTCCGGCTGGTGTTCCTCGGGATGAAGCACCCGAACCCCGAGGTCGCCGAAATGGACATCGGCGCGCGGACGATCCGGCTGGCGGATTCGCTGGGGCTGACCGACAAGCACGTCTACTTCAACGAGCAGTGGGTGCCCTACCAGGAGCGCCAGAACTGGCTGCTGGACGCGAACTGCGGCGTCACCACGCACTACGAGCACGTCGAGACGACGTTCGCCTTCCGCACCCGGGTGCTCGACTACCTGTGGGCCGGGCTGCCGATCGTCACGACCGACGGCGACTCGTTCGCCGACCTGGTGCGGGCCGAAAAGCTCGGCGTCGTCGTGCCGGCCGAAGACGCCGGGGCGCTGGCCGACGCGCTGGAAAAGTCGTTGTACGACGAGGAGTTCGCCGCGGGCTGCGTCGAGCGGATCGCCGCGGTGGCGCAGCGGTACGCCTGGCCGGAGGCGCTTAAGCCGCTGGTCGAGTTCTGCCGCGACCCGCGCCCGGCGGCCGACCGGCTGCCCGGCTCGGCCGACCTGGTGACGACGCCGGCGGTGCGCGGCCGGGCGATGCTGCGCCGCGACACCGACCTGATCCGCGAGTACCTGGCCGACGGCGGGCCGTCCGAGCTGGCCCGGCGTGTCGGCGGCCGGGTCATCAAGGTTGCCAGGCAACGGATGCGTCGTGGCTAAACCGCTGCGCGTCCTCCTCGACGGCACGCCGTTGCTCGGTTCCCGCACCGGCATCGGCCGGTACACCGCCGCGCTGAGCGAGGAACTGGCGTCGAACCCCGAGGTGGACACCCGCGCGGTGGCGTTCACGCTGCGCGGCTGGCGGCGGCTGCGGCACGTGCTCCCGCACGGCGTGCGGGCCCGCGGGATGCCGGTGGCGGCGCGGCTGCTGCGGATGACGTGGCTGCGCTCGGACTTCCCGCCGGTGGAGCTGTTCGCCGGCTCGACCGACGTCGTGCACGGCACGAACTTCGTGCTGCCGGGCCGGTTCCGCGCGGCGGGCGTCGTCACGATCCACGATCTGGCCTTTTTCGACCATCCCGCCGAGCTCGCCCCGAGCGACCGCGACCTCCCGGAACTGGTCCGCCGCGGCGCGCGCCGCGCGGACGTCATCTGCACCCCGACCTCGGCGGTCGCGGACGCGGTGGCGACGCGGCTGGACGTCGACCGCGACAAGATCGTCGTGACGCCGCTGGGCGTCAACCCGGCGTGGTTCACCGCGCGCCCGCCGGACGACGAGCGCCGCGCGCGCCTGGGGCTCCCGGACAAGTACCTGCTGTTCGCCGGGGCGGCCGGCCCGCGCAAGGGCTTGGACTGGCTGGTCCGCACCCATGAGGCGGCCCCGGACCTGCCGGACCTGGTGTTCGCCGGCCCGGGCCCGTTCCCCCGCACGGCCCGGTCGCGCCAGACCGGCTACCTGTCCGATGTGGACCTGCGCACGGTGGTCGCGGGCGCGTCGGCGCTGGTGCTGCCCTCGCGCGACGAGGGTTTCGGGCTGCCGGTGCTGGAGGCGATGGCCTCGGACGTCCCGGTGGTGTGCACGGACATCCCGGCCCTGCGCGAGGTCGCGGGCGACTGCGCGAGCCTGGTCCCGTACGGCGACGTCGACGGCCTGGCCGAAGCCCTGCGCACCGCGGTGATCGACCCGCACGCGGTGGCGACGTCCGCGGCACGGCGCGCCCAGGCGGCGAACTTCACGTGGCACACGTGCGCGGAACTGACGGTGGGCGCGTACCGCCTCGCCTCAGGCCGCCACTGACCCGGCTTCGAATACGTCACTCCTTCGCTGTCACTCCATTTACCGCCGCGCCAAGGAAGCGCAAGCGCGCTGCCACTGACTCTGCAGGGAACCCCGGCAGGTATCCGTTCTTACCTTCGGGCCTGATCCCTTGGACGAGCGGCGAAGCAAGTAGGTTGAGTGCGTCTTGCACTTCAGTCATGTCAGGTGACGGCTCAACCGATCGCCTCAAGGCCCGGTGAATGTCTCGCGTGGAGAAATTTCCTCCGGTTTCCGCGACGTACTCTGACTCATCTTCAACAGCCACGATTACTGCCGCCATGATCTCAGCTCGCCGGTCGGCATCGGACCACAGTTTCTCTTTCATCGCTGGGACGAACATGTTCACGAGTTCAACGGGAGCCAGCGGCTCAACCCGGCAACGCTCGATCACGCCGATGAGTTCATCCACAGTGATCAGGGCTATCCCGGTGGCCGCAGCTCGACTCCTGACGCGCCCGGAGTCGAATCCGATCGCGACCAACGCAGCGTGGTCAGCTTGGTGTTGGCCACGATGCTCAACCAGCGTGGAAAAGTCCACCGCCCCCTCGTGAATAGCCTGGTTCTTGGTGGCTTTGGCGTCAACGATGATCCGGACCAGCTCAGTCGGACTTCGTCGGACCGTGATCAAGATGTCGGTGCGCCCAGAGCCGCCGAGATGCTCCGCATCGAGGCCGATCGACTGGAAAGCAGCCGTCAGTGCGCGTTCGAAGTTCTCGAAATGGGCGGTGTCGACTGCGGCATCGATAAGGTCCTGGACGACAAAGTCCAAAGTCCCACCGCTGCTCTCCTGCACTTCCTCCACCTCGGCAGAAATTTCGGACTCAAGCGGAAGTGTTCGCGCGAAGACGCGCCCCTTCGCTGTGGCCCGGTACGAGCTGAACGAAGGCTGCATGACGAGGCCTGCTTCACGGAGCAGTTGAAGGCGGTTGCGCAACACCGGTGTCTTGAGCACCAAGCCGCCGAACCGCACACGCGCCATCTCCGCGAGTTCCCCGACAGTTCGGGTCTCTTCGAGCATGGGGAGCAGCTCACCAACACAACGGATACTGGCATGCACGACTCCGACCAGGTCCAGGACGGCATTCGACGCGCGCCATGCGCGCGCGGCCTCGGTCGCGGCGAAGGTGTCCCGTCCGATCTGAGCAACGAGTCCGGTGTTGCGCACGGTATCTAGCGCGGAACTCGAGGAGCTCGGCTTGGCCGTGAACTCGCGAGAACAGAAGTCCATGAAGTCACTACGCTCGATGGCAGGTGTCGCAGCATCCACCTGCGCAGCCAACGACTCCACCGTGCTGTATTGGCCACCCTTGGGAACGTAGCTCATACCCGCACCTACACGTCCGGCCAAACCTCGTCTCGCGGCGTCTTCGAGCAGTGCAGTAACAACGGGAGACAACTGTTCGAGCATTTCCGAATCCGGCTGGCCATCAACGAGCTCGAACTGGTCGCGCCCGGCGGTCGTGAGCCGAGCAAGAACCTCTCTTCCACGATCGGTGAGCACCACTTTCCCGGTGAAGAGAAGTTCCACAACACCCGTAGCACGCAGCCAGTATGTGCGCCGATTGATCTGATCGAGCGTCGCCCAATCCAGTTGGTAGTGGCGACGTGCTACTTCAGCGATCTCAGCACAGGTCAAACCCTCACCATCGATCTCGCTCAGCAACTCTCCCACGAAGCGGAGGTTGCGATGAAAGATCTCGACCAGAATCGAGGAATCGTCTGTCTCCAACCAGCGACGGGCTTCATCAGCGACTTCGACAGTGTCGTCTGAGTTCCTCAGCACAAGACCCGCCGGTGCAAGGTGCTTCATCGCTTCCGAGGCCGGAATCAAGGAATCCGGGCCTCCCCAAGAGATCAAAGACTCCTTGGCGACCGGTGTAGTCATCGTCTTAAGCGCGGTCCGCAGCACCGCCAAGTAGTTCTCGTGTCCACCTGGCAAGAACGGAAAACTCCCCTTTCGACGCCCCCAGGGAGTACCGCCGCCGCTGAACAAATCACCGTCCGCCATGCCGGGTAGCCTACCGATGCCACCCAAGTCTTCATACCCGCCGATCGAGCCCTACGGATAATCGCCGGCGCAGGCCTCATTCACGAATTCGGCATTCAGCCGCTCACTCGGCCGCGAAGTACGCGTCCAGGGCTTCTTCCCACGGGCGCAGGGGCGTCAGCCACGCTTCCTTCCACGAAGCCGGTGACAGCACCGAATACGCCGGCCGCGGCGCGGGGCGCGGGAACTCCTCCGTCGTACACGGCTTCACCCGCGACGGGTCCGCGCCCAGGTGGGTGAAGACGGCGCGGGCGAAGCCGCACCAGCTCACCGAACCCGCGTTCGTGCAGTGCAGGATCCGCTGCTCCGGGCCGTCGCCGGCGGCCGCGCGGGAGGCCAGTTCCAGCAACCCCGCCGCGAGGTCGGCCGTCCAGGTGGGACCGCCGACCTGATCGTCCACAACGGACAGTTCCGGGTTGGAGGCTTCCAGCCGGGCCATGGTCTTGACGAAGTTCGTGCCCGACTTGCCGTACAGCCAGCCGGTGCGGACGACCCAGGACGACGCGCCCGAGCCGAGGACCGCGTCCTCACCCGCTGCCTTCGTGCGGCCGTACGCGCTGCGCGGGCCCAGCTCGTCCGAAGGCTCGTACGGCGCCGAAGCGTCACCCGGGAACACGTAGTCCGTCGACACGTGGATCAGCGGCACCCGGCGGGACGCGCACGCCGCGGCGAGCACGCGCGGGCCGTCCGCGTTGACCGCGAACGCGCGCTCCTCGTCCGTCTCCGCCGCGTCGACCGCCGTGTACGCCGCCGCGTTGATCACGACCGGCGCCGCTCCCGCTTCGCGTGCCCGGTCGGCGAGCGCGCCGACCGCGGCCAGGACCTGGCCGGTCTGCGTCAGGTCCAGCTCCGCCGACCCCGGCGCGACGACATCCACGTCGCCGCCCGAAAACGCGGCGAGATCCCGGCCGAGCTGTCCGGAACCACCGGGCACGAGCACCGTCAGCCGCACGAGCACATCCTCTACTTCTTGAGCGCGGCCCGCTCCGCCAGGGGCTCCCACCACGCGCGATTGTCCGTGTACCAGGCCACTGTCGCGGCCAGACCGTCCTCGAAGGACACGCGCGGAGCGTACCCCAGCTCCTCACCGATCTTCGTGATGTCCACCGAGTAGCGGCGGTCGTGACCCTTGCGGTCCTCGACCGGCTCGACGCTGTCCCAGCCCGCGCCGACCGCGTCCAGGAGCCGCTCGGTCAGCTCGCGGTTCGTCAGCTCGATGCCGCCGCCGATGTTGTAGATCTCGCCCGCCCGGCCGGACTCGGCGACCAGCTGGATGCCGTGGCAGTGGTCGTCCACGTGCAGCCAGTCACGGACGTTGAGCCCGTCGCCGTAGAGCGGCACCTTCCGGCCGTCGAGCAGGTTCGTCACGAACAGCGGGACGACCTTCTCGGGGAACTGGTACGGACCGTAGTTGTTGGAACACCGGGTGACACACACCGGCAACCCGTGGGTGCGGAAGAACGAGCGCGCCACCAGGTCGGAGGACGCCTTCGACGCCGAGTACGGCGAGTTCGGCTCCAGCAGCTGGTCTTCGCGCCAGGAGCCGGTCTCGATCGAGCCGTACACCTCGTCGGTGGAGACGTGCACGAACTTGCCGACGCCGGCTTCCAGGGCCGCCTGCAGCAGGTTCTGCGTGCCCAGCACGTTCGTCAGCACGAAGTCGGCGGCGCCGAGGATCGAGCGGTCCACATGCGACTCCGCGGCGAAGTGCACCACGAGGTCCACACCACTCATGACCTCGGCGACCAGCGCGGTGTCGCAGATGTCGCCGCGGACGAACCGCAGCCGCGGGTCGTCGGCGACGGGAGCCAGGTTGGCCTCGTTGCCGGCGTAGGTGAGTTTGTCCAGCACGACCACCTCGGCGTCACGCAGCGCCGGGTACGCGCCGCTCAGCGCCTGCCGGACGTAGTGCGACCCGATGAAGCCCGCACCCCCGGTGACCAGGACCCGCATCTTCCCGCCTTTCCTCGGCCCCCATCGGGGGCAACCGGCCCCCAGCCTACGGAGGTCCCACAACACCCTCAGTAGAGTCCGGGGTGGAGCACAGGGGTGCCCTGGGGGAAGCACGGGGTTCACAGGGGAGGAAGCGCGTGACCGATTGGCCTGCGCCGCCCGTCCCGGCGCGCCGCAAGCAGGGCAGTGGCCACGGTGTCGCCATCCTCGCCCGCCGCGGCGCCAAGGTGGTCGTGTCGGTGCTCTCCGTCGCGATCCTGGCGCTGACCTGGTACGGCTGGCACTTCATCGGCGACCCGAACACCGGCCTGACCACCACGGACGTCTTCGCCGACACGTCGGCGCACGCCAAGCCGCTCGACGGCGCGGTCGACATCCTCCTGGTCGGCCAGGACAGCCGCACCGACGCGCAGGGCAACCCGCTGCCGCGCGAAGTGCTGGACATGCTGCACGCCGGCGTCTCCGACGGCGAGCTGAACACCGACACGATGATCCTGGTGCACATCCCCCAGAACGGGAAGCGTGCCGTCGCGATCTCGTTCCCCCGCGACTCCTGGGTCGAGCTGACCGGCGGTTACGGCAAGCACAAGCTCAACAGCGCGTTCGTCTACGCGTACACGGACACTTACAAAACGTTGCAGCGCCAGGGCATGACCGACCTGAAGCAGGCCGACGCGCAAGCGAAGGTCGCCGGGCGGAAGAACCTGATCGCGACGATCGAGAAGTTCATCGGCAAGCCCGGCATGATCGACCGCTACGCCGAAGTGAACCTGGCGAGCTTCTACGAGATCACGAAGTCGATCGGCGGCGTCGAGGTCTGCCTCAAGGGCCCGGTCAAGGAAACGAAGTCCGGCGTGGACCTGCCGGGCGGGCGCCAGACGATCGAGGGTGTGCAAGCGCTCGCTTTCGTCCGCCAGCGCTACGGCCTGCCCAACTACGACCTCGACCGGATCGCGCGCCAGCAGGCGTTCCTGTCCGGGCTCGCCCACAAGGTGATCTCGACCGACGTGCTGACCAGCCCGGGGAAGATCGCCGACCTGGTGTCCGCGGTGAAGAAGTCCGTGGTCCTGTCCCAGGGCTGGGACCTGAGCGAGTTCGCGGAGCAGATGCGCGGGCTGACCGGCGGCAACATCGAGTTCCACACCATCCCGACCCAGGGCAACGCGGTGATCGGCGGCGCCGACGTGCTGCGCGTCGACCCGGCCGCGGTGCAGGCGGAGGTGACGCGCCTGACGTCCGACGGCGACACCCCGGCCACCCCGGCGCCGGCGCAGCTGCCCGGCGCGAACGCCGTCACCGTCGAGCTGTTCGACGGCTCGGGCACGCCGACGCTGGCGTCCCAGACGCACTCGCTGCTGCAGGGCAAGGGTTTCACCCTCCCCGCCGACCAGAAGCTGAGCACCCGCGCCACCACCGTCGTCCGGTACAACCCGGCCGACGACACCGCGCTGGCCCTCGTCAAGCAGGTCCTGGGCACCGGCGTCCAGGCCGAACCGGACAAGGACGTCACCGCCGGGCACGTGCGCGTGCTGCTGGGCAAGGACTTCAAGAGCTCGGCCGCCGGCTCGGGCGGCGCACCCCAGACGACGCCGTCGAAGCCGCCGGTCCAGACCACCACCCCACCGAGTGCTCCCCCCGCCGCGCCGCCGATCACGGCGGGCGACGTCCCCTGCGTCAACTAGACTGAGTACTCAGTGTGCCCGGGGAGGGGAACAAGGGGTGGATGACGCGCAGGAACAGCCGGAACCGGCCGCCGAGGCGGTGACGCAGAGCGACGAAGCCGAGTGGAAGCCTTCGCCGTTCCCGCGTCAGGCCGTCCCCGAAGAACCCGCGCCGTCCCGGGCCCGCCGCGCCGGCCGGGTGACGCGCCGGCTCGCCGTCGGCCTGGTCTCCCTGCTCGCCCTGGGCGCGAGCGGCTACGCCTACGTCACGAAGGACCAGCTGCAGAGCACCGTCCCGACGACCGACGCGCTGACCCCGCGGGCCGGCGAGCCCGCTCCCCCGCCGGCCGACGACGGCGCGGACGACATCCTGCTCGTCGGCAGCGACGCGCGGACGGACGCGCAGGGCAACGCGCTGCCGGCGCGGGTGCTGCGCGACCTGCGGACCGAAGCCAACAACGGCGCCGTCAACACCGACACCGTGATCCTGCTGCGGGTGCCGAAGGACGGCGGGAAGCCGTCCGCCGTCTCGATCCCGCGCGACACCTGGACCGAGGTCCCGGGCCGGGGCAAGGCCAAGATCAACTCGGCGTACGGCATCGCGAAGGCGCATTTCGCCCAGACGCTGCGGACACAGGGCGAGCGCGACCAGGCGAAGATCGAGCGCGACTCCGACACCGAGGGCCGCCGGGTCCTGGTGCAGACCGTGCAGGACCTCACGCAGGTGCGCGTCGACCACTACGCCGAGGTCAATCTGCTGGGCTTCTACCTGCTCACCGAGGCGCTCGGCGGCGTCAAGGTGTGCCTGAACCACTCGACCGAGGACAAGGACTCGGGCGCGAACTTCCGCCGCGGCGAGCAGACCGTCTCGGGCGGCGAAGCGCTTTCCTTCGTCCGGCAACGCAAGAACCTGCCGCGCGGCGACCTCGACCGGATCGTGCGGCAGCAGGCGTTCCTGTCCTCCGCGTTGCACCAGGTGCTCTCGGCCGGGACGCTGACGAGCCCGGGGACGCTGAGCAACCTGACGGACGTCGTCCACCGGTCGCTCACCCTCGACCCGGGGCTCGACCTGCTGCAGTTCGCGCAGCAGGCCAAGGGCATCGCGTCGGGTGAGCTGACGTTCGCGACGATCCCGGTGATCACCGCGAACGGCCGCAGCGAAGACGGCCAGAGCATCGTCGAGATCGACCCGCAGGCGGTCCGGCAGTTCGTGGCCGGCCTGGCCGGACGCAGCGCGGCTCAGCCCGCCGGCGGCGGCTCGAGCAGCGGCGCGGCCAGCACCACAACAGCCCCAACCGTCCCATGCGTCAACTAGAGCCCCAAAAATCGTCACTTTCCCTAGGAAAGATGCGTCACCGGCCCCCGCGGACGCATCTTTCCTAGGGAAAGTGCGGCTTTGTCACGCAAAGTCGGCGCGGTGGTGTTCGGCCCACTGGCGGAAGGTGCGCGGTGCGTTCCCGGTGACGTCGTGGACGACGTCGGTGACCGCCGACGGCTCCCGGGACGTTCGGGCCCAGGCGCGCAGGATCTCCGGCGGCGCCTCGGGCGGCCAGCCCAGCGCGACCATCCGCGCGGCGGCCTGCTCCGCGGTCAGCTCCTCGACCCGCAGCGGCCGGCCGAGGACGTCGGCGAGGACGCCGGCCTGCTCGCGGAAGCTGATCGCTTCCGGCCCGCTCAACCGCAGAGCGGTGCCGACGTGCGAGCCGTCGGCGAGGATCTTCGCCGCGACGTCGGCGATGTCCCGCTCGTGGACCGCGCCGATGCGCGAGTCGGGGTAGGCGGTCCGGACCACGCCGTCGGCGATGTCCGCACGCCAGCCCAGGGTGTTCGTCGCGAACGCGCCGGGGTTGAGCAGGGTCTCCCCGAACGACGCCGCGATCAGCGCCTCCTCGACCACGCGGTGCAGCTGGGCGATCCGGCTCCGCGCGGACTCCGGTTCGAGCGTCGCGCCCGACGACAGCAGCACGACGTGCCGCACCCCGGCCGCTTCGGCCACCTTCACGAAGCCCTCGACCCCCTGTCGTTGCGTGTAGAGGAACACCGAGCGGACGCCGTCGAGCGCGGCGTCGAGGGTTTCCGGGCGTTCCAGGTCGGCGCTCACCGTCGCGACGCCGGCCGGGACGTCGAGCGCGGCGGCGTCACGGCTCGACGCTCGTACGTCCTGACCAGCGAAAACGAGCGCGTCGACGACGGCCCGCCCGACGTTTCCGCGCGCGCCGGTGACAAGGATGGTCATGGTCGTCCCCAGTCCGTCAATATATTTGCTTGCAAAGCAAAGTTACTCAGCGGCGTGATCCGGTGTCAACCGGCGAGGTCCGTGGTCCGCGCCTTAGCCTTGGCGCATGAGCCTCACCGACGAGCTGCTGCGGCCGCTGCAGGCCTCGCCCGCCAAGCCGTTGATCACCCACTACGACGACCAGCTCGGCAGCCGCGTCGAGCTGTCCGTGGCGACGACCGTGAACTGGGCCGCGAAGACGGCCAACTGGCTGACCGAGGAGTTCGACGTCGAGCCGGGTGACCCCGTCGCCGTGCAGCTGCCGGCGCACTGGCAGACCGTCGGCGTGCTGCTCGGCGCGTGGTGGTGCGGTGCCCGCGTGGTGACCGAGGGCTCGGGCGCGCGGGTGGCGTTCGTCGGGCCGGATGACCCGGAACCGACCGGCGCGGCCGCGACGGCCGTCGTGACGCTCGACCCGATGGGCCGCGGCCTCGACGAGCCGCCGGGCGGCGGCGCGTTCGACTACCTGACCGAGGCCCGGCTGGCGGGCGACCAGTACCGGCCGCTGTTCCCGATCCCCGGCGACACGGCGGCGCTGTTCGAGTCCACAGTGGACGAAATTCTCGCGGAAGCCCGCGCCCGCGCGGCGAAACTCGGTCTGACCGCGGACGACCGCGTGCTGTCCACTCGCGACTGGAGCGGGCCGGAGGGCATCCTCGACGGCCTGCTCGTCCCCTTGGCGGCCGGCGCGCACCTGGTGCACGTCAGCAACGCGGACCCGGCCAAGCTCGCCGCCCGCCGCGACGCCGAGCGCACCACCGCCGACCTCCCCGCCTGAAGTCCGTGAAGGCCTCCTTGAGGGACTCTGAGTCCCTCAAGGAGGCCTTCACGGACTTGCGCGGTCAGGCGTTCTGGAGTTCGCCGGCCTCGGCGGTGCGGCGGGCGCGGTTGCGGCCCCACAGCAGGTGGTCCAGCGTGAGGCGGCCGCCGTTGAAGCCCAGCGCCAGGCCGGCGAGCGCGAGCACCAGGACCAGCTCGTAACCGCCCTGGCCGGTGAGCCCGTTGTCGATGTGCACCGAGAGCAGCGCGCCGACCGAGATCACGACGTAGCCGACGCCGACCAGCGGCATCAGGAACCCGGCGATGAACGCGATCGAGCCGAGGATCTCGACGGTCATCGCGAAGATCGCGGCGACCGTGGGCAGCGGGATGCCCGTCACCGCGAAGAACTTCGCGGTGCCGTCGACGCCGTTGTTCCACTTCTGGATCCCGTGCGCGAGGAAGACGACCGCGACGCCGATCCTCCCCAGCAACAGGGCCACGTCCTTGAATCGTCCGAACATCCGGTCCCACTCCCAAGTCGGTGAAATTTCAACTGACCCGACCCAAAGTAGGGCACCCGGCACCCGTGATCGAAGCTCCGGAGGGTGATCGACAGGGAACCGACAGGGACCGAATCCGGTTTCGCGCGGCCCCTCGCGGAGCTATCGTCCCCTTGATCCGCGTCCACGACCGTGAGGAGACCCCGATGCGCCGACAGACCGTCCGACCCGGCCTGTCCACCGCATCCCAGAGGATCTCCCGCACCCGTGAAAACCCTGAACATCGGCATTCTCGCGCACGTCGACGCCGGTAAGACCAGCCTGACCGAGCGCCTGCTCTTCGAAGCCGGCGCCATCGCCCGGCTCGGCAGCGTCGACGGCGGCGACACCCAGACCGACTCCCTCGACCTCGAACGCCGTCGCGGCATCACCATCCGCTCCGCGGTGGTCTCGTTCGTGACCGGCGGCACCCGGATCACGCTGATCGACACCCCGGGCCACTCCGACTTCATCGCCGAGGTCGAGCGCGCCCTGCGGGTGCTCGACGGCGCCGTCCTCGTGGTGTCCGCCGTCGAAGGCGTCCAGGCCCAGACCCGCGTCCTGATGCGGACGCTCCGGCGCCTCGGCATTCCGACGCTCGTCTTCGTCAACAAGATCGACCGGCCGGGCGCACGCGACCTGCTCGACGAGATCCGCGCGAAGCTGGCGCCGCGGGCGATCGCGCTGAGCCCCGCCACGTCGTCCGACGAGCTGGCCGAACTGCTGGCCGACGGCGACGACACGTTCTTGGAGTCCTATGTGGACGACCGAGTCGACGCGGCGGCCTGCCGCGCCGAGCTGGCCCGGCAAGTCGCCCGCGGCACGCTGCACCCCGTGCTGTCCGGCTCGGCGGTCACCGGCGCCGGCGTCGGTGACCTCGTCACGGCGATGGCCGAGCTGCTCCCGTCCGTCGACCGCACCGGCGACGGAACCCTGCACGCGACGGTGTTCAAGATCGACCGCGGCCGCGCCGGGGAGAAGATCGCCTACGCGCGCCTGCACTCCGGTTCACTGGCCCCACGGCAGCGGATCTCCTTCTACCGCGGGGAAACCGAGTTCACCGGACGTGTCTCGGCGATCGAAGTCGCCGGGGGCGGAATGGCGCTCGCCGGCGACGTCGCCCGGGTGCGTGGCCTGCGTGACGTCCGGATCGGCGACCGGCTCGGCTCCCCCGGCGCCACCGGCGACGGAGCGTTCGCGCCGCCCACCCTGGAGACCGTCGTGCGGCCGGTCCGGCCCGAGCAGGCCGCGGCCCTGTTCACCGCGCTGACCCGGCTGTCCGAAGAGGACCCGCTGATCGACGTCCGGCGGCGCGACCACGACGTCTCGGTGCGGCTCTACGGCGAGGTGCAGAAGGAGGTGCTGCGCTCGATGCTGGCCGAGGGCGCCGGGATCGACGCCGAATTCGAGCCGACGAGCACCCTGTACGTCGAGAAGCCGATCGGCACCGGCGCGGCCGTCGAGGAGATGGATCCCGCGCGGCGGCTGTACTTCTTCGCCACGGTCGGGCTGCGGGTCGAGCCGGGGCCGCCGGGCTCGGGCGTCACGTTCGGCCTGTCGGTCGAGCTGGGCTCACTGCCGTTGGCGTTCCACAAGGCGATCGAGGAGACCGTCCACAGCACGCTCGGACAAGGGCTGCACGGCTGGGAGGTGCTCGACTGCGCGGTGACCTTGACGCACACGGCGTACTTCAGCCCGCTCAGCGCCGCGGGCGACTTCCGCAAGATGACGCCGCTTGTGCTGATGGCGGCCCTGCGCGAAGCCGGGACACGGGTGTACGAGCCGGTGCACCGCTTCGAGCTGGAGATCCCCGCCCACGCCGTCAGCGCCGTGCTGCTCAAGCTCGCGGAGCTGCGGGCGGTCCCCGGCGAACCCGTCATGGGCCCGACATCGTGCATGCTCCACGGCACCGTCCCGGCGGGCCACGTCGACGAGTTCGCGCAGGCCCTGCCCGCGCTCACCCAGGGCGAAGGCGTCTTCCTGAGCGAGTTCGACGACTACCGGCGCTACCCCGGGAAGCCGCCGGCACGCCCGCGCACGGGCGAGAACCCCTTGGACCGCAAGGAGTATCTCGCCCGGCTGGCGCGGCGTTAGCGCTTGTGCGCCCAGGCCGCGCCGAAGCAGTAGGCGCCGAACGCGGCGAGGCCGAGTGCCACCACGCTGAGCAGCACGGTGCCGAAGGGCTGGGCGGCGAGCGTCTTCAGGGCGGCGTCCAGCCCGCCGGCCTTGTTCGGGTCGGCGTTGAACCCCGCGTAGGCGAGGAGGATCGCGACGATCGCCAGCACGACGCCCTTGGCGAGGTAGCCGGCCTGGCCGAGCCAGGTGACCCAGCGCTTGGTCTTGCCCGGCAGATCGGTCATGTCGAGGTCTTCGAGGAACTTCTTCTTCACGCCCTTGACGCCGGACGCGATCGCGACGCCGAGCACGGCCGCGGCGGCGATGACCACCAGCGCCGGCCCGAACGGGAGCTGGAGCAGCTTGGCGGTGAACTCCTGCTGGGTCTGGTTGCTCGAACCGCCGCTGCCGCTGCCGATGGCGATCTTGAAGGCGGAGAACCCGAGCGCGATCACGACGACCCCGCGGGCGCCGGCGCCGATCCGCTTGCGCGTCCGCTTACCGCCGCTGACCCAGGTGTAGCCGACGGCGGCCATCATGAACTGCCACAGGCCGAAGAGCACCAGGCCGAGGGCGAGCACCCAGAGCAGGACCTGCCCGAACGCCGTCGAGCCGATCTCCTGCAGGGCGCCCTTCTGGTCGGCCTGCTCGCCGCTGCCGAACGCGACCTGCAGGGCGAGGTAGGCGAGGACGAGGTGGACCAGCCCGTAACAGGCCATCCCGACCCGGCCGAGCAATTGGGCGGTATCGGTCTTTTCGCCTCGTTGGGCCGTGGCCGCTGTCCGGTTCATGCCTGCTGGGTACCCATTGTGAAGCCCGATCGGCTGCGCCATGCGGCCTAATCGCCCACGGTGATGGGACGATGCCCGCATGGATGCGCGACTGGTCGGCTACTGGTCGGAGTCGGCGCTGGATCCGGGCTCGCCCGAGTACACCGAGCTGGGGTTCCGCGCGGACGGCACCGGCTGGCAGTACTGGACGAGCTGGAGCACCGCGTTCGCCGTCCACCGGTTCCGCTGGCACACGCCGGGCCCGGGCCGCCTCACCGCGCGGCTGCGGCTGGCGTTCGACGGCGTGTGGTCCCTCGACGGCCCGGACGTCGCGCACCGGATCGAACGCCGGGAGCACGTCGACACCGTCGTCGAACTCGGGTGGGTGCTGGGCCCGGACCGGCAGCTGACACTGGATCAGCCGTTGGTCGACGTCCTGGGCGGCACGGAGTTCCTGCCCGTCGACGACGGCGGCACCGACCCGACCCTCACCGAGCCCTAGGCGGGCCGGCGGCGCACTTCGTCGAGGCGGGTCCAGCCGCCGTGGACGGCGAGCAGCCTCAGCACCTCTTCCGCTTGCTCGGCGAACCGCGCGAGGTCGTCGTGCAGCAGCGCCGCGCGTTCGCTGTCGAGCTGGTCGAAGTCGTCCCACCAGAGGCCGATCGCGGTGCCGGCGGTGACGACGAGCCCCTGCACGAGGCGCAGGAAGCCGGCCGACGGCGCGTCGGTGGCGGCGCGGTAGGACGTCTCGATCTCGTCGCAGGCCGCGAGGAGGTCGCGCAGCTGGGCGACGGCGCCGGCCGGGGTGCCGTCCCAGGCCGCGGTGGGCCAGGCGCGGTCGGCCAGCTCGAGCCACAGCCGCCAGCCGGCGACCAGCTCGGCTTCGTCACGGGGTGTCCAGGACGCGGGGACCGGCCAGTACATGCTTCGAGCGTGACACCGCCGGGACGGAAATCCGCCCCGGCGGTGGGTTATGTCTCATGTGGCGTAGCTCAGCTGATCACCGGCGGCACCAGCACGCAGGGTGGCGTCTTGGCGTGCGCGGGGTCGAGCGCGTTGAGCACCAGTCCCTGGGCGACCGGGTCGTAGGTGATGCCGAGGTGGTCGGTGAAGTCGAGCCCGCAGACGTTCTGCAGCAGGATGTTCTTCACGTTCGGTTTCGCCGGCAGGAACGCGCTGGTGTACGGCGTCACGACGTCGTCGTAGCGGGTCTGGATGACGGTGTACTGGATGCCTTCGACGGTTTCACCACCCGCGTTGAGGTCGGTGAGGAAGGCCGACCCGACGGCCTGTTCGTTGCACGACTGGCACACGGTCCCGAGCACGGCCGGCACCCCCGGGATCATCTCGAGCGTGCTCAGCAGGCCGAAGAGATCGGTGCCGTGGTTGGACGGCGACAGCCCGACGAGCCGGCTGATCTTGCCCGCGCCGCCCAGGTACTTGATCCAGTACCGGATGTTCATCCCGCCCTGCGAGTGCCCGACGACGTCCAGCTTCTGCGCGCCGGTCGCGTTCAGGATCTTGTCCCCGAAGGCGGCAAGCGCTTTCGCGGTGTCGGCGATCGGCCCGACGGTCTGCAGGAACGTCCCGGGCGTACCGCCGAAGTTCCCGGCGAAGACGCAGTACCCGGCGTTGGCGAGCTTCCGGGAGAGGTTCGCCCAGTTCTCGTAGGCGTTGGCGGTGGTCCCGTTGGACAGCAGCACCGGATTCGGGTGCGCGGCGCTCGGCTTGCAGTTCCAGTCGTTCGTCCCGGGCGGCGCGATGGTCGGCGCCCCCAGCGAGTAGACGGCGGCGGTGAGGATGTTGGGCTGCACGGGCCCGGTGGGTTCTCGTTCCGCGGCCTGGGCCGTGGTGGCCCCCAGTACGAGCGCGGCTGCCACGGCCAACCCGGCGACCAGCCGGCTGCACGTCCTCAAGCCCATCCAATTCACCTCTCTGTGAACCGACGGTGACCTGCATCACCACACTCATTAACGCGCGGGTAACTTGTTCGGACACTCCCCCTGGTGAGTGATTTCCTTCCGGGCTCTGACCTGCTACAAGTCCCGCACCCCGCCCACGCGCCCCGTCGTCCGGGAGACCGGAGGGGGTGGCAGGGTTCCGCGTGGCCGGTTTCCGGCCCCCGGCGGCTTGCCGGCCACTCCTTTCCCGGGAAACGAAGGCACTTGTGTGACCATCCGGCAGTTTCCGGCAGATCACGCGGCCTCCGGTGCAGATCTTGCCGAGGGCCGTGATCTTTTCCGGCGGCGTAACAAACCGCGGCCCGCCTGCGACTCGCGTGCATGCAGTTGGCACTGAACGTCGCGCAAGTCGCCGAAACCGTCAAATGGACCGACGTTGTCGAATCCCTCGGTACCGTGGCCGGCGCGACCGGCACACTACTGACCCTGGTGTTCGTGGCACTCCAGCTGAAAAGACAGTCCGAGTCATTGCGAGATCAACGCGATGCGTCAATCCAAAGCTTGGACGCGGTCAGCAAGCAAATCGCCGCACAAGTGGAGCAGACGTCCTACGTGGCCGAACAAACCCGCCTCCAGACCAAGCAGGCGACCCATGTTGCCGAACAGACGGCCATCCTCGCGAAATCCAACAAGTCTCTGCTGTACCAGAACGTGACCCGGGAAATGCAGAACCTGACCACGGTTTTCCTGAACGACCCCGGCATGCGGACCTACTTCTACGACGACACACCTCTCCCGGACTCCGAAGAGCTGGGCCTGAAAGTACGCATCGTGAGTGAGATGTTCGTGGATCTCATGGCGTTCACCCTCAACACCGATGTCTTCTTCGACGAGGACAACCGAACTTCGTGGATCGTCTATTTCGAATACGTAGCGTCCAGAAGCCGGGCGATCCAGGACTACTGGACCGAGCACGGCGAATGGTACGAGCCTGTCGTCCGAAACGTTCTCGACCCCATCGTCGGTGCCGCCGTCGCCACACGGACGGCACCGCCGACACCGGGTCTAACCGCGAACCCGGCCCAGGATGTCGTTGAAAAAGCTCGGATCGGCGTACTGCGAGTACTCACTCTCGTAGATGTCGGACAGAGCATCTCGAAGGCGGTCCGATCCCGGCTGGCCGGCCCCGCTCAACGACCGCCAGAGCAGAAGCATCGGCACGCGGCTGGGTGACGCCGAGGAGAAGTCGGCGATGAAGTACTCCTGCATGCGAATTACCGGCTCAGCGCCCCAGCGCAGGTAGAAGGTGTACCGCCGCTCGGTCTGCTGCCCGTCGTCCGGGCCGTCCAGCGGCTCGATCTCGATGTAGACGCCATCCAGCGCATTCCCCGAATCGCACAGGTCGCGTTCGATGCATGCCAGCAGAAGCGACCCGATTCCCGCCGACTGGAATCGCGGGACCACGGCGAGATACTGCAAAAGAGCGGCGTTCGCCGTCGGCAGCAAGGCCGCAGTCGCGAAGCCGGTCACCGTGTCATCGCTCTTCGCAACCCACAGCCAGTCGGACGTGGCCACGACTTCGGCGAGGACGCGCCGCTCGGTCGCCGGAAAGGCGTCTTCGTAAATGGCGCGGATCGCGTCGGCTTCAGCCTCGGTGAGCGAGCTCCAGGCAACGTTCCGGACGGAGCGCGATGCGCTCTTCGCGTCCTCAGGAGAAGTCATCTGTTCCCGACTCCGTCGTCCTGTGCCTCGCGGCGAAAAAACCCACGAAGAGATCATCGCCTTCGACGGGACATCCGGGCAACCTGAGGCCGACGACGGCCCGCAAGGACCTGGCCACCGGCCTCAGGCTGCCCGAACTACCGGATCGAGATCGAATCAGCCCTTGAGCAGGGCGCGGGCCATGACGACCTTCTGGATCTGGTTCGTGCCTTCGTAGGTCTGCGTGATCTAACGGCTGACCTGAGCCGACTTGGCGATCATGCCTGAAAACAGCCTCTGAGCTGCGTAAACTCATATCAACACTTCTCGGCGGATCTTGGCCTTCCCCGACGTCCGACGGCCTGTAGACGGCCTGGCGATGTCGGGGTCTTCGGCGTGACCGCGATGCGGGTCCGGCAGGGGATACGCAGGTGCCGATCGCGCACCACGCGTGCGACATCCGCCACGTCGCTGCTTACCCTGCCGGTTCGGCAGTACCTCGGGCGCCCCGTGCACCTGTTGAGGCGGATTGACCAAAGTATGGCGCCATGGTCCGCTGGCCCTCAACGGGTTTACCGGTACCCGAACTGCCGCGCCCATTCGCCCCGCTTCCCTCGCCCCTGCCGCCCGTTAGCGCCGGGTCGCGGGTGTCAGGGGTGAGCGCAGCTCATCGCGGAGCGACGCCGCAGGCGCCCTTGGTGGCGGCGGGCCGCATTCGGGTGGCCTGGTGCTCGTGACGACCTGATCATGGACCACCAGGTCCGCCCGAACTACCAGATCAAGATCAATCTAGCCCTTGAGCAGGGCGCGGGCCATGACGACCTTCTGGATCTGGTTCGTGCCTTCGTAGATCTGCGTGATCTTCGCGTCGCGCATCATGCGCTCCACCGGGAAGTCGCGGGTGTAGCCGGCGCCGCCGAAGAGCTGGACGGCGTCCGTCGTGACCTCCATCGCGATGTCCGACGCGTACATCTTTGCCGCCGAGGCCATGAAGCCCGCGCGCTTGTCGCCGCGCTCGGACGCCGCCGCGGAGGCGTAGACCAGGTGGCGGGCCGCCTCGATCTTGGTGCCCATGTCGGCCAGCATGAACTGGACGCCCTGGAACTCCGCGATCGCCTTGCCGAACTGCTTGCGCTCCTTGACGTACGCGATCGCCGCGTCCAGCGCGCCCTGGGCGATGCCCAGCGCCTGCGCGCCGATCGTCGGCCGGGTGTGGTCGAGCGTGCGCAGCGCCGTCTTCAGGCCGGTGCCGGGCTCGCCGATGATGCGGTCCGCAGGGATCGTGCAGTTCTCGAAGTAGATCTCGCGCGTCGGAGAGCCCTTGATGCCGAGCTTCTTCTCCTTCGGGCCCACCGAGAAGCCCGGATCGTCCTTGTGGACCACGAACGCCGAGATGCCGTTGGCCTTCTTCTCCGCGTCGGGGTCGGTCACGACCATCACGGTGTACCAGGTCGATTCACCCGCGTTGGTGATCCAGCACTTGGTGCCGTTGAGCACCCAGTGGTCACCGTCGAGCCGCGCGCGGGCGCGCATCGACGCGGTGTCCGAGCCCGCTTCGCGCTCCGAGAGCGCGTACGAAGCCGACGCCTCGCCGGACGCGATCGAGGGCAGGACCTGCTTCTTCAGCTCTTCCGAGGCCGACAGGATGATCGGCTGGGTGCCCAGCTTGTTGACCGCCGGGATCAGCGACGCCGACGCGTCGACGCGGGCGACCTCTTCGATCACGATGCAGGCGCCGACGGCGTCGGCACCCTGGCCGTCGTACTCCTCGCCGATGTGGACGGCGTTGAAGCCCGACTTGACCAGCGCGTTGTACGCCTCGATCGGGTAGCGCTCGTTCTCGTCGACCTCGGCCGCGTACGGCGCGATCTCCTTCTCGGCCAGGGCCCGGACCGCGGCCCGCAGCTCCTCGTGCTCTTCGGCAAGCTGGTACAGGCCGTCGGTCACTTCCGGTCACCTTCTCTACGACGTCGGGAGAGTTCCATCGATGTTAGCGCTCGTTCACTGACCGCGTCCGCCGTCGTCCTTGTGTCCTTGGCCGCAGAATTCGTATGGTCGAGTGATGCCGCTCACCGCGCCGACGACGCCGCCCGGTTTGCCCGCCTCCCTCGACTACCCCGAAGTCCCGGTCGGTTCGATCCTCACCGCGGGCGCCACCCGCTGGGGCGACCGGACCGCCTTCGCCCAAGACGGCCGCAGCCTCACCTTCACCGAGACGTACCGGGCCGCCTGCCGGTTCGCGAACGCCCTGATCGACCGCGGCATCGGCCGCGGCGACGTCGTGGCGCTGCACCTGCCCAACTGCCTGGCCTTCCCGATCGCCTACTACGGCACGCTCATGGCCGGGGCGACCTTCAGCCCGACGAACCCGCTGCTCCCGCCGGACGACCTGGCGTTCCAGCTCGCCGACTGCGAGGCCGCGGCCGTCGTGACGTTCGGGCCGGTCGCGGGCGCGCTGGCGAGCGTCGCCGGCCGGATCCCGGCGAAGTTCACGGTCGTCGTCAACCCCACGGGCGAGCTGCTCGACGGCCAGGTCGAGTTCGAGGCGTTCCACGCCGGCCGGCCGGAGACGCGCCCTGAGGTCGCCATCGACGTCCACGCCGACCTCGCGCACCTCGCCTACACCGGCGGCACCACCGGCCGGTCGAAGGGCGTGCGGCTCACCCACCGCAACGTCGTGGTCAACACCCTCCAGCACTCGTGCTGGGGCTCCGGCTCGGTGCCGGCGCTGGACGCGGACGGCGAGATCACGATCGACCAGATCGGCAGCGAGGACGAGTGGCCCTCGCGGCTCGGCACCGGCGTCGCGATCAACCTGACGCCGTGGTTCCACGCGATGGGCATCATCGGCGGGATGAACGCGGCGATCATCGGCGGCACGACGACCGTGCTCCACGCGCGCTTCGACCCGGCCGCCTACATCGCCGACGCCGAACGCCTGCGGGTCACCGGCCTGGGCGGCGCGCCCGCGCTGTTCGCCGCCCTGCTCGCGACGCCGTCCTTCCACACCGCGGACCTGTCTTCGGTGCGGTCGATCGGCTCCGGCGCGGCACCGATGAACCACGCGATGATCAACGCGCTGCGCGAGCGCTTCCCGGGTGTCGTGGTGGCCGAGGGCTACGGCCTCACCGAGGCGACGATGGGCGCGGCGATCTCCCCGACGTACCGCTCGGGCACCCGCAAGGTCGGCTCGGTGGGCGTGCCGATCTTCGACACGGAGGTCAAGGTCGTCCCGGCCGAGGGCGGCGAAGACCCGGTTCCGGCGGGTGAGCGCGGCGAGGTCTGCCTGCGCGGCCCGCAGATCATGCAGGGCTACCGCAACCGCCCGGAGGAGACGGCGGCCGCGCTGGTCGACGGCTGGCTCCACACGGGCGACATCGGCATCCTCGACGAGGACGGTTATCTGTCCATCGTGGACCGCAAGAAGGACATGCTGCTGTACAAGGGTTACAACGTCTTCCCCCGCGAGCTGGAGGAGCTGCTGATCACGATGCCGGGCGTCGCGGCGGCCGCCGTCGTCGGCCGCCCGGACACCGAGGTCGGCGAGCTGCCGGTGGCGTTCGTCGTCCCGCACGGCGAGCTCGACCCGGACGAGCTGATGGCCGCGATCAACGAAAAAGTCGTGCCCTACAAGCGGTTGCGGGAGATCCACGTCGTCGAGCAGATCCCGGTGTCCGCCGCCGGGAAGGTGCTCAAACGCCAGCTGCGGGAGCAGCTGCCGGCCAAGCTCGACTGAGGCCGGCTGTCAGGCCAGGCGGTCGCCGGAGAGGAGGGTGCCTGCCTGCTTCACGTGCCGGAGCAGCGGGGAGACCTCCATGCTCTGCAGGCCGGGCAGTGAGCCGACGTGGTCGGAGGTGAACTCGAACAGCTCGTCCAGGTCGCGGCAGTGCGCGACCGCGTGCAGGTTGTGCGGGCCCGAAACCGCCGCGGCGAAGGCGATTTCGGGCAGCTGCGCCAGGGCCCGGCCCAGGCTCTTGACCGCCGACGGGTGCACGCGCAGCAGGAGGTTCGCCCGCGCGTGGTAGCCCAGCGCCGTCGCGGCGATCTCGACGTCGATGTGGACGGCGCGCCGCTCCAGCAGCGTCTGCAGCCGGCGCGACGCGCGCCCGGGCGTGAGGTCCGCCGCCGCGGCGAGGTCGACCAGGCTCGCGCGGCCGTCGTCGGCGAGCACGGCGAGCAGCCGCTCGTCTTCGGGCGTGAGGCGCACCGGCTCACGGGCCACGACCGGGGCCTCGGTGAACGGCGCGCCGTCGATCCCCAGGGCGGCCTCTTGCTCCGGCGTCAACGTGCCGCGCAGCGCGGCCCAGTAGTGCCCGCGGCCGCCGATGAACTGGCGCAGCATGGCGGACGCCTGGATGTCCAGGACGGCCGCCGTGCGCGGGAGCTGCCGGCCGAGGAGGTCGTCGCGCTGTTCCTGGGTGCGGGAGCGGACCGCGCAGGTGATCTCGGAGCCCGCCGCGCACAGCGCCACCCAGCTGACGTCTTCGCGCTTCGCGAGCGCGTCGGCGATCGCCGCGACGCTGCCCGGCCGGCAGCGCAGCCGCACCAGCCACTTGCTCTGCCCCAGCGCGCCCGGGTCGACGATGCCGGCGACCCGCACGACGCCGTCGGCCCGCAACCGCCGGTAGCGCCGGGCGACCGCGGCTTCGGTGAGCCCGAGCGCCCCGGCGATCGAGGCGAACGAAGCCCGCGGAGCCACCTGGAGGGCCCGCATGAGACGCACGTCCTCGGGCGACGCGACGACGGATTCGGCCATCAGGACTCCTCCCATCGAGGCAATCCTACAAATCACCCCGGCGAACACGCCTCGAAGACGTCATCGCGGCGAGACTCGAAGGACAACCCGAGGAGACGGAATGACCGAACCCAGCCCCACTGCCCTCATCGTCGGAGCGTCGCGCGGCCTCGGCCACGCGATCGCCACCGAACTCTTCGACCGCGGGTGGCACGTCATCGGCACGGTCCGGGACGTCACCGCGCGAACGCCCCTGCACGACCTGGCGGGCAAATCGGACGGGCGCGTCGAGATCGAACACCTCGACATCACCGAACCCGAGCAGCTGCCACCGCTGCGCGAGCGTCTCGCGGACCGCCGGCTCGACGTGCTCTTCGTCAACGCGGGCACCACCAACAACCCGCAGACGCCGGTCGGTGAGGTCTCGACCGCCGACTTCGTCGACGTGATGGTCACCAACGCGCTCAGCCCGATGCGCGTCATCGAGGCCCTCCAGGACCTCGTGCCACCGGACGGGCTCATCGGCGCGATGTCGTCCGGCCAGGGCAGCATCACGAACAACACGGCCGGCTCGCGCGAGGTCTACCGGAGCAGCAAGGCCGCGCTGAACATGCTCATGCGCAGCTTCGCCGCCCGGCCGTCCGAGGCCGGCCGCGCGCTCGTCGTCGTGGCCCCCGGCTGGATCCGCACGGCCCTCGGCGGGCCGGACGCGCCGTTCACCATGGACGAGACCGTCCCGCTGATCGTCGACGTGCTCCTGGCGAAGCGGGGCAAGCCCGGCCTCGAGTTCCTCGACCGCAACGGCGAAACCGTGCCGTGGTGACCCGCCAGTGCCGCGCGTCGCAAGTTGTCCGACGCTGGAACGGCCGATCGCCGGCGGCCCGCAGTGAAAACGCGTGCAAGGCGGTGAGACGCAACCGAGGCCGCCTCGGGGCGCTGCCGGTCCCTGCCGACGAACCTCGGACGCGCGACTCTAGTGGCCGGCCTTCGCGCGCAGGGCGGCGTCCTTGTCCAGGACCAGCTTCTCCAGGTCCTGCTGGAACGTCACCATCTTCGCGCGCAGGCCTTCGTCGGACGCCGCGAGGATGCGGACCGCCAGCAGGCCCGCGTTGCGCGCGCCGCCCACCGAGACCGTCGCCACCGGGACACCGGCCGGCATCTGGACGATCGACAGCAGCGAGTCCAGGCCGTCCAGGTACTTCAGCGGGACCGGGACGCCGATCACCGGCAGGACGGTCGCCGAGGCGACCATGCCCGGGAGGTGGGCCGCGCCGCCCGCGCCCGCGATGATCACCCGGATGCCCCGGGCCACCGCCGACGTCGCGTAGTCCAGCATGCGCTGCGGGGTGCGGTGCGCCGAGTAGACACCGACCTCGTAGCCGACACCGAACTCGTCGAGCGCCGCGCCGGCCGCTTCCAGCACCGGCCAGTCCGAGTCGCTGCCCATGATCACGCCCACCTGCGGCGCCATAGCTGTTCTCCTAGTGGATCTCGTGGCCGTCGAGCCAGACGGCGTGGGACAGCCAGTGCGCCGCGAGCAGCGCGCGGTTGCGCAGGTCGTCCATGCGCTCACCGGTGAAGTTCACGTGCCCGAGCTTGCGGCCCGGCCGCTCCTGCTTGCCGTACAGGTGCACCCGGGCCTCCGGGTACCGCGCGAAGAGGTGGTGCAGCCGCTCGTCCGGCCCCATCTCGGGCAGCACCGACGCGCCCAGCACGTTCGCCATCACGCACGCGGGCGCGACCATGTCGGTGCGGCCCAGCGGGTAGTCGAGGACCGCCCGCAGGTGCTGCTCGAACTGCGAGGTGCGCGAGCCGTCCATCGTCCAGTGCCCGGAGTTGTGCGGGCGCATCGCGAGCTCGTTCACCAGCAGGCCGGTGTCGGTCTCGAACAGCTCCACCGCCAGCAGGCCGGTGACGTCCAGCGTCGACGCGACGCGCAGCGCGAGGTCCTGCGCCTCGTGGACCCGGTCCTCCGAAAGGCCCGGCGCCGGCGCGAGGACCTCGGTGTTGATGCCGCCGGTCTGCACGGTCTCGACCACCGGGTACGCCGCGCCCTGGCCGAAGGGCGAGCGGGCGACGAGCGCCGCCAGTTCGCGCCGCATCACCACCTTCTCCTCGACCAGCAGCGGGGTGCCTGCTTCCAGGAGCTGCGGCACGGTCTCGCGGGCCTGCTGCGCGGTGTCGAGCATCCAGACGCCACGGCCGTCGTAACCGCCGCTGGACGCCTTGAGCACCACCGGCCAGCCGTGCTCGCCGCCGAACGCCAGCGCGTCGTCCACAGTGGACACTTCGGCGAAGGCGGGGCCCGGCACGCCCATGCCGGCCATCATCTCGCGCATCACCAGCTTGTTCTGCGCGAAGCCGAGCGCGGACGGCGCCGGCCGGATGACGTAACCCTCCATCGCCAGGGTCAGCAGGTGCTCACCGGGCACGTGCTCGTGGTCGAACGTGAGCACGTCGACCGAGGCCGCGAACTGCCGCAGCGCCTCGAGATCAGTGTGGTGCCCCTGTACGACGTCACCCGCGACGAGCCCGGCGGACTCGTTTTCGCCCGCGGCGAGGACGCGCAGTGACTGACCGAGGGAGATCGCCGCCTGGTGGGTCATCCGGGCGAGTTGCCCGCCGCCCACCATGCCCACGACAGGCAGACCGGTGTGTTTGTCCATAGCCCGCTCAGACTAAACGGTGGCGACCTGCGGTGACCGCCGGACCAGCCGTAGCTCCCGCACCGCGAGCCCGACGATCCCGGCCGCCGCCGCGAGCACGTAGACGTTGCCGAGAACCGAGAGGCCCAGGCCCCAGCCGAACTCCGTGTCGCCGCCGTTGGGCACCAGCATCACGATCTGCGAGACGAACAGCACCGCGACCGCCGCCGCGACCCTGCGCTTGCCCTTCACCAGCAGCAGCGTGAGCAACGGCACGCACCAGACCCAATGGTGCGACCACGACACCGGCGAGAGCAGCAGCCCGTAGAACGCCGTCACGAGCAGCGCCGCCGCGTCCTCCCCGCGCCGGTGCAGCCGCACCACCAGCCACACCGCGGGCACGGCCAGCACCGCCGCCACCCCGACCGCCACCGCCAGCGACCAGGGCGCGAGGTGCGAAGCCCGGCTGACCAGCCCGTTGAGCGACTGGTTGAAGATCCAGTGCACCGACCCGACCCGGCTCGGGTCGGTCGCCGAATCCCGCCAGAATCGCAGCGCGTCGACCGGGATGACCGCGAACATCACCGCTTCCAGCACGACGAACGTGCCCAGCGCGCGCAGCCCGTCCTTCCACCGGCCGGTGAAGAACAGGTGCGGCACGAAGATCAGCGGGGTGAGCTTGATCGCCGCCGCCACGCCGATCAGCACGCCCGCGAAACGCGACCCGCGCGCCGAGAGCACCAGGACGTCCAGCACCACGAACGCCATCAGTATCAAGTTGATCTGGCCCAGGAACAGCGTCTTCCACACCGGTTCCAGCGCCAGAGCGGCGGCCGTTCCCGCCGGCAGCGCCCACCACGCGAGTGAGCGCCCCGGCGACGACGAAACCACCGTGATCACGACCATAAGGGCGACCACCGACAAAAACGCGATCACGCCCCAGACCAGGCCCGACGGCACGAGGGCGAACGGCAGGAAGAGCGGCGCCGCAGCCGGGGTGTAGGTGAACGGCAGGCGCACCCAGTCGGGCAGCGCCGTCAGCACGTCACGGGTGTAGAGCGGGTCGCCGTGGACCAGGGTCAGCGCGCCGGCGCGGTAGACGGCGCTGTCCGCGCCCAGGTGCCAGCCCGCCAGCCAGGCGACCACCCCGAAGGCGAGAACGAGAAGCGCGATACCCCCGGCGAGCACCCGGCCGGTGCGGGCCTCAGACGCCGGTGGGGACGTCGACATGCTCGCCGGCCGCCGCCTTCTTCTTCCGGGCCCGCCGCTGCAGGCCCCAGCGCAGGCCCAGGGCCAGCGCGAGCACGACCGGCATCAGGATGTACGCGTCGCCCAGGACGTTCTGCCAGACCGTCCAGTGCAGCTCGACGTTGCGCCCGTTGGGCAGGATCAGCAGCACGCAGCTGACGAACACGAACGCCGCCAGGAACGTCCCGACCCAGCGCTTCCACGCCGTCGCCGGGGTCGTCTTCGGCAGCCGCGACACCAGCAGCACGATCAGCGGGACCACCCACACCCAGTGGTGGGTCCACGAGATCGGCGAGATCAGCAGCGTCCAGAACGCGGTCACCAGCAACGCGGCCAGCGCCTGGCCCTTGCGGTGGAACCGCATGAGCAGCCACAGGGCCGGGATAGCGAGCAGGAAGCCGATGCCCATGGCCGCCTTGGACGCCCACGGCGCGAGGTCGGTGGCCCGGTTCATCAGCGCGTTCAGCGACTGGTTGCCCGCCCAGTGCACCGGGCCGATCCGGCCGGTGTCGGGCAGCGTGACGGTCCAGTACTTGGCCGCGTCGTGCGCGTTGATCAGGAACATCAGGCCCTGGAGCAGCACGAACGTCGCCAGCCCGCGCAGCGCGTCCTTGCGGCGGCCGGTGATGAACAGGTGGCCGAGGAAGACCAGCGGCGTGAGCTTGATCGCCGCCGCGACGCCCACCAGCACGCCGCCCCAGCGGCTCCCCCGCGCGCCGATGACCAGCATGTCCAGCAGGATCATGGCCATCAGGATCAGGTTGATCTGGCCGAGGAAGATCGTCCGCCACACCGGCTCGAGACCGAGGAAGACCAGGAAGAACACGATGGTCGAGCGGGCGGGCGAGGCCCACCAGCGCGGCCCGTCGTCGGCCGGGCGGGGCAGGGCGCCGATCGCGATCCGGACCGAAAGGGCCATCGCCATCAGCGAGATCGCCGTGATCAGGCCCCAGGAGATCTGGGTCGGGAACGCCGCCAGCGGGACGAAGATCAGTGCCGCCGTCGGCGGGTAGGTGAAGGGCAGCAGCGCCCACCACGGCTCGTTGGCGAGGGTGTTCGCGTCGTAGAGGGAGTCGCCGTGCAGCAGCGTCAGCGCGCCCGCGCGGTAGACCGCGCTGTCGACGCCGAGCACCCAGTCGTGCTGCCAGCCCCAGAGGCCGTACCCGATCGCGACCAGCGGGATCACCGACAGGATCAAGATCGACCGCGGGCGCACGGACAGCCGGGCGAGCGACCTCCGGAGGGCCAGCCGGTGCGTGGATCTGGCCGCGACTTCGCCGTCGACGTCGGTGGATACGGTCCTGGTCACCGCACCAGGAAATCATGGCGGCCCGGGTCCAGGTCAGAAGGGTCCGGGCGGAACCGGACTTTCCGGGTGTTCTACACCCGGGCGAGCCGGGCCAGCAGGTCGCAGGCGGATTCGTGGGTGGCGGGCAGCCGCACCGCCGAGACGCGCGGCTGACCGGCGTCCGCGAGCTGGGCGTCGACCGACAACCGCTCGTGCAACGCCCTTCGCAGCGCGACGCCGTGGGACGCGACCTTGTCGTCCCGCTGGACGAGCGCGGCGACGACCGACGGCCCGAGCGAAGCGACGCTCTGCCCGCTGTCGAACACCGCCCGCAACGCGTCCGCGACCAGGATCATCCCGGTCAGCCGCGGGAACCCGGCGACGGTGCTGAGGTCCAGCGAGACGACCAGCAGCATGTGCTCCTCGGCCGCGGGGCGCTCGCGGGCCGCGGCGGCCTGGTAGACCTCGACGAGCCGCGTCCGCAGGTAGGCGGCCGAGGGCAGGCCGGTCAGCGGGTCGGTGACCTCGGTGTGCACGAGCTGGTCGGTGGCGACGTCCGCCCAGGCCAGCGCCGTCATCCGGAGCAGCCGCGACGGCGTCGCGTCGACGTCCGGTGAGACGAACCCGTCACCGCCGTGGTCGAGCACCGCGTGCAGCGCGGCCAGGTCGGCGAGGGTTTCGGCGAGGCCCGCGCCGGCCGCCGCACGCGCCCGGGCCAGCCCGGCCAGCGCGATTTCGGCGGCCTCGACGCGGCCCTTGTTCAGCACGGCCGCGCAGACGGCGTCGACCTCGGGCAACGCCCAGTCGCTCGGGAAGCGCCAGCCGGCGGCGAGGCTCGCCGTGCGCCAGCGGCCGCGCAGGGCCCGGAGGGTGCGGTCGCGCTCGGCGGTGGACGGAACGTCACCGGGGCCGGACCGCATACCGGTTGCCGGAACATCCACAGGCCACCGCCCCTTTCGTCCGGTCCGTGTCGATCTTGCTCGGTGCTTCACGATGAGGACGGTCGACGGAGTACCCCGTGACGGCGTACTCACCAGTTTTGTTAAGAAGCTTTTCTCCGGCGCTCGCCGGAGGCGGGTGATTTTCTTGCGCCGTCGGTGGCTTCACCCCCACCACGACGTGACCGCCCGGGGCGGGTCAGTCACACTTGCCTCGTGCCCCGGGCCCGCCTGTAATGGCAGGTCCAGGCCTTAGCCGACCGAGGAGTGCCGTGTCCACCATTCCCGCCGATCTCAGCGGAAAGAGTGACGCCGAGCTGATCGCGGAGGTCCGCGCCGGGAAGATCGCGTCGTACGGCGGTCTGTACGAACGCCACACCGGCGCGGCGCACAACCTCGCCCGTCAGCTGGCCCGCTCGAGCTCCGAGGCCGACGATCTGGTGTCCGAGGCCTTCGCGAAAGTGCTGGACACGCTCCGTGGTGGCAAGGGACCGGATACCGCCTTCCGGGCGTACCTGCTGACCGCCCTTCGCCACACCGCGTACGACCGGACGCGCAAGGAACGCCGGATCGACCTCAACGAGGACATGACCGACGTCGGCGGCGCCGCGGGCGAGGCGCTGACCGTCCCGTTCTCCGACACCGCCGTCGCCGGGCTCGAGCGGACGATGGCGGCGAAGGCGTTCGCGCGGCTGCCCGAACGCTGGCAGGCCGTGCTCTGGCACACCGAGATCGAGCAGCAGAGCCCGGCCGAGGTCGCGCCGCTGCTGGGACTGACCGCGAACGGCGTCTCCGCGCTCGCCTACCGCGCCCGCGAAGGGCTGCGGCAGGCGTATCTGCAGGTCCACCTGCAGGAGAACGCCGAGGAACGCTGCCGCGCCTGCGCCGAGCGGCTCGGCGCGTGGACCCGCGACGGGCTGTCCAAGCGGGAGCGCGCCCAGGTGGAGAGCCACCTCGATGAGTGCGACAACTGCCGGGCGCTGGCCGCGGAGCTGGCCGACGTCAACGGCGGCCTGCGCGCGATCATCGCCCCGATCGTCCTCGGCGGCGCCGCGCTGGGTTACCTCGCGACCATCGGCGCGGCCAAGGCGAGCGCGGCCACCGCGGCCGCCGCCGGTGCGGCCGCCGCCGGAGCCGCGGCGGCCGGGGGCAAGGCGGGCGCCGCGGCCGGTGCCGCCGCCGCGGGTCCCCGTCAGTTCGCCGGGGTCGCCGCGTCCGGGACGGCGGTCGTCGCGGCCGTCGTCATCGCGCTGACGGCCGGAGGCGGGGCGCAGGAGGTCCCCGTCGCGGCCCAGGTGCCGCCGCCGGCGGTCGTCCAGCCGGTCCAGCCGCCCGCGCCGCCGAAACCCGCGCCGCCCGCGCCCCCGGCCCCACCGGCGCCTCCTGCCGCGCCGCCGGTCGAACCCCCGCCCGCGCCCGTCGTCCCGCCGCCGGCGCCCGCGCCCGCACCCGCTCCGGAGCCGGCTCCCACGCCGGCCCCGCCCGCCCCGGCGCCCGCGAAGATGTCCGCGACGACCCCGCCGGACGGCGTCGAGCTGCAGCCCGGCGCCGGGCCCGTCAGCCTGCCGATCACCGTGCGCAACGACGGCGGCAGCCCGTCCGAGCCGGTGGCCGTGGCCCTGAAGCTGCCGCCGGGCGTCCACGCCGTCGAGTCGGGCGGCGGCGGTGCGCCGATGGCGTTCGCGCAGGACGCGGCGGCCCCGATTTCGGTGAACTGCCCCGGCGGCGAGGGCACGGTGACGTGCAAGACCGGCGCCGGCCTGCAGCCCGGCCAGAGCGCGACGCTCAACTTCCGGCTCGAGGCCGACGAGGACGCCCAGGGCGGCACGGTGACCGGCTCGGTCACCGCCGGTGTGCAGATCAACGTCGACGTCAGCGTCAAGGTCACCGTGAAGCAGCCGCCGGACGCCGTGGTCCTGGAAGCCCAGGGTGACGGCCTCTCGGCGTTCCCCTGGACCCGCAACCCGCTGGTCTACGTGCGCGTCCGCAACACCGGCGAGACGACCCGGCCGGTCACGGTCACCTTCGACCACGCGCTCTGGCAGTGGTGGAGCCTGCGCGGTTTCCCGTGCACGCCGACCGCCGCGGGCGCGAGCTGCACGACGACCGGCTCGGTGGCCCCCGGCCAGCACGTCAACCTGTGGGTGCGGCTGAAGGGCCGGCCCGACGACGGGCAGGTGACGATCGGCGCGCAGCTCGGCAAGGCGTCGGCGGGGCCGGTGACCGTCGACTTCGGCTGCTGGCACCACTGGTGCGGGAAGGACCCGCTGCCACAGCCGCCGACGCCCAGCCCCTCGACGTCGGCCACCACGACGACGCCGTCGAAGCCCAAGCCGTCGCACACTCCGTCCAGCACACCGCCGGTGACGAGCGAGCCGGAACCGACAAAAACCCCACCGTCGCCGTCGACGACCTCAAGCGCTCCACCGGTTCCCGGCAAACCGGGCGACAAGCAGCCGACGGTCACCCCCGAAAGGGCTTTCGGCTGGTTGACCGGGTAGCGTCCGCGCGGTGCGCGAGCTGCTGAAAAAGCATCGCGAGCTCCTCCGCTTCGCCGTTGTCGGCGGGATCAGCTTCGTGATCACGATGTCCGTCAACTACGGCTTGAAGTTCACCGTCCTGCGGACCCACCCGGTCACGGCGCTGATCATCGGTGTCCTGGTCGCGACGATCTTTTCCTACGTCGCCAACCGCGAATGGTCGTTCCGCACCCGCGGCGGCCGCGAACGCCACCACGAGGCCGCGCTGTTCTTCCTGATCAGCGGCATCGCCCTGGGCCTGAACGCGCTGCCGCAGTGGTTCTCGCGGTACGTCCTCCACCTGCAGGCGCCGCAGCTCTCGCCGTTCGGCGTCGAAGTGGCCGACTTCGTCAGCGGCATCATCATCGGCACCCTGCTCGGCACGGCGTTCCGCTGGTGGGCGTTCAAGAAGTGGGTTTTCCCGGAGGAAGCCGCCCGGTCCGTGGCCGCGGCCGCGGAGACCGCGGACGATCCGGACATTCACGGCAGCAAGGCCGCCTGAGCCACAGGTCACGGCGGTGTGCTCCTAGACTGGGTCGTGTGACCGTTGTGGAGACCGTGCTCAAGCGCACGCCGGAGCCACTGCGTTCGGTGCTGATCAAGCACCGGGAGCTGCTCAAGTTCGCGATCGTGGGCGGTTCGACGTTCGTGGTCGACAACGGGGTCTGGTACTTCCTCAAGCTGAGCGTGCTCGAGTCGAAGCCGACCACCGCCAAGGCCATCGCGATCATCGTCGCGACGATCGTGTCGTACATCCTCAACCGCGAGTGGTCGTTCCGCACCCGCGGCGGCCGGGAACGCACCCACGAGGCCGCGCTGTTCTTCGTGATCAGCGGCATCGCGGTCGTGGTGAACCTGATCCCGCTGTACGTCTCGCGGTACGTGCTGGATCTCGAAGTCCCCCACGTGACGCGGCTGGTGCAGGAGGTCGCGGACTTCGCGAGCGGGTCGATCATCGGCATGCTGCTGGCGATGTTCTTCCGCTTCTGGGGCTTCAAGAAGTGGGTCTTCCCCGACGAGCTCGGCGAGCGCCGGCGCGACAACGGCGACGTGACCCGCCTGCGCTGAGCACTCTTCGAAAAGTACTTGTCTCCTGACATGTAGTTGTCTACAGTCAACTTCGTCAGTGTTCCTTCGTGAGGACGCCGTCCGGGTTCGGCCGGGCGCGCGGGACGATTCGAGGTGGTTTCCGAGCGCGAAGAGGTCGCACCCGTCCGCGGGTGACGATGGAGCCTTTTCCCGACTCGACGGGACGCGTTTTCCTGCGCGTCCGGACATCTCTCGTCCCTTCTTCACGAGGACATCCCTTGATCACAACCGCGCCTTCGCGCGCTCAACTGAAACATGTCAAAAAGCCGGCCCTCATCGGCCTGTTCCTGGCCGTTTTCCTGGCGATGCTCGACGCCCAGGTCGTCGCCACCGCGCTGCCGCGGATCGCCGCCGAGTTCGGCGGGACCGGGGCGTACGCCTGGGTCACCACCGCCTACCTGCTCGCCGGGAGCGTCACCGCACCGCTCTACGGCAAGCTCGGTGACGTCTTCGGGCGCAAACGTGTGCTCCTGGGCGCACTCACCCTCTTCCTGCTCGGTTCGCTCGCCTGCGGCCTGGCGCCGTCGGCCGGCTTGCTGGTCGCCGGGCGCGTCCTGCAGGGCGCCGGCTCCGGAGGTCTCTTCGTCTCCGTCGGCGCTTCGCTCGGCGAAATGTTCACGCCTCGCGAAGGCGCGAAGTACTTCGGATGGTTCTCGATCTGCTTCGCCGTCGCCTCCCTCGCGGGTCCGGTCGTCGGCGGGCTGCTCACCGGCCTGGCCGGGTGGCGGTCGATCTTCCTGGTCAACCTGCCGCTCGGGCTGGCCGCCGTCGCCTTGCTGCACCAACTCGACCTGCCGAGACGTCGTCGCGAAGCGCCGTTCGACTTCGCCGGAGTTGTCCTGCTCGGTTCGACGATCACCGGGTTCACGTTGCTGACGCCGTGGTCGATCGCCTGCGGCGCCGCGGCCGCCGTCACCTTCGTCCTCGTCGAACGACGGGCGAAAGCGCCCGTGCTGCCGTTGCGGCTGTTCCGCGATCGGACCTTCACCGTGGCCGTCGTGCTCAGCGTGCTCACCGGGTTCGCGTTCCTCGGCTCGATCACCTACATCGCGGTCTTCCTGCAGGCCGACGCCGGCCCGGCGGAAGGCGGCCTGCGGCTGGTGCCGATGACGATCGCCGTGGCGGTCTCGTCGGCTGTCGCGAGCCGGATCATCGCCCGCACCGGCCACTATCGCTGGGCGCCGCGGCTGAGCACGGCGCTCGGCCTGCTCGCCGTGCTCGGCCTGACGACGCTCGGCGAACACCGCCCCCTCCCGGCGATCCTCGGCTGCCTCGTCGTCTTCGGTCTCGCGGCCGGGCTCAACCTGCAGGTCCTCGCGATGGCCACGCAGAACACGGCGCCGGCCGCGGACCGGGGCGCGGTCGCCGCCGGCGTCAACCTCGCCCGCGCGCTCGGCTCGGCCCTCGGCCCGGTCGCGCTCGGCTTCGCCTACAGCGCCGGATCCTTCAGCGCCGGATCTTTCAGCGCCGGATCCTTCAGCGCCGGGACCCACGGCGTGTTCCTCACCCTGCTGCCCGTGCTCGCGCTCGCCCTCGTCACGGCGATCGCGCTCCCGCACGTGCCGCTCCGCGACCACCACTAGGAGAATTCCGATGATCTTCGTCCTCGGCGCCACCGGCAAAGTCGGCCGCGCCCTCGTTCCCGCCCTGCTCGACGCCGGTGCCGCGGTCCGCGCACTCACGCGTGACCCGGCGAAGGCCCGGATCGACCCGCGCGCCGACGTCGTCCGAGCCGACCTCGACACCGCCGACCTGCCCGCGCTGCTCGACGGCGCGGACCGCGTTTTCGTGCTGACGCAAGGCGACAGCGTGACCCGCGAACGCGCGGTCGCGCACGCCGCCGCCCGTGCGGGTGTCAGCCACCTCGTCAAGCTGTCCACCACCGGTGTCCACTTCGGACAGAAGGATCCGATCACCCGCGCCCACGCCGAAGCCGAGCAGGCCGTCCGCGAAGCCGGTCCGGCATGGACGATCCTGCGGCCCGGCGCGTTCATGGACAACCGCTTCGCGTGGCTGCGCACGATTCGCGAAGAGAACGCTGTGTACGTGCCCGAAGGTGATCCGGCGTCCGCGCTGGTGCACGTCCGGGACATCGCCGCGGTCGCGACCCTCGCACTCACGACGTCCGGCCACGAAGGCGCGACGTACGAACTCACCGGCGGCGAAGCACTCACCACCGAACAGCAGGTCGCCGTCCTTTCCGAAGCGACCGGCCGCACGATCAAGTACATCGAAGAGCCCGAAGCCACCGCTCGCGAACGCATGACGCGGATGTACGGCTGGCCCGCCGAAGCCGTCGACGGCTTCTTCGGGCTCAAGCGGGAGTCCGCCGCGCACGAGCACGTCGTCTTCGGCACCGTCGCGCGGTTGCTCGGCAGGCCGCCGCGAACGTTCCAGGATTGGGCGCGTGAGAACGCGGCCGCGTTCACCTCCCATTACCGGGAGTGACCGTTGCTGACCGACGTCGACTAGCGCGGGACGCGCTCCGCGGGCCACCGCACCTCGGGGACGTCGCTCGGCTTGGGGACCTTGAGGAACAGGCTGAACACGGCCGGGCGGCGGTTCGACAGCTCCAGCCGGCCGCCGTCGGCCTCGACCAGCGCGCGCGCCAGCGCCAGCCCGACACCCGTGGAGCCGCCGCCGGAGAAACCGCGTTCGAAGATGTGCGGGGCGAGCTCGTCGGGGACGCCGGAGCCGGTGTCGCTGACCTCGATCACCACCGTGCCCTCGGCGTCGCCGCGGCGGGCGGCCACGCTCACCGTGCCCGAGCCGTGGCGCAGCGCGTTGTCCAGCAGGACGCCGACGACCTCGCGCAGGCGCCCGGGGGTGGCCCGCGCCATCAGCCCGTCGGCCACCCGCATCCGCAGGTTCCGGCCTTCCGAGCGGAGCAGCTCACGCCACTCCTGGGACATCTGGGGCAGCTGGTTCGGCAGGTCGACGGGTTCGGCGCCGACCTCACGCGCCGCGCGCGCCGCCGCCAGCAGCCCTTCGAGCGCCTCGGCGAGCCGGTCGGCCTGTTCCTGCGCGGCCTTCGACTCGTCGGCCACCTCGTCGTCCGGGTGCATGGTGAGCGGTTCGAGCCGCAGCTGCAGCGCGGTCAGCCGGCTGCGCAGCTGGTGCGAGACGTCGCCGACCAGCTGCCGTTCCCGCTGGACGAGCTGGGCGAGCGCGGTGCCGGAGGCGTCCAAGGCCTCGGCGACCATGTCGAGCTCGCCGACGCCGTAGCGGCTGGGGTCGGGCCGGAAGTCGCCGCCGCCGAGCCGGGACGCGCGTTCGGCGACGTGGCGCAGCGGCTTGGCCAGCCGCCGCGCCGTCACCAGCGCGACCACCGCGCCGGTGCCGATCGACAGCAGCACCAGCAGGATGACGACCAGCGTCACGGTCGTCTGCCGCTCGTGCATCGGGCCGGCCGGGACGGCGATCTCGACCTTGCCGTCGCGGGCCAGGTCGGCCGTCTCGGTGACGGTGTCGGCGCCCGGGTCGCTCCCGTAGCGCTTCTCGATCTGGTTGCTGGCGCGGACGGTCAGCAGCCCGTTGGCCGGGACCGCGGCCCGCACCTGGTCGAGGTCGATGTCCTGGCCGTTCGCGATCTCCGTGTCGAGGATCGCCGCCGCCGCGCGGGCGTTCTCCGCGAGTGTCTCGCGGTAGCTCGACTCGATCTGCCAGCTCGCGACGATGCCCAGCGGGATGCCGAGCACCGCCGCGGTGACCGCGACGGCGAGGAGGATGGCCAGCAGGATGCGGCGGCGCACGGCTTATTCGGCGTTGAAGCGGAAGCCGACGCCGCGGACGGTGGCGATCCGCCGTTCGCCGTCGTGGGTCTTGCTGGTGCGGCCGGCGGCCTCGTCGGCGGCGATCGCGAGCTTCCGCCGCAGCCACGACATGTGCATGTCGAGCGTCTTGGACGTCTTCGACTCGAGGTCGTTCCAGACCTCGGCGAGGATCTCGTCGCGGCTGACGACCTGCCCGGCGCGGCTCATCAGGACGCGCAGCAGCTCGAACTCCTTGTTCGCCAGCTGCACCTCGTGCAGGTCGACGGTCACGAGCCGGGCCCCGAGGTCCATCCGCACCCCGCCGGCCTCGAGCACCTCGGGCACCCGGCGGCGCAGCAGCGCGCGGATCCGGGCGAGGAGCTCGGCCAGCCGGAAGGGCTTGGCGACGTAGTCGTCGGCCCCCGCGTCGAGGCCGACGACGAAGTCGACCTCGTCCGTGCGGGCCGTGAGCATCAGGACGGGCAGCTCGGTGCCGTTGGCCCGGAGGCGCCGGCAGACCTCCAGCCCGTCCATCCCGGGCAGCCCCAGGTCCAGGACGAGCAAGTCGACGCGCTGGGCGGCGGTGGCGTCGAGCACCGAAGGGCCGTCGGTGACGACGTGGATCTCGTATCCCTCACGTTCGAGGGCGCGGGAGAGCGGTTCGGCGATAGCCGGATCGTCTTCGGCGAGTAGGACCATGCTCACCTGGCCAACTCTACGGCGGGGAGGCGTGAAACCATCGTGACCGTGCCTGGCTACGGAGATGATCTGGTCCTCGCCACCCGGCTGGCTGACGCCGCCGACGCGATCACGACGGCGCGCTTCCGCGCCCTGGACCTGAGGGTGGAGCGCAAGCCCGACCGCACCCCGGTGACCGACGCGGACACCGCGGTCGAAGACGCGATCCGCGCGGCTCTGGCGGCGGAGCGGCCGGAAGACGCGGTGCTCGGCGAGGAGCGCGGCGGCTCGGCCGCGACCGGCCGGGCCTGGGTGCTCGACCCGATCGACGGCACCAAGAACTTCCTGCGGGGTGTACCCGTCTGGGCGACCCTGATCGCCCTGGTGGTCGACGGCGACCCGGTCGTCGGCATGATCAGCGCGCCGCTGCTGGGCCGCCGTTGGTGGGCGGCTACGGGTTCGGGGGCGTTCTCTTCGGATTCCGCCGGGACCCGGCAGCTGTCGGTTTCCGGCGTTTCCTCCCTTTCGGACGCCTACGTGTCCACCACAGACGTGAACTCGTGGCGCGAGTACCACTCGCGTGAGAAGTACCTGGAGCTGCTCGACGTGTGCTGGGAGTCCCGCGCGTTCGGCGACTTCTGGCAGCACGTCCTGGTCGCGGAGGGCGCGATGGACGTCGCGGCCGAGTGCATCGTGAACCCCTGGGACGTCGCGGCGGCGCAGGTGATCGTCACGGAAGCGGGCGGCCGCTTCTCGGACCTGGACGGCGCGGGCCGGTACGACAACGGGAGCGCGCTGTCGACGAACGGCCTCCTCCACGACGACGTCCTCGGGATCCTCAAGCGTTGACGGGATAGGCCGCTTGGCGGGCACTTCTTGACCGGCCGGAACCGCCGGTGATTCACTCCCAGTGCTCGCCGGGCCACCCCTGCTTTCTGACAACGTTGTCAGGCCCGTGGTGACCCGCTCACCCCGGGAGGAAGAGCATGCGCAGAGTCGTCACCGCGGCTTTGATCGTTCCCCTGGTCACAGCCGTGGCCACCCCCGCCTACGCCGAGCCCGCCCACGTCAAGGACCTCGCCGCCTACGTCAATCCCTTCGTCGGCGCCAAGGCCGGCGACACCCCCGAGACCAACACCTACGCCGGCGACACCTTCCCCGGCGCCGACGTCCCCTTCGGCATGGTCCAGTGGAGTCCCGACACGCCCCTGCAGCCCAAGCCGCCCGCCGGGCAGGGCCGGTACTACGCCCGCGACCGGGACGGCGGCTACGCCTGGGAAGAGAACCGGCTCCGCGGTTTCAGCCTCACCCACTTCAACGGCGCCGGCTGCGGCGGCGCGGCCGGCGACGTCCCGTTCCTGCCGTTCGCCGGGACCATCACGACGTCACCTGCCGTCGACGCCACCAAGTACTTCCCCACCTTCAGCCACGCCGACGAATCCGCGTCCCCCGGCTACTACAAGGTGAAGACCGACTCCGGCATCACCACCGAACTGACCGCGACGCAGCACTCCGGCCTCGGCCGCTTCACCTTCCCGAAGAACTCCCCCGCGACGCTCCTGATCGACGTCGCCCAGTCCGCGATGGGCAGTGACGACGCGTCGGTGACCGTCGACCCGGCCAAGCGGACCGTCGAAGGCTGGGTCTCGAGCGGGCACTTCTGCCGCGGCCCCAACACCTACAAGGTCTACTTCACGGCCTCCTTCGACCAGCCGTTCACGACGTCCGGCACCTGGCAGGACGCCACCGTGACCCCGGGCGCGACCACCGCCCGCGGCGGCGACCTGAGCAAGGCGACCTGGGACAAGCAGGTTGTCACCGCCGACGGCGGCTCGGGCGCCTACCTGAGTTTCGACCCGGCCAAGCCGGTGCAGGTCCGCGTCGGCCTGTCCTATGTGGACGCCGCCGGTGCACGGCTGAACGTCGCCGCGGAGCAACGTCACGACTCCTTCGAGACGGTCAAAGCCCACGCCCGGCAGACCTGGAACGACCGGCTGCGGCAGATCACCGTCGAAGGCGGCACGGACGCGGCCACGCACACCTTCTACACCGCGCTCTACCACACCTTGTTGCAGCCTAACGTCTTCTCCGATGTGGACGGTCGCTATCCGGGCTTCGACAAGGCGATCCACCGCGCGAAACCGGGCCACGCGCAGTACGCGAACTTCTCCGGCTGGGACACCTACCGCGACGAGGTCCAGCTGCTCTCGATGCTCGCCCCGCACGAGGCCGCCGACATGGCGCAGTCGATGCTCAACCAGGCGAACCAGGCGGGCGGGGTCTGGGACCGCTGGTCGCAGAACAACGACTTCATGGGCGTGATGGGCGGCGACCCGTACCACTCGATCATCGCCAGCACGTACGCCTTCGGCGCCACGGACTTCGACGCATCGCAGGCGCTGAAGTCGATGGTCACCGGCGCCACCCGCGTCCAGCAGGCCGGCGAACGCGCACTCGAACGCCCGGGCCTGTCGGACTACCAGACGCTGGGTTACCACCCCAACAACGTCTCCGACATGCTCGAAGACACCACCGCCGACTTCGGCATCGCGCAGCTGGCCCAACGGCTCGGCCAGAAGGACACCTACCAGCAGTTCATGACCCGCGCGCAGTACTGGGAGAACGTCTACAACCCGGCCACCGGCTACCTGCAGACCCGGATGCGCGACGGGCGGTTCCTGTCGCCGTTCGATCCCGCGGAGTACCAGGAAATGCGCTACCAGGAAGGGAACGCGGCGCAGTACACGTGGATGGTGCCGTACAACGTCCGCGGCCTCTTCGACGCGATGGGTGGCGACGACGCCGTCAAGAAGCGTCTCGACTTCTTCTTCACGAAGCTGAACAGCGACGCGAGTTCGCCGTACGCGTTCATGTCGAACGAGCCGTCGTTCGAGGTGCCGTGGGAGTACGCGTACGCGGGCGCGCCGTCGAAGACGCAGGACATCGTGCGCCGCTCGGCGGAGCTGCTGTTCAAGCCGGGCGAGGACGGCCTGCCCGGCAACGACGACCTCGGCGCGACGTCGGCGTGGTACGTGTTCGCCGCGCTCGGCATGTACCCGGAGGCGCCCGGGCGCGCCGAGATGGTGCTGGCCAGCCCGATGTTCCCGAAGATCACGCTCACCCGGGCGACCGGGCAGCGGATCACGATCACCGCGCCCGGCGCGTCCAGCTCGGTGAAGTACGTGAAGAGCCTGAACGTCAACGGTGAGGCGAGCACGAAGCCGTGGCTGCCGGAGTCGTTCGCGGTGAACGGCGGCCGGCTGGACTTCAGCCTCGGCACGTCGCCGACGTCGTGGGGTTCGGCGAAGGGTGACGTCCCGCCGTCCTTCCGCGACGGCGAGGTGCCGGTGCGCGGCCGCGTCGGCCCGGGCCGGATCGTCGTCGCGCCCGGTGGCTCGACGCCGGCGACCGTGACGGCGGAAGGCATCACCGGCCAGGGCAAGGTGACCTGGCACGCGAAGCCGCCGGCCGGGATCACCGTGACGCCGTCGAGCGGCACGCTCACCGTGGGCGCTCACGGCACGGCGTCGCAACAGGTGAAGGTGACGGCCGCGGCCGGGGCACCGGACGCGTACACGAGCGTGCCGGTGGAGTTCGGCGGGCAGCTGCCGTCGTACCTGCCGGTGACCGTCGGGAAGCCGGGGACGCTGCAGGCGGCGAGCACGAACGTCGGCGTCACGGACGACCGGTTCGTCCAGTACGGCGACTTCGGCGAGACGGACCTCTACCCCGGCCAGTTCGCCTACTCCGCCCAGGGCCTGGCCACGAGCGGGATCAAGCCGGGCGCGAAGGTGCGGGAGTTCACCTGGCCCTCGAGCCCGGCCGGGTCACCGGACAACGTGGTCGCCGCGGGGCAAACGCTTGCGGTCCAGGCCCCGGCGGGTGCGACGAAGCTGTCGTTCCTCGGTTCGGCGACCGGCGGTGACGCGCAGGGCGACGTGACCGTCACCTACACCGACGGCTCGGCGCACCAGGGTTCGCTGGGCCTGTCGGAGTGGCTGCTCCAAGGCGGCACGGAGACCCCGCGGTTCGGGAACACCGTCGTCGCGCAGGTGCCGTACGTGAACTCGGCGTTCCCGCGGTACATGTTCCGGCTGTCGCGGCCGTACACGTCGTACCTGTTCGCCACGGCGCCGATCGCGCTGGACCCGGCCAAGCAGGTCCGCAGCGTCACCCTGCCGGCGTCCACCGGCGCCGGCGCCGCACACTTCTTCACCTACGCCGTGTCCTGAGCCCAAAGCCGTGAAGGCCTCCTTACCGGCTCTTACGGCCGGTAAGGAGACCTTCACGGCACGTCACTTGCCGGGCAGCAGGCCGACGGCGCCGCGGGCGACCTGCGCCCAGGCCAGCCGGCCGAAGAGGTAGTGGCACGCGACCTGTTCGCTGGTGAACCGGGCCCAGTCGTAGCGGTTGCCCTGTTCGCGCCAGAACACCTCCCACGCCCCGTCTTCGCCCTGCATCAGGCACCAGGCGTTGTCGACCTCGGCGCCGAGCGAGACGACCTCGGTCGGCACCCCCAGCACACCGAGCCAGCGCTGGATCGACTGCGTGTTCATGCGTCCTCCCCCTTGGCCTCGGCCAGGTAGCCGAGGGTGACGAGTTCGTCCGCTCCCAGCAGGGCCCGGTACCGGGTGCCACCGCCGACCTGACCGAACCAGTGCGCCGATTCCGAGCGCCACATCGGCACCTTGCGCACGACGACGTACCGCCGGTACTCGGCGTCGCGCGTGCCCGGCGGCAGCGAGCGTTCCCCGAACGGCGTGCCGTCGGCGGCGAAAACCCGCCCGTACGCCGGTCCGAAGCGGTCGAGCACGGTGTCGACCGGGACCATCACCGGCTCGGCGGGGTCCAGGCTGCCGTCGGGGTACTGCTCGCCCGGCGGCCAGGCGTACTCGGGCCCGAGCGGGCCGTCGCCGACGACGAACCGGCGGATCCACACGGCCTGCGTCGCGTGCGCGTACGGCACGTAGTCCACTGTGACGTACCGCGGGACCGGCAGCGGCGCCGCGGTCGGCGACCGGCGGAACCCGGCGGTGACGTTGGTGAGCGCCTGGTCGTCGAAGATCAGCCGGGCGTCCGGGTGGTCGTTCGGCGGGAAGCCGTCCGGGTCGTCGGGCAGCGGCAGCTGCAACGCGGGCCGGTCCATCGCGATCGGCAGGTGCCCGATCGGGAACATGTGGACCAGGAACAGCGCGACGACGCTTTCCCGTTCCGTGCGCGGCGAGCCGAGCGGCGGCAGCGGCGCGGGCGAGCCCGGGCTCATCGGCGGGCCCGCGACCGGCGGAGGCGGCCCGGCGGGCGCCGGCGGAGGCGGTACCGGGGGTGCCGGGGGCAGCGGGAACGGCGGCAGCAGCGGCGACACCGCGTGCGGCCACGCCGAGGGGCTGCCCGAGGGCGGCGTCGGCGCCTCTTCGAACGCGCCGGAGTCCGTCAAGCCGTAACCGGGCAGCCGGATCGGCCCCGTGTCCAGATCGGCCTCGACGTCGGCCTCGACCGGCTCGGAGCCCGCCTCGGAAGGCTCGGTCACACCCATCCTCCGGCTCGGTCGGTGCCCACGGGCACAGAACTCTTCGACGCGGCCGCGGCGCTGCCGGTCCCCCTTGATACCGCACCCCGCCACGGCCGGGTGAACCGAGGTCAGCTCAACGCGGCGACCACCCGGGACGGGCTCGGGCGACCGAGCTGTCCCGCCATCCACGTGCTGGTCGCCACCAGGGCGGCCAGGTCGACGCCGTGGTCGACGCCGAGCCCGTCCAGCAGCCACACGAGATCCTCGGTGGCGAGGTTGCCCGTGGCCGACTCGGCGTACGGGCAGCCACCGAGGCCGCCCGCCGACGAATCCACAGTAGACACTCCACATCGGAGCGCCGCCAGGGTGTTGGCCAGAGCCTGACCGTAGGTGTCGTGGAAGTGCACGGCCAAAGTACCGACATCGCCGAAGAGCCCGATCAGGGTCTCGACCTGCCCGGCCGTCGCGACGCCGATGGTGTCGCCGAGCGAGAGCTGCGTGCAGCCCAGTTCGAGCAACCGGCGGCCCGCGTCGGCGACCTGCTTCGCCGGCACGACGCCTTCCCACGGGTCACCGAAGCACATCGAGAGATAGCCACGGACGTCCAGGCCCGCCTCGCGAGCCCGCGTGACGACCGGCTCGAACATCGCGAACTGCTCGTCCAGCGACGAGTTGAGGTTCTTGCGCGCGAACGTCTCCGTCGCGCTCGCGAAGATCGCGATGTGCTCGACGCCTGCTTCGAGCGCGCGGTCCAGCCCGCGCTCGTTCGGCACCAGCACCGGGTAGCGGACGCCGTCGCGGCGGTCCAGCCCGGCCAGCAGCTGCTCGGCGTCGGCCAGCTGCGGCACCCACTTCGGGTGCACGAAGCTGGTCGCCTCCAGCGTCGTCAGGCCCGCCACGGCGAGCCGGTGGAGGAACTCCAGCTTGACCTCGACCGGGACGATCGTCTTCTCGTTCTGCAGGCCGTCCCGCGGGCCGACCTCCCAGATCGTGACCCGCTCCGGTAACTCACCCGTGGCGGGGACCCGTTCCGGCAGGCCCAGTTCGCGCGTGCCCATCAGCGTCGTCGGTCGCCGCGCGGTTGCGGCGGCAACGGCTCGGTCTGCTGGGGCGCCGGCGCGTGGTAGTCGTCGTTCGGGTTGTCGTTGACCTCGCGGTAGATCACCGTGTGCACCCGCTCGACGTGCGGGATGTCCTCGAACCGCAGCGGCTCGTGCGACGCCGACTCGATGATCAGCGTGCCGCAGCCGAAGACCCGGTCGAGCAGGCCGTGCTCGAACTGGACGCTGTTGATGCGGCTCATCGGGATGTCGATGCCGGTGCGCTTCAGCACACCCTCGCGGGCGATCAGGCGATCGGTCGTCACGATGAAGTGGGTGGTGCGCCAGCGCACGAACGGCGTGAGGAACAGCCACACGACCAGCACGAGAGCGACCACCCCGATGGCGATCAGCCCGACCGTGTTCCACGGCGAGCCGGCGTCCCTCGCGAGGATCGCGAGCCAGGTGCCCGCGCCCAGGGTGAGCAGCAACGCGAGCGTCGGGAAGATCAGCATCTTGAAGTGCGGGTGACTGTGCACCACGACGTGCTCTTGCTCGCTGAGCAAATCGTCCGGATAAGCCACGGCGGACGCTCCCAAGGTCGGTGCGGCGGTGTCGTCCCACCGTACCGGCGAGACGCCTGGCCGGTACGTGCAACGCCCCAAACTTTCAGGCCGGGCGTACGTGCACCACGTCACCCGCGAACACGGTGTGCCGCTGACCGCCCGCCATGTCGACCTGGAGCTGCCCGGAGGCGTCGATGTCGGCGGCCCGGCCGACGAGGGACGTGCCGTCCGGCAGCTGCACCTCGACGTCCTGGCCGAGGGTCGCGCAGTGGGCGCGGTAGTCGCCGAGCAGGCCGGCTTCGGTGAGGTCGCCGGCCGCGTAGCGCCAGCGCCGTTCGAGGTCGTCGAACTCCGACAGCAGCGCGATGGCGACGTCGGTGCGGTCGGTGGTCGTGGCGCCGTGCTCGGCGAGCGACGTCGCGGGCAGCCCGCCGGGCCCCGGCCGGACGTCGCCGAGCGGCAGGACGTTGAGCCCGATCCCGAGCACGATCGACGGGTCGGCTCCCGCGACGGCTTCCGCGAGGATGCCGGCGCACTTCGCGCGGCCGATGAGGACGTCGTTCGGCCACTTCAGCACGGCCTCGACGCCGAGACCGGCCGCGGCGGCCCGGACGGCGAGCCCGGCGACGACGGACAGTGACCCGAGGGCCGCGAACGACACGCCGGACGGCCGCAGCGCGACGCTCAGGTACAACCCCGCGCCCTTCGGCGAACTCCACGATCGCGCGCGCCGGCCGACCCCCGCGGTCTGCGTCTCGGCCAGCAGCACGGTCCGGTCCGCGGCGCCGTCGTCGACGGCTTTGCGCAGGTCGGCGTTGGTGGACCCGGTCGTGTCGACGACGTCGATCTTCGCGTAGCGGTCCTTGAGCGCCGCGCTCAAGCGGGCGGCGTCGATCTCAGGCATGTGCCCACCATATGGGAGTCCCCCTAACGTGCAAGCCGCTCGCTCGTTCACACAGAGGTGCGCTCTTCTAAGTTGGACCCCGTGACGACCAAGCCGACCTCCTGGGCTCGTGGTGCGGCCCTGCGCGGCCTCGTCGCGCTCCCGCTCGTCGCCGGGCTGGTCACGGCGGGCTGGCTGCTGGCGGACCGCACCCCGGAGCCCGCACCGGCCCCCGCGCCGCTGCCGGTGGCCGACGGCGCGGCTTCGGGTCCTTCGGTGCTCGAAGTGAGCGCGCCGGTGAAGGCCCGGGAGCCGGGTCAGGGCGCGTCCGGCGCGGGCGGCAAATCCCCGCTGCAGCAGTGGGCCGACCAGCTGGCCGGGCCCCTCGACATCCCCGCGCCCGCGCTCATCGGCTACGCGAACGGCGAGCTGGCGCTGCGGCAGGAAGACCCGTCGTGCCACCTCTCGTGGGTCACGCTCGCCGGCGTCGGCTCGGCCGCGTCGAACCACGGTCGCGGCGGCGAGAACCTGCTCGGGCTGTCGGCGGCGCAGGCCAGGAAGTACGGCGCGACCCCGGATTCGTCGTCGGTCGCGGCCGGCCGCGCGCTCTGCGCGGGCGGCACCGACCTCGGCGCCGGCCCGGGCTGGTGGAAGGCCATCGCGACCTACCACCCGGGCAGCGAGAGCGAGCTGTTCCGCCAGCGCGTGCTCGGCACGGCCCAGCTGTACGCGACGCTCTCGCTCGACCCGTCCCGCGCGGATACCCCGTCGGTCCGGGCGGCCCGGTTCGCCCTCGGCCAGCTCGGCCTCCCGTACGTCTGGGGCGGCAACGGCCCGGACGCGGGCGCGGCCGGCTTCGACTGCTCCGGCCTGACGAAGGCGTCGTACGACAGCGCGGGCGTGGCCCTGCCGCGGACGGCCGACAGCCAGTTCCGCTCGATCCCGGCGGTCCCGCCGTCGCAGGAGCCGCGACTGGGCGATCTGGTGTTCTACGGCAGCCCGGCGACCCGGATCCACCACGTCGGGCTGTACCTCGGCAACGGCCTGATGATCAACGCGCCGACCGAAGGCCAGGCGATCCAGATCCACACGTACCACTCGAAGGGCGACGACTACGCGGGCGCGGGCCGCCCCGCCTGAGTCACGGCTTCTGCTCGATCGTCTCCGGCTTGTAGGCGAACACCGCGCCGCCGGTGGCGAAGACGTGCCAGTCCTCGCAGATCCGGTCGGTCCGGGTCTCCGCGCCGCGCGGCCACCAGTCGGCGGTCAGCGTCGCCGCCGTCTTCGTGGGCGCGCCCAGCACGCAGGTGGCCGGCAATGCCGCCGTCGTGAACTTCAGGAGCCGCTCGGAACCGGTCGTCCGGATGACCTCGGTGACGGCCTTCGCCTGGTCCGGCACCCAGCCCGGCAGCCGCGCGTCCTGGTTCTTCTTGCCTTCCGCGCCACTCTCGTAGCCGACGGTCTTGACGTGCCCGTTCGCGTTCTCGTCGAGGCCTTCCTTGAGACCGCACCCGGTCAGGGTGACCACCAGTGCCGCGCCGACGCCGATCATCTTCGTGCTCGTGTTCATGGGACGAGCTTCGCGGGCCGCCGGCCTCGTCACATCGGTCGTCCGGTCGCGGACGAATGGCCATCCGGCCGATATCGCCGGCCGGTTTTGTCGGTGGTCGCCGCTAGCGTCGGCGGCATGTACGAAGTCGACTTCGTCGAGTTCCCGTCCACGTCGTCCGCGGCGTCGGGCCGGTTCTTCGAGCGCGCGTTCGGGTGGGCGGTCACGCCGTACGGCCCGGAGTACGCGGACGTCCGGGCCGCCGGGATCACCTTCGGGTTCCAGGCGGACGCGGCCGCGCAAGCCCCCGCGCCCCTGGTCACGATCCGCACGGACGACCTCGCGGCCGCCCGCACGGCCGTCGAGGAAGCCGGCGGGGTGGTGACGGTCGAACCGTTCGGTTTCCCCGGCGGGCGGCGGTTCCACTTCCGCGAGCCGGGCGGGAGTGAGCTGGCCCTCTGGTGCCCGGAATGACCGTCCTACCCGGACACGGCGGCGACCTCCGGGTGCTCGAGGTAGCCGGCGACCCCGCCGCCGTAGTACGTCACCGGGTCGCCGGCGGCGAGTTCGCGGCCGAGCGCGAACCGCGTCACCAGGTCCGGGTTGGCGACGAAGTGGCGTGCGTACGAGACGGCGTCGGCGATCCCGGCCTCGACCACGGCGTCCCCCGAGTCCCGGTCGAAGCCGTTGTTGACGATCACCGCGCCGTCGAACAGCCGCCGATAGCGCGCGAAGGCGGCGAAGTCCGGGCCGGTGTCCGGGCCTCGCAGGTGCAGGTAGGCGAGCCGGTCCAGGTCGCGGACCAGCTCGTCGAGGTCGGCCCGGAGCGCGTCGTCCACAGTGAACAGTCCGCCGGTCCAGTACGGCGCGAGCCGCACACCCACGGCGATCCCGGTCCCGGCCACGGCATCGACCACGTCGAGGACCAGTTTCCGCCGGGCCCGCGCCGAACCGCCGTACGCGTCGCGGCGCCGGTTCAGCCGCGGGTGCAGGAACTGCGCGAGCAGGTAGACGCCGTGCGCGGCGACCTCGACCCCGTCGAACCCGGCGCGCCGGGCGTTCCCGGCCGCCGTCCGGTAGTCCTCGACGGTCCGCCGGATCTCGCCGGCGCTCATCTCCCTGGGCGTCACCGCGGGCCGCCGTCCGGTGGCCGTGTGGACGTACTCCTGCGGATCGACCGCGGACGGCCCCGCGGGCCGCGTGCCGATGAGCTCCGCGTGCGACACGGCGCCGGTGTGCCACAGCTGCAGCACGATCCGCCCGCCGAGCGCGTGCACGACGTCGGTGACCCGCCGCCACCCGGCGACCTGCTCGTCGGTGTGCACGCCGGGGACGTTCGGGAAGCCGACGGCCCGTTCGCTCACCCAGGTCCCCTCGGTGATGACGAGCCCGGCGCCCGCTCGTCGCGCGTAGTACTCGGCCTGCAGGTCGGTGGGCACGCAGCCGCGGGCGCGGGTCGTCGGCGCCAGCACCACGCGGTTCGGCAGGCGCCAGCCGCCCAGGTCGGCGGGGGTCAGCAAGCTCATCGGTCACCTCGGGTCGCGGGGATTCGTCAGGATGGCGACGGCTGACGCGCGCGAAAGGTGACCGATGGACGAACTGGCGGAGCGGTTCGAGGCCGAGCGCGGCCGGCTGCGCGGGCTGGCCGGCCGGATGCTGGGCTCGGCGGCCGAGGCGGACGACGCCGTCCAGGAGGCGTGGCTGCGGCTGAGCCGCGCGGACGGCGTCGACAACGTCGCGGCCTGGCTGACCACGGTCGTCGCCCGCGTCTGCCTCGACGTCCTGCGGTCGCGGAAGGCGCGCCGGGAAGACCCCGCCGACCTCCTGCCCGAGCCGATCGCGGACGCCGACCCGGCGGGCGAGGTGGAGCTGGCCGACTCGGTCGGCCGCGCGCTGCTCGTCGTGCTGGACGCGCTCGGCGCGGCCGAGCGGGTCGCGTTCGTGCTGCACGACCTGTTCGCGGTGCCGTTCGCCCGGATCGCACCGGTGCTGGATCGCACGCCGGTGGCGGCCAAGAAGCTCGCGAGCCGCGCGCGGCAACGAGTCCGCGGCACGTCTCCCCTGCCCGACGCCGACCTCACCCGCCACCGCCGGGTCGTCGACGCGTTCTTGGCAGCCGCCCGCGGCGGCGACCTCGACGAGCTGCTCACGGTGCTGGCCCCGGACGTCATCCGCCGCGCCGACGCGGCCGCGTTGCCGGTGGGCACGGCGCTGGAAGTCCGCGGCGCCCGGGCGGTGGCCGAGGAGACGCAGGTGTTCGGGAAGCGGGCGCACTTCGCGGAACCGGCCCTGATCAACGGCGCTGTCGGCGTAGTCGTGGCCCCACGCGGCCGGCTGCGGCTCGCCTTGGTGGTGGCGATCGAGGGCGAGCAAGTGACCGGCTACGACGTGATCGCCGACCCGGCACGGCTGGCGGCTCTGCGGATCACCTGTCCGTGGTCTTGACGTCTTCCCGGTGTTCGCGCGACTATGAACGAGTGTTCATGAACGTATGTTCATAACGAAGGGACGGACGATGACCGAGGTCGTCAACACGGCGCAGGCAGAGGCATGGAACGGCTACGAGGGAGAGCACTGGGCGTCCCACGCCGACCGCTACGACGGCGTGAACGGCGGCTTCAACGCTTCCGTCCTGGACTTGGTAACCCGATCGGACCGAGTACTGGACATCGGCTGCGGCAACGGCCAGCTGACCCGCCTGGCGGCGGCCCGAGCCGCGTCCGCAATGGGCGTCGACTTGTCCGGCCCCATGCTCACGACAGCACGCGCGCGCTCGTCGTCGCTGACTAACATCACCTTCGAGCAGGGTGACGCCCAGATCCACCCCTTCCCGGAGGGCGCATTCGACCTGGCGACAAGCCGTTTCGGCGTGATGTTCTTCGCCGACCCGGTGGCGGCGTTCACGAACATCCACCGAGCGTTGCGCCCAGGAGGCCGCCTGGCGTTCCTGTGCATGACAGCGCTGGCGAACACCGACCTCGGCCGCGTGTTCGGCGCGATGGCGCCATACCTCCCCCAGCCGACCGGCCCGGACGGCAGCGGCCCGACGTCATTCGCGGACCCGTCCCACACCCGGGAGGTCCTGACGGAGGCGGGCTTCGAGGAGGTGCAGTCCACCCACGTCGAGGCGGACCAGATCTGGGGCCGGGACATCCCGGACGCAACAGCCTTCATCACGGACTGGGGCCCGGTCCGCCACCACCTGAGCCAGGTGGACCCGGACACAGCAGCCCAGGCAAGGAGGGCACTCACCGAAGCACTGAAACCGTTCGCCGGGCCAGACGCGGTCAAACTCCGAGGCCAAGCTTGGCTCGTGACCGGAAGAAGGCCCTGATCCAACCGGGCCACGCGACCACCCACGCGACCACGCCCAAGCCCCACTTCCCAGCGCAGCTACCCAGGAGGCCTCGCGCACGCTCCTCGACCACGGCCGCCCGGATCCCATCCATCCGGCCACCCCGAGCCACTCCCCACCACGGCCGCACCTACCGCGCATCGCGCACTTCCTCCTCCACCGCGGCAGTCCAGATCCCGTCCACCCCGAGCCACTCCCCACCACAGCCGCACCTACCGCGCATCGCGCACTTTCGTACACCGCGGTAACCCAGATCCTGTCCATCCGGCCTTCTCGAGCCACCTCCCACCACGACCGCACCTACTGCGCACCGCGCGCGCTTTCCTCCGCTGCGGTCGCCCGACCCACCCCTGCCAACACGACCACCCGCACCACGCCCAAGCCCCACTTGCCACCGCAGCCACACCCACGCTGCATCGCGCGCGCTCCTCCACCGCAGCCGCCCAGATCCCATACATCCGGCCACTCCCCCACCACGGCCGCACCTACCGCGCCTCCGACCCTTCCTCACGCAACCGCGCGCCCTCCAACCACCGCTCAACCCCAGATCCCAATCACCATCCGCCCCGAAGCGCCTTCCCCGTCGCGACCATCCCGCGCGCCCGCCCACCACGCCCGCCCAACCCCAATCACCCGCCCCACCCCGGCTCGGCACAGAAAGGAACCCCGCCCATGCCCCTACGATGGCGGTGATGTCACCGAGGAAAGCCGCGGCTCAGCGGGATGGGCAGTCGCTCCACGACCTGCTGATCGAGACCGCCGAGAAGATGATCGCCACGCACGGCACGACCGGCCTCACCGTGCGCGCGATCGCTCGCCAGGCCGGCGTCGCCGACGGCGTGCTCTACAACCACTTCTCCGACAAGGAGGAGCTGCTGGCCAGGGCCCTCCTGGAGCACGTCCAGCGCACCGAGGCCGACCTCGGCGAACTACCGGTGGCCGGCGAAGGCACTCTCGACGGCAACCTCCGCCGGCACCTGGAGTTCGGCGTCGCCCTGCACCGGGCGATCGTCCCGGCGTTCCGCGGTCTGGCCGGCCGTCCGTCGGTGCTGGAGCGGTTCGCGGAGATCAGCGAGCGCTCCGGTTACTGGCGGGATCGTCTGGTGGCCTACCTGCGTGAGGAGCGCGCCCTCGGCAGGCTGGCGCCGGAGTCCGAAGTGGACGCCGCGGCGGCCGTGCTGGTCGGCTTCTGCCACGAGTCGGTCCTGGGTGCGGTCTTCCCGCACACCGGCCCCCTCGACCCGCCCTCGCTGGAGGCCGTGGTCAAGACCGTCCTGCACGGCATCGCGCCTTAGTCACCGCAGCACGACCTCGACCGGGACCTGCCCCGGCGGGGTGACCGAACGGATCACCGGCGGCACCCGGACGTCGTCGGCTTCGTACACCACCCGGAGCTGGTCGATGTCCGGGTCGGCCATCAGCTCCGCCAGTTCGTCGGCCCGGGCCAGGTCGGCTGGGGCGAGTTCGGCGGCGTCGTCGTCGATCACGCCCCAGAGGTCCCACAGGATCATCTCGTGCTTGTTCAGCGCGGCGAGGTCGAGCACGAGGTTGTGCCGCGCGTACGGGAGGCCCCGCAGGAACGGCACGTCCAGGTCCGGCGAGACGACCACCCGGGCGGGGTCGACGTCGCCGGCGCGGGCGGCGGTCCACGCGTTCGCGCCGACCAGGAAGCGGTCGCGGGGGACGTCGAGGAGGTCGAGCGCCGAGCCGTCGACAGGGTCGCGGAACCCGGCGGGCATCTGCGGCTCCACCAGCCGCCAGGCGCCGTCGAGCCAGACCTCGGCGACGACGTGATCCAGGTACCAGCCGGGCACCAGGTAACTCGCGAACCCGACGCGGGTGCGCGCCGGGATGCCGTGGTGGCGGGCCATCGAGACGAACAGGAGGGTGAAGTCGCGACAGCAGCCGACGATCCGGTGCAGCGGCCCGCGCGGGCCGCCGGGCGGCGTCGGGTCGAGTTCGCGCAGGCGGGCGAACATGTCCTCGGCGTAGCGCAGGTTGATCTCTTCGCCACGCGAAGCGGGGAAGCCGTGCTGCGTGATGTCGCCCTGGGCCCAGTAGTGGAAGACCAGCTGAGAGGAGGCTTCACGCAGAGCTGCTACATCACGCGGGGTTCCGTCGAGCCAGCCCGCCTGCGGGCCCGGTTCGGTGAACCGGCTGTTGCTGACGTAGAACTCGTCGCTGACGGACATGACGGCCACGCTAGCCGGATTCACCCGGCCTGCGCCGCCAGTTCACCGCGGAACGTGCCACGGTAGGCGCTCGGTGAGACGCCGAGCGCCGCCTGGAAGTGCTGGCGCAGGGACGCCGCCGTGCCGAAGCCGGCTTCGGTGGCGACGCGGTCGACCGGCAGGTCGGACTCCTCCAGGAGCTGGCGGGCGCGTTCGACCCGTTGCTGCGTAAGCCATTGCAGCGCCGAAATGCCGACCTCTTCGCGGAACCGGCGGGTGAACGTGCGGGTGCTCATGGCCTCGCGGGCGGCGAGCTCGCGCAGCGTCAGCGGCCGGTGCAGGTTCTCCAGCGCCCATGCGCGGGCGACCTTGGTGGACGACGTCCGGGGCTCGGGCACCGGCCGCCGGACGAACTGGGCCTGGCCGCCTTCGCGGTGCGGGGAGACGACCGTGCCGCGGGCGACGTCGTTGGCGACGGCCGTGCCGTGGTCGCGGCGGATCATGTGCAGCACCAGGTCGATCCCGGAAGCGACGCCGGCGGACGTCAGCACGGTGCCGTCGTCGGTGTAGAGCACGCCGGGGTCGACCTCGACCTCGGGGAACCGGGCCTGGAGCTCCTCGGCGGAGCGCCAGTGCGTGGTGGCCGGGCGGCCGTCGAGCAGGCCGGCCGCGGCGAGCACGAACGCGCCCGTGCAGATCGACGCGATCCGCGCGCCCGCCGGGATCAGGTCCAGCGCGGCCTTGAGCGGCGGCGTCAGCACCCGCGCCATCGGCTCGTACTCGGCCAGGGACGCCGGGACGATCACCGTGTCGGCCTCGGCGATGACCTCCGGCCCGCGGTCGACGAGGATGCTGAAATCGGCGTCGGTGCGGATCGGTCCCGGCTCGAGGGTGCAGGTCACGACCTCGTACAGGGGCTCGCCCGACGCCGAGCGAGCCTGCCCGAACAGGCGGTGGACGATGCCGAGTTCCATCACGAGCATGCCGTGCCGGACCAGCACGGCCACGTGGTGACGGTCGGGGTGCACAAATTCGGCCATGGCTCGATTCTTGCACAGGTTGGCCATCGGGCCACTCGATCGCGGCCGCGGGCGGCGTGATGATCGAGGTCATGAACGTCTTGTGGGTATTCGCGCACCCCGAGCCGCGCTCGCTGAGCGGGGCCCTCCGCGACGACGGCCTCCGGACGCTGCGGGCGCTCGGTCACGACGTCCGGGAGTCGGATCTGTACGCGATGAAGTGGAACCCGGTCGTCGACGCCGCCGACTTCGGCACCGCGGCCGGCGGCGACCGGCTGATCGTCGGAGCGACGTCCGCCCGCGCGTACGCCGGCGGCGAGCTGAGCGCGGACATCGTGGCCGAGCACGAAAAGCTGGCATGGGCGGACGCGGTCGTCGTCCAGTTCCCGCTGTGGTGGTACGGCCTGCCGGCGATCCTCAAGGGCTGGTTCGACCGGGTGTTCGTGAAGGGCTTCGGCTACGGCGTCCGCGCCGAGGACGGCCGCACCCTCCGCTACGGCGAAGGCAAGCTGGCGGGCAAACGCGCGATGGTGATCCTGAGCGCGGGCGCCCGCGAACCCGCCCTCGGCCCGCGCGGGATCAACGGTCCCCTGAACGACGTCCTGTTCCCACTGCACCACGGGACGCTCTTCTACGCGGGCATGTCGGTACTGCCCCCGGTCGCGGTGTACGGCGCGGATCGTGTGTCGCCGGAGCACTTCGCGGAGGCGCAGGACCTGCTGCGCACACGCCTGAGCACCCTCGAGACAGCAGAACCACTGCCGTTCCGCACCCAAAACGGCGGCGACTACGACGACGACCTCGTCCTCCGCCCCGACCAAGCACCCGGCGCCACCGGCCTAGCCATCCACCTCGGCTACGTGCCATGAGGGGCACCCTCACGGCACGTAGTCCGTGAGGGTGGGCCCTTCCCCGCCGTGACGAGGCCTTCGAGCCGGCTACAGCCGTGAGGGGCACCCTCACGGCACGTAGTCCGTGAGGGTGGGCACCTTCCCCGCCGCGATGGGGCCTTCCAAGCCGACTAAGGCCGTGAGGGCACCCTCACGGCACCCAAGATCGTGAAGGGCACCCCACAGCGCCCAAGGTCGTGAGGGGCACCCTCACAGCACCCAAGGTCGTGAGAGGCACCCCCCAACACCCAAGTCCGTGAAGGGCACCCCCACAGCGTCAAAGTCCACGAAGGTGCCCCTCACCGCAACTACGCGGGCAGGGTCAGGCGCTGCCCCAGGCCGCCGTCCACCGGGAGGTCCGCGCCCGTTGTGAAGGTCGCGTCGAACGCCAAGAACAGCACCGCGGCCGCCACCTCCTCCGGCGTCGCGTGGCGCTTCAACGGCGTCACCTCGTCACCGGTTGCCTTGAATGCCGCCAAAACGGAGGCAGGCACGCCCGTCACGCCCATCGTCGGCGTATCCGTGTAACCCGGGCTCACCACGTTCACCCGGATTCCGCGCGGCGCCAACTCGGCCGCGTATGTCCGGGCGAACGATCGCACGGCCGCCTTGGCCGCGGAGTACGGGCCCATTCCCGCTATCCCCGCCTCGGCCGCGACCGATGTCGTGAACACGAACGAACCTCCGCGCCGCACCAGCCCCGCCAACCGCTGGGCCGTGAAGTACGCGCCCTTCGTGTTGACGTCGAACGTGCGGTCGTAGACCTCGGGTGTCGCCGTCTCGTACGGCGTCAGTGTCGCGTAACCGACGTTGACGAACACCAGGTCCAGCTCGCCGAGCGTCTCCGCGGCGACCTCGCCCAGGGTGTCGATGTCGGCCAACCTGGCCGCGTCCGACGAGAGCAGGTGCGCCTTTCCCGGCAGTTTTCCGTGCAACGACGAGACGTCGCGACCCGTCAGCAGGACTTCCGCGCCGCCGTCCAACAGGGCGCGGACCACCGCCAGGCCCATTCCGTGCGTGCCGCCCGTGACGACGGCCTTCTTTCCCGGGTACTTCACCGGATCTCCTCGATGACACTGGCGATCGCGTGCGCGCCGTAGCCCGCGTCGACCGCGCGGGTGAACAGGTCCGCGAGCGGCGCCGGGACGTCCGTGCCGATGCCTTGCGCCCGGCTCGTCTCGACCAGCAACTTCAGCCCGGCCGCGTTGATGTCCAGGGCCGAGACGTCCGTGGTGTACTCGCCGCTCGCCACCTGCGCGCCGATGCCGGGCAGGAAACCGCCGACCGCCGAGAGCCACGACAGCGCCATCGGCGTGAACCGCTCCGGCGTGACGCCCTCGGTGCCGACCAGCGCGAGAGCGTGCAGGTAGCCGCTCATCGCCGACCACATGATGCCCAGCAGCGCCAGGTCGTACAGGGCCGCGAGGCCGGCGTCCTCGCCGAGGAACACCGGCTCCCCCAGCACTTCCAGCACATCGCGTTGCGCCTCGAACGCCGTCGGAGATCCGCCGTAGAGGATCCGGGCGCCCGGCGTGCCGATGCCCTGCGGAACGGCCATGATCACGCCGTCCACGTAGTCGATTCCCCGTGAGGCCGCCCACTTCGCGACGCCGCGGGCCTGCTCCGGTGTGCCGGACGTCAGATTCACCAGCACAGCCGGAGTGACGGCGTCCAGCACCGGCTGCTGGGTGTCGTATGTGGACAGACAGCTGAGCACGACGTCGGCCGTGGCGACTTCGGCCGGTGTGGCCGCGAGCCGGGCGCCGCGGTCGAGCAGCGGGCCGGCCTTGAGCGGCGATCGGTTCCACACCACGACGTCGTGGCCCGCCCCCAGGAGCGCTCCGGCGAGGGCGGCACCCATCCGCCCCAGGCCGAGCACGCCCACCTTCTTGTTTTCTCCCGTTGAAGCCATGGACGTCATGCTGCTGAAGCGCTTTACACTGGACAAGTACCTACTAAATAGTCAGGTACCCACCAAAACGTAAGGATCCTGCATGCTGACCCGAAGCTACCGGTGCGGGCTGGACGCCGCGATCGACGTCGTCGGCGGCCGCTGGAAGGCCCTGATCCTGTGGGCGCTGCACGCCGAGCCGCTGCGGTTCGGCGAACTGCGGCGGAAGGTCACGGGGATCAGCGAGAAGATGCTGATCCAGGCGCTGCGGGAGCTGGAGGCGGACGAAGTCGTGCACCGCGAGGTGTTCCACGAGATCCCGCCGAAGGTCGAATACTCGCTGACCGAGCTGGGTCAGCGGCTGAACACCGCACTGTTGCCGCTGGGTGACTGGGGTGAGGAGAACATGGCCGGCATCGCGCAGCGCCGGGGCGTCACGCCGGCACCTTCGCATACTCCTTGAGCGTGATCGCGTTGCCGGCCTTGAGCGGCAGCTGCTCGATCACCTTGCGCCACGGCAGGTGCGGCAGCAGCCGCAGGTTGAGGTTGCGCATGCGGATCCACGCGCGGGTCGGCGGCACGAACCACTTCCCGTTGCCCTCCCCCAGTTTCTGGCACACGGCGACGAACTCGCGCATCTCCTCGTGGTAGGAGCCGAACGCCGTCACGTGGTCGCCGCCGGCCGCCGCGAGCTCGCCCGCCAGCACGTACGCGCCGACGATCGCCAGGCTCGTCCCCATCCCCGAAAGCGGCGCGGCGCAGTACGCGGCGTCGCCGACCAGCGCGACGCGGCCGTTCGCGTACGTGTCGAGCTTGATCTGGCTCGCCGAGTCGAAGTAGAAGTCCGGCGCCTCGCGCATCCGCTTGAGCAGCGTCGAGGTCTCCCAGCCGGTGCCCGCGAAGGCTTCCTTGACGATCCCGCACTGCTGCTCGACGTCGCGGTGGTCGTACGCGAGAGGCTCGGAACCGAACCAGAACAAGGCTTTCGCTTCCGCGTTGTCGCGAGCGCTGTAAACGCCGATGGTGCGGTTCGGCTCGTTGTAGAACCGGCCGACGTGGTCGAGCCCGAGGTGGTTCGGCACCGTGAAGATCGAGACGTAGTAACCGAGGTCGCGGCGGTACCGGGACTCGTCGCCGAAGACGAGTGAGCGCACGTTCGAGTGCAGCCCGTCGGCCCCCACGACCAGGTCGAACTCGCGCGGCGCGCCGTGTTCGAAGGTGACCGTGACGCCCGCGCCGTGCTCGGTGACACCGGTGATCGAGTCGCCGAAGACGTACTCGACGTCGTCCTTCGTGGCGCTGTAAAGGATGCGCGAGAGGTCGCCGCGCAGGATCTCCAGCTCGCCGCTCTGGAACGTCGGTGGCGTGACGACCAGCGTCCGGTCATCGGCGTCCACATAGGACACTTCACCCATGTTGGTAGCCGCGGCTTCGACCTGGCCGAGCAGGCCCATCCGGTCGAGGACGCGCAGGGACGCGCCGCGGAAGTCGACGGCGTAGCCGCCTTCGCGGAGCCGAGGGGCGCGCTCGACCACTGTCGGGGTGAAGCCGTGGCGGCGGAGCCAGAAGGCCAGGGCGGGGCCGGCGACGCTGGCGCCGGAGATGAGGACTCGTCTGTTCTGCATGCCGGGAACGATAACCCTGATTTGGGCGATCGCGCAAGGCGTTCGCCTAAGACGCTCGTGCTAACCTCAGGGGCATGGGCAACAAGGAAGCACTGCTGGCGGGTGCGAAGCGCTGTCTCAACGAAAAGGGCTACGCCCGCACGACCGTGCGGGACCTGGCCTCGGCGGCGAACGTCAGCATGGCCGCGATCGGCTACCACTTCGGCTCCCGCGAGGCCCTGCTCAACACCGCGCTGATCGAGGCGAACGAGGAGTGGGGCGAGACGCTGGCGAAGACCCTGCAGGTCGAGACGCCGCCGGACGCGTCGCCGGCCGAGCGCTTCGAGCTGATCTGGCAGCAGGTGATCGAGTCGCTCCCCGCGCACCGGCGGATGTGGGCGATGACGTTCGAGGCCTACACCCAGCCGGATCTCGACCCGGACGTCCGCACGCAGCTGGCGAAGGCGCTCGAACTGGCCCGCTTCGGGCTGGCGAACCTCTTCCAGGGCCTCGACGACGGCAGCGCCGAGGCCCGGGCCGTCGGCACCGTGCACCAAGCTCTGCTTTCGGGCGTGGTGCTGCAGTGGCTCGCCGACCCGGACCACGCGCCCTCGGGCGCCGACCTGATCCACGGCCTGCGCCTGCTCACGACGGACGTATTGGCTTAGGGCGTGTCTGACAATGCCTTGGTCCAGGTGACCACGGCGTGGAGAACTACCGCGGAGCGATAGACGATGGCGAGTTTGTCGTAGCGGGTGGCCAAGGCTCGCCATTGCTTGAGCAGGTTGAAGCGGCGTTCGACGACGTTGCGGCCGCGGTAATCGACCGAGTCGAAGACGGGTGGGCGCCCGCCGCGGGAACCGCGGCGTTTGCGGTGCCCGGCCTGATCAGCTGGCTCGGGGATCACCGCAGTGATGCCGCGGTCGCGCAAATGGCCGCGGATCGCCCTTGAGGAGTAGGCCTTGTCCCCGCGGACACGGTCGGGTCGCGTGCGAGCTCGACCGCGTCCGCGGCGAGCGACATGCAGATGCCGCATCAGGTGCGGAAACATCGGCGCGTCCCCAGCCTGGCCGGGACCGATCAACGTCACCAGTGGCCGGCCGTTCCCGTCGACGAGGTGGTGGACTTTGGTGCTCCAGCCGCCGCGGGAGCGACCGATCGCGTGATCAGGCGGCTCGGCGTGCAGATCCGTGTAGTTCGACCCAGCCCCCTGTGGGGCGGGTGATGTTCGTGGCGTGCTGATGCGCACGGGCGATGCTGGAATCCACCGACACCGACCAATCGATCAGGCCGGCCGCGTCTGCGGTGGCGAGCAGGCGTTGCAGCACGGTGTCCCAGGTGCCGTCGCCGGCCATCCGGCGGTGCCAGGTCCAGATCGTCTGCCACGGACCGAACACCGCCGGCACATCCCGCCACGCGATCCCGCAGCGGTATCGGTAGATGATCCCCTCGACCATCGCCCTGGCATCGGAGAACGGTCGGCCTTGCTTGCCGGTGCGGACCGGGAATAGGTCCTCGATCAACGACCACTGATCATCTGAGAGCAACTGAAACCGCGACACACCGGGCAGCATCTCAGCCAACAGCCGGCACCTTTGTCAGACACGCCCTAGTACTGCAACGGCAGTTAGGTGAGTGGGTAGCCCCGGCGTTTGTAGTGGCTGAGTCGGGCTTGGTGTTGTCGCCGCCGACGGAAACGGGACCAGGCCCAGATGTGGTCGGCGGCGTCGGTGACACGCAGGACGAGCTTGGTGAGCAGGCGCCGGATCTCCGGTAGCGTGAACCCGATCATGCCTGGCTCGGCGACACCGATTCCCCTTTTATGACAAGGGATCGTGAGACAGCGAGCCAGGCATGGGCGAGCATCGACAGGGTGATGTGGGCATACCAGGCCCGCCAGGACCGGACCTGATACTGATCGAGGCCGGCCTCGTTCTTGGCCTGCTGGAAACACTCCTCAATCCGCCACCGGGCCCCGGCGATCCAGGCCAGATCCAGCAGTGTCGAGCGGCGGGGTCCGTAGCAGACGTAGTAGGCGATCTCGGTCGGATCCGAGAGTGAGCGGCGGGCGAGCAGCCAGTGCCCGCGGCCGGGCTGCCAGCCGATCCGGATCGGCACCCGCGCCCAGTCGTATTCGCGTGGCCCGTGGGCGCCGGCCCCGACCGACAGCCGCCGCCAGGCCCGGGCGGGCAGGTCCGCGATCAGCTCATCAGCCCGTGCCTCGCGACCGCCGGTGGTGACCAAGGTGTCGTTGACCTTGGTGGCCAGCACGTGCGCGGCATCGTGGGCTTCCAGCCACAGCCGCAAGTACTTGACCTGCCCATAGGCCTCATCGGCGGTGACCCAGGCGAAGGGCACCTTCGCGGCGAACGCCCGGGCCAGCATCGCCATGGCTTGGCGGGGTTTGGTCTCGAACTCGGTCCCGTCCGGGATTCCCGCCCGCCGGCATCGGTCCGGGTCGGCGATCCAGGGCTCGGGCAGATAGAGCTCCCGGTCGATCAGCACGTGCCCGTGAGTACCGGCGTAGGCCAGGAAGGTTCCGATCTGGCAGTTCTCGATTCGCCCGGCGGTTCCGGAGTACTGCCGCTGCACTCCGGCCGACATCTTGCCTTTCTTCAGGAACCCGGTGTCGTCCACGATCAGCACGCCACCCGGTTCGCCGAGGTGCTCGATGACGTAGTCGCGAACGTCGTCGCGGACGCCGTCGATGTCCCAGTCCGCCCAGCGCAGCAGCCGCTGCATCCCGTCCGGTGACACCTCGCCGGCCTGCTCAGCCAGCGTCCAGCCGTTCTTCCGCTCCAGGCCCGCGACCAGCCCGGACACATACTCCCGCGCCCGGGCCCGCGGCTCCGACCGCGCGAACCGGCCCGCAATCCGCTCATGCACCCGGTCCAGCTGATCCATCACCACATCGACCACCACAACGATGATCTACCACATCACCACTAACTGCCGTTGCAGTACTAGGCGGTGACGAGGTCCGCGCCGGTGAAGAAGGTCGACGCGGCGGTCATGGCCGAGCCGTCGAGCAGGACGTCGCCCGGGCGGCTGCCGTTGCCCAGCAGGACGCCGCCCCAGTTCATGCCCAGGTACTCCGCGCACAGTTCGAGGGTGCCGATCAGTGGCTGGGCCTCGCGCGCGGTCTCGCTCAGGACGCTCACGCCCCACAGCGACTTGCCGGCCATCCGCGGCTTGAACTCGACCGGCAGGCGCATCCAGCCGGACCAGTAGTCCAGGTACAGCTTCACGCTCGCCGCGACCGAGTACCAGTACACCGGCGACACGATCACGATGTCCGTCGCGGCGAACGTCGCGTCCATCAGCAGCTGCTCGTTCCCACCCGGCGAAGGGTGCTCTCCGGCACCGTGACGCCGGTCTTCGAACGGCGCCAGCGGCACCTCGGGCAGCCGGATCCAGCGCTGGTCCGCCTCGCGCGGCAGTTCCCTCGCGGCCCGCCGGGCCAGCATCTCCGTGTTGCCCCCGGCCCGCGCGGCGCCGACCAGGAACAGGAAGCTGCGGTCACTCATGATCAAGTCCCTCCAGTTACTTGCATGTACATATAAAGAGTGTCCCTGCAGGTATCCTGAAGTCAAGAGGAGGTCGCGAGATGACCGTCGACGAACAGGCCTGGGGCCGCGTGCTCGTGCTGCACGCCCGCATCGAGCAGGAGCTGGGCAAGGCGCTGCACCGCCGCCACGGGCTCGGCCTGTCCGAGTACCGCGCGCTCGGCAAGCTGGCCGCGAACCCCAAGGGCGAACTGCGGATGCAGGAGCTCGCCGAGGCGATCGGGCTCAACCAGAGCTCGGTCAGCCGGATGTGCGCGCGACTCGAGGACGCCGGCCTGACCGTCCGCGACCTGTGCGAAGACGACCGCCGCGGCGTCTACTCCGTGATCACCGAAGCCGGGCGCAAGCGCTACGCCGAGACCGAGCCGACCTACGGCGACGTCCTGCGCACCGCGCTCGACAAGGCCGCGAGCGACCCGGAACTGGCCACCGCGGTCTCGGCCGTCCGCAGCTCTTGACCCTCATATTCCACAGTGGTTATATAACGGCACAGGCAACCTGACGGGAGGACGCCGTGTCCGGACGCGCGAAGCTGCAGACCGTCGACGAACGCCCCGCGCTCAGGCTCGAACGCCGCCTGAAGCACGCGCCGGAGAAGGTCTGGCACGCCCTCACCGACCCGGCCGAGCTGGCGCACTGGTTCCCGGCCGCGGTCGACGTCGACCTGCGGGCCGGCGGCGCGATCCGGTTCACCTTCCCCGGCGCGGACGACTCCACCACCGGGCAGGTGCTCACCGCCGACCCGCCACGCGAGTTCACCTTCGTCTGGAACGACGACACCCTGCGCTGGCTGCTCTCCCCGGACGGCGACGGGTGCCTGCTGGAGTTCACGCACACCTTCGGCCGCGGCGACCCGGCGATCGCGCGGCTCGCCGCGGGCCGCACCGCCACCGGCTGGGACGTCTGCCTCGACACCCTCGACGCCCGCCTCGCCGGGGAGACGCACAAGCCGCCGGAGAACTGGCACGCGCCGATGGCGTCCTATGTGGACGAATTCGGCCTCGGTGACGGCGAAGTCCTCGAAGACGGCACCATCCGCTTCCGCCGCGACCTCGTCTGGAAGCCCGCCGGCGAAGTCCGCGTGCTGCTGCCGGACGAACCCGGCTGGCACGTCGTCCACGATCCCCTCGAAGGCACCCGCGTCGAGTTCACCGAGGCCCGCGAAGACGACGTCGCCGCGCAGCTGGCCCGGCGGCACGAGCAGCTCGACCGGCTGTTCGCCGCCACCCACGGCGTCGACCTGCCGGACTGGCCGGCCGACCGCGCCGAGGCCATGCGCAAGCACTACGCGGAGCGTCCGACCCAGGGTTGACGCGCGGCGCGGACGTCCGCATTACCTTCGGTGCATGCGAATCCGCGTGGTGCTCGACGTGCTGACGGCCGTCGTGCTGGGTTTCGGCGCGGGTGGCAACCTGGCGGCCGGCGCGTGGGCGCTGCCGCCGTGGCTCCCCGAGTGGCTCGGCTGGACGATCCTCCTGGTCAGCGTGGTCCCGATCGTGCTCCGGCGGTGGTGGCCGCTGGCCAGTTACGTACTGAGCCTGGTGCTGGCCGCGGCCGCCGTCCCGATCGGCGGGCCGGTGTTCGGCGTCGCCGTGGTGGGCGCGGGGTGCGCGCTCTACGTCGTCGTGATCCGGCTGGACAGCCTGATCGTCCGGCTCGGGTTCGCGGCGGGCCTGGTCGAGCTGGGCGTGCTGGCCTTCTCGGTACCGAACCCGAACGCCTCCACGACGGTGAACTTCAGCGCGACCGCGCTGATCGTCGGGTACGCGCTCGGCCTCACCGTGCGCGCCCGGCGCGAACACGCTGCGAGCGAGCGGGAAAGCCATGCGCAGCAAGCGGTTTCGGCGGAACGGCTGCGGATCGCGCGCGAGATGCACGACGTCGTCGCGCACAGCATGAGCCTGATCGCGGTGAAGGCGGCGGTGGGCAACCACGTCGCCCCCGACCAGCCCGGCGAGGCGCGGGAAGCGTTGCGCGTCATCGAAGAGACCAGCCGGGAGTCGCTGGCCGAGCTGCGGCGGATGCTGAGCGTGCTGCGTGATGGCACCGGCGTCCCGGCGCTGGCGCCCGTCCCGACGCTCGCCGACCTGCGCGCGCTCGCCGGACGCGCCGAGCAGGCGGGCCCGGCCGTCGACCTGGTCGTCGAAGGCCTCGACGAGCTGCCGGGCGGCGTCGGCCAGTCGGTGTACCGGATCGTGCAGGAGGCGCTGACCAACGTCGTCAAGCACGCGGGCGCGGCGACGTGCCGGGTCCGCGTCACCGGCGAGGAGGGCGCCGTGCGCATCGAAGTGCTCGACGACGGCCGCGGCGGCTCCGCGACGCCGGGCCACGGCTTGATCGGGATGCGCGAACGCGTGGCCGTCTACGGCGGCGAGTTCGGCGCCGGTCCCGGCGAGCACGGCTTCCGCGTCTTCGCGCGCCTGCCCTACGACCCGGCGGTGGCCGGATGACCCGCGTCCTCATCGCCGACGACCAGGCGTTGCTGCGTGGCAGTTTCCGCGTACTGGTGGACAGCGCGCCCGGGCTGACGGTGGTCGGCGAGGCGTCCGACGGCGTCGAAGCCGTCGCGCTCGCCCGGCACGAAAAGCCGGACGTCGTGCTGATGGACGTCCGGATGCCCGAGATGGACGGCATCGAGGCGACCCGGCGCATCTGCGCCGAAACCGAGGTGCGGGTGCTGATGCTGACGACGTTCGACCTCGACGAGTACGTCTACGCGGCCCTGCGCGCGGGCGCGAGCGGCTTCCTGCTGAAGGACACGCGCCCGGCGGACCTGCTGGCCGCGATCGAGATCATCGCGAACGGCGACGCGCTGCTGGCGCCGTCGGTGACCCGACGGCTGGTGGCGGAGTTCGCGCGGCTGCCGTCCGGCCCGGTGACGCGCCTGGCGGGGGTGACGGCTCGCGAGCAGGAGGTCCTGACGCTGATCGCGCGCGGCCTGTCGAACGACGAGATCGCGGAGCGGCTGCACCTGGGCATCGCGACGGTCAAGACCCACATCGGCCGCTTGCTGCACAAACTCGCGGCCCGGGACCGGGCCCAGCTGGTGATCGCGGCGTACGAGTCGGGCCTGGTCCACCCCGGCTGAAGCCTGCGAACGGCTACGGTGGGTTCAAGGGAGGTACACCTTGAGTCGCAGCATCCTGATCTCCGGTGCCAGCATCGCCGGTCCCACGCTCGCTTCCTGGCTCGCGAAAGCGGGCTGGGAGGTGACCGTCGTCGAACGGTTCGACCACGTGCGTGAACAGGGCCAGAACATCGACGTCCGCGGCGTCGGGCGCCAGGTCATCCGCCGGATGGGCCTGGAGGACGCCGTCCGCGCCGCGCACACCGGGGAGACCGGCACGGAGTTCGTCGACGAGCACGGGCGCGCGATCGCATCCTTCGCCGGCGGCGAAGACGACACTTCCGGCGGAACGGCCGAGCTGGAGATCCTGCGCGGTCAGTTCGCCAAGATCCTCTACGAGCACTCGAAAGACGGCGCCGAGTACGTCTTCGGCGACCAGATCACCGCGCTGCACGACGACGGCTCCGGCGTGGACGTCGAGTTCCAGCGGGGTCCGAGCCGCCGGTTCGACGCGGTCGTCCTCGCCGAGGGCCTGCGCTCACGCAGCCGCGCGCTGATCATGCCCGACGCGCACATCCACGAACTGGGCCTCTACGACGCGTTCCTCGCGATCCCGCGCACCGCCGACGACACCGACCGGTGGCGCGTACTGGCCTGCGGGCGCGGGCGGATGCTCTCGCTGCGCCCGGACAACCTCGGCACCACCCAGGCGTCCCTGAGCTTCATCTCCGACGTGCGAGGCCTGGACCGGCTCAGCCGCGACGACGTCGTGGCGATCCTGCGGGCGACGTTCGCCGACGTCGGCTGGGCGGCCCCGCGCGTGCTCGCCGAGCTGGACAACGGCTCCCTCTACTTCGAGGACATCGGGCAGGCGAAGCTCGACACGTGGAGCCGCGGCCGGGTCGCGCTGCTCGGCGACGCCGCGCACTGCGCGTCCCCGGTCAGCGGCATGGGCACCACCCTGGCGCTCGCCGGCGCCTACGTCCTGGCCGGGGAGCTCGCCGGCCACGACGATCCGCGCGACGCCTTCGCCCGCTACGAGCAGGTGCTGCGCCCGCTGGTCACGAAGGCCCAGCAGCTCCCGCCCGGGGCGCCGAAGATCGCCCACCCGCGCAGCCGGCTGCAGCTCACCGCGTTCCGGACCGCGGTGCGCGTGGCCGCGTCGCCGCTGCTCGGCCGCGTCTCGGGGCTGGCGGGCAAGTTCATGACACCCCCGGCCGAGGCGATCACGCTGCCGGAGTACCCGATCCCGGCGGCCGATTCGTAGCTCAGCCCACCGCCCGGGTGAACCGAGGCGCGACCAGCACCATCGAGATCGACGTCACGCGATCGCGCGTCACCAGGAAGGTGGACACGGATCGGCGGGAAGGTCATGGACGTTGCCTACGCCACACGCGAAGTGACCGGCAAGTAGCTAAGCTCCCGTGGCATGAGCAGTGCGACGGAGCCGCTCGGGACGCCGCCCGAGGATGAACCGGACATCCACACCACGGCCGGCAAGCTGGCCGACCTGTATCGCCGGTACGACGAGGCGGTGCACGCGGGCTCGGCCCGCGCGGTGGAGAAGCAGCACGCCAAGGGCAAGAAAACCGCCCGCGAGCGCATCGAGCTGCTGCTGGACGAGAACTCGTTCGTCGAGCTCGACGAGCTGGCCCGGCACCGCTCGACCAACTTCGGCCAGGAGAAGAACCGGCCGTACGGCGACGGCGTCGTCACCGGTTACGGGACCGTCGACGGCCGGCCGGTGTGCGTCTTCAGCCAGGACGTGACGATCTTCGGCGGCAGCCTCGGCGAGGTGTACGGCGAAAAGATCGTCAAGGTGATGGACCTCGCGATCAAGACCGGCCGACCGATCGTCGGCATCAACGAGGGCGGCGGCGCGCGCATCCAGGAGGGCGTCGTCTCGCTCGGCCTCTACGGCGAGATCTTCCGCCGCAACGTGCAGGCGTCCGGCGTGATCCCGCAGATCTCGCTGATCATGGGCGCGAACGCGGGCGGGCACGTCTACTCCCCCGCGCTGACCGACTTCGTCGTGATGGTCGACGAGACGTCGCAGATGTTCATCACCGGCCCGGACGTCGTCAAGACGGTCACCGGCGAGGACGTCACCTTCGAGGAGCTCGGCGGCGGCCGCACCCACAACACGAAGTCGGGTGTCGCGCACTACCTCGGTTCCGACGACGAGGACGCGATCGCCTACGTCAAGGAACTGCTCTCCTACCTGCCGCAGAACAACCTGTCGGACGCGCCGGTCTTCGAGCCGTCGGACACGCCGCCTGGGTTCTTCGAAGACGTCACCGACGCCGACCGCGAGCTCGACACGCTCATCCCGGACTCGCCGAACACGCCGTACGACATGCACGAGGTGATCAACCGCGTCGTCGACGACGGCGAGTTCCTCGAGGTCCACGAGCTGTTCGCGCCGAACATCATCGTCGGCTTCGGCCGCGTCGACGGCCAGAGCGTCGGCGTCGTGGCGAACCAGCCGACGCAGTTCGCCGGCTGCCTCGACATCGACGCGTCCGAGAAGGCCGCGCGGTTCGTCCGCACCTGCGACGCGTTCAACATCCCGGTGCTCACCTTCGTCGACGTCCCGGGCTTCCTGCCGGGCACCGACCAGGAGTGGAACGGCATCATCCGCCGTGGCGCGAAGCTGATCTACGCCTACGCGGAGGCCACGGTCCCGCTGGTCACGATCATCACGCGCAAGGCGTTCGGCGGCGCGTACGACGTCATGGGCTCCAAGCACCTCGGCGCCGACATCAACCTCGCCTGGCCGACCGCGCAGGTCGCGGTGATGGGCGGGCAGGGCGCGGTGAACATCGTGCACCGCAAGACACTGGCCAACGCGGCGAACGAGGACAAGGACGTCGACGAGCTGCGTGCCGAGCTGCTCCAGGAGTACGAGGACACACTGCTCAACCCGTACGCGGCGGCCGAGCGGGGGTACGTCGACTCGGTGATCGTGCCGGCGCACACGCGCGGGCACGTCGCGCGGGCGTTGTCGCTGCTGCGCAACAAACGCGAGTCGCTGCCGCCCAAGAAGCACGGGAACATCCCGCTGTGAGCGAAGCTGTGAACGACGAAAAGCAGCGTCCCTTGCTGCGCGTGGTCCGGGGCAACCCGAGCGACGCCGAGCTGGCGGCGCTGACGGCGGTCGTCGCGGCCGCGTCGGCCGCCCGCGCTCCGGAGAAGCCGAAGCCGCGCACGTCGTGGTGGGGCGACCACGCAGCTTCACTGCGTAGGCCGCACCACCCCGGCGAAGGCGCTTGGCGCGCCTCGGGTCTGCCTAGCTGACGTTCAGCGCGGTGTCGTCCACGATGAACGACGTCTGCAGCTGCGAGCCCTCGACGCCGCTGAAGGCGAGTGTCACGGACTGACCCGCGTACGCGGACAGCGAGAAGCTTCGCTGCTGGTACCCGCCGGCCGCGTTGAGGTTGCTGTACGTCGCCAGCGTCGTGCTGCCCGCCTTCACGGTCAGCTTGTCGTACGCCGTCGTGCCCGTCTCGGCGGTGGTGATGCTGAGCCAGAACGAGAACGTGTACGACGAGCAGCCGGCCGGCGGCGTGACGGTCTGGCTCAGCGTGTCCGTGTGGGCGGTGCCGTAGCCGTCGAGCCAGGCGTTCCACGAGCCGCTGCGGGCGGGCGCGTCGGAGGCGTGCTGGCCGATGACGCTCGCCGACGCCGTCCAGCCGGTGTTGCCCGATTCGAAGCCGGGGTTGACGAGCAGCTGGCCGGCGCTGCAGCCGGTCGGCGGCGGGGTGGTCGTGCCACTGCCCGCGAGCCACGCCGTCGCGTTGAGGCCGAGAGCGGCGTTGTCGGCCGTGGAGTCGGTCCAGCCGTTGTAGAGCGTGTTGCCGGACTGGCCGGTGCCGTCGTCGATCGTCGAGCTGTCACCCCAGATCGCGACGCGGCCCGAGCCGAACGTGCTCGTCACGAAGAAAGCGTTGGTGTTGCCCGGCGACGACGTGCTCAGGTACGCGAGGCCCTTGACGTCCGGGTTGTCGGCAGGCTTGAGCGTGAACGTCGTGCCGTTGGCGATCAGGCTCTTCTTCACCGCGCCGAACGAGCCGTTCAGCACCGGGTTCGACGAGTCGGTGATGGCCACCGGATGATCGCTGGCGACGTTCTTCAGGTCGACCGAAAAGCCGAACGGGTCGGTGTTGTCGACGCCGTTGTTCGTCATCAGGTCGTTGATGATCTTCGGCGAGTCCCAGCCGTCGTTGTTGCGGTCGCTGCCGGTGTGGTCCGAGATCAGGAACAGGCCGCCGCCGTTCTGCACGAACTTCAGCACGGCCGTCTTTTCGGCGGCGCTCAAGACGACGTTCGGCTCCGGCAGCACGAATTCGTCGAAGTTCTTGAGGTCCAGCGCGTTCGACGTGCCGTAGGTGATCGTGTTGCCCGCGGGCAACGTCTTCAGGCTGTACTGCCCGGTCTTCTGCAGCGCGACGCCCCACGCCGAGAGCGCGCCGGTCCAGTCGCTTTCCTTCTGCGGCGCGGAGTTCTGCCCGGTCGGGTCGGGCTGCGACGTGCCGATGATCCAGTCGGCGTTGCCGGCGGTCTCGGCTTTGGTGTTGTCGAAGAGGATCCGGTGGGTGACGGCGGCGTGCGCGGGAGTGCTCAGCAAACCCGCGGCGAGCGTGGCGACAGCGAGCGGAATGAGGCGCTTCATAGGTGCTCCTCGGCGATGGGACCTGGGCGACATCACTGTGACGAGCGAAGAAGAGGTCCTCCCGGCGGTAGGTGCGAACCAGCCGGTGAACTTCCGGCAACGTACCCCCGCCACGCCCCGACGAAAGTCGGGATCAGCGCGCGTCGAGGAACACCGTCGGGACCTCGTTGTCCTGGACCACGCGCCCCAGCAGCGTCGCCAGCAGGTCGCGGTCCGCCGCCGGCAGGCCGGTCGCGAGTTCTTCGACCCGGCGGCACGTCGCCGCGTAGAAGTCCTCCGCGAGCTCGCGGCCTTCGCCGGTCAGGACCACCTGCACCGCGCGGCGGTCGTCCGGGACGGGCTCGCGGCGCACGAGCCCGCGCCGGACCGCGCGGTCGACCAGGCCGGTGAGGCTGGACTTCTCGAGGCCGAGGGTCGCGCCGAGGTCACCCATGCCGTACGGCTGCGCCATCAGCACGCACAGCAGCTGGCCCTGCTGCACGGTGAGCCCGTACGAGCGCGCGGACTCGGCGTAGACGGCGTTCACCAGGAACGACGACCGCACGAGTCCGGCCACCACACCGAGAGCCTCCATCAGGCCAGCCTACTTCGCGACGGCCTCGCGCACGGCGGGCGCGATCTCTTCCGCCCAGCGCGCGACGTCGTCGTTGGTGGGCGGCCGGCCACCGGGCCCGAACAGCACGAACCCTTCGGCGTGGTGCTCCAGAACCGCGCCGGTCAGCTCCTCGACCCACTGCGCCGGCGAACCGCCGATCCACCGGCCGTCGTCACCGCGGGTCTTCGTGAGCGGCTCGGCCGTGATGCGCCCGGGGAAGTTGTAGACGGTGACGACGTCCGCGGGATCGCGGCCCGCGTCCTGCGCGGCCTGATCGAGCACCGGCCTCGACGTCCGGTAGCGCTCACTGAGCCAGTCCGCGGCGTGGCCGGGCATCCACCCGTCGGCGACCCGCCCGGTGACGGCGAGCGACTTCGGCCCGACCGAGCCGGTCCACACCGGCGGGATCTTTTCTCCCGCGGGCGCCAGAGCGGTGACCTGGTAGAACTCGCCGTCGAAGGTCACCGGCTCCCCGCCGCCGCCGAGCTGTTTGACGAGCCGGATCCCCTCTTCGAACGCGCGCACGGCGTCCCCGGGGCTGAGCTTGCCGACACCGAGCCGCGCGATGTCGTCCCAGAGCCCGCCGGCACCCATCCCCAGCACGATCCGCCCACCGCTCAGCGCGGACAGCGACGTGACGGTGCGAGCGAGCATCGGCGCGGGCCGCGTCGGCAGGTTGGTGACGCTGACCAGCCCGGAGATCCGTTCGGTGCGCCCGAGAACAACCCCGATCTCGGCGTAGGCGTCGAGGCGATCGGCGTAGTACGGGTGATCGGAGACGGTGAACAGATCAAGCCCGCCGCGGTCGGCTCGGACGGCCTGCTCGACCGTCGCGACCGCGGCGGCCGTCGCCGTCGAGCCGCCGATGCCGAAGAGCACCATGATTCCTCCCAGTTGTTAGTTCGTGCTACGAACTGACTATACATAGTTCTTACCACGAACTACACAAGAAGGTCAGGATGACGAGCCCCGCCGGGCTCGCAGCAGGAGGGCCTCCGCGTTGCGGCCTGCCCGCTTGAACTCTTCCGCCGTAGCCGAGGTGTGGCTATAACCCGCCTTGGTCTTCAACGCCAAGAGCGCCCGCAACGCCCGAGCAGCGTCCTTGTCCACCCTGCCCAGGAGTTCCACCGCTTCGTTATGGCTTTCTCCCTGGGCATGCTCACCCAACCCGGCGCAGCAGAGAGCATCAGCGACCGCGATACCCGCGTGCACACAAAGTGTCACGTAAGCGTCCCCGATCTCGCTGGGGTCTTGCTCCTCGACGAGATCCCGAACCAGGCCTGCCACCTCCCAGAACTGCTCAGCCTTCGCAAGGCGGCCACGCAAGATCTCCTGGCTACATCTCTTGGTTCGCACTTCAGCTCTTTCTCTTTCGCACCTGCCCGGCCAGCCAGGCGTGACGGCCGGCAACGGTGAGCCCCTCGCGCAGCACGTCGGCGAGAACCGGCTCGTCCCGGCCGCGGCTCGCGACTTCGGCCACGGTGAATTCAAGGACCCGGGCGTCATTACCCGTCCAGCGGGAGACATCGGCAGCCAAGGCGTCGACCTGAAGGGCCCAGCGATCTTCGTCGGCGCCGTCCGGCCGAACCAGCAGCAGGTCGATGTCGCTCTCGACGGTCATCGAGCCGCGCGCGGCCGAACCGAACACCGCCCCGTACCTCGGTTTCGGCTTCCAGGAATCCAATGCGGCTTCGATGCGCGCCAGCAGCTTTCCGCGCAACCCCGCCAGGGCGGCAATGTGCTCCGCGGCGAGGTGGTCGTGGTTGAACCGGTAGGCGAAGGCGTTACCGACACGGTCGGCCCGCACGATCCCCTGCCCGGTCAACCGCTGAAGAACTTTCCGGATCCCCTCCTCCGAGTGCCTGCCCAGGATCCGGTGCAGCTGACCGGTCGTGAAGGTCACCTCGTTGCCCGCCAGCACAGCGAGCACGTCACCGTCCAGTGTCGGCGTCACCGTGGCCAGTGGCCTGTTCAGCTCCATCACGCTCTCACAATGTCTGTACTATAGTACGGGTACTCGTACTATAGTACAGGTATCTCGGCCGGCGAAAATCAGTTTCCGAGGCCGGCGCCACTTGCTACCTTCACTTCAGACGCACTCCCGGTGCGAGGCCCACGGTTACTTCTTGCTGTAAACGAGAAACCGCGAGCCACAACAGATCTCGGGAGCCACGACTTCACCAGTGCCCGGTGCGCAGGCGAGGGTTACTTCCACTCCTAATGGGCAGGTTGGGGGTTCGAATCCCTCCCGGACCACTTCACGGTCCAGTAGCTCAACGGCAGAGCAGCAACCGTACCTTCACCGACTTCGATCTCGGGCACTGCTGTGGTCGTGGCTCCCACCACAAAGGGGGGAGAAATGACCAAGTTCAACACCGCACGCGCGCCCGCCGCGACCTCGCCGGTCCGTGGCGAGGCCACGCCTTCCGGCGTCACCCACCAGGGCGGCGCCGGGTACGCGCGCGACACGCGGTCCGAGCTCTTCCTGCTCGCCGTGACCAACTTCGTCGGCGAGCACACCTTCTACGAGACCGCGACCACGCGCGACACCCGGTACGCCGAGCTCGTGCAGCGCGCCACCCTTGAGGATCCACAGTGGACGGCGCGGTTCCTGCGCTGGCTGCGCACCGAAGCGAACCTGCGCACCGCGGCGCTCGTCGGCGCGGCCGAGTTCGCCAAGGCGCGCCGGGACGCGGGACTCGAGGGGCTGGCCCGCCAGGTCGTCGACAGCGTGCTGCAGCGGGCCGACGAGCCCGGTGAGCTGCTCGCGTACTGGACTTCCGTGCACGGCAAGAACGTGCCGAAGCCGGTCAAGCGCGGCATCGCCGACGCGGCCGCGCGGCTGTTCGACGAGCGCGCTTCCGTCAAGTGGGACTCCGCGACGCGGGCGTTCCGCTTCGCCGACGTCCTCGAGCTGACCCACCCGGTCAAGCGCGACGACGCCCAGGGCGCGCTGTTCCGGCACGTCCTCGACGAGCGGCACGGCCGCGGCAACGCCGTCCCCGAAAGCCTCGCCGTGCTGCGTGCGCGGGCCGAACTGCTGTCGTGGGACGCCGGCCGCCGCCGGGCGCTGTTCGACCGGCCGGACGCGGCGGACGTGCTGCGCGGCGCGGGCATGACGTGGGAGTCGGTCGCCGGCTGGCTGCAGGGTCCGCTCGACGCGTGCGTCTGGGAGGCGCTGATCCCGTCGATGGGGTACATGGCCCAGCTGCGGAACCTGCGCAACTTCGACGAGGCGGGCGTCTCGGACGACGTCGCGCTGCGGGTCGCGCGGCGGCTGGCCGCGCCGGCGCAGGTCGCGAAGTCGCGGCAGCTGCCGATGCGGTTCCTGTCGGCCTACCGGGCGGCGCCGTCGCTGCGGTGGGCGTGGGCGCTGGAGCAGGCGATCTCGCACTCGCTGGCGAACGTGCCGGAGCTGCGGGGCCGCACGCTGATCCTCGTCGACACGTCGGCGTCGATGAACGCGGGCTTCAGCAAGGACGGCAGCCTGATGCGCTGGGACGCCGCCGCGGTGTTCGGGCTGGCGCTCGCGCGGCGGTGCGCGGACGCGGACGTCGTGTCGTTCTCGAGCCGCTTCGGGCCGCGGCCGGGCTCGAAGGTGTTCAAGCTGCGCAAGGGCGGTTCGCTGCTGTCCGACGTCGAGAGCTGGAAGTCCGGTGATTACTTCATCGGCAACGGCACCGACACCGAGGCCGCGGTGAAGAAGTACTTCGCGCGGCACGACCGCGTGGTCATCCTCACCGACGAGCAGGCCTCGTACGGCGACGTCGGGCCGGCGCTGCCCGCCCAGGTGCCGCTGTACACGTGGAACCTGGCCGGGTACCGGCTCGGCCACGCGCCGTCCGGGACCGCGCACCGGCACACGTTCGGGGGCCTGACCGACCAGGCGTTCCGGATGATCCCGCTCCTGGAAGCGGGCCGGAATGCCGACTGGCCCTTCTGAGAGAAGCCGTGAGGGGCACCTTCAGGGACGCTGAGTCCCTGAAGGTGCCCCTCACGGCATTTTCACGCCGTGTACGCACGGTCACAGAAATCGCCGTGGACTGCCGGATAGTCTGCGCCGTATAGTCCACGTGGAATAAACGACTCGGAGTCACCCGGAGGGACCAACGATCATGGCTTCGGCCAAGCTGACCCCCCTCGGCCTCGCCGTGCTGGAGCTGCTGCACGAGAAGCCCATGCACCCGTACGAGATGGCCCAGCTCATGCGCGAGCGGTACGTGAGCACCCGCGTCAACGTGAAGGCGGGCTCGCTCTACCACACCGTGGAGCGCCTCCAACGCGACAACTACATCCAGGTCGTCGACACGCAGCGCGACGGCCGGCGGCCCGAACGGACCGTCTACGGGATGACGCCGACCGGACTCGACGTGTTCAACCAGCGCGGCCGCGAACTGCTCGGCGACCTCGCCCAGGAGTTCCCCGCGTACCTCTCCGGGCTCGCCGTGATCGACGAACTGGGGCGCGAGACGTCACTCGTCGAGCTGGAGAACCGGATGGTGCGCCTGCGCGCCGCGGTCGCCGCCGACGACGCGGTCGTGCGGAGCCTCATCGAGGACAAGACGCCGGAGATCTACTGGCTGGACTGGCGGTTCAGCTGCGACCGCCGCAAGTTCGAGCTCGCGTGGACCGAGCGGCTCCACGAAGACCTGCGCTCCGGGCGGATCCCGTTCCAGGAGTGCGACCCACCGCACCTCACGCTCATCACCAGGGAAGACGACGATGAACGCAAGACAAGCTAACCCGTGGGCGGCGCTCAGCGCGCTGTGCCTCGGTTTCTTCATGATCCTGCTCGACACGACCATCGTGTCGATCGCGATCCCGACCATGCTGCGCGAGCTGAACGCCGGGCTGAACGCCGTGGTCTGGGTGATCAGCGTCTACCTGCTCACCTACGCCGTGCCGATGCTGTTCACCAGCCGCCTCGGGGACCGCTTCGGCCCGAAGCGCGTGTTCCTCGCCGGGCTGGTCGTGTTCACCGGCGCGTCGCTGTGGTGCGGCCTGTCCGGCAACGTCGAGATGCTGATCGCCGCGCGCGCCGTGCAGGGTCTCGGCGCCGCGCTGATGACGCCGCAGACGCTCGCGTTCATCACGCACCTGTTCCCGCCGGCCAAGCGCGGCCCGGCGATGGGCATGTGGGGCGGCGTCGCCGGACTGGCGACGATCGCGGGCCCGCTGCTCGGCGGCGTGCTGGTGGACCACCTCGGCTGGGAGTGGATCTTCTTCGTCAACGTGCCGATCGGCGTGATCGCCATCGTCCTGACGGTGCTGCTGGTGCCGGACTGGCAGCCGAAGCACTCGCACGCGTTCGACGTCGTGGGCATCGTGCTCTCGAGCCTGGCGCTGCTCTTGATCGTGTTCGGCGTCCAGAACGGCCAGCAGTACGACTGGGGCACGGTCTGGGGCGGGATCACCGTGTTCGAGATCATCGGCGCCGGCGTGCTGCTGCTGGTGGCTTTCGTGGTGTGGCAACGGTTCAACAAGCGAGAGCCGCTCCTGCCGCTGCAGGTGTTCTCGAACCGGAACTTCTCGGCCGGGACACTGACCGCGACAACGGTCGGCTTCGCGATGACCGGCATGTTCCTGCCGCTGGTCATCTACATCCAGTCGGTGCTCGGGCTGACCCCGACCATGGCCGGCCTGCTGACCGCGCCGATGTCGCTGCTGTCCGGGATCGCGGCGCCGTTCGTCGGTCGCGCCTCGGACAAGGTCAACGGCAAGTACCTGGTGATGTTCGGGCTCGCCGCGCTCGCGGCCGGGCTGGGGATCATCGCGCTGCAGGCGTCGCCGGACAGCAGCCCGTGGTCGTTCATCCCGGCGCTGCTGGTGTGCGGCCTGGGCATCGGCTGCATCTTCTCGCCGATGAGCAACATGACGATGGGCTCGATCGAGCCGCGGCTGGCCGGGACGGCGTCGGGCATCTTCAACACGTCACGCCAGGTGGGCGGTGTGCTCGGCAGCGCCGCGATCGGCGTGATGCTGCAGGCGCAGGTGAGCTCGTCCATCGCGGACGAAGCCACGAAGGCGGCTTCGCAGCTGCCGGAGCAGTACCGGGCGCCGTTCGCGGAGGGCATCGCCAAGGCCGCGGCGAGCACGGGTGAGTTCGGTTCGTCGGGCGGTCCGGCGCCGACGCCGGGGCTGCCGGCGGAGATCGCCGCGCAGGCCGGCCGGCTGGCCACCGAGGCGGTCCACAGTGGACTGACGGACGCGGCCCGCGCGACGATGCTGCTGCCGATGGGCGTGCTGCTGCTGGGCGTCATCTCGGCGGCGATGCTGCGGAAGGTCAAGCCGCGCTGGGAAACCGCGGCTCCGGCGGCTCCGGAAGCCGCTACCGCCACCTGAGGCTCGGAACGTTCGAAGGCCGGCATCCCGTGGGGTGCCGGCCTTCGTCGTCTCCGTGGGTCTCGGAGAAACCGTGCGGACCCCCGGCCCGGGTGTCGGGTACCGGCCGGGGGTCCGCACGGACCGCGGGAGCGGTGGCTTGGTCCTCAGCTCGTCGCGGGTGGCGCCGCCGCGGGGGCCGAACCGGACGACGGGCGAGCCGCGGCCCGGGTCTTCGGCGTCCGGCGCTTCGTCCACCACGGGGATCGCGACGTCGCGGGAGAATCCGTCACACGCACGGTCATGAGCCACCTCCGCGCCATATGTTGCGAGCCACAACAAAATAACTCGCCCGGCGGTGTGGCGCCGGTCACAATTCGGTCACGACAGGCGTCCCGGTACGTTCCGGGGGTGCATTTCGTCCTCGCTTCGCAGTCCCCCGCCCGGCTCGCCCTCCTGCGCTCCGCCGGCCTCGACCCGGCCGTGTTCGTCTCCGGCGTCGACGAGGACGCCGTCGCCGCCTCGCTGCCCGATCCCACGCCCGCCGAGCTGGTCATGGCGCTCGCCGCGGCCAAGGCCGACGCGGTGCTCGACCAGGTCGCCGCGGCGCACCCGGACGCCGTCGTCGTCGCCTGCGACTCGATGCTGAACATCCACGGCGCCATGGTCGGGAAGCCGGGCGATCCGGACACCGCGCGGCGGCGCTGGGCGGCGATGGCGGGGACAACCGGTGAACTCTTCACCGGGCACACCGTCGTCCGGCTCGACGGCGGCGCGCGCTCGAAGGAGGCGTCCGGCTCGATGTCGACGACCGTCCGGTTCGGCACGCCGAGCGAGGCGGAGATCGACGCCTACGTCGGCACCGGCGAGCCGCTGCGGGTGGCCGGCGGGTTCACGATCGACGGCCTGGGCGGCTGGTTCATCGAAGGCCTCGACGGCGACCACACCAGCGTCATCGGCCTCAGCCTCCCGTTGACGCGCCGCCTGCTGGCCGAGGTCGGCGTGAGTGTCGTGGATCTCTGGCGGCCTCCCGCATCCTGAGAAACGCGCCACACGATGGGGTGATTTGGAAGAGTTCACTCCTGCCTGACGTCGGCTTTACCAGGCAGGCCAGGAAACTTTCGAACACCGGAGTCGCCCCGTGTCTTTCGTACGGACCTACACCAAACCGCGGGTGTTCGCGGCCGCGGTTCTCGGCTCGCTCGTCGTCGGCGCCCTCCTGGGCGTCGTCGCACGGCAGACCGAGGCCGGCTGGCTGACCGATCTCCTCGACCAGATCGGCACCATCTTCACCACGCTGCTGCAGGTCGCGGTGATCCCGCTGGTCTTCACGGCGATCGTGGTCGGCATCACCAGCCTGCGCGGGCTGGGCGGCGGCCGGACGGCCGCGCGCCTGGGCGGCAAGACGGTGCTGTGGTTCGCGATCACGTCGTTCATCGCGTCGCTGATCGGCATCGCCGTCGGCCGGATCTTCAACCCCGGCGCGGGTGGCCTCGGCGGCGCCGAGGCCACCGCGAAGAACGCCGACCGGGCCGCGAAGAGCGTCGACAGCTGGGGCTCGTGGAGCGCGTTCGTCAAGGGACTGCTGCCGGAGAACTTCTTCAAGGCCTTCGCCGACGGCGAGACGCTGCAGGTGCTGTTCCTCGCGCTGGTGCTCGGCGCCGCCGCGTACAGCCTGGGTGACCGCGCGAAGCCGTTCGTGGACTTCACGACGAGCGTCTTCGAGATCATCCAGCGCTACCTCGGCTGGATCGTCCGGCTCGCCCCGCTCGGCATCATCGGCCTGATCGGCGCGGCCGTGTCCAACTACGGCGACGCGCTGTTCCGCCCGCTGTTCTCGACGACGCTCGCGGTGTACGTCGGCTGCCTGCTCGTGCTGTTCGTCGTCTACCCGATCCTGCTGCGGTTCGTGGCGAAGGTCAGCCCGGTGAAGTTCTTCGCGAAGGCGGGCACGGCGATCCAGTTCGCGTTCGCTTCGCAGTCGTCCGCCGCGACGCTGCCGCTGACCCGCCAGTCCGCGGTGAACCTCGGCGTCCAGCCGGCGTACGCGGCCTTCGCGACGCCGCTCGGCAGCGCCACGAAGATGGACGGCTGCGCGGCGGTCTTCCCGGCGATCGCGGCGATCTTCGTCGCGAACCTGGCCGGGGTGTCGCTCAACTTCTGGCAGTACGCCGGCATCGTCGTGGTCGCGGTGGTCGGCGCACTGGCGACGGCCGGCACCACCGGCTGGCTGACGGCGTTCACGCTGACGACGTCGTTCATCGGCCTCGACGCCAAGCAGGTGGCGATCGGCCTGGCGCTGATCTACTCGGTCAACCCGATCATGGACATGATGCGGACGGCCACGAACGTCGCCGGCCAGATCGCGGTGCCGGTGATCGTGGCGCGCGGCGAAGGCCTCCTCGACGACGAGGTCCTCAACGCGCCGACGGACAACCCGGAGCACAGCGACGACGGCACCGCGGCCCGCCAGACCGAACCCGCCCACGCCTGACCCCGCTCGGGTCAGGGGCAGGCGCGCAGATCGGCGCGGGTGAGGCGGACGTCCGGCCAGCCGCGCAGGTCCGACGGGGCCGTCACCTGGCGGGTGCAGCCGAGCGACGTGCCCGCCAGGTCGTACACCTCGCCCAGCACCTTCGACGCCTGGCACTGGGGCGTGCCCGACGCCGCGTCCGGGCAGTTGTGGCGGACCACGATCACGTCGGGCCGGCCGTCGGCCGTGACGTCGTAGAGCGAGAGGGTCCCGGCGTCGGCGAAGTACGGCTTGCCCGGGTCGCGCCACACGCCCCCGCCGCGCACCAGCAGCTCGCCGTAGGCCCCGGTGCCGTCGTCGCCGACGTCGCCGCGGATCAGGCACGCGGGCGCGGCGCCGTCGATGCAGGTCAGCGAGTTCGCGTCGAGCCGGGCGCCCAGCTGCGCGAGCGACAGGTCGAACACCGTGCCGGGCTCCGGGCCGACGCGCACCTGCGCCGAACCACCCGACGCGTCGGTCAGCAGCACCACCGGCGTCCCGCCGACGGTCATCGCCGCGAGCTGGCGGCACGGGCCGCCACCGCAGGTCACGGCCGGGGGCGTGGTGCCGGCCGCGGGCTCGGTGACGGTGTCCGCGGGCGCGTCCGGGCGCGGGCGCAGCAGGAACACGGCGCCGATCGCGCCGAGGGTGACCACCGCGGCGAGCACGGCGGTGAGCAGCGCCGACCGAGGCGTCCGCACTGCCGAAGTCCGCATGAGACAGAGCGTAAGCCGCTTCGCCACCGTGCGTGGGCAGCGCCCCGGCGGGTGTGGCTGAAATCCCCCAGGGGTGGATCCCCGGGGCCCGCCACCCCGCGGCTCCACCAAAGGGTGACGCCCCGACGGGGCCACCGGTAGCGGAGAGTACCGGGTTATGTTGTCCGGGTGACGAACCCCAGCCTGCCTCCCGCTCTGTACCTCCCGACCGGCCCCGCCAGCCGCGCGGCCGGAGGCGCGTCGATCGAGCTGCGCCGCACGCCGGACGGCCGGACCGCGCTGGTCGCCTTCACCGCGCTGGACCGGCTGATCGACTGCTGCGGCGAGCACCAGCCGTGGGTGCTGGTCAGCACCGAGCACCTGCCGAAGGTCCACGCCGCGAACCCGTACGACGTGATCGTGCTCGACTCGCCGCTGCCGGCCGGGCTGCGGCACAGCCCGGCCCCCGTCTGAGCGTGGTTCAGCTCTCACTCAAGAGACTCGCGACGTCCTGTCCGTAGACTCCCCCGTACCGCGTGAGCGGTCAGCAATGCAGCTGTCGGGACGCAGGAGGTGCGGGGTGGCCGAGCAGGTCGGCGAATCCACCGGTGGTCCGGTGACCAAGATCCTGGTCGCCAACCGGGGCGAGATCGCGGTACGCGTGATCAGAGCCGCCAAGGACGCTGGCCTCGCCAGCGTCGCGGTGTACGCCGATCCGGACCGGGACGCACCACACGTGCGTCTGGCCGACGAGGCCTTCGCCCTGGGCGGCACCACGGCGGCCGAGAGCTACCTGTCCGTCGACAAGCTCCTCGACGCGGCGAAGCACTCCGGCGCCGACTCCGTGCACCCGGGTTACGGCTTCCTCTCCGAGAACGCGGACTTCGCCCAGGCGGTCATCGACGCCGGGCTGACCTGGATCGGGCCGAGCCCGCAGGCCATCCGCGACCTCGGTGACAAGGTCACCGCGCGGCACATCGCGACCCGCGCGGGCGCGCCGCTGGTGCCGGGCACCAAGGAGCCGGTGAAGGACGCGAGCGAGATCGTCGCGTTCGCCGACGAGCACGGGCTGCCGGTGGCCATCAAGGCCGCGTTCGGCGGCGGCGGGCGTGGCCTGAAGGTCGCGCGCACCCGCGAAGAGATCCCGGAGCTGTTCGAATCGGCGACGCGCGAGGCCGTCGCGGCGTTCGGCCGCGGCGAATGCTTCGTCGAGCGCTACCTGGACAAGCCGCGTCACGTCGAGGCGCAGGTGCTGGCCGACCAGCACGGCAACGCGATCGTCGTCGGCACCCGCGACTGCTCGCTGCAGCGGCGGCACCAGAAGCTCGTCGAGGAGGCGCCCGCGCCGTTCCTGTCGGACGACCAGCGCGCCCGGATCCACGAGTCGGCGAAGGCGATCTGCAAGGAAGCCGGTTACTACGGCGCCGGCACGGTCGAGTACCTCGTCGCCACCGACGGCACCATCTCGTTCCTCGAGGTCAACACCCGGCTGCAGGTCGAGCACCCGGTCTCCGAGGAGACCACCGGCCTCGACCTGGTCCGCGAGATGTTCCGCATCGCGCGCGGCGAGAAGCTCCGGATCACCGAGGACCCCGAGCCCCGCGGTCACTCGATCGAGTTCCGCATCAACGGTGAGGACGCCGGCCGCGGCTTCCTGCCCGCGCCGGGCACGGTGACGAAGTTCCTCGCGCCGAGCGGGCCCGGCGTGCGGGTCGACTCCGGCGTCGAGTCCGGCAGCGTGATCGGCGGCCAGTTCGACTCGATGCTGGCGAAGCTGATCGTCACCGGCTCGGACCGGAACAACGCCCTGGAACGCAGCCGTCGCGCCCTGGCCGAGATGGTCGTCGAAGGCATGGCCACGGTGCTGCCGTTCGACCGCGTGATCGTCGACGACCCGGCGTTCATCGGCGACGAGAACGGCTTCAGCGTGCACACGCGCTGGATCGAGACGGAGTTCGACAACAAGATCGAGCCGTTCGTCGCGCCCGACGTCGAGGCGCCCGAGGAGGAGCCCCGCCACAACGTCGTCGTCGAGGTCGGCGGGCGCCGCCTCGAGGTGTCGCTGCCCGGCGGGTTCGCGCTCGAAAGCGGCAGTGGCGGTGGCGGTACGGCCGTCAAGGCGAAGCCGCGCAAGCGCGCCGGCGGCGGCAAGGCCGCGGTGAGCGGTGACGCGGTCACCGCGCCGATGCAGGGCACCATCGTCAAGGTCGCCGTCGAGGAGGGCCAGTCGGTCGAGGCCGGCGAGCTGATCGTCGTCCTCGAAGCGATGAAGATGGAGAACCCGGTCACCGCGCACAAAGCGGGCACCGTCACCGGCCTTTCGGTCGAAGTCGGCGCCGCCGTGACGCAGGGCACGCAGCTTCTCGAGATCAAGTAGGACAGTTCGTTACAGATGTCGTGGTGGGCCGCCCCCGAGGCGGCCTACCATCGAGCACGTGACCGAAGTCCCGTCTCCGCAGCTGCGGATCAGCGACCAGAACCGCGAGTCCGCGTTGACCGCGCTCGGTGAGCACATGACCGCGGGGCGGATCGACATCGACGAGTACGGCGAACGCTCGGCCCGCATCACCGCGGCCAAGACGCGCGGCGAGCTCACCGAGATCTTCGCGGATCTGCCCACCCCCCACCCCCGCTACGACGAAACGCCGCAGGCCGCCGTCGCCGCGTCCGAGCCGGACCAGCCGGCCGCGCCCGCGCGGCGGGGCTCCGGCTCGCCCGAGAACTGGGCACCGGCGCAGCGGTTCCTCGCCGCGATCGTGCCGCTGGCCTTCATCGCGGCGATCGCGCTGATCGCCACCGGCACGCTGGCCTGGCCGATCATCTTCGTCCCGATCGGGCTCACCGTGATCGGCAAGTCGATGTGGGGCCACGGCTGGAACCACGACCAGAACCACCACGACCACCACGAGCGGCACCTGCACGACCGGGAGCGCCGCCGCGAGATGCGGGACTCCTACCGCGACCGCCGGCGCGAACTGGGCCGCTGACCCAGCCGTGAGCGACATGCGCCTGAGCGACGAGGAGCGGCAAGACGCCCTCGACGTCCTCGAAGAACACGTCCGCACCGGGCGCCTCGACATCGACGAGTACGGCACCCGCTCCGCGAAGGTCACCGCGGCCAAGCGGGTCAGCGAGCTCATCCCGCTGTTCGACGACCTGCCCTCACCACGGCCCAGCGCCCTGGTGGGGGGCGCCGCCGCGCCCGGCGTCCCGGTCGTGACCGGCGAAAGCAACGTGACGCGCTTCCTGAACGCGAGCGCGGTGCCGATCGCCATCGTCGTCGCGATCGCGGTGCTCATCCTCAGCCGGGGGCGGCTGCTGATCATCTCGATCGCGCTGCCGCTGGTGATCGCGATGCTCGCGGGGCTCCGCCGCCGGCGCTGAACCTGCGAGAATCGGCCCATGATGGGCGTGGTGCCCGGCGCGCTCGACGCCCGGGGCGAGCGGCTGGCCGGGCCGATCTTCACCGGTGTCGGCCTCGTGGGGCTCGCCGTGTGCGCGTTCTTCGCGGCGGGTCGGGACGCGGACTGGGGCACCACGCTGGTCGTCGTCCTGCTCACCGCGGCGTGGCTGCCGCTGCTGATCCCGCTGTTCCCGCACCGGACGGCGCACCCGTGGCTGACCGCCGGCTACTACGCCGGGGTCCTCGCCGCCGCGCTCGTGCTGGTCGCGCGCAACGACGTGTTCACCGGCTTCGCGTCGTTCGGCTATCCGCTCGCGTTCGTGCTGTTCCCGGCCCGCTGGGGGTTCTTCGCGGTGGCCGCGACCGCCGTGCTGCCGATGCTCGTCACCGGCTCCGACCGGCAGAGCCCGGTGTGGGTGCTGGTCGCTTCGGTCGCCGGGCCGCTGCTGTACGCGGCTTGGTTCGTCGGCGCGGAAAGCGAAAAGCGGCGCAAGACGAACACGCGGCTGGAGGCCGCGCTGGCGGAGAACGCGGGCCTGCACGCGCAGCTGCTGACCCGGGCGCGCGAAGCCGGCGTGCTCGACGAACGGCAGCGGATGGCCCGCGAAATCCACGACACGCTGGCCCAGGGCCTGACCGGGATCGTCACTCAGCTGCAGGCCGCCGACCGCGAGGACGGCCCGGACCGCGACCGGCGGCTCGCGCAGGTGCGCACCCTGGCCCGCGACAGCCTCAGCGAAGCGCGGCGCGCGGTGCAGGCGTTGCGGCCCGAACCACTGGCCGGCTCCCGGCTGCTGCCGGAAGCGCTTTCCGACCTGGCGGACCGCGTCGCCGAGACGTCCGGAGTGGTGGTGCGCGCCGAAACCACCGGCGACGTCCGGCCGCTGCTGCCCGAAGTGGAGGTCACGCTCTACCGCGTCGCGCAGGAAGCGCTGGCCAACGCGGAGAAGCACGCGAAGGCGTCCCGGATCGGGCTGACACTGTCCTATTCGGACGAAGTGGTGCTGCTCGACGTCGTCGACGACGGCGTCGGCTTCAGTCCCGGTGACCGCGGTGAGGGCACCGGCTTCGGGCTGGAGACGATGCGCCACCGAGTCCAGCGGGTGGCCGGGACGTTGTCGGTCGAGAGCGCACCGGGTAGCGGCACAGCGGTCAACGCCCAGGTCCCGGCCCTCCCGGCCATACCGTGATCCGGGTCCTCGTCACCGACGACCACCCGGTCGTCCGCGACGGCCTGCGCGGCGCGTTCACCGGCGAGCCGGACATCGAGGTCGTCGGCGAGGCGGCGTCCGGGCTGGAGGCCCTGGCCCTCGTGGCCCGGCACCACCCCGACGTCGTGCTGATGGACCTGCGCATGCCGGAACTGGACGGCGTCGGCGCGATCCGCCGACTCGCCGTCTCCCACCCCGCGGTGCGCGTCCTGGTCCTGACGACGTACGACGCGGAGACCGACGTCCTCCCGGCGATCGAGGCCGGCGCGACGGGCTACCTGCTGAAGGACGCCCCGGTCGCGGACCTGCTGAACGCCGTCCGCGCCGCCGCCCGCGGGGAGCCGGTGCTGGCGCCGAGCGTCGCCGGCCGGGTGCTGGGTGGCTTTCGCCGGGCCGGCCCGCTGACCCGCCGTGAGCTGGAGGTCCTGCGGCTGGTGGCGGAAGGAGCCACGAACCGCGCGGCGGCGAGCCGGCTGTTCATCAGCGAGGCGAGCGTGAAGACCCACCTGCTGAACGCGTACGCCAAGCTCGGCGTGAACGACCGCGCGGCGGCGGTCGGCGAGGCCTACCGCCGCGGCTTGCTCTGACTCCGGCCGAACCACGTCTCGTTCCGCCGGTCCTCGCGGCGCTGACCCGTTTCGGCAGATTGCCGGTTCCGGTGCGGGCCGTGGCGCCTGTCGTGGTCCGGGCCCCGAGCGGCTACACCGTGATCGAACCCCGCGTCGCGGCCGACGACGGCTCGCCGGTTTCGCGACGACGGATCGCGGGACCTGGGCGGGGTGCCGTGATCCGGCGCCCGCTGCCTGCGCAACCGGGCACGGTTCCTGCCTGGACAGCGCCTTGACCACCGGGCCGGGAGCACCGTGCTCCCGGCCTGGCTAGGCTGGATCGAGTGGAACCGGTGGAGATCAACGCGGGGACGTACTACCTGCGCCAGCTGCGCGCCGACCGGCACATCGACGATCGCGCGGTCCTGATGGAGGCGTTCGCCGACCCGACGCACCGCAAGTACGTCCTGAACTATCGCCTGCGCACCCTCGACGAAGCGACGGAGTACGTCACCCTGCGCGCGGCGCAGTGGGCGGGCGACGAGCGCTGTTCGTGGGCGATCGCGGAGCCGACGTCGGGACGGCTCCTGGGCGAAGTGGGCCTGCGCGAGCTGAACCTGGACACGGCCTACGCCGAGGCGACGATCTGGGTCCACCCGGCCGAGCGAGGCAAGGGCATCGCGACAACGGCGTTGAACGCCGCCCTGCGCTTCGGTTTCGGCGGCCTGGGGCTGACGGAGGTCAGCTACCGCTACGAGGAGAGCAACGCGGCATCGGCAATCGTCGCGGAGCGCTGCGGCTTCACATTGCTGGGCCCCGAAGACCACCCGGCCCCGACGGGCGAGCGCCTGATCCGCTGGCACCGCACATCCTGAGCCACGGCGGCCACAGCCGGGACCATCGCCCGCCGCCAGACGCCGCCGGTGATCGCCTGCTGCCACCATCACCGATCAGCGCGGTCGGCGATCGCCTTCCGCCACCATCACCGATCAGCGCCGTCGGCGACCACCTGCCGCCGGCCACCGTCGATCGCCGCGGCCATCACCATCGCCGGCAATCGCTCACCGCCGGCTGCCGCCAGCGCCGATCAGCGGCGCCACCGCCGATCACCAGCGACCGCTCGCCGCCAGGGCCGATCAGCGTCGCCAGCGATCGCTCGCCGCCAGCAGCCGCCAGCACCAACCAGGGTCGCCAGCGACGGCTCGCCTCCAGCAACCGGCGTCACCGGCGATCGCCATCGCCATCCATCGCCGCCGCCCGGCCGAAACTCCCCCACCCATCCCTGGGGGGCGGCCCCTAGGCCAGTCTATCGGCGCCCTCGGACGAAATCGGGCCGAAAGGACGTCGGCGCCGGAGTTGTCCACAAGCCGGCGGGCCTGTGGACAACGCCGGGCCGTCAGGCAGTGGGCGATCGGGCCACGCCGAGACGAGCCGCCGGTCAGCTGATCGGCGGCACGATGCCCGAGCGGGCCTCCGGGGCCGCGATCCGCAACGCGTCCGCCGCTTCGTCGTTCGGCTGGGACTGGGACTCGCGTTCCGCTTCGACCCTCGCCCGGTAGACCTCGACCTCGCGCTTCACCGTTTCGGGGGCCCAGCCGAGGACCTCGCCCACCAGGTCCGCGACCTGCTCCGCGCAGTCGACGCCGCGGTGGGCGTACTCGATCGAGATGCGCGTGCGGCGGGCCAGGACGTCCTCCAGGTGCAGCGCGCCCTCGTGCGCGGCCGCGTACACCACCTCGACGCCCAGGTAGTCCGGTGCGTGCTCGATCGGCTTGAGCAGTTCCGGGCGGCCCTCGGCGAGACCCAGCACTTCGTGCACCAGCGAGCCGTAGCGGTCCAGCAGGTGCCTCACCCGATAGGGGTGCAGGCCGTGCTCCGCGGCCAGGTGGTCGGCCTGGTTCACCAGCGCGTGGTAGCCGTCCGCGCCGATCAGCGGGACCTTGTCCGTGATCGACGGCTGCGAGCGGCCCGGCAGGTCGACCGCCGCCGCGTCGACGGCGTCCGCCGCCATCACCCGGTAGGTCGTGTACTTGCCGCCCGCGATCGCGACCAGGCCCGGCGCCACCCGTGCCACCGCGTGCTCGCGCGAAAGCTTCGACGTCTCTTCGCTCTCCCCCGCCAGCAGCGGGCGAAGCCCCGCGTACACACCTTCGATGTCGTCGTGCGTCAACGGCGTCGCCAGGACGCTGTTGACGTGCTCCAGCAGGTAGTCGATGTCGTGCTTGGTCGCCGCCGGGTGCGCGAGGTCGAGGTTCCAGTCCGTGTCCGTGGTGCCCACGATCCAGTGATTGCGCCACGGGATGACGAACAGCACCGACTTCTCGGTGCGCAGGATCATCCCCGACTCCGACACGATCCGGTCGCGCGGGACGACGATGTGCACGCCCTTGCTCGCCCGCACGCGGAACCGCCCGCGGCCGCCCGACAGGCGTTGCAGTTCGTCGGTCCAGACGCCGGTGCAGTTGATCACGACGGCCGCCGAGATCTCCGTCTCGCGCCCGTCTTCGACGTCGCGCACGCGCACGCCGGACACGCGGTCGGCTTCGCGCAGGAAGCCGACGACCTGGGTCGACGTCCGCACGATCGCGCCGTAGTGCGCCGCCGTCCGCGCCACCGTCATGGTGTGGCGGGCGTCGTCGGACTGGGCGTCGTAGTAGCGGATCCCGCCGATCAGCGCGGACCGCTTGAGGGCCGGCACCATCCGCAGCGCGCCCGCGCGGGTCAGGTGCTTCTGGCCCGGGACGCTCTTGGCGCCGCCCATCGTGTCGTACATCAGCAGGCCGGCGGCGGTGTAGGGCCGTTCCCAGACGCGGTGGGTCAGCGGGTAGAGAAAACTGACCGGTTTCACCAGATGGGGTGCGATCGTCGTCAGCATCAGCTCGCGTTCGCGAAGCGCTTCCCGGACGAGCCCGAATTCGAGCTGTTCCAGGTAACGCAGGCCGCCGTGGAAGAGCTTGCTCGACCGGCTCGACGTGCCCGAAGCGAGATCCCGCGCCTCGACGAGCGCGACCCGCAGCCCGCGGGTGGCGGCGTCCAGCGCCGTGCCCGCGCCGACCACGCCGCCGCCGATCACGACGACGTCGAAGGTCTCCTTGCCCAGCCGCTGCCAGGTCTCCTCCCGCTTCCGCGGGCCCAGTCGAGCCGGGTTCGTCTCCGCTGCGTGCTGCGCGCTTGCCACGTGACAGTCCTCCTCGAGCCGGCGAGGCTTCCAGCATCGCACGACCTGGTGATCCTCCGCCCGTTCGCGGAGGACACATGTGGCGTAACCCTCCGCGATCTTGAAAAGATTGCGCTAGCCGGTCCTTGGACCAGGCTTCTACGCCCGGGTAACGTCGCCCGGACGTGGGTCGGCAACGGTGCCGTGGCACGCCGTGATCGGCCTTGCGCAGAGTGTCCAGTGTGGCCAGTGTGGAGGTACAGCGGTGAGTGCTGGAGCAATAATCGTCTGGGAACTACTGGGAACAGCGGCGCTGATCCTGCTCGGCAACGGTGTGGTCGCGAACCACGTGCTGCGCAAGACCAACGGCAACAACGGCGGAATCCTGTTCATCAACTTCGGCTGGGCGTTCGCCGTCTTCACCGGCGCCAGCATCGCCGCGCCGAGTGGCGCGCACCTGAACCCCGCGGTGACCCTCGGGCTCGCCATCGCGGACAAGACCAAGTGGGCCGACGTGCCCTTCTACTTCATCGGGCAGATGGCCGGCGCCATCATCGGCGCGCTGCTGTGCTGGGCGACCTACAAGCTCCAGTTCGACGACCACCCCGAGCCGGAGAACACGCTCGGCATCTTCTCCACCGCACCGCAGATCCCGAACCGGGTCTGGAACCTCGTCACCGAGATCATCGGCACCTTCGTCCTGGTGGCCTGGATCCTGCTCAGCCCGACGTTCGCCGCCGGCGACGGCGGGACCCCGAACTTCGGCAACGCCGCCCTGGGCTACGCGGGCGTCTCGTTCGTGGTCCTCGTGATCGGTACCTCCCTCGGTGGGCCGACGGGCTACGCCATCAACCCGGCTCGTGACCTCGGCCCCCGGATCGCGTACGCGTTCCTGATGCCGATCCGGAACAAGGCGAACGCCAACTGGGGCTACTCGTGGATCCCGGTCGTCGGCCCGCTCGTCGGTGGCGCCCTCGCCGCGCTCCTGTACCTCCTCGTGCACAACCTGACCTGATCGCCCGCCCGAGAATTTCCTGGAGCACACATGACTTCGTACGTAGCAGCGATCGACCAGGGCACCACTTCGACACGGTGCATGATCTTCAACCACGAAGGCCGGGTCGTCGCCGTCGACCAGAAGGAACACGAGCAGATCTTCCCGAAGGCGGGCTGGGTCGAGCACAACGCCGAGGAGATCTGGGAGAACACCCGCGCGGTCGCCGCGGGCGCCATCGCCAAGGCCGACCTGCACACCAAGGACATCGTCGCCGTCGGCATCACCAACCAGCGCGAGACCGCGCTGGTCTGGGACAAGACGACCGGCAGGCCGGTGTACAACGCGATCGTCTGGCAGGACACCCGCACCGACCGGATCGTCACCGAACTCGGCAACCTCGGCGGCGGTCAGGAGCGCTACCGCGACAAGGTCGGCCTCCCGCTCGCGACGTACTTCTCCGGGCCGAAGGTCAAGTGGATCCTCGACAACGTCGAAGGGGCGCGCGAGAAGGCCGAAGCCGGTGACCTGATCTTCGGCAACATGGACACCTGGGTGCTGTGGAACATGACCGGCGGGCCCGACGGCGGCGTGCACGTCACCGACCCGACCAACGCCTCCCGCACCATGCTGATGGACCTCGACACGCTGCAGTGGGACCCCGAGATCGCCGCCGAGATGACGATCCCGCTGTCCATGCTGCCGGAGATCCGCTCCTCGTCCGAGGAGTACGGCAAGGTCCGCGAGAAGGGCGCGCTGGCCGGCGTGCCGATCGCGGGCATCCTGGGCGACCAGCAGGCCGCGACGTTCGGCCAGGCCTGCCTCTCCCCCGGCGAAGCCAAGAACACCTACGGCACCGGCAACTTCATGCTGCTCAACACCGGTACCGAAAAGGTGATGTCGCAGAACGGGCTGCTCACCACGGTCTGCTACAAGATCGGTTCGAACGACACGATCTACGCGCTGGAAGGCTCCATCGCCGTCACCGGTTCGCTGGTGCAGTGGCTGCGTGACAACCTCGGCATGATCGGGACCGCGGCCGAGATCGAGGAGCACGCGCGCAGCGTCGAAGACAACGGCGGCGCGTACTTCGTCCCGGCGTTCTCGGGTCTGTTCGCTCCTTACTGGCGATCCGACGCTCGCGGCGCGATCGTCGGGCTCACCCGGTTCGTCAACAAGGGACACCTGGCCCGCGCGGTGCTGGAGGCGACCGCCTTCCAGTCACGCGAGGTGATCGACGCGATGAACGCCGACTCCGGCGTCCCGCTGAAGTCGCTCAAGGTGGACGGCGGCATGGTCGTCAACGAGCTGCTCATGCAGTTCCAGGCCGACATCCTCGGCGTGCCGGTGATCCGCCCGGTGGTCAACGAGACCACCGCGCTGGGTGCCGCGTACGCCGCCGGGCTGGCGGTCGGGTTCTGGAAGTCCGAAGACGACATCCGCACCAACTGGGCCCAGGACAAGCAGTGGGACCCGGCGATGGACGACGCCCGCCGCGAATCCGAGTACCGCAACTGGAAGAAGGCCGTCACCAAGACCTTCGACTGGGTCGACGCCGAAGACTGACCGTCAGGGCCGGGGGCACCGCGTCGAAACGGTGCCCTCGGCCCGCCCGCTCAGTCGTCCCAGCCCTCCGGCTTGCCGGATTGTTCGTTCGGCGCGATGACCAGGAACGGCACGCCCTGGTCGTCCACCAGGCGCACCTGCCTGCCGTGTGGTGAGTCGAAGGGCTCGCCCACGGCCTGGCCGCCGAGCTCGACCGCCTTGGCCGCGCTCGCGTCGGCGTCCGCCACCCAGAAGTACGCCGACCAGTTCGACGGCACCTCCGCCGGCACTTCGGCGGGCATTCCGCCGAGACCGCCGATCGGACGGCCGTCCACCAGCAGCACCGAGTACGTGAAGTCGCCGCTGGAGATGTCTTCGAAGCCGTAACCGAAGACCCGCTCGTAGAACGCCTTGGCCGCCGGGTAGTCGCGGCTCATGCACTCGTTCCAGGCCGACGTGCCCGGCCCGGCCGTCACCTGCGTGCCCGTGTGGTTGCCGGGCTCCCAGAGGCCGAACGCCGCGCCGCCGGGGTCGACCGCGACGGCCATCCGGCCCTCCTTCATCACCTCCATCACCGGCATGACGACCTGACCGCCGGCTTCGGCGATCGCCGACACCGCCTTGTCCACATCGGACACCGCCAGGTAGGTCGTCCACACCGCGGGCGTCTCCTGACCCGGTGGAGTCCGGCCGATCCCGGCGACCGGCCGCCCCCGCAGCATCGCCATGCCGTAGAAGCCGGTCTCCTCACCGCCCGCTTGCACGTCCCAGCCGAACAGGCCGCCGTAGAAGGCGACCGCCTTCGCCTGGTCGGGCACCATCAGGTCCACCCAGCTGGGTGTCCCGTCGGGCCATGGCTCGTCGCGGAACAACATGTCGGCTCCCTACCCTCGTCTGCGCCGCCTCGGGTGACGGCCGACACAGTGTGGCACCGGGGTCCGACAAAAACGGAAAATCAGCCCTGGACCAGGTGTGCGTAGACGACGATGTTGTCGACGTAGTTGTGCGCGCCGCGGTCGAAGACGCCGCCGCAGGTGATCAGCCGCAGTTCCGGACCGGCCGTGTCGTCGTAGACACCTTCGGCTTCGAAGTCCTTTTTGGGCACCTGGTGCACTTTTGTCACCTCGAAGAGCGCCGTGGAGCCGTCCTTGCGGGCGACCGAGACCCGGTCGCCGGCGGCCAACTCCTTGAGGCGGAAGAAAATCCCTTTCTGGTGGTTCCCGTCGACGTGCCCGAGGACGACGGCCGGGCCGACCTCGCCGGGCGTCGGCGCGTACGTGTACCAGCCCGCCTGCAACGGCGTCGTCACCGGCGGGACCTGGATGGTGTCGTCCGGGTTGAGGCCGAGCGGGACCAGCGACGAATGCGCGCCGATCTTCGGGATGTCGATCGAGACGGGCTCCGACTTGGGCAGCGCCGCGACGGCGTCCTGGGCCGCGCTCGTGGGCTGCGGTTGCACCGCGACCGGACGGGCGGCCGGCGGCTGCGCCGTCGAGGGCCCCGGCCCGCCGCCGAGCGTCAGCGCGAGCACCGCCAACGCGGCCAGCAGCGCCACGGCCAACGCGATCAGGACGCTCCGCCTGCGGGTGATCTTCGTGGTCATGTTCTCCCCCGGAATGGTGGTGCGCCGGACGGTCACCCGCCCGGCGCGTACCTGCGCACCGGACACACGCCCGGCACCCCCGCCGGGTTTGGCCGGCGGGGTCACGAACCCGTCGCGATCGGCGGCGGCGCGTCGGGGCGCGTCGCCGCCCCGACGGTACCGCCGCTCTCGACGTGAAAGCACCCGGCCGGGTGAACTTCACGGCCGGGTGCTCACCTTCGGCGCCCCACCCCCGGAGCGCCGAAGGGTTCACGCGGCCGGACGCCCAGCTTCCCCTGGGGCGCCGACGCGACCGGTGAACCTCGCTCAGCGTCGGCTCCTCATCCCCGGAGTGCCGACGCGGGCGCACGTCGTCAGTCGCGACGGGTCCGGCGGGCCAGCACGAGACCGCCACCGCCGAGCGCGAGCACCCCCATGGCCCCGGCGGCCGCGAGCGGGCCGGCCGGCGAACCGTCCACCGGGCCGTCGGTACCGCCGGTCTGCGGCGCCCCCGCCGGCACCTTGGCCACCTGCTTCTTCGCCCCCAGCACCTCCAGGTACGCCGTCGACTTCTCCGGGCCGCAGTGCAGCGTCACCGCGTACTTGCCCGGCTTGACCTGGTTGACCTTCGCCGTCGCCGACTTGCCGTGGACGTCGTAGGTGATCGCCGCCGAAGCGACCGACACCTTCTCCTCCGGCCCGCGGGTCCGGCACGCGAAGTCGAGCTTCACGAGCGAGCCCGGAGCCGCGCGGCCCGGCACCACGGTCAGCTGCCGGGTGATCCGGGTCATCGGACCGTCCGGGTACTCCGGGGCCGACTTGCTCGGCTCGGTTGTCGGGGTGCCGGTGGGCGTGGCCGCGAGCGCCGCGGCCGGCGTCAGCACCAGGAAAGCCGCGGCGGCACCGGCGGCGAGCAACGTGTTCTTCATTCTTTTCTCCCCTGTGGAAAACTCTTCGGGCACGACAAAGACGCCCCCGAAACAATGGATTGGCCCGGCGCCTTTCGCAGTTCCCCCTGCGTCGGCCGTGCCGTTCACCTACATCCCCAAAGACGCCTCTGGCCAGCGAAGGTTGCGCCAGAAGGTCACGGAACCATCGCGGAACACGACGCTTGTGAACTCACGAAAAAACCGCCCCGGAGCGAATGCTCCGAGGCGGTTTTCCGCGGTTTGGGGTTCAGCCGGCCATACTGCCGTCGCCCGCTTTCGCGGCACCGGACGGCACCTTCGACACCTGGGCGGCCGGTACCGAGAACTGGGTGCTGTACGACTTGTCGCCGCACCTCACGGTCAGCGGGTACGTCCCGGCCGCGGTGCCCGGCTTCAGGGTGGCGTCGGCGCTGATGTTCGCGTCCGCGCCCATGAACGGGCCCGAGGTGTAGTTGGCGAACGTCAGCACGGGCGAGGAGAACGCCGGCGCCGCGCCTTCGCACTTCGCGAGCGCGACGTTCGGCGCGTCGCGGACGTACTTGTCGACCAGCGTCCGGTTGATCGCGGTGTTGACGTTGAGTTGGACGCTGCCGGCGCCCGGCGCCGGCGCGGGGGTCGGACCGGTGCTCTGCGCTGTCGCCGGCGCCGCCAGCGCCGTCGCCCCGATCACCGCTGCCGCAACAAAAACCAACGTCTTGCGCACCTTCGCACCCTTCGCGTCCTTCAGACTTACAACCGACAAGACGCGACGGGCGCGCAGGGGTTGCGTCGTGGATCAGTCGAGATCGTCGTGGCGCATGAGCTGGCGCCCGGCCTCGGTGATCGAGCCCGACAGCGACGGGTACACCGAAAATGTCAGTGCCAGGTGGTCCACTGTGAGCTGGTTCTGGACGGCGAGCGCGATGGGAAGGATGAGCTCGCTCGCCTGCGGCGCCACGACGACACCACCGACGACCACGCCGGTGGCGGGGCGGCAGAACAGCTTCACGAAGCCTCGGCGGAGGCCCTCCATCTTCGCGCGCGCGTTGGTGGCCAGGGGCAGCATGATGGTGCGCGCGGGCACCTCGCCGGAGTCGATCGCGTGCTGGCTGATGCCGACGGTCGCGATCTCCGGGTGCGTGAAGACGTTGGCGGCGACGGTCTTGAGCTTGATCGGCGCGACGCCTTCGCCCAGCGCGTGCCACATCGCGATGCGGCCCTGCATGCTCGCCACCGAGGCGAGCATGAGCACGCCGGTGCAGTCGCCGGCGGCGTAGATCCCGGGAACGGAGGTGCGTGACACGCGGTCGACGGTGATGAACCCGCCGGGGCCGGGCGAGATGCCGACCTTGTCGAGGCCGAGGTCGGCGGTGTTCGGGATCGACCCCACAGTCATCAGGGCGTGGCTGGCTTCGATCACGCGGCCGTCGGCGAGGTGGATCTCGACGCCTTTTTCGGTGCGCTCGACGCGATCGGCGCGCGCCTGCTTCGCGACGGTCGTCCCGCGCTGCGAGAAGACCTCCTCGAGCACGGCGGCGGCGTCGGCGTCCTCGTGCGGCAGCACGCGGTCGCGGCTGGAGACGACGGTGACCTTGACGCCCATCTCGGTGTAGGCGGACGCGAACTCGGCGCCGGTGACGCCCGAGCCGATCACGGCGAGGTGCTCGGGCAGCTCCTGGAGCTCGTAGAGCTGACGCCAGTCGAGGATGCGCTCGCCGTCCGGGACGGCACCGGGCAGCACGCGCGGGGTGGCGCCGGTGGCGATCAGGACGACGTCGGCCGGGAGCTTCTCGGTCTCGCCGTCCTGCTTGGTCACGGAGACCTTGTGCGTGGCGAGGCCGGGCTCTTCGTCGCAGAAGCGCGCCTGGCCGATGATCACGCGGACGCCCTCGCGCTGGACGCGCGCGCGGATGTCGGCGGACTGGGCCAGCGCGAGGCCCTTGACGCGGCCGTGGACGGTCGGCAGGTCGATGCTCGTGTCGGCCATGTCGGTGTTGATGCCGAGCTCGCCGAGGTCGTGCATCTTCGCCAGCGCGCCCGAGCTCGCGATGAACGTCTTCGAGGGGACGCAGTCGTAGAGGACGCAGGCGCCGCCCAGGCCGTCCCGCTCGACGATCGTGACGTCGGCGCCGTGCTGGGCTGCGACCAGCGCGGCTTCGTAGCCGGCCGGGCCCCCGCCCATGATCACGATCCTGGTCACCTGGGTCCTCCTCGAAGTGCGTGATAACGGTGGTCTCACCGTACGCGGCGAAGGTGACCGGACACTGAAGTGGGCGAACACGCCGAGTGCGTCCACTCGGGTGAGCTGTGGGTCGCTACGCTGTCGGCGTGCCGTTGTATGCCGCTTACGGATCCAACATGGAGCCCGCCCAGATGCTGGAGCGCGCGCCGCACTCACCGATGGCCGGCTCCGGCTGGCTGGAGGGGTGGCGCCTGACCTTCGGCGGCGAGGACCTCGGCTGGGAAGGGGCCCTGGCCACGATCGTCGAAGACGCGGGTTCCCGCGTCTTCGTCGTCCTCTACGACGTGACGTCGCTGGACGAGACGGGCCTGGACCGCTGGGAAGGCGGCGAGCTGGGGATGCACAGCAAAATCCGCCTGAGAGTCCAGACCATGGACGGCTCGGTCCTGGCCTGGCTCTACGTCCTGGACGCCTACGAAGGCGGCCTGCCTTCAGCCCGCTACCTGGGCGTCTTGGCCGACGCCGCGGAAGCTGCGGGCGCCCCCGCCGACTACGTCGACGACCTCCGCACCCGCCCCTGCTCCGGCATCACCGGCTAACCGACCCTCCAGACACGCGAGCCGACCGTCCGGGTACGCGAACTACCCGGAACACGCTCGGAAGGCCTCGCGCAATTCCCGGAGGACCCGGCTCGGATCCCGGAGGTCAGCCGCGACGGCCCGGACGGTGATCCAGCCCCGGCCCAGCATCCGCCGATCCCGCTCGGCGTCGGCAGCTTGGCGCTCTTCGTGCGCCGCGAACCCGTCGTACTCGAGAGCGACGCGTCGAGCGGGCCAGGCCATGTCGAGCACGTAAAGCAGCCGGCCGTCGATGTCGTTGATCACGTACTGCGTCTCCGGGACGGGCAGCCCGGCCTCGGTCACGATCAGCTTCAGCATGCTTTCCGGCGGCGATTCGGCCCGGCCGTCGGCCAGCGCCAGCATCGACAGGGCCCTGTGGATACCTTTGCGGCTCGAACGGTCGGCGATGCGGTCCCGCACGTTGTCCCGGAGCTTCTGCAAGTGGTCCGGCGGCAGCCCGCGCATGGCCTCTTCGACGGACGCGAATGCGGTTCGCTTGTCACCTCGGCACAGGAAATCAGCCAGTGCGAGGTCGACGCTGAAGGTCGGCAGACCGTCGATTTCGAGCACGTCGTACTGCTGGTAATCCCTCTGGTGGACGATCAAGCCTGGCTTCGATCTGACCCGTCGTTCGTAGGGGACCGTGAGGTGGATGTCGGCCGTCTCGGCGGCCGAAATCCCATGCAGCGCAAGGGAAGTCGCGCCGGAAAGCACCGCAGGCTGACCAGCCAGGAGCAGTGCCGCTTCCGCACGGGTGGCCAGTTTGAGCGAGTCGGCGGCAGGCACCACCACGCCTCGCCAAGGTTGGGCCAACAGCCCGCTGGCCAACGCCTGGCGGACCGCTCGCTGCCCCAGCACCTCGACGGCCTCGCTGCGCAAGGCCGCGCCGTGTCGTCCTCCCCAATTGATCACAAGACCGAGAATGAGGCCCTTCCGATGTCAGCGGAAGGGCCTCATTCGCGACCTGTGGACAACTCGCTCAACCTGTGGACAACTCCGTACCCAGAGGGTCGGCTCGCGTACCTGGAGAGTCGGCTCGCGTACCTGGAGGGTCGGTTAGGCGAGGGTGGCTAGGGCGGTGTGGACCAGGGTGCGGACTCCGCAGGCCAGGGCCCGCTCGTCGAGGATGAAAGTCGGGCGGTGGATGTCCGACTGGGGCGACGGGTCGCCGGGCCAGACGCCCAGGCGGGCGAAGGCTCCCTGGACGTGCTCCAGGTACCAGCCGAAGTCTTCGCCGCCCGAGGACTGCTCGGTGCCGGCCACCGCGTTTTCGCCCAGGGCCGCCTCGACGCCCGCGCGCATCAGGGCCGTGGAGTCCGCGTCGGACACCACCGGGGGAACCCCGCGGCGGTAGTCCAGGTGGAAGCCGACGCCCGTGGGGGCCAGCAGGGACTCCACCGACGACGCGACCAGCGGTTCCAGCGCCGTCCAGACCTGGTGGTCGGCCGTGCGCAGGGTGCCGCGCAGGACGCCGTCCTGGGGGACGGCGTTGGCCGCCTGGCCCGCGTGGACCGCGCCCCAGACCAGCACCGTGCCGGACCGGGGGTCGACGCGGCGGGACAGCACCGACGGCAGTGACGTGATCACCGTGCCGAGCGCGTGCACCAGGTCGGCGGTCAGGTGGGGGCGGGACGTGTGCCCGCCCGGCGACGTCAGCCGGAGCTCGATCAGGTCCGCGGCCGACGTCAGAGCGCCGACGCGCATGCCCACCAGCCCGACCTCGAGCCGCGGGTCGACGTGCAGGCCGTAGATCCGGTCGACGCCGTCCAGCGCGCCCGCCGCGATCATGTCCAGCGCGCCGCCGGGCATGACCTCCTCGGCGGCCTGGAAGATCAGCCGGACGCGGCCGGGCAGTTCCGGCGCGCCGGCCAGGGCACGGGCCGCGCCGAGCAGGATCGCCGTGTGGGCGTCGTGGCCGCACATGTGCGCCGCGCCTTCGACGGTCGACGCGTAGGGCAGCCCGGTCGCCTCGGTGAGCGGCAGCGCGTCCATGTCCGCGCGCAGCGCCACGCAGCGGTCACCGCTGCCGATGTCGCAGACGACGCCGGTGCCGCCGGGCAGCACCCACGGCTTGAGGCCGACGGCGCGCAGCAGCGTGACGACCAGTTCGGTGGTCGCGAACTCGTGCCGCGACAGCTCCGGGTGCGCGTGGATGTGCCGGCGCCAGGCCAGCACGTCGGTCGCGTTGGCGCGAAGCCAGTCGTCAAGCCAGAACGGGCCACGGCCCGCACCAAGGTCCTCCACGGGAGCCATGGTTACGCCGGCTTCGGAAATGAGCGCCTCCGGCCCCTCGATAGGGGTGATGATGCGCCCGTGGGGGTCGCCTGGAACGTCCGGTCGTGAGTCGAGCACCGTCACGCCGCACCTCCTCCCGCAACACGGGTAACCCGCGCAGCGGCTGGGGTCACGCAACGTGCCGATCGTTCTTTCGTACGCATTTGCAGACGATCGTGCACCATGCAGGAGGCAAGCCGCGCCTCGAAACGAGGCGTCCTAGACGGCCGGTAGCTGATCTGCGTTGAACGGTGTGCAGTAGTTCGGCCAAGACGAACGCCGAGCGCTGCTCACCCGTCCGGACGCAGGGTTACGACCCTTTGGCCTTCTTCGACCGGATCCGGCGGCCCCAGACGACGATGCCGAGCAGGACCGCCGCGACGAGGCCGGCGACCAGCTTGGTCTTGGTCTTTTCGGCGTTCGCCTTGTCGGTCTGGGCCGGGTCGAGCACCGGTCCGGGCGCCTGGGTCTGCGCGAGCACGGGCCCGGCACCGGCGTGGGCCACCGTGACCGTGACGGCCACCGGACGCACCGGTGAGGCCTGCGCCGGCGACGCGGTGAACAGCACCGCCCCCAGCAGGCCGGCAACGACCAGAGCACGCAGTATCGCCATGTCATCCCTTCGCCACGACCGGCGGTCAACCGGCATTGTGCCCGCGCGGCGCCCCGCGGTCAGCCGCCACGTGGTGGACCGAACGCGTCGAGGATCCGCTGTGCACCGAGGGTAGCGGTCAGTTCACCGTCGCGCACCGCCCGTTCGACGTCGGGAAGGACCGTTCGCACGTCCGGATGCGCCGCCAGCCGACTCAGCAGGTTTTCGCGCACCATCGTCCACGTCCAGTCGACCTGCTGCTGCCGGCGCCGGGCGGCCAGCTCGCCGGACGCCGAGAGCGTGTCGCGGTGCTGCTCGATCGCGCCCCACACCTCGTCGAGCCGCAGGTTGTGCAGGCCGCTGCAGGTCAGCACGGGGGGCGTCCACGTCGCGTCGGGCCCGTAGATCATCCGCAGGGCGCCCGAAAGCTCCCGCGCCGCCCGCTTGGCGTCGCGCTCGTGGTCGCCGTCGGCCTTGTTGACGGCGATGACGTCGGCGAGCTCCAGCACGCCCTTCTTGATGCCCTGCAGCTGGTCGCCGGTGCGGGCCAGCGTCAGGAACATGAAGCAGTCGACCATGTTCGCGACGGCCACTTCGGACTGTCCCACCCCGACGGTCTCGACCAGGACGGTGTCGTAACCGGCCGCTTCCATCAGCACGATCGTCTCGCGGGTCGCGCGGGCGACGCCGCCGAGCGTCCCGGACGTCGGCGACGGCCGGATGAACGCCCGGTCGTCGACGGCCAGGCGTGCCATCCGGGTCTTGTCGCCGAGGATCGACCCGCCGGTGCGCGTCGACGACGGGTCGACGGCCAGCACGGCCACGCGGTGCCCGGCCGCGGTCAGGTCCGTGCCCAGCTGGTCGATGAATGTCGACTTGCCGACACCGGGGACGCCGGTGATGCCGATCCGCCGCGCGCCACCCGCCGACGGCAGCAGCTCGACGAGCAGTTCCTGCGCCTGCGCCCGGTGGTCCTCGCGCTGGGACTCGACCAGCGTGATCGCCTTGGACAGCGTGCCGCGGTCACCCGCCAGCACGCCCTTGGCGTAGGCCGGGACGTCGATCTTGCGCGGCAACGCTCAGGACTCCTGCGCCGACAGCTGGCCGAGCAGGTCGATGGCCGCGTCCGCGAGCACCGTGCCCGGCCCGAAGATCGCCGCCGCCCCGGCTTCGCGCAGCGCCGGGTAGTCCTGCGGCGGGATGACGCCGCCGACCACGACCATGATGTCCGCGCGGCCCAGCTCGGCGAGCTCGTGGCGCAGCGCCGGCACCAGCGAGAGGTGCCCGGCGGCCAGCGAGGACACCCCGACGATGTGGACGTCCGCCTCGATCGCCTGGCGGGCGACCTCGGCCGGGGTCGAGAACAACGGGCCGACGTCGACGTCGAAGCCGATGTCGGCGAAGCCGGTGGCGATCACCTTCTGGCCGCGGTCGTGGCCGTCCTGGCCCATCTTCGCGACCAGGATCCGCGGCCGGCGGCCCTCCTCCGCGGCGAACTCCTCGACCAGCGAGCGGGCCTTCTCGACGTTCTGCGACTTCCCCACCTCTTCGCGGTAGACGCCCGAGATCGTGCGGATCTGGCCGGAGTGCCGGCCCCAGAGCTTCTCCAGCGCGTCGGAGATCTCGCCGACGGTCGCCTTCGCGCGGGCCGCGTTGATGCCCAGCTCCAGCAGGTTGCCGCCGTTCCCGGCGCCCTCGGTCAGCCGCCGCAACGCGTCCTCGGTGGCCGCGGGGTCGCGTTCGGCGCGCAGCCGCCGCAGCTTCTCGAGCTGCTGCGTCCGGACGCCGGCGTTGTCGACCTTCAGGACTTCGATGTCTTCATCGCTGGTGACCTGGTACTTGTTGACGCCGATCACCGGCTGCCGGCCCGAGTCGATCCGGGCCTGGGTGCGGGCCGCGGCCTCCTCGATGCGCAACTTCGGGATGCCCGCGTCGATCGCCTTGGCCATGCCGCCGGCCTGCTCGACCTCGCTGATGTGGCCCCACGCCTTGCGCGCGAGGTCGTAGGTCAACTTCTCCACGAAGGCACTGCCGCCCCACGGGTCGATCACCCGCGTGGTGCCGGATTCCTGCTGCAGCAGCAGCTGCGTGTTGCGGGCGATGCGCGCGGAGAAGTCGGTCGGCAGGGCGAGCGCCTCGTCGAGGGCGTTGGTGTGCAGCGACTGCGTGTGCCCCTGGGTCGCGGCCATCGCCTCGACGCAGGTGCGCACGACGTTGTTGTAGACGTCCTGCGCGGTCAGCGACCAGCCGGACGTCTGCGAGTGCGTCCGCAGTGACAGCGACTTCTGCGACTTCGGGTCGAAGCCCTTCACGAGCTTCGCCCAGATCAGCCGGGCCGCGCGCAGCTTCGCGACCTCCATGAAGAAGTTCATCCCGATCGCCCAGAAGAACGACAGCCGCGGCGCGAACTTGTCGACGTCCAACCCGGCTTCGGTGCCCGCGCGGATGTACTCGACGCCGTCGGCCAGGGTGTAGGCCAGCTCGAGGTCGGCGGTCGCCCCGGCTTCCTGCATGTGGTAGCCGGAGATGGAGATCGAGTTGTACTTCGGCATGTGCTGCGAGGTGTAGGAGAAGATGTCGGAGATGACCCGCATCGACGGCTGCGGCGGGTAGATGTAGGTGTTGCGGACCATGAACTCCTTGAGGATGTCGTTCTGGATGGTCCCCGCGAGCTGCTCGGGCTTCACCCCCTGCTCCTCGGCCGCGACGACGTAGAGCGCCAGCACCGGCAGCACCGCGCCGTTCATCGTCATCGACACGGACATCTTGTCCAGGGGGATGCCGTCGAAGAGCTGGCGCATGTCGTAGATGGAGTCGATCGCGACGCCCGCCATGCCGACGTCGCCGGAGACGCGCGGGTGGTCGGAGTCGTACCCGCGGTGGGTGGCCAGGTCGAAGGCGACCGACAGGCCCTTCTGCCCGGCCGCGAGGTTGCGGCGGTAGAAGGCGTTCGACTCCTCGGCGGTGGAGAACCCGGCGTACTGGCGGATGGTCCAGGGCTGGTTGACGTACATCGTCGGGTACGGCCCGCGCAGGTAGGGCGCGATGCCGGGGTACGTGCCGAGGAAGTCCACATCGGACAGGTCGGCCGCGGTGTAGACCGGTTTGACGCCGATGCCCTCGGGCGTCTCCCAGGCCAGCGCGTCCGGGCCCTTGCCGGTGGCGTCCTGCACGGCCTTGGCCCAGGCGTCGCGGTCGCCCGGCTCGGGCGTGCCGAGGTCGACGTCGGCGAAGTTCGGGATAGTCATCGCGCAACTCCCAGCTGAGTGTGCAGACCGGTGAGGACTTCCAAGGCGTCGCAGCCGGCGAAGACGTTGCCGTCCACGCCGTCGAACTTGCCCTTTCCGGCCAGTAGTACGTACTCGGCGCCCAAAGATGCCGCGACTTCGGCGGCCTGGGCCGCGTAGGCGTCGTCGGTGCCGCAGATGCAGGCGACCTTCGCGCCGCTCTCACGGAACGCGCCGGGCAGGTCGTCGGTCGCGCCCGGGTTGACCACCTCGAGCCCGCCCGCCTGGAACAGGTTGGCGGCGAACCCGGCCCGCGTGGTGTGCGCGGCGACCGGGCCGAGCGTGGCCAGGAAGACCTTCGGCCGCTCGCCGTGCTCGGCGAGGTACGCGTCCGACGCGTCGCGCAGGGCTTCGAAGTCCTCGGCGTAGCGGTGCCGCGGCAGGCCACCGTCCACGGTGGACTCCAGCGGCTCCCGTTTCACCGGCTTCTCGGTCAGGTTCGGGAACTCGCTGACGCCGGTGAGCGGGTCGCGCCGGGTGGCGAGCCGCTTCGCGCGCTTGTCCCACGTCTCGGCGAGGCGCCCGGCGAGCGCGCCGGACGACAGCTCCGCGACCAGGCCGCCCGCCGCTTCGATCGCGGTGAACTCGGCCCAGGCGACGCGGGCCAGGTCTTCGGTGAGCTTCTCGACGTACCAGGAACCGCCCGCCGGGTCGACCACGCCGGCCAGCTTGGACTCCTCCAGCAGCACCGCGTGCGTGTTGCGGGCGATCCGCGCGGAAAACGCGTCGGGCCGGCCGATCGCGGCGTCGAACGGCAGCACGGTGACGGCGTCCGCGCCGCCGACACCGGCGCCGAAGCAGGCGACGGTCGTGCGCAGCATGTTCACCCACGGGTCGCGCTGGGTCAGCATCGCCGGCGACGTCACGGCGTGCTGGCGCATCGGCGACGAGAAGCCGCACACCTCGGCGACGCGCGCCCACAGGCGGCGGGCCGCGCGCAGCTTGGCGATGGTCGAGAACTGGTCCGCGGTCGCGGCGATCCGGAACTCCAGCTGCTCGGCCGCCACTTCGACGGCCAGGCCGGCGTCGGTGAGGGCGCGCAGGTAGGTGACGCCGGCGGCGACCAGCGCGCCCAGCTCCTGCGCGTCCGACCCGCCCGCTTCGTGGAACGGCAGGCCGTCGGCGACGATCGTGCGCACCTTCGGGTACTTCGCGGCGACACGCGCGGCCAGCGCGGCCGCCGGTTCCAGCGCGACGCCGGCGCCGGTCCGGGCGGCGAGCCCGATCGGGTCGGCCCCCAGCACGGCGGTGGCTTCGCTCGCCGGGACCTCGCGCTCGTCGAACACGGCGAACAGGGCGTCCGCGGCAGCTTCGTACCCGGCACCGGCGTCGAGGACGACCGGCGCGAGATCGACGTAGACCTCGTTCAGCGCGTCGGCGACCGCCGCGGGCGGCACAGACAGCCAGATCGATGTGACGCCGCCTTCGAGGTCGGCGAGGATCGCCTTGTTGACGGCGCGGGCGTCGGTGCCGGTGAACCGGGCCCGGACGTCCCAGCCGGTGGCGACCTGCCCCTCCGGGCGCGCCCCGCGCACGAACGGCGACAGGCCGGGGAAACCGGCGTCGCCCGCTACGTCGTCGGCGGTGTAGAGCGGCTGGATCTCGATGCCGTCGTAGGTCCGGGTGACGAGCTTGCTCTCGGGGGCGCCTGTGAAGTCCTCCGGCAGCCTGCCGCTCTTGCGCAGCACGCCGGCCACGAGCTCCTGCCACTGCTCGCGCGTCGCCTGCGGAAACTCGGCCGCCAGGTCGAGTTCGGAGATCGGCGCTGACTCCGGACCGGCCAGTTCAGTCATACCCAGTGATGGTAGAGGCACTCGACACGGACGACCTGTGAGTCTGGTCGCCCCTGGGGGTGGTAGGGGTCGGAGCGGGGTACGACACAATTGGCGCGTGCCCCCCTCCAGCGAAGAGACACGACTGGTCGCCGGTCGCTACCGGCTGCGCTCGGTGCTGGGCTCCGGGTCGATGGGCACCGTCTGGTCGGCGTACGACGAGTTCCTGCACCGCCAGGTGGCCGTCAAGGAGATGAAGGTCCCGCCGGGCATCCCGTCGTCACAGGCGGACGAGCTGCGGGAACGCACGTTGCGCGAGGCCCGCGCGATCGCCGTGCTGTCGCACCCGAACGTGATCATCCTGCACGACGTCGCCCGCGAGAACGATCAGCCGTTCGTGGTGATGGAGCTGCTGCCCTCGCGCAGCCTGGCGCACATCCTGCGCGACCACGGGCCGCTGACCGTCGAGCAGGCCGCCGCGATGGGCATCGCCGTCGCCTCCGCGCTGGAGGCCGCGCACGCCGCCGGCATCACCCACCGCGACGTCAAGCCGGGCAACGTCCTCGTGGCCAGCGACGGCCGGATCAAGCTGACCGACTTCGGCATCGCCCGCAACGTCTCCGAAGCGACCATGACGCGCACCGGGATCATGCTCGGCTCCCCCGCCTACATCGCGCCGGAGGTCGCCTCGGGCGGTCCCGTCACACCCGCCGCGGACCTGTGGGGCCTCGGCGCGACACTGTTCGCCGCGGTCGAGGGCGCGCCGCCGTACGACGCCGACGGCGACCCGCTGGAGACCGTCGGCCGGGTCGTCAACGGGAAGGTGCCCAAGCCGAAGGCCGGGCCGCTGGCCGACGTCATCTCGGCGCTGATGAAGAAGGAGCCGAACAAGCGGATCACGCTGCGCGACGTCCGGCACCGGCTGTACCCGCTGCAGACGAAGACCGCGCTCGACCTGTTCGGACCCGAGCTGTTCCGCACGCCGGACGGCAAGAAGACGTCGGCCCAGCCGGACGCCACCGACACGCAGGTGATCAAGACCGTCCTGCCGGAGAAGGTGGAGAAGAAGGCCGAGAAGAGCGCCGAGCTCGCGTCCGACCCGGGCCCGCTGCCGTTCTTGAAGCCGCCGGCCGCCGCGCCGGCTCCGACACCGACACCGCCGGCCGCCACCGTGTTCGTCCCGCCGCCGCCCCTGCCGCGGCCGGGCCGGCGGACCGGGCGGGCCACCGCCGTGCTCATCGGCGTCGCGATCCTGCTCTTCCTCGTCGCCGCCGGCGGCGGGTTCGCGCTGGCCAGGACGGTCGGTGGCGAGTCGCTGCTGCCGCCGGCGGCCGAGCCGCGGGCGACGTCGAACGGGCCCACCGAGCTGCCGCCGCCCGAGCTGGTCACCCAGTCCGGCGACGCGAACGTGGCGACCGGGGAGAAGGGCGGCGAGTTCGGCCTCGGCGTGCCGAAGGGCTGGCAGAAGTTCGTCGCCCCGCACGACACCCGGTTCGGGGTGAGCACGGTCGTCCAGTTCGTCTCGGAGGACGGCCGCCGCGCGATCCGGCTCGAACGGCTGGCGAACTACTTCGGCGACTACCCGAACGACCAGCCGTACATCGACCAGCTGAAGCAGCTCTACCCCTCCGACGGGTTCCAGCCCTTCCCCTCGGCCCCGCTGGCGAACGGGACCACGCTGACCTTCCGCACGACCGACACCGGCGCCTCGAAGAGCGTCACCCGCGTGACGTTCATGAACCTGCTCAAGGCGGGCTCGAGCCTGTGGGTCTTCTCGGTCACCGCGCCGAGCGAGCAGGAGGACGCGACCCGCAAGGACGTCTTCGAGCCCGTCGCCCGGTCGCTGACCATCTCCGACTGACGACCCGGTACGTCTTCGTCGGCGCGGACCTCCGGCGGCTCTGGGGCCTCGGTCATTCGGGAACGTCGCCGAGGACTTCGCGGGACAGCACTTCCTGGCCGAGGTGGCGCAGGCCCGCGAAGATCCGGTCGCCCAGGACCGTCACCACCAGGCCCGCCTCGATGATCTTGTCGAACGAGGTCAGGCCCGTCACGGTGTCGACGTCCAGCTCCGCGACCCGCAGCGCCAGGTGCGCGTACTCCTCGAGGTGCTCCGCCAGCTTGTCGTGGCCCAGTTCCTTCGCCGTGGCCAGCGCCGCGACGACGTTCGCCACCGCGGCCTCCTTGCGCTTCAGCTCGCCCCAGCCGTTGCGGCGGACGATCCCGTCGAGCAGCTCCCACGCCCATTGCGCGGCCTCTTCGGACACCTCGGGCGGGGTGCCGGCCAGCTCCTCCTGGACCACGCCCATCGTGCGGTGCGGGGTCTTGTCGCCGTCGATCGCTTCGAGCACCGTGCCGACCGAGGCCAGCGACATCCCGCCGACCTCGGTGAGGGCCTTGATCAGCCGCAACCGCTGGACGTGCGTCGCCGAATACCGTGCCTGGTTGGGGCTGGTGCGCTCGCCCGGCGGCAGCAGACCTTCGCGCAGGTAGTATTTGACGGTCGCGACCGGCACCCCCGACTCGGCGCTCAGTTCGGCCATCCGCATGCGTTCCGCTCCGCTTCTGCTTTCGATTCTGCTTTCGATTCTGCTTTCGATTCCAGGGTCGGGCTCCGGGGCAACCCTGAAGACTTCTCAGCATGGATAGCTTAACTTCCCATAACGGAGAGCTTGACTATCCATTCTGGGAGGAACCATGACCATCCTTGCCGATCTCCGGACGAGAACCCGCGGGTGGCACCCACCATCGCGATACGCCGGCGCCGCCTACGGCGTGGTGGCCGTGCTCTGCGTCGCCGCGCTGCTCGTCGACCACCGGACCCTCGAAGGCGCGCCGATCTGGGTCAAGCCGCTCAAATTCGCGATCTCCGGCAGCCTCTACTTCCTGACGTGGAGCTGGCTGGTCTCGCTGCTGCCGCGGTTCCGCCGCACCGCCGACTGGCTGACGAACGCGCTCGTGGTGATCTTCACCGGCGAGTACGTCCTGCTGGCGCTCCAGGCCGCCCGCGGCCGGGCGAGCCACTTCAACAACGCGACCCCGCTGGACGCCACGATCTACGACGTCATGGGCAAGATGATCATCGGCCTCTGGACGGCGACGCTCGCGCTGACCGTCCTGGTCATGTTCACGAAGGTCGCCGACCGCGCGAGCTTCCGGGCCGTGCGCGCCGGCGCCGTCCTGTCGCTCGTCGGGATCTCGCTCGGCATGCTGATGACGAGCCCGACCGCGCGTCAGCTCGCGCAGTGGAAAGCCGGCGGCGCGCAGGACGTGGTGGGCGCGCACACCGTCGGCCTCGCCGACGGCGGCCCCGGCCTGCCGATCCTCGGCTGGAGCACGGTCGGCGGCGACCTGCGGATCCCGCACTTCGTCGGGATGCACGCGCTGCAGGCGTTGCCACTGCTGGCGATCGCGCTGCTCGCGCTGACCTCGCGGTTCCCGCGGCTGCGCGACGACGTCGTCCGCGCGCGGCTCGTCCTGATCGGCGCCGCCGGCTACGCGGGCCTGACCGCGCTGGTCACCTGGCAGGCGTTGCGGGCGCAGTCGATCGTGCACCCGGACGCCGTGACGCTGGGCGCGGCCGCGGCGCTCGTGGCCGCCGTCGGGCTGGCCTCATGGGCCGTCGTGCGAGCCCCGGCCCGAGTGGCCGCGTGATGGCCCTGTTCACCTGGGCGTTCCCGCTCGCGACGCCGTTCTGGACGCTGATGATCCTGCTGCCGAAGTGGCGCTGGACGGCGCGGATCATGCGGTCGCCGTGGGTCCCGCTGCTGCCGCTGGTCTGCTACTTCGGGCTCGTCCTGCCGCACTTCGGAGAGTGGGGGCGGGCGATGCTCCGGCCCGACCTCGGCGTGCTGCAGACGCTGCTGGCCACGCCCTGGGGCGCCGGGCTCGTCTGGGCGCACCTCATCGCGTTCGACCTGTTCATCGCCCGGTGGATGTACTTCGAGGCGCGCTCCCTGGAGATCTCGCCGTGGATCGTCAGCCCGATCCTGCTGCTCACGATCTTCCTGTCGCCGTTCGGGCTGGTGGCTTTCCTGGTGGTGCGGAGCGTCCGGATACGCTCGGCGGCATGAGCGCACAGGAAGCCGCGGCCGTCATCGCCGACCGCACTGGGGTGGACAAGCACGACATCGCCGTCGTGCTCGGTTCGGGCTGGCGCCCGGCCGCGGACGTCATCGGGGAGCCCGAAGCGGAGATCCCGCTGGGTGACCTGCCCGGGTTCGAAGCGCCGAGCGCGGTCGGCCACGGCGGGACGGTGCGCTCGGTGCGCGTCGGCGACCGCCGGGCGCTGATCCTGCTCGGCCGCACGCACTTCTACGAGGGCAAGGGCATCGACCCGGTGGTGCACAACGTGCGCACCGCCGCGGCCGCCGGCGCCCGGACGGTGCTGCTGACCAACGCGGCGGGCGGACTGCGCCAAGGGTTCCAGGTCGGGCAGCCGGTGCTGATCTCCGACCACCTCAACCTGACGGCCCGCTCCCCCATCGTCGGCGCGAACTTCGTCGACCTCACGGACCTCTACTCGGCGCGGCTGCGGGCGATCGCCCGCGAAATCGACCCGTCGCTGCAGGAGGGCGTCTACGCAGGCCTGACCGGGCCGCACTTCGAGACGCCGGCGGAGATCCACATGCTGCGCACGCTGGGCGCGGACCTGGTCGGCATGTCGACGGTCCTGGAGGCCATCGCGGCCCGCGCCGCCGGCGTCGAGGCCTTCGGCCTCTCGCTGGTGACGAACCTGGCCGCGGGCATGACGGGCCAGCCGCTCAACCACGAAGAGGTGCTGGAAGCCGGCCGCGCGGCCGCAACCCGCATGGGCTCGCTCCTACGCGACCTCGTCGCCCGCGCCTGACCCGAACCCGTCACTTTCGTCGAGAAAGATGCGCCAGAGGGCCCTCAAAACGCATCTTTCTCGGCGAAAGCTCGGTCTTGAAACGTTCCAGGCGTCACTTTTCCGATGAACGTAACCCTTGGTGGGGGTTAGGCGAACGTGGGGAGTTCGGCGGCTACTTCGGCCGGGGACGGCATTGCCGCGACCTCCGCGGCCAGGGTGGTGGCCGCGGAGCGGACCGACGAGTCCGTCAGCAGGTGGTGGGCCTTCTCCGCGACGGCGTCCGCGGTGACGTCCGCGCCGAGCAGGCGGTCGCCGACGCCCGCCGCGAGCACCGCGTCGGCGTTGGTGAACTGGTCGGCGCCCTGCGGCAGGAGCAGCTGCGGGAGACCCGCGCCGAACGCGCCGAGCGTCGTGCCGCTGCCGCCGTGGTGCACGACCAGGTCGACGTGCGGGAGCAGCGCCGCCTGCGGCACCCACGTCTCGAGCCGGACGTTCGCCGGCACCTCGCCCAGCGCGGCCGGGTCGACGGTCGGGCCGGTGGCGACCAGCACGTCGACGTCCAACGCGGACAGCCCGGCGATCGCCGCGCCGAGCACACCGGCGTGGCCCATCGCGGTGCCGAGCGTCAGGTAGACGAGCGGGCGCCGCTTGTCCAGCACCCCCGCGGGCAGCTCACCCGGCTCGCTCCAGCCGACCGGCCGCAGCGGCACGCGGTGCGCCCGCGCCAGGAAACCCGGTTCCTGCACCGATTCCGGGCAGATGTCGACGAACGGGCCGCCGAACGACAGGTCTTCGCCGACGGTGATGCCCAGGCCGGCGGCGTGCGCGCGGATCGCGTCCCGGATGTGCGTGACCATCGGGTCGTCGGCGGACACGCGGCCGAAACCGTGCGCCACCACGGGAATCCCGGCCTTCATCGCGGCGAACGCGCCGCCGGAGTTGCCGGACTCGCTCACGACCAGGTCCGGCCGGGCGTGCTCGAACAGCGGCAGCAGGTCGGCGACGAACCGCTTCGGCATGAGCTCGCCGAAGACCTTCGCGACGATCGGGCCGAGGACCTCCGGCGGGATCTCACCCGGCGGCCGCCGCGGGCCGGCCGGACCCGCTTCGGCGAACGCCCGGCCGAAGGCGTCCTTGATGGCGAGCCCGGCGGCGGCCGTCTCGAGCCCGGCTTTCGTCAGCTGGGGCAGGAAGTCTTCCGAGGTGGCGAAGACGACGTCGTGGCCCGCGTCCCGCGCGGCGAGCGCCAGCGGGACGAGCGGGAACGTGTGACCGAAGGACCCCAGTGAGGTGAAGAGCAAGCGCACCGCCCCGACCCTAGCCCGTAGGCTGTCGCGGTGACTTTGACCTCCACGCTGCGGGACGCCGCGTTCCGCTGGATCGCCGACGACCCCGACGAAGCTTCCCGCGCCGAGCTGCAGGCGGTCGTCGCCCGCGCGTTGGGCGGCGACGCCGCGGCCGCCGACGAGGTGGCCGACCGGCTGGCCGGGCCGCTGGAGTTCGGCACGGCCGGGCTGCGCGGGCCGGTGCGCGCCGGGCCGAACGGGATGAACGTGGCGGTCGTCACGCGCACCACGGCGGGAGTGGCGGCCTGGCTGACCGCGCAGGGGCACGCCGGCGCGCTGGTCGTCGTCGGCCGGGACGCGCGCCACGGCTCGGAGGACTTCGCCACGGCCGCCGCGGAGGTGCTGACCGCCGCCGGGTTCACCGTCCAGGCGCTGCCCCGGCCGCTGCCGACGCCGTTGCTCGCCTACGCCGTGAAGCACCTCGGCGCGGTGGCCGGGATCCAGATCACGGCGTCGCACAACCCCCCGGCGGACAACGGGTACAAGCTCTACGACGCGACCGGCGGGCAGATCGTGCCGCCGTCCGACGGCGAGATCGAGCGCGCCATCCAGGCCGCGCCGGCCGCGGTGGACGTGCCGCGCGAGCCGGGCGCCGGGGTGGTCGACCTGCTCGGCAGCTACCTCGACGAGGTCGCCGCACTCCCGCTGGGCGCCGAGCGCATCGTGCGGGTGGCCGCGACGGCGTTGCACGGCGTCGGCGCCGAGACGCTGCGCGCGGCCTTCGAGCGGGTCGGGTTCACCGACCTGCACCTGGTCGAGGCGCAGTCCACCCCGGACCCGGACTTCCCGACGGTGTCGTTCCCGAACCCGGAGGAGCCGGGCGCGACCGACCTGCTGCTGGCGCTGGCGTCCGAAGTGGACGCCGATCTGGCCGTCGCGCTCGACCCGGACGCCGACCGCTGTGCACTGGGCGTGCGCGATCGGGACGGCTCGTGGCGGATGCTGCGCGGCGACGAGACGGGCGTGCTGCTGGGCTCGGCCATCCTGTCCACTGTGGACCGCACGATGATGCCGGATCCCTTGGTGGCCACGACGATCGTCTCGTCGTCGTTGCTGGGCGAAATCGCGAAGGCCGAGGGAGCCCGCTACGCGGAGACGCTCACCGGGTTCAAGTGGCTGGTCCGCGCGGGCGACGACCTCGTCTTCGCCTACGAAGAGGCGCTCGGCCTCTGCGTGAACCCGGGGTTCGTGCGGGACAAGGACGGCATCGCCGCCGCGACGCTGGCGGCCGGGCTGACCGCGCGGCTGCGGGCCGAGGGCCGCACGCCCCTGGACGTGCTGGACGAGCTGGCCGAGCGGCACGGCGTGTACGTCACGGACCAGGTTTCGCTGCGGGTCACGGACCTGTCCGTCCGCGGCCGGCTGATGGGCAAGCTGCGCGAGGCGCCTCCGGCCGAGGTCGGTGGCGTCGCCGTGACGCTGGAAGACCTGCTCCCCGGCGCGGACGTCCTGCGTCTCACCGGTGACGGCGTGCGGATCGTGGTCCGCCCGTCCGGCACGGAACCGAAGCTGAAGGCGTACCTGCAGGTCGTCGAGCCGGTGTCCGGGTCGCTGGCGGACGCGCGCACGGCGGCGGCCACGCGGCTGACGGCGTTGCGGACCGACGTGGAGGCGTTGCTGTCCTGATGCCGAAGCTGCTGATCGTGCACCACACGCCGTCGCCGTCGACCCAGGCGATGTTCGAGGCCGTGCTGGCGGGCGCGGCCCACCCGGACATCGAGGGGGTGGAGGTGGTCCGCCGCGCGGCGCTGGCGGCCACCGTCCCGGACGTCCTCGAGGCGGACGGCTACCTGCTGGGGACGCCGGCGAACCTGGGCAGCATGAGCGGCGCGCTGAAGCACTTCTTCGACACGGTGTACTACCCGTGCCTCGACGCGACGCGGGGCCGCCCGTTCGGCTACTGGATCCACGGGAATAGCGACACGTCGGGGACGGAACGTCAGCTGCTGGCCATCACGAAGGGGCTGGCCTGGACGAAGGCGGCGGACCCGGTGATCGCGACGGGCGAGCCGGGCAAGGAGCTGCTGGCGGCGTGCACCGAGCTGGGCGGCACGCTGGCCGCGACGCTGATGGCCTGACCGGGGAAAGTAAGAGGCCTGTCACCGGAAGCCCTGGGGGTCGACCTCCGGCAACAGGCCGTGCCAAGGGTTCGCCGCGAGGCGATCAACCTTGGTGCTATGAAGCGTACTACAGACGGCCGATCATGACGAGTCGGAGGCATGATCGCCTCTCGCCTTGTGGTTCTGTACACCCCCAGGGTACGGAAGAGCAAGGCGAGAGGCGAAGCCAACTGTAAACCACTGCATACGATAGCTGTCAACATGTGCGTACAGTGGTTTCCCGGCTAGAATTTTCACGGTGGAAACCTAGGGGGCTGGGATGGCACAAGAGCGCACCTTCGCGGAACGCCTGACCGCCCTGATCGAGGCGGCCCGCCTCGACGGCCGGGCACCGCACAGCTACCGCGAGATCTCCGCGGCGGTCGAGCGGGCCGGCGGGCCGGCGATGTCGCCCGCCTACCTGCAGCAGCTCGCGACCGGCAAGCGCGTGAACCCGAAGATCCACTACGTCGAGGCGCTGGCCAGGCTGTTCGGCGTGCCCGTCACCTACTTCTTCGACGCGGAGGCCACCGGCCCGGCCCCGGCCGGCGAGGTCCAGCTGATGGCGATGCGCGCGCAGGAGCTCTCGCCGCAGGGCCGCCGTCAGGTGATGGACCTGCTGGAGCTGGTCGAACGCTACGAACGGGCCGAACGTGACGGCCGGAACCCGGAGGACGCGCCGCGATGAAGGAACGCGAGCTGCGCCGCCGGTGCCGGAAGCTGCTGAAGCAGCTGGACATCGGGCCGCCCCTCGACGTCGAGCAGCTGTGCGCGCGGCTGGGTGAGCAGCGGGGCAAGCCGATCCGGCTGATGCCCTACCCGCTGGAGGTCCCCGGCCCGTTCGGCTGCTGGATCGCGACGTCCGCGGCCGACTACATCTTCTACCAGGCCGAAACGACGAAATCCCACCAAGATCACATCATCCTGCACGAGCTCGGCCACATGCTCGCCGACCACCACCCGCAGGGTGACGCCGAGCCGGCGGACTTCCTGCGCGGCCCGGCGCCGGATCTTGACCCGGATGCAGTACACCGCGCCCTGCGCCGGACGTCCTACGATGACGCCCACGAGTGGGAAGCCGAGACCGTCGCGACCATCATCCTCGAGTGGGCGTCGGTCCTGAACTACACGATCCCGCGGCGCGCTGCGGACCGGGATCTTCGCCGGATCCAGGGGGCGCTCGGCGATCACCAAGGGTGGTTGTGAGCACACTTTTCAGCCCCGTGAACGTTCTCGCGATGGCGCTGTTCGCCGCGGCTCTGGCCTGGCGGATCTACCAGCTGGTCCGGGCGCCGACCCTGCCGAACTGGTCCGTCACCGCGTGCATCGCCGGGTTCGCGGCCGCGTTCCTCCTGCAGCAACCAGTGATTTCGGACGACTTCGACGACGTCTTCGGCCTCGGCGGCGCACGGGTGGCGAACAACGCGCTGCTCGCGTGCGCCGTCTGCGCGCTGGTCCTGTTCTTCCTCGGCTCGGCGCTGGGGCCGGTCCGCCGCTACGGGCGGGTGGTCGTCGAGCTGGTGCCGCTGGCCGCGGCGATCACGCTGATGATCGTCGCGATGGACCTGACGCCGCCGGAGCTGCGCGGCGCCCCGCTCGGGCCGGCGACGATCCACGACAGCGGCGTCGCGCTGTTCTACCTGGGTGCCGGGCTGTACCTGATCTACGGCCTGATCGCCTGCACCGCGTGGATCGTGCGCTATCTGCGCGTCGCCGACCGCAACCTGCGGATCGGCCTGCGGCTGAGCGCGGTCGGCCTCGCGAGCGCGGCGGTCGGCAGCATCTTCCGCGCGCTGTACATCGTGGTGGCGTGGGCGTTCGGGCCGGTGGTGCGGATCCTGCTGCTGCTCGGCGTGCCGTTCGTGATCCTCGGCGGGACGCTGTTCCTGGCCGGCGTGACCTACCCCGGCGTCCGGGCGCGGCTGTCCTCGATGCGGCGGCGACGACGTCACCGGATCGAGCACCAAGCCCTCGATCCACTGTGGACGGTCCTGGTCGGCGCGTTCCCCAGCATCGTGCTGCGGACGCCGCCGCGCGGGCCGGCCGCCCGGCTGTCGCCGCGCGGGGTGCACCGCGTCTACTACCGCCGGGTGATCGAGATCCGCGACGGCCTGGTGCAGCTTTCGCCGTACCTGGACGCGGACTTCGGCGAGGTCGTCGCGTCCGACCCCGGCGCCGCCGCGACCGCGTTGAAGACGGCGCTGCGGCGGCACGCGGCCGGTGAGGAGAGCGACGGCCGCGCGAAGCAGGTGCTGCCCGCGGTGGCGGACGACATCGAGTCCGACGTCCGGCCGCTGCTCGCGCTCTCGGCGGCGATGGGGGCGTGACGTGGACACCCTGATCACCGCCGGCCGGGTGCTGCCGAGGCCGTCGGCGCCGGTTCCCGACGGCGCGGTCCTGGTGCGCGACGGCGTCATCGTGGCGGCGGGCCCGCGCGCGGAGGTGCAGGCGCAGGCCGCGCCCGGCGCCGCGCGGCACGACTTCCCGACCGGCACGGCGCTGGCGGGGTTGTTCAACGTCCACGTGCACCTGGCGTTCGACGCGTCCCGCGAGATGCTGGCCCACTTCCTGGCGGGCTCCGTTGTGGCGGACGCCCGCTCGCGGCTCGCGTCGATGCTGCGCAGCGGCGTGACGACGGTGCGGGACCTCGGCGACCGCGGCCACCTCGGCGCGGCCGTCCGCAGTTCACTGGACGGCGAGGCGGCGCCGAGGCTGCTGGTGTCCGGCCCGCCGATCACGGTGCCGGACGGGCACTGCCACTTCTTCGGCGGCGCGACGACGTCCGACGCGTCGATCCGGTCCCTGATCGACGAGAACGCGGCGGCGGGCGCGGACGTGATCAAGGTGATGGCCAGCGGCGGCCAGATCACCGAGGGCGGCGCGGACATGTGGGAGTCGCAGTTCGACGCCCGGCAGCTCGCGCTGATCGTCACGCACGCGGCTTCGCACGGCCTGCCGGTCGCGGCGCACGCCCACGGCGCCGACGCGATCGAGGCCGCGGTCGACGCCGACGTGTCGACGATCGAGCACTGCAGCTTCCTGACCGGCCCCCGTTCGTTCGACCGGCGGGATCCGGTGGCCGAGCGGATGGCCGCTCGGGGGATTTCGGCGTGTTCGACGAGCAGCCGCAACTGGCGGACGATCGTCGAGAAGCTGGGCGACGAGGCCGCGCAGGCGATGTACGGCCGGTTGCCGTGGCTGGAGGAACACGGGGTCCGGCTGCTGGCGGGTACCGATGCGGGGTTGCCGGGCTCGGTGTTCGACGATCCGGTCGGCGCGCTGGAGTTGTACGAGTGGCTCGGGTTCGGCCGTCGGCGGATCTTGGAGATCGCGACGGAGGACAGCGCGGCGGGACTCGGCCTTTCGGCGGTGACCGGACGGCTTGAAGCCGGGCTGGCGGCTGACGTGCTGGTGGTCGAGGGTGATCCGCTGGCTTCGCTCGCGGCGCTGCGGAACCCGTTGCTGGTGCTGGCCCGGGGGCGGGCCGCGGTGTAGGTAGGTCGCGGGCCGGTCGCGCTCTTTTCGGGACGAACGGGCCACTCGCGCTGGGTCGCGGAGCGCGCGAAAGGGCCACTCGTGCCCTTTGCGGCGCCGACGGGCCGCTCGCGCCCTTCGCCGGCTGAAACTGCCGCTCGCGGCTGACAGCCCGCGCGAAAGGGCCACTCGCGCCTTTCGCGGCACGAACGGGCCACTCGTGTCGGCGCTCTCGCGGCGCGAACGGCCCTTTCGTGCTGATGTGGCGGGCGCGAACGGTCCACTCGCGCCTTTCGCGGCACGAACGCTCCTCTCGCGCCGGTCCCCCAGGCGCACGAAAGGGCCAGTCGCGCCACCCGCAGCACCAACGGACCACTCGCGCCCTTCGCGGCACGAACGCTCCTCTCGCGCCGGTCCCCAGGCGCACGAAAGGGCCAGTCGCGCCCCTGCAGCACCAACGGACCGCTCGCGCCCTTTGCGGCACCAACGGTCCTCTCGCGCCGGTCCCCAGGCGCACGAAAGGGCCAGTCGCGCCCATTGCGGCACGAACGGGCCGCTCGTGCCGGTCCTCCGAGCGTGCGAAAGGGCCAGTCGCACCGGGTTCAGCGCGAAAGGGCCACTCACCCCACTTGCGGCACGAAAGGGCCACTCGCACCCTCCGGCCGCACGAAAGGGCCACTCGCGCCACCCGCAGCACCAACGGGCCGCTCGCGCCCCCGCCGCGTCACCCACCCGGCTGGATCCACCCCAAGCCCCCGCGTCATCACCCCCAGCCAGCTCCTCCGCCCGGCAAAGTCACCCCCATCGGCGGTCCCGATCAGGGCACGCCAAGTTTCGTGACACCGTTTTAAAACAGTGTTACAGTGACTCCACCCCACCTCGAAGGAGTCCTCCGATGCACGGACCCGTCCAGCTCTTCACGGTGATCGCGCTGATCTCGCTGCCGACCGTGATGTACGGCGGCTACGCGTTGATGGGCGTCATGCGCGACCGGAAGCTCACCGAGCACCAGCGGGCGATGTTCCGCGCCGGCCATGCGCATGCCGGTGTTCTGCTGATCCTCGCCCTGGTCGCGTTGCAGATCCTGAGCCGCACCACCTTCTCCGACACCACCCTCTGGATCGGGAGTTTCCTGCTGCTGTTCGGGATCCTCGCCCAGTCCGGCGGGTTCTTCCTGCACCTGATCCCGAACCGGGGCAAGCTCGGTGGGCGCGTGACGTCCGTCGGCGCGCTGCTCCTCGGCGCGGCGACCTTGCTCACCGCGTACGGGGTCGCCTTCGCCTGACAAAACCGGTCGTTAAGCTGGTCACGTGCCTGAATACCTGCCGACCGCGCCCTACAAGGGGACCCGGGACTTCCTGCCCGCCGAGATGTCCGTGCGCACGCAGGTGTTCGGTCATCTCTACGACGTCCTCGAGCGCCGCGGCTTCCTCCGCTACGACGGCCCGATCCTCGAATCCGCCGAGATCTACGAACGCAAGTCCGGCCAGGAGCTCGCCGACAAGCAGCTGTACACGCTCACCGACAAGGGCGGCCGTCGTCTCGCGCTGCGGCCGGAGATGACGCCGTCGGTCGCGCGGATGATCGCCGGGAGCGCGAAGTCCCTTTCCTTCCCCGTGCGGTGGTACAGCCACCCGAACTGCCACCGGTACGAGGCGCCGCAGCGCGGCCGCGTGCGGGAGCACTGGCAGATCAACGCGGACATCTTCGGCTCGGACAGCGCCAACTGCGAGATCGAGATCTTCGAGCTGGTGCACGACATGATGGCCGCGCTGGGCGCGACGCCGGACATGTTCGTGCTGCGCGTCAACGACCGGAACCTGCTGACGTCGGCGCTGACCGACGTCGCCGGCGTCTCCGAGGACCACCTCTCCCAGGTGTTCGCGCTGGTCGACCGCTGGGAGAAGTACCCCCGCGAGAAGCTGGCCGAAGGCGCCGGCGAGATCGGCCTGTCGGACAAGCAGTTCGACAAGCTGGCCGAGACGCTCGACAAGGGTGAGGCGCTCCTGGAGGAGCTGCCGGCGGCGGTGCGCGAGCAGTCGAACCTGGTGAAGGTCCTGAACAGCAGCGCGGGTTCGCTGGTCAAGTACGAGCCGATCATCGTGCGCGGGCTGGCGTACTACACGTCGACCGTGTTCGAGGTCTTCGACACCTCGCCGGAGAACCGCCGCGCCCTGTTCGGCGGCGGCCGCTACAGCGACCTCGCGTCGATGTTCACCGCGCAGCAGATCCCGGGCATCGGCTTCGGCATGGGTGACGTCACGCTGATCGACTTCCTCGAGACGCACGGCCTCACCCCGGCGCCGCGCAGCGAGGTCGACGTCATGGTCATCCCGGTCACCGAGGACCTCTTGGACGCCGCCCGCTCGGTGGCGCAGTCGCTGCGCCAGGCCGGGCTGCGGACGTCGACGCCGATCGAGCACCGCAAGCTGGGCAAGGAACTCACCCGCGCGGACAAGGCGGGCGCGGTCGCGGTCGTCATCGTCGGCCAGGAGGACTGGGCGGCCGGGAACGTGACGGTCCGCAGCCTCGCCACGCGCGAGCAGAACCCGGTCGCGATCGCCGACGCGCCCGCGGCGGTCACCGCGCTGCTGGCCTGAAATCGGTTCGACTCCCCCTCGGCGCCCGGGCATCCTGGGCGCCGAGGGGGAATGCCGGATGCTGGAAACCGAGCTGACCGTCGAGGATCTCGACGCGCTCGCCGCGGATGACGCCGCCCGCTGGGCGGACTTCGACCTGGCGTACCGGCGGTCCTGGTGGACCGGACGCGACGCACAGCTGAGCCGCCGTCCTTCGCGGGCCGAACTGGCCGCGGCCGCGTGCCACGGGAACGGGCGGCTGCGCGAGGCCGCCGTCGAGCGGCTCGCGGTCCGCACCGATCCCGAAGTCCTGCCCCTGTTGCTGATCCGCTGCGTCGACTGGGTGCGGCCGATCCGGGATCTCGCACGGCCGCTGACACTGTCCAAACTGGACGAAGCGGCGTTCCGCGCGATGCTGCCGCTGATCGGCGTGCTGCGACGGCGGCAGGTCGACGACTGGATGACCGCACTGTTCCGCCAGGCGCTGACCCCTCGGCTGCTCGACGACGCGCTGGCGCTGCAGGACAACGAAAGCCGCCGCTTCGCCCACCACGAGGCGATCGGGCTGCTCCCGGCCGGACGGCTGCTCGACATCGCCGCCGGGGACCGGGACGTCCGGATCCGGACGTTGTGCGGTTCCGCGTTGCTCGACCGCGGTGAGGCCGTCGAGGAGCTGCTCGCCGCCGGGACGCCGAAGATCCGGATGCGCGCCCTGACCCTTCTCGGCGAAGACACCGCGGTGGCGCACCTCGCCGACCGGGCGTCGGCCGTACGCTCCATGGCCCAGGCGTTGGTGCTGAAGGCGGGCGGCGACCCGGCCGCGCACTACCGCACCCTGCCGGTGACGCCCGGGGTGCTCGCGGGACTCGGCGAGACCGGCACCGCGGCCGACGCCGAACCGCTGGAGCGGCACCTCGCCGACGAGCTGCCGCGGTTCCGGGCCCTGGCCGTCCGCGGCCTGCGCCGGGTGGCGCCGGAGTCGACGGCGGTGCGGCCGTTGCTGACCGACCCCTCCCCCGCGGTGACCCGGCAGGTGGTCGAGTTCCTGCGCGGCAAACCGGCGCTGGTCGACGTGCCCGGGCTCCGGGCCCTGCTGAGCCCGGAGCACCCGGTCCACACGCGACGGGCGGCCGCGGCCCTGCTGCGCGACCGGGACAGCTGGCTGCGGCTGCACACCGACCTCCGCCTGCTGCACGACCCGGACCTGGGCGAAGACGCCCATCAGGACCTGCGGGCCTGCCGCGACCACCTGACGAACGTCTACACGAAACCGTCCGCGGAGGTGCGCGCGGACATCGAGGCGATCTGCGCCGACCTCGACCCCGCACTGGCCCGAAGCATCCGGTTGACCATCGGCACCTGACGTCAGGCGAGATCGGCGCGCAGCAGGCGCAGGGTGAACGTCGCCCCCGCGCCGGGGCGGGCGACGGCGGCGATCGTGCCGCCGTGGCCCGTCACCACCTCGCGGACCAGCGCCAGGCCCAGGCCGAAGCGGCGGCCGTCGCCCTCGGTCCCCCGCGCGAAACGCTCGAAGATGCGGTCCGAATCCGCCTGCGGGAAGCCGACGCCCGTGTCGCGGACCCGCAGTTCCACATAACGGTCGTCCGAAAGCCCGAGCCACACCTCGATCGAACCGCCCGGCGGGGTGTGGCCCAGGGCGTTGTCCAGCAACGCCGAAAGCACGCGCCGCAACGCCGTCGGGACGCCCTGGACGACGTACGGTCCGCGCTCGCGCGTCACCGCGATCCGGACCTGGCCCGCCCCCGCGCGCACCGCCTCCGCCGCGACCGCTTCCTCGGCCAGCACGGCCAGCTCCACCGGCACCAGCTCCGGCCGGCCCCCGCACGCCTGCGCGGACAGCAGCAGGTCTTCGACGACTTCACCGAGCTCGCGCGTCCCCCGCACGAGCTGCTCCAGACCCTCGCGGTCCCGCTCCGACGACCGCCGGGCCAGCAGCTGCGCCCGCGTGTGCAGCCGGGTCAGCGGAGCGCGCAGCTCGTGCGAGGCGTCCGAGACGAAGGTGCGCTGGCGGCGCAGCGCGTCGGCCAGCGGGCGGATCGCGCGGCACGCCAGGACCCGGCCGCAGACGAGGGCCGCCAGCAGCGCCAGCAGCTCGGCGACCCCGAGCCCGAACAGCAGCGACGAGCGGTCCTGGATCTGGTACCGCTCCTCGAAGTACGCCTGCGAGACGACGCCGCCGTGGTTCTCCACCCGGATCGTGTACGTCATGCCGCCGAGCGACCGGCGTTCCGTGTGGACGTCGCCCGAGGCCGGCGCCAGCGCGGCCAGCCCGGCGACCGGCACCCCGGCCGGGGACGGCCCGGCCGGCGTGTGCAACGCCGGGGTGAACAGCCAGACGCAGCCGGGCGGGGTCGCGGCCGGGCCGAGCTCGATCGTGCGGGCCAGCGTCCGGTCGGCGTCGGCGTGCTGACCGGACAGCAGCATCCCGTAGGCGATCCCGCCCGCGACGGCCACCAGCAGCGACACCACCACCGCGATCTGCGTGGTGATCACCCACCGCGCCCGGCGCAGAGCGCGGGCTTCGGGGTCGCCGGGGTCGCCGCGGGATCTCACACCGCGCCGATCTGGTATCCGAGCCCGTGCACGGTGCGCACGACGTCCCGGCCGAGCTTGCGCCGCAGGTAGTAGACGTAGGTGTCCACAATGGACTCGCCGGTCGAGTCGGCGAACACGCGGGTGCGCAGCGCCGCCCGCGGGTGGATCGCCTTCGGCCGCTGCGCCAGCGCCCGGAGCAGCTCGAACTCGCGCCCGGACAACGTGATCCGCTCGCCGCGCGGCAGCACGACCTCGTGGCGCTGCAGGTCGAGCGCGGCGGTGCCGAGCGGGATGCACTCGGCGCCGTCGAGGTCACGGCGGCCCAGCGCGCGCAGCCGGGCCAGCAGCTCCTCGGTCTCGAACGGCTTGACGAGGTAGTCGTCGGCGCCGGCGTCGAGCCCGCCGACGCGGTCGGCGAGCGTGCTCAGCGCCGACAGCATCAGGACGCGCGTCGTCACCGCCCGGGCCCGGAGCCGGGCGAGCAGCTCCAGGCCGTCGAGCACCGGCAGCCGGCGGTCGATGATCATCACGTCGTACCGCCCGGTGAGGCCGAGGTGCAGCCCCCGCTGGCCGTCGTAGGCCGCATCGGTCTCGTAACCTTCGTCCGCGAGCAACTCGGCGAGCAGGCCCGCCAGTTCCCGGTCGTCCTCGACGAGAAGCACTCTCGGTTTTTCCGCCGCATCGTGCACAACCCCATACTGGCAGTTATTTTCTGGTATTGAACCCTCAACTTTTCCCGGTTAGCGGTACTGGTTCCGCCATCAGGACCACTTCGGTGGTCCCTCTGCGGGCATCACGGCGGTCGAGCCAGCTGAGCACCGGCGCGGTCATGACGGTGGTCACCAAGGCGACGAGGACCAGCACGGTGAACAGAGCGGGCGAAACGATCCCCGCCGCGAGCCCGACGTTGAGCGCGATCAGCTGCATCAGCCCGCGGGCGTTGATCAGCGCGCCGACCCGCAGCGCGACCGGCTGCGACTCCCCCACCAGCCGGGCCGCGCCCCAGCACGCGCCGAACTTGCCGATGATCGCGACCACGACGCAGAGCACCGCGAACAGCAGCAGCTTCGGGTCGGCGAGCAGGGCGAACCGGGTGTTCAGGCCGGAATAGGTGAAGAACAGCGGGAGGAACACGATCCGCCCGATCGGCATGATCTTCGCGAGCACGGCGTCCGCGGCGGGCACCCGCGGGAACACGATCCCGACGCAGAACGCGCCGAACACCGCGTACAGGCCGATGATGTCGGTGAACCACGCGGCCGCGAACAACGTCAACGCCGTGATCAGCATCTTCTGGTCGGCGGAGATCCGTTCGCTGCCCATCGCTTTCGCGAGCACCCGGCGTCCGACGAGCACTAGCAGCAGCGCGAACAGCAGCCCGCCGCCGACGGCGAGGGCCACCGGCCCGGCCGAGTCGGCGTGCATGCCGAGCACGACGGCCAGCAGGACCCAGGCCAGGACGTCGTCGAGGGCACCGCAGGCCAGCGCGAGCGAGCCGAACCGCGTCCCGCCGAGGCCGCGTTCGGTGATGATCCGCGCGAGCATCGGGAACGCCGTGATGGCCAGCGCGACGCCGACGAAGGCCGCCGACGTCACCAGCGAAACGCCGTCCTTGCCGATGCCGGCCCAGCTCGACCCGAACACCGCGACCCCGACGCCGAGCGCCAGCGGGACGACCGTGCCGGCCGCCGAGATCGCGCCGACCGACTTCACCGAGCCGCGGATGCTGCGCAGGCTGAACTCGTACCCCGCGCCGAACATGTAGATGACCAGGCCGATCTGGCCGCCGACGTAGAGCAGCGGGCGGACGCCGTCCGGGAACAGCCCCGTCTGCACGGCCGGCAGGACCAGCCCGAGCAGTGACGGGCCGAGCAGCACGCCGGCGATCATCTCGCCGACCACCGGCGGCTGACCCAGCCGCACCGCGACCATGCAGACGACCCGGCAGACCACGAGGATGACCGCGACGGCGAGGAAGAACGCCGGCGCCGCTTCGGTGGGGGTCATGACTTTCCTCCGGCGAAGTAGGTCGAGCAGAGGGCTTGGCGACGGGCGTCGATGACCATGTACGTGCCGAACACGAGCTGGGCGAGGCTGCGCCAGACGTCTTCCCAGCGATCGCGCACCGCGAGCCACACCAGCGGCGCGCGCTTGCGGCGGGCGCCGACCGGGGTGAGCAGGGCGGGGCCGCGGTTGGGGATCGAGCGTGTGTGCCCGGCGGTCGAGGCGAGGCTGAACCGGCGCAGCACCTCCCGCGCCACGACGCGCATGGTCAGCGGCGCCAGCCCGCGTGCCGGGCAGGCGCGGTTCTGGGCGATGCCGAACGGGACGAAGTTGACGTCCTTCTTGGCCTGGACGGCGTGCGAGCACCAGCGTTCCGGGTCGAACTCCTCCGGGTGCTCGAAGCCGGCGTGGTGGAAGTCCGGGTAGCTGAAGCAGAGCACGGTACCGGCCGGGATCGTCAGGTTCGCCAGCTCGATGTCGGCCGTCGAGATCCGGTGCGCGATGCCGAAGAGCGGGTACGTCCGCAGGCCTTCGTCGATGACACGGTCGAAGTAGGCGTCGTCATCTGGGTTTTCGGCGAGGCGCCGCTGCACGTCCGGGTGCTGCGCGACGATCATCAGCAGGTGCGCCATCGCCTCGGACATCTGCACGACGGCCGTGTTGAAGAACGTGCCCTGCAGGTAGTAGACCTGCTCCTGCGGCGTCAGCGACTCCGGCAGCGGGTGCGGGACGTCGTCGAGGCGCCGCCGCAGGTACTTCGTCAGCCGGGCCCGGCGGCGCATGTTCCGCGGCCGCACGCACTTCAGGGCCGAGACGACGTCGTCGGCGTTCGCCACGATCAGGTCGCGCGCCTCCGGCGGGCAGGGTTCTTCGAAGACCAGCTCGTAGTACAGCTCGGCCCAGATCGGCATCATCTCGTCGCGCAGCCGGATCAGGCCGCCGTCCAGCTGGTCCAGCACGTGCGTCGCGACCCGCTGCGTCAGCTCTTCGGAGTCCTTTTTGGACTTGACCAGGATGTGCCGGGTGCACTTGGCGACCTCGTCGTAGCGCGGCCCCGGTTCGAGGTGCTCCTGGTGCACCTCCGGCCCCGGCGCGAGCCAGTACCAGAACAGGTCCGACAGCGCGGCACCCCGGCTGCGGCCGTTCGCCGCCGGGTCGGCGTAGACGCGCCGGAAGTCCTCGGCGCCGACCTGCTCGCCCGGGATCGTCACCGTGTCCTCGCCGTTGACCAGCGAGAAGATCTTCACCCGCAGCGCGACGACCCGGCCGGGCAGCCACGCGGGCGCCGTCGCCAACGCGGCGGCGGCAAGCGCTTTCCCGATCATCGCCGCACCTGGTCCGGAGTCAGGTCGGCCGGGTGCCGGCCGCCGCACATCGCCAGGGCCTGGTCGAAGTCCTCCCGCAGCAGTTCGAGCACCTTCGAGACGCCCTCGCGCCCGCCCGCCGCGAGTCCCCACACCACGGGACGGCCGACGCCGACCGCGTCCGCACCCAGGGCGAGGGCCTTGACGACGTCGGTGCCGCGGCGAATGCCGCCGTCGAGCAGCACCGGCATCGCGCCGCCGACGGCCGCCGCGATCTCCGGGAGGACGTCGATCGTGGCCGGGACGGTGTCGAGCTGACGGCCGCCGTGGTTGGACACGACGATCCCGGCGACGCCGTGGTGCACCGCGAGGCGCGCGTCCTCGGGGTGCAGCACGCCCTTGATCAGCACCGGTAGCTTCGTCTTCGAGCGCAGCCAGGCGATGTGCTCCCAGTTCAGCCCGGCGGACATGACGATCTCGCGGACGTGGCTGGCGTTGCCACCGCTGCGGTTTTCGCCGATGTTGCGGAGGTTTTCCACGACCAGCCCCGGCGGCAGGTCGTGGAAGTCGTTGCGGTCGTCACGCTCGCGGCGGCCGAGCACCGGCGAGTCCACCGTGACGACGAAGGCTTTGACGCCCGCGGCCTCGGCGCGGCGCACGATCGCCTCGGTGAACTCCAGGTCCGGCTGCAGGTAGAGCTGGAACCACAGCGCCGGATCGGGCGCGACCTCGCGCGCCGCCGCGGCGACGTCCTCGATGGCCGTGGTGGAAGCCATGCTGACGATCATGATCGTGCCCGCGAGCGCCGCGGCCCGGGCCGTGGCGAGTTCGCCGTCGCCGTGCGCGAGCCGGTGGAACGCCGTCGGCGCGATCAGGATCGGCATGGACGCCTGGGAGCCGAGCAGTTCGATGCTCAGGTCCCGTTTGTCGCTGCCGCGCAGGACCCGGGGCAGCAGCTTCAGCTTCCGGAACGCGGTTTCGTTCTCGGCGAGGGTGATCTCGTCCTGCGCGCCGCCCGCGTAGTAGTCGTAGTGCGCCGGTTCGAGCCGTTGCCGCGCCACCGCCTCGAACTCCGCGATCGTGCGCATCACAGTTCCTTGGTGAAGAACGCGGTCAGCGGTCCGATGTGGACTTCCCGGTCCCACTCGTTCTCGAGGTTCTCGGTGACGTGGTGGGTGACGACCAGCTCGCCGCGGCGGTAGTGCCGGACGATCGGGTGCAGGTAGTGGCCCTCCCCGTGGTCGTTGGCCTGGTCCTGGCTGGCGCGGGCGACGAAGTCGAACGGGTCGATCTTGTCGTGGTCCGGGCCGTAGTCGAGGGTGACGACAAAAGCGTTCTCCGGCGGGTCGTCCAGCACCCGCGCCACCGGCACCTCTTCGAGGTAGCGCGCGGTGTCGCCGTCGATCGTGAGGACGTCACCGAGGAAGCCGAACTGCTGGTACAGCGCGGAAGTCCGGTTGATCCGGGTGATCACGGCCTCGGTCAGCGCGTCCGGTTTCGCGGGCAGCTCGGTGCTCGGCCACGGCGTCTCGTGGTAACGCTCGCCGAGGACCTTGGCCAGCGCGCGGACGCCGTAGCGGAAGCCGTGGATGAACGCGCTGGTGGCCTTCTTGAAGTCGCGGACCTGCGTGATCGTGCCGGCGAAGTAGAGGCCGGGCACGTTGATCGACTCCCAGCTCGACGTCTGGGCCGGGAACCGGTCGTTGATGGTGAGCTGCGGGCGGGTGTCCTCGTCGAAGACGGACGCGTCGAAGCGGAAACCGGTGCAGATGATCACGCGGTCGTAGCGGATTTCCTTGACGATCTCGTCGACGCGGGCGAAGGCGTACTTGACGTGGTAGCCGTCGGCGTCTTTGCGGATCTCGCGGACGTCGCCGTCGAGGATCGCGTGCTGCAGCTTGAGCTGGTACATGTCGAGGATGCCCGCGTTGTACGCGCGCAGGTGGCCGACGAAGTGCGTGCGCCAGGCCAGTTTCACCGGCCGCGGGCCGCCGACGTGCACGATCGCGGCCGTCTCGATCAGGTTGTCCGCCGTCTCGAACGCGGAGTTCCCCTTGCCCAGCACCAGGACCCGCTGGTTCTTGAACTCCTGCGGGTCGACCGAGACGTCGGAGTACTGGTCAGCGAGCTCGATGCCGGGGATGTCCGGGGTGTAGGACTTGCTGACGCCGGTGGCCATGACCAGCCGTCGCGCGCGGAACTCGGTGTCCCCGGCGGTGACGACGAAAGTTTCGCCGTCACGGCCGATACGCGTCACGCGCGTGTCGTAGCGGACGTTGATCTGGTGCTTCGACGTGTAGTCGGCGAGGTAGCGGAGCAGATCCTCGGCGACCGGGAAGAGCTTTTCGCTGTAGTCGGTGAAGAGCACCGGATCGTCGTCGCCGTCGGCGAGGATCGAGTTCCAGTCCATCCGGAGGTTCAGCTCCGGGTCGGTCCAGCCGGTGTACTTCTTGTTGATCGAGATGAGCGTCCGGTGCCGCGGGTAGGTGCCGAAGAACGTGCCGGGCGCGGACCCGGCCTCCAGCACCAGGTACCGGCGCCCGGCGTGGCCGAGGAACTGCCCCAGCTGCAGCCCGGCCGGCCCCGCGCCGACGACCAGATAGTCGAGAACTTCCTCGGACACGAAGACCTCCAGGCTCGGCACCGACCGCATGATCGGGACCGAGCCTTCCCCGGAGATCTCAGAAAACCTTCAGAGGCAACTCCCAGCGTGCCCGGCCTCGTGAGTGTTTAGGGCGGTTAGAACCGCCCTAAACACTCACGACGGGCCGGGACGTGCGCTACTTGCCGGCGGCCTTCGCCATCCGCTCCGGGTAGCGCTCTCCCGCGACCGCGTCGGCGGGGGCCGCGTCGGCGATGGCCTGGAGGTCCGACGCCGTCAGCTCCAGGGAAGCCGCCGCGACGTTCTCCTCCAGGTACTTGCGCCGCTTCGTCCCCGGGATCGGCACGACGTCCTCGCCGTGGGACTGCACCCACGCCAGCGCCAGCTGCCCGGCCGTGACGCCCTTCTCCTCGGCGAGCTTGCGCAGCGCGTCCACGATCGCCATGTTGCGCTCGAAGTTGCCCTCGGCGAACCGCGGCAGGCCGCGGCGCATGTCGTCCTCCGGCAGGTCCTTCACCGACGTCACCGCGCCGGTCAGGAAACCGCGGCCCAGCGGCGAGAACGGCACGATCCCGATCCCCAGCTCGCGGCACGTGCCGAGGATTTCGCCCTCGATTCCGCGCGTCCACAGGGACCACTCGCTCTGCAGCGCGGTCACCGGGTGCACGGCGTGCGCGGCGCGGATCGTCGCGGCACTCGCCTCGGAGATGCCCGCGTAGCGGATCTTGCCCGCCTCCACCAGGGACGCCAGCGCGCCCCAGGTCTCCTCGATCGGGGTGTCCGGGTCGACGCGGTGCTGGTAGTAGAGGTCGATGTGGTCGACCCCGAGGCGGCGCAGCGAGTCGTCGCAGTTCTGCTTCACGTACTCGGCGTCGCCGCGGGCGCCCACCGCGCCGCCTTCGCCCCAGACGATGCCGAACTTCGTAGCGAGCACGACCTCGTCCCGGCGGCCGGCGATCGCGCGGCCGACCAGCTCCTCGTTGGCGCCTTGGCCGTAGACGTTCGCCGTGTCCAGCAGGGTGACGCCGAGGTCGAGCGCCCGGTGGACGGTCGCGATCGACTCCGCTTCGTCGTCGCGGACGCCGTAGGCCTGGCTCATCCCCATGCAGCCCAGCCCCTGGGCACCGACTTCCAGTTCGCCGAGCTTCCTCGTCTTCACGCGGAAATTCCCTCCATGTCGGGTTCGACGCCGAACGCCTTGCGCTCGATCTGCGCGTAGTTGTCGATCTTGTAGTCGAGGACGTCGAGGCAGCCCTGCAGCTCGGCGATCCGCTCGGCGACCGACCGGCGCTGCTCCACCAGGAGCGCCTTGCGGCGGCCCGCGCTGGCGACGCCGTGGCGGCGCAGCGACGCGTACTCGCGCATGCTCTTGATCGGCATCCCGGTGGTGCGGAGCTTGGTCAGGAACCCCAGCCAGCTGAGGTCGTCGTCGGAGTACGCCCGGCGGCCCGCGGTGTCGCGGGCGGGCGGGTCGAGCAGTTTGATGCGCTCGTAGTACCGGAGGGTGTCGATGGACAGCCCGCTACGTCGAGCGGCTTCCGCTATCGAGTAGCTCATGACCTCGACACTACGACCTGGAGTGCACTCCAGGTCAACTCCGAGCTCTGGTCATTCATAACAGCGTTCCGATACGCTGCGTAGATGGCTCGACCACGCACGCACGACGAAGCGCTCCGGCTGAAGCTCCTCGACCGCGCCGGTGAGCTGATCGCCGCCGACGGGCCGAAGGCGCTTTCCCTGCGCAAGCTGGCCGCCGACGCCGGGACGTCGACCACCGCCGTGTACTCCCTGTTCGGCAGCAAACCCGATCTGGTGAACGCGCTCTACACGGAGGGCTTCCGCCGTTTCGGCGCCCGGATGGCCGGGACGCCCCTGTCCGGCGACGCGGTCGAGGACCTCGTGACGCTCGGCAGCGCCTACCGCGCGAGCGCGCTGGCCGACCCGAACCTCTACGGGATCATGTTCACCAGGTCCGTCCCCGGGTTCGAGCCCAACGAGGACGCCGAAGAGCTCGCCCGCGAGACGCTCAAGCCGTTGGAACGCATCATCCGCCAGGCCATCGAGGACGGCGTCTTCGTCGACGTCCCGCCGGAGACGGTCGCGGTCGCCTGCTGGGCGTTCGTGCACGGGCTCGTCTCGCTGGAGCTGACCGGCAACCTGCCGGACGAGTTCGACGTCACGAGCACGTACGAGACCGCCCTGCGCGCGAACGCCTCCGGCTGGCTGGCTCACACCAGCGGCAGCATCCCGTCGTAGACGACCCCGTCGTGCGCGTCGAACGCCCGGACGCGCACCTTCGCGTCCGGCGTCACGGCGATGTTCTTCGGCACCCAGACGACGGCCATCCCGTCGGTGACCGGTGTGTCGGCGCCATCGCCGTTGCCGAACCCGAAGCCGGCCGAGGTCGCCGAAGCGGGCAACACCACGGCGAGCGGTACGCGGGCTCGGCCCGGCGCCGCCCCCGCTTCGGGGCTGCCGAGCGTGTCGACGCGCAGGGTGCGGGCCGGAGCCTGCCGGTTGCCGGCCAGGTCGGGGTAGGCGTGGGCCCGGGTCCCCGGCCGCCCGTAGTCCGGCTCCCGGGTGCAGACGATCACCCGGTCACCCCGGCGCCCCATGACGACCTGGTAGTCACCCTCCGTCAGCAACGGTCCCGGCCGGTAGGCCGCGGCATCCGGGATCACCACGTCGGCGTCGGTGAGGCACTCGCCCAGGGCCCGGCCCGCGGCGGAGGTGCGGTCGGCCGGTTCCGGGCGGTCGGTCACCGCGAGCAGGGGCGCCGGCGCGTCCGGCAGCGCATTCGCCCGCCGGTCCCCGACGGCCACTTCCGACTTCGCCGGCAGCGCCCCGGTGAACGCCACGAACTGACGGCTGACCGGGGAAAAACGGAGCCGCCACGAACTCACCGAACCACCGCCCGTCTTCACGATGAAGTCCGCCCGCGGCAAGGCCGGATCGACGACGCCGGCCGCCAGCCCGGTCGCGCTGCGCAGCAGCAGCCCGGTCCGCGTGCCGGGCCCGTACGCGGGCGTGGCTCCCGGGTCCGACAGCGTCACGGTCGTCCCGGTCGTCTCGCAGAACAGCGGCTTGCCAGCGGCGGTCGCCGCGACCACCGCGTCGCCCTCCTGTTCCGCGGTGAACAGCGGGACCCAGTCGGCGCGCGGCGGCACACGATCGGTCTTGCCCGCCGCTTCGACCGCGGCCCAGCAGCGGTCCAGCGACGCGGTCGCCAGCTGCGCGTCGAGCGTCAAGCCACCGCCGGTGACCGCCGGCGCGGTGTCGGCGGGCGGCCGCACCTGCCGCGTCACGACCACGGCACCGGCGGCCAGAACGAGCACCGCGGCCGCCGCGGCGTACCAGACGCGGGGCTTCCGACGTGGCTTCGCGATGCCTTCGCGGACTTCGATGCGCAGCCGGTCGCGGACGTCGTCCGGCAGCGCACGCCGCGCCGGGAGGCCTTCGATGCTCATTTCTCCTCCAGCAGGGCACGCAACCGAGCGCGGGCCCGGGACAGGTGGGAGCGGACGGTGCCCTCGGCGACGGTCAGCAACGCGGCCGCGTCCCCGATGCTCAGGTCCCCGAGCAGGCACAGTTCGACGACCTCACGCTGCGCCTTCGGCAGCGTCCGGACGGCCTCGACGACGTGGCGCAGCCGCTGTTCGCCGTCGAGCTGCTCGGCGACGGCGTCGGCGTGGTCGGACACCACCGGCGGGTCCGGGATCCGCCGGAGCAATCGCAACCGCCGTTTCGCGCCGCGGTATTCGTCGCGGGCGGCGTTGCCCGCGACGGTGTAGAGCCACGGCAACGCGCTGTCGCGCACCAGGGTGACGTCGGCGCGGCGGCGCCAGGCGGTCAGGAACGTCGTGGACGTCAGGTCTTCGGCGCCGGACCACGAGCCGGTCAGCCGGTAGGCGTGGTTCCAGACGGCCTCGGCGTGCCGCTCGAAGAGCTCGCTGAACGCACCTTCGTCACCGCCCGCCGCCCGGTCCCACAGTTCCCGGTCGCCGACCTGGTCCACCGGTACCCCCGGATGGCTGCTCACACCTCGTCTGTGGCCGGCACCGCCGCGGGTGTTGCGCCGAACCGCGCGTCGCCGAGGTCGATGTCCGCGTGCTCGCCGCCGTCGAAGAGGACTTCGGCGTCGAAAGCCGTGTGGGAGAACTGGAACCGGCCACCCGAGCGCGTCCGGGTGAAGCGGACCTCACGGGCGAAGTGCGCCCAGGAGAAGAACGCGCCTTCCGCGAAGACCGACCGGTCGAAGTTCGCGGTCGAGGTGAACTCCGTGCCGTAGAACCCGGCCTGGCGCGTGAAGTTCGTGCCGCGGATGTGGACCGCGCCGAGGAACTTCGCGCGGCTGAAGTCCGCCGCGCCGACGGTGCAGCCGCTCAGCCGGAAGTCGACGAGAACGGCCCGCTGCAGGTCGATCGCCAGCCCCGGCCAGTAATCCGGTCCGCCGTGGCTCAGGTGCGTCTTGAGCAGTTCCTGGGCGGCCAGCCGGACCTGCAGCTCGGCGTCGTCGTACTCGGGCGTCCTGCTGAGTTCCGCGGCGGACCGGCCGCGCAGACCGTCGGGCGGGCCGGCGAAGGGCATCCGCAGGTAGGCGCACAGCACGTTGAGGATCGTCTGGCGCTGCTTGGGGTTGTCCTGCCCGAGCCGCTCCAGGGCGTACAGCCCGCCGAGCCGGACCGGCGCCTTGTCGCTGCCGAGCTGCTCCACGGCTTTCGTGTACAGCTCGGTGACGCGCCGTTCTTCGAGGTCCCGTTCGGTCACGCCCGCGACGCGGGTCGTCTCGGCCAGCTGCAGCTCCATCGTGCGCTGGCGGCGCGTGGCCAGCCAGAGCGCGAACACCCCGCCGGCCCCCGCGCCGACGCCGAACGCCGTCTTCACCGCGTCGATCCGCACCGGCGCGTCGGGCCGCCCGGACCAGGCCAGGAACAGCCAGAGCAACGCGCCGGTGACGACCACGACGGCGGCGGCGGCCACCGCGATCCACCGCCACCTCAGGACCGGCAAAGCTAGACGGCGCCGTACTGGCGGTCGCCGGCGTCGCCGAGGCCCGGGACGATGAAGCCCGAGTCGTTGAGCCGCTCGTCGATGCTGGCCGTGACCACGCGGACCGGCAGGCCGGTCCGCTCCAGGTGGGCGAGGCCCTCGGGGGCGGCCAGCGCGCAGATCGCCGTGACGTCGTCGGCGCCGCGGTCGGTCAGCAGCCGGATCGTGTACTCCATCGAGCCGCCGGTGGCGAGCATCGGGTCGAGCACCAGTACCGGCCGGTTCGCGAGCGACTCTGGCAGCGACTCGAGGTACGGCGTCGGCTTCAGCGTCTCCTCGTCGCGCGCGAGGCCGACGAAGCCCATCTGCGCGTCCGGGATCAGCTTGTGCGCCTGGTCGGCCATGCCCAGCCCGGCGCGCAGCACCGGGACGAGCAGCGGCGGCCGGGCGAGCGTGTAGCCCTCGGTGCGCGCGACCGGTGTGTGGATCGGCGTGGTCTGCACCGGCACGTCACGCGTGGCTTCGTAGACCAGCATGACGGTCAGCTCGTGCAGCGCGGCCCGGAACGCGGCGCTGTCCGTGCGCGCGTCGCGCATCGTGGAGAGCCGGGCCTTCGCGAGGGGGTGATCGACGACGTGCACATCCATGCGGGTCAACTTAGCCGGTCGGCGAACCGTTTCACCCAGCCGCGCTGCCAGGGGGTTTCGACGGCGCGTTCGTTGTAGTTCGCGCGCACCCACGCCACGGCGTCTTCGGCCGGGACGCCGGAGAGCGTCGCGAGGCACGCCATGACCGTCCCGGTCCGGCCCGCACCGCCGTAACACGCGACTTCGACGTTTTCGCCCGCCTTCGCCCGCTCGTGCAGCGCGACGATCGACGCCTGCGCGGCCTTCGGATGCAGTGGCAGCAGGAAGTCCGGCCAGGTGACCCACTCCTGCGGCCAGGTGACGCCGCCGCCGTGCTTGCGCCGCAACCGGCGCGTCCCCAGGTACAGCCCGAAATCCGGGTCCGGCCCGCCCGGCGCGGGGCGGGCGAGACCGCGTCCGCGGACCTTGGTGCCGTCCGGGAATTCGACCGTCGGTGCTCCCATCGCCCTATCGTGCCCGTGTCCGCCGGAAGATGGACACGCAGCGTCGCGTTCGCCGCTAGGCTCCCCCGGGTGAGCGAACTGACGCCCGACCAGATGCGGGCCTCCGACGCCGACCGTGAGCGCGTCGCCCAGGTGCTGCACAACGCCCTCTCGGAAGGGCGAATCACGGTGAACGAACTCGAAGAGCGGCTCACCACGGTCTACGCGGCGAAGACGCTGGGGGAACTGAAACCGGTGACGGCGGACCTCCCGTCGACCGGCGCCGCGATGGAGCAGGCGACCACACGCGCGCTGGGCTTCCCGGACCAGCGGATCGGCGGCCACCCGGGCTCCCCGGTGTCGATCGGCGTCATGTCCGGCGCCATCCGCAAGGGCAGCTGGGTCCTGCCTCCGCAGCACAACAGCTTCGCCTTCTGGGGCGGCGCGGAGATTGACCTGCGCCAGGCCCGCTTCGCGGAGAAGCACTGCACGATCACGGCCGTCGCGATCATGGGCGGCATCACGATCACCGTGCCCGACGACATCAACGTCGACGTGACGGGCATCGGCTTCATGGGCGGGTTCCTGCTGGAGGACAAGTCGGGCGCACCCCCGGCCCCGCCGACGGCCCCCACGGTGAAGATCAACGGCCTCGGGTTCTGGGGCGGCGTGGTCGTCTACCGGAAACCGGCGCAGCGCAGGGAACCACCACAGATCGAAGGCGCCTGACCTCGACGATGTGACGCGTCATGCACCCAGCGTCACACCCAACGGGGGCTCGCGTTGCCGGGCCCGCCGCCTAGACTCAGGCCCATGACAGCCACGACCAGCACGTCAGCGGCGCCGGCCACCCCGGCACCGCCGGCGGACGCGACTCGCGACGAAGCGAGCCTGCGCCGCTTCCTGCTCGGGCTGCCCGGTGTCGACCAGGTCGGCGTCGAGCAGCGCGCGGCGGGCCTCGGCACGCGCAGCATCAAGAAGGACGCCAAGCGGTGGGCCATCGACACCGCCATCTCCATGGTCGACCTGACCACGCTGGAGGGCGCCGACACCCGAGGCAAGGTCCGGGCGCTCGCCGCGAAGGCGGTCCGCCCCGACCCCGAGCGCCAGGACACCCCGCGCGTCGCCGCCGTCTGCGTGTACCCGGACATGGTCGAGACGGCCGTCGAGGCGCTGAAGGGCAGCGGCGTGCACGTCGCGAGCGTCGCGACCGGCTTCCCCGCGGGCCGCACCAGCCGCGAGATCAAGCTGGCCGACACGAAGATCGCCGTCGACGCGGGCGCGCACGAGGTCGACATGGTGATCGACCGCGGTGCCTTCCTCGAAGGCCGCTACATGGACGTCTTCGAGGAGATCCAGGCCATCAAGGCCGCGTGCGGCGACGCCCACCTGAAGGTCATCCTCGAGACCGGCGAGCTGGCGACCTACGACAACGTGCGGCGCGCGTCGTGGCTGGCGCTGCTGGCCGGCGGTGACTTCATCAAGACGTCCACCGGCAAGGTCTCCCCCGCCGCGACGCTGCCGGTCACGCACATCATGCTGCAGGCGGTCCACGACTGGCACGTGACGACGGGCGAACTGCGTGGCGTCAAGCCCGCGGGCGGCATCCGGACCACGAAGGACGCCATCAAGTACCTGGTCGCGGTGCACGAGGTCGCCGGCGAGCAGTGGCTGACCCCGGACCTGTTCCGCTTCGGCGCGTCCAGCCTGCTCAACGACCTGCTGCTGCAGCGCCGCACCCAGGTGGACGGCCACTACAGCGGCCCCGACTACGTGACAGTCGACTGAGCCGGGATGCCTGAAATGACCACCACGCTTGCTGCCCCGGCGAGGGAGATCCCGCTGAGCCTGCGAAGCGGAAACGTATTGGACACCGATTAATGCCTGTTTTCGAGTACGCACCGGCCCCCGAATCCCGGGCCATCGCGAACCTCAAGGACCACTACAAGCCGTTCGTCAACGGCGAGTTCGTCGACGGCTCGGGTGAGCCGCTCAAGACGATCAACCCGGCCACCGAAGAGGTCCTGGCCGAGGTCGGCACCGCGTCGAAGTCCGATGTGGACACCGCGGTCAAGGCCGCGCGCAAGGCCTACAACGGTGTCTGGTCGAAGATGCCGGGCACCGAGCGCGCGAAGTACCTCTTCCGCATCGCGCGGCTGATCCAGGAACGCTCGCGCGAGCTGGCGGTGCTGGAGAGCCTGGACAACGGCAAGCCGATCAAGGAGTCGCGCGACTCGGACGTCCCGACCGCGGCGGCGCACTTCTTCTACCACGCGGGCTGGGCCGACAAACTGGAGTACGCCGGCTACGGGCCGAACCCCCAGCCACTGGGCGTGGCCGGCCAGATCATCCCGTGGAACTTCCCGCTGCTGATGCTGGCGTGGAAGATCGCACCGGCGCTGGCCACCGGCAACACCGTGGTGCTGAAGCCGGCGGAGACGACGCCGCTGACCGCGCTGGTGTTCGCCGAGATCTGCCAGCAGGCCGAGCTGCCGCCGGGCGTGGTGAACATCCTGCCGGGCGCCGGCGACATCGGTGCGTCCATTGTGGAGCATGCGGACATCAACAAGATCGCGTTCACCGGCTCGACCGAGGTCGGCAAGGCGATCCAGCGCGAAGTCGCGGGCACCGCGAAGAAGCTGACGCTGGAGCTGGGCGGCAAGGCCGCGAACATCGTGTTCGAAGACGCGCCGCTGGACCAGGCGATCGAGGGCATCGTCAACGGTATCTTCTTCAACCAGGGCCACGTCTGCTGCGCGGGCTCGCGGCTGCTGGTGCAGGAGTCCATCGCCGAAGAGGTGCTGGAGAAGCTCCGCTACCGCGTCTCGACGCTGCGCCTGGGCGACCCGCTGGACAAGAACACCGACATCGGCGCGATCAACTCGGCCGAGCAGCTGGCGAAGATCCGCGGGCTCGTCGAAGCGGGTGACGCCGAAGGCGCGCAGCGCTGGACCAGCCCGTGCCCGGTGCCGGACCGCGGGTTCTTCTTCGCTCCCACGGTGTTCGCGAACGTCCACCAGTCGATGCGGATCGCGCGCGAGGAGATCTTCGGCCCGGTGCTGTCGGTGCTGACGTTCCGCACGCCGGACGAGGCCGTCGCGAAGGCCAACAACACGCCGTACGGCCTTTCCGCGGGCATCTGGACCGAGAAGGGCTCGCGCATTCTGTGGATGGCGAACCAGCTGCGGGCCGGCGTCGTCTGGGCCAACACCTTCAACCGCTTCGACCCCGCCGCGCCGTTCGGCGGCTACCAGGAATCCGGTTTCGGGCGCGAAGGCGGCCGCACCGGGCTGGAGGCGTATCTGAATGTCTGACCGAATCTCCGTCGCCAAGACGTACAAGCTGTACGTGGGCGGCAAGTTCCCGCGCTCGGAGTCCGGCCGGGTCTACCCGGTGACGGACGCGAAGGGCAAGTTCCTGGCGAACGCCGCGCACGCGTCCCGCAAGGACGTCCGCGACGCGGTGGTCGCGGCCCGCAAGGCCTTCCCCGGCTGGTCAGCGGCAACGGCGTACAACCGCGGCCAGGTGCTCTACCGGGTGGCCGAGGTCCTGGAAGGCCGCCGCGACCAGTTCATCGCCGAAGTGTCCACTTCGGAGGGTCTGGCGCCGAAGAAGGCGGAGTCCCTTGTGGACGCGGCGATCGACCGCTGGGTCTGGTACGCGGGCTGGACGGACAAGATCGCCACGGTCCTCGGCGCGGCCAACCCGGTGGCGGGCCCGTACTTCTCGTTCACCGTCCCGGAACCGACGGGCGTGGTGGGCATCCTGGCGCCGCAGCAGTCGTCATTGCTGGGCCTGGTCAGCGTCCTGGCCCCGGTCCTGGCCACCGGCTCGACGGCGGTGGTGGTCTCGAGCGCGGAGCGTCCCCTGCCGGCGATCACGTTGTCGGAGGTCCTGGCGACCTCGGACGTCCCGGGCGGAGTGGCGAACATCCTGACGGGCCAGGCGTCCGAGCTGGGCTCTTGGCTGGCCTCCCACGGCGACGTCAACGCCCTGGACCCCACGGGAGCCGCGGCTTCGGACCGCCCCGGATTGGCTCGTGAAGCGGCGAACACGGTGAAGCGGGTGCTGACGGCCCCGGACGCCGAGCCGGATTGGACGGTCGCCCCGGACCTCTCGCGGCTGCGCCGCTACCTGGAGGCCAAGACGGTCTGGCACCCACTGGGCGTCTGAGTTTTCGCTGGTGAAAGCCACCACCCGGTCGCGGGGTGGTGGCTTTTCCAACTTGTGGTGGATTCTCGAACGGGACATCTCGATCTATCGTTGATGAGTAACCGGACTCTCACTTGGCGTGATCGAGGGGTGTCGTGGACGCTCATGACAGCATCGCAACCCTGGTCGCCTTGCGCGCGAAAGGCGGCGAGCTGACCGCGTTGCGAGCACTTTCGCACCCCGATCAGGTCCGGCAGGTCCAGCCGTTGCTCCAGTTCGATCCCCACGGCAGCGCTCCGGCGAGCCAGCTGGACGCGATCGAAGCTGCCGTCCGCGACCTGCGACGCCTCGGCCGGCACGTCATGCTGGATGCGTCCGAGGTCGCGGGCCTGCCGGCGTTCGGGACCGGGCCGACCGGCGCGCTCGGCCAGATGACCGACCGCCTGGCCGACCCGGTGGACCTCCTCGACGGGCCGGGTCCGATCGCGTTCATCCCCGTGGTCCGCAGCGACGCCGCGGAACAGCCGGCCGTCGCACTGGGCCGCCTGTGCCACGAGCTCGGGGCCGGCTGCGCGTTCCGCGTCCGGTCGGCCACAGCGGGGCGCGACAACATCGAACGGATCATCGAGCGGCTCGACCTCGATACCGACCGGATCGACCTGATCCTCGATCTGCAGTACCTCGACAAGGCGACAACGTCGCAGCTCGACGAAGCCGCGGCCATCCTGGCCGTGTTCGCGGAACTCGGCGAGTTCCGATCCGTGAGTTTGCTGAGCGGTTCGATCCCACGGACTCTCGCACAGACCTCGACGTGGGAGCAGCCCCGAACCGAGGAAACCCTCTGGGCGAACCTGGTCCGAGCGGCCGCCGCGGACCTTCGGCTGGGTGACTACGGCACAGTGCACCCGATTCCTGGCGGCGGCTTCCGCAGCAACCACGTCGCCATGAAGTACACCTGTCCGGACCACTGGCTCTATTCGCGGGAGCGGATGCCGGAACCGGATGACCGCGCCGCCGATTCACCACGTGCCGGTGCGTTCCGGATCGTGTGCCGGCACCTGATCGAGTCGGACAACTTCGCCGGGCCGGACTTCTCGTGGGGCGACCGCGAGATCCACGAGGCCGCCACCGGCCGGGGTCGAGGCTTCGGTGACAGCAGCAAGCCCGTCGCGCTGGCGACCTCGCACCACCTGGCCTACCTGGCCGGCCGCAGTGCGGCTTGACCCAGCCCGCTAACTCATCGTCACCGAGAAGTCCGTCAGCGTGAACCTCGCCTTGCCGCCGCCTGTGGAACAGAACTCGATGCCGTAGCCGATCTGGTTGACCGTGGGGTTCGGCGGGATGAAGCCCTTGCCGATGCCCCAGGCGATCATCGCCTTCAGGTCCACCGCGCCCGAGTACTGCGTCGCCTGGGACACGAACGCGATGTAGCCGTCGTCGTCCGCCCAGACGTCGTACGTGTGGCCGCCCGCCGAGTACGTCCCGACCTTGTCGCCCGACGGCTGCTGCTTGAGGTTCTCCGTCCAGACCATCACCTCGGTCACGCCCTTGCCGTCGCCGACGCCGTTGAGCCAGAGGTCGTACGCGACGTCGTAGATGCCCGTGCCCGGGCCGCGGCCGGCGAACTTCGAGCTGATCACCGAATAGTCGTTGAACGGCTTTCCGTTCTGGTCGTTGATGTCCTTGTGCACGTTCGGATAGGTTTTCACCGACGTCGTCGACGGCTGGGTGGAATCCACATACCAATTGTTGTACGCGCACGCACGCAGCGTTTCCGGGCCGGCCTCGTCGGAGTTCCACATGTTGTTGTGGACGTAGTAGCCGCCCGTCGACCAGCCGCCGTCGGGGTCGCTCGTGGTGAAATCCGGGCTGCCGCAGTTGCGGACCGGCGTCACCGACGGCGCACTAGGCGCAGGTCGGGACGCACTTTTCGGGACCGACGCCGGCGGCGCGACGGTGCCGCTGGTCGTCACCGGCGATGACGCCGGAGGTGACGACCACGACGACGACGCGACGGGCGATACCGCGGCCGGAGCCGCCGAGCCGCCGTCCTGCCCGCACGCGGCGAGCACGAAGAAGGGAACTACCGACAAAACAGCCAGGGTTCTTCGTCGCATTTTCCCGCCTCGTCAACAATGGCAGAACGAGGCGGAACCCTAACACGGGGAAATGACGATCAGCCGCTTTCTGGATCCAGGTCGTGCGACGTGATCGGGCGGCCCGGCAGCGGCGTTCCCGGCCGCGCGCTCAGCCCGTCGATCATGATGCCCACGCAGCGGCTCGCCGCCATCGCCGCGACCTCGTCCGTCTTCGCGTGCATCTGACGCAGCATCGTCGCGAACAGGATCGCGACGTCGCCCGCGCCGACGTCCGCGCGGAGCTTGCCCTCGGCCTGGGCGCCGCGGACGAAGTCGTCGAGGACCACGAGGATCTCGTCACGGAGGCGGTGGATCTCCGGGTCGCCCTTCAGGATCACCAGGGCCCGGTGCGACACCATCGCGAGCTGGACGACCAGTTGCAGCTCGACCGACTGCCGCAGCAGCCGCTCGAGCCCGTTCCACGGCGATGTCTCCTCTGCGGCGATCCGGCGCGCGTCGATCAGCACCCGCTCGAAGTTGTCCAACGCGACCGCGCGGACCAGGGCGTCGCGGTCCGGGAACCGCCGGTAGAGCGTGCCGACGCCGACGCCGGCCGCCCGGGCGATCTCCTCCATCGGCACTTCGGCACCGGACGCGGCGAAGATGCTCTTCGCGGCGGCCAGGATCTGGTCGCGGTTGCGCCGCGCGTCCGCCCGCAGGCTGGTCTCGGGGTCTGCCGTCATGCCGTTCGCCTCTCGCTGAATCTGGCGCGGGGTGATTCTCGCACGGTCAGGCGGCCACATAGTGCATCCGCAAGATGTCACCCGTTAGCTAGTGGACGATGTCCTTCCGCTTCGGTACGTTGGGATCTAGAACCGGAATGTAATCCTCCACATACTTTCCGTCCGATTTGGGGATCCGAAATGACCGAAGTCGCCGAACCCACCACGAGCGCGACCGGGGAAGAGGTCTTCCCGCTCGTGCGCAGCTGCCCGTTCGCGCCGCCACCGGCGTACGGGAAGCTGCGCGAAGCAGGCCCCGTCCAGCGCGTCGGGCTGCAGTCCGGTCAGGAGGCCTGGGCGATCACCCGGCTCGAGGACGTCCGGCAGATGCTGACCGACCCGCGGTTCAGCTCCGACCGGTTCAACCCGGGCTTCCCGATCCTGACCAAGCAGGGGCGCCCGGTGCGGCGGAGCAACTTCACCGCGTCGCTGATCAACATGGACCCGCCGCGGCACGGCGCGGCCCGGCGCGAGGTCGTGGGTGAGTTCACGGTCAAGCGGATGAAGGCGCTCCAGCCGCGCATCCAGCAGATCGTCGACGAGCACATCGACGCGATCCTGGCCGGCTCGAAGCCCGCCGACCTGGTCACCGCGCTGTCGCTGCCGGTGCCGTCGCTGGTCATCTGCGAGCTGCTCGGTGTCCCGTACGCCGACCACGACTTCTTCCAGGTCCGCAGCTCGACGCTGCTCAACCGGGACGTCGAGCAGGACGAGCGGATCAAGGCCCTCGACGAGCTGCAGAGCTACCTCGACCAGCTGGTCACCAAGAAGGAGACCGAGCCGGCCGACGACCTGCTCAGCCGCCAGATCGCCAAGCAGCGCGAGGAGCACGGCGAAGCCGACCACGACTCGCTCGTCTCCCTGGCGTTCCTGCTGCTCATCGCCGGGCACGAGACGACGGCGAACATGATCTCGCTCGGCACCGTCGCGCTGCTGGAGAACCCGGACCAGCTCGAGCTGATCAAGAACGACCCGGGCAAGACGCTCGACGCCGTCGAGGAGCTGCTCCGGTACTTCACGATCGCCGAGTTCGCGACGTCGCGCGTCGCCACCGAGGACCTCGAGATCGGCGGCCAGCTGATCCGCGAGGGCGAGGGCGTGCTCGGCCTCAGCTACTCCGGCAACCGCGACCCGGAGGCGTTCGACAACCCGGACGAGCTGGACCTGGAGCGCGGCGCGCGCCACCACGTCGCGTTCGGCTTCGGGCCGCACCAGTGCCTCGGCCAGAACCTGGCCCGGATGGAGCTGCAGATCGTGTTCGACACGCTCTTCCGCCGCATCCCGGAGCTGAAGCTGGCCGTGCCGGTCGAGCAGCTGCCGTTCAAGCACGACTCGTCGATCTTCGGTCTGTACTGCCTGCCCGTGACCTGGTGAAAGAGGGGAAATCATGACGACAGTCGAGGAGCCGGTCCACCAGTTCCCGATGACCCGCACGTGCCCGTTCTCGCCGCCGCCCGCCTACCAGGAGATCCGCGACGAGGAGCCGATCACCCGCGTCGGGCTCCCCGACGGCGGCCGGGCCTGGGTCGTCAGCCGGCACGAGGACGTCCGGACCGTGCTGAACGACCGGCGGTTCAGCGCCGACCGGCAGCACCCGGACTTCCCGCAGCTCGTGGTCGGCGGGTTCCGCCGCCGAGGCGACGAACGCACCATGATCACCATGGACGCGCCCGAGCACGGGCCGGCCCGCAAGGCCGTGCTCGGCGAGTTCACCGTGCGCCGGATGGAGGCGCTGCGGCCGCGGATCCAGGAGATCGTGGACGGGCAGATCGACGCGCTGCTGGCCGGGCCGAACCCCGGCGACCTCGTCGAGGCGCTGTCGCTGCCGGTGCCGTCGCTGGTGATCTGCGAGATGCTCGGGGTGCCCTACTCCCAGCACGACTTCTTCCAGACCCACACGGCGAAGCTGATCAAGCGCTCGACGTCGCCCGAGGAGCGGCGGGCGGCGTTCGACACCGTCCGCGGCTACATGGAGGAGCTCATCGCGGAGAAGGAGGCGAACCCGCCGGACGACCTGCTCGGCCGGCAGATCGTCAAGCTCCGCGAAGACGGCACCTACCGGCGTGCTTCGCTGGCCGCGACCGGCTTCCTGCTGCTGGTGGCCGGGCACGAGACGACGGCGAACATGATCTCGCTGTCGACGGTGGCGCTGCTCCGGAACCCGGAGCAGCTCGCGATGTTGAAGGCCGACCCGGGCAAGACGCTCGACGCCGTCGAGGAGTTGCTGCGCTACTGGACGATCGTCGACGCGGCCACCGCGCGGCTGTGCGTCGAGGACGTCGAGCTCGGCGGGCAGCTGATCCGGGCCGGCGAGGGTGTGCTCGCGCTGGGCTACGCGGCCAACCGCGACCCCGGAGCGTTCGAGAACCCGGACGAGCTGGACATCGACCGCGGCGCGCGCCACCACGTCGCGTTCGGCTTCGGGCCGCACCAGTGCCTCGGCCAGAACCTGGCGCGGATGGAACTGCAGATCGTCTTCGACACGCTGTTCCGGCGGATTCCGTCGCTGAAACTGGCAGTTCCCGTGGAAGAACTGCCGTTCAAGGACGACGCGAACATCTACGGGCTGTACCGGCTGCCGGTCACCTGGTAGAGATCGACCGGACGGCCCTCCCACCACAGGAGAAGAACCATGAAGATCATCGCGGACACCGGCAAGTGCGTCGGCGCGGGTCAGTGCGTGCTCACCGAGCCCGCGCTGTTCGACCAGAGCGAGGACGACGGCACGGTCATCGTGCTCGACGACCAGCCGCAGGGCGAGCTGATCGAGAAGGCCCGTGAAGCGGTGCACGTCTGCCCCAGCCAGGCCCTCTCCCTGGAGGAGTGACGTTCCGTGAAGGCCTCCTTCAGGGACTCTGAGTCCCTCAAGGAGGCCTTCACGGACATCTAGCTCAGGCGCAGGGTCGTTTCCGGGTTGAAGGCGTGGGTCTCGCCTTCGCCGCGCAATGCCACGCGGACGTTGTCGCCCATGCGGGGTGGCCGGCGGCCGTCGACGCGGACCACGAAACGGTCGTCGCCGACCTTGCCGTGCAGGTAGGCGTCCGCGCCCAGTTCCTCGACCAGCTCCACCACCAGCTCGAAGCCGCCTTCGGCGACCAGTTCCAGGGACTCCGGGCGGACGCCGAACGTGACCTCGCGCAACCCGGCGGCCGCGGTGAGCACCGACCGCGGCAGCGGCAGGACGACGTCGCCCAGCCGGACGCCGCCGTCCGTCAGCGGCAGCAGAGCCAGGTTCATCGCCGGCGAGCCGATGAAACCCGCCACGAACGAATTCGTCGGGTTGTCGTACAGCTCCCGCGGCGACGCGCACTGCTGCAACCGGCCGTCGCGCAGGACCGCCACCCGATCGCCCATCGTCATCGCCTCGACCTGGTCGTGCGTGACGTAGATGGTCGTCGTGCCGAGGCGCCGCTGCAGCTGAGCGATGTTCGCGCGGGTCTCCACCCGCAACTTCGCGTCCAAATTGGACAGTGGCTCGTCCATCAGGAACACGCTCGGCTCGCGCACGATCGCCCGGCCCATCGCGACGCGCTGCCGCTGCCCGCCGGACAACGCTTTCGGCTTGCGGTCGAGAAACCGCGTCAGTCCAGCATCGCGGCGGCCTCGCCCACCCGAGCCGCGATGTCCTCTTTGGACATCCCTCGCAGCTCCAGCGCGAAGCCCATGTTGCCGGCCACCGTCATGTGCGGGTACAGCGCGTAGGACTGGAACACCATCGCGATGTCCCGGTCCTTCGGCGGCAGGCCCGTGACGTCGCGATCGCCGATGCGGACGGCGCCTTCGTCGACGTCCTCCAGCCCGGCCAGCATCCGCAACGCCGTCGACTTGCCCGAACCGGACGGTCCGACCAGCACGAGGAACTCGCCGTCCGGCACCGAAAGGTCGAGCTGGTCGACCGCCTTCACCGACGACACGCCCGGGTAGATCCGCGACGCCTTCTCGTAGCTGACTGCTGCCATGACTACTTCACCGCTCCCATCGACAGGCCCCGGACGAGGTGGTTCTGCGCGAACCAGCCGACGATCATCACCGGCAGCGAAGCCAGCAGCGCGGCCGCGGACAGCTGGGCCCAGTACAGGCCCTCGCTCGTGATGAACCCGACGAGGAACACCGGCACGGTGCCGGCGCGCGCCGCCGTCAGGTTGACCGCGTAGAAGAACTCGGTCCAGGAGAAGATCACGCAGATCAGCGCGGTCGCCGCGATCCCCGGCGCGACCACCGGCATGATGATCCGGCGCAGCAGCGTCGGCAGGTTCGCGCCGTCGATCCGGCCGGCCTCGATCATCTCGTGCGGCACTTCGAGGAAGAACGACCGCATCATCCAGATGGCCAGCGGCAGGTTCATCGACGTGTAGAGGATGATCAACGCCCACACCGTGTCCAGCAGCTCGGTGTTCTGGGAGATGATGTACAGCGGGATGATCGCCGCGACGATCGGCAGCATCTTCGTCGAGAGGAAGAAGCCCAGCGCGTTCGACGTCTTCTTCACCGGCGCCAGCGACAGCGCGTACGCCGCCGGGATGCCGAGCAGCAGCACCAAGAGCGTCGAGATCACCGTGACGAACGCCGAGTTCGCCACGTAGGGCAGGAACCCGCCCTTCAGGACGTTCGCGATCTGGTCGAACGTCGGGCTGAAGAACAGCTTCGGCGGGTCGGTGTAGGCGTCGGACTCCTGCTTGAACGCCGTGAGGATCATCCACAGCAAGGGGAAGACGAACAGGATCGCGATCACCCAGGTGACGACGGTGAGCGCGCCCGGGCCGAGCTTGCGCTTCGGCTTGCGGGCGGGAGCCGCGGTGCCGGCCGTCGAGGGGCGGGTCTCCAGGGTGGTCATTTGATGCCTCCGTCCACCGAGAACGTCCGGAACATCAAGCGCAGCGCGAAGGTCGCGACGATCATCGTCAGGATCACGACGATCACGCCCATCGCCGACGACTGGCCGACGTCGAAGCCTTCGAACGCGCGCTGGTAGATGTAGTACGGCAGGTTGGTGCTGGACACGCCCGGCCCGCCCTGCGTCATCAGGAAGATCGCGTCGAAGCTGTTCACGATGTAGATCGCGCCCAGCAGCGTCGCCAGCTGCAGGAACCGCGACAGGTGCGGCAGGGTGATGGAGACGAACGTCCGCCAGCGGCTCGCGCCGTCGACCGAAGCGGCTTCCAGGACCTCTTTGGACTGGCTCTGCAACCCGGCCAGGATCAGCAGCATCATGAACGGCGTCCACTGCCACACGATCTGGGCCATCACCGAAGCCAGCGGGAACTGCGAAAGCCAGTCGGTGTCGGTGCCGAAGACGAAGTGCAGCAACCCGTAGGTCGGGTCGAACATCGTCGTCTTCCACAGCAGCGCGCCGGCCGCCGGCAGGATCAGGAACGGCGTGATCAGCAGCGTGCGGACGAAACCGCGGCCCATGAACTTCCGGTCCAGCAGGATCGCCAGGCCGAGGCCGAGCAGCAGCGCGACGAGCACGCAGACCACGGTCAGCAGCACCGTGTTCAGCAGCGCGACCAGGAACGTCGTGTCACTGAAGACGTCGATGTAGTTGTCCAGGCCGACGAAGTGCCGCGAACCCGGCCGGACCAGGTTCCAGGACTGGAACGAGTAGAACACGGTCAGCAGGAACGGCAGCTGCGTCACGGCGACGACGAAGAGCAACGCCGGCAGCAGCGGCAGGCGCCGCTTGGCCGCGGTGCTCAGTCCCTTCTTTTCCGCGGCCTTCGCGTGGGTGTGAGAGGTGGGGGTTTCTACGGAGAGCGTGGACATCACTGCACCGCCTTGTAGGAGTCGCCCACTGTCCGGGCGTAATCCTGGGACTGCTTCAGGGCGTCGTCGACCGACTCGCGGCCGGCGATCGCCGCCGAAAGCTGCTGACTCACCCGGGTGCCCAGGTCCTGGAACTCGGGGATGCCGACGAACTGGATGCCGGGGTAGGGCACCGGGTTCGCCATGGCCTTCTCCTGGTTCGCGTCCGCGATGCCGTCGAGTGTCGGTTTCGCGTAGGCCTGCGCGGCCTTGGCGTAGTCGGGGATGTCGTAAGTGGACTGACGCACGCCCGGCGGGACGCGGTTCCAGCCGTAGGTCGCCCCGACCTTCTGCACGTACGCCTTGTCGGTCATCCAGGCCATGAACTTCCAGGCCGCGTCCTTGTCCTTGGCCACCTTGGGGATGCCGAGGGCCCAGGTGTAGAGCCAGCCGCTGGCCTGCGTCTTGACGACCGGCGCCGGCGCGTACCCCGACTTGCCGACGATCTTGCTGCTCGACGGGTCCTCGTTGGTGCCCGCCATGACCGTGGCGTCGTACCACATCGCCGCGTTGCCCTGCGTGTAGCGCGTGCCGCACTCGGAGAACCCGGCACTGGAGGCGCCGACCTCACCGTGGTCGCGGATCAGGTTGACGTAGAAGTTCGCGGCGTCCTTGAACTCCGGCGACGTCAGCTTGGCGTTCCAGTCCTTGTCGAAGTACTGCGCGCCGAAGGTGTTGGCCACCGTGGAAAACGGCGCGAGGCTCTCGCCCCAGCCCGGCTTGCCGCGCAGGCAGATGCCGGCGACGCCGTTGGCCTTGTCGTCCAGCTTCGCGGCGAAGTCCGCGACCTGCTGCCACGTCGGTTTGGCCGGCATGGTCAGCCCGGCCTTCTGGAAGAGGTCCTTGCGGTAGGCCAGGAACGACGACTCGCCGTAGAACGGCACCGCGTACATCTGGTTCTGGTACGACAGCGACTGCTTGATGCTGGGGATGAAGTCGCCCTCGTCGTAGCCTGGGGTGGCCGCCATGTGCGGTTCGAGGTTCTCGAGCCAGCCGTTGGCCGCCCACTGCGGGGCCTCGTAGTTGCTGATCATCACGACGTCGAACTCGCCGCCCTCGGTGGCGGTCGACGCGGTGATCTTGGCGCGGGCCTGGTTTTCCGGCAGCGAGACGAACTTGAGGGTGATCCCGGTGGCCTTCTCGAACTCGGGGGCGAGCGAGATCGCGTCCTTCATCTGCGGGTTGGACACGATCGCGATGACGAGCGTCGAGTTACCGGTGCCGACCGAGCCGGCGCCGGCACAGCCGGTGGCCAGCAGGGACGTCGCGGCGAGGAGGGTGAGCAGCTTACGCACGGCCACCTCCCGGGAGTACCTGCACCTTGAGGCCGGCGCCGCTGCGCATCTTGGCGAGCGCGTCCGGGTACTGCTCCAGTGGCAGCCGGTCCGTGAGCAGCTCGCCGGTGTTGATGGCGCCGCCGGCCACGAGGTCGAGCGCGGTGCCGTAGCTGTTCAGCACGGCCATCGAGCCGACGACGGTGATCTCGTCGTTGTAGATGCGGAACGGCGAAAGCGCGACGCGGGCTTCGGCCGGTGCGACGCCGAAGACGAGCAGCCGGCCGCCGCGGCGGATCGAGTCGAAAGCGGCTTCGATGGCCGGGGCGGCGCCGGTGCAGTCGACGGCGACGTCGAACTTCTCGCCGTTCAGCTCGCCGACGTCGGCCGCGGTGGCGACGGCGCCCAGCCGGCTCGCCCGCGGCAGCCGGTCCTTGTTGCGGTCGACCACGGTGACGTGGGCGCCGGCGCGCTGCAGCAGCTGCTGCATGATCAGGCCCATGGTGCCGGCGCCGACGACGAGGAAGCGCTCTCCGGCTTCGACGCCGACGCGGCGCACGCCGTGCACCGCGCAGGAAACCGGCTCGACCAGCGCGCCCTGCTCCCAGGTCATCGTGTCGGGCATCCGGTAGCAGTTGGCCGACGGGACGGCGACGAACTCCGCGAAGGCGCCGTCGACGGTGTCACCGGTGGCGTTCCAGTTCGCGCAGAGGTTGCCGTGGCCGGAGCGGCACGGGCCGCAGTAGCCGCAGAACAGGGACGGGTCGACGGCGACGCGGTCGCCGATCTCCCACCCGCCCGGCACGTCGTCGCCGAGCTCGACGATCTCCCCGGCGAACTCGTGACCGGGGACGATCGGGTACGGCGTCGGCGGGAAGTGGCCGTCGGCGATGTGCAGGTCGGTGCCGCAGATGCCGCACGCGCCCACCTTGATGACGACCTGTCGTTCCCCTGGTTTCGGATCGGGCACCTCGCCGACCCTGATCTCGCCGGGCCGGTCGATGATGGCGGCACGCATGCCTTGCCCCTTCCTCGCGCTCATATGAGCAACGTTGACCTGAAGCGTCGAGAGTTTGTTAAGGCATTACAGGTCTGACGTCGGTGTTACGTCAACCTTTCGGGCAGATTTCGCGTTATAGTGCTCATATGAGCACGTCCAAGAAGCAGCCGTCGCTGACCGAAGCCATGCTGCTCGCTACCGTCGCCCGGCGCTTCTACGTGCAAGGACGCTCCAAGCTGGAGATCGCCGACGAGTTCGACGTCAGCCGGTTCAAGGTCGCGCGGATGCTCGACACCGCAAGGGAGTCCGGACTGGTCCGGGTGGAGTTCGACCTGCCCGCACCGGTGGACCTGGCCCTGTCGGACGAGATCCGCTCGGCGTACGGCCTGGACCGGGCCCTCGTGCTCGAACGCTCAACCGAGCGGGAGCCGAAAGAAGTCGTCCGGGCCAGGATCGGCGCACTGGCCGCCCGGCTGCTCGAAGAGATCGTCACGACCGACGACATCCTCGGGCTTTCCTGGGCGCGTTCGGTGAACGCGCTGGCCGAGGCGATCCGGGCCCTGGCGCGCTGCCCGGTCGTCCAGCTCTGCGGCGTGCAGGCCGGGATGGACATGCGCGGCCGCTCGGTCGAGACGGTCAGCCGCGTGACGGCGGTGTCCGGCGGCGACGCCTACCCGATCTTCGGCCCGCTCGTGCTCCCGGACCGCCGCACGACCGAGACCCTGCGACGCCAGCCGGGCATCACCGAGACGTTCGGCCAGTTCCGGAACCTGACCAAAGCCGTGGTCAGCATCGGCGCGTGGCAGCCGGGCGAGTCGACCGTCTACGACGCGCTGGACGAGGCGGAGCGAGCGGCGATCGCGGCCCGCGGCGCGACGGCGGAGGTGGCGGCGCGCCTGTTCGACGCGTCCGGCAACGCGCTGTCGACCGGCTTGGCCCACCACGTGCTGGCGATCAGCCACGAGGAGCTGATGGCGGTGCCGGAGGTGATCGCTTTGGGTTACAGCAAGCCGAAAGCGTCGGCGGTGGACGCCGTGCTGCGGTCGGGCATGGTCTCGACCCTCATCACCGACGCCGCCGCGGCGGTCCCGCTCCTGGCCTTGGCCGCGAAGAACCCGCCGCGCTGAGCCCAAGACGCAGCTTTCGTAGGGAAAGATGCGTCTTTTGGGACGAGAGTTTCAGAATATGGGAAGATACTCCCCTGGGTGTAGGCCGCGCCCCGCATGCTGACCCAGTGGGCGTAGATCGCGTGCCGCGGGCTCCGGGGTTACGCCTGATGTGCCCGGGCCCCGCGCAGGCGAGCCTTGAAGCCGTGACCCGAACCAAGACTTCGCCGCGCTGGCGGCAGGCCGTCGTCTGGCTGCACGTCGTGTCGTCGGTCGCCTGGATGAGCCAGGCCCTCGCGCTGGTCGTGCTGATGTCGCTGGCCCTCACGCGGCCCGCGCAAGCCGGCGCCGCGACCTCGATGGCCGACCGGCTCGACTCCGTGCTCCTGGCCCCGATGGCGAACGTCTCCGCCTTCACCGGCCTCGTGCTCGCCGGCGCGACCGCGTGGGGCTACACCCGACACTGGTGGGTGCTCACGAAGCTCGTCCTGACGCTCATCCAGCTCTACGCCGGGATCTTCCTGCTCTCCCCCGCGCTCCGCGACGCCGCGGACACCGCCACCGTCGCCTGGCCGCAGATCGCCGGAGCCTCGCTGATGGCGAGCGCGTTGTCCTTCCAGGCGTGGCTTTCGATCGCGAAACCGTGGAAGAAAACGCCGTGGTCCCCCGCCGCGAAACCGCCGACCGCGCCGACCTGGGTGTTCGTCGCCGGGGTGGCCGCGCCCGCGTTCGACGTCGGCGCCGGGCTCCTCGCCGGCTACCCGCTGCCCGCGTTGTCGCTGGTCACGCTGGTCGTGCTCGGTTTTGAGCGGCGACGACGTCGTCGCCGTGCTCAGCCGCCCACCGCCCGAAGCCCTCGATCGGCTCCAGCAGTGTCTCCCCCAGCGGTGTGAGGACGTAGGCGTCTTCGGAGCGATCGAGGAGGCCGTCGGTCTCCAGGCGCCGCACGGTTTCCGTGAGCACCTTGGCGCTGATCCCGCCGATCGTGCGACGCAGTTCGCCGTGCCGGCGCGGTCCGTGCCGCAGCGCCCACAGCACCACCGGGTTCCACGTGTTGGCCACCAGGTCGAACGCGAGCCGCGTGCGGCAGTCGGCGAGAAAGTCCATGGTTACCTTTCGGTTCCTGCCGGGGCTCCTACCGTCGTGCTGGTACCAGCCAAGCACAAGGAGGACGGATGCGGATCGGGATCTTCGGCACGGGCGCGATGGCGACAGCCTTGGGCACGCGCTGGGCGGACGCCGGCCACGAGCTGCGAGTGGCCGGCCGTGGCAGGTGGGCGGAGGTGGCGGCGTTCGCGGACGCGCTGCTCCTGGCGATCCCCGCGGACGCCGTCTTCGAAGTCCTGCCGAAAGCGGGTCCCCTGGGCGGAAAGGTCCTGGTGGACTGCACCAACCAGCCCGGCCCGACCGGCACCGAGCCCCCGTCCGGCACCCCGGTGGCGACCCGGATCGCGGCCGCCGCGCCGGACGCGCACGTCGTCAAGGCGTTCAACCTGGCCCCGGCCGACGTCTGGCGCGAGCCGCCCGCGACGCTCACGGTCCCGCTCTGCGGCGACGACCCGGCGGCCCTCGACGCGGTCCGCACGCTGGTCCGCGACGTCGGCTGCACCCCGGTCCCCGGCGGCGGCCTGGACCGCGCACACCTGCTGGAGGCGACGGCGGCGTTCGCCATCGGCCTGTGGTTCGCGGGCGAAGACGCCCAGGCGATCCTGGTTTCAGCCGACGGCTGAGACGTTGCCTGCCGCGAGGTCCGAAGCCCGCGCCCGCAGGGGTGCGCCGCCGCGCGGGATGAGCGTCACCGTGCCGTCGGCCAAGTCCGTGACCAGCGTGCTCAACGTCAGCAACGGGTCGCCGGCGGTGGCGTCGCGGTGCACGTCGGTCGTCAGCGTGTCCGCCAGCCACTTCGCGTCCGGGGCGACCGGCGTCAGGTGCGCGCAGACCTCGGCACGGTTCAGGCTCTCCTCGTCGGCCGCGTCGAGGCTCGGCGGCAGCTGGCGGAAGTGGTTGGTGTGCCAGGAAAGCCCACTGCCCACAGTGGTCACGGCCGTCTCGTGGCCCGCCTTCTCGACCACCGTCACCCCGGCCGAACCGAGCTGGCCCATCGTGTACGCGAACCCGCCGGCGGAAGCGTGCGAGCGCAGCAGCGACACCGCTTCCGCCACGGTGGCGGCCCGTTGCGCCGACCGCGCCAGGAAGTGCCGCCCGGCGCACGGCGACGGCGCGACGACCTTGACGCTGTCGATCCCCCACACCAGTCCATGCGTGGTGAGCGTGAACGTGTTGGCCGGCAGGAAACCCGGGTACCACCAGACGCAGACGCCGGGTTCGCCGTCGATCAGCAGGGTCAGCAGGCGGCCGAGGCCGTCGAACACCGGCGCGCCGTCTTCGTTGTGGCCGAGCAGGCTCCGGGCGCCGACCCACGCGAAGTCGGTGCAGCCGGTGCCGTCGCCGGTGCCCAGGTCGCCACGCAGGTTGGCCAGCAGCAGGTCGTCGAACGGCACCCCGGCGCCGAGAGCCAACGCGGTCAGTTCGGCGTAGGCGTCCGGGTGCTCGACCTGCGACGCCGATTCGATCGCCCGGAACAGCACCGGCGACCGCCGTGCCCGTCCGGCGACCGGCCAGGACGGCAGTCCGTCGAGGACGGTCCGGATGTCGTCGGCCGCATACGCGCCCAGTTCACGGAAGGCGGCGTCGCGCGGACCGCGGACGATCGTCCAGCGCACGTCACCGACCTGGTGCTCCACGACCGTCGCCGCCATGCGCTCACGATGCCTGAGCAGTCAGGAAAAGGCAACGCTCTAGTGCGCGCCCACCGCGATCACCCGGACCACCGCCGAGCCGGCTTCGTCGGACGCGGCCAGGTCGATCTCCGCGCTGATGCCCCAGTCGTGGTCGCCCGCCGGGTCGTCGAAGATCTGGCGGACCTTCCAGACGTCCGGCAGCTGCTCGATGATGATCAGCGCCGGGCCGCGCGCGTCCGGGCCGGTGCCCAGCGCGTCGTACTCCTCGAAGTAGTCCTCGATCGCGTCTTCCCAGGCCTCGGCGTCCCAGCCCGACGCCGCGTCCAGCTCGCCGAGCACGTTCCACGCCCGGCGCCCGAACAGCTCGACCCGGCGGAACAGCTCGTTGCGCACCAGGACGCGGAACGCGCGCTCGTTGCGTGTGACGGCGGGCGGTTCGGCCGGCGGCCGGCTGGATAGGCCCTCTGCTGTGACGTCTCCGGGGTGCCGCAAGGCTTCCCACTCGTCGAGCAGGCTGGAGTCGACCTGCCGGACGAGCTCGCCGAGCCATTCGATGAGGTCCTGCAGCGGCTCGGTCTTCGCCTCGTCGGGGACCGTGTGGCGCAGCGCGTCGTAGGTGTCCGCGAGGTAGCGCAGCACCAGGCCTTCGGACCGGGCGAGCTGGTAGAAGCCGATGTACTCGACGAAGTTCATCGCGCGCTCGTACATGTCGCGCACGACCGACTTTGGCGACAGCTCGTAGTCGTCGACCCACGGGTGGCCCTGCCGGTAGCTGTGGAACGCGCCCTGCAGCAGCTCTTCCAGCGGCTTCGGGTACGAGACGTTCTCGAGCAGCTCCATCCGCTCGTCGTACTCGATGCCCTCGGCCTTCATGGCGTTCACGGCCTCGCCGCGTGCCTTGAACTGCTGCTGCGACAGCACCGGCCGCGGGTTGTCCACAGTGGATTCCACAGTGGACACGACGTCGAGCGGGTAGCTCGGGGACTCCAGGTCGAACAGCTCGATCGCGGCCAGCGCGAACGGCGAAAGCGGCTGGTTGAGCGCGAAGTCGAACTGCAGGTCGACGGTGAGCCGGACGATCCGGCCCTGCTCGTCGGGCTCGGGCAGCCGCTCGACGACGCCGGCGGACAGCAGCGCGCGGTAGATCGCGATGGCGCGCAGGATGAGCTTGCGCTGCGACGCGCGGTCCTCGTGGTTGTCCTCCAGCAGGTGCCGCATGGAGTCGAACGCGTTGCCCGGTCGCGAGATCACGTTCAGCAGCATCGAGTGCGTGACCTTGAAGCTGGACGTCAGCGGCTCGGGCTCGGCCGCGATCAGCCGGTCGAACGTGCTCTCGGTCCAGTTGACGAAGCCCTCCGGCGCCTTCTTCCGGACGATCTTCTTTTTCTTCTTCGGGTCGTCGCCCGCCTTCTCCAGCGCCTTCGCGTTCTCGACGACGTGGTCGGGCGCCTGGACGACGACGTAGCCGTCGGTGTCGTAGCCCGCCCGGCCGGCGCGGCCGGCGATCTGGTGGAACTCGCGCGCCTTGAGGTGGCGCTGGCGGACGCCGTCGTACTTCGTCAGCGCGGAGAAGACCACTGTCCTGATCGGTACGTTGATGCCGACGCCGAGGGTGTCGGTCCCGCAGATCACCTTGAGCAGCCCGGACTGCGCCAAGGTCTCGACCAATCGGCGGTACTTCGGCAGCATGCCGGCGTGGTGCACGCCGATGCCGTGGCGGACCAGCCGCGAGAGCGTCTTGCCGAAGCCGGCGGAGAACCGGAAGTCGCCGAGCAGCTCGGCGATGGCCTCCTTCTCCGCCTTGGTCGTGACGTTGATGCTCATCAGCGTCTGCGCCCGCTCGATGGCCGCGGCCTGCGAGAAGTGCACGACGTAGACCGGCGCCTGGCCGCCGTTGAGCAGCTCGGACATGGTCTCGTGCAGCGGGGTCAGGGCGTACCGGAAGGTCAGCGGCACCGGGCGCTGCACCGACGTCACCACCGCCGTCGGCTTCCCGGTGCGGCGGGTGAGGTCCTTCTCGAAGAAGGACACGTCGCCCAGGGTCGCCGACATCAGGACGAACTGGGCCTTGGGCAGTTCGAGGATCGGCACCTGCCACGCCCAGCCGCGGTCGGGCTCGGAGTAGAAGTGGAACTCGTCGGCCACGACCTGCCCGACGGGAGCGTCGGCCCCGAACCGCAACGCGATGTTCGCCAGGATTTCGGCCGTGCAGCAGATGATCGGCGCGTCCGGGTTGACGGCGGAGTCGCCGGTCATCATCCCGACGTTGTCCGCCCCGAAGATCTCGATGAGCTGGAAGAACTTCTCCGACACCAGGGCTTTGATGGGCGCGGTGTAGTAGCTGCGGCGGCCCTGGGCGAGCGCGGTGAAGTGCGCGCCGACGGCGACGAGGCTCTTCCCGGAGCCGGTCGGCGTCGAGAGGATGACGTTCGATCCGGAGACGACCTCCATCACCGCCTCCTCCTGCGCCGGGTACAGCTCGATGCCCCGTTCGGCCGTCCAGGTCGTGAAGGCTTCGAAGAGGGTGTCGGGGTCGGGATCCGCAGGCAGGAGGTCTGTGAGAGTCATCAGACGTCCATCGTGCCATCCGCTCGTCGCAAAGTCGGCAGGGGCGATCGCATCACGAGTGGTAAACCCGTAGGCTTCGCGGTACCGCGCATCGACCGGGGATACTTTCGGTCTCGCGCGCACACGGGCGGTAATCCGGAGGGCTTAGGAATGGCACAGGACATCATCCCGATCGAACTCGGCCTGCCGCAGGGTGACGTCGTCACCTTGTGGGCGCCGCGCTGGCGGGAGGACGGCGAGGAGTGGGAGGCGTTCCTCGGCGACGAGGACGACCTGTACGCGTTCCCGGACGCCGCCCACCTGGCGGCGTTCGTGCGCACCTCCGAGCGGCACGACCTGCTGGATCACCCGGCGTGGGACGCGGTTCCGTCGCTGAACGTCCCGGAGCTGATCCCGGACGAGGACCACACGTACGACCTCGTCGGCGTGCCCGAGCTCGTCGCCGAAGAGCCGGACATCTGGCACATCGCGGAGCTCGCCGAGATCATCGGCATCGTGCGGTCGCTCGCCGACGTCTGCGACCTCGAAGAGGTCCACGAGATCCTCGACTCGACCGAGGGCTTCTCGCTGCTCGACCAGGGCACCCTCCCGTTCACCGGGAGTGTCGGCGTCCAGGTGTGGAACGACCTGTCCGAGACGGTGTCGCAGAAGTGGGACACCGTGCTGGACGCGATCGACGGCCTGGTGACCGCGCCCGACGTCGACGAGAAGGTCCTGGAGCAGACCGCCGAGGAGCTGGCGGCGTTCCACGAGGAGTCCGCGGAGGCCGAGGCCGGCGCCGAGGGTGAAGAGGACCTCGAGGCGATCGACTCCGCCGACGCGGATGACGACGCCGAAGACGAAGAGGACGAAGGTCCGGTCGGCTTCTGGGCCGAGGTCGGCATCGACCCGATCAAGATCATCACCTCCGGCGCGGAGTACTACACGCTGCGCTGCTACCTCGACGACTCGCCGGTGTTCCTCGGCAGCGAGGGCGAGATCGACGTCTACACGACCGAGAAGGCGCTGGCGCGGGCCCTGGCCGACGGCAAGGACCTCGCCGACACCGACCTCGCCGACGTGTCCACGTGGGAAGAGGTGCTGGCGAAGGCCACGGCCGGCGAGCTCGAGATCGAGGTCGACCAGGAGAACACCTACGTCCTGTCCGGCATCGACGCCGACATCGCGGAAGGCCCGGAGGCGATCGACCCGACCCAGCTCGAGCTGGCCGTCGAGCTGATCACCGACGCGGCCGACTGGGCGGGCGACGACACGGCCGAGACCGCACTGGCGAGCAACGAAAGCCTGGGCTGGCTGGTCTCGTTCGTCCTGCGCCCGGACCCGACGCGCCTCGAGCCGAGCGCCCCGTTCGACGCGGAGCAGGGCTCGTGGCGCAAGCTGGTGGAGACGTTCGAAAACCGCCTCACCGTCGCCTGATCTTCCGACCTCACGAAGGCCACCTCCCGGTCCGGGAGGTGGCCTTCGTCGTGTCGTCCATCCAGGTACGCGAGTCGTCCATCCAGGTACGGGCGACACACCGGACTCGCGTGATCCGAGGGTCGACTCGCGTGATCGAGGGGACGACATGCGTACCCGGGCGGACGACACGGGGTCAGTCCTCTGTGGTGCGCTCCGCGCGGACCGGGACCACCGCTATCGCCAGGGCCGGGAAGATCGCCGCGACGCAGAAGGCCAGCGCGTAGCGGCTGTCGCCGATCACCAGGCCCAGCAGGGGCGGGGTCAGGGACGCCGCGATGTTCTGGCCCGTGTTCTGCGTGCCCATCGCGCGGCCCGACCACGCCAGGCCGGCCAGCTCGGCCGACGCGGTGAAGCCGAGGCCGTTGTCGGCGACCGTGATGATCCCGGCCAGTGCCACCGCGAGCAGCACCAGCCACGGCCACGTCGCGTCGCCCAGTGCCACCAGCAGCATCACCGCGCAGCTGGCGAACGCGAGCTGCCGCATCGGGCGCAGCCGGCTGCCGACGCGGTCGGACCACCAGCCCGACCCGAGCCGGCCCGCCGCCCCCAGGATCTGGACCACCGCCAGGTACCAGCCCGCGGACAGCGCGCTCCAGTGCTGCACCGCGACCAGGTACACGGGCGCGAAGGCCGAGACGGCGAACTGCGGGACCACCAGCAGCGCGCTCGCGCCGTGCACCCGCCACAGCGTCGCGTGCCAGTACGGCGAAGGCGGCTTCTCCCCCGTTGCCGGCTTGGGCGGCCGCGGCGGGTCCGTGACGAGCCAGGCCACGAGCAGCGCGACGACGATCGCCAGCCCGGCCGGCAGCAGCACGGCCGCGCGGAACCCGAAGTGCGCGGCCAGGGGCGGCAGCCCGAGCGCGGCGACGCCGACCCCCAGCGGCTGGGCCGTCTGGCGGATCCCCATCGCGACCCCGCGCTCGGACTTCGCGAACCAGCCCATGACGACCCGGCCGCTCGCCGCGTTCACTGACGCCGAACACGCTCCGGCAGCAAGGAACACCCCGAAGAGCAGCCCGACGGAGTGAGCGCCGAGCCCGGCATATACCAGGAGTAACCCTGAAGCCCCCAGGCCGAGGGCCATGATCAGGCGCTCTCCGTAACGGTCCGCAGCCGCGCCCCACACGATCAGGGTGAGCAACAACCCGATGCTGGGGGCCGCGACGACCGTGCCGGCCTGGGCCAGTGTCAGCCCCTCGGCCGCCCGCATCGCCGGGACCAGGAACGGGATGCCGTAGAGGAACGAACAGCTCGCGGTCTGGGCGGCAAGACCGAGCGCGAGGATGAGCCACCGTCGTGAGCTCGCCTGCACCTGCTCGATCGACCCGCCCTTGACCTGCGCCATCGTCTTCACCGTCTCAAATATTGAGAACAACTTCCTATATGGTGAACGATAGTTGTCGTGCCTAAGGACCGCAACCACCATCCGGCGGCCGCGGTCCGAAGGCGCCGGGGTCAGCGCAGGGCGGCGTACCCGGGCTTGATCACGTCGTCGATCAGCGCGAGCCGGGAGTCGAAATCTATGAAGGCGGATTTCATCGCATTGATCGTGAACCAGCGCAGCTCGTCCAGGTCATAGCCGAAGGTCTCGTGCAGCGCGGCGAATTCGCTGGTCATCGTGCATCCGCTCATCAGCCGGTTGTCCGTGTTGACGGTCACCCGGAAGCGCAGCTTCGCCAGCAGGCCGATGGGGTGCTCGGCGATCGAGCGCGCGGCGCCTGTTTGGACGTTCGACGTCGGGCAGATCTCCAGCGGGATGCGGCGGTCGCGGACATAGGCGGCCAACCGTCCAAGGTGGACCGTGCCGTCGGCGTCACTCTTGATGTCCTCGATGATCCGCACGCCGTGCCCGAGCCGTTCGGCACCGCAGTGCTGAATCGCCTCCCAAATGGACGGAAGACCGAACGCTTCACCGGCGTGAATGGTGAAATGCGCATTGTTCTGCCGCAAATACTCGAAAGCGTCGAGATTGCGGGTCGGCGGGAATCCGTCTTCCGGGCCGGCGATGTCGAACCCGACGACGCCGGCGTCGCGGTAGCGGACGGCCAGGTTCGCGATCTCGAGGGCCCGGGCGTGCTGGCGCATCGCGCAGAGCAACGTCCCGATCCGGATCGAACCGCCGGCCGCGGCCACACGCTGTGTGCCCTCCGTGAACCCCGCCTGGACAGCCTCGACCACCGTATCGAGTGACAGACCGCGTTCGACGAACAACTCCGGTGCGTAGCGCACCTCGGCGTAGACGACGCCGTCGGCGGCCAGGTCTTCGACAGCTTCCGCGGCGACTCTGACCAGGGCTTCCTCCGTTTGCATCACCCCGCAGGTGTGCGCGAACGTCTCGAGGTAGGAGACGAGTGAGCCGGAGTCCGCCGCTTGGCGGAACCAGCTGCCCAGCTCGGCGGGGTCGCTGGTGGGCAGGCCGGCATAACCGGTGGCGTCGGCGAGCTCGGCCACGGTGGCGGGCCGCAGCCCGCCGTCCAGGTGGTCGTGCAGCAGCACCTTGGGCGCGCGGCGGAGCGTCTCGATGGGCAGAACAGGGGTTTCGTCGGACATCCCCCAACGGTAACCTCGTTGTCATTCCCCTACATGGCCGTAACTCTCAGCCTCGGGCTAACCCTCAGCGTCGAGGATCGGGTAACGAATCGGCCATCCGGGGGCAGCCTCCGCAATACCCGCTTCACGGGGGCCATACACAGAGCAATTTCGCAATCGTTAAGCTTCGTGGCACGTCCCTCCATTTCCCCGCCGACGAAGGACACACAGCAGTGACCACTGACAACCACATTGCCGCCCCGTCCTTCGACCGGATGCGCAACATGCTGGTGCGCGCGGCCGAAGTGCGTGAGAGCGAGCAGCAGCAGATCTTCGACGCGCTCGACGACATCTACGCCCGCCTCGCGCCGGTGGACTCGCTGGGCGCGGTCCGCAAGCGGCTCTCCGAGATGCCCGACCGCACCGAGGTCAGCGTCCTGGCCGAGCGCCTCGACGAGACGATGTCCCGGCTGGAGGCCCAGGACAACGCCATCGCCGCGCTGACCCGCGCCGTCGAGAGCATCGTCGACAAGCTGGCCAAGCCGTTCGCGCAGCTCGACGGCCGCCTGGACGGCATGGCCTCGCGCTTCGAGGGCGTCGCGGGCCGGATGGACGGACTCGAGGACAAGCTCCAGAACATCCACCGCCGGATCGACGAGGTCGGCGGCCACCTCGACAAGCAGGACGCGAAGCTCGACTCGATCCCGCAGTCGGTGCTCGGCCCGGTCCGCGAGCGGATCGAGCAGAGCGAGGCGTCGCTGCGCGACCGCGTCGACCACGCCGACCACGAGCTGCGGAACAAGGTCGACGAGCTGAGCCGCGTCACGCAGGAGCGGATCGGCGAGCTGGACCGCGTCACCGGCGAGCGGATCGGCGCGAACACCGAGGCGCTCAAGGTCGCGCTGACCGAGACCGGCGAGATGATCGACGCCTCGGACCGCCTGGAGAAGCTCGGCAACCGCCTCGAGACGGTCACCACCCGCCTCGACGACCTGGCCGGCCGCCTCGACAAGGTGGAAGACGGCTTCCTGTCCGGCATCGGCGACCTCGACGGCGCGCTCAAGGCCGGGCTGTCCAAGGTCGAGGGCACGCTGTCCAAGCAGCCGGACACCGACTCGCTCGACTCGCTGGTGCGCAAGAGCAACGACGAGAGCGTCCGCCGCATCGGCGGCCAGCTCGACGAGGCGATGGCGACGTTCGCGGAGCTCATGCTCGGCGGCGGCCCCGCCGTGCAGCAGATCTCGCCCCCGCCGCCGGCCCCGCGCCAGCCGCGTCGCAGCTCCCGCAACGGCCGCGCCCCGAAGCCGGCCGACGCCAAGGCCAAGCCGGGCGAAGGCCCGGAAGAGCCCACAGAGTAAGCAAGCCCCACGAAGAGGCCCCCGCCGGTACACCCGGTGGGGGCCTCTTTCATTTTCGGAGTAACCACTCCGGATCACTTTCATAGAGAAAGTGACGCTTCGAGGGCCCCAAGGCTGAGCTTTCGTAGGGAAAGATGCGCGTGGGGTCACTCGGTCGGGTGATCATCTTCGCGATGATCCTCACACCGTGCCGTGGATCGTCTCCCGGACGATCGGCGACGGGGCGGGGGCCGCGGAGGCCACCGTGAAGCCGCCTTCGAGGGCCGCCAGGGCCGCGGGGACCGCGGAAGGCGTGTCCGTGTGCAGTTCCAGCAGCGGCTCACCCTCGGTGACGGGCTCGCCGGGCTTGGCCAGGCACAGCACACCCGCCGCGGCCTGGACCGGATCCTCCTTGCGGGCCCGGCCCGCGCCCAGCCGCCACGACGCGACGCCCACCGCGTACGCGTCCAGCGAAGCCAGCACCCCGGAAGCCGGGGCGACCACCGTGTGGATGTGCGACGGCTTCGGCAACGGCGCCGCCGGGTCGCCGCCCTGGGCCGAGATCATCCGGCACCACGTCTCGTACGCCTCGCCCGACGCGAGCACCTCGGCCGGGTCCGTGGAGATCCCCGCCAGCGCCAGCATCTCCCGGGCCAGCGCCAGGGTCAGCTCGACGACGTCCGACGGGCCACCACCCTGCAAGACGGAAACCGACTCCGCGACCTCGACCGCGTTGCCGACCGCGCGCCCGAGCGGGACGTTCATGTCGGTCAGCAGCGCCGTCGTCGGCACACCGTGCGCGACGCCGATCGAGGTCAACGTCGAGGCGAGCGTACGCGCCTGATCGAGCGTCTTCATGAACGCGCCGGACCCGAACTTCACGTCCAGGACCAGCCCGGACGCGCCTTCGGCGATCTTCTTGCTCATGATCGAGCTGGCGATCAGCGGGATCGACTCGACCGTCGAGGTGACGTCCCGCAGCGCGTACAGCTTCTTGTCCGCCGGGGCTAGCCCGGACGTCGCCGCGCAGACCACCGCGCCGACGTCCTCCAGCTGACGCGCGATCTCCGCTGTGGACAGCGAAGCGCGCCAGCCGGGGATGGACTCCAGCTTGTCGAGTGTGCCGCCGGTGTGCCCGAGCCCGCGCCCGGACAGCTGCGGCACCGCCGCGCCGCACGCGGCCACCAGCGGCGCGAGCGGCAGCGTGATCTTGTCGCCGACACCGCCCGTCGAGTGCTTGTCGACGGTCGGCCGCGAGACGGAGAGCGAGAGCCGCTCCCCCGACGCGATCATCGCGCCGGTCCAGCGGGAGATCTCCGCGGAGTCCATACCCCGCAGGAAGATCGCCATCGCCAGCGCCGACATCTGCTCCTCGGCGACCACACCGTGGGTGTAGGCGTCGACGACCCAGTCGATCTGCTCGTCAGACAGCCGGCCGCCGTCCCGCTTCGCACGAATCACGTCTACTGCCGAGAACGCGCGCAGTGCGGATGGTTCGCTCGCAAGCTCGCTCACGGCAGGTCTTCCGGGCCGAAGGCGTCCGGCAGCACGTCCGACATCGGCAGGATGCCGCTGGGCGTGTCCACCAGGCAAGCGGAGCCGCCCAGCTCGAACAGGATCTGACGGCAGCGCCCGCACGGCATCAGCAGGTCACCCGCGCCGCTGCGGCACGCGACGGCGACGAGCTTGCCGCCGCCGGACAACCGCAGCTGGCCGGCCATCGTGCACTCCGCGCAGAGCCCGAGCCCGTACGACGCGTTCTCGACGTTGCAGCCGACGACCACGCGGCCGTCGTCGACGATCCCGGCGACCCCGACATGCAGGCCCGAATAAGGCGCGTACGCATGGGAAGCCGCCTCGATCGCGCGAGAACGCAGCGCGTCCCAGTCCACAGAGGACACAGTGGAAGTCATCAGTCCTCACCTCGCCGATAAGGCTGCCCGTCGGCCTTCGGCGGCCGCAGCCGCTGCGAAGCGACGGCGAGCACGATCAGCGTCACGAAGTGCGCGGTGTACGGGATCAGGTCCGACGGCAGCGTGTCGTTGGCCCAGTAGATCAGGTACAGGATCCCGGCGCCGACGACGCCGAGCCCGGCCGCGATCCACTGCTTGCGGAACAGCTGCACGACGACGATCACGGCGACCAGGATCACCGCGCCGTACAGCAGCGCGAGCACCGCTTCACCGCCACCGGAAAGCTGCAGGCCGTCGGCGTAGCCGAACAGCGCCGCGCCGCCGAGGAGGCCGCCCGGGCGCCAGTTGCCGAAGATCATCGCCGCGAGGCCGATGTAGCCGCGGCCGTTGGTCTGGTTCTCCAGGTAGTCCGCGCCGCCGCGCAGCAGCACCAGCGACGCGCCGCCCATCCCGGCGAACGCGCCCGAGATCAGCATCGCGACGTACTTGTGCCGGTAGACGTTGACCCCGAGGGACTCCGCGGCCACCGGGTTCTCGCCGCACGAGCGCAGCCGCAGGCCGAAGCGCGTGCGCCACAGGATCCAGAAGCTCACCGGTACCAGGACGATCGCGATCATCGTCAGCGGCGCCACCTCGGTGACGAGCCCGCGCAGGATGCCGGCGACGTCGGAGATCCCGACACGCTGCTCCTTTTCGAGGTCACCGAGCCAGTCGGAGAGGCCGCTCGCGGAGTAGGTGTCGAACTTCGGCACCACCGGCGACTGCCGCGGGTTGCCGGAGATCGGCTCGAAGATCAGGTTCGCCAGGTACTTCGTGACGCCGAGGCCCAGCAGGTTGATCGCCACGCCGGAGACGATGTGGTTGACGTTGAACGTCACCGTCGCGACCGCGTGCAGCAGGCCGCCCAGCGCGCCGAACGCGATCGCGGCCAGCAGGCCGGCCCACACCCCGCCGTTGTACGAACCCCAGGCGGCGCCCCAGGTCCCGAGGATCATCATGCCCTCGAGGCCGATGTTGACGACGCCGGCGCGTTCGGCCCAGAGGCCGCCGAGCGCGCACAGCAGGATCGGCAGCGCGAGGCGCAACGCCGTCGACGCGGTGTTGGACGACGTCAGCGCGGAGACGCCGGTGGAGTACGACGCCGTCGAGATCACGGCGATGGCGATCACGGCCCAGATGACCCCGCGGAGCCAGCCGGGGATGCGGGACCGCTTGCGGTGCACCGGCATCGCGCCGGGGCTGCCCGCGTCGGGCCGGGAAACGTCGGTGACGGCCATCAGACGGCACCTCCCCCGGCGACCGAAGCGCTCTTGCCGCTCAATGCGCGGCCCACTCTGCGTTGTTCGGCCGCCAGATCGGCACGCCGCACGATCTCGTACGCCACGACGACCGACAGCACGATGATGCCCTGCATGATCGTCGCGATCTCCTTGGACACGTTGATCTGCTCCAGCGACACCGCCGAGGTGTCGAGGAACGCCCACAGCAGCGCGCCGAGCGCGATGCCGCCGGGGTGGTTGCGGCCCAGCAGCGCGACCGCGATGCCGGTGAAGCCGTACATCTGGGTCGAGGTGATGCCGTAGGTGTAGTCGCGGCCGAGCAGTTCCGGCATCGCGACCAGGCCGGCGACACCGCCCGAGAGCACCATCGCGATCAGCGTCATCTTCTTGGCGTTGACGCCACCCGCGGCGGCCGCGGTGGTCGACTCGCCGGACGCCTTGAGCTCGAAGCCGAACCGCGTGCGGTTGAGCATGAACCAGTAGGCGGCACCGATGATCGCCGCGATGATCACGAACCCGAAGAGCGTGCCGGAGCCGAGCGGGATGCCGGGGATCCGGCCGGACGGCGCGATCTCCTTCGTCCCGATGTTGTTGCCGGTCTGCACGCCGAACTGGTCGGCGTTGATGAGGAAGGCGATGATCCCGCCGACGATCGAGTTCAGCATGATCGTCGCGATCACCTCGCTCACCCCGCGGGTTACCTTCAAGACCGCCGGAATGGCCGCGTAGAAGGCGCCGGCGACGACCGCGACGATGATGATGACCAGCGTGTGGATCACCGGCGGCAGGTTCAGCGCGCCGCCGACGATGGCCGCGACGACCGCGGCGAACCGGTACTGGCCCTCGACACCGATGTTGAAGAGGTTCATCTGGAAGCCGATGGCGACCGCGAGCCCGGACAGGTAGTACACGGTCGCGAGGTTCACGGTGTCGACCGAGGTCGAGCCCTTGAACATCTGGCCGATCATCGTGCCGTACGCCTGGAGCGGGTCGGCCCCCGAGATGATCAGCGCGATGGCCGACAGCAGCACGGCGAACACGATCGCCAGCAGCGGTGGCAGCAGTTTGGTACGCCAGGAAGTCATTCTGTGTCACCCGCTGTGTCGTCTTCGGCGCCGGTCATCGCCGAGCCCAGTTCCTGCGGCGTCACGGTCGCCGGGTCGGCCTCGCTGACGAGCCGCCCGCGCAGCATGACGCGGATCGTGTCGGACAGGCCGATGAGCTCGTCGAGGTCGGCCGAGATCAGCAGCACGGCGAGGCCGGCGGCGCGCGCCTGGCGGATGTTCTCCCAGATCAGCGCCTGCGCGCCGACGTCGACGCCGCGGGTCGGGTGCGAGGCGATGAGCAGCACCGGGTTGCCGGACAGCTCCCGCCCGACGATCAGCTTCTGCTGGTTGCCGCCGGAGAGCGCCGCGGCGGGGACGTCGATCCCCGGCGTGCGGACGTCGTACTCGCGCACGATCCGCTCGGTGTCCGCGCGCGTGCCCGCGATGTCGAGCAACTGTCCTTTGGAGACCGGTTCGCGGGTCTGGTACCCGAGGATCCGGTTGACCCACAACGGTTGGGTCAGCAGCAGGCTGTGGCGAGTGCGGTCCTCGGCGATGTAGCCGATGCCCGCTTCGCGGCGCGCCAGCGTGCCGGCCTTCGTCAGGTCGCGCGCCTTGGCGCCTGTGTCAGTCTCATGAATGAGCTCGATGGTGCCACCGGACGCCTTGCGCATGCCCATGATGGTCTCGACGAGCTCGGTCTGGCCGTTGCCCTCGACGCCGGCGACACCGAGCACCTCGCCCGCGTGCACGGTGAAGGAGACGTCGTCGAGCGCGTTGCGGTCGGAGCCCTCGGCCCCCAGCGTCAGCCCGGTCAGGCGCAGCACGGCGCGATCGGTGACGGTGGACTCGCGGGTCTCCGGGCTGGGCAGCTCGGAGCCGACCATCATCTCGGCGAGCTGGCGCGAGGTGATGGTCTTGGGGTCGGCCGTGCCGACGGTGGTGCCGCGCCGGATCACCGTGACGGTGTCGGCGATCGCGCGCACCTCGTCGAGCTTGTGCGAGATGAAGAGGAAGGTGTAGCCGTCGGCCTTCATCTCCCGGACGGTCGCGAAGAGCGCGTCGACCTCCTGCGGCACGAGGACCGCGGTCGGCTCGTCCAGGATGATGATCTTGGCGCCGCGGTAGAGCACCTTGACGATCTCGACGCGCTGGCGGTCGGCCACGCCGAGCTCTTCGAGCAGCGTGTCCGGCTTGGCGTGCAGGCCGGTCCGCTGCGCGAGCTCGGCCAGCCGTGCGCGGGCGGCGCGGCCGATGCCGTGCAGGCCCTCGGCGCCGAGGAAGACGTTCTCGCCGACGGTGAGGTTGTCGGCGAGCATGAAGTGCTGGTGCACCATGCCGATGCCGGCGCGGATGGCGTCCTGCGGGTTGCGCAGTTTCACCTCGCCGCCGTTGATCGCGATGGTGCCCTCGTCCGGCGGCTGCATGCCGTAGAGGATCTTCATCAGGGTGGACTTGCCGGCGCCGTTCTCACCACAGATGGCGTGCACCTCGCCGGCGGCGACGGTGAGGTTGACGTCGGAGTTGGCCACCACACCAGGGAAACGTTTGGTGATCCCGGTCAGCTGGACGGCGGGCACGCCCCGGTCGGGGACGGCCGCGGCCGGGGCCTCGGCAGTGCTCATGGGCGGGAGAGTTCCATCTCTGTCAAAACACGTGAGGGCTCGGAGGGCACCTGCCCTCCGAGCCCTGCCCGCGTTGTCAGTTACTTCTGCGGCTTGTCCGAAACGGTGATCGCGCCCGAGATGATCTGGGCCTTGTAGCCGTCCAGGACGTCCTTGATGTCGTCGACCTTGCCACCGGAGGTGGAGTAACCGACGCCGTCGACCTTGAGGTCGAACCGCTTCGGCAGGGTCGTCAGGTCGCCCTTGGCGACGGCCGTGATGTAGTCGAACACCGCGACGTCGACCCGCTTGAGCATGGACGTGATGATGACGTCCTTGTCGGCCTCGACGGTCTTCTGGTTGTACTGGTCGGAGTCGACGCCGATGGCCAGCGCGTTGCCCGACTTGGCGGCGTCGAAGACACCCTTACCGGAGGCGCCGGCGGCGTGGTAGATGACGTCCGCGCCCTTGGCGATCTCGGCCTGCGCCTTCGCGTTGCCCTTCGGCGGGTCCTGGAACCCGGAGAAGTCACCGGCCGGCGTGAGGTACTCGTCCTCGATCTTGATCTTGCTGGAAACGGTCTTCGCGCCCTGCAGGAAGCCCGCCTCGAACTTCTGGATCAGCGGGGTGTTGACACCACCGACGAAGCCGATGTGGCAGCTCTTGCTCTTGTACGCAGCGGCGACGCCGGCCAGGAACGAACCCTGCTCCTCGGCGAAGACCAGCGGCGTCACGTTCGGCAGCGTGATCGAGTCGTCGTCGACGATGGCGAACTTGGTGTTCGGGTACTTCGCGGCGATGATCTTGACCGACGGCGCGTAGGCGAACCCGACCGCGACGATCGGGTTCAGGCCCGAGGAGGCCATCTGGTCGAGACGCTGCTGCTTGGCCGACTCGGCCTCGCTGGCGGACGCGGTGCTCTCGCTGACCGTCGTTACGCCCAGGTCGGACTTCGCCTTGTCGGTGCCCGCGGCGGCGGCGTCGTTGAAGGACGCGTCACCCCGGCCGCCGACGTCGAAGGCCAGGCCGATCTTCAGCTGGCTGCCGTCGACCTTGCCGGTGGCGGCGGTGCTGCTGGAGGCGGCGGCGGGCGCCGCGGGCGGCTTCTGCGCGGTCACGCAGTCCGAACCGCCCGACGAAGGCGCGGCACTGTTGTTACTGCTGCCACCGCTCGAGTCCTTGGCGCACCCGGCCAGGGTGAGCACCCCGGCCATGGCCACGGCGGCCAGCGCGGTTCCACGCATGCGACGCAACGTGTGTCTCCCTCCCCGCTGATCCAGCGGATGGTCAAGGGCGCGTCCCGGCCCAACTGCCGGGTCGACCGCCAGACCGTACCCAACGGACAGGAAAGCGCCATAGGAAAGGCACGCTACGTAACACAAACGTTTACTCACGAGTCGCACGCGCGACGAGATGTGCACCCAACGTGATCATCGGGCTTACCGCTCGCCACTTTCGCCGGGTTCGCGGGGGTCGGGACGGCCAAAATGCCGCCGGACGTCACCGATTGTGCCGGGCGTCCGTGATCGACGGCCAGCACGGTCACCCACTGAGACGATAGGCCCAAGGACCGGACGCGGCGCTCGGCCGCGGGGCCTGGACCACGGTCGGTGATCGCCGCGCGGGGCACCGCCGCGGCTTCGACGGCGGGTGGGACCACTCGCGCACCCGGCACCGGCTCGCCCGCCGGAACCACCCGCGCCTTCCTCGGCACCCGGCACCCAGCCATCCGCCGACACCTGGCGCCACCCTCCGCTGCCCCCGCGCTCACCACCCCCAGCTCGCCGCAAAACGAGTCACCACCCGAACCACTCGCACCTTGATTCTCGCCCGGCCCGACTGCCCGCCGACACCTGCGCATCCGGCGACCTCTGCCCAGGCCGCCACCGCGGGCACCACCCCCAGCCCTCCGCAGAGCCGGGCCACCACCCGGCCCGCCGAAACTTCGTGCGTGTTCGTGCGCGGCACGCGACTCGCGACCACCACCCGACCGGGCGTCCATCGAGCGAGCGAACCGGCCGCGACCCGGCCACCCAGCGTCCACAGTGGACCTCGATCGGCTGTGACGGCGCCCACATCGCGACCCGAGCGCCGCAGGTGGAGCCGATATCCGCTGCGGTGCCCCGAAAGCCGTCATCCGTGTGCTCCAGACCACACCTCCGGGTGGCTCCGCGCCACTCCGGTGTCTGGTCCATCACAGAGGGGAACCCGGAGGTGAGCCGTCCGTCCGAAGCGGGTCTAGCATCCCTTGCATCCACGCTCGATGACCTTTGATCTCGGCATTGCCGCCGTAGTTGGCCCAGTGGACCAGCGACGATCAGTGCGGACCTCACCGGTCACCCGGGCACAAGTCAGACGTTGGAGGCCGTTCACCGATGTCCACCACGGCGAGCACTGCCACTGAGGCAGGAGCGAGCGATCGGGCGGGTGCCTCACGCCGGCAGGGGACCTTCTACCGGGGCGACCCCGGCATGTGGTCCTGGGTGCTGCACCGCATCACCGGCGTGCTCACATTCTTCTTCCTGTTCGTGCACGTGCTCGACACCGCGCTGGTGCGCGTGTCGCCGAACACGTACGACCAGGTCATCGAGACCTACAAGACCCCGATCGTCAACCTCCTGGAAGTCGGCCTGGTCGGCGCGGTGCTGTTCCACGCGCTCAACGGCATCCGCGTCATGCTGGTCGACTTCTGGTCGAAGGGCCCGAAGCTGCAGAAGGCGATGCTGTGGGTGATCGGCGTGGTCTGGGTCGTCGTGATGGTCCCCGGTGCGTTCTTCATGCTGAAGCGCACCGTCGAAACGCTCTTCGGGGGTAACTGACATGGCCGACCTCGCCCTCGCGAACCCCCGCGCCCCGAAGCGCCCCGCCGCCCGCCGCAGCAACTTCGAGCTCTACAGCTGGCTGTTCATGCGGATCTCCGGCCTGGCGCTGATCATCCTGGTGCTCGGCCACCTGCTGATCATGAACATCCTCGACGGCGGGGTGCACCGGATCAACTGGGGCTTCGTCGCCGGCCGCTGGGCGTCCCCGTTCTGGCAGTTCTGGGACCTGGCGATGCTCTGGCTCGCCGAGATCCACGGCGGCAACGGGCTGCGCACCATCATCGACGACTACGCCCGCAAGGACAGCACGCGGTTCTGGCTGAAGATCCTGCTGTACGTGTCCATGGTCCTGATCCTGGCCGTCGGCACCATGGTGATCTTCACGTTCGACCCGAACATGCCCGCGAACTGAAGCCCGGAGAGCTCCCACCATGCAGTTCCACAAGTACGACGTGGTGATCGTCGGCGCCGGCGGCGCCGGGATGCGCGCGGCCATCGAGTCCGGCCAGCGCACCCGTACGGCGGTCCTCACCAAGCTCTACCCGACCCGGTCCCACACCGGCGCGGCCCAGGGCGGCATGTGCGCCGCGCTGGCGAACGTCGAAGAGGACAACTGGGAGTGGCACACCTTCGACACGATCAAGGGCGGCGACTACCTGGTCGACCAGGACGCCGCGGAGATCATGGCGAAGGAGGCCATCGACGCGGTCCTCGACCTCGAGAAGATGGGCCTGCCGTTCAACCGCACGCCCGAGGGCAAGATCGACCAGCGCCGCTTCGGCGGGCACACCCGTGACCACGGCAAGGCCGCGGTCCGCCGCGCCTGCTACGCCGCGGACCGCACCGGGCACATGATCCTGCAGACGCTGTACCAGAACTGCGTCAAGTACGGCACGGAGTTCTTCAACGAGTTCTACGTGCTCGACCTCGTCACCAGCCCGGACGAGGACGGCAACCCGGTCGCGTCCGGCGTCGTCGCCTACGAGCTGGCCACCGGCGAGCTGCACGTCTTCCAGGCGAAGTCGATCGTGATGGCCACCGGCGGCGCGGGCAAGATCTTCAAGACGACGTCGAACGCGCACACCCTCACCGGTGACGGCCTCGGCATCATCTTCCGCAAGGGCCTGCCGCTGGAGGACATGGAGTTCTTCCAGTTCCACCCGACCGGCCTCGCCGGCCTGGGCATCCTGATCTCCGAAGCCGTCCGCGGCGAGGGAGGGATCCTGCGCAACGCGTCCGGCGAGCGGTTCATGGAGCGCTACGCCCCCACCATCAAGGACCTCGCGCCGCGCGACATCGTCGCCCGGTCGATGGTGCAGGAAGTGCTGCAGGGGCGCGGGTGCGGGCCGAACAAGGACTACGTCGTCCTGGACGTCACGCACATCCCCGAGGAGACGCTGAACGCGAAGCTCCCGGACATCATGGAGTTCTCCCGGACCTACCTGGGCGTCGACCCGGTCAAGGAGCCGGTGCCGGTGTTCCCGACCTGTCACTACGTGATGGGCGGCATCCCGACCAACATCCACGGCGAAGCGCTGCGGGACAACGAGAACGTCATTCCGGGCCTGTACGCCGCCGGCGAGGTCGCGTGCGTGTCCGTGCACGGCTCGAACCGCCTGGGCACGAACTCGCTGCTGGACATCAACGTCTTCGGCCGCCGCGCCGGCATCGCCGCCGCGGAGTACGCGCTGGCGCACGAGCACGTCGAGCTGCCGGAGAACCCGACCACGATGGTCGAAGAGCAGCTGGCGGGCCTGCTGTCGGAGCACGGCGACGAGCGCGTCGCCGACATCCGCAAGGAAATGCAGCAGACGATGGACTCGCACGCGTCGGTGTACCGGACCGAGGACACGCTGAAGCAGGCGCTGACCGACATCCAGGCGCTGAAGGCGCGGTACGAGCGGATCACCGTGTCGGACAAGGGCAAGCGGTACAACACCGACCTGCTCGAGGCCGTCGAGCTGGGCTTCCTGCTGGAGCTGGCCGCGGTGCTGATCGTCGGCGCGATCGCGCGCAAGGAGTCCCGCGGCGGCCACGCGCGCGAGGACTACCCGACCCGCGACGACACGAACTTCATGCGGCACACGATGGCCTACAAGCAGGGTTCCGATCTTGCTTCCGACATCCGGCTCGACTACAAGCCGGTCACCTTCACCCGCTACGAACCGATGGAGCGGAAGTACTGATGACTGCCATTGCCGAAGCTCCCTCGTCTTCCGCTTCCGACGAGCACACCCCGATCACGGTCACGCTGAAGATCCTCCGGTTCAACCCGGAGGTGGATTCGGAGCCGCACTGGGAGTCCTACGAGGTCCCGGCGCAGCGCACCGACCGCCTGCTGAACCTGCTGTTCTACGTCAAGGACTACCTCGACGGCACGTTCTCGTTCCGCCGCTCGTGCGCCCACGGCGTGTGTGGGTCGGACGCGATGCAGATCAACGGCATCAACCGCTTGGCCTGCAAGGTCCTGATGAAGGACCTGCTGTCGTCGTCCGGCAAGCCGACGACGATCACGATCGCCCCGATCAAGGGCCTGACGACGTTGAAGGACCTCTACGTCGACATGGACCCGTTCTTCGAGGCGTACCGCGCGATCAAGCCGTACCTGATCACGTACGGCAACGAGCCGACGCGCGAGCGCATCCAGTCGCAGGCCGACCGCGACCGGTTCGACGACACCACGAAGTGCATCCTGTGCGCGTGCTGCACGTCTTCGTGCCCGGTGTACTGGAACGACGGCTCGTACTTCGGCCCGGCGGCGATCGTGAACGCCCACCGCTTCATCTTCGACTCCCGCGACGAGGGGGCGGAGGAGCGCCTGGACATCCTGAACGACGGCGAAGGTGTCTGGCGCTGCCGGACGACGTTCAACTGCACGGACGCCTGCCCCCGAGGCATCCAGGTGACAAAGGCAATCCAGGAAGTAAAACGAGCCCTGCTCTTCAAGCGCGTCTGACTTCCCGTCCAACGTCCGTGAAGGCCTCCTTGAGGGACTTAGAGTCCCTCAAGGAGGCCTTCACGGATTTCTGGAGTTATCCACAACAGGTGGGTTATCCACAGGCTTGTCGGGCAGCTCTGGCGTCGAGCCACGCACTTGACTCACCATCGGAATGTGCCTAAAAGAGGAAGATGGGCTGAGTACCCCGAACTGCTCAGACACCAAAGTCGCGAGGGCGTGGTCCGGGCACTCGCCCTCGAATCACTTGAGATGAGCAGCAAGGTCATCTACCGGAGGTGCCTACCCGGGGGCCCCTGGCAACGGTTACTGCCAGGGATCATCCTGCTGCACAACACGGAGCCGACCAGACGAGAACTGGTCATCGCAGCGTTGCTCTACGGCGGGCCGCAATCAGTGGTCACCGGCGTTGAAGCGTGCCGCCGGTACGGTCTCCATATGCCCAGTGAGTTCCCGGCTGGCGATGTGCACGTCCTCATCCCGCATCAGGTCAAGGTTCGCAGCAGCGAGTTCGTCACGATTGAACGAACAGTCAGGTTGCCGAGTGCTTGGGTCCGAGAAGGCATTCCTCTCGCACCACTCGCCCGCGCGACCACCGACGCGGTCCGGCGGGTTCGTGCCGAAGAACCGATCGGCAAACTTTTGGTCGAGGCAGTCCAGCGTGGTCGCTGTTCCCCGGATTCGATCGGTACCGAGCTGAATCATGGGAGCAAACGTGGAACCGCTATGCCTCGCCGCCTCCTGGCCGAATGGGCGGACCTCAGATCGATTGCCGAGGCACGAGCGAAGAAGCTGAGCAGCCAGCTGCCGGTGCCTCCGAGCCATTGGAACGCCGAAGTCCGCGACGAAGCGGGCTGCTATGTCGGCCGACCGGACGGCTGGTGGGATGAGGTCGCGTTGGCCTGGGAGATCGATTCGGTCGACTTTCACTTCTATCGAGACGGCTACGCGCGGACACTCCAGCGGAACAACCGCTACACGGCGGCCGGCATCACCGTCGTCCAGACACTTCCCTCGCAACTTCGGGACGAGCCCGGCCGCGTACTGGAGGAACTTCGCTCTGCTCACCGCGTGGCCTCGGCGCGCACCCGCCCCACCGTCTCGTTGATCGAGAAATCACCCGACTGTCCGTGAAGGCCTCCTTGAGGGACATAGAGTCCCTCAAGGAGGCCTTCACGGACATAAACTGCAGCTATGGAGGGTTAGCGGACGGCGTCTAGGGCGTTGACCAGGCCGTGGCCGTAGTACGAGTTGTCTCGGGTCGGGCCCGAGCACGTTGCTTCGGCCGTGGGGCAGGCCACCGGGTCCGCCTCGCCCGTCAGGAAACGGGACAGCAGCTGCGGTGGGATGCCGCGGAAGCGCGAAGCCAGCAAGGCCGCGACGCCCGCCGCGTGCGGGGAGGCCATCGATGTGCCGCACTTCGAGCCGTACTGGCCGCCGAAGACCGTTGACGACAGCGGGCAGGACGGGCCCGCGCCGGCGGGCGGGGTCTGCGAGAAGTCGCCGCCGGGGGCCGTGACGTCGATCGAGCCGTAGTTGCTGAACGACGACTTCGTGCCCGCGTAGCCCACCGACGACACCGTCACTACCCCGTCGATCGCCTTGGGCAAGATGCCGCACGACTTGTCCACCGGGTGGGGGCGGTTCGGGTCCGTGGTCTGCGACGTCGTGTCGAAGCCCGAGTTGCCCGCCGCCGAGACGTTCAAGACCCCGTGGTGCGTCGAGTAGGTGATCGCGCGGCGGACCGCTTCGTACGCCGCCGCGTCGCCCGGTTCGCGGGAGCAGAAGAACATGCCTGGGTCGATGTAGTAGCTGTTGTTCGTCACCGGGAAGCCGTGCTTCGCCGCCCAGACGAAGCCGCAGACCGCCGACTCCGGGAAGATGTAGCCCTCGTCGTTGACCACCTTCACCGAGGCCAGACGAACACCCGGCGCGATGCCCGTGAAGCCCGCCGCCGGGTCCTTGCCCGCGATCGTGCCCGCCACGTGCGTGCCGTGGTCGGACGTCGTCGGGGCCCATGACGCCGGCGTCAGGTCCGGGGCGCCCGTGATGCAGCCCGCCGACTCCGAAGGCGAGACGGCCGCCTTAAGAGCCGGGTGAGAAGCGTCGATGCCCGAGTCCAGGACGCCGACCGTCACCGAACGGCTGCCTTGGTACTTCTTGTTCGCCTCCGGCGCGTGGATCGCCTTCATGTCCCACTGCTGCGCCGACAGGTCACCCGCGGCGGCCACCGACTGGGTGTCCTCCAGCGTCCGGACCGCCCCCAACGAGGACCGGGCGGCACCGGCCGAAGCCACGTCCTTGCCGCCCGAGTAAGCCCGGTAGACGCCGATCTTCTGCTGGAAGTCCGCGTTGCGCGAGCTCGCGATCGCGACGCCGATCTCGCCGTAGTACGCCACCTTGGTGCCGCACTTCGCGGCCAGCTCCTTGTCGACGGCCGACGCGCGCGTGCCCGGCTGGTAGGTCACGACGTACGTGTAGGCCGTGCTCGTGGTGTCACAGGCGACCGGGGCGGCCTCGGCGGCCGGCGCGGCGGCCAGCAGGCCACCTCCGACGACCAGCGCCAGCGGAGCCGCCATTCGGCGTAAACGGGACATTCCACCTCCATGATTCGGTGGCGCCAACCTAAGCCAGCCCGAAACCGGGCGCCACCGACCAAAGGTGGACAACCCTCAGGCGGCGACCCGCGACGCCCGGACGCCGCGCCAGCCCAGGATCCCGATGAGCGTGCCCAGCACGAACGACACGACCGTCAGCACCGCGTGCACCACGAAGTACGCGGTCGGCGAGCCGTCCGGCGTCCAGGACTGGTCGCTCGCCCACAGGTTCTTGGCGAAGGTGATCCAGATGATCCACGACCACACGCCGAAGGCCAGCAGGAACATCGAGGTGCGCTTGGAAATCCGCATGCCCCTGAGTATGCGCGGGCCGCATCGGCGCTAGATTGCGTGGGTGCACTCTGTTGTCTCCCGGTCGCTCAAGGTCTTCACGACGACGCTCACCGCCGGTCTGCTGGCCCTGAGCACGCCGGTCCTCGCGGCCGCCGCGCCGCCGCAGGGCGCGCAGTGCGCGAACCACCAAGCGCCGCCGCCCGCGGTCGACACGTCCGAGAAGCCGGCGCCCGGACGGGTGGCGCCGCAGCCGCTCGCCGTGCCCGCCGCCCCCGTCGGCGGCCCGCGGCTGGCCGAGTGCGGCCTCATCACCCCGGATGGCGCGCTCAACCCGCCGGACGGCAACACCGCGGCGTCCTGGCTGGTGCAGGACCTCGACACCGGCGCGGTCATCGCGGCGAAGGACCCGCACGCCCGGCAGCGGCCGGCGTCGCTGATCAAGACGCTGCTCGCGCTCGTCGTCGTCACCCAGCTCAAGCCGGAGCAGGTGCTCGTCGCGACGAAGGAGGACGCCGAGCAGGAGTGCACCTGCGTCGGCATCGTCGCCGGCGGGAGTTACACCGTCGACCAGCTGCTGCACGGCCTGCTGATGCACTCCGGCAACGACGCCGCCCACGCGTTCGCCACGGCGCTCGGCGGGGTCGACGCCGCGGTGACGAAGATGAACGCGATGGCCGTCCGCGTCGGCGCCCTCGACACCCGCGCGGCGACGCCGTCGGGGCTGGACGGGCCGGGCATGTCGACGTCGGCCTACGACCTGAGCCTGATCTTCCACTACGCGATGAAGCAGCCGGAGTTCGCGAAGGCCGTCGCGACGAAGAACTTCGAGATCCCGGCGACCGGCGGCAAGCCGGCCATCCCGGTCTTCAACGACAACAAGCTGCTCGGCGTCTACCCGGGTTTCCTCGGCGGCAAGACCGGCTTCACCGACGACGCCCGCCACACCTACGTCGGCGCGGCGCAGCAGAAGGGCAAGCGGCTCGCCGTCGTCATGCTGCGGGCCGAGCAGAAGCCGACCAAGGTCGTCGACCAGGCCGGGAAGCTGCTCGACTACGGCTTCGCGCTGGAAGCCGACCACGCCCAGCCCGTCGGCCAGATCACCTACCAGGCCCCCGCCGCGACGCCCGAGGGCGGCGAGCCGACGATCCTCCCGGACGGCAGCACCGCGACCAACAGCGGCACGTCCACCTCGGCGGCCGCCAAGGACGACCCGTTCGGCGTCACCGGCTGGATCATCACGCTCGTGGTGTTCCTGATCATCGTCGGCGCGTTCGTGGTCGGGCACCAGCGCAAGAAGGCCGCCGGGAACTAGCGGAACGCGGGCCCGGGCTCGGGGGTCACCTTGTCGGTGGCGATCGCGCCACCGCAGTGCCCGCAGGCGACGTACGTCTCGGCGATTTCGCCGCAGTCGTTGTGCCGCAACAGGATCGGCGGCCCGTCCGGCCCGGCGAGGTGCTTGTCGCCCCACTGCATGAGCGTCACGACGGCGCCGAACAGGTCCCGGCCGGCCTGCGTCAGGTGGTACTCCGGCCGGTCCGGCACTTCTTCGACACGCGCCAGCACGCCCGCCTCGGCCAGCGTCTTCAGCCGCGCGGACAACGTCGGGCGCGGGATCGACAGGTTGCGCGCGAACTCGCCGTAGCGCCGCACGCCGAAGAACGACTCGCGCAGGATCAGCAGGCTCCACCGCTCGCCGACCAGGTCGAGCGCCCGGCCGACCGAGTCCGCCGCGAACCGGTGCCGGAGATCCGTCACAGCGCCAGCACCAGCTTGCCGGTGTTCTCACCGCGGAACAGCTTGAGCAGCGTCTCCGGGAACTTCGCGATCCCGCCGGTGACGACGTCTTCGCGCGCCTTCAGCTTGCCTTCGCGCACCCACCCGGCCAGCGCTTCGATCGCTTCGGGGTACCGGTCGGCGTAGTCGGAGAAAACGAACCCGGTCATGGACGCGCGCTGCACCAGCAGCTGCATGTAGTTGGCCGGGCCGCGCGGCCCTTCGGTGCTGTTGTACTGCGAAACCGCGCCGCTCAGCACGATCCGGGCGCCGCGCGCGAGCCGGGCGAGGGCCGCTTCGAGGACTTCGCCGCCGACGTTGTCGAAGAAGACGTCGATCCCGCCGGGCGCGTGTTCCTTCAGGTCCGCGCGGAGGTTCCCGGCGCGGTGGTCGACGGCGGCGTCGAAGCCGTACTCCTCGACCAGCGTGCGGCACTTCTCCGGCCCGCCGGCGATGCCGACGACGCGGCAGCCGTGGATCTTCGCGAGCTGGCCGGTGACGATGCCGACCGACCCGGCCGCGGCCGACACCACGACGGTCTGGCCCGGCTCCGGGCGGCCGACGTCGAAAAGCCCGAAGTACGCGGTGATCCCGCTGATGCCGAGCGTCCCGAGGAACGTCGGCGCCGGCGCGAGAGAGGTGTCGACGACCTGGACGCCCTTGCCGTCGGAGACGGCGAAGTTCTGCACGCCGAACGTGCCGAACACACTCTGCCCGGCCTTGAACCCGGGGTGGTTCGATTCGACGACCTCCGCGATCCCGGCCGCGCGCATGACCTCGCCGATCCCGACCGGCGGCACGTACGACCGGCCCGGGTTCATCCAGGTGCGCATCGCCGGGTCCAGCGAGAGGTACCGGACCTCGACGAGGAACTCGCCGTCACCGGGCGACGGGACGGCGTCCTCGGTGTACTGCCAGTCCTCGTCCTTCGGCAGGCCGGACGGGCGGGCGGCGAGGCGGTACTGGGCGTTGACGGGCACGGGGCTCCTCAGAACTGTTCGGTGCGGGCCGGGACGCCCAGCAGCAGCTTGCCGGACAGCTCGAAACTGGCCGGGTTGACCTGGAAGTGCGCGGTGGCCGTGTGCGCGTCGCGGAACCGGCGCTGCAGCGGTGACGTCTCGTAGATCGCCGCGCCGCCGGCGAGGTCGTACATGCTGTCGGCGACCTTCGCGGCGGTGCGCGTGGTGTGCGTGGCGGCCAGCCGGAGGCCGAGCTTGAGCTGGTCCGACACGGGGTCGGTGCCCTGCGCGGCCTGCCAGGCGTCGTCGATGCTGGTGTAGAAGAGCAGCCGCGCCGCGCGCAGGGCGGCTTCGGCCTCCGCGACGGCGGCCTGGGTCTGCGACCGCTCGGCCAGCGACCGGCTGGAGCCGAGCGGCTTGCGCGTCGAAGCGAGCTCGACCAGGTCGTCGATCGCGCCGCGCGCGTTGCCCAGCGCGGCCGCGGCGACGGACAGCGCGAAGTAGCCGAAGAGCGGGAACCGTTGCAGCGCAACGGCTTCCTCCGGCGGCCCGCCCAGCACCGAGAAGACGCGGTGTTCGGGGACGAACAGTTCGTCGGCCACGCAGTCGTGGCTGCCGGTGCCGCGCAGGCCGTTGGTGTGCCAGGTGTCGAGCACTTCGATCTCGGGCTTCGGCAACGCCGCCACGTACAGCTCGCTTTCGTGCACGAACCCGGCGAAAAGCCAGTCGCAGTGCGGGATGCCGCTGCAGAACGGCCAGCGCCCGGAGACGACGTAACCGCCGTCGGTCTTCTTGCCGGCCCCGCGCGGCGCCCAGACGCCGGCCGCGACGGTTCGAGGGTCGCCGAAGACCTCCTCGGCGCACTTACGCGGCGCGTACGCCGAGAGCAGGCTGCTCGTCACGGCGATCGAGACGCACCAGCCGGCCGACGCGTCGCCGCGCGCGACCGTCTCCGCCGTCTCGAGGCTGAGGGCGGGCGACGCTTCGGGGCCGCCGAGGTAACCGGGGACGCCGCTGCGCAGGAGCTGCGCGTCGGTCAGCTTCGCGACGAGCTCGGCCGGCAGCGCGCGGTTCCGCTCGGTGACCGGCGCGAGCGTCTTGGCGAGGGCGGCACACTCGCGGGCGGCGTCCAGCATGAAACCTCCGGTTCAGAATTCTTACCGGTTCAGTTTCTTTACCGCACGGGCCGCTGTCAAGACTTGCGACGACCACCCAGCCACGCGAGCAGCGCACCCGCGCTGAACGCGCCCGCGACGGCGCCGAGGCCTGGCCCGCGCTGCACGGTGACGTTCTGCTCGAGCCGCACCGGCACCGGCGGCGCGATGACCTTGCGCTGGTTCTCCTTGGCCGTCGCGGTCCACGCCGTGACGAGCAGCAGGAAGCGGGAGACGAAGTTGGCGAACACAAGCAGGCCGATGACCGGGCCGAACAGCGCGAACGCCGGCGACTTCGTGACGCTGGCCAGGTAGAACGTGGCGGCCTGCTGCAGGATGACGAACCCGATGGAGGCGAACACCGCGCCCTTGACGGCGCTGCGTAGCGCGACACGTTCGCGCGGCAGGCGCGCGATGACCCAGAGGAAGACGAGGGTGTTGGCGGCCAGGCCGAGCACGATGGTCGCGATGCGGAGCAGGACCTTCGCCCAGGTCTCGTCCGCCAGCCCGACGAGCCCGAGCAGGAAGTTCCCGACACCGCCGCCGATCGCGGTCAGCGCGAACGAGACGACGAGCGCGACACCCAGCCCGACCAGCGCGACGAGGTCCTTGAGCGTCTGCTTGACGAACGGCTGCGGCTGCTTCTCCTGGCCCCACTGCGCGGTGAGCGCGTCACGCAGGTTCGCCATCCAGCCGATGCCGGAGTAGAGGGCGATGAGCAGGCCGAAGATCCCGATGCCGCTGCCGGCGCCGATCGCGGCGTCCACGATGCCTTGGACGAGGCTGCGCAGGCCCGAGGGCACCGAGTTGTTGATGCTGTCCTTGATCTGGTTGATGACGGCCGGGTCGTGGTTGACGACCAGCCCGACCACGGCGAAGGCGACCATCAGGATCGGGATGACCGACAGGACGCTGAAGTAGGTGATGGCGGCCGCGTAGTGGTTGCCGTACCGCTCGGTGAAGGCCTCGTTCGCCCGGATCAGGTGATCGAGCCAGGGGTACTTCCGCCGCAGCCGCGGCAGGAGCTTTTCCTTCTCTTCTTTGGTCGCCACTGTTTCGTTCGCCACCGTGAAACGCTAACCACGCCCGGTGACTCCCGCAACGCGAGCGGTCCACGTGAGGGAGGCGAGAAGGGCCTGGTAGGTCCGATCTTGATCACCGGCGGGCTTGCGCGCCCTGCCGCTCGGCGCGGAACTCGATCACGGCGTCGTACGCGCGGAGCCTTCGTCGGTGAGGTCGGCCGCCGATTCGATCTCCGACGTGCCCCTCGGAGGGCGACGCTGAATCGCCATGCCTGGCCGGACCCGGGCAGCGCATCATCGACTCCGGAGACCGGCGACTCGAACCGTCCTTCGGGTGGCGAGCCGGCGGCTATCGCACCGGCGGCAGGAACCCGATCCGCTGGTACGTCTTGGCCAGCGTCTTCGACGCGACCTCGCGCGCGCGTTCGGCGCCCGCGGCGAGGACCTTGTCCAGCTCGGCCACATCGTCCAAATAGGACTTGACCCGCTCTTGGATGGGCGTGACCCATTCGACGAAGACCTCGCCGAGGTCCTTCTTCAGGTCGCCGTAACCCTTGCCTTCGTAGGCAGCTTCGAGGTCGGGGATCGTGCGCTCGGTGAGCGCCGAGAAGATCGTCAGCAGGTTCGAGACGCCCGCCTTGTTCTCGGTGTCGAACACGACCTCGCGGCCGGTGTCGGTGACCGCCGAGCGGATCTTCTTCGCCGAGCGCTTCGAGTCTTCGAGCAGCTCGACGAGACCGTTCGCGGTGGACGCCGACTTGCTCATCTTGCTCGTCGGGTCCTGCAGGTCGTAGATCTTCGCCGTGTCCTTGATGATGTACGGCTCGGGCACGACGAACGTCTTGCCCAGCCGGTTGTTGAAGCGCTGTGCGAGGTCGCGCGTCAGCTCGAGGTGCTGGCGCTGGTCCTCGCCGACCGGGACGGCGTCCGCCTGGTAGAGCAGGATGTCCGCGGCCTGCAGGATCGGGTACGTGAACAGGCCGACGCTGGAGCGGTCGGAGCCCTGCTTGGCCGACTTGTCCTTGAACTGCGTCATCCGGCCGGCCTCGCCGAACCCGGTCTGGCACTCCATGACCCAGCTCAGCTGGGCGTGCTCCGGCACGTGGCTCTGCACGAACAGGGCACTGCGCCGCGGGTCGATGCCGATGGCGAGCAGCTGCGCGGCCGAGACGCGGGTGCGCTGGCGCAGCACCTTCGGGTCCTGCTCGACGGTGATCGCGTGGAGGTCGACCACGCAGTAGAACGGCTCGTGCGTGTCCTGCAGCCGCACCCACTGGCGCAGCGCGCCGAGGTAGTTGCCGAGGTGGAACGAGTCGGCGGTCGGCTGGATCCCGGACAGGACCCGCGGGCGGCGGGCGGCTGCGATCTGCTCTTCGGACACGCGTGGATTCTTTCAGGCCGCGACGCGCTGACGGCGCCGAGGGGCCTCAGGCGTGCGGGTGCGGGGCCAGGAACGGGCGAGTCGACGCGGCGTCGGGCTCGGCCAGGACGGCCTCCGCCAGCGCCGTGACCGGGCCGGTGACCTCCGGGACGACCGGAACGGCCTCGACGATCTCGGCCGTGGAACGGGTCTTGCGGCGCTGCCGCAGCACACCCAGCGTCATGCCGACGATGCCGAGCGCGACGGCGACGAGGCCGACCGGGCCCAGCACGCCGAAGCTGTCGGAGTTGGAGTCGGCCTGCACGGTCGTGCCGTCGGCCAGTGCCGTGGCCGCGCCGGCGGCCAGCAGGCCGGCCGGGACGAGCACGAGGACCGCACCTGCCCTGGCCGCGCGGACCCCGCGCAGCGTGGACCGCATCAGGAGTTGACCTGGGTTGCGCACCGGAGTGCCTCCCGCGAGTGACGAGCGAAACGCTCACCCAAACGAGTGAGACGCTGCGTGCTACTGGTCAAAAAACTACCGAGCGTGTCAAGGCCTGAAGACCCACTTGGCTCGGTGGCCGAGACTAGCGCTCAACCAGGAACACGATCCGGGCACCCCCAGGGTTCACAGCGATCACCCGAACGGTGTTGCGGAAGACGGAACGCTCATACCCAAAGTAGACAGTGGCCGATCGTTGTCCGGCCGTTGGTCACCCGTTCATCGCAACACCACCTCACGTACTGCCATTCGTAGCAGTTCACACTGCTCCGATCGCGGCCTCTTGGCTTCGACCCCGTTTCACTCGTTGGTGATTGGTCTATACCTCTTGGCGTAGCTCCGAAATTCGGAGTGACATCCGGGGCGCCGCCCCGGGCCGGGGGCTCCGCCACCCGGACCCCCGAAATCCATCGGCTTGGTCGGACCGCGCACGACCGGGCATGACAGCAGAGGAGTTCCGCATGTCGTTCCCCCGGTTCCTGAAGCGCGCCGGAGTGGCGGTGGGCGCGCTCGCCGCCACCGCCGCGGCCGTCGTGCTCCCCACCACGACCGCGTCCGCCGCACCGGCCACTTCGGCCGCCGCGTTCGTCGTCAGCGAGGCCCAGTTCGACCAGATCTTCCCGGGCCGCAACAGCTTCTACACCTACAGCGGCCTGACCGCGGCGCTCGACGCGTACCCCGGCTTCGCGAACACCGGTGACGACACGGTGAAGAAGCAGGAAGCGGCCGCGTTCCTGGCGAACGTCAACCACGAGACCGGCGGTCTCGTCTACGTCGTCGAGCAGAACACCGCGAACTACCCGCACTACTGCGACACCAGCCAGTCCTACGGCTGCCCGGCGGGCACCGCGGCCTACTACGGCCGCGGCCCGATCCAGCTGAGCTGGAACTTCAACTACAAGGCCGCGGGCGACTCGCTCGGCATCGACCTGCTGAACAACCCGTACCTGGTCGAGCAGGATTCGGCCGTCGCGTGGAAGACCGGGCTCTGGTACTGGAACACGCAGACCGGCCCGGGCACGATGACCCCGCACGACGCGATGGTCAACCAGCGCGGCTTCGGCGAGACGATCCGCAGCATCAACGGCTCGATCGAGTGCAACGGCGGCAACCCGGCGCAGGTCCAGAGCCGGATCGACAAGTACACGCAGATCACCGGGATCCTCGGCGTGCCGACGGGTGACAACCTGTCCTGCTGACGTCCGGCGCTGGCGGACAGGGCCTTCCCTCGCGGGGAGGCCCTGTCCGCGTTTCACTGGGTGTCGTACTCCCGGAGGAGCTTGCGCAGGACGTCGTCGAGGAGGCCGAGTTCCTTGCCCCGCAACGAAGAGAGCAGCTCGGTGACGTTCGCGGTGTGCTCGGTCATCGCGGCGTCGACGACCTCGAAACCCCGGTCGGTCAAGCGGATGCGGAAGCTGCGGCGGTCGTTCGGGTCGAGCGTGCGCTCGACGAACCCGGCGGCTTCGAGTCGATCGAGGCGGCTCGTCATACCCGCGCGGGACATCATCAGCGTCGCGGACAGCTCCGACGGGATCAGCGTGTAGGGCTCCCCCGAGCGGCGCAGCGCGGCCAGGACGTCGAACTCCCCGCGTTGCAGGCCGAACTTGCCGAAGACGCGCTCCTGCGCCGGGCCGAGCACGAGGCTCAGCCGGCCGAGCCGGCCGGCGACGCCGATGGCGGTCAGGTCGAGGTCGGGGCGTTCACGGGCCCACGCCGACACCACGGCGTCGACGGCGTCTTCGTCAGTCACGCGCGAAGTCTATTCGATCCCGGATAGTTTGACAGCGAACTATCAGTCGTGGAACCATCCGGGCATGACGACATTGCTGGTACGCCACGACGAAGCCGAGCAGCTCGGCACGACACCCGACACGATGACGCTGCTCGCCGACGTCTCCCAGACGGGCGGGCACCTGAGCACGAACCGCGCGTCACTGGGCCGCGGGCGCGACGGCGCGACGCCGCACTTCCACACGGCGTCGGCGGAGATGTTCTTCATGCTCGACGGCGAGCTGGAGGTCCTTCAGGACGAGGAGGTCGTGACGGTGCGGACGGGCGACATGCTGTTCGTGCCGCCGCACACGACGCACGCCTTCGGCGCGACTTCGCGCTCGGCCGCGGACGTGCTGATCGTGTTCACACCCGGCGTCGAGCGCTTCGAGTACTTCCGGATGATCGACCGGATCCGGCGCGGCGAGGCGTCGCCGGCGGAGATCCTGGCGTCGCAGGACCGGTTCGACAACCACTTCGTGGACAGCGAGGCCTGGCGCGCCGTCCGTGCGGCCTAGATGTCGTAGGTGGCGGTGACGGGCGCGTGGTCGGACCAGCGCTGGTCGTAGGCGGCGGCGCGTTCGACGACGACGGAGACGACCTTCTCGGCGAGGCCGGGGGTGGCGAGCTGGCAGTCGATGCGCCAGCCGGAGTCGTTGTCGAAGGCCTGGCCGCGGTAGGACCACCAGGTGTAGGGGCCGGGGCCTTCGGGGTCGAGGCGGCGCTGGACGTCGGTGTAGCCGGCCTCGGTGTAGACGCGGCCGAGCCACTCGCGTTCCCCGGGCAGGAAGCCGGAGTTCTTGCGGTTGCCGCGCCAGTTCTTGAGGTCGGCGTTGTCGTAGGCGATGTTCCAGTCCCCCACGACGACCACTTCCCGCCCATCGGCGGCGGCCTTCGCCCGCAGCTCGACGAGGTAGGGCAGGAACGCGGCCATGAAGCGTTCCTTTTCGTCCTGGCGCTCGGTGCCGACGTCCCCGCTGGGCAGGTAGAGACTCGCGACGACGACCTTCGGCAGGTGGACTTCGAGGTAGCGACCGCTGTCCTCGAACTCGGGCTCCCCGAAGCCGATCCGCACTTCACCGGGCTCGACCCGGCTGTAGACGGCGACACCGTTGCGCCCCTTGGCGGCGGAGGGAGCGTGCACCGCGAACCAGCCTTCGGGTGCAACGACGTCGGCGGGAAGCTGCTCCGCCGTGGCGCGCACCTCCTGGCAGCAGACGACGTCGGCCTTCGTGGTGGCGAGCCACTCGACGAAGCCCTTCTTGGCGGCGGCGCGAAGGCCGTTGACGTTCACGGTGGAGACGGTCAGCACGCACTGCACGTTACCGGCCGGGGATGGGGAGACCGTGGTGCCGGGGTCGGTTGCGTCGGGGGTCGGCCCTGCGGCGCGGGCTCAGCTTGACGGCGGTCGGCTCACCGGCCGCGGACTCGACCCGGCGGCTGTGGCTTGGCGGATGCAGGCACGGCCTCCACGATTGCGGACTCGACCCGGCGGCCGTGGGGGCGGTGGGTGCAGGCATGACTCCGCGACTGAGACTCCGCGGCCACAGTCTCGGCTGGCGACTGCGGACTCGGCCCAGTGGCTCCGGCTCGCTGGCTGCAGAGCTCGGTGGCTGCGGGGCTCGGTTAACCGCCGGGCTCGGTGGACTGCGGACTTGGCCCGGCGGCTCTGGCTCGCTCACTGCGGGGCTCAATAGGGGGACTGCCGGGCTCGGCGGGCAGCGGACTCGGCCCAGCAGCTCCGGCTCGCTGGCTGCTGAGCTGGGTGGGCTGCGGGGCTCGGTGGACTGCTGGGCTCGGTGGGGGCTGCGGGGCCGGCGAAATCGGGGCGGGTGGCCGCCGTCGTTCTGTCAGACTGCCGGGCATGAGCCAGCTGACCGTGCTCGGTAGTTGCGGGGCCTTTCCGGAGCCCGGGCGCGCTTGCGCCGGGTTTCTGCTCGAACACGACGGATTCCGCGTCGTGCTCGATCTCGGGTACGGCGCCGCCTCGCGGTTGTTCGCGCACAGCCGGGATCGGCTGCCCGATGCCGTCGTCGTGACGCACGAGCATCCCGACCACTGCGCGGACGTGAGCGCGCTCGGGCGGGCCTGGCACTACACGGTCCAGGAGCCGTCCCAGGATCGGCCGCGGCTGCCGTTGCACTGCACGCCCGGCACCGTCCGGCGCCTCGAAGCGCTGGAGCCGCGGCCGGCGCCGGCCGAGCTGTTCGAGGTGCACGACCTCGGCTCGCCGACGACGCTCGGACCGTTCCGGCTCACGCCGTACCCGCTGCCGCACTTCCTGCCCAACTTCGGGGTACGGCTCAGCGCGCCCGGGCTGACGGTGGCCTACACCGGCGACACGGGACCGTCGCCGGCGCTGGCGGACCTCGGCCGCGACGCGGACCTGGTCATCAGCGACGCCACCCTCCGCACCCCGCCGCCGGAGGGACAACCCCGCTTCCTGATGACCGCCGCGGAGGCGGGCCACTGGGCCGCCCGAGCCGGCGCGCACCGGCTCCTGCTGACCCACTTCTGGCCCGGCACCGACCGGGACGCGTCCGCAGCCGAGGCCCGCGCCGAGTTCGACGGCGAAGTGCTGGTCGCGGAGGAAGATCTCACCGTCGTGCTCTGACCCCCGTCACAGCACGGTCCCCGGGTTCGATCCTCCTCCGGACGGCGCACATCCGTCGCCACCCTCGACGCGGGCTCCCCAGCGCCGCTCAGCCAACGCGCGCTCCCCAGCGCCGCGCCAGACCTTCGCTCGGCTCCCACGTGCGATCCCAGACCTCCGCTCAACCTCCGCACGCGCTCTCCAGGGCCGCGCCAGACCTCCGCCCAGCCCCGAGGGCGCTCCTCACGTCGCGCTCGACTGCCAGCCTTCGCACGCGCTCCCCAGCGCCGTGCCCGACCACCGCTCGGCCCAACATGCGCCCCGTCGCGCCGACCGCCGCTCAGCCATCACGTGCGCTCCCCAGCGCCGTGCGCGACCGCCGCCCAGCCCTACATGCGCTCCCCAGCGCGCCGCGCCCGACCGCAGCCTCCACGTGCGCTCCCCAGCGCCGCGCCAGACCTTCGCTCGGCTCCCACGTGCGGTCCCAGACCTCCGCTCAACCTCCGCACGCGCTCCCCAGCGCCGTGCTCAGCCGTCGTCCGGTCGACCCCGCCTGCCCGCGAAACTCCCCCTGGAGACCCCGCGGACAACCGCCGCCGCTCGTGGCGCGCCCAGCTCCCAAACGCCCTCCTCCCCCGGCAAACCACTCGCCGACCTGCGGGTTTTCGTCGAGGTCAGTTCTAACACCCACCACCGACAAAAACGCGCCTTGACTCCAAAAGCTATGAGTCGTAGCTTTAAAGTTATGCCAAGTAACCAGAGCCATGTCACCTAGGGCCGGGCTCACCACCCACGGCGTCGTCGACCTCGCGCTCGCCGTCATCGACGAGAGCGGGCCCGGTGAGCTGAGCCTCGCCAGGATCGCCGAGCGGGCCGGGGTCTCCGCGCCCTCGCTCTACAAGCACGTCAAGAACCTCGCCGACCTGCGGCGGCTCGTCGATCTGCGGGTGGTCCAGGAGATGGCCGGCGTCCTGCGCGCCGCCGCCACCGGGCGCGCGGGTAGCCAAGCCGTCGGCGCGGTCGCCGACGCCTATCGGGACTACCTGCGGCAGCACCCGCACCGGACCGGGGCGCTCGCCACGGATCCGGATCGGGGGGACGCCGAGCTGAGCACCGCGACCCACGCCGTCGCCGAGGTCGTCTTCGCCGTGCTCCGGCCCTACGGCTTCGACCACGCGCGGTCCGTGCACGCGACGCGCTGTCTTCGCGCGGCCGTCCACGGCTTCGCCGGGCTCGAGGCCTCCGGGGGTTTCGGGCGGCCCGAAGACGTCGGCGAGAGCTTCGAAGTCCTCAAGACCATGCTCGTCCAAGGTCTCAAAACCTATGCAGAGAAAGAGAACCCACGATGACCTTCATCATCGCCGTGCTGCTCTTCACGGTCGGGCTGGGCGTGCTCGACGCCCGCTTCCCCTGGACGGAGGCCCGCAGATGATCGCCGGGCACTTCGGGCTGGCGGCCGCGGTCAAGGCCGGCCGCCCGGCCATTCCCGTGTGGACACTCATGCTCGCCGGCGCGTGGCTGGACGTCGTGTTCGTCCCGCTCTACCTGTCCGGCGTCGAGACGATCGACGGCGCGGGCGGCTATGGCGCGGGCGTCATCCACGCCGACTACACGCACTCCCTCGTCGGCGCGCTCGTGCTCGCCGCGCTGTTCGGCGCCGTCGCCGCGTGGCGGCTCGGCCGGGAAGCCGGGCTGGTCCTCGGCGCCGTCGTGTTCTCGCACTGGCTGCTCGACCTCGTCGTGCACCGCGCGGACCTGCCGATCCTGCCCGGCAACGCCGGCGACCTGCCGACGTTCGGCTTCGGGCTCTGGCGGCTGCCCGCCGTCTCGGCTGTCGTCGAGCTGCTGATGCTGGTCATCGGCATCGGCCTCTACTGGCGCGCGGCGGCCAAGCGCGACCCGAAACGCGCGCGGGTCCTGGGGCTGACCGCCGCGCTGTGCGGCGTCATCACCCTCGGTACCGATCTGCTGGGAGTCTGATCAGCAGGCGGACCCCGCGACCGGCTCGGTGAACGCGGCGGCGACCCACTTGTCGTCGGCGATCTTGCGGAAGCCGTTCTGCACCCCCGGCAGGGCGTCGAACTGGGCGTCCCGCAAGTACTTGCCGACGATCTTCGCGTTGCCGTCGGCGGTTTCGCGGGCGTTGAGGACGTCCGCGATCACCGTGACCTTGCACCCGGTGGCCGACGCTCCGGACGCCTGCTTGTTCGTGTTCAACGCGTAGATGACGATGACCGCGACGATGGCACCGACGATGATCAGCGTTTTCTTCGACATACGAGGACCACGCCTTCCTTCACCACGAATCCCGTCCTACGCCAAGGGTAGGCAATCCTTTACCCGAACGAATAGCGCCGGGCGGCGTAACCACCCGGAGGCGCCAATCAAGGCCCTCCGGCGGTGACGCAGGGTGCTCGCCGAACCACGCGAAAGCCCCCTTCCCGGCATTCCGGGAAGGGGGCTTCACAGCACGGAGCAATCAGCCCTGGGCGATCTTCTTGGCCAGGTTGTCGTCCAGCGTCGCGAGGAACTCCTCGGTGGTCTGGAACGGCTGGTCCTTGCTGATGAGCAGCGCCAGGTCCTTCGTCATCTGGCCGGACTCGACCGTCTCGACGACGACCTCTTCCAGCTTGTTGGCGAAGCCGATGAGCTCCTGGTTGCCGTCCAGCTTGCCGCGGTGCTCGAGGCCGCGGGTCCAGGCGTAGATCGACGCGATCGGGTTCGTCGACGTCGGCTTGCCCTGCTGGTGCTGGCGGTAGTGCCGGGTGACCGTGCCGTGCGCGGCCTCGGCCTCGACGGTCCGGCCGTCCGGCGTGCGCAGCACCGACGTCATCAGGCCGAGCGAGCCGAAGCCCTGCGCGACCGTGTCGGACTGGACGTCACCGTCGTAGTTCTTGCACGCCCAGACGTAGCCGCCCTCCCACTTCATCGCCGCGGCGACCATGTCGTCGATCAGGCGGTGCTCGTAGGAGATGCCCTTGGCGTCGAACTCGGCCTTGAACTCGGCCTGGAAGATCTCCTCGAAGACGTCCTTGAACTGGCCGTCGTAGGCCTTCAGGATCGTGTTCTTGGTGGAGAGGTACACCGGCAGGCCGCGGTCGAGACCGTACTGGAGCGAGGCGCGCGCGAAGTCCTCGATCGACTTCTTGTAGTTGTACATCCCCATCGCGACGCCGCCGCCCTCGGGGAACTTCGCGACCTCGAACTCCATCGGCTCGGAGCCGTCGTCCGGGGTGTAGCTGATGGTCAGCGTGCCCGGGCCGGGGACCTTGAAGTTGGTCGCCTTGTACTGGTCGCCGTGGGCGTGGCGGCCGATGATGATCGGCTTCGTCCACGTCGGCACCAGCCGCGGGATGTTCTGGATGACGATCGGCTCGCGGAAGATCACGCCACCGAGGATGTTGCGGATGGTCCCGTTCGGGGACAGCCACATCTTCTTGAGGCCGAACTCTTCGACGCGCGCCTCGTCCGGGGTGATCGTGGCGCACTTGACGCCGACGCCGTGCTTCTTGATGGCGTTCGCGGAGTCGATGGTGACCTGGTCGTCGGTGCGGTCCCGCTCCTCGATACCCAGGTCGTAGTAGTCCAGGTTCACGTCCAGGTACGGGTGGATCAGCTTGTCCTTGATGAACTGCCAGATAATGCGGGTCATCTCATCGCCGTCGAGTTCGACGACGGTGCCCTGGACCTTGATCTTGGCCATGAGCAGCGGTGCTCCTTCCGCGGATCTTCGCGTTCTTCTTTTAAGTCTCGCCGGTAGCGGTACAAGCGTACTGCTTGACGCAGCTGGATGGTTCAAGTAGTGGTCGGCATCAAGTCTCCACCCGTGGATTGTGGCCGGGATCACCGGGCACGACCTGCCGGTCACCCGATCCGACCGCTCGCCGAGCGATCGTCGCGCCGATGGGGTGAACCAGGGCACGATGCCATCCGTGAACTCATCATGCGGGAGGTGACGGCCATGTCGACCCATCGGTACGCCGAATACGAAGACGAATACGACGACTACGACGACACCCCGGACGTGCCAGAAGAACGGCCGCGCCGAGGCGTCGCCCACCTGGTGAGCGCGCTGGGCGGGCTCCTGCTGACCCCGGTCGCGCTGGGCCTGCTGAGCTGGGGCGGGCTGCGGCAGCAGCAGCTGATCCAGGCCACGTTGAGCACCAACCGCGACCCGCTCGGCATCGCGCTGCTGGCCGGCGGGGCGATCCTGCTGCTGGTCGTCGCCGCGCTCGGCGCGCTGTCCGCCACCGGCCCGATCCTGGGCGGGCTGATCTACGGTGTGCTGCCCGGCGTCGCCGCGATGGCCGTCCCCGAATGGGGCTTCAAGCTGGTCAACCTGATGCCGAAGAGCGACATCGCCTACGGCGTCATGGACTTCCTGTTCATCGGCGGGCTGCTGGGCGTGGGCTTCCTGCTCGTCGGCAGCGGGCTGGCCAACGCGCTGGTCCGGCGGCGCCGCGAAGCCTGACGCGCGCCGGTGGCAAACTCGGCGGATGGGACTGTTCACCGTCGCGGAGGCATGTGACGAACTGGCGCGGCTGCGGCCGGTCCTCGACGAACTGGTGCGCGTCCGCGCCGACGCCGCCGAGCTCGCCGTGTCGCTGCGGCCCGGTGGCCGGGCGACGGAACTGGGCGGGCTGCCCGAGTGGAAGGCCGCGCAGGCCCGGCTCGACGACTTGATGACGACGGTCCAGCGCACCGGCGCCGAGCTGAAGGGCTTCGCGCCGCTGCTGGTCGACTTCCCGGCCGAACTGGACGGCGTCGACGTCCTGCTGTGCTGGCTCGAAGGCGACCCCGAGCTGCGGTGGTACCACCGCACCGACCTCGGCTTCGCGGGTCGCCGTCCGCTGAAAACGGCTGGTCGGCCCGGCTAGGTTGGTGTCGTGGACCACGACACCAGAGCCGATTTCTTCGACAGCACAGCCGAGAACTACGACGAAGACACTTTTCACCCTTCGGTGGCGGAAGCGCTGGTCTCGCCCCTGCCGGACAGTCCGGAGCTGGTCCTCGACGTCGCGTGCGGAACGGGCTTCGCGGCGTACGCGGCGTTGCGGCTGAAGCCCTCGCGAGTGCTGGCCGTCGACCTGTCGCCGGCGATGGTCGCGCGGGCCGAGGCGAAGGCGCCTTCGCAGGACCCGTCGGGAGTGATCACGTGGCAGGTCGGGCCGGCGGTGCCGATGCCGGCCGAAGACCACTCGGCGGACGTCGTGCTGTGCGCGTCCTCGCTGCACTTCCTGGGCGCGGTGGCGTTCGCCGACTGGCTCCGCGTGCTGCGACCGGGCGGACGGCTGGCGTTCTCGGTGGTGTCCGGGCTGCGGTTCCGGCCGTCCGGGCCGTTCGGGGCCTTCGTCCCGCGGGATCTCACGTTCCCGGCGGACGAGGCCGAGGCCGGGGCGCTGGCAGCCGGGTTCGTGGACGTTTCGGCGAAGACTTTCACGGCCGGGACGCGGAGCGTCTTCGTGGTGCACGCGACGGCTCCGTGAACCTCGACCTGGCGCGGCTCAGGCCGTGAGGGACACCCTCAGGGACCTGAGCGCCGTGAGGGTGCCCTTCACGCGCGTCAGGCGTGGAAGTGCGCCTCGCCGTGGGTGGCCGGACCGTCCGGCGTGCCGCAGTGCTGGACGAACGTCGCGTCGAGGTCTGTCACCTTGCCGTCGGCCGCCCGGTCGAGGCGGTCGATCGTGAAGTCGGCGTAGTCGTCGCCGCAGCCGAAGTTGCCGGTCACGGTGAAGAAGCCCGGGTTCGCCGTGGCCGGCTCCGACGACTCGCGGTGCCGAGCACCCGGGTAGGCGCCCGGGTGCAGCGTCTCGCCCGCCGGCGCGCTCAGCTCGACCCGCAGGTCGTCGAAGCCGGACTGGACATCGATCTTCAGGATGCCTTCGTTCACCCAGACGCGGATCTCGTCGCCGGGTCCGCTGTAGCTCGCACTGCCTTCCAGCGGCCAGGCGCCGTCTTCCGAGGTGTACACGACCGTCTGGACCGGATCCGCCGAAGCGACCGGCGCCACGGCCAAGCCCAGCGCCAGCGTGGACGCGGCGAGAACACCGTTACGCAGCAAGGATTTCATCAACAACCTCCCCAGTCGGAGCCGCCTCCCGCGGCACTGAAGCGATGATGGCACCGGCCGCGCTCTCCGCACCCGGTTTGCGCCGTTCACCACTTTTCGCCGGGCCTTGCAACCGTTTCCGGCGTTCCGCTCACCGGTGCAGCGACGCGCCCTTGAGGATCTTGTCGACGGCGTTCTTCGGGCCGTGCACCGCGAGGCCCGCCAGGGCGAGCTTCTCCCCCGGGACCGCGCGGACGGCGGCGCGGTTGTCGTCGTCGTTGCCCGTGTGGAACAGCTCGTCGGTGAAGATCGAGAAACGGAGGCCGCGGCCGAGGGCGCGGCCGTGCGCCGCGGTCAGGACATCGCCGGTGCCGGAGAAGACCAGCAGCGGCTGGCCGAACATCGGCAGGTACGCCGTGCCGTCGGCGTCTTCGTAGGGCTCGCCCATCAGCTCGGGCGTGACGTGCGCGATCCCGCTGACCAGGAAAGCCGTGACGTTCAGCCGTTGCCAGGACGCCAGGTCGTCCCGCAGCAGGACGGCGATCTTCGTGTCGAAGGAACTCATGCGAAAAGCGTCGCCCGCCGCCCACGCCTGCGTCTTGTACGTTCTTGACATGGAGGCGCGCGTCTCGGCTTGGCGGCCGGCGGTCCCGGGGATCGCCGAGGTCTTCCACGCGCGGTTCATCACCCACGCCTACCCGCTGCACACGCACGACACGTGGACACTGCTGATCGTCGACGACGGCGTCATCCGCTACGACCTCGACCGCCACCACCACGGCGCGCTCGGCCCGGCGGTGACGCTGCTGCCGCCGAACGTCGCGCACGACGGGCGCGCCGCGACCAGCCACGGCTTCCGCAAACGCGTGCTCTACCTCGACGCGTCGGTGCTGGGCGAGGACCTGATCGGCGCCGCGGTCGACCGCCCGAGCCTCGCCGACGGCCTGCTGCGCACCCGGATCCACCAGCTGCACGAGTCCCTCACCGACGCGGGCGACGCGTTCGAGGCCGAAAGCCGGCTCGCGCTGGTCGCCGACCGGTTGCGCGCCCACCTCGGGCGGCCCGCGTCCCACGAACCGAAACGCGGGCTCGCCGACGACCTGCGAGACCTGCTCGACGCGAAGCTGCCCGAAGCGATGACGCTCGCCGAAGCCGCGGACACCCTCGGCGCGCACCCCGCGTACCTCGTGCGCTGCTTCGGCGCGCGGTTCGGCCTGCCGCCGCACCGCTACCTGACCGGCCGCCGCGTCGACCGCGCGCGACGGCTGCTGCTCGACGGTGCCCCCGCCGCCGACGTCGCCGCGGCCGCCGGGTTCACCGACCAGGCCCACCTGACGCGGCACTTCAAGCGCTACCTCGGCACGACGCCGGCCCGGTACTCCAAACCCCGCTGACGCCGACCCCGCACGATGGAGCACGTTCGGAGGCGCGTCTTGTGTCAAGATGGCGACATGCTGCGTGAACTGCACCTGACCGGCGACCCCGCGGCCGACAAGCTGCTCAACGACGATCCCTTCGCCCTGCTCGTCGGCATGCTCCTGGACCAGCAGTACCCCATGGAGCACGCGTTCGCGGGCCCGCGGAAGATCGCCGACCGGATGGACGGCTTCGACATGGCGAAGATCGCCGCGACCGACGTCGAGACCTTCGTCGAGATGTGCGTCGTACCGCCCGCCATCCACCGCTACGGCGGTTCGATGGCGCGGCGTGTCCACGCGCTCGCCGAGCACATCATCGAGACCTACGACGGCCGCACGGAAGGGCTCTGGACCGCCGGCCGCCCGAAGCCCGACGGCCCCGAGGTCCTCAGGCGGCTGCGGGCCCTGCCCGGCTTCGGCGAGCAGAAGGCGAAGATCTTCCTCGCCCTCCTCGGCAAGCAGCGCGGGGTCGCGCCGAAGGGCTGGCGCGAAGCGGCCGGCGCCTACGGTGACCGCGGCTCCCGCCGGTCCATCGCGGACGTCACCAACGCCCAGACGCTCGCCCAGGTCCGCGCGTTCAAGAAGGCCGCCAAGGCCGCGGCCGAACCCGCGTCACCCGCGTAACCACACCCGCAACGGCCCGAGCGGTGCCGCGCCGTAGCCGAGCGCGACCTCCAGCGCGTCGCGAACGCCGGGGCCAGGCCCGCGCTCCACACTGCCAGCGCAGCCACGAGACCAGCTCCGTCTCCAGCACCCGGACGCGGGGACCGGCGAGCGCGTCGCCGCAAACCGTCCTAAGTGGACCGATACGGCAGGCCGGCGAGTTCGTCCAGCACGAGACAGGCTTGCGCCGATGCCCACCAGGGGAATTCGACGACGGTGTCGAGTGGGTCCAGCACCTCGGGCGGGGCGCGTTCAGCCGACGGCGACCTCTTCGCGGCGTTCGCGCACCCGGCCCCAAGCCAGGCTCACCAGCAGCAGCGCGACGAGCGTCAGCGCGGCCGCGACCTCCGGCAGCACCAGCGGGCCGGCGGAGTCGAGGACCGCGCCGCCGACGACGCCCGACAGGCCGACGCCCAGGTAGATCGCCGACGCGTTGAGCGAGAGCACCAGGCCCGCGTGGCCCGGGGCCAGCTCGATCAGGCGGTGCTGCACCGGCGGGCTGAACGACCACGTCGCCACGCCCCACACGAACAGCGTGACGCCGGCCGCGATCGGCGTCGTCGTCGCGATCGGCAGCAGCGCCAGCACGACGGTGATCCCGGCCGTCACGACGAGCAGCGGCGCGCGTGAACCCCAGCGGTCGGCCGCCCGGCCACCGGCGAAGTTGCCGACCGCCCCGCCGACGCCGTAGCAGAACAGCAGCACCGTGACCGCCGTGCCGTGCACACCCGCGGTCGCGGCCAGCAGCGGGGACACGAACGTGTAGACCATGAACGCGGCGAGGCACCCGAGGACCGTCACGGCCAGCATGACGAGCACGCGCGGGTCACGGCCGGCGGCGAACCGCTCGCTCAGGCTCACCCTCGGCGGCGCGGCGACCGACGGCAGCGCCAGCCGCACCGCCAGCGCACTCGCCAGGGAGAACGCGGCAACCAGCGCGAACGCCGGCCGGTAGCCGAGATGCTGCGAAATGAGGCTGCCCAGCGGCACACCGAAGATGAGCGCGACGGTCAAGCCGCCGAACACGAGCGCGATCGCGCGGCCCCGGCGTTCGGGGCTGGTCAGCTGGGCCGCGACGGCACTCGCCGCCGGGGTGAACACCGCGGCACCGATCGCCGTCACCACCCGGGCCACCAGGAGCGTGCCGTAGCCGGGCGCGAGCGCGGCGAACAGGTTGCCGGCCGCGGTGACGACGAGCGCGGCGACCAGCAGCGTGCGCCGTTCCCAGGTGCCGGTGACGGCGGCGAACAACGGCGAGCCGATCGCGTAGGCGATGGCGAACGCGGTCACGAGCTGCGCCGCGGCGGTGGCCGAGACGTGCAGCTCGCCGGTCAGCGCGGGCAGCAGCCCGGCGACGATGTAACCGCTGGTCCCGACGCCGAACGCGCCGAAGGCGAGGACCGAGATCCTCGAGGACGAGGGTGCAGACATGGGTGAAGCCCCCAAGCGGAACAGGTGATTGGTTCGACGAACGTCGTAGTTCGACGACTACCGTACTACGCGGTGGCGACAATTTCGACCGGCGTCGTACTATGAACTCATGGCCAAGTCCGTGACGCTGCCGCCGCTCGTCCACCCCGAGCAGGACGAGATCACCATCGAAGGCGTGCTCCGCGCCCTCGCCGACCCCGTGCGCCTGGGGATCGTCCGGCAGCTGGCGGCGGAAGGCCGCGAGATCGCGTGCGGCGGGCTGACCGTGCCGGTGACGAAGTCCACAATCACCCACCACCTGAGCATCCTGCGCCAGGCCGGCGTCGTCGCCGGCCGCCAGGAAGGCACGACGCGGTTCAACTCGTTGCGCCGCAAGGATCTTGACGCCCTGTTCCCGGGCCTGCTGGACGGCGTCCTCGCGGCGCCTCGCTGACCGGCGCGCCCCGGGTGTGGATCGTCACCCGATATCGGGATGACAACGACCCCCCTCGTCGGTTGGACTGTGGGTAGGGCAGCTCACGGCGTCGATGCCGGGTAGCTGTCTTCCTTTTTGCCCCCGGACTGAACCGATCCAGAGCCTGAGATCGAGACGGCCGGGTAATCGATTTCTCACCTTGGAAGGAGTGCCGTGCCCGTCGCGCTGCTCGCGCTCGCCATCGGAGCTTTCGGCATCGGGACCACCGAGTTCGTCATGATGGGCGTGCTGCCCCAGACGGCCGCCGACTTCGGCGTCGACATCCCGACCGCCGGCTACCTGATCTCCGGCTACGCCCTGGGCGTCGTCGTCGGCGCCCCGCTGCTCACGGCAGCCGCCGTCCGATTGCCGCGCAAGACCATGCTGCTGGCCATGATGGGCCTGTTCACGCTGGGCAACGCCCTCTTCGCGCTCTCGCCGAACCAGGAGTTCGGCGTCGCGTTCCGGTTCCTCGCCGGGCTGCCCCACGGCGCGTTCTTCGGCGCCGGCGCGGTCGTCGCGTCCGGTCTCGTCGGCCCCGGCCAGCGCGCCAAGGCCGTCTCGATGATGTTCCTCGGGCTGACCCTGGCGAACGTCATCGGCGTGCCGCTGGGCACGCTGCTCGGCCAGCAGGTCGGCTGGCGCGCCACCTTCGGCGTCGTCGCCGTGATCGGGCTGGTCGCCGCGGCCGCCATCGCGAAACTGGTGCCGCACCAGGGCAAGCCCGCCGAAGCGTCGCTGCGCACGGAGCTCAGCGCGTTCAAGCGGCCGCAGGTGCACCTGGCGCTGGCGATCGTCACGTTCGGGCTGGGCGGCGTGTTCGCCTGCCTGAGCTACATCACGCCGATGCTGACCGACGTCGCCGGCTACTCGCCGTCGAACGTCACGCTGCTGCTGTCCCTGGCCGGCGTCGGCATGACGATCGGCAACCTGCTCGGCGGCCGCCTGGCCGACAAGGCCCTGATGCCGGGCCTGTACGCGGCACTGCTCGCGCTGGCCTGCGTGCTGGGCATCTTCACGATCACCGCACAGGGCAAGGTCGGCGCCGCGATCACGATCTTCTTCGTCGGCGTCGCCGGCTTCATGATCGGCCCGATGATGCAGGCGCGGATCATGGAGAAGGCCGGCGGCACGCCGTCGCTCGTCTCGGCGGCGGTCCAGTCGGCGTTCAACATCGCCAACTCGATCGGCGCGTACCTCGGCGGCCTGGTCATCGCCGGCGGCCTCGGCCTGGTCGCCCCCAACTGGGTCGGCGCCCTCCTGGCCGTCTTCGGACTCTCACTGGCCATCGTCTCGGGCACCTTGGACCGCCGCGAAGCCCGCGTCAAACGACGACGTGAACGCGAACTCGCGATGGCGTCCTGACACCGACATCGCCGCAGTGCTCGATGCGGCGCGTACCTCGGCGGCCTGGTCATCGCCGGCGGCCTCGGCCTGGTCGCCCCCAACTGGGTCGGCGCCCTCCTGGCCGTCTTCGGACTCTCACTGGCCATCGTCTCGGGCACCTTGGACCGCCGCGAAGCCCGCGTCGAACGACGACGTGAACGCGAACTCGCGATGGCGTCCTGACACCGACCCCCAAAAGCGGCACTTTCGCGTGAAAGTGCCGCTTTGGGCGTCCTAAGAGGAGCTGAGCGGGCCGCCGATGATCGTCAGGGCGACGAACAGGATCAAGGCGGCCAGGCCCACGTAGGTGACGATGTCGACGGCCTTACCGCGGATCGCCAGCAGCCCGGCCTTCTCCGTCGACAGCACCGCCCGCAGCACCGCGGCGACGAGGAGCGCGGCGCCGATCAGCGCCGCGCCCTCGCGCCAGTGGTACTGGAAGATCCGCAGGGCGGCGACCGCCACGACCACCAGGACCGCCGCGAACGGCAGCTGCGTGAACCGCGGCTGCCGTGGCCGGCGGTCCCGCTGGTCCTGCCGGTCTTCGGTCATGGTCATCGGGCCTGGACCGAGCGCTCCGCCGCTTCGACGACGTTGCTCACGAGCATCGCCCGGGTCATCGGGCCGACGCCGCCGGGGTTCGGCGAGATCCAGGCGGCCACCTCCGCCACGTCCGGGTGAACATCGCCGGTGAGCTTGCCGTCCACGTGGGACACACCGACGTCGAGCACCGCGGCGCCCGGGGCGACCATGTCCGGCGTGATGATCCCCGGCACACCGGCCGCGGCGACCACGATGTCCGCGCGGCGGACCTCGGCCGCGAGGTCGCGGGTGCCCGTGTGGCACAAGGTGACGGTGGCGTTCTCGCTGCGGCGGGTCAGCAGCAGGCCCAGCGTGCGGCCGACGGTGATGCCGCGGCCGACGACGGTGACGCGCGCGCCGTTCAGCTCGACGCCGTGGCGCCTGAGCAGCTCGATGATCCCGTACGGCGTGCACGGCAGGGCGCCGCGCTGACCCAGCACCAGGCGGCCGAGGCTGACCGGCGCGAGGCCGTCGGCGTCCTTCTCCGGGTCGATGCGCTCGAGGACGCGGTTGGCGTCGAGGTGCTTCGGCAGCGGCAGCTGGACGATGTAGCCGTGACAGGCCGGGTCGGCGTTCAGGTCGTCGACGACGGCCTCGAGCTTCTCCTGGGTGATGTCGGCCGGCAGGTCGCGGCGGATCGAGTTGACGCCGATCTTGCCGCTGTCGGCGTGCTTCATCCGCACGTACGAGTGCGACCCCGGGTCGTCCCCCACCAGGACGGTGCCCAAGCCCGGCGTCACCCCCTTCGCGGCCAGCGCCGCGACGCGCGGCTCGAGCTCCGCGAAAATGGCGTTCTTGGTGGCTTTGCCGTCGAGAATCTTCGCCGTCACGAGGTCCATTCTGGCAAAGGGGCGCCCGCGCGTCGCTTCCAGGCGTACGCGGTCGCAGCCCGTAAACTCATCGCCACTCCCGGAGCGCCCGTCCGTGATCTTGTCCGCGACCAACCTGTGATCTATGGCACGTCGCATCACGCGAGGTCAGACCGGGTGTCGCGGGGTAGCCGAGCGGCAAAACCCACATGCGGGGTGCACTCGCGCGCGCGAACAGTCAAAATGTCCCCGTGGCACAACCGACGACGCAGCTGAACGCGACGGAGCAGGACACCCTGGTCAAGCAGATCGGGCTGGCACTGCTGCGCGCCGCCCCCCGCGACTGGCGCAAGGTCAGCGCGGAGTACCGAGCCGTCGGGAGGTACCACGAGCTGACCGGCGAGATCGTCACCGAGGACGGCACGGTGCACGAATGGCTCGCCACCCACGACATCGCGACCCTCTTCGGGCGGTTGCGCGGGGGGATGTACCGCGACGGCCGGGGTACCTGGTTCAACGCGCGGTACCAGCTGGACCACCCGTCCAGCTACAACCTCGAGTACAACCGCGACGAACCCGTGTGGAACCTCGCGCCGCCCCCACAGGCCTATTCGGACGAACTGCGCATGTTCCCCCGCACGGAGGAGAACGTGCCCGAGTGGCTGATCCGGCGGATGTCCGGGCTCGGCCCGGAGCAGCCGGGGCCGCACTTCCGGATCGCCCGGATCTTCGACACGATCGGCCCCGCGGGCCGGCCGGTGATCAACCGGCCCGACCTCGAGGTCGACGAGCAGGACCGGATGCTCGAGTACCTCGACCGGGCTCCCCTGGTCGTCACCGAGCGCGGCTACGACATCGACCGGCTGGCGCAGACGCCCGAAGCCACCGTGCCGGTCGCGTTCCACAGCGACGGCCAGTGGATCTGGCCCGCCGCCGTCAACTTCTACCTGCAGAAGTACGGCGTCTCGCCGGAGCCGGACCTGGTCGAGCACGTCCGCGCGGTCGGCTTCAAGCTGCCGCCGGTGGACGAGCCGACGCTGCAGGCCGCCGGGGCGTACCTGACCCGGGGCAACCCGCAGCAGCAGCGTCCTGCCGGGCCGCCGCCGCAGGGACCGCCTCCGCAGCAGCAACCGCAGGGACCGCCGCCCCAGCAGCAGGCCCCCGCGGGCCCGCCGCCGGCCGCCATGGCCGCGCAAGCTCCCCCGGCCCCGCCGGTACCGCCCGTGGCGCCGCCGCAGCAGCACCAGGAGCCGCCCGCACAGGTCGAGCCGCCGCTCCTGACGCACGCGCCCGTGGAGCCCGAGGCCCCGGCCGAGGAGCACTACGAGGATGACGCGTACCCCGCCGCGGGCGAGCCGCAGCAGGAGTACTCCGAAGAGGGCTACGACGACCAGGAGTTCGACGACCGCTTCGCCGAGGACGACCAGTACGCCGAAGACGGCCACTACGAGCCGGCCGGGCACGCCGCCGGGTCGAACGGCACGACGCCGGAGCCCGGCCGCGTGCCGGACCTCGACGAGACCGCGGAGTACGTCCCCGACCAGCCGATCGGGCAGGAGGAACCGGCGCACGACGGCGTCGCGTTCGACTCCGGTCGGCCGGAGCCGGAAGACGCCTTCCCTGCAGGCCGCCACGAAGAGGCCCAGGCGGACGACGAGCCGGCCCACGCCGTGTTCGAGCCCACGCAGGACGCCGCCGGGCGGACCGTGTTCCAGCCGCCGGTGCGGGACGACGACGGGTTCGACACCCACGACGACCACGACGCACCCGACGACGAGACCGCGCGCTCCGCGTTCGAGGCCGGGCAGCCCCGGCGGGAGGACGAGCCGGCGCACGCGGCCGCGTTCGACCCCGGCCCGCCGACCATGATCACCCAGCCCGAGGTGCCCGGCGTGCTGCCGGTGCCGGAACCGCCGGCCCCCCAGCCGGCCGTCCAGGCGCCGCCGCAGGCCGAGCCCGCACCGCCGGTGGCCCCCCGGTCGGGGCGGCGGGCGCTGCGCCGCGAGACGCCGGACCACCCGGTGCTCGCCGGGCTGCAGTCCAAACTGGACGAACTCGACGTCCCGGAGAGCGGCTACAAGCTGGGCGAGCCGGCCGAGCACGGCTGGAGCGTCGAGGAAGTCGACGACGGCTGGCGCGTCGGCTGGTACGACGGCAAGCTCAGCAACCCCGCGGTGTTCGGCGACGCCGAGGACGCGGCCGCGTTCATGCTCGGCAAGCTGCTGCTCCACCCGGAGGGCCACGTGCCCGCCGAGGAGCCGCCCGCGCCGGAGCCCGAACCGGAACCCGCGCCCGAGCCGGAACCCGCGCCGCAGCGGGTCGTCGCGACGCTGTCGCCGGAGATCGCGACCGGCTCGTACCCGGTCCGCAAGCCCGAGCCGGTGCCGCCGCAGGAGCAGACGGCGTTCACCAGCGCCGAGGAGCTGTTCGGCGACCTCGAGGACGACGAGCCGCCGACGCCGGTGCGTCAACCCGGCCCGCCCGCGCCGGTGCCCGCCGGCCCGGGAGGTCCGGGAGGTCCGGGTGGTCCGCCGCCGATGGCGCAGCAGCAGGCCGGACCGCCGCCCGGGGCCCTGGCCCCGCCGCGTCGTGAGCCGCCGCAGTCCGCGCCGACGGTCCTGGCGCCGGTGCCCCAGGGCGCCCCGCTGGTCCCGCCGGGACAGGGGCGGCCGGAACCGGCCCGCCCGGCCGTCAACGGCGGTGGTGGTGGCGGTAACCAGCAGTGGCCGATCGGGCCGATGTCCGGTGAGCCGCCGCTGACGCTGTTCCGCGGCAAGGAGCTGCGCGAGCTGCCCGCGGGCAGCGAGCTGGACCGCTTCGGCGGCCCGAACGGCAACCTGACGTACGCGGCGGGCACGCCGTTCGCCGAGCGGTCGCTGGTGCCGGAGTGGATCAACCGCCCGTACCACGTGTACCGGGTGCAGCGGCCGCTGGAGACGCTCGCCGGCGTCGCCATCCCGTGGTTCAACCAGCCCGGCGGCGGGTCGGCGTACCTGCTCCCGGCGTCGATCGAGGAACTGGTCGCCGACGGCGCCCTGCTCGAGCTCGACCCGGGCGAACCGCCGATCGACTGAGTCCGTCCACGAAGCCGGCGGTGAGCACCCTGTGCTCGCCGCCGGTTCTTGTTGTCTAGCGGACGACCAGGCCGTGGGCCGCGGCGAAGGAAATCGCGGTCTCCATGTCGACCTGCGCACCCCGCAAGTCGGCCTGCACCAAAGCGTTCGCGTCGAGACGCGCGCCGCGCAGGTCCGCGCCGTCGAGCTTCGCGCCCTGCAGCCGGGCGCCCGTCAGGTCGCTGCCGCGCAGGTCGGCGCCGGTGAGGTCGGCCTCCATCAGGTTGGCTTCGCGCAGCCGCAACCCGGACAGCCCGAGCCGGCGTAGGCGCGCCTTCGCGAGCGACGCCAGCGAAAGGTCGCATTCGGTGAGCGCGATGCCGCCGAAGCCGCTGTCACCGAACGACGAACCCAGCAGTGAGCACGAGGACCAGCGGCTGTCGACGAGGACTGTCCGGTCGAACGTGCACGAGCGGAACGCCGAGGCCTCGTGCCGCGACCGGGACAGATCGGCCCGGCTGAAGTCGCAGTCGTCGAACGTGCAGCCGCGGGTCTGCAGCCCGCTCAGGTCCGCCCCGGTGAAGTCGCAGCCGGTGAACCGGCGCTTTTCCCACCATTGGCCGGACAACCCCGCTTCGCGGTAGTCCTCCCCGGTTTCCAGCACGGCCCCAGGGTGCCACACGCCCGCGACCCGGCCGCAACCGTCCACTGTGGACGTCAGTTGACCAGGTCCGCGCCCTGGACGTAGTTCATCGCCGCGATGTACTCGGGCAACTGCGCGCGGCGCACCAGCTCTGGTTCATCGAGGTCCTCCAGTCGCGTCTGGATCCACCAGAGGTTGCCGAACGGGTCGCGCACGCGTCCGACGCGGTCGCCGAAGAACAGTTCCGTCTGCCGCGTCACCTCGGTCGCGCCCGCTGCCAGGGCCTTCCGCTGCGTCTGTTCGCTGTCCGGGACGTAAAGCCGCAGGTACGCCGGGGTGGCGGGCCAGTCGTCGCGGGAGTCGAAGGCCATCACGACCGCGTTGCCGACGCGGACCTCGGCGTGCCCGATCTTCCCGTCCTCGCCGACGACCCGCGCGATCTCCTCGGCGTCGAAGGCGCGCTTCAGGAAGTCGAGCAGGCCGGCGGTGTCGCGGCCGATGATCCACGGGGTGACCGTCGTGTAGCCGTCGGGAACGGGGTTGACCATGGTGCCTCCTTGGTTGTGCGGACGACGCTAGAGGCGAAATAGGACGGGTCCTGACCGCTGCATACCGGCGTCATGGGAGTTCCGCTGCGGCCGCCGGCGGTCACCGCGCGTGCTTCGAGAACTTCCCGTTGCAGTTGGACGTGCGCCCACGCCGCCGGGATCGACCCGGCCGAGCTGACCGCGCGCCGGACGGCACGCTCGTCGCCGAGGTCGAGAGTGTCTCGGGCCTGCTGGGCCTGACGCCGAAAACCGGGTGAGTTCTCCCCCGCCGGTCACTAGCGTGACGACGTGCCCGATCACGCCTTCGCCGACCCCGGCCTCGCCGCGCTGTACGACACCCTCAACCCGCGGGAGAGCTCCGGCGACTTCGAGTTCTACCTGCCGATGATCATGGCCGCGGAGTCGGTGCTGGACGTCGGCTGCGGCACCGGCTCGCTGCTGCACTGGGCGCGCGAGTCCGGCCACACCGGCCGGCTGGCCGGCCTCGACCCGGCCGAGGGCATGCTCGCGCAGGCCCGCCGCCGCGACGACGTCGAATGGGTGCTCGGCGATCTGTCGACCGCGCGGTGGGACAGCGAGTTCGACTTCGCGGTGATGACCGGGCACGCGTTCCAGGTGCTGCTGACCGACGACGAGCTGCGGACGGCGGTCGCGGCGATCCGGCGCGCGCTCAAGCCCGGCGGCCGGTTCGGGTTCGACACGCGCAACCCCGCGCGCCGCGCCTGGGAGCGCTGGACGCCGGATCACGTGTGGCAAGCGGGCACGGTGCGTTCGTGGAACGACGCCGGGCCGTTGGTAGACGGCCGCGTGACCTTCAAAACGACCTTCGAGAGCCCGGACTGGGACGCGCCGAAGTACAGCGAGTCCACGCTGCGTTTCCTCGACGTGCCCTCGCTTTCCGCCTTCGTGGCCGAGGCCGGCCTGGTCGTCGACGAGCAGTTCGGTTACTGGGACCGCACGCCCGTGACCGACGCCAGCCCGGAGATCATCACGATCGTCCGCCGCCCCTGACTCACTGGAAGTCGCGCGACTTCGCCTTGATCCGCATCGGCAGCGCCTCGACCCGATCGGCGAGGACGCTGACCACGCCGTCGGCCTTCTCGACGACGCCGCGGATCAGCAACGCCGAGCTGCCGCGCGCGACGCGGTGGTAGCGCTGCCACAGGCCGAGCGTGCAGATCACGTTGACCATCCCCGTCTCGTCCTCGATGTTGAGGAACGTGATCCCGCCCGCCGTCGCCGGACGCTGCCGGTGGGTGACCGCGCCGCCGATGAGCACGCGCGCGCCGTCGTCGTGGTCGGCCAGGCGGCCGGCCGGGACGACGCCGAGCGCGTCGAGGCGGTCGCGGATGAACTCGGTCGGGTAGCTGCCCGGCGAGACGCCGGTCGCCCAGACGTCCGCGGCCGCGACGTCGAGGCCGTCCATCCCGGGCAGCGTCGGCGCCTGCGCGCTGATCAGGCCCGGCAGCTTTTCCGCGCGTTCCCCGGCGACCGCGCCGGCCGTCCACAACGCCTGCCGGCGGTCGCCGCCGAAGCTCTCGAACGCTCCCGCCGTGGCCAGCGCCTCGATCTGCGGCGTGCTGAGCCGGACGCGGCGGGCGACGTCGGCCATGTCGGTGAAGTCGCCCTTCGCGCGCTCGGCCACGATCTTCTTCGCCAGCTCCTCGCCGATCAACCGGATCGTGCCCAGACCGGTGCGCACGGCGTGCAGCTTTCCCTTGTCCGGCAACACTTCCAGCGTCGCGTGCGGCAGGCTGCGGTTGATGTCGGGGCCGTGCACGGTGACGCCGTGGCGGCGCGCGTCGGCGACCAGCGACTGCGGTGAGTAGAAGCCCATCGGCTGCGCGCGCAGCAGGCCCGCCAGGAACGCGTCCGGGTGGTAGAGCTTGAAGTAGGCGCTGGAGAACACCAGGTGCGCGAAACTCAGCGCGTGGCTCTCGGGGAAGCCGAAGTTCGCGAACGCCTTGAGCTTCAGGAAGATCTTCTTCGCGAGCTCTTCTTCAACGCCGTTCGTGGCGGCGCCCTCGATGAACCGCTGCCGCAGCTGGTCCATCTTCCGCTCGGAGCGTTTCGACCCCATCGCGTGCCGCAGCTGGTCGGCCTCCGCCGCGGTGAAGTTCGCGACGTCCAGCGCGATCTGCATCATCTGCTCCTGGAACAGCGGCACACCCTTGGTCTTGTGCAGGGCCTTTTCCAGCAGCGGATGGTCGTAGGTCCAGGTTTCCTTCTTCTGCTTGCGGCGGATGTAGGGGTGCACCGAACCGCCCTGGATCGGGCCGGGGCGGATCAGCGCCACCTCGACGGCGAGGTCGTAGAACTCGTCGGGCTTCAGGCGCGGCAGCGTCGCGAGCTGCGCCCGGCTCTCCACCTGGAAGACGCCGACCGCGTCGGCGCGGCCCAGCATCTCGTAGACGTTCTGGTCGGCGAGGTCCAGCTCGGCGAGGTCGATCTTCTCGTCCTTGTACTCCTCGACGAGGTCGAGCATGTAGTGCAGCGCCGAGAGCATGCCGAGGCCGAGCAGGTCGAACTTCACCAGGCCGGCGGCGGCGCAGTCCTCCTTCTCCCACTGGATCACGCTTCGGTCGGCCATCCGCGCCCACTCGACCGGCACGACCTGGCTGACCGGCTCCTGGCACATGACCATCCCGCCGGAGTGGATGCCGAGGTGGCGCGGGAAGTCCTCGAGCGCGAACGCGAGCTGCACGACCTCGTCCGGGATGTCGTGGTCGTGGTCCTTTTCGGTGTCGCGCAACGAGCCCCAGCGGTCGATCTGCTTGCTCCAGGCGTCCTGCTGGCCCGGCGAGTACCCGAGCGCCCGTGCGGCGTCGCGGACCGCGGACCGGGCGCGGTAGGTGATCACGTTCGCCACCTGGGCGGTGTTGAGCCGCCCGTGTTTCGCGAAGACGTACTGGATGGCCTCCTCGCGGCGGTCGGACTCGATGTCGAGGTCGATGTCCGGATAGCCGTCGCGGTCCGGGGCGAGGAAGCGTTCGAAGAGCAGCTCGTAGGCGACGGAGTCGACCTTGGTGATGCCGAGCGCGTAACAGACGGCCGAGTTCGCGGCCGAGCCCCGGCCCTGGCAGAGGATGTCGTGCTGATTGCAGAACCGCACGATGTCCCAGACGATCAGGAAGTAGCCGGGGAAACCGAGCTCTTCGATGATGGCGAGTTCGTGCTTGATCTGTTCCCGGGCTTTTTCTTCGTGGTCCTTGCCACCGAAGTGTTTCTTGGCGCCCTCTTCGGTGAGCTCCCGCAGGTAGGTCGTCTCGGTGTGGCCCTCGGGCACGTCGAAGGGCGGCAGCTTCGGCGCGATGAGCTTGAGCGGGAACGCGCATTCGATGCCCAGCAACGCCGAACGCCGTACCGCGCCGGGATAACGCCGGAACATCACGTCCATCTCCGCGCCCGAGCGGAGGAAGGCGGCGCCGGCCGCGGGCAGCCAGCCTTCGAGGTCGTCGATCGCCCGCCGGGCCCGGATCGCGGCGAGCGCGTCGGCCAGCCGGGCCCGCTCCGGCCGGGCGTAGTGCGCGGCGGTGGTGGCGACGGTCGGCAGGCCCAGGTCGTCGGCCATCTTGGCGAGCAGGTCGTTGTGCGTGCTGTCGAGCGGCTGGCGGTGATCGGTCAGCTCGACGTAGACGTTGTCGCGGCCGAATCGCTCGACGAGGTCTTTGAGCTTCTCCGCGGCGGCCGCCGGGCCGTGCGTGACGAGGGCCGAGCGCACCGCGCCCTTGCGGCAGCCCGTCAGCACCACGCACTGCCCGGCGACCTCCTCGGCGACCGCACCGAGGTCGTAGCGGGGCCTGCCCTTCTCGGCCTTGTCACCGGCGCCGTCGAACCCGGCCAGCTGCCCGGCGGTGATGGCACGGCAGAGGGCCCGGTAACCCTGGTCGCCGCGCGCCAGCAGCAGGAGGTGCTCGCCTTCGGGATCGGCGACGCCGTTCTGCGGGCCCTGGAGCCCGAAGCTCAACTCGGTCCCGAAGACCGTGTTCACGCCGAGTTCCCGCGCGGCCTCGGCAAAGCGCACGACGCCGTACATCCCGTCGTGATCGGTGAGGGCGATGGCGTCGAGGTTCAGCCGCGCGGCCTCTTCGACCAGCTCCTCGGGATGGCTGGCGCCGTCGAGAAAGCTGAAGTTGGAGTGGCAGTGCAGCTCGGCGTAGGGCACCCGGACGGTCTCCCCGCCGTCGTCGGTACCGCGCCCGGGCAGGTCGTCCGGGCGCTGGTAGCCCTCACGGTGCCGGCTCCAGGCGGGGCTGTCCCCGTGGTCGCCGGGCATGCCGTCCAGCCGCCTCGCGAGGTCCTTCCAGGGGACGGGCGGGTTGTTCCAGCCCATCTAGCGGCTCCGGTTCCCGGGATCGTCGTTGTCGTTGTTCCGGTTGTCGTTGTTCCGGTTGTCGCGGTTCCAATTCGACGGATGGTTGCGACGGCAGCGTTCGCGGGCCGCCTCGAGCTCTTGACGGCGGCTTCGCTCGATGGCGTCGTCGAGTTCTCGCCACGGCCTCTGCTCGTCGAGCGGACGCCGGCGGCTCGGCGGCTCGGCCTGGTCGTCGGGATCGCGCAGCGGCCAACGCGGCTCCGCGGGCTCGGCCACGCGGTCGCCGATCTCCGCTCGCTCCGCCGCTTTCCGACGGTGCCAGTTGGCCGGGTGGTTCCAGCGGCTCCGCTCCTCGGCCGCGGTCCGGCTCTCCTGATCGGTTCGCTCTTCGGTCTCCCCCAGGTCCTCCGGATCGCGAGGCAGCGCCAGACCACCTCGGTCTTCGGCTGTCGTGCGGCGTGCCGGTTCCCGCGGCGGCCCCGAGTCACCTCCGTCCGCGGGCGCGGTCCGGTCCCCGGCGTTGCTCCGGCGGCGGTTCTCGTCGGACAGCCGGGGTGCCGGGATCTCCACGTCGTCGGATTCTCCGCGGGGCCGCGGCGCCCCCGGGGTGGCGCGTAGCCAGTCGCGCAGCAGGCGTGCGTAGTCCTCGTCCATGCTCAGTCGTACACTCCCTCAACCGTCCACAAAGGATTCTCGGTGCCCGCGCAGTGCACCAGCACCGCTTCGGGTGGCTCGTCCGGACCGTCGCTCGCGAGGAGCAGCTGGAGCCGGGCACGCTGGGGCCCCGGCTGCCGTCGGTTGCCCGCGAGCGGCCACGGGCCGGCCCAGCCCACGACGTCTCGCTGCGCGCCACCGGTGACGCTCAGCCGGCGCGGGGCCGCCGTGACCCACTCGCGGGCGGTGATCCCGACGGCCCGGCCTTCGGCGTCGAAGACCTGGGCGGGGACCGGCCGGTCGAGGACCGTCGCCGGGGAAGGCGCGGGGAGGCGTCCCGGCCAGGTGGCCTCCGCCGGTGTCGTCCGCTCGCGCGGGTCGCCCCAGGGCACGAGCCGGATCCGGGCCGCCGGGTCGCGGCCGCCGTCGAGCAGCGGGGTGAGCACGCCTTCGGGGCCGAGCAGGCCCTGGACCCGCACGAACGCCCGCGCCGCGCGTTCGTTGTCCTCCTCCAGGCCGCCTTCGCCGCCCAGTTCGAGCTGCAGCGACCGCCCTTCGACGGTCTCCTCCGGTTCCAGCCGCAGCCGCACCACGCCGGACCTCGGACGGTGCCCGGGCGCGGCCCGCAGCCAGCCCTCGAACTGCCAGCGCACACGATCGGCGACCCCCGCGGGCGTCAGCGGTTCCGCGCAGCGCCACACCCGGCCGAGCTGTTCGCCGTCTTCGGTGACCGCGTGGATCCCGAGCCGGGTGCAGGCCAGGCCGTGGCCCGCCAGCCCGGCGCAGAACCGCGTCGCGAGGCCTTTGGCGAGGAACGCCGCGACGTCCACGCGCTCGATGACGGGGTCGAACTCCTCGGTGAGCGTCAGTTCCGGCGGTGGACGCCGCCGCAGCGGCGGACGTTCCGAGCGCCCCCGCGCCAGCCGGTGCGCGAGCAGCCCGTCGGCACCGAAGCGGTTGACGACGTCGCGCTCGGGCAGGGCCGCGAAGGCGCCGAGCGTCCGCAACCCGAGCCGTCGCAACAGGTCCACGAGCTCCGCGCGGTCGGCGTCCGGCTGGTCGAGCTCCGTGACGGGCAGCGGAGCGAGGAACTCGGCGACCTGCCCGGGCTCGACGAACTCACTTCGCCGAGCGGCGAGCGTCGCGGCGAAGAGCCCTTCGGCCACGCCGACCTGACACTCGACCCCCGCGGCGGCCGACACCTCGTCGACAAGCCGTTCGACGAGCGCGTGTTCACCCCCGAAGTACCCCGCGGCCCCGGCAACCGGCACGGCGACCAGCCCGGGCCGCACCACCTCCACCCCGACCACCAGCGCCTCGACCGCCCGCGCGACGGCCTCGAACAGCCGAGCGTCACGCCCGTCATCGGCCCCGAAGACGGCCAGGTCCGGACACCGCGACTGCGCCTCCCGCCGCCGCATCCCCCGCCGCACCCCATCCCGCCGCGCGACGGCGTTACAGGCGACAACCCGGTTGGCATTGAAGACGGCAGCGGCCCGGGTAACGGCAACCCCACCAACAGCCGCCCCGGCGACAGCGGGCCAGTCGGGGCACCAGAGGACGAGCATCCGGGTGGGGAGAGCGGAGGAGCCGCGTTGACTGGGGACGGTCATGTGCCCTCCCGCAGCGGGCCGTCGATGTCGCCGCTCGTGACGCTGCCCCGGCCGTGCCGGTCTCGACAGAGCCTCGACGCGCGGACGAGCCCGCCCGCCACGTGGTTGGCAGGTCGACACGGGTGATTGAGGAGTCGACTCGCGTGATTGAAGGGTCGACACACGTGCCCGCCGGGGCAAGACGCGGAGGTGGACGGCCGCCTCACGCATGCCAACGGCCGGCTCGCGTACCCGCAAGGTCGGCTCGCGTACCTGGAGGGTCGGATTGCGGAGTTGACGGGTTGGCTTGCGGGGTTGGGTGGGTGGTGCTTGGCGGGGACGGCCGGGCGAACGTCCACTGTGGACTGGGTCATGCGGTCTCCTCGCGCAGCGGGGAGACCGGGGCGAGACGGGGTGCGGCGGCAGCGCGGAGCGAGCCGGTGGGGGCGGGGAGGTGGACGTGCGCCGAGACCGGGCGGGCCGCCGCGCCGCGGCCGCGGGAACGGATCAGCGCACGGCGTTCGCGGAGGTGGCCGTAGCCGTCCTCGAGGCCTGACCAGGCGTCCAGGCGGCACGACAGCTCGACGTCCGCGGCCGGCCAGGCACCGAACGCCAGCAGGACCGCGCCGCGGTGGCGGGCCCGCGCCGACAGCCGCCGCGCCACGGACGGCTGGATCGTCGACGTCGAGGCGACCACCAGGTCGACGCCGTCGAGCAGGGCCGCCACCACCGCCGGCAGTTCCGCGCCCGGACGCGGGACCAGCGCCAGCCGGGCGAGGTCCACGCCGTACTCGGCCGCCGCCGCGAGGCCCAGTGACGGCAGGCCGACCACCGCCGCCCACGACCCGGCGGCGGTGGCTTCGGCCAGCAGGGCGAGGAGCAGTGAACTCGCCCCGTGGATCGCCACGGTGGTTCCGCGCCGGAGGCCGGCGTCGGGCAGCAACCCGGCCAGCGCCGGGACGACCGGGAGCACCCTTCCCGTCGCCCGCGCCTGGCCGGCCTGGGCCGCGACCCGGCTCGCCGTGCTGACCCCGGGCAGGGCCGCCAGCCGGGCCACCGGCGGCTCCACCACAGCGGTCACCGCACGCACCTCCCCACCAACGGACCAGCGACGACGGCCGCGCCTCTCCCAAAACACGACCGGCGGCACTGGCACGCCGCGGGGAAGGCGGCGGATCCATTACCATCATCGAACACCTGTTCGATGCATTCAGTCAACCGCGAACGGCCGACACTGTCAAGTCACCCACAAGTGGGGTACGACGACGGGAACACCAGCCGCCCGCGGCGACCCGGTCGAGCAGGGCCGTAAACACCTGCCACCGATCGCCACAAGCTGCTCGGTCACCCGTTGCCGCAGGTCAGAGCCGCCTTGTTCGGGAGCGGCCACGCATGACACCGGCAGGATCGGCACCCGGAGGAACTGTCCGGACCAGGCTCGGCGCACGAGGGTGGCCGGCTACGAGCTGCTCCTCGCGCAAGGCGTCGAAGAGGCACTGGCCCGATTCGCGCGGACGCACCAGGACCTGCCGGTCAGGGTGACGGCGAAGCCGTGCACCGCCCGCGGGGTGCGCGGCCGGTCGCGCGGCGCGACCGGCGATTCCCACGGCGCCGGGCGCCGGGCCGACGACGTCGAACGGGCCGGAAGTCACCCCGCCGCCGTAATGAAGTTGCCCGCGGCCGGGCCGCGTCATAGACAGACCGCCGTGGACATCACCGAAGCCCGGTCCGACGACGGCCCCGAACTGCTGGTCCTGCAGCGCTGCTGCTGGGTCCAGGAGGCGATCCTCAACGACACCCTCGACATCCCCGCGCTGCACGAGACCCTCGAAGACCTGCGGGACTGGACGAAGAAGTGGTCGGTGTGGACGCTGCGGGACGGCCACCGCCTGGTCGGCGCGGTCCGCGCCCGGCTCGACGGCGACCGCTGGGAGCTCGGCCGGCTGATGGTCGCGCCCGACCTCGCCGGCCGCGGGCTGGGCCGGCGGCTGCTCGAACACGCCGAGGCGCAGGCGCCCGCGCACGTGCGCACGTTCGTCCTGTTCACCGGGGCCCGCAGCGCCCGGAACATCCGGATGTACGAGCGGGCCGGCTACCGGCTCACCGACGCCCCGGGCGCACCGGGCCACATCCGGGGTGCCGTCCATCTCGAAAAGAACGTCCCAGAGACCGGCCCAGAGAACGTCCCGGAGAACGTCACAGAGCGCGAAAAGCCCGGTCCACCCGTCTGACGCTGCGGGGTCGGCTAGATTCCCCGGTGACTTCCGGGGGTGGCGATGGCGAAGAGACCGATCCTGTGGGCGGCCGGGGTGCTGGTCGTGGCGGGCGTGGTGCTGGCCGTCGTGCTCGCGTCCGGCGGCAGCGGCCTGCCCGGCGCGAAGGCCGCGGCTCCCGGGCCGACGACCATCGGCCCGGAGTGGCGCTCGTTCCGCGCCGACGTCACCGGCATCCGTCCCGGTCCCGACCCGTTCAGCCTGTTCGTCCAGGTCGCGCTGCCCGGCCCGGACCCCGGCTGTGTCCGGGAGCCGCGGATCGAGCAGGTCACCGAGGCCAAGACCGACATCCGCGCGGACGTCGTCTACTCGACGCGGCCCGCGGCGGGCGGCTGCGAGGACAAGGTGCCCGCCGAGCTGCGGCTGGCCACGACCGGGCCGATCGCGGACCGGACGGTGATCTTCAACGCCGACAACGGCAACGCCTGGCACAAGCTCGGCGCCGGCTGGGGCCACTGCGCCCCGCAGGGCACCTGCGCCCCACCGGCCGACCACTGCGACCCCGCCTGGATCGGCGCGGCGGTGTCCGCGACGGGCGCCGAGAGCAGCGGCGCCACCCGCGCCTGCGACTCGAACTGGCTGGTCCTCGACCTGCTGACGCACCAGACCGACCCGCCGTCCCGCACGGCCTTCCGCTGGAGCGACGCCGGCTGGACGGCGTTCGCGCAGGCGAAGTCCGCGGGCTGCGCGGAGATCCGGGCGGCCGACCCGAAGTTCCCGGCAGCGCTGTGCAAGGCGCTGCCGGCACCCTCGTGAGCCGCTCCTAGCGCGGCAGTTTCTTGACGACCTCGGCGCCGACGGTCTTCACCGCGTCGTCGGCTTCCTGCTGGGGAATCGGCGAGTTCGAGAAGAACCCCTTGTCCCAGCCGGACACCTCGACCGTGAAGACGCTCGTCCCCTTGAGCACGTGCAGTTCGGCGCCGCTGAACGCGCTCTGGGTGATCAGGCGGACCAGCGCCGCTTTGTCACCGAGGCCGCGCACCTCGATCGGCGGCACCTCCGGCTTGGTCGGCATGAAGTTGTTCTTCGCCTGCTGCTGCGCGCCTTCGCCGGAGTACTCGACGACCCGGATGTTCAGCGTGGCGTCACGGACGTTCTCGTCCGGCCCCGGCTTGAAGCCGCAACCGATCTGCTTCAGGCCCGGCACGGCCGCGGCGGCGCCGGGGTTGCCGCTGACGAAGCTCGGGAAGCCGGCTTTTTCCAGTGCCGGCGCGGGGATCTGGCACTCGGTGGGCACCGGCGACGACACCGGGTCCGCGCCGGTGCTCGCGTAGTAGTCGCCCGCGAAGATGCCGAGCGGGATGCCGGCACCGAGCAGCACGACGACACCGCCGACGATGCCGAGGATCAGCCCGGTCTTCTTTTTCTTGGGCGGCGGCACCGGACCGTCGTACCCGGGCGGCGGATATCCCTGCTGCGGCGGATAACCGGGCTGCTGGGGGTAACCCGGCTGCGGTGGGTACCCGGGCTGCTGCTGATGACCCGGGTACCCCTGCTGACCTCGACCGTACTGCGGTGGTTGCTGCATCGAGCCCTCCCTCTCGAAGCGCGCGGGTCAGTGCGCGAAGTGCCGCGTCCCCGTCAGGTACATCGTGACGCCCGCCTTCTCCGCGGCCGCGATCACCTCGGGGTCGCGGACCGAACCGCCGGGCTGCACGATAGCGCGGACGCCCGCCTCGACCAGCACTTCCAGGCCGTCCGGGAACGGGAAGAACGCGTCCGACGCGCCGACCGAGCCCTTGGCGCGATCACCCGCGCGCGAGACGGCCAGCCGCGACGAGTCGACCCGGTTGACCTGGCCCATGCCGACGCCGACGGTCGCGCCGTCGGCGGCCAGCAGGATCGCGTTCGACTTCACCGCGCGCAGCGAGCGCCACGCGAACTCGAGGTCGCGCAGGGTCTGCTCGTCGGCCGCGGTGCCGGTGGCCAGCGTCCACGACGCCGGGTCGTCGCCCGGCGCGTCGATCGCGTCGACGGTCTGCACCAGCACGCCGCCGGAGATCGGGCGGAACTCGATCGGCGACGGCCGGTCGATCGCCGGCAGCTTGAGCAGCCGGATGTTCTTCTTGCGCTGCAGGATCTCCAGCGCCTCGGCGTCGAAGTCCGGCGCGAGCACGACCTCGGTGAAGACGTCGGCGATCTGCTCGGCGGCCTCGCGGCTGACCGGCCGGTTCGTCGCGATGACACCGCCGTACGCCGAAACCGGGTCGCAGGCGTGCGCCTTGCGATGCGCCTCGGCGATGTCGGTACCGACCGCGATGCCGCACGGGTTGGCGTGCTTGATGATCGCGACGGCGGGCTCGGCGAAGTCGAACGCGGCGCGCCGGGCGGCGTCGGTGTCGACGAAGTTGTTGTAGGACATGGCCTTGCCGTGCAGCTGCTCGGCGTGCGCCAGGCCCGGGGCCTGGCTCTTGTACAGCGCGGCCTTCTGGTGCGGGTTCTCGCCGTAGCGCAGGACGTCGGCGCGCTCCCAGGTGGCGCCGGTGAAGTCCGGGAAGCCGGAGTCGACACTGTCCTCATCGGGGGCGTAGACGTTGGCGAACCACGACGCGACGGCCGTGTCGTAGGCCGCCGTGTGCGCGTACGCCTGGGCCGCGAGCCGCTTGCGGTCGGCGAACTCGAACCCGCCGTCGGCGACGCGCTCGAGCACCCAGCCGTAGCGGGCGGGGTCGACGACGACCGCGACGCTGCCGTGGTTCTTCGCCGCCGCGCGGACCATCGCCGGGCCGCCGATGTCGATGTTCTCGACGCAGTCCTCTGGGCTCGCGCCGGACGCGACGGTCTGGGTGAACGGGTACAGGTTGACGACCAGCAGGTCGAACGCCGCGATCCCGAGCGTGCTCAGCTGCTCGACGTGGCCGGGGTTGCCCTGGTCGGCGAGCAGCCCGGCGTGCACGTTCGGGTGCAGCGTCTTGACGCGGCCGTCCAGCGACTCCGGGAACCCGGTGACCTGCTCGACCGGCGTGACCGGGACACCCGCGTCGGCGATGGCCTTCGCCGTGCCGCCGGTGGACACGATCTCGACGCCGGCCGCGTGCAGGCCGGCCGCGAGGTCCAGGAGGCCGGCCTTGTCCGAGACGCCGATCAGCGCCCGGCGGACCGGACGCCGTCCCAGGTCAGTGCTCACGAAATGTCACCTTTCGTCCGTCCACGGTGCAGCCACCGCGGCCGAGTCGCTCGATCGTTTCCACCAGCAGCCTGCGTTCGACGGCCTTGATCCGTTCGTGCAGGACGTCTTCGTCGTCGTCGTTGTCCACGACGACCGCCTCCTGGGCGATGATCGGCCCGGTGTCGACGCCGGCGTCCGCGAAGTGCACGGTCGAGCCGGTGACCTTCACGCCGGCGGCGAGCGCGTCGCGCACCGCGTGCATCCCGGGGAACGACGGCAGCAGCGCCGGGTGCGTGTTGAGCACCGTGAACCGGCCGAGGAACTCCTCGCCGAGGATCTTCATGAACCCGGCCGAGACGACCAGGTCGGGCTGGTAGGCCGCGACGGCCTCGGCCAGCGCCTTGTCCCAGGCGGCGCGGTCGGGGTGGTCGGCCACGCGGACGGTGAACGCCGGGATGCTCAGGCGTTCCGCGCGGGTCAGGGCCTCGATGCCGGTGCGGTCGGCGCCGACGGCGACGACCTTGGCCGGGAAACCCGACCGGCCGGTGGCGTCCAGCAGCGCCTGCAGGAGGGTGCCGGAGCCCGACGCGAGCACGACGAGCTTCACCGGAGTGGGCAGCTCCAACCGTTGAGACAGAGCAGGCTCCTTGCCGCCGAGCGGTGCGCAGCCAGGGCGCACGGCGCTTCACCAGGTCGTCTCAACCCTAACGGTCGGCCTCGCCCGGCTCGACGTCGCCGCAGGTCTCGGTGCCTCCGGTCACAGCCTCGTCGTGCTCGGCGGCACTTTCCCGGGAAAGCGACGGGTCCTCGGAGGCGTCACTTTCACGTGAAAGCGCCGCTTCGTCCAAGCCGAGTTCGGCGTCCGCCTCGGCTTCGAACTCGGCGTCTTCCTCGTCCGGACCTTCTTCGTCCTCTTCGGACTCTTCGACGTCTTCGAAGTCTTCGAGCGCTTCGGCTGCTTCGTCGGCGTCGACGTCTTCGGCGTCCTCGAACGCTTCGTTGTCTTCGAGGGCTTCCGGCGGCGCGGGCGGCTCGTGCTCGCCCGCGAAGAACGCCGTGAAGGCGCCCGGGATGACGATCCAGCAGAACGCGACCACCGAGGCGACCCCGACCGGCACATTCACCGGGTCGAACGGGCCGTCGCCGAGCCGGCCGCCGGACAACGTGCCCAGCAGGACGCAGCCGAGCGCGACCACCGCGCCGGCGACCGCGACCGTGCGGATGCGCTGGGCCGGGTCGGCGTCGACCTTGCGCAGCGACCAGCCGACCAGCACCCCGGTCGCGGCCGGCAGCACCAGCAGAGCCGGCCACCAGGCACTCGCGTGCTCGGGCAGCCCGCCGAGGATCGGGACGCCGGGGACGGTGCCGCCGCGGTAGCCGAACATCCCGACGTTCAGAGGGCCGATCGAAAACCCGGGGCCGGTGACGAACGAGAGCGACGCCGTCACGGCGTTGGGCAGGTACAGCGCGGAAAGCAGGAAGAGCCCGAAGCTGTTGCCGAGGCCGGGCTCGTACATGTCGGCCACGGTCGACCAGGACGCCGCGGTCGCGACGGTGAAGACCGCGGCCCCGCAGGCCAGCAGCAGCGCGAGGCCCAGCGCGCCGGCCCGGATCCCGCGCAGCGCCATCGGGTCGAGGCGCTCGGCGACGAAGTCCGGCAGCCCGCAGGACGCGGCGATGCCCACGGCCGAGGCCGCGGCGGCGAGCAGCCCGGGCACGGCGCAGGCGACCAGCGGGTTCGCCGTCACCGGCGAGCCCTGCGCGCAGACCGCGATGACGAGCCCGAACACCGCGTGCGCGCCGGTGATCGTGACGAACACCGGCAGCGCCTCACGCGGCGAGCGGCAGCCCAGCCGCTGGGCGGCGCCGGACGCCGTCCGCGCGGCCAGCGCGACCGCGCCGAGGGTCGGCAGCAGCGGCAGCAGGCCGAGCGGGTGCCCGCCGATGCCGAGGCGCACCTGGTGCGCGGCGAGCCAGCCGGGCGCGGCGGCCAGCAGCACGCCGAAGCCGGAGAAGACGGTGCGCTCGGCGGTGAGCGTGACCAGGGTCAGCACGGTGGCGACGACGGCGTAGCCGGTGACCAGCGGGCCGAGCGCGGCCGCGAGCAACACCCGCACCCGCGCCGCACCGGTGGGTACGACGTCGGCTTCGAAGTCGCTCACCGGCTCTTCGCGGGGGTCGCGGGTGAGCAGGTCCATGATCCGCACCCTGACATCCGGGCTGGTCCGGACGGGTGAGCCACGCCGCCTCCGGCCTGCGTGGCGAAACTAACCCACCCGGTCGGGTAACCCCCGGGTGCAAAACACCCGCTGTGACACGGAGCGTCACAGCGGGTGTTTTCGAGCGGTTCGCGTCAGCTCGACTTGCCGAATCCCCCCGGCGGTGTGCCCGGGTTGTCCGACGGCGGCTGCTGGAAGAACTGGCCCTGCATCGGGGCGTACGTCGTGGCCTGCGGCGGCGGTGTGGTGGACGGCGGGTTCGGCGAGCCGTACTGGCCCGGCTGCGGGAACGGCGCCGACGGCTCACCCGTCGAAGAGACCGGGCCCGGCTGCTGCTGGCCGTACTGGGGCCCGCCCTGCGGTCCGCCCTGGCCGAACTGCTGCTGCCCGCCCGGCTGGCCGTACTGGCCGCCGTAGGAGGGCGCGGCGGGCTTCGGTGCCGGCGGCTTGACGACGTCGTACTCGATGAGCAGCGCGCCGACCGCGCCGAGCATCTGCAGGATCGCCAGGATCAGCACGACGATGACGAGGCCCGGCGTGTTCTGCAGCGAGACCAGCGTGTCCAGGACCTCGAGGGTGCCGAGAACGCTGAACAACGCGGCGAACGGCAGGGTCCGCGGCCCCCTCGGCAGGGCGTGCATCCCGGCGAGCAGGCCGCCGGCCAGCAGGAACGTCGTGCCGAGCCCGAGGTCGGCGTTGTCGGAGAAGCCCAGGAAGTACTGGACGAGGCCGAGGACCGCGACGACGAGCGCGAGCAGCAGCGGCAGGTTCTGCGGGAGGCCGGAGAGGCCCGACGCCGCCTGGTGCGAGTGCGGCGGCTGGTGTTGCTGCTGCTGCTGCTGGAAGCCGCCGGGAGGCGGGGGTCCGGGGGGCTGCTGGCCGCCACCCTGCTGGGGGTAGCCAGGCCCACCGCTGGGGAAGGTCATCGGGATGCACTCCTGTCGGTTCGACCGGCACTCCGGGGCACGAGGGCGCCCGGGAAAGACGAGGCGGCTTGTGTGCGCAGAACGCTAGCGCACTCGCAGGCCACCAGCCCATCAGACGCGTGAATACCTCGGGAGGTTTCGTCCGGAAACCAGGAAAGGCCGGACACCCGGAGGGTGCCCGGCCTCACCAGGAGTTACTCCTCGGAATCAGCCGAGGTTGTTGTACAGCTCACGCGCCAGGACGGCGGTCTCGCTCGGGGTCTTCCCGACCTTGACGCCGGCGGCCTCGAGGGCCTCCTTCTTGGCGGCGGCCGTGCCGGAGGAACCGGAGACGATGGCGCCCGCGTGGCCCATCGTCTTGCCCTCGGGCGCGGTGAAGCCCGCGACGTAACCGACGACCGGCTTCGTCACGTGGTCCTTGATGTAGGCCGCGGCGCGCTCTTCGGCGTCGCCACCGATCTCGCCGATCATCACGATGACCTTGGTGTCGGGGTCCGCCTCGAACGCCTCGAGGGCGTCGATGTGCGTGGTGCCGATGATCGGGTCACCGCCGATGCCGACCGCGGTGGAGAAGCCGATGTCCCGCAGCTCGTACATCATCTGGTAGGTCAGCGTGCCGGACTTCGACACGAGGCCGATCTGGCCCGGGCCGGAGATGTCGGCCGGGATGATGCCGGCGTTCGACTTGCCGGGGCTGATCACGCCGGGGCAGTTCGGCCCGATGATCCGGGTCGTGCCGCCCTTCGCGACCGCGTGCGCCCAGAAGTAGGCCGAGTCGTGCACCGGGATGCCCTCGGTGATGACGACGGCCAGCGGGATCTCGGCGTCGATCGCCTCGAGGACCGCGTCCTTGGCGAACTTCGGCGGCACGAAGATGACCGACACGTCGGCGCCGGTCTCCTTGATGGCCTCTTCGACCGTGCCGAAGACCTTGAGGTCCTTGCCCTCGATGGTGACGGTCTGGCCGGCCTTGCGGGCGTTGACGCCACCCACGATGTTCGTGCCGGACTTCAGCATCTTGGTCGCGTGCTTCATGCCCTCGGAGCCGGTGAGCCCCTGCACGATGACCTTGCTGTTCTCGTTCAGGAAGATCGACATCTCACGCACCTGCCGCGGCGAGCTCGGCAGCCTTGTCGGCCGCGTTGTCCATTGTGTCCACCACGGTGACCAGCGGGTGGTTCGCGTCGGCCAGGATCTTGCGACCCTCGACGACGTTGTTGCCGTCCAGCCGGACGACCAGCGGCTTGCTGGCCTCGTCGCCCAGGATCTTCAGGGCCTCGACGATGCCGGTCGCCACCGCGTCGCAGGCGGTGATGCCGCCGAAGACGTTGACGAAGACGCTCTTCACGTCGGTGTCGTTGAGGATGACGTCCAGCCCGGCCGCCATGACCTCGGCCGACGCGCCGCCGCCGATGTCGAGGAAGTTCGCCGGCTTCACGCCGCCGTGCTTCTCGCCCGCGTACGCCACGACGTCCAAAGTGGACATGACGAGGCCCGCGCCGTTGCCGATGATGCCGACCTGACCGTCGAGCTTGACGTAGTTCAGGTTCTTGGCCTTGGCCTTGGCCTCGAGCGGGTTCTCCGCGTCCTTGTCGACCAGGGCCTCGTGGCCCGGCTGACGGAAGTCCGCGTTCTCGTCGAGGGTGACCTTGCCGTCGAGGGCGATGATCTTGTCCTGCGGGTCCCGGACCAGCGGGTTGACCTCGACCAGCGTGGCGTCCTCGGAGACGAAGGTCTCCCAGAGCTTCACGACGACGTCGGCCGCCTCGTCGATGATGTCGGCCGGGAAGTTGCCGGCCTTCAGGATCTCGAGCGCCTTCGCCTTGTCGACACCGGTGATCGAGTCGACCGGGATCTTGGCGAGCGCCTCGGGGCGCTCGACCGCGAGCTGCTCGATCTCCATGCCGCCCTCGGAGGACGCCATCGCCAGGAAGGTCCGGTTGGACCGGTCCAGCAGGAAGGAGAAGTAGTACTCGGACGAGATGTCCGAGGCTTCGGCCACGAGCACGCGACGCGTGATGTGGCCCTTGATGTCGAGGCCGAGAATGGCTTCCGCCTTCTCCTTCGCCTCGTCCGGCGTCTGGGCCAGCTTGACGCCGCCCGCCTTCCCGCGGCCGCCGACCTTCACCTGCGCCTTGACGACGACCTGGTTACCGATCTGCTCCGCGGCGGCCTTGGCTTCTTCGGGGGTGCTAGCCACCGAGCCCGGCAGAACCGGTACTCCGTGGGCGGCGAAGAGATCCCTCGCCTGGTACTCGTAGAGGTCCACTACTCCAGTCTCCTGACGACACGCCACTGTGGTGGTCCGCACTACCGGACCGCGCTGTCGGACCAGTCGAGGTTAGCGACCTGCGTGAACGGCGGGGACTCCGCACCTGGTGAAGTCGGTCACCGTACGCGGTCAGACGGTGTTCCCGAGGTGTGAGACCGCCCACCGCGCAACCATTCCACAGCTTCTTCGGGGGTTTCGAAGACGCCGTTCGCCGGGTCCGCCGTCTCCCCGAGGCGGAAGACGCGAACATCTTTCAGGCCCGTCCGCAGCTCGCCGCCGAGCACGCCCACGGCGTCCGGGTCCTCCTGCTCGACGATGCGGAGGACCTGTTCGGCCGTGTCCAGGGGCCCGGCGTGGACGACCTCCATGCCGTCGTCGCGCAGCACGCGGCCCAGCGCGACGGCGCGCGGGTCGGGCCCGCCGAGCTCGACGAGGAGCACCCGCGGCATCGCCCGGCTCACGCCTCCCGCCGGCCACCGGCGGCCGACATGGCCGCCGCGATCAGCAGCGCGACGGCCGCGGCGAGCGCGACCCAGAACCCGGTCGCCGGGCTCGCGCCCCCGAGCGAACCGCCGACGAGCGGCAGCTCCGTGGCGTGGAGCAGGACGAGCAGAGCCGCCCCGACCAGCAGCGCGGACGCCGGTTCCGGCCGCGACCGCAGGGCGAGAACGGCCGCGCCGACGACCACCACGGCCGCCGTCAGCAGCCCCCACGAAGGCGTGTCGAAGTCCGACCAGAGCCCGGGCGCGACGTAACCCGGCACGCTGAAGACGGGCAGCCCGAACGCCGCGACGGCCAGCACGGCTCCGGCCACGACCGGCGTGAGGACACCGCCGTCGGCCTGGCCGGCGTCACCGGCGTCCTCCCGTTCGACGACCCCGGTCCCGACGGCGGCGAGCGCGGCCAGGACGGCGAGCACGAGCGCGGCGAACGTCCACGCGGCACCGGCCCCGAGGTCGTAGGTGAAGGCGGGCTTGGCGCCGGAAGCGCCGTTCAGGTCGGCCCCGCCGAACCCGGCGAGGTTGCCGGCCTGGGTGGCGGTGAGCGCGGTGTTCAGCACGGCGGTGCCGGCCAGGACGATCCCCGCCCAGGCGAGCCCGAGCACCGCCCGCGCGGCCGGTGCCGTCTTGGGTGTCAGCACGCCGAGGCTCAGGACCGCGACCACGATCGCGGCCGTGAGCAGGAACCACCGGGCCGGGCTTTCGGCGGCCGCGCTGACCGGCGTCGCGGCGGCCGGGTTCAGCGCGGTCACGGCGACCTGCGGCGCGAGGGTGCCGATCACCGCGGCGAGCGCGGTGGCCAGGCCGAGCAGGCCGGTCGTCAGCCGCCACCAGAAGAGGCCGGGCAGTTTCGCCCCGCCGGCCAGGTTCTCCGCGTCGTCCCGCGAGGTTTCGGTCAGCCGGGTACCCGCGAGCCCGGCGACGGCCGCCATCGCGACGAGGACCAGGACCGGCCCCCAGGTGACGTGCAGGTCGTCCCGGACGAGGCCGGCCACCACCGGCGGCCCGGCGACGCCGAACGCGGCGGCGGCGAGCCCGCCGAGGGCCCCACGGGCCACGCGTTCGGACGGAGCGGCAAGCGCCAGCACCCCGGCAAACGGCAGCGCGGCGGCGAGCAGGAGGTAACCGCCGAGAGCGGGCCACGGCCCTTCGAACGCGGAGCGGGCGAGCAGGAAACCGTTGTCCGACAACACCGGCGCGGTCAGCAGCCCGACGGAAGCGGTGACGGCGAGCAGCGGAACGAGCAGCCGCCACCGGCGCCGTTCGGGTTCTTCGTCCGGCGCCCGGACGGCCCGCCAGGCGAGCACCCCGGCGACGCCGGTGAGGACGTCACCGGCGACGAGCAGCCAGAACCCGGCCCCCACGGCCGAGCCGCTCACGAACCGGTCGGGCAGGTAGAGCTCGGGCCGGATGGTGAGCGGCCCGTTGACGGCGAACTGCAGGTCGAGCACCAGCCGCCCAGGAGCGAGCGCGGCCAGCCCGACGACGATCCCGGCGGCCAGCCCGGGCTTCCGCCTCGTCGCGAGGGCGGCGGCGACGGGCCCGAGCGCGAAGACGGCCAGCCAGGGCCAGCTGGTGAACCCGGGCCCGGCGGCCGGCGAGACGGCCACGAAGGCCGCGGCGGTGAGAGCGACCGCACCGAGAGCGACCAGCACGAGCGCGACGGCGAGCTGCGGGGTGGGGCGGAGGTCGTCGGCCCAAGGGTCGAGCGGAGGTTCGACGGGCGGCTCGGCTGGTTTGCCGGGTCTCTTGGTGGCGGGGGTTCGTGAGGCGGTGGCCACTGTGGATGTCGGCTTTGCTGCGGGCTTTCGTGGCTTTGCGGCTTCGCCGCTACGCGCGGTGGGCTCCGTCTGGGATCGCTTGGGTGCTGGGGGATCAGCGGAACTCGGCGCCGTTTCCCGGGCACGATCGGCCGGCTCGGCGGATTCCCGCGTGGCAGCGAAACCCAGCGCGGGTGTCTCCGCGGAGTCCGGGGTCGATGCGACGGAGGCCTGCTGCACGGCCTGCCTGCGGCTGGCCGGCTGCGCGGATCCGCTCGCGGCCGGCTGACCGAGCGCGGATGCGTCCGCAGAGACCGGGGCCGGCGCGGCGGAGGCCGGCTGCGCGGGTCCGCTCGTGGCCGAGAAACCGAGCGCGGATGCGTCCGCGGAACCCGGGGCCGACGCGGCGGAAGCCTGCCCGCGACCGGCCGATCGCGCGGACCCGCTCGCGGCCGAGAAACCGAGCGCGGAAACGTCCGCGGAGACCGGGGCCGACGCGGCGGAGGCCGGCTGCGCGGAGCCGCTCGCGGCCGGCTGACCGAGCGCAGATGCGTCCGCGGAACCCGGAGCCGACGCGGCGGAAGCCTGCTGCACCGCCTCTCCACGGCCGGGCTGCCGCGCGGATCCGCTCGCGGCCGGCTGGCCGAGCGCGGGTGTGTCCGCCGAGTCCGGTGCCGAGGCCTGCGCGGTGGAAGCCCGCGGCACGGCCTCTCCACGACCGGCCGGCTGCGCGGATCTGCTCGCGGCCGGTTGGCCGAGCGCGGATGCGTCCGCGGAGACCGGGCCCGACGCGGCGGAGTCCTGCTGCACGGCCTGCCCGCGGCTGGCCGGCCGCGGGGATCCGCTCGCGGACGAGAAACCGAGTGCGGGTGAGTCCGCGGAGTCTGGTGCCGAGGCCTGCGCGGCAGGGAAGCCCACCGTCGGAGGTTCCGGTGCAGGACTGGTCGCCGACGGCTTCGGGGGCGGGCCGGTGTCGGCCGTCCGGGGGTTCGGGCTCGCTTTGGGGCGCGTCCTCTTGGCCGTGGGACGGGGCGCCGCGGGGGCGGGGTCTTGCGGGGTGCCCGGGGAGGCGGGGGCGCTCCCGGCAGGGGGCTCTGAGCGTGGGGGCATTGCCCGCGAACCTAGCAAGTCCGGGCCGATCCGGACGGGCCGCCGGGGCTCCAGTCGTCGAGCGGCGTTGAACGCCGGTCCGCGAATCCTTATTCCGGCGTGCTCCGGCCGCCGGACGCGTCGGCGGCCTCCAACCAACCGGTGACCTTGTAAGCCAAGTCACACCGAACGCCGTAAACCCCCTCTAACTTTGCGTAATTACCACAGGTGGACGCAAGATCGATGCCACCCGATCGGCCGACGCACGGGGCAGATCTTGCCTACAGCGGTGCCCCTTCGTTACTGTCCCCCGGTCCCCATTACAGTCAGGTCACGAAGTAGGACACCGAGCAAACCACCCCCGAGGTTGGCTCACCGGGTTCCCCCGCCCGAGGTCCTAGGCCCGGCTCCCCGACGATGGAAGGCCCTGTCTTGGCTTCACACCGCTCCCCCGGCGGCCAAGCTCCTTCCCCGGCATTGAAGGACGCACTGGAAGGTGCGGTCGTTCGTGTCCGGGGTGCGCACCGCATCGCCCCGCCCTCCTCGGCCCTTCGCGGCCGTGTTGTGGTCGCGGCTGTCGCGGCCGGTGCGTTTGCAGCTGCCGCTGCGGGCTCGACCCTCAAGACAGTCACCGACTCGGACACCGCTGTCACGCCCCTGGCCAGCAGCCAGGACGCCAGCGCTTCGTTCACCGCGGGAGGTGCGGGCACCGGGGGCGCTCCGGAACTCCTGCCGACCGGCCACACCGTCGACGCTTCCGCCGAAGCCGCGAAGCTCGCCGACAGCGCCTCGATCACGCAGGCCCGCGAGCAGCGCGAAGCCGACGCCGCGAAGAAGGCCGCCGAAGAAGCCTCCCGCCCCAAGACCTGCCTGCCCGCGCACGGCACCTTCACCTCGGGCTTCGGTGCCCGGTGGGGCACGAGCCACCTCGGCATCGACATCGCAAACTCGATCGGCACCCCGATCTACGCCGCCTCCGACGGCACCGTGATCGACGCCGGCCCGGCCAGCGGCTTCGGCCTCTGGGTGCGTGTCCAGCTCGACGACGGCACGATCCAGGTCTACGGCCACATGAACAGCTTCTCCGTCAAGGAGGGCCAGAAGGTCAAGTGCGGCCAGCAGATCGCCGAGATCGGCAACCGCGGCCAGAGCACCGGCCCGCACCTGCACTTCGAGGTCTGGCAGGACGGCACGAAGAAGATCGACCCCCGGCCCTGGCTGGCCGCGCGCGGCATCGTCGTCTGAACCGCCTGATCTGTTCGCATCGCTCCTGACGGCCGCGCGAGAGCTGCCCAGCAGCCGCGCGGCCGAGGTGCCAGCTCGTTCGGACGCCGACGACCGTATGCGCCTACCCGCCGCGGATGTCGTCGCCGGTTCGTGGCGCAGCGCATCCAGCAGCGTCTGATCCGCCGGTGACGGCAGGCCACGGCTCGCACACCCCGTGACCATCACCGGTGCACGGCGCAGGACGTTCGGTCGCACCGAATCCCCCGGTAACTGCAGGCCGAAATCTTCCGGCTCACGGCTCAGCGCATCCGGCGACGCCGTAAAATGCCGGTCACAACCGACATCTCGCGCGGCCACCGCCGGTTCACGGCACAGAACATCCGTCACCAGCCGCAGACCGCAATCGGCACCGTGCGCCGCCGGCAGTTCGCAGCGGAGCACGCCCGACAACGCCGGATCCGTCGCCGAGCGCAGGCCGAAGCGATCTTGCGCCGCCGATTCGCGAGGTAGGACGTCTGGCAACGCTTGGTCTGCCGCCGACCGCAGGCCATGATCGGCACCTGTCGCCGACACTTCATGCGACAGCACATCCCCCAGCGCCTGACCTGCCGCAGACCACAGGCCACGACCGGAACCCGCCGCAGACCGTCCGTGCGACACCACCTGCGCTCGGGCCGGACGACACGGGACACGGTTGCCGACCACGAGACTCTTCGCCCGCCTGACCGCCGAGCACCAAAAGCTCCGCAGCGCCTCAGAACGCCGCCAGACGTCCACGGTGGTCCGGACCACCGCTCGCACCTCAACGCCCGCCCAGCGGCTTTTCAGCCCCTGGAACCACCTACCGGTGGCCGCCCGGTAAACGGCGGATGAAGTAGCCCACCGCGACCTGCCACACCGTGCACAGCTCCGCCGGTCTTCGCACCGGCAGCCAGCCCCACGCCACCTCCGCCCCTTCAGGCGGCTCGGTCTTCGCGGAGCGGACACGCGCGGCCCTCCGGGCCCTGGTCGTCCAGCGGCGTCCCCGGCCGCAGGTGACACAGTGCCCGTCCGCGCCCAGCTCGTGCTGCTTGAGCAGCGCTCGCCAGGCGGCGGCCAGCCGGCACGCCTCCGCTCCCGCACGCGAGGTGTTTCCCGAAGCCCCCGATGGCTCCCGACCCCGATCCGGAACCGTCGTCTCCAGGACTCCTCGCAAGTATTTTCGTACCCCTTCGGCCAGCAGACCAAACAGCACCGCGTCCACACCACGTTCCCCCTTCGTCGAACTCGTGTTCGATCACGGGGTCAGTTCTACCGGTGGGGTACGACGATTCCGGCGGCGATCGCGGGGATCGCCGCCGGAATCACTCGAACGGGTGGGGCGGCCCTGACCAGGGCCGTTGGACGGCCTAGAGCTTCACCATCGGGACGCTGCCGATCAGCATCAGCCGGACCTTGCCGGCCGCGCCGAAGTCGATCGTCGCCGTCGCGCGGGGGCCGACGCCGTCGCACGAAACCACCGTGCCCAGGCCGTACTTGTCGTGGCTGACGCGGTCGCCGACGTCCAGCTTCAGGGCCACCGTGTCCTTCCAGCCCTTGCCGAAGGAACTCACGCCAGGAGAGGACGAAGGCGCGGACGACGACCGGTTGCCCCACGTGGTCGCCGCTCGCGGTGTGCCGCGGGAACCGCTGCCGAACGAACCGAAACCGCGGTGGGACGGCTCCAGGCGCCGCCAGTCGACGAGGTCCGGCGGCAGCTCGTCCAGGAACCGCGACGCCGGGTTCATCGACGGCTGGCCCCACGCCGACCGCGTGATCGCGCGCGAGACGTACAACCGCTTGCGGGCGCGCGTGATCGCGACGTACGCGAGCCGCCGTTCCTCGGCCAGCTCCGTCGGGTCGCCCAAAGCACGCATGTGCGGGAAAACGCCGTCTTCCCAGCCGGTGCAGAACACCACCGGGTATTCCAGGCCCTTCGCGGTGTGCACGGTCATCAGCGTGACCACACCCGCGCCGCCGTCGCCTTCTTCGCCGCCGTCGGGCGACGGCACCGAGTCGGCGTCCGCGACCAGCGAGACGCGCTCGAGGAACGCGGGCAGCGAACCCGGCGCCGGGACACCTTCGTCCACGATCAGCTCGGCGTTCTCGTCCGCGACGATCTCGGCGGTCAGCTCGGTGAACTCCCGCGCGACCGTGACGAGCTCGGTCAGGTTCTCCACCCGCGACGCGTCCTGCGGGTCTTCCGACTCCTCGAGTTCGACGCGGTAGCCGGTCTTGTCCATCACGGCTTCGAGCACGTCGTGCACCTCGGCGCCGTCCGCGATCATCGTGCCCAGTTCGTCGAGGATCGCGACGAACCCGCCGATCGCCTTGACCGAGCGCGGGTTCAGCAGCGGCACCTTGTCCTCGACGGCGTCCCGCAGCGCCTGCGCGAACGAGATCCGCTCACGCTCGGCGTGCGTCGCCACGACGGCTTCGGCGCGGTCGCCGATGCCGCGCTTGGGCACGTTCAGCACGCGCCGCAGGCTGACCGTGTCCTCCGGGTTCGCCAGCACGCGCAGGTACGCGATCATGTCGCGGACTTCGCGGCGCTCGTAGAACCGCACGCCGCCGACGACCTTGTACGGCAGGCCGAGCCGGATGAAGATCTCTTCGAAGACCCGGGACTGGTTGTTGGTGCGGTAGAAGACGGCGACGTCGGAGTAGTCGGCTTCGCCCTTCTCCGCCAGCGCGTCGATCTCGTTCGCGACGAACGCGGCTTCGTCGTGGTCGTTGTCCGAGACGTAGCCGACGATCTTCTCGCCGTCGCCCGAATCGGTCCACAGCCGCTTCGCCCGGCGGTTCGGGTTCCGCTCGATGACGGCGTTGGCCGCGGACAGGATCGTCTGCGTGGAGCGGTAGTTCTGCTCCAGCAGGATGGTGTGCGCGTTCGGGAAGTCCCGTTCGAACTCTTCGATGTTCCGGATCGTCGCGCCGCGGAAGGCGTAGATCGACTGGTCCGCGTCACCGACGACGACCAGCTCGGCCGGGGGGACGCCCGACTCGTTCGGCGCGGTCCCGGCCAGCTCGCGCACGAGGGTGTACTGCGCGTGGTTCGTGTCCTGGTACTCGTCGACCAGCACGTGGCGGAACCGCCGCCGGTAGTACTCGGCGACGGCCGGGAACGCCTGCAGCAGCGAGACCGTGCGCATGATGAGGTCGTCGAAGTCGAAGGCGTTGGCCTGGTTCAGCCGCCGCTGGTACTCGACGTAGACCTCGGCGACGCGCCGTTCGAGGTCGTTGGCCGCGTTGGCCGCCGCCTCGTCCGGGTCGACGAGCTCGTTCTTCAGGTTCGAGATGTGGATGGCGAGCGTGCGCGCCGCGTAACGCTTCGGGTCGATGTCGAGGTCGCGCGCCACGAGCGTGATGAGCCGCTTGGTGTCGTCCGAGTCGTAGATGGAGAAGCTCGACGACATGTCCAGCGTCTTGGCTTCGCGGCGCAGGATCCGCACGCACATCGAGTGGAACGTGGAGACCCACATCGCGTTCGCGCGGCGCCCGACGAGCGCGGCGACACGCTCGCGCATCTCGGCGGCGGCCTTGTTGGTGAAGGTGATCGCCATGATCTCGCCCGGGTGCACGTGGCGTTGCCCGAGGAGGTAGGCGATCCGGCGGGTCAGCACCCGGGTCTTGCCCGACCCCGCACCCGCGACGACCAGCAGCGGGCCACCGGCGTGGGTGACGGCTTCGCGCTGGGCGGGGTTCAGGTCGTCGAGCAGATCGGCCTGCCCGCCGGAGGCGGGCTTGCGCGCGGGGGTCTCGGCGGGGAGATCGAAGAGGGTGTCCATCGCCTGTCCACGCTACCCCGGGCGGGCAGGACCCCGGCGGAAGCGGTGCTACTGCCGCGCGGTCGTGAGTGGTTAGGGCGGTTAGAACCGCCCTAACCACTCACGACTGCGTGTGCGGAACATGAGGTGGGCTACCGCGCCAGGCGTAGCGGGAGATGTCGCCTGGCGTCCGACGCGCCGGCGGCCCGCGGCGCGGAGCATCGGCTGCATGGAAGACATCCGCCCCGCCCGCATCCGGGCCGCCGACGCCGATCGCGAGCGCGTCGCCACCACCGTCCAGTCCGCCGGCGCCGAAGGCCGGCTCACCCTCGAAGAGGTCGAAGAGCGCCTCACCCACGTCTATTCCGCGCGCTTCACCGACGAACTGACCGCGCTCACCGCCGATCTGCCGCGGCCGGCGCCGCAGTGGCCCGGTTTTCTCCTTTCCCGGGCGGCGCTTCGCCGTCACCCGGCGTTGCGGCTGCACCTCGCTGTGGTGGTCGCCATCGCGGTGGTGGCGATCGTCCGGTGGGCCGTGCTGGGCGCCGGGTTCTTCTGGCCCGCGTTCCCGATGTTCTGGCTCGCGGCGAGTCTCTTCATTCATGCCGGGGTCCGCGCGGCCCGGGAACGCGCCCGGACGCCTGTGCCATACTGAGCGCATGCGGCACCACGCAGAGCGATTTTTTACGGGACCCGGACTCCGGCTCCCGTGATCGCGTAGTGCCCGAACCCGCCATCACGCCAGCCCCGGAGTCCACGGACCCGGGGCTGTCGCCGTCCCTGGGGCCGGATCCGGGCTTCAAGGAAGAGGTCCCGATGAACGCACAAGCGACGAACGCCGACGGCCAGCCCGCCGAGCACACCCCCGCCGGTGACGACATCGCGTCGCTCCGGCAGGAGATCGACTGGCTCGACAAGGAGATCCTGCGGCTGGTGAAACGCCGGGTCGAGGTGTCCAAGACGATCGGGGCGGCGCGGATGGCCGCCGGCGGCACGCGCATCGTCTACAACCGCGAGATGGACGTCCTCGCGCGCTACCGCGAGCTGGGTCCCGAGGGCCGTCAGCTGGCCATGGCGCTGCTGAACCTGGGCCGCGGGCGGCTCGGCCGGTAACGGTTGGCCGAATTCGGGGTCTTCCCCGAGGCACCGGTGGCCCCGGTACGGGCAGACTGGGGCCATGGACTGGATCGTGAACCTCATCGCCGTCATCGTCGCTCTCGCGAGCGTGCTGGCCGCGCTGGGCCATGTGGGTTATCTGGCCCTGCTCAACAATGCGGCGGGTAAGCGTGCCGGCGGGGCTCCGGTCGCGCAGTACGTCCGCGGCCGCTGGGCGGTTGCCGGCGGTACCACTGCGGCGTCATTGTTCGCCTGGCTGCTCACGAGCGGGGGAACGACGCTCGACATCGTCGCCATTCTCCTCGCTGCGGGTAGCGGCGCGGTGGCCACGAAGGCGCTGCAGTCGACCCGGGATCGCTACCGCACCGGCGGCTGAATTCCCCTTGAGCTGCGGTGATCGCGCTGCGTGAAATTTCGTGGCGTTTGTTTCCCCCTTTCGGTCGCGCCCGACCGAGTGAAACCTCTGCAACTTGCAGGTTTGGGGGCGACTTTCTACGCCGGATGCTCCTAGGGTTGACGCCGTGAGGACCCTTGCGCCTGGGTCGGGCGACGCCCGGAGGGCGCGCGGGGGCACTGGCCCCGCGCGTCCATCTTCGCATGCGCGTGCATCTGCGCAGGATTCCGAACAGGATTCCGCTCGTGAGGGTGCTCCGTTCGGGTTGACCGGGGGCCGGACGGCGTCAGGACCGGACCGCCGGGTGGTCGAGCCTGCATGAGCAACGGCACGGAGTTCCACGGACGCGGCACCGCCCCCGCGCATCCCGGACGGCACCGCCAAGGCGTGACGGACGGCTGGACGCCGTCGGCGCCGCCGTACCGCCCCGTGCGGCACTGCGCCGAGGACACGGCGCCGATCGACGTGCCGCTGTCCGGGTCGCTCCCCCAGCCCGGCCGGCCGCTGCTGCCCCAGCCGCGCGACCGGCGGCCCGCCCCCTTCCCCGCCGCGCAGGGAAACCTGCCGCTGGACGACGCCCCCGACTTCGGCGAACCGGGCCGGGAAACGGGCCCGATCTCGATGCCCGACACCGAATCCCGTGCCGAGCAGGCCGCCCGGCGCACCCGGGTTTCGCTCGCCACCAACCCGAAGCCGCGCTGCCTGGAGTCCGACGAGGACGACGTCCGCATCTACGCGGCCCCGCCGATCGACGCCATCGACGGGCTCGGCGGGTTCACCATCGGTTCGGTGCCCGCGTCGGTGACTCCGCCGAAGACGTGGCGGAAGGCCGCGTGGTTCGCCACCGGCGCGTCCGGCGCCGTCGTCGTCGGCCTGCTGTTCGCCGGGTCCTTCATGGTCGGCAAGCCGCCGATGGACCAGGCCGTGCAGGGCGCGTGGCCCGGTTACCAGGGCGCGCCGACGGTGGACGACCCGGTGAACGGCGGCGGCGACCGGCAGCAGCCGACCTCCCGGCCGGGCGGGTCCGCGCCCGGCCCCGACAGCACGCGGCAGCCGGACGACGCGACTGGGACGAGCAGCAGCGGCGGGGGCGCCGGGCCGGTCGACGGCACGGTCCCGCCACCCCCGGCCGGCACTTCGGGGTCTTCGGGATCGTCGGTCACCGACGAACCGGCCACGACGACCGGTCTGCCGCAGAAACCGCCGGTCACCGCGGCCGAGCGCGAGACCCCCGTGAAAGCGCCCTGGTGGTACTCCTTTCCGCCGGACGTCCAGACCTTGGGCGACAACTCGGAGAAGTTCTTCAACACGGTCACGACCGACCCCGGCACGGCGTCGTCGGTGACCACCGGAGACCTGCACGACCAGGGCCCGCACGCGCTCGCCGAGCGGTACGCCGGCATCGCGTACTTCGAGGTCAAGAAGGTCAGCATCGACCAGCAGCGCGGCGTCACGGTGAACACCGTCGAGATCACGCACGACGACGGGACCAAGACGATCGAGCAGCGCACGCTGACGTTCGGGGACGGCGACAAGATCACGAGTGACGGTCAGTAACCGATCTTGCACGTGCGGTTCGCCCGTTCCGATGCACGTGCGGTGCGCCCAGCGGTAATGCCTGGTCCGGGTGGGTGACATAAGCTGCCGCTCGTCGTATCGCGACGGCATTCCGGCGACAGAGCCTGGCGATTGCCGTCCGCACAGGGTTACCTGGCGACAGCGGCTCCGGACCCCGGCCACAAGTCGGCCATCCGGAGCAACGGACATCCGGCCGAACGGCCGAGTGCCCGTCCCCGGAACCCAGAGCGAGGACTTTCGTGCTTGATCGGCAGCGCACTCGGCGTGAGGCACCCAACGCCGTCCGCGTCGAGGACGTGATCCCGGCCGAGATTCTCGACGGCGTCGGTGACGCCGATCGTGACTATCTCGAGCAGGTCTTCCGCGATCCGCAGAAGTTCCTGCCGCCGCGCCCGGAACCGGACCGTGCCACCGAGCAGGCCGACGACCAGGGTGAGCCCGAGAGCCGTGTCGCCCGCCGGGCCAAGCTGGCCGGGCTCCTCGCCGCCGGCGCGCTCGTCGCCGCGGCCGTGGTCGCCGCACCCATGCTGACCAGCGCGCACCGCGCCGCCACTCCGGCCGACACGGCCACGCCCGCCGACTTCACCGGCGCCGCCGAACTCGGCGGCCTCGCCGTCCCGCAGCGCCAGGCCGGTGGCGGCGCGCCGGAGCAGTCCGGCCCGACCACCCCGCAGGGCACGCACTCCGGCGGCGCGCCGTCGGCCCAGGAGTCGACCTCCGGTGGCAGCCCGCAGCCGCAGGCGGCCCCGAAGGCGGACACCGCCGTGCCCGACGCGGCGGCCGACCCGCGCAGCGCGAGCCGGAAGATCCAGGCCGTCAAGGACTTCTACGCCGCGATCGCCAAGAACTCGGACGGCGCGCTGGCCCTGCTGAGCCCCACGCTGGCCGACGGCGCCGCCGGTGAGCTCGTCCGCACCTGGAGCGCCATGGACGCCATCGACGTCCAGGAAGCCGACACGCAGATCAAGCCGGACGGCTCGATCGTCGCGGTCGCCACGCTCCACCGCCCGGACGGCGCGCTGGTCCGCGTGACCCAGCTGTTCCGGGTCGCCGACACGGGTGGATTGATCACCGAAGCCGAGCTCGTTTCCGCCCAGTACATGTAGCCCAGTGCGATCATCCCTTCACCCGTGGTTCAAGTGCCTGTACCGGATTCGTGTGCGCAGAGTGAGCGCCTAGCCTTGTCACGCGTCGGTCTCGGAAAAGCCGGCACACAGCCCACGACATGTGCATACGCTCCAGCGAAGCGGCGTGCGCCTGGCCGCGTCACCGGGAACCCGTCCTCACGCCCTGGTGAACTCGGAGCCCAAAGGGAGGTCGCGTGAGCGACGAGGGTCGCCTGGTCGCCGGTCGGTACCGCATCGACGGCCGGATCGGCACGGGCGCGATGGGGGCCGTCTGGCAGGCGCACGACGAAGTCCTGGGCCGCACCGTGGCCATCAAGCAGCTGCTGCTCCATTCCCACCTGGACGAGCACGACGCCGAAGACGCCCGGCAGCGCACCATGCGCGAGGGCCGGATCGCGGCCCGGCTGCACCACCCGAACGCCATCTCCGTGTTCGACGTCGTCACCGACGACAACGGCCAGCCGTGCCTGATCATGGAGTACCTCAACTCCACCAGCCTGGCCGCCGTGCTGCAGGAACGCCGCACGCTGCCGCCGACCGAGGTGGCGCGCATCGGCGCCCAGGTCGCCGCGGCGCTGCGCGAGGCGCACGCGGTCGGCATCGTGCACCGCGACATCAAGCCGGGCAACATCCTGCTCGGCGGCAACGGCGTCGTGAAGATCACCGACTTCGGCATCTCCCGCGCCAAGGACGACGTCACGGTCACCAAGACCGGGATGATCGCCGGCACGCCCGCGTACCTGGCCCCGGAGGTCGCCATCGGCGGTGATCCCGGTCCGGAGTCCGACGTGTTCTCCCTCGGGTCCACGCTCTACGCCGCGTGCGAAGGCCAGCCGCCGTTCGGCCTGTCCGAGAACACGCTGAGCCTGCTGCACGCAGTCGCCGCAGGGCAGATCAACCCGCCGCGCCAGTCCGGGCCGCTGGCCAGCGTCCTGGCCGTGCTGCTGCACCCGGACATCGAGCACCGGCCGACCGCCGAGGAGTGCGAAGAGCTGCTCGCCGCCGTCGCGCGCGGCGAACTGCCGCTCGGCGGGCCGGCGGAGGAGACCATGCTGGCCCCCGCGGCCGGCGTGCTCGGCGCGGCCGCACTCGCCGACCCCGGCGCGACCCAGATGTTCGACGAGATCCCCGCGGGCCACTCGGGCACGCTGCTGGGCGGCGGCGCGGCGCCGACGCAGGCCGTGCCGTTCTACGACGAGGACGACTACGCCGAGGGCACGGGCTACCCCGAGGACGACTACGACCGCGGGTACACGCGCTACCCGGAGGACGATCACCCGTACGAGGCCGGAGGCGTGCCTCCCGGCCTCGCCGCGACCCGTGCGGTGCCGGTGCCCCCGCACGGCCAGCAGGACCCGTACGCGGACGACCAGTACGACGACTACGAAGACGAGCCGGCCCCGCCTCCCCCGCCGCGGCAGCGTCCGCAGGCGAGCCCGCCGCCGGACGACGACGAGAAGCCCGGGGCCTGGAAGCGCCCGGCGATCATCGGCGGCATCGTGGTCATCGGCCTGGTCGCGCTGGGTGTCTGGCTGCTGAGCCCGAACAACCCGCAGGCGCCGGCGACGCCGATCTCGAGCAACCGGCCGACCCCGGCCGCGACGTCGCAGTCGCTGCCGTCGACGACGGACGAGCTGCCGACCAGCACGGTCGACCTGCCGTCGAGCACGAACGAGCCGACCACGTCGGCGAAGCGGACGACGACACGGCAGACTCAGCCGGAGCAGACCACGACTCCGCGGACGACGACTCCGAAGCCGACGACCTCCGAGCCGACGACTACTCCCCCGCCCGACTCGTCCATTACGCCGACTAGCACCACGCCGTGACCAGAGGTTTGTGTTGAGTTCTGAAGGCACCATCGTCGGCGGCCGGTTCCGGCTGGACCAGCCGATCGGCCGCGGCCGCGCCGGGATCGTCTGGCTGGCGTTCGACACGCGGCTGTTCCGCACCGTCGCGATGAAGCGGATGTACCTCCCGGTCGGCGCCGGCGACCGCGCCGAGCAGGCGCGCGCGGCCGCGATGCAGGAGGGCAAGGACGCGGCCCGGATCGAGCACGCGTCCGCGATCAAGGTGTTCGACGTGCTGCCCGAGGGCCAGGACGTCTGGCTGGTGATGGAGTACATCCCGTCGCGCAGCATGGCGACGTTCCTCGCCGAGCACGGCCGGCTCACCCCGGACCAGGCGGCGGCGCTGGGGATCCAGCTCGGCAACGCGCTCACCGCGATCCACGCGGCCGGGTTCGTGCACCGCACGCTCGAGCCGGGCACCGTGCTGCTCGCCGACGACGGCGGGGTGAAGCTCACCGACATCGGCATCAGCGGCGGCGGGCCGAGCCCGGCGTACGTGGCGCCCGAGGTGGCGCGCGGCCTGCCGCCGTCGCCGCCCGCGGACGTCTTCTCCCTCGGCGCGACGCTCTACACCTCGGTGGAGGGCGTGCCGCCGTTCGGCGAGGACGGGCAGTCTTCGGAGCGCCCGGCGCAGAACGCCGGCGTGCTCACCGCGGCGCTGCGCAAGATGCTGCGCTCGGACCCGACGACCCGGCCGACGATGGCCGACACGGTCCGCTCGCTGAGCGCGATCACCGAGGGCCGCGAGACGGCGTTCATCCCGCCGACCGCACCCGGCATCCCGCCGCCACCACCCCCGCCGGCGCCGCCGTTCAACCCGGCGCACACACCCGCGGCGCCGCCGCTGCCGCCGTCGGGACCGCAGTACCAGCAGCAGATCCCGCTCACCACGCCCGCACCCGGCTACTCCTCGGCGGAGGAGACGCAGCGGATGCAGCCGGTGCCGCCGTCGGAGCAGGCGACGCAGTTCGTGTCCGCACCGGTGCCCCAGTCGCCGGCCCCGCAGCAGGCCGCGGCCGCGGACGACTGGAACCTGCCGGTGTCGAAGAAGACGCTGATCACCGTGGCCGCGATCCTCGCGGCCGTGCTGGTGGGCATCCTCGTCTCGGAACTGTTCTTCGTTTAAGCCACTTTCGCGGTCGCCGCGCGCATCGCTTCGAGCAGCGTGCGGACGGCCGGGTGGCCCCAGGCGCGTGACGCGACGGCGGCGTGGATCGCCCGGATCGGTTCCGGGTGGCGGATCTTGCGCACGACCACGCCGGGGTGCTGCGAGCCGAGCCCGAGCTCCGGGATCAGCCCGACGCCGATGCCGGCGGCCACGAACCCCTGCGCCGTCTGGTAGTCCTCGGACTCGACGACGACGTTCGGCGCGAAGCCGGCCTGCGCGCACGCGCCGAGCAGGATGTCGCGGCAGACGCCGGGCATGCCGTCGACACCGACCCACGGCTCCTCGGCGAACTCCGTCAGGTCGATGACGCGCTTGCGGGCCAGCGGGTGGGTCTTCGGCAGTACGGCCCGGTACGGGTCGTCGAGCAGGTGCACCAGCTCGACGCCCTTGCCGGGCGGGGTCTTGCGCGGGAAGACGGTGATCGCGACGTCGGCCTCGCCCGACTCGACGTCGGCCAGCGGGTCCAGGGGTTCGACGAGCTTGAGGTCGAGGCGCACGCCGGGGTGCTCGCGGCGGACCGCGGCGATGGCGGGCGGGACCAGGGACGCGCCCGCCGTCGCGAAGTAGCGGATGGTGATGCGGCCGATGCGGCCCTCCTTGAGCTCGGTCAGCGCGGCCTCCGCCTTCGCCAGCTCGGTGCTGAGCGTCTCGGCGTGCTCGGACAGCAGCGAGCCCGCCGGCGTCGGGCGGACGCCGCGCCCGACGCGTTCGAGCAGTTCGGTGCCCGCTTCGCGTTCGAGCGCGGACAGCTGCTGGCTGATCGCGGAGGGCGTGTAGCCCAGGTTGCGGGCCGCGGCGGTGATCGACCCGCTGGTGATCACGGCGCGGAGGACCTGCATGCGGCGGACGTCGAGCATGGTCCGATCGTACAGCTCGGCTTAAGTGTTCCTGCAGTTATTTGCGCTTGTCCTTACGTCTCGCGGGCGCGAAGCTGGCGATGATCGTTGAAGGAGGACTGGGGTGGGCGAGACGAAGACCCTGCTCAGGATCGCCGCGCTGGCGCTGATGTGGGGCTCGAGTTTCTTCTGGATCAAGCTGGGGCTGGGGATGTTCTCGCCGGTGCAGCTGGTCCTGGCGCGGCTCGTGCTGGGCGCGGCGATGCTCCTGCTGCTGTGCAAGCTGCAGCGGGCCCGGCTGCCGCGCGACCGGCGGACGTGGGGGCACCTGACCGTCGCGGCGTTCTTCCACAACGCGCTGCCGTTCCTGCTCTTCGCGATCGGCGAGACGACGGTCGACTCCGGGATCACCGGCGTGCTGAATTCGACGACGCCGCTGTGGGTGCTGCTCGCGGCGCCGATGATGGGGACGACGTCGCGGATGACCGGGACGCGGCTGGCGGGGCTGCTCGTCGGCCTCGGCGGGATCCTGCTGATCTTCGCGCCGTGGCAGGCGTCGGGCCTGCTGAGCTGGGGCGCCCTGGCCTGCCTCGCCGCGGCGGCGAGCTACGGCTTCGCGTTCGTCTACGAGGGCAAGTACCTGTCGGGGACTTCGGTGTCGCCGTACGCGCTTTCGGCCGGGCAGATGCTGCTGGCGAGCGGGTTCCTGCTGCTGGCGCTGCCGGCGGGCGGGTTCACGCCGGTGCACTTCGGGGTGGGGCCGCTGCTCGCGATGCTGGTGCTCGGCATCGGTTCGACGGGCATCGCGTTCGCGCTGAACTACCAGCTGCTGGCGAGCGAAGGCGCGGTGGCGGCTTCGGTCGTCGGGTATCTGCTGCCGGTGGTGTCCGTGCTGCTGGGCGCGGTGTTCCTGGGCGAGCAGCTCAACCTGCGGGTGATCGCGGGGATGCTGGTCGTGCTCGGCGGGGTCGCGTTGACCCGCCTTCAGAAGCCGGAGCGAGGGGTCCTGGAGGAGCCCGGTGACCAGGCGGATGGGCTTGGTGACGACACCACCGGCCGCGCGTCCAGGCCTCTCGCTCCTCTGGCCGACTGAGGCTCCTCCGGAGGGCCGTCACGAACGGCCCGTTCGCGCCGCCGAAAACGCATCTTTCCTAGAGAAAGTGACGCCTTGGGGGCCGGAACGCGCATCTTTCCTGGTGAAAGTGGCGGTTGAGGGGATTGCGGTCAGACCAGGCGGCGGTCGGAGGCCCAGCGGGACAGCTCGTAGCGGTTCGACAGCTGGGTCTTCCGCAGCACGCTCGACACGTGCGTCTCGACCGTCTTCACCGAGATGAACAGCTCCGACGCGATCTCCTTGTACGCGTACCCGCGGGCCAGCAGCCGCAGGACGTCGCGCTCGCGGGGCGTCAGCAGGTCCAGTTCGGGGTCGTTGATCGGGGCCGAACCCGGACGGTCGGCGAAGGCGTCCAAGACGAACCCGGCCAGCCGCGGCGAGAACACCGCGTCGCCGTCCGAGACGCGGACCACCGCGCGGACCAGTTCCTTCGACGAGATCGTCTTCGTCACGTAGCCGCGGGCGCCGGCGCGGATGACCGCGATGACGTCCTCCGCGGCGTCCGACACCGAGAGCGCCAGGAACACGGTGTCCGGCAGCTCCGGGCGGACGCGGCGCAGCACCTCGGCGCCGCCGCCGTCGGGCATATGGACGTCCAGGAGCACCACCTGGGGCTTCGTCCGGGCGATCCCGGCCACCGCTTCGGCGACCGAACCGGCTTCGCCGACCACGCGGACTTCGTCCGTGATCGAGTCGAGCTCGGTGCGGACGCCCGCGCGGAACAACGCGTGGTCGTCGACGAGGAACACCTTGACCGGTTCCCGCTGGCTATCCGTCACGACTCTCCCTCAGTGGCCCTGGGTCCCGAGCATAGCCGCCTCACGCCGCCCCCTTGCCCGCTTTCACCGGCATGGCGAGCTGCACTTCGGTGCCCTCGCCCGGCGCGGTCCGCAGCTTGCACGTGCCGCCGTGGCGGGTCATCCGGCCGCGGATCGAGTCGGCGAGGCCGTGGCGGTCGCCCGGGACGACGTCCGGGTCGAAGCCCTTGCCGCGATCGCGGACGAACACGGTGACCGACGTCGGCTCGACCTCGGCGTAAACGCTGACCTCTTCGACCCCGGCGTGCTTGGCGGCGTTGACGATCGCCTCGCGCGCGGCCTGGACCAGCGCGACCAGCGCCTCGTCCAGCTCGGCGTCGCCGACCACGACCTGGCCGACGGAGATCGCGAAGGTGTCCTCGACCTCACCGCACGCCGTCGCGAGCGCTTCGGACAGCTGACCCGAAGTCTGGGTCTCTTCACCTTCGGCGGTCTTCTCGACGGGCTTGCCGTAACCGTTCGGGCCGTAGAGCCAGCCGCGTAGTTCGCGTTCCTGGCTGCGGGCGAGGCGCGCGACCTCGCGCGGCTGCTCGCTCTGCTTCTGGATCAGCGCCAGCGTCTGCAGCACGGAGTCGTGCAGGTGGGCGGCGATCTCGGCGCGTTCGTCGGTGCGGATGCGGGCCTTGCGCTCGTCGGACAGGTCGCGGACCAGGCGCAGCCAGAACGGCACGGTCAGCACGGCGACGCCGATCAGCGTCGCGATCACCGCGATCAGCGCGAACTGGACCTGGTCGAGACTGCCGCTACGAAGGACGACAACGCCGATGCCGGTGATCACCAGCGCGACGCCGGCGACGATCCGGATGGCCGCCGACCAGCCGCCGCCCCCGAGGAAGGCACCGGCGACGCTGTCCTTCGCGCCGGTGCGCCAGCGGCGGCGCTGCGACTCGTCGGCCTCCCGCCAGACGACCGCCGCACCGATCATGGCGACGGCGAGCGGCACGGCGACCCAGCCGCTGATGAACCCGGTGAGCGTGCCGCTGGCGACGGCGAGGCCGACGCCCAGCGCGATCAGCCCGAAGGCCTGCTGACGCTCTTTCGACGTCGGCGTCGTCGCGGCTTCTTCGGACTGCTGCTGGACGAACACCCAGAGCAGGCCGTACGCGAGCAAGCCGGCGCCGTTGAGGGCGGCCAGCAGCGCGAACCCCGTCCGCACCCAGACGACGGGCACGCCGAGGTGGTCGGCGAGACCACCGGCGACGCCGGCGATCGCCCGCCCGGACCGGCGCCGGAACATCTTCGGCGAGGGCGGGACGGTGACGGCCTGCGTCACCGTCTCGGGGACGACGACCTGGTCGTGGGACTCCTGCACGCCGTCCATGGTCACACGCGCGGACGGGGGGTGGCATCGGGGAAACCCCCTGATCCGGTGGATCGGCACCCTTCCGGCCGCGCCGCAACGGCCAACACGGCGGAAGGAGTGGCCACCACGGCGACGGGAACGGCCACCACGCGAGCCGGAAGGGCCAACACGGCGGAAGGAGTGACCGGCACGAGCCGGTCGGCGTGTTGGCCGGGGCGGGTGGGTGGCGGCCTCGGGGGACCCTCTCCGGGGAGAATCAGGGTCCTTCCCGGATGTCTCCGGGACCGCCGTCGCGCATGCTTTGGCCTATGAGTGGTGCGAGTGAGACACGGGCACCGAAGCCGAGTCCGTTGAACGGCTTCGAGGAGACCGTCAAGGACTTCTGGGGCAGCCGGCCGCGGCGGCCGCACGGGGGGCGGAAGGTCGCGGGGGTCGCCGCGGCGATCGGGAACCGGTACGGGATCGATCCCGTCGTGGTGCGGGTCGCCCTGGTGGTCGCAACGATCTTCGGTGGCTTCGGGGTGACCTTCTACCTGCTGGGGTGGCTGTTCCTGCCCGGCGAGAGCGACGACGTCTCGGGCTTCGAAGGCCTGATCGGGCGGGGGCGCTCGTCGGTGTCGCCCGCGTTCGCGGTCGTGCTGTCGATCCTGACCGTCGTCAGCGTCGGCGGGAGCTTCAGCGGCTCGTGGTTCGACGGCGGCGGCCTCATCAGTTTCGCGCTGCTCGGCATCGCGCTCTACCTGCTGCACCGCAGCCGGGGCCACGAAAACCGGCCGGCGCCGGTCACGCCGCGGTCGCCGGCCGCGGCCTTCACCGGGAACGGAGCCTTCACCATGACCGACACCGCGACCGCCGAAGCGCAGTCGCCGTCCCAGCGGGGCTGGGACCCCCTCGCCGCCGACCCGGCCGGCTGGGACCTGCCCGACGCACCGTCCTATCAGGAACCGCCGCCGCCCGTGCCGCCCAAGGCATACCGGGCGCCGGAACCCCGTCGCCGCTCGAACTCGAAGGTGGGTTCGGCGACGTTCGGCCTGGCCGTCGTGACCGCCGGTGGCGGCGTGCTCGCGAACCTCAACGGCGTGCCCTGGTTCTCCGCGCAGCACATCATCGGGCTGGTGCTCGGGGTGGTCGGGATCGGCCTGGTCACCGGCGCGTTCGTCCGCGGCGGGCGGGGCCTGATCGGGCTCGCGGTGCCACTGGCGATCGTCGGGATGATCCTGACGACGGCGCCGTTCCAGAACCTCGACTTCCGCGGCGGCGCCGGCGACCTCAACGTGACGCCCGTCGTGGCGAGCGACGTCAAGCCGCTCTACCAGCACGCGGCGGGCGACATCGACCTCGACCTGACCAAGCTGCCCGTCGGTTCACCGATCACCACGAACGTGGTCAACGGCGCCGGCAACTCGACGATCACCGTGCCGGACACGGCGGACGTCACTTTCGACTGCCGCACCGGCGCCGGGACAACGGAGTGCTTCAACCGGTCGACGGACGGCATCAGCCAGGACTCGCTGACCGGGACGGACTACGGCACCGACGGCGTCGGCGGCCAGAAGATCACCCTGCACGTGTCGAACACGGTAGGCGACGTGGAGGTGCGCCGTGGCTGACCAGAACCCTTACGCCTACGACAATCCGGCCGAGGCTGCGCCCGCGCGGCGCGGCGTGGACTTCTTCACCCTGATCGTCGGGGTCGCGACGCTGCTGATCTCGGCGTACGTCCTCTCGGACGGCGCGAGCTGGCTGCCGCACTTCGACTTCCGCTGGGTGATCGCGGGCGGCGCGGTGTTCGTGGGGCTGCTGCTCCTCGGCGCGTCGTTCGGCGGCAAACGCCGGCGCTGAACCGAAAACCCCACTCACTCTCGAGGCCCCGGATCCCACGCCGGGGCCTCGAGTCCTGTCTACGGGGAGGTCACTCCCACTCGATGGTGCCCGGCGGCTTGGACGTGACGTCCAGGACTACCCGGTTGACCTCCGCGACCTCGTTGGTGATGCGGGTCGAGATCCGTTCCAGGACCTCGTACGGCAGGCGCGTCCAGTCCGCGGTCATCGCGTCCTCCGACGACACCGGGCGCAGGACGATCGGGTGGCCGTACGTGCGGCCGTCACCCTGGACGCCGACGCTGCGGACGTCCGCCAGCAACACGACCGGGCACTGCCAGATGCTGCGGTCCAGTCCGGCCGCCGTCAGCTCCTCGCGGGCGATCAGGTCGGCCGCGCGCAGGGTTTCGAGGCGCTCGGCGTCGACCGCGCCGATGATGCGGATGCCCAGGCCGGGGCCGGGGAACGGCTGGCGCTGCACGATCGTCTCCGGCAGGCCCAGCTCGGTGCCGACCTTGCGGACCTCGTCCTTGAACAGCAGCCGCAGCGGCTCGACCAGCTCGAACTGCAGGTCGTCCGGCAGGCCGCCGACGTTGTGGTGGCTCTTGATGTTGGCCGTGCCCTCGCCGCCGCCGGATTCGACGACGTCCGGGTAGAGCGTGCCCTGGACCAGGAAGCGGTAGTCGCCCTCGGCCTTGAGGTCGCGCTCGGCCTGCTCGAAGACGCGGATGAACTCGCGGCCGATGATCTTGCGCTTCTGCTCCGGGTCGGTGACGCCGGCGAGGGCGTCCAGGAACCGGTCGCGGGCGTCGACGGTGACCAGGTTGACGCCGGTGGCGGCGACGAAGTCCTGCTCGACCTGGGTGCGCTCCCCCGCTCGCAGCAGGCCGTGGTCGACGAACACGCAGGTCAGCCGGTCGCCGATGGCGCGCTGCACCAGCGCGGCCGCGACGGCGGAGTCGACCCCGCCGGACAGGCCGCAGATCGCCCGGCCGTCGCCGACCTGCTCGGTGATCCGCTGGACCTGCTCCTCGACGATCGACGACGTCGTCCACTGCGGCTTGATACCGGCGATGTCGTGCAGGAAGCGGCGCAGCACCTCCTGGCCGTGCGGCGAGTGCGCGACCTCGGGGTGGTACTGGACGCCGGCGAAGCGGCGCTCGACGTCTTCGAACCCGGCGACCACGGCGCCGTCGGAGGAGGCCGTGACGACCGAGCCCTCCGGGGCTTTGGTGACGCTGTCGTTGTGGCTCATCCAGGCGGGCTGGGTCGCGGGCAGGCCGGCGTGCAGGACACCGCCGTCGCCGGTGACGCGGACCTCGGTGCGGCCGAACTCGCGGACGCCGGTCGGCTCGACGACGCCGCCGAGCGCGCTGGCGAGCAGCTGGTGGCCGTAGCAGATGCCGAAGATCGGCACGCCCGCTTCGGTGAGCTTCGGGTCCATGCTCGGGGCGCCTTCGGCGTACACGCTCGAAGGGCCGCCGGAGAGGATGATCGCCGAGGGGTTCTTCGCGAGGAGCTCGTCGACGGACGCGTTGTGCGGCACGACCTCCGAGTAGATCTGCGCCTCCCGGACGCGCCGGGCGATCAGCTGCGCGTACTGCGCCCCGAAGTCCACGACGAGAACCGGACCGGTGGGACTGGGCACCTGGGAACCTCCTGGCGACGGTGGGATTCCCCTCCATCGTCCCAGGTGGGCCGGGTCACCCGGGCCCCGCCCCCATCCTCGAACGAGGACAGCCGCTGTCCGCGAGAGACCCTACGGTCGTCGCATGGCTGTGAACTGGACCAAGGAACTGACCGACCAGCTCGACTTCCACTGGACCGTGCTGGTGCGCCCGAAACTGGCCGGGCTGACCGACGACGAATACCTGTGGGAGCCGGCCGCGGGCTGCTGGACGGTCCGCCCGCGCAAGTCCGACGACGAGCCCGGCACCGGCCCGTTCACCATCGACTTCGCGTTCCCGGAACCGACGCCGCCGCCGGTCACGACGATCGCGTGGCGGCTCAACCACGTCCTGGTCGGCGTGCTGGGGATGCGGACGGCGTCGCACTTCGGCGGCCCGCCGATGACCTACGACGACTACCCGTACCCGGGCACGGCCGCCGACGCGCTGGCCCTGCTGGACGACTACTACGCCCGGTGGGTCGAAGGCGTGAAGTCACTCGACGACGACGGTCTCGCACGGGCGTGCGGCCCGGCGGAAGGCCCGTACGCGAAGTACCCGATGGCGACGCTGGTGCTGCACATCCACCGCGAGATGATCCACCACTGCGCCGAAATCCTGCTGCTGCGCGACCTCTACCGCACCCGGTGACCGGAGATCCTTGTAACGCCGAGTCACCGCCGGTCCGACTCAACGGGTAGGGAAGGCGGCTCCGACCGGGGCCCGCCGCCACCGAGGGGGACCCGCGCATGCTCTACCGACTCCGCCCGCCCGGCCGCCTGACCTGGTGTGACGTGCCCGGGTACGCGATCTGCCGCGCCGACGACCAGCCGCCGCCCGACTGGGAACGGCTGTCGTGGGTGCCCGCCGAAACGCGTGCGTTCAGCAACGACCTGCTGCGGATCGCCGTGCGCTACGGCGTGCGTTCGGGGCTCGGAATCGTCGTCGACGCACGGCACACCGTGGACCTGGGGCGCGCCGACGAGCTGCGCTGCGACCTGATCGCGGCCGCCCACGCCCGCACGGGCGCGCGGGTGGCCGTCGAGGGCGACGTCCGGGCCTGGGAACGGACCGAGGCGGCGGCTCGCGTGGCCGAGCAGGATCTCGCGGAGCTGCTCGCGGTGCCGGTGCAGGCGCACCTCGTCGAGCACTGGCACCGGCTCGGCGGCCACCTCACCCGCCCTTGACGCCACTTTCGCCGTGAAAGTGATCCGGTGTCACGACCTCCGGATGTGTGGCAAGAGTGGGTGATGAGAGCAGCAGGAAGCCGAGCACCATGCCCAGCAGGCAGGGCACGCCGTGGTTGTCGTGGACGACCGTGTCGACCACGGCCAGCACCGGCGCCGCGAACGCCAGCACCCGGAACTGCACCGGCAGGACCACGCCGTAGCGGCGCGACGCCACGATGACCAGCACGGCCAGCGCGCCGAGCAGGCCGGCGACGCACATCGAGTTGCCCGCGCCGACCGGGTCGAGCCAGACGTAGCTCAGGAACTGCCCGGACAACCCGCAGCCGAAGTACAGCACCAGCCAGCGCCACCGGCCGAACACGCGCTCGGCGAGCGTGCCGAACACCGCCAGCCAGACCAGGTTCGAGACCAGGCCGAACGCCCAGCCGTCCTGGAAGAACATGCCCGTGAGCAGGCGGTACCACTCGCCGGCGTCGATCCGGGCCGCGTCCCGCACGACGTGGTCGTACAGCGGCGGGTGCACCAGCTGCGCGATCCCGCACGCCAGCGTCACCAGGAAGACGATGCCGGTCAGCACCGGCAGGCGCGGGCCGGTGGCGAGGGCCCCGAAAGTGGTGCGGGGTGCGGGGTGTGTGCTCATGGCCGAAAATCTAGGCGCGACGACGCTGTCACACCCCCGACGTTTGTCACGGTGAAAGGACTTGCATGCGAGCGACAGTCATCTACGGCGCCGGCGACGTGCGGGTGGAAACCGTCCCCGACCCGAAGCTGGTCGAACCGACGGACGTCATCCTGCGCGTCGTGCGGTCCTGCATCTGCGGCAGCGACCTCTGGCCGTACGCCGACATGGAGCCGAGTGAGCACGGCCGCCGGATCGGGCACGAGTTCCTCGGGATCGTCGAGGAGACCGGCGCCGACGTCACGACCGTCGCGAAGGGCGACCTCGCCGTCGCGCCGTTCGTCTGGTCCGACAACACCTGCGAGTTCTGCCGCGAAGGCCTCCAGACGTCCTGCCTGCACGGCGGTGGCTGGGGCTCGAAGGGCGTCGACGGCGGCCAGGGCGAGGCCGTGCGCGTGCCGCAGGCCGACGGCACCCTGGTCAAGCTCCCGCACACCGAGGACGAGGCGCTGCTCGCGTCGATGCTCACGCTGTCGGACGTCTTCTCCACCGGCCACCACGCCGCAGTGAAGGCGCAGGTGAGCAAGGGCCGGAACGTCACCGTCATCGGTGACGGCGCGGTCGGTCTCTCCGCCGTCCTCGCGGCGAAGCGGCTCGGCGCCGACCGGATCGTCCTGATGGGACGGCACCGGGCCCGCACCGACCTCGGCCGCGAGTTCGGTGCGACCGACGTCGTCGCTGAGCGCGGCGACGAAGGCATCGAGAAGGTCCGCGAGCTGACCGGCGGCCGCGGGACGCACGCCGTGCTCGAGTGCGTCGGCACGAAGGGCGCGTTCGAGATGGGCATCGGGGTCGTGCGGGCGGGTGGCGCGGTCAGCCGCGTCGGCCTGCCGCAGTACGACGAGGGCCCGATTGGTGTGGGCGTGTTCCGCCGCAACGTCACCGTCACCGGCGGCGTCGCGCCGGCCCGGCACTACATCCCCGAGCTGCTGCCCGACGTCCTCGACGGCAAGTACCAGCCCGGCAAGGTCTTCGACCGGACCATCGACGTCGAAGGCGTGCCGGTCGGCTACCGCGCCATGGCCGACCGCGAGGCGCTGAAGGTGCTCATCAAGCCGTGACCCGTCCGGGTGGGGGTCCCACGCCGGACTCCCCACCCGGATTACGTTGGTACGCATGGACATGATCACCCCCGAGCCGCGCCCCGCCTGGATCGCCGGACGCCCCGAGCAGGGCGCCACCACCCTCGTGGTGCACCACCCGTACGACGGCAGCGAGGTCGCCACGGTCGCGGTGCCCGGGCCGGACCAGGTCGAACGCGCGGTCGCCGCCGCCGTGTCCGTCGCCAAAGAGCTTCGCCGCACGCCCGCGCACCTCCGGGCCGGCGCGCTCGAGCACGTCTCCCGCATGCTCGCCGTCCGCGCCGACGAGATCGCCGAAGTGATCACGGCGGAGAACGGCAAGCCGCTCAAGTGGGCCGAGGCCGAGGTCAAGCGCGCCGTGTCGGTGTTCCGGATCGCCGCCGAGGAGGCCCGCCGGTTCACCGGCGAGGTCCAGCGCCTCGACACGGATCCCGCGGGCGAAGCGCGGCTGGCCCTGACCCGCCGCGTCCCGCGCGGGCCGGTGCTCGGCATCGCGCCGTTCAACTTCCCGCTCAACCTGGTGGCGCACAAGGTCGCGCCGTCGCTCGCGATCGGCGCGCCGATCATCGTCAAGCCGGCGCCGCGGACGCCGCTGGCCGCGCTGATCCTGGGTGAAATCCTGGCCGGGACAGACCTGCCCGAAGGCGCGTTTTCCGTGCTGCCGCTGGGAAACGAGGAGACGCAGGCGCTCGTCGCCGACCCGCGGCTGCCGGTCGTGTCGTTCACCGGCTCCGGCCCGGTCGGCTGGTCGCTGAAGGACGCCGCGCCGCGCAAGCACGTCGTGCTCGAGCTCGGCGGCAACGCGGCGGCCGTCGTGCTGCGCGACTGGCCCGATCCCGAAGGCGCCGCGCACCGCATCGCCACCTTCGGCAACTACCAGGCCGGCCAGTCCTGCATCGCCGTGCAGCGCGTGATCGTGGACGCCGCGATCGCCGGCGAGTTCGTGCCGGCGCTGCTGGAAGCCGTGCAGTCGCAGCAGACCGGCGATCCCTATGATCGCAACGTCGACGTCGGCCCGGTCGTCGACGAGGCGGCCGCCGAGCGGATCGTCGCGTGGGTCGACGAAGCCGTCGCGGCGGGCGCGAAGCTGCTCACCGGCGGCACGCGGGAGGGTGCGACGGTCGCGCCCACGCTGCTCACCGACGTCCCGGTCGACACGAAGGCGTGGGCCGAGGAGATCTTCGGCCCGGTGCTCGCGGTGTCCGTTGTGGACGGTGTGGACGAGGCCTTCCGGTCGGTCAACGAATCCGCGTACGGGCTGCAGGCCGGCGTCTTCACCACCGACGTCCAGCTGGCCTTCCACGCGTCGGCGGAGCTGGAGGTCGGCGGCGTGATCATCGGCGACGTGCCGTCGTACCGCGCCGACCAGATGCCCTACGGCGGGGTCAAGGGCTCCGGCGTCGGCCGCGAAGGCGTGCTGGCCGCGATGCACGACCTCACCGAGGAGCGCGTCACGGTCTTCACCGGCATCGACCTCTGACTCAGATCTGGACGCTCTGCCCGAACCGGAAGACGTTGAAGGGGTCGTACTTCTTCGCGACGTCCTGCAGGCGCGTGGCGTTGTCGCCGTAGTAGGCGGTCTTCCAGTCGGGCAGAGCCGGGTCGATGTAGTTGACGTAACCGCCGCCCGCGCCGGCCGCGGCGAGCCCGGTGACGACCTCGGCCACGGACTGGCTCACCTTGGTCTGGTTCTTCGCCGTCGCCTGCGCGTAGACCTGCACGCTGGCCAGCGCGTCGCGGTGCCAGAACGCGGTGGCGGTCTTCGCCGGCTCGCCGACCTTGCCGCCGAGGCCGTCGATGAGCAGGTCGGTGCCGGCGCGGCCGTCGGCGAGCGCGACGATCTTCGCCGCGTCGACCGGGGCCGTGATGATCCGCGACGACCCGAGGAACGACTGGCGGGCCGAGCTGCCCTCGAAGTACTTCATGGCGCCGAGGTAGTCGAGGCTGCGGACGGTGCGCTGCGTCGGCTTCGCGCCGGCGTTGGTCGTGAGGTTGTTCAGCAGCGTGTTCAGCCCGGACGCGCCGCCGACGTAACAGCCGCCGACCCGGCACTGGACCGGCGAACCACCCGAAACGACCAGGTTCGCCCACAGCTCCGGCGGCATCGCGGGGAGCCACTGCTGCCACGCGTTGAGCACGTCGGCCGCCGAACCGGCCGGGAAGTGCAGGGAGAAGACGGTCAGGTTCGGCGCCGGGTCGGTGTCGAAGGTGAACTCGGTGACGACGCCGAAGTTGCCGCCACCGCCACCGCGCAGCGCCCAGAACAGGTCCGGTTCGGACGTCGCGGACGCCGTCACGAGCTTGCCGTCGGCCGTGACGACCTGGGCGGAGCTCAGGTGGTCGCAGGTCAGGCCGTACTTGCGGGCGAGCACGCCGATGCCGCCGCCGAGGGTCAGCCCGGAGATCCCGACGGTCGGGCACGACCCGGCGGGCAGCGCGCGCCCGGCCGCGCCGAGCGCCGCGTAGACGTCCTTCAGCTTCGCGCCGGCGCCGATCACGGCTTTGCCGCCCTGGACGGTCACCTTGTTCATCGCGGACAGGTCGATGACCATCCCGCCGTCGGGCACGGAGTACCCGGCGTAGCTGTGCCCGCCGCTGCGCGCGGCGATGCTCACGCGGCCGGCGATGCCCTGGACGCACGCCTGCACGTCCTGGACCGTCGCCGCCTGGACCACGGCGACGGGGTTGCGGCCGTCGAAGAGCGGGTTGAACGCGCGCTTGGCGGCGGCGTAGGCGTCGTCGCCCGGCCGGAGCAGGCCACCGCTCAGCCGGGTGCGCAGGTCGTCCCAGTTCGGCGGGCCGGTCGGCGGCCTGCTGGTGGTCGGCGCGGACGGGGCCGCGGTGGTGGGCGAGGTCGAGCCGACGGGTACCGGGCTGCCCCCGGTCGTGCAGGCGGCGGCGACCGCGCCTACCGCCGAGACGCCCGCGATCCGGAGGAACGCCCTTCTGTCCAGGTCCACACGGGGGTAGACGTGCGACTGTCCGGCGGGTTGTCCCGGGTCGTGCTCGCTGTCCACATCGGACTCCTCAGCCCCGGGGGATGTCCCGGCCCGGCCAGTCTAGGTCCGCGGGCGATCGCCAACACGCCGAGACGCCCACCTCACCGGGTACACGAGCCCGCGCCGCGAGGCGTTCAGGACCAGGCGGGAATCCGCGGCACGGCACCGTCCAAGGCGGACCCGTCGGACCGCCCGCTCAGCCAGGCCAGCAGCTCGCCGGGAGTGCCGGTGACGGTCGTCTTCGCCGGGGCGCCCATCGACCACTCGAAGCCGTCCGCGACCAGGCGCAGCGCCGGCAGGTGGGCACTCCGGGAGGTGATCGCGTGCTGGACGACGTCCTCGGCGAGCGGGCCGAGCAGCGTCAGCACCTGGTCGAGATCGTGGCCGAGGCCCAGGTCGGCGAGGTGGATGGTCAGCTCGGACAGCCGCATCCGCGCCACGACGACGCCGGTCACGGGCGCGCCCTGGCGGTTGCGGGCCTCCCGGGCCCAGGCGTCGGCCGGCATCCCCGCGGCGTACTGCTCGAACCGCCCGGCGGACGCGACGAAGTCCGCGAGGATGTCGGCGACCCCCCGCTGGGCGCCGGCCTCGATGTCTTCGTCGCGCGCCTCGGCACTGGCGTACATCGGCGTCTCGGCACCGGTGTCCGCCCAGGTCAGCAGATTGCGCAGACCATCGGCGTTGCGCGCGATGTGCGCGAAGACGTGCGCCCGCGTCCAGCCGGGCAGAGCGCTGGGCGCGCGGAGTTCGGGCTCACCGAGCCCGCCGGCCACGCGGGCCCATTCGTCGTCGAGCTTCCGTACGCCGCCGAGCAGCGCGTGGGCCTTCTCGGATGCTTGTCCCGATGCCGTCGTCACGGCGCTGAGTCTAGGACCGCCGAAGCGCCGCCGGGGCCTCCGCGGGGACGGCCGGGTTCTTCGGCGCGATCGGCTCCAGCCGCACGTACGGCACGTCCTGCGCCGGCCGGGCGTCCGGTTCGCCCTTGTTCGGCCAGAACGAGAACGCGCGCTCCGCCTGGGCCGTGATCGTCAGGGACGGGTTCACGCCGAGGTTGGCCGTGATCGCCGCGCCGTCCACGACCGAGAGGCCCGGGTAGCCGAACACGCGGTGGTACGGGTCGATCACGCCCTCGTCGGTGGTGGCGCCGATCGGGACGCCGCCGATGAAGTGGGCCGTCAGCGGGATGTCGAAGATCTCGCCCCAGGTGCCGCCCGCGAGGCCGCCGATGCGGTCCGCCGTGCGCTCGTTGGCTTCGTGGCCCGCCGGGATGAAGCTCGGGTTCGGCTCGCCGTGGCCCTGCTTCGACGTGTACTTGCGGCGGCCGAACAGCCCGCGCTTCGTGTAGGTCGTGATCGAGTTGTCGAGGCTCTGCATCACCAGCAGGATCACCGTGCGCTCGCTCCAGCGGTAGCCGTTGAGCAGCTTCGCCGTCTGGAGCGGGTGCTTGACCATGAACGACACGGCCTGCCGCCAGCGCGGCACCGGTGATGCGCCGTCGGTGGCGATCGTCTGCAGCAGGCTCATCGCGTTGCTGCCCTTGCCGTAGCGGACCGGCTCGATGTGGGTGTTCTCGTCCGGGTGGATCGACGACGTGATCGCGACGCCGCGGCTGAAGTTGCGGCTCTCGTCGACGTCGGTGCGCGCGGCGCCGATGATCGCCTCGGAGTTCGTCCGGGTCAGCTCGCCCAGGCGCCGCGAGAGCGCGGGCAGCGTGCCGGTGTCCTTCATCTTGTGCAGCAGGTTCTGCGTGCCCCAGGTACCCGCGGCGAAGACGACCTTCTCGGCCGTGATCGTCGTGCGGAACCGGCGGGACGTCGTCCCGGTCTTCTTCAGGTCGACCTCGTAGCCGCCGGCGGCGGGCCGGACCGAGGTGACCGTCGTCAGCGGGATGACCTGCGCGCCGTCCTGCTCGGCGAGGTACAGGTAGTTCTTGACCAGCGTGTTCTTCGCGCCGACGCGGCAGCCGGTCATGCAGGCGCCGCACTCGGTGCAGCCGGTGCGCGCGGGCCCGGCGCCCCCGAAGAACGGGTCCGCGGCCTTCTCCCCCGGCTTGCCGAAGTAGACGCCGACGGGCGTCGGGTGGAACGAATCGCCGACGCCCATGTCCTTCGCGACGTCGCGCATCACGACGTCCGATGGCGTGATGGTCGGGTTCGTGACGACCCCGAGCATCCGGCTCGCCTGGTCGTAGTGCGGCGCGAGTTCGGACTCCCAGTCCGTGATGTGCGACCACTGCTGATCCGCGTAGAACGGCTTCAGCGGCCGGTACAGCGTGTTCGCGTAGACGAGCGACCCACCGCCGACGCCGGCGCCCGCGAGCACCATGACGTCGTTGAGCATGTGGATGCGCTGGATCCCGTAGCAGCCGACCTGCGGCGCCCACAGGTAGCGCTTGAGGTCCCAGGACGTTTTCGCGAACTCGTCGTCCGCGAACCGGCGCCCCGCCTCGATGACGGCTACGCGGTAGCCCTTTTCGGTGAGCCGCAGCGCCGCGACGCTGCCGCCGAACCCCGATCCGACCACAACGACGTCGTAGTCGAACGCACCGGCACTGGTGGTGGTGTTACTGGCAGTCACACCTTGAGCGTAACCCCGGGTCCGCTTCCTGACCAGAGGTAAGTTACTGACCAGTCACCCGTCTGCTGGATTCTCGGAGGGTGAGTGTGGGTATACAAAGAGTAGCTCGATGTTCACGCGGGCGAGACCCGTCGGCGGGACACGATTTCCGGGAGGGACCGACATGGGCCCCCAGCAGCTCACCGGTTGGCGCAAGTCGAGCCACAGTCACTTCGAAGAAAACGCCTGCGTGGAGATCGGTTCCGCGCCGGGCGTCGTCGGGGTGCGGGACACCAAACAGGCGGCGCTCGCCGCCCGTCCGGTGCTCGTCTACCCCGCGGAAGCCTTCGCGGCGTTCGTGCGGCACCTCACCGGCGGACGGTGAGCCCCACCCGCTGGAACTCCTTCAAATCCGAGTAACCCGTCTTCGCCATCGCGCGACGCAGGGCGCCGAAGAGGTTCACCACGCCCTCCGCGTCGGACGACGGCCCGAACAGCAGGGTCTTGAGGTCGACGGCGTAGTCCGGCCCGGCCGCCACGCGTGAGCGCGGCAGCGACGGGTGGGCCGCGGCCGCCGTCCAGTACAGGCCCTGCCCGGGCGCGTCCGACGCGGCGGCCAGCGGTGAGCCCAGCATGACGGCGTCCGCGCCGCACGCGATGGCCTTCGCGATGTCGCCCGACGTCGTCATGCCGCCGTCCGCCAGCACGTGCACGTAGCGGCCGCCGGTCTCGTCGAGGTAGTCGCGGCGGGCGGCCGCGGCGTCGATGACGGCCGTGGCCATCGGGACGCCGATGCCGAGCACGCGGTCGGTGCTCGTCACGCCCGGCGTGTAGCCGTGGCCGACGATGACCCCGGCCGCGCCGGTGCGCATCAGGTGCATCGCCGTGCGGTAGTCGCTGACGCCGCCGGCGATCACCGGGACGTCGAGGCGGCCGATGAAGTCCTTGAGGTTCAGCGGCTCGGCGTCGCGCTGCACGTGCTCGGCGGAGATGATCGTGCCCTGCACGAAGAGGATCTCGACACCGGCCGCGATCAGGTCCGGGGTCAGCTCGGCGGCGTGCTGCGGGCTGACGCGCGCGGCCACCGTGACGCCGGACTCGCGGACCGTCTTGATCGCCTCGGTCAGCAGGTCGAGCCGGATCGGCGCGGCGTGCAGCTCCTGCAGCACGCGGCCGACGGCGGTCGGGTCCTCGACGTCCTCGGCCGCGCGGACCAGCTGGAAGATCGCGTCCTCGACGTTCGGGTGCCGGGCCCAGAGCCCTTCGGCGTTGAGCACGCCCAGCCCGCCGAGCTCGCCGACGGCGACCGCGGTGCCGGGCGAGACGATCGCGTCCGTCGGGTGGGTGACCAGCGGCAGGTCGAAGCGGTAGGCGTCGATCTGCCACGAGGTGGACACCACCGACGACGACCGGGTCCGCCGTGAGGGCACGATCTCGACGTCGTCGAGGTCATACGCCCGCCGCGCGGTGCGGCCCATCCCGATCTCGACCAGGTCCCGCACGTGAAGCCTCCTCCGACGACGACAATCTGCCGTGCCCCATTGTCGCTAGTCCGCGTGGGTGACCCGCGCACGGGGGTTAGAACAGCAGCAACACGGGCAGTGCGCCGGCCCCGAGCCCGGCCACCGCGCCCGCGATCGCCGGGATCGGGCGCTTGGCGTCGGCGCACGCGCCGAGCGCGCCGGCCAGGAACCCGAGCCCGGTCAACGCCGCGACGAAGATCCCGAGACCGCCGGAGTCGACGGTGGTCCGCCTGCCGCCGACCTCGACGGCCTGGACCCCCCGCCCGACATCGGAGATCTCCGCCCGGAGCCACGTCCCCGCCGACTGGCCGAGGTGCCGGTCCTTGCCCCAGACCTCGAAGCTCTCACCCGACGCCGTGCGGAGGACGAGATGGTGCTGCTGGTCCTCCCCCGCACCCGGCTCGGTGCTCACCGGCCACTGCACGGGGTCCGCCGCCTCGACCACGGCTTCCTCCCAGCCGGACGGGCCGAGCGCCTGGAGGAACCAGAACACGGCGAGGGTGAACGCCGCCCCGGCGACGACCGCCCACAACGCCGGCCTGAGGTCCACGGCTACACGCGGACGAACACGGCGACCGGGGACAGGATCGCGCCCAGCGCGAGCGCCAGCCAGGTGGCCATCGGTGGATAGACGTTGAGGCGGACCGCGCCGAAGTAGACCGCGCCCAGGGCGAGCAGCGACGCGACGATCAGGAGCACCGGCCGGATCACGCCCGCCCGCAGGTCGAGCACACCGCCGCCGGCGCGCAGGTAGGCGATGGTGCTGTCCGCGGTCGAGACGTCGAGCGCGACCGGCTGGCCCGGTGGCAGGTCGAGACCGGACCCGACCGTCGTGATGCTGTAGTGCCGCCCGTCGGCCGCGTCGATGCCGATGGTGTGCCGCACGGCGTTGTCGTCCCCGCCGACCGGGAGCTCGCCCCGCTCGTGGGACACGACGTGCCCGTCGACGCGGTAGGTGGGCGCGTCCCGGCCCGCGAGCACCTGGCACATGAGGCAGACGACGCCGCCGAGGAACAGCGAGACGAGCGCGACTGCCGTGAAGAAGACCCTGCGGAGCAAGCGCGTGAAGCGGCCGGCCGTCATGGCGTCCAGTGGACACTACGGTGGCCACGGAAGGCGATAGGCCAGTTACCGTAAGCACTCTGGGTAACGAAGGTTCAGCCGAAGAGGCCTACGGCCGGGGCCGAACGGGGGCATTCGCCGCCGAATGGCTCGCGCTCTTGTAATCAGAGCAGGTCGCGAGCGGTGCCGTGGGCACCGCTCGCGCCTCCACTAGCGAGTCGTGTAGTTGGGGGCCTCGACGGTCATCGTGACGTCGTGCGGGTGGCTCTCCTTGAGCCCGGCCGCCGTGATCCGGACCAGCTGCGCCTCCTGCAGCTGCGGGATCGTCTCGGCGCCCGCGTAGCCCATGCCCGCGCGCAGGCCGCCGACCAGCTGGTGCACCACGTTGGCGAGCGGGCCGCGGAACGGGATCCGGCCCTCGATGCCCTCGGGGACCAGCTTGTCCTCGTTGAGCACGTCGTCCTGGGCGTAGCGGTCCTTGGAGTAGGACTTGCCCTCGCCGCGCGACTGCATGGCACCCAGCGAGCCCATGCCGCGGTAGACCTTGAACTGCTTGCCGTTGACCAGGATCAGGTCGCCGGGGGCTTCGGCCGTGCCGGCCAGCAGGCTGCCCAGCATCACGGTGGACGCGCCGGCCGCGATGGCCTTCGCGATGTCGCCGGAGTACTGGATGCCGCCGTCGCCGATCACCGGGATGCCCGCCGGGCGGGCGGCCTGGTCGGCCTCGTAGATCGCCGAGATCTGCGGGACGCCGACCCCCGCGACGATCCGGGTGGTGCAGATCGAGCCCGGGCCGACGCCGACCTTGACGCCGTCCGCGCCCGCGTCGACCAGGGCCTGCGCGCCCGCGCGGGTCGCGACGTTGCCGCCGACGATGTCGACCGCGTCGCCCAGCTCCTTCTTCAGCAGCGAGACGGTGTCGACGACCGCGCGGGAGTGCCCGTGCGCGGTGTCGACCATCAGGACGTCGACCCCCGCGTCGGCCAGGGCCATCGCGCGCTTGTGGCCGTCCGGGCCGACGCCGACCGCGGCGCCGACGATGAGCCGGCCGTCCGGGTCCTTCGTCGCCTTCGGGTACTGCTCGGTCTTCACGAAGTCCTTGACCGTGATCAGGCCGCGCAGCTTGCCCGCACCGTCGACGATCGGCAGCTTCTCGATCTTGTGCCGGCGCAGCAGGCCGAGCGCGGCGTCCGCGGACACCCCGACCTGCGCGGTGATCAGCGGGGCCTTGGTCATCACCTCGGACACCGGGCGGCTGTGGTCGACCTCGAACCGCATGTCGCGGTTGGTGATGATGCCCACGAGGGTCCCGGACGCGTCGGCCACCGGCACGCCGGAGATGCGGAACTTCGCGCACAGGGCGTCGACCTCGGCCAGCGTGGCGTCGGGCGAGCAGGTGACCGGGTCGGTGACCATGCCGGCCTCGGACCGCTTGACCACCTCGACGGCGGCGGCCTGCTCGTCGATCGGGAGGTTGCGCTGGAGCACGCCGATGCCGCCCTGGCGGGCCATGGCGATCGCCATCCGCGCCTCGGTGACGGTGTCCATCGCGGCGGAGACCAGCGGCACGCCGAGGGTGATGTTCCGGGTCAGCCGGGTGCCGGTGTCGACCATGCTGGGCACGACGTCCGATTCCGCCGGCAGCAGCAGCACGTCATCGAAGGTCAAGCCGAGCATGGCGAACTTGGCCGGAACGGGGGCGGTGATGCCGTCGCTGGTCATAGCGGGTGAAGGGCCTTCCTGGCGCGGGGTGAGCGGCGTCGCTGTGGCGACTCGGAGCCTTCCCCTCATGGTATCCGGGCCCGGCCCCCGCCCCGGGTGGTGGGCGAGCCACGAGGCCGGACCGGTAGCGTGCAGGCCGTGGCGCATGACGTTCTGCCTCCGGACCCGTTCGCGGACGACCCGGACGACCCGGCCCGCGCGTTCCTCGACAACGAGGAGCGGCTGGACGAGCCGATCAGCGACCAGGAACGCACCGAGCTGCTGGCCGATCTCTCGGATCTGGCCGTCTACCAGGCGCTTCTCGAGCCTCGCGGGGTCCGCGGGATCGTCGTGGACTGCGGCGAGTGCGACGAACCGCACTACCACGACTGGCACCTGCTGCGGGCCAGCCTGGAGCAGCTGCTGGCCGACGGGCGGATGCGCCCGCACGAGCCGGCCTACGACCCGAACCCCGGCGACTACGTCAGCTGGGACTACTGCCGCGGCTTCGCGGACGGCGTCACGGCGAACGAAAGCGCCTACTGAGCGCCCCGTACCGAACAAAAAAGCCCTGGTGAGGAAGCTCACCAGGGCTTTTTCCGGAGCTCTTACGGGCTGTCCGTGACGCCCTGCTGCGCGGCGCCGCCCGAGGTCTCGCTGCGGGGTGACGTGCCCGGGTCGTTGCCGCTCGCGGCCGTGGTGGTCGGCGTGGTCGGCGGCGGAGGCGTCGGGGTCTCGGTCGTCGGCGGCGGCGGTGTCGGAGTCGGCGTCTCGGTGCCCGGCAGGCTGGTCGTGCCGCTGCCGCTGCCCGGGATCGACGTCGCCGAGCCGGCCGGCGGCACCTGCGTCGACGAGGCGCCCGGCGGCACCGGCGTCGAAGTGGTCTGGGTCGGACCCTGGACCGGCGCGTCCGGGTTCTGGAGCTGGGCGGCGAGCTGCCGGTGCTGCTCCATCAGCTGGCCTTTGTTGTCCTCGTCGCTGACCTGCGAAAGCGCGGTCTGTGCGTCCTGGAGGGCCTGCCGGGCGGTGGCGAGGTCGCCGCCGGCGAGAGCGAGGTTCGCCTTCTCGAGGTCGAGCTTCGCGTTCGCGGCGGCCTCGACCGAGTGGGTGTGATCGGAGTACAGGACCTTCGCGAGGCCCCAAAGCGTGTCACCGGGTTCCGCGGAGCGCGCGGCCAGCCCGGTTCCGGTGAAGGCGATCGCCAACACCGCCGCGGCGGCGGCGACCGGGACGAGCAGCCTGCGGCGGCGTCCGCTCGAGGCGTGCCGCTGCGCGAGGGCGGCGGTCGTGACGGTGCGCACGGCGGTGTCGACGTCGACGAGTTCGGCCAGGGGCTCACTGTCGATGTCTCTTCGCCACGCGACCAGCAACGCGTTGAGCTCCTGGTCGCCGAGGCCGTCGGCCAGCGCCGGGTCGGACCCGCCCAGCGCGTCGAGCAGCGCGTCGTCCGCTTGCACGGCCGTCAGATCGGCGGCGAACTCCGCCTCCGAGCCCGACAGGCCATCGCCCCAGACGTCATCCGGCTCGAAACCGTTCTCGTGACCGGTCACTCAGATCACCTCCTCCGCGGCCAGGACCTTTCTCAGCCGCGCGAGGGCGCGGTGCTGGGCGACGCGGACGGCACCGGGGGTGGACCCCACGGCGTCCGCGGTCTCCTCCGCCGACAAGCCGACGACCACGCGCAGCACCACGATCTCCCGCTGCTTGTCCGGCAGCACCTGCAACAACTGGGACATCCGCTCGTTCAGTTCACCCTGCAGCGCCCGCTGCTCGGGACCGACGCCACCCTCGACCTCGTCGGGGATCTCGGCAACCGGTTCGGCGCGGTTACGGGCCGCCGCGCGGTGCGCGTCGGCCACCTTGTGCTGGGCGATTCCGTAGACGAAGGCCAGGAACGGGCGCCCTTGGTCACGGTACGAAGGCAATGCCGTTAGCACCGCGAGACACACCTCCTGCGCAACGTCGTCCGCCGAAGCGAACGATCGCTCCTGCCTGCCAACCCGAGCGCGGCAATACCGCACTACCAGTGGACGGATAGCAGCCAGCAGCCGCTCCACCGCCTGGGGATCTCCCTCGACAGCAGCGGCGACCGGTTCATCCAGTCCATCCCCCACATTGGCCATCGCAGACAACAGTCCCAGTGTTACGTGTAGGCGTGCAAAGAGTCCGGCTCGTGGCTGCCCGCGCCGCGGACCGGTGACCGTTACCGTACCTGCGGCCACCCCGGCCCGGCGCGCGCGGTGCTTCCCGGCGCGCCGCGCCCGCCGGCGCCGCGAAAATACGGATTAGCCCCTGCGAGCCACGATCGATGTCGTCGAATCAACGAGCGACCGGGGCCACAGGTACGAGTTCCCGCCCGGTGGACGGGAGCCGGGGCGCGTGAGCACCCCGAGGGCGGCCCCGAAGGGCGCCGGAATGTGATGGGGACCACACAAGTGCGGGCCAGGGCGGTGCGCCCTGGCCCGTCGTCACCTGTATTCCGGCCGTGTCAGGATCGAGGAGAGTGCCGTGAACCGGTCAGCTGACCAGGCCGCGGCGGAAGCCGTGCGCCACGGCCTGCGCGCGGTCGCGCACGCCGAGCTTGCGGAACAGCCGCCGGGCGTGGGTCTTGACCGTGTCCTCGGACAGGTACAGCTCGCGGCCGATCTGGCCGTTGCTCTTGCCCTGGCTCATCCCGCGGAGCACCTGAAGCTCGCGCTCGGTCAGCTGGACGCCCGGGTCGGACGGCTGACGGGGCGCGGGCACCGAGGTGCTCGCGAGGGTGTGGGCCAGTGCGGCGACCAGCTCCGGCCGGGACGCGTCCCAGCGGAGATAGCCGCGGGCACCACCGGCGATCGCGGCAGCGATGCTGCCCGCGTCGTCCGGGGCGCCGAACACGATGACGTTCGCCTGGGGGTTCGCGGAGACGAGCCGCCGGGTGGCTTCGACACCTGTCGGGACCGCGCGTTGCGTTCCGACCAGCACGACGTCGACGGGCTGACGGGAGTACCGGGCCAGCAGCTCGTCACCGTGCGCTACGCAGTCGATGCGACTGACCCCAGGGACCGCGGACATCACTCGGGTGAGCCCTTCACGGACACTGCGTCGGTCGTCGCAGATCAAGACCGTCGTCACGGGGTTTCCTTCCTGCAGCCGGGTGACATTCCACTTCCCCTATCGGACGCTTTAGCCCGAACCTTGACACGATCCGGTGGCTTTTTTTGAAACTTCTTAGCCCGGATGCCGGAACACCCCATTCCGACGGCTCAACCACCCGGGGCGGGGACCCATGGCGATTCCCCCGCGATCCTCCTCCCGCAAGGATCTGCGCTTCGTAACACTGCGTGCAACACCTCCGCCACTCTGAATCGATACTCCTCGGCGTGTCCAGGGCGCAGATCGGCCGCGACAAGGGCGGCCGGCCACAAAAGTGAAAGCAGTTCGCATTCTTCGGCGGTCGCCATTGCCTTTCCGACGAGAGCGTCCGAAATGTTCCGGTGATCGGGAGCCTCGGCGGCCCGCAGGGCCACGGCCAGCACAATCCCGGATTTGGTGGCGTGCCGGCGCGCGCCACGGGCGACCGCGGTTTCGAAGGCGCGCTCGGCGGGCGCCACGGCGGCGGCACCCTGACCTGCGGCGAGCTCGATCTCGGCACCGACCCAGCCGCGGCGGACGTCGGCCCGCCACCCGGCGTGCTCCCGCTCGGCGCGGGCGGCCAGCCGCCGGGCGGCGCTCAGCCGGCCGAGGGCGAGGTTGTCGGCGGCCAGGCCCAGCAGGGCGTCGGCCCGGGCACCGGCGGCGTCGAGCCCGTCCGGGTCCGGGTCGCTGTGGAGGGTCGCGGCGCGGGCGAAGGCTTCGCCGTCGAGCGCGCGGGCTTTCCGGTGCCCGCCCAGCTGCCGCCGGTGCGCGGCGAGAGTGCTGGCGGCCAGGGAGCCGAGCAAGGGGTCGCCCGCCGTCCGCAGGGGGTCCAGGAGCGCCGCGGCGGACGCGTAGCGCCCCTGGGCGCCGAGGACGATCGCGGCGAGCAGGCGGGCTCTGGGCGTCCCGGTGCCACGAAGGACGGCCGGGTCGGGCCGCGGGTCACCCCCGAAGGCGGCGGCGCGGAGGGCGGGTTCGTGCACCCGTCCTTTCTAGCCCCTCCCACCGACAAGAACATGATCGAAGTGACCGGAGCCGCGCGGTTCGCGCCGGGTACCGCTGACGACTCGGTGGCGCGCCCGTCGCGGATCCGCCGAACGGCCGTACGGACCGACCGAGCCACCGGCAGCGCACGGCGCGTTCGGGCGGGCCGGCCCGCGAATCGCGACGGCCGCCGGGGGCACGGGCAAGCCCGCGGGCCGCCCGTCTCCCTCGGCCGAGCCGCCGCCCCGCCTCGCCCGCCGCCCCGTCTCGGTCGCCGAGGCGCCGCTCCGTTTCGCCAGCCGAGAGGCCAACTGTCTCGCCCGCCGCCCCATCTCGGTCGCCGAGCCGCCGCCCGTCTCGCCGCCGTCGCCCCGTTTCGCCCGCCGAGAGGCCACCCGTCTCGCCCGCTGCCCCATCTCGCCTCGCCGAGCCGCCCGCCCCGTTCTCGACACCGTCGCCCCGGGAAAGCCGTCAGGGCCACCCTCACGGACCTAAAAGCCGTGAAGGTGCCCCTCACGGCTTTCCCGCCGCGCGCCGACCAGGACGTGCTCGATGCGGTCCGCCGCGCCCGGGAGGTCCGGGAGCAGCTCGACCTGGTCCGGCATCCCGGCCGGATCCCAGCCCGGGCCGCAGGCGAAGAGCCTGCTGCGCTGGCGGCCGCGCGAGACCCGGGCGAACAGGCGGGGGTCGGCCATCCCGCGGCGGTGGGCCCACAGCACCACCGCCGCCGGGGCGCTGCGGCGGACCGCCACCGCGAGGACGTCCGCGGGCAGCGGCACCCCGAACAGCTGAGCGCCGATCCGGCGGCCGGCCAGCGACGCCGCGAGCGCGTACATCGGCATCGTGTCGCGCTCTTCCGGGACGCAGCCGAGCAGCACCGGCCGGGTGTTGCGCGGCTCGTCGAGCACCGGGGTGGCGCGGACCAGGGCGGCGGACACGCACTCGGCGAGCAGGTACTCGACCTCCGCGCCCGCGCTCGCCCCGCGCCAGCGGGCCCCGAGCGCCGACAGCACCGGCTCGAGCACGCCCGTCCAGGCGGGCAGCACCCCGAGCTCGGTGATGGTGTCGGCGAGCATGTGCTGCACGGCGTGGACGTCCATGGCGAGCGCCGCGGTGCTCAGCCGGCGCGCGAGCCGGGAGCGGACCTCGTGACCGTCGTCGGCGGCGCCGGTTTCGGGAGGCTCCTCGGGCTCCTCCGGCTGCGGCGAACCGGAGCGCGGGATCTGCTCGAGGGCGTAGCGCGCGGCCTCCGCCGTCGACGCCCCGCTGAGGAGGGCCCGCTGCATCAGTTCGAGCCGGCCGATGTCGGAGGTGCCGTAGCGGCGGTGCCGGCCGTCGGTGTGGCGGCTGGGGCCCAGCCCGTAGCGCCGGTCCCAGGTTCGGAGGGTGGACGGCGCGACCCCGAGCCGGCGGGCGACCGAGGCCACCGGCAGGGTGGGTTCTTCGGTACCCGACCCAGCTCCCACGAGCCTCAATATCCAGGCACGCACCGAGGTCGGCAACCGGAGGCGAAACCCCCGCTCACACATCCGGGGGATGCCTAACGGCTGAATCGAACCGAATCGCTTGAACAACTATTGGCGCGCTTCTAACGTTACGGCCGTTGCACCGAATGGAGTATCGGCACCACAGCAGAGCAGCTAGCGGCATCGACCGAATGACGGAGGCGGTCAGGATGGCAGACACGCGCAGGCTCCCAGGACCCAACGCCGACATGTGGGACTGGCAGCTGGAAGGGTCGTGCCGGGGGATGGACAGCGCGTCCTTCTTTCACCCGGACGGCGAGCGCGGCCCGGCGCGGGCACGGCGGGAAGCAAGGGCGAAAGCGGTGTGCCTGAGCTGCCCCGTCTTGGAGATGTGCCGCAGCCACGCGCTGGCGGTGCACGAGCCCTACGGCATCTGGGGCGGGCTCTCGGAGTCCGAACGCGAACACTTGATCAAGGCCGACAAACGCACGCTCAGCATGTCGGGCGGCTGACGGCCCACGGACACCGGAGGGCGGCGCCGGGTGGGGTGGCCGCCCTCCGTGCTTTCCGGGCTGCAGTCCGGCCCGGGACGGGAACGGGGCGGCATCCATGCGGATGCCGCCCCGTTTTCGCGCGTCGAGCAGGCGGCACGCTCGGGAGATGCCGCCTTGTCGCGGGTCGAACGCGTCGGCGTGAGTGGCCGCGGGGCGCGCTGTGCAGGTCCTGCGCATCCGGCCGAGAACGGCGGCTTCACCTGCGCGGCCTCCCCGGCTGACGTGTGAGGGCTGCGTCCTCGGTCTCGTGTGTCGGACGTCAAGGGCGAGCAACCGCGGGGCCGCCGAACAGGCCACCCCGGCCACCGACGCAACGAGAAGGGGCGGCACCCCTTGCGGGATGCCGCCCCTCTCGTGCTCGGAAACGCGTCAGTGCGAGTGGCCGTGGCCCGCCGCGGCGGGCTCTTCGTCGGCCGGCTTCTCGACGATGGAGCTCTCCGTCGTCAGCACCAGGCGCGCGATCGAAGCGGCGTTCGCCACCGCGGACCGGGTCACCTTGACCGGGTCGACGATGCCGGCGGCCAGCAGGTCGGTCAGCTCGCCGGTGGCGGCGTTGAAGCCGTGGCCCCAGCTCTGCTCCCGGACCTTGTTGACGATGACCGCGCCCTCGTGGCCCGCGTTGGTCGCGATCCAGAACAGCGGGGCGGACAGCGCGTCACGCACGATGCGGACACCGGTCGCTTCGTCGCCTTCGAGGCCGAGGCCGTCTTCCAGCTCCTTGACCGCGTGCACCAGCGCCGAGCCACCGCCGGGCAGGATGCCCTCCTCGACGGCCGCCTTGGTCGCCGCCACGGCGTCCTCGATGCGGTGCTTGCGCTCGTTCAGCTCGGTCTCGGTGGCCGCGCCGACCTTGATCACCGCGACACCGCCGCCCAGCTTCGCGAGCCGCTCCTGCAGCTTCTCGCGGTCCCAGTCGGAGTCGGTGCTCTCGATCTCCTTGCGGATCTGGGCGATCCGCGCCTGGGTGGCGTCCTTGGTGCCGGCGCCGTCCACGATGGTGGTGTCGTCCTTGGTGACGACGATGCGCCGCGCGCCGCCGAGCGAGCCGAGGTCCGCGTCGGCCAGCTTCATGCCGATCTCCGCGGAGATCACCTCGCCGCCGGTGACGACCGCGAGGTCGTCCAGGAACGCCTTGCGACGGTCACCGAAGAACGGCGCCTTGACGGCGACGGCGGTGATCGTCTTGCGCAGCGAATTCACCACGAGGGTGGACAGCGCCTCGCCGTCGACGTCCTCGGCGATGATCAGCAGCGGCTTCTTGGCCTCGACGACCTTCTCGAGCACCGGCAGCAGGTCCGCCAGCGACGAGACCTTCTCGCGGACGAGCAGGATGTAGGCGTCCTCGAGGATCGCCTTCTGCTCCTCCGGGTTGGTCGCGAAGTGCGCCGAGAGGAAACCCTTGTCGAACTGGACGCCCTCGGTGATCACCAGCTCGGTCGCCAGGGTCGACGACTCCTCGATGGTGATGACGCCGTCCTCGCCGACCTTCTCGACGGCTTCGCCGAGCAGGGCGCCGATGTTGGCGTCGCGGGAGGTGACGGTGCCGACCTGGGCGATGCTCTCGCGGCCCTTGACCGGGGTCGCCTTGCTCTTGAGGACCTCGATGACCTTCGCCGCGGCGGCTTCGATGCCACGGCCGATCGAGGTCGGGTTCGCGCCGGCCGCGACGTTGCGCAGGCCGACCTTCACCAGCGACTGCGCGAGCACGGTCGCGGTCGTGGTGCCGTCACCGGCGACGTCGTTGGTCTTGGTGGCCACGCTCTTGGCGAGCTGGGCGCCGAGGTTCTCGAACGGGTCGTCGAGCTCGATCTCACGGGCGACGGTCACGCCGTCGAGGGTGATGGTCGGGCCACCGAACTTCTTGTCGAGCACGACGTGGCGACCGCGCGGGCCGAGGGTGACCTTGACCGTGTCGGCGAGCTTGTTCACCCCGCGCTCCAAGGCGCGACGAGCGTCCTCGTCGAATCTGATCTGCTTGGGCATAGCGTGTTCCGCTTACCTTTCGGTGGGTCTTGAACGCACGAACGCCCCGTCCCCCGGCTTGTGCGGGGCCCGGGGCGTCATGCGCTGCGAGCGGACGTCAGTTGATGACGGCCAGCACGTCGCGGGCGGACAGGATGAGGTAGTCCTCACCGTTGTACTTGACCTCGGTGCCGCCGTACTTCGAGTAGATGACGACGTCGCCGACGGAAACGTCGAGCGGGACGCGGTTGCCCTTGTCGTCGATCCGGCCCGGGCCCACGGCCAGAACCTTGCCCTCCTGGGGCTTCTCCTTGGCGGTGTCGGGGATGACGAGGCCGGAAGCGGTCGTCTCCTCGGCCTCACTCGTCTGGACAACGATCTTGTCCTCGAGCGGCTTGATGTTCACGCTCACCGGGTTGACCTCCACGGTCGTCGAAAGCGTTGGCAGGATGTGGTTACGGCTCTACCACCCCCGCCGTCGCGGGTGCCGGGGCTGTCGGGCCGTGCGATTAGCACTCTAGCCACGGGAGTGCCAGCCGTGCAACCAGGGTCCACCCGAAGGCCGGCGCCCTCACTCTTCGGCAGGTCGGCGGCGGCTCTTACCCCCGGCGTGAGTTTCTGGTTAGGTTCTCACCGTCTGGCACCTGGACCCTGGGGGTTTATGCCCATGTCGTTTCGTTCGCTCTCCAGAACGGCGGCGCTGGCCGCTGCCGTCGCCCTGCTCGGTGGGCTCGCCACCGCGCCCGCCCATGCCGCGACCACCGATCAGCGGCAGCGGGACTTCGCCGCCGCGGCCGCCGAGTTCGGGGTTCCGCTCGACGTCCTGCTCGGCGTCTCCTACCTGGAGTCCCGGTGGGACTTCAACGGCGGGACGCCCAGCACCGCCGCCGGGTACGGGCCCATGCACCTCACCGACCTGCGGGAAGCCGGGGTCGCCGGCAGCCACCACGACCAGGGCAGCGAGGACCCGCGCGGTGATGACGCGCGGCCCGCGTTGCACCCGGCCGCGGGGCCCGACGTGCCGCCGCAAGCCGGGCTGCAGACCGTCGACGAGGCCGCTCAGCTGCTCAAGACCGACCCGAAGACCCTGCGTACCGACACCACGCAGAACATCCGGGGTGGCGCCGCCCTGCTCGCCAAGTACCACCTCGGGCAGACCGGCTGGTACGACGCTGTCGCGCGGTACGGCGGATCCGGCGAGGCCGCCGGGCAGACCTTCGCCGACGAGGTCTTCGAGACCATCAAGAGCGGCGTGAGCCGCACCACCGACGACGGGCAGCAGGTCACCCTCGCCGCCACGCCCGGCATCACCGCGCCGGAGCACGCCGAGGCGAACCCGGCGAACGTCGAGTGCCCGCGGACCGTCACCTGCGAGTCCGTGCCGGCGCCCTACCAGGAGCTGCCGGGCAACGACTACGGCAACCACGACCTGGCCGACCGGCCGGCCGGCCAGAAGATCGACCACATCGTCATCCACGACACCGAGGGCTACTGGGACAGCGTCCTCAAGCTCGCCCAGGACCCGACGTACGTGAGCTGGAACTACACCATCCGCTCGGCCGACGGCCTGATCGCGCAGCACGTGCCGACGAAGGACGTCGCCTGGCACGCGGGCAACTGGTACATCAACGCCAAGTCGATCGGTATCGAGCACGAGGGCTTCGCCGCGAAGGGCACCTGGTACACCGAGGCGATGTACCGCTCGAGCGCGAAGCTCGTCGGGTACCTCGCGCGCAAGTACGACATCCCGCTCGACCGCGCGCACATCATCGGCCACGACAACGTGCCGGGCACGATCCCGTCGACGATCGCCGGCATGCACTGGGACCCGGGCCCCTACTGGGACTGGTCGCACTACTTCGACCTGCTGGGCGCGCCGCTCGGCGGGTTCGGGCTGCCCGGCTCGTCGCTGGTCACCATCGACCCGGACTTCACGAAGAACCAGCCGATCTTCACCGGCTGCGACACCGCCGGAACGCCCTGCACGCCAAGGGGTTCCGAGGCCGTCGTACTGCACTCGCAGCCCTCTGACTCCTCGCCGCTGCTGGTGGACGTCGGCCTGCACCCCAAGGGCACACCGTCCACTATGGACGTCGCGGACGTCGGCAGCCGGGCCGCCACCGGACAGCGGTACGCCGTCGCCGACACCAGCGGCGACTGGACGGCGATCTGGTACCTCGGGCAGAAGGGCTGGTTCCGCAACCCGCACAACGCGCGGGTCGCCAAGCCCGCGATCGGCCTGGTCGTGACGCCGAAGCCCGGCCTCGCCACGATTCCGGTGTACGGCCGCGCCTACCCCGAGCCCGAGGCCTACCCGGCGAACCTGACGCCGCAGGCCATCACGCCGCTGCCGTACACCCTGGCCGCCGGGCAGAAGTACTCGTCGGCCGGAGTGGTCGGGTCGGAGTACTACTCGGCGACGACGTTCGACGTCGCCGACCACGTGGTCGTGAAGGGCAAGCTCAAGTACGTCCAGATCCAGTTCGGCCACCGGATCGCGTTCGTCAAGGCGGACGACGTCCGGTTCCTGCCGGCGTTCTAGCCGAGGTCCGTGAAGGCCTCCTTGAGGGACTCAGAGTCCCTCAAGGAGGGGCGGATTCATGCGGTGGTTGCAACACCTGGTGTTGGTTGATCTGACAGTAGCGCGGTGAGGGCCTCGGCTGGCGTCCGCCAGCCGAGGGTCTCCCGCGGCCGTCCGTTCAGCTCCGTCGCCACCCGCACCAGCTCCGCTGCGTCGTGCTGGGACAGGTCGGTGCCTTTCGGGAAGTACTGACGGAGCAGACCATTGGTGTTCTCGTTGCTGCCCCGCTGCCACGGCGAATGCGGATCACAGAAGTAGATCTGCAACCCGGTGTCCAGGGTGATCTTCTGGTGATGGGCCATCTCTTTGCCCTGATCCCAGGTCAGCGACCCCAGCAGCAACGGCGGCAACGTCGCGATCATGTCGGTCATCGCCTCGGCGACGGTGGCCGCGTCCCTGCCATCGGGCAGGTGCAGCAACATCACAAACCGGGTCGAGCGTTCCACCAAGGTCCCGATAGCGGAGGCGTTGTTCCCGCCCAGGATCAGGTCGCCTTCCCAGTGTCCCGGGACCGCGCGGTCGGCGACCTCGGCGGGTCGCTGCGAGATGTTGACCATGTCCCGGATCCCGCCCGCCGGCCGCTCCCGCCGGGCTTGGGCCTGCCGTCGTGGCATCCGCAACGCCCGCCCGGTCCGCAGTGCTGTGGTCAGTTCACGCCGTAACGCACCCCGGCTTTGCACATAGAGTGATTGGTAGATCGTTTCGTGCGACACCCGCATCTCCGGCCGGTCGGGAAAGTCCAGGACCAGTCTCTCGGAGATCTGCCGCGGCGACCACTTCCGGGTCAGCCTGGCCTGCACCACCGCCCGCAGTTCCGGGTCGGCGCGCAGCTTCGCGGTTTTGGGTCGTTTCGCGCGGTGTTCGGCCCGGTGCTGGGCGCTGCTGGCCCGATAGGCGCCGGTCAGGCCGGTGTTGCGGGCCAGCTCTCGTGACACTGTCGAGGCAGGTCGTCCGATTGCTCGTCCGATCGCTCGTGGGCCGTGACCTGCGGCTGTGAGGCAGGCGATCTCGTCGCGCTCGGTGATGCTCAGTCGGACCGGGCCGGTCTGGCGGGGTGCGTTACTGATCACCCCGCCAGCTTGGCGGAACAACCGCCCGCCCGTCGCTGCGGCGAAGCCGGCCGCTTGCGCGGCCGGCTTCGCTGCCGTTCCGGCCCGGATCTGGTCCCAGAACTGCAGCTGGACTGATCGTGGGAGCCAGCGATGCGTTCGAACCATCTGCAAATCCCACCCTTCATCGAGGTGGTGTTGCAACGACCCCATGACTCCGAGAGGCCTTCACGGACTTTCAGGCGTCCAGGGCGACCTTCGCGCCCGCGGACTGCTCGGTGTTGCGACGCGTTTTCGCCCAGCCGTTGCGGCCGCGGATCAGCCGGAACAACGCTCGCCACGACGTCACGTAGAACGTGTAGATGTACGCCGCGTACGCGAAGCCCAGGCCGATGCCGCGCAGGATGTTCTTGCTGCGCAAGCACTTCAGCTGGTAGATCGGGCCCCAGACCAGGAACGGCAGCAGGCCGAACGAGCCGTAGATGGCGAAGAGGATCCACGCGCCGCCGGTGAACCACGACCACATCTGCGCCGGGTCGCCCGCGGTGCCGAAGATCAGCAGCAGGAACGGGATCGGGTACAGCAGCGACCCGAGCAGCTGCAGCCACGGCTGCGCGAGGTAGTACATCATCTCCGCCGCGCCGAGCGTGCTGACGTGCGGCGAGTCCCAGATCCGCCGCAGGTACCGCGCGCACTGCATGGTGCCCTGGCCCCAGCGCGTGCGCTGCACCAGGAACCGCCGCAGGCTGTACAGACCTTCTTGCGCCACATGGGAATCCGGCGTGAACCCGGTGCGCCAGCCTTCGGTGAGCAGGTGGACGCCGAGCTCGAAGTCCTCCAGCAGCGAGCCGCGCCACGGCTGCGCGGCGGGGCCGGCGATCGAGTCGAGCGCGGTGAGCCGGGTGAACTGGCCGTTGCCGCCCATGGAGATCGTGCCGGTGAACCCGCGCGACGTCTGGATCGCCGCGATCGCCGTCCGGAACTCCAGGTCCTGCAACTGGGCGAGCTTCAGCCCGAACCAGCGGCCGGCCGGGTTGCGCGTCGGCGGCGGGGTCTCGACGTTGCTCATCCGGACGTCGAGCTGCACCGCGCCGATCCCCGGGTCGCCGAAGAGGTGGTCGGCGGCGCAGACGTCGAGGCAGTTCGGCGCCGGGCGGCCGTCGGCGTCGACCACCACGACCACGACGTCGTCGCGCGTCGCGGCCGGCCCCATCCAGTCGTTCAGGGCCCGGTAGGCCGCGTTGAGCGCGTCCCCCTTGCCGGTGCGGGCCTCGGGCCGGACGCGCGGCACGAGGTGCAGGTACGGGTCGTACCCGCCGTTGCGCCGCCACAGCATCCGGACGACGCGGGCGGTCCGGTCCTCCGAGTCGTCGTCGACGACCCAGACGTGCGCGTGCCGGAACGTCGTGCGCAGGTAGCGGATCGTCTCGCGGATGACGGTCTGCTCGTCGCGGCACGGCACGAAGAAGTGCCACGTGAAGTCCGCCGGGTCACCGACCGGGCCGGGTTTGCGGCGCAGGTACGGCACCACGATCAGCACGACGTAGACGAGGAACGCCACGCTCATGGTCAGCGCGAACGCCTGGGTGATCGCCAGCAGGACCTTGACGCTCACGCCGCCACCTTGGGCTTGCGGGTCGCCAGCCAGACGAACAGGACCAGCGAGACGGCGCCGCCGAACACGCTCACCATCGAGCCGAGCAGCGTGTGCCCCCAGTAGTAGCCCTCGTCCGGGCCGAGCCAGTGGACCAGGCCGACGATCGTGAGAATGCGCAGCTGGTTCACCAGCACCACGACGACCGCGGAAATGCCGAGGGAAAAGAACAACCGGCGCGCATTCGCGGGCCGGAACCAGAGCATGGCCATCGTGACAACGAGCAGTGGCAGCAGAAGAAACGCCGACGAACATTCCGGTGTCATTCTCAACCCGAATGGAGTAGCGCTACTCAACCCAAAGTAAACAGACTCCCGATCGGGCGCTACGTAAACACCCGATGTAGTGATGACGTTGAGGATCGCGCCCGCGAGCCGTACTTCCAGTTCGCGGTAGAGCCGCTCGGCCAGCACCACCACGGCTCCTGCGGCGGCCAGCGCGGCCAGCGCCACGACCAGCGGAAACTTCGTCATCCCTGAGTGCGGAGCGCTCGCTACGGCCACGACGTTCCTCTCGGTGTCGATTTCTCGTTCAAGCTGCGGACCCCGCCCGAGCGTAAGTCATGATCGCCCCGCGGTTCCACTCGGAGGAGGGGTTTAGGCGGCCATTCGGCAGTTTCGAGCGCGAACTTGCTAGGCCGTCCGGGTGACGTCGGATTCGACCTGCGGGATTACCCGAAAGCACTACCCGATCCGGTGATTCGCCAAATTTTGTGTGCTATTCGGGGCGGTCTTGGCGATAGTCGATTCGCGTGCCGAATCGAGGCAAGCCGGATGCATCCGCGCCCACAGACACGTAAACCCAACCCCCGAGAAACTCAGCGAATTCGGAGGACCAGTTGATGAAGAGCTCCCTCGTGCGACGCGGCGGACTGCTCGCCGCGGTCGTGGCGAGCGTCGTGCTCGCCGGCGCGGCCCCCGCTTCGGCGGCCCCCGGCGACGGTTCCGCGTACGGCGTCAAAGTCGGCGTGACGCTGCTCGGCCAGCCCGCGGTGAACGTGGGGCCGCTCGCGGTCGCGAACACCGCCGGTCCGACGACGAGCACGGTGGCCGGCGCCACCGCGGCCGGCATCCTGACCGCCGGCGTGATCACCGCCGAGGCCAAGCGCGACGACGAATCCGGCGCGGTGACGGCCAAGGCGACCACCGCCGACGTCGGCCTGCCCCTGCTCAAGGCCGCTCTCGGCACTGTCGGCGTCAAGACCGTCGAAGCCGTCTGCACCGCCACCCAGGAAGGCGTCAAGGGTAGCAGCACGCTGGCCGACGCGAAGCTCGGCAGCATCGGCGCGGTCGACGCCAACCCGGCGCCGAACACCCAGATCAAGGTGGCCATCGGCCTGGTCAACGTGGCGACGATCATCCTCAACGAGCAGATCCAGAACAAGGACGGCAGCCTCACGGTCAACGCGCTCCACGTGAAGCTGCTCGGTGGCGTCGTCGGCGCCCTCGGCTCGGGTGACGTGATCGTGTCGTCGGCGACCTGCGGCCCGGCCGCGCCGCCGATGCCGCTGGCGTCCGGGGCCGGCCTGTGGGTCGGGCTCGGCCTGCTCGGCGCGATCGCGCTGCCGGTCGGCACGCGCATCTTCCGCAACCGCCGCACGGCCTGAGCGAGGTCCGGATGTACAGGATGCCGGGCGCGGGCGTCGGCGTGGCCGGTGGCGGGGTGGGCACCCTCGCCGCCACCGGCGCCGACATCGGGTGGTGGCTGGCCGTCGGCGTGTTGCTGGTCCTGCTCGGGACCGTCGCGCTGATCGCCGTCCACCGCCGCAACCGCCGTCTCTCCCAGGCGCGGGAGCACTGAAAACCGGGGCCGTCGGCGTGCGCCCCTCGCACGCCGGCGGCCCCGGTCCCAAATTCTCGTGGAAACTGGACGACGTGGAAAAGGAGCACCGCGGGGTGGACGTGATGTTGCTGGCCGGGACCCGCCCGGAAGCGCTCAAACTCGCGCCGCTGGCGCTGGCCATGGACGCCCACCCGGCGCTGCGGCCGATCCTGGTCCACAGCGGCCAGCACGCGGGCATGGTCGAGCAGGCGCTGCTGCCGTTCGGCCTGGTCGCCGACGAGTGGCTGGACGTCCCGCCGCGCGTCACCGGCGGGCAGGCTGAGCTCGTGGCGGGCCTGCTGCCCGCGCTGGACGACGCGTTGCGCCGGTGTGCGCCGGCCGCGCTGGTCGTCCAGGGCGACACGACGACGACGCTGGCGGGCGCGCTCGCCGCGTTCTGGCTGGGCATCCCGGTGGTGCACCTGGAAGCCGGGCTGCGCACGCACGACCTCACCGCGCCGTTCCCCGAGGAGGGCGCGCGGCAGATGGTGTCCCGCCTGGCCGCACTGCACCTGGCCCCGACCCTCGGCGCGGCGGCGGAGCTGCGCGCGGAAGGCGTTCCGCGGCAACGCATCGCGGTCACGGGCAACACGGTCGTCGACGCGGTCCTGGAGATCGCGGCCCGCGACCTCCCGGCGCGCGACACGGCGCTGGCGCTGCTGGAAATGGAGATCGCCGAGGCGGGCGAGCGGCTGGTGCTGGTGACGTCGCACCGCCGCGAGTCCTGGGGCGAGCCGCTGGAGCGGACGCTGGCGGCGGTGCAGCTGATCGTCGCCGAGCACCCGGACGTCCAGGTGCTGTTCCCGGCGCACCCGAACCCGCAGGTCAGGGACCAGGTGGAGGCCGCGCTGGGTGGCCTGCCGCGGGTGACGGTGACCGACCCGCTGGAGTACCCGGACCTGGTGCGCGCGCTGCGGCTGGCGTCCCTGGTGCTGACGGATTCGGGCGGCATCCAGGAGGAAGCGCCGACGTTCGGCACGCCGGTCCTGGTCCTGCGCGACGTCACCGAGCGCGCGGAGGTCGTCGAGGCCGGGTGCGCGTGGCTGGTGGGCACGGACACGGCCCGGATCGCCGACACGGCCGCCCGGCTGCTCCGGGGTGACCTACGCACGGCACAGGTGGGAAACCCGTACGGCGAAGGCAATGCGGCGGTCTTGGCGGTCGCGGCGATCGAAGAGCTGCTGGGCGTCGGGACGCCCGCGCACCGGCACGCCGCGGCTTCCTAGGACCAAGACTCGTCGTGAGTGTTTAGGGCGGTTAGAACCGCCCTAAACACTCACGAGGACTAGAGCGAGATGACGTTGACCGGGAGGGCCGGGTTGGCGCTGAAGTCCAGCGCCGCCGTCGGGCGCTTGGCCGCCACCACGTGCGCGCCCAGCGCCGCGATCATCGCGCCGTTGTCCGTGCACAGCCGCGGCCGCGGGACGCGCAGCTCGATGCCCGCCGCCGCACAGCGTTCCGCCGCCAGCGACGACAGCCGCGAGTTCGCCGCCACGCCGCCGGAGATGACGATCGTGCCGATCCCCTGCTCCTTCGCCGCACGGATCGCCTTCGCCGTCAGCACATCCGCGACGGCCTCCTGGAACGACGCCGCGACGTCGTCCACCGGGATCTCCTCGCCGCGCCGCTGAGCGCCTTCGACCCAGCGCGCGACCGACGTCTTCAAGCCGGAGAAGGAGAAGTCGAACTTCGCGTCACGCGGGCCGGTCATGCCGCGCGGGAACGCGATCGCCGCCGGGTTGCCGTTCTTCGCCGCCTTGTCGATCGGCGGGCCGCCCGGGTACGGCAGGCCCAGCACGCGCGCGACCTTGTCGTACGCCTCGCCCGCCGCGTCGTCCACAGTGGACCCGAGTTCGGTGATCGACGACGCGATGTCGTCGACGCGCAGCAGCTGCGTGTGCCCGCCGGAGACCAGCAGCGCAAGGCACGGTGTCGGCAACGGCCCGTGCTGCAGTGTGTCCACCGCGATGTGCCCGGCCAGGTGGTTGACGCCGTAGAGCGGCACGTCCAGCGCCGTCGCGTACGCCTTCGCCGCGGAGACGCCGACCAGCAGCGCACCCGCGAGACCCGGCCCCGCCGTCACGGCGATGGCGTCCACATCGGACAGTGACAGCCCGGCTTTCTCGAAAGCGCGGGAAGTCGTCGGGACCATCGCTTCGAGGTGCGCACGGCTGGCGACCTCCGGCACGACGCCGCCGAACCGCGCGTGCTGCTCGACGCTCGAAGCGACCTCGTCGGCCAGCAGCTCGACCGCACCGTCGTCGTGCAGGCGGACCAGGCCGACGCCGGTCTCGTCGCACGAGCTCTCGATGCCCATGATGATGCGCGACATCAGCCCGCCACCTCGTCTCGCGTCCGCGCGGGGCGGACCATCGTGTACGCGTCGGCGCCGGAAGGCTGGTAGTAGCGCTTCCGGATGCCGAGCCGTTCGAAGCCGTGGCGCTCGTACAGCGCGAGCGCGGTCGTGTTGTCCGTGCGGACCTCGAGGAACACCGGCGACTCGTACTCGTCGGCGCGCTCCAGCAGCGCCAGCAGCAGCGCCTTGCCGATGCCCTGGCCCTGGTACTCCGGCGCGACGCCGATGGTGTGCACGGTCGCCTCGTACTCGCCGCGGCGCCGCCCGACGACGGCCAGCCCGGCGTACCCGAGCACCTCGTCGCCGTCGTCCGGCCGGGCGGCCAGGTAGAAGTGGCCGATGTCCAGCTCGGAGTGGAACGCGTGGGCGTTCCACGGGTCGTCCCCGGGGAAGAGGATCTTCTCGATCTCGACGCAGCGGGCGATGTCCTTGCGGCGCAGTGGATCGAGTCTCACGGCGCGGTCACCCGTTTCGGCGCCGACGGCTCGGCGGCGTCCGGGCGCCGCAGGTACAACGGCGTCAGCGGGGCCGGCGTTTCCTTCGCGAGCAACACGCTCCGAGCGGCCTTCACCAGCCCGGCGGGCGACGGGAAGCGCGGCTCGATCGGCTGGACGTCGAGGACCGCGCCGTAGAGGATCGCGCCGTCACCGGCCGCCGCTTTGACGTCGGTCTCGAGATCGGCCGGGCGCTGGACGTCCGGGCCGTGCGTGCGCGTGCCGGACGCGTCGTAGGCCGCCCAGTAGACCTCGCGGCGGCGCGCGTCGGTGAGCACGAGGAACGGCTTCCCACCCGGGACGACGTCGGCGGCGATCGCGTCGAGGCTGCCGACCGGGTACACCGGGACGCCGAGCGCGTGGCCGAAGGCGGCCGCGGTGGCCATGCCGGCGCGCAGGCCGGTGAACGGCCCGGGGCCGACGCCGACGACGATCGCGTCGAGGTCCTTGAGGGTGACGCCGGCGGCTTCCGCGGCGGCCAGCGCGTGCGGCGTGATCAGCTCGCCGTGGGCGCGGGGGTCGACCGTGACCCGGTCGCCGCGCGTCTCGACCCGGTCGCCGTCCAGTGCGACGACGCCCGCGGTGACCGCCGGGGTCGAGGTATCGATCGCCAGTACCAACACGGTGTCCCAGCCTACGACCAGGCCGGGATGTCCTTTTTAGCGACCCTGCGCGGGCCCGGGCCCTGCTGTGAAACCGGTCGCTGCGGGGGCCAGATCCGCACGGTAACGTGCGAATCGGGGTTCGCAGGAGCGAGTCCCCGGAGCTGGAGGTCCCCGCGGTGCCCGACCCGTTGTTCCCCGCCCTCACGTCAGCCTCGGGCAACGAAGCCCTCCGATTCGGCGACCAGGCCCTGACCTACGCCGAGCTCGCCGCCGTCGCCGGCGGTCTCGCCGCCGAGCTGCCCCGCGGCCGCGTCGCGGTCTGGGCGACGCCGACCCTGCACACCAGCGTCGCCGTCGTCGCCGCCCTGCTCGCCGGGGTTCCCGCGGTGCCGCTGAACCCGAAGATCGGCGAGCGCGAACTGGCGCACATCCTCGCCGACAGCGAGCCGCGGCTGGTGCTGGCCGAGCCGGGCGTCGAGCTCCCGGAGGGGTTGGCCGGCCTGCCACGGCGGGACATCCCGCTGACCGGCCCGGCCACACCGCTCGCGGAAGAGCCGGACGCCGAGGCGCCCGCGTTGATCGTCTACACGTCCGGGACCACCGGGCCGCCGAAGGGCGTCGTCCTCCCCCGCCGCTCGATCGCGACCACGCTGGACGCCCTCGAAGACGCCTGGGCGTGGACCGCCGACGACGTCCTGGTGCACGCGCTCCCGCTGTTCCACGTGCACGGCCTGATCCTCGGCATCCTCGGCCCGCTGCGCCGCGGCGGCTCGGTCCGCCACCTCGGCCGGTTCTCGACCGACGGCGTCGCGCGTGAGCTGAGGGCCGGGGCGACCATGATGTTCGGCGTCCCGACGATGTACCACCGGATCGCCGGCGAGGTCGGCACCGACAGCGCGCTGGCCGACGCGCTGCGTGGCGCGCGGCTGCTCGTCTCCGGATCCGCCGCGTTGCCGGTGCACGACCACCAGCGGATCACCGACGCGACCGGCCAGCAGGTCGTCGAGCGCTACGGCATGACCGAGACGCTGATGAACACGAGCGTCCGCGCGGACGGCGAACGCAAGCCCGGCACGGTCGGCGTCCCGCTCGGCGGTGTGGACCTGCGGCTGATCGGTGACGCCGGCGAGGTGCTCGACGACGTCGAGACCGTCGGCGAGATCCAGGTGCGCGGCCCGAACCTGTTCACCGAGTACCTCAACCGCCCGGACGCCACCGCGGCCGCGTTCGACGACGGCTGGTTCCGCACCGGCGACATGGCCACGCGCGACACCGACGGGTACGTGAAGATCGTCGGGCGCAAGGCGACCGACCTGATCAAGAGCGGCGGCTACAAGATCGGCGCGGGCGAGATCGAGAACGCGCTGCTGGAGCACCCCGGCGTCGCCGAGGCGGCGGTCACCGGCGAGCCGGACGACGACCTCGGCGAGCGGATCGTCGCCTGGGTCGTCCCGGACGGGGAACCGCCGTCGCTCGGAGAACTCGCCGACCACGTCGCGCGGCTGCTTTCCCCGCACAAGCGCCCGCGGGTCGTCCGGTACCTGGATGCCTTGCCGCGCAACGACATGGGCAAGGTCCTGAAGCGAGCGCTCGGTGAGTAGGCGGCCGGCGCGCGAGGTCGTCGAAGCGATTTCGACCGGCTTCGAGGAGTTCACGACGCCGTTGCGCGAGGAGCCCGCCGACGGGCCGATCGACTGGCCGGGCTACCGCGAAGCACGCTCCGCCGCCGAAGAGCGCACCGGCGAGAAGGAGTCGGTCGTCTGCGGGACGGCGAAGATCGGGGACGCCGAGGCCGTCGTGATCGCGTTCGAGTTCGGCTTCCTCGGCGGCTCGCTCGGCCAGCGCACCGGGGACCGGATCGAGGCGGCGTTCGCGCACGCCCGCGACGTCCGGCTGCCGGTGGTCTCGCTGATCGCGACCGGCGGCAGCCGCATGCAGCAGGGAATGCGCGCGCTCATGCAGCTGCAGCGGGTGGCCCGGGCGGCGGCGCGCACGCGCGCGGCGGGCGTCCCGCAGATCGCGGTGCTGCGCGACCCGACGACCGGCGGCGGCTGGGCGACGCTCGGCGCGGGCGCCGACGTCATCCTCGCGCTACCGGAGGCGCAGGTCGGCTTCGCGGGTTCGCGAGTGCGTCCCGCCGGTTCGCCCGAGGCCTACACGGCGGAGGCGAAGCTCGAGTGGGGCCAGGTCGACGCCATCGTCGCGCCGGAGAACCTCGGGGCGGCGCTGGAACGCTGGCTGCGGTTGCTGACGTCCCGGTCGAACGCCGCGGCGCCGCCGCCCCGGGCGCTGCGCGAGGCCGCGTTGCCGGACACGGGCTGGGAAGCGGTCCAGGCCGCGCGTTCCCCACGCCGGGCGAGGGCCGTCGAGTACCTGGACGCGTACTTCGACTGGCGCGAGGACATCAGCGGCGACCGCTGCGGCGGCGTCGACCCCGGCGTCGCGTGCGGCTTCGGCTGGCGCAACGGGAGGACGATCGCGTACGCGGCCCAGTGCGGCACGCCGACACTGCCGTCGGGCTTCCGCACGGCGGCGCGGTTGGTCCGGCTGGCGTCGCGGCTGGCGATCCCGGTGCTGACGATGGTCGACACCCCGGGCGCGGCCAACGACGCGGCGGCCGAGCAAGCAGGCGCGGGAGGCGCGATCGCGGACCTGTTCGAGGCGGTCGCGACGGCGGTCGCCCCGGTGACGACGCTGGTGATCGGCGAAGGCGGCTCCGGGGGCGCGCTGGCGTTCGCGGCGCCGGGCTCGACGTGGGTGACACCGGACGCGTACTTCTCGGTGACATCACCGGAAGCGGCGGCGGCGATCCTGAAACGTCCGGCCTCGGAGGTGCCCGAGCTGGCCAACCAGCTACGGCTGCGGCCGCAGGACCTGGTGCAGCTGGGCGTGGCCCGCGCGGTCGTCTCGGTGCAAGAGTCGTGAGTGTTCAGGGCGGTTAGAACCGCCCTGAACACTCACGACAGCCCGTGCCGACCATGAGCCGTGGGGTTCCAGGGTGACCTCGCGGACGTCGTCCTCGCGGCGGTCCAGCCGGACCACCAGGAAGTCCGACGACAGCCGCTCCGCCGAACCCTCGCCCCACTCGACGATGATCGCCGAACGCTCCAGGTCGGTGTCCAGGTCCAGGTCGTCCAGCTGGGACAGGTCGCCGCCGAGGCGGTACGCGTCGACGTGGATCAGCGGGACGCCCGCAGGGCCCGCCGGGTGGACGCGGGCGAGGACGAACGTCGGGCTGCTCACCCGGCCGCCGACACCCAGGCCGTCCGCGATGCCGCGGGTCAGCGTGGTCTTGCCCGCGCCGAGGGGGCCGGCGAGCAGGACCAGGTCACCCGCGCGCAGGGAGCGGCCGAGCGACCGCCCGAACTCCATCGTGTCTTCGGGCGTCGGGAACAGATACGTCAACGCTGCCACCACCAGTTCCGCCGGGCCGGGTCTTCGCCGTCCACACCGGAACAGCGTTGCAGTAAGTCGATCAGGTAGCTGGTCACCAGGTCGGGCTGCTCCAGCAGCACCATGTGCCCGGCGCCGCGGACGCGCACCAGCTCCGCGTCGGGCAGCTCGGACGCGATCCGCTCGGCGTGCGCGAACGGCGTGAAACGGTCCGAATCACCGCCGATGACCAGCACTTCCGCCGTCTTCAGCCCGGCCAGCGCCGCGTAGCGGTTGTGGCTGCCGAGGGTGTCGACGAAGTTCACCAGCCCGCGCACCGGCGTCACTTCCAGCATCTCGAGCATGAAGTCGACGAGCCGGGGCGCGACGTCGCGGCTGCCGAACGCCAGCCGGCGCACCGCCTGCCGCGTCAGCTGGCCGCCGGCCGCGCGGACGAACTCCACCAAGCCCGGCTGCCAGCCGGCGAGGCCGCCGGCGGCGCGCGTCAGCGGGTTGTACTTCGAGAGCAGCGAACGCGGCAGCCCGCGGGCCCCGACTTCGCCCGCCGCCGTCGCGATGAAGGCGACACCGGCCACGCGGTCCGCGAACAGCTGGGGGAACTCCGCGGCCAGCTCCATGATCACCATGCCGCCCATCGAGTGCCCCACCAGCACGATGGGCCCCTCCGGCACCACGGACCGCAGCACGACGTCGAGGTCGCGGGCCAGCTGCTCGATCGTCGAGTTCTCCGCCGACGCCGCGCCGGACAGGCCGTGGCCTCGGTGGTCGTAGTAGACCTGACGCACCCGCGGCAGCCGGAGCGTCGCGAGGTCACGGCGCTGGAAGTGGAAGCACCGCCGGGAAAGCGCGAAGCCGTGCACGCCCACGACGGTCAGTTCCGGCTTGCCGCCGTCGTCGGAATCGATCTCCTCGACCGACAGGGGGGTGCCGTCGTCGGCCGCGACCGTGGACATGCGGTCCGGCTTCAGCTCCCCCAGCGGCTCGTCCACGTACGGGTCCTCACTGTGCCGCCGCTGCTGCGCGGCGACGATAGCGGCGGCGGCGGTCCCGGTGGCGATGGCCCCGACCCCGCCGGCGATGGCCAGCAGTCGACGTGAAGGTGTCACGAGGCCGCTCCCAGATACCGGCGCCGCACCCGCGGGCGGTACATCGACGTCACGATCTCGTAGTCGATCGTGCCGAGCTTGTCGGCCCATTCGCGCGCGGTCGGCTCGCCCTTCATCCCCCGCCCGAACAGGACGACTTCGTCACCGACCTCGGGCTCGTCGTCACCGCAGTCGACGATCAGCTGGTCCATGCAGACGCGCCCGACGACCGGACGCCGTTGCCCGCCGAGCCAGACATCCATCCGGCCCGACAGCGACCGCGGCACGCCGTCGGCGTACCCCGCGGGCACCAGGGCCAGGTTCGTGTCGCGCGACGCCGTCCAGGTGTGCCCGTAGGACACCGATTCCCCGGCCTCGATGCGCTTGACCAGCGCGACGGCGGACCGGAACGTCATGGCCGGGCGCAGGTCCTCGGCCTGCGGCACGGGGTTGAGGCCGTACATCGCGATGCCCGGCCGCACGATGTCGAAGTGCAGATCCGGCCGGGTCAGCACGGCCGCGGAGTTCGCGAGGTGGCGTTGCGGGTCGAGCCCGGCGGCGCGGGCGACGTCGTAGGCCTCGTCGAAGCGCTTCGCCTGGGCGTCGATCGACGGGTGGCCCGGTTCGTCGGCGCACGCGAGGTGGGACCAGATCGCGACGACGTCGACGCGCGGTTCGGCCGCGGCGGCCGCGACCAGCTCGGCCCAGCCGGCGGGCGGGCAGCCGTTGCGGGAGAGGCCGGTGTCGATTTTGAGGTGCACACGCGCCCGGGTACCCGTTGGGACGGCCGCGGCGATGCGAGCCAGCTCACCCACCGAGCTGGCGGCGAGGTCGACGTCCGCCTCGACGCCCGCGGCGAAGTCGACCTCGGGCACGTCGAGCCAGCTGAACAGCCGGGTCGTGATCCCGGCGCGGCGCAGGTCCAAGGCCTCGCCGAGCGAGCAGGTGCCGAGCCAGCTCGCGCCGGCCTCGACCGCGGCGCGCGCCACCGGCAGCGCGCCGTGGCCGTAGGCGTCGGCCTTCACCACGGCCATCACTTCGGCGCCGGGCGCGCGGGCGCCCAGCAGCGCGAGGTTGTGGCGGATCGCGTCGAGGTCGATGTCGACCTGGGCCCTGGGAAGACTGGAGGACATAACGCCTCCAGTTTCCCATGACCCGAGGTCAGGACAGGCGCGCCCCGGACGTGGCGGAGAACACGTGCAGCTCGTCGGGACGGATCCGCAGGTGCAGGGTGTCGCCCATGGCCGGCGGCTTGCGCGGGTCGACCCGGGCCACGACGTTGGACTTGGTGCCCTCGGCGTCGGTCTCGGCGAGCTTGCCGTAGACGTAGGCGTCCGAACCGAGCTCCTCGACCAGTTCCACCTTGATCGGCACGGTGCCGTCCTCGGTGGCCGACACCTCGAGCGACTCCGGCCGGAAGCCCAGCGTCACGGTGTCGCCCTCGGCGGCGGCGATGATCTCGCGGGTCAGCGGCACGCGCGCGCCGCCCACCTCGGCGCCGTCGGTGGTGAGCTTCGCGGTGACGAGGTTCATCGCGGGCGAGCCGATGAAGCCGGCGACGAACGCGTTCGCGGGCTTGTCGTAGAGCGCGCGCGGGGTGTCGCACTGCTGCAGCAGGCCGTCGGACAGCACGGCGACGCGGTCACCCATCGTCATGGCCTCGACCTGGTCGTGCGTCACGTAGACCGTGGTGACGCCGAGGCGGCGCTGGAGCGCGGCGATCTGCGTACGGGTCGAGACACGCAGCTTCGCGTCGAGGTTCGACAGCGGCTCGTCCATCAGGAAGACCTGCGGCTCGCGCACGATCGCGCGGCCCATGGCGACGCGCTGGCGCTGACCACCGGAGAGCGCCTTCGGCTTGCGGTCGAGGTAGTCCTCGATGTCGAGCAGCTTGGCCGCGTCGAGCACCTTCTGCTTGATCTCGGACGCGGGGCGCCCGGCGATCTTCAGCGCGAAGCCCATGTTCTGCCCGACGGTCATGTGCGGGTAGAGCGCGTAGTTCTGGAACACCATCGCGATGTCACGCGAACGCGGCGGCAGCTGGGTGACGTCGCGGTCGCCGATCCAGACGGCACCGTCGTCGATGTCCTCGAGGCCGGCGAGCATGCGCAGGCTGGTCGACTTGCCGCAGCCGGACGGGCCGACCAGCACCAGGAACTCGCCGTCGGCGATCTCCAGGTCCAGCGCGTCGACGGCCGGGCGGTCGCTGCCGGCGTAACGCCGGGTCGCCTTGTCGTAGGTGATGGAAGCCATCGGGTCAGTCCTCTCCGAAAGTCCGCCGGACCCCGTGCGCGGCTTCGCGCGCTTCGAGGTGGCGCTGCTGGATCCGGTGGCCCTCGGCGCGCTGCGCCTCGGTCGGCTCGTCCAGCTCGAGCCGCGTCTTGTTCTTTCCTTGCCAGGACGGGGGTTCCGCACCGGAAGTCAGGGCCCAGGCCGCCTGCCGCGCCGCGCCGATGGCGACGTACTCGGCGACCTCGGGCAGCTGCACGGGCACGCCGAACACGAGCGGCGCGACCGCGCGGACGGCGGCCGACTGCGCCCCGCCGCCGATCAGCAGCACGCGGTGGACGTCGAGGCCGTGCGCGCGAACCGCGTCGAGACCGGCGGCCAGGCCGCACAGCATGCCCTCGACGGCACTGCGCGCGAGGTTCTCCGGCGTCATGTTCGCCCGGGTCAGGCCGGTCAGCGAGCCGGTGGCGTCAGGCAGGTTCGGGGTGCGTTCGCCATCCAGGTAAGGCAGGAACGTCAGGCCGCCGGCGCCGGGCTCGGCACGCAGGGCGAGCCGGTCGAACTCGCTCAGCGTCGCGCCGAGCATCGCCGCGGTCGACGTCAGCACCCGCGCGGCGTTGAGCGTGCAGGCCAGCGGGAGGAAGCGGCCGGTGGCGTCGGCGAACCCGGCGACCTCGCCGGTCGCGTCGGCCGCGCCGGTCTCGGCGACGCCGAACACGGTGCCGCTGGTGCCGAGCGACACGACGACGTCACCCGGCTGCAGTTCGAGCGCGAGCGCGGCGGCCATGTTGTCGCCGGTGCCGGCGGAGACGAGCACGCCGCCCTTCGTGTGGCCGGCGGTGTCGGCCGGGCCGAGCACGGTCGGCAGCTCCGGCGTCCGGCCGCCGAAGGCGTGCGCGAGGACGTCGAGGCGGTAGGCGTTGTCGGACGGCGAGAAGTAGCCGGTGCCGGACGCGTCACCGCGGTCGGTCACCGGGTCGCCGCCGGTGAGCTTCCAGGTCAGCCAGTCGTGCGGCAGCAGCACGCGGGCGACGCGGTCGGCGAGCTTCGGCTCGTGTTCGGCCAGCCACCGCAGCTTCGTGACGGTGAAGCTGGCGACCGGCACCGAGCCGACGGACTTCGCCCAGACGGACGGCCCGCCGAGCTCGTCGATCAGGTCGAGCGCGGCCTGCGCCGAGCGGTTGTCGTTCCAGAGCAGCGCGGGCCGGACGACGTCGCCGGTTTCGTCGAGCGTCACCATGCCGTGCTGCTGGCCGCCGATACCGATGGCCTTGACGTCGTCGAGCAGGCCGGTTGTGGCGGTTTCGAAGGCCTCCCACCAGGCCGCGGGGTCGACCTCCGTGCCGTCCGGGTGCGGCGCGCGGCCGGTGCGGACGATCTCCCCGGTCACGGCGTCACACACGACGACCTTGGTCGACTGCGTGGACGAATCGATGCCGGCCACCAGCTCAGCTGTCATACGGCTGCCCCTCCTCGACGTGTTCGACGATCTCGATCGCGGTGCCCGCGTTGAGCGCCGCCTCGATTTCCTCGGTCGGCGTGGTCTCGCCGGTGATCAGCAGGTCGTAGTCGCCGACGTCGCCGTGCGCGTAGGTCGCGGTGCGCCCGAACTTCGAGTGGTCGACGACGAGGACGTTGTGGTTCGCGACCCGCAGCGCGGCCTTCTTCAGCTCCGCGTAGTCGCGATCGGGGTGGTAGAGCCGCCCGATCGCGACGGCGGTGACCGAGACGAACGCGACGTCGGCGCGGATGCTGTCCAGCAGGTTCAGCACCTCGGGCCCGGCGCAGGAGTCGTACTCGTGGCTGTAGCGCCCGCCGGCGAGCACGACGTCGACCCGCGGCCCGAGCAGGCGCGCGGCGTGCAGCGAGTTGGTGACGACGGTGAGCGCGTCGATCTCCGCGAGCCGCTTGACCAGCGGGAGGAGCGTCGTCGAGTCGTCGACGAAGACGGTCTGGCCGGGCTGGACGTGCTTCGCGGCCGCCTCGCCGAGAGCGTCCTTCTCCCCGTGGTGGAGGGTGTCGCGGAAGCGGGCGGCGGTCTCGATGGTGAGCGCGGGATAGGCCGCGACCTTGCCGCGGAGCTTGCGCAGAAGACGACGTTCGTCGAGGTCGTCGAGGTCGCGGTGGATGGTCATCAGACTGACCTTGAACCGGGCGGTGAGGTCGTCGATGCGGGCCTCGCCCTGCTCGATGACGTGATCGAGGATGTCCTGCCGCCGCTGCTCGACGACGGCGTCGGACGGCCGGGTCTTCCGGTCTCCAGGTCCTGTGCCGCCGCTCACACGGACTTCTTACCAGATTTACCGCTCAGAGTTAACAGAGAACTCGATAACTCTTCACGCCCCCGCCGTCCCAAAGCGCCACTTTCTCCGTGAAAGTGTTCCGGAGGAGGTGGCTCCGGAACACTTTCACGGAGAAAGTGGCGCTTTGGGGTCAGGGGGTGAGGGAGCGGATCGCGCGGATCGCTTCCGGGATCGCGTGGACCAGGGCCGAGGACGACGTCGGGGCGTTCCGGGCCGCGATCGCGCCCGCCAGGGAGTGCACGTGGGCCGCCGCGGCCGCGGCCAGCCACGGGTCCAAGCCGGCCGCCAGCAGTGAGCCGATCAGGCCGGACAGCACGTCGCCCGACCCCGGCGTGGCCAGCCAGGCGCCGTGCGGCTTGTTGACCGCCACCCGGCCGTCCGGGGCCGCGATCACCGTGACGTACCCCTTCAGCAGCACCACCGCGTTGTACCGGCGCGACGCGTCGCGAGCGGCTTTCACCCGGTCAGGGCCCGGCGCGGCGCCCATCAGGCGCTCGTACTCACCCGCGTGCGGCGTCAGGACCAGCGGCGTGTCCGGGTCGCGCGCGTCGAGGACGTCCGGGGACTTCGCGATGATCGTCGTCGCGTCGGCGTCCGCGCACACCGGCAAGCCGCGGCCCAGGACGTACCGGACGACGTCGCGGCCCTCCGAGCCCGTGCCGATGCCGGGCCCGACCGCCCACGCCTGGACGCGCCCAGCGTCCGCGACCGTGCCTGTCGCGATGACCTCCGGCCACTGCGTGCGGACGACGTCGGCCGCGTGCCCCGCGTACCGGACCATCCCGGCCGTCGCGCGCACCGCCGAGCCCGCCGTCAGCACCGCCGCGCCCGGGTACGTCGCCGAGCCCGCCGCGACACCGACCACGCCCTGGCTGTACTTGTCGTCCTCCGGGCCCGGCACCGGCCAGGCCGCGGCGATGTCCACGACGTCCAGCTGCCGGATCGAGGGCTCCCCCAGCTCCGGGCCGAGACCGATGTCGACCAGCACCACCTCGCCGCACCACGTCGGCGCCAGCACGTGCACCGGCTTGCGGCCGCCGAAGGTGACCGTCAGGTCCGCGCGAACCGCCGGGCCGTCGACGGCGCCGGTGTCCGGATCGACGCCGCTGGGCAGGTCGACCGCGACGATCGGCGCTTCGACGAGGGACACCAGCCGCGCGGCGTCCGGCCGCAGCGAACCGTGCCCCGAAATCCCGATGATCCCGTCGACCACGACGTCCGCCCGCGCGATCCACTGTGGACCGTCCTCGCCGGACACCACCCGGCCACCGGCTCGCCGCAGCGCCGCGAGTCCGGCCTCGTGGGCCCGGGAACCCAGCAGGACAGCCGTGACGGCGACTCCGCGGCGGCGCAGGAAAGCCCCGGCCCACAACGCGTCGCCGCCGTTGTCACCGGAGCCGACCAGCAAGACGACCCGGCGTCCCGACACCGTGCCGGTGTGCTCGCCGAGGAACTCCGCCAGCCGCACGGCGAGCCCGAACGACGCGCGCCGCATCAGCTCGCCCTCGGGCGTGACGGCGAACAACCGCCCCTCCGCCTCGCGAATCCGTTCCGTGGTCCAGATTCCCTGCACGGCGAAGGCCTCCCGCTATTCGACGGTGACAGACTTCGCCAGGTTACGCGGCTTGTCGACGTCGTACCCGCGAGCACGGGCGATCTCCGCGGCCAGCACCTGCAGCGGGACCGTGGACACCAGCGGCTGCAGCAGCGTCGGCACCGCGGGGATCTCGATCAGCTCGTCCGCGAACGGCCGGACCGTCTCGTCACCCTCTTCGGCGATCACGATCGTGCGCGCGCCGCGTGCCTGGATCTCGCTGATGTTCGACACCAGCTTCGAGTGCAGCACCGCGCGGCCCTTGGGCGACGGCATCACGACGACGACGGGCAGGCCCTCCTCGATCAGCGCGATCGGGCCGTGCTTGAGCTCGCCGGCGGCGAAGCCCTCGGCGTGCATGTACGCGAGTTCCTTGAGCTTCAGCGCGCCTTCGAGGGCGACCGGGAACCCGACGTGGCGGCCGAGGAACAGCACGGCCTTCGAGTCGGCGATCCGGCGGCCGAGGTCGCGCACCTGGTCCACAGTGGACAGCACCTTCTGGACGGCCGCGGGCATGGCCTCCAGCTCGGCGAACTCGCGGGCGACCTCGTCCGGGTACTTGGTGCCGCGGGCCTGCGCCAGGGCCAGGCCGACCAGGTAGTTGGCGGCGATCTGCGCGAGGAACGCCTTCGTCGAGGCGACGCCGATCTCGGGCCCGGCGTGGGTGTAGAGCACCGCGTCGGACTCGCGCGGGATCTGCGCGCCGTTGGTGTTGCAGACGGCCAGCACGCGCGCCTTCTGCTCGCGCGCGTGGCGGACGGCCTCCAGCGTGTCCGCCGTCTCGCCGGACTGCGACACGGCGACGACGAGCGTCGCGCGGTCGAGCACCGGGTCGCGGTAGCGGAACTCGCTGGCCAGCTCGACCTCGACCGGCAGGCGGCACCAGTGCTCGATGGCGTACTTGGCGACCAGGCCGGAGTGGTAGGCCGACCCGCAGGCGACGACGAAGACCTTGTCGACGTCGCGCAGGTCCTGGTCGGAGATGCGCTGCTCGTCGAGGATGATCCGGCCGTTGTCGAAGTGCCCGCGAAGGGTGTTCGCCAGCGCCTCGGGCTGCTCCTCGATCTCCTTGAGCATGAAGTACTCGTGGCCGCCCTTTTCGGCGGCGCTCAGGTCCCAGTCGACGGTGAACGGCTTCGCCTGGGCGGCGTCGCCGTGGAAGTCGGTGACCTCGTAGCCCTCGCGGGTGATCACGACGAGCTGGTCCTGCCCCAGCTCGACGGCCTCGCGGGTGTGCTCGATGAACGCGGAGACGTCGGAGGCGACGAAGTGCTCGCCCTCGCCGACGCCGACGACCAGCGGCGACGACCGGCGCGCCGCGACGATCGTGCCGGAGTGGTCGGCGTGCGTCACGACCAGCGTGAACGCGCCTTCGAGGCGACGGCAGACGGCGGCGACGCTGGCCGCGAAGTCCCCGGCGGTCTCGCCGCCGGTGTAGGCCCGCGCGATGAGGTGCGCGGCGGTCTCGCTGTCGGTGTCGCTGGCCATCTCGACGCCGTCGGCTTCCAGCTCGGCGCGCAGGGCGGCGAAGTTCTCGATGATGCCGTTGTGCACGACCGCGACGCGCTGGGAGGCGTCCCGGTGCGGGTGCGAGTTGCGGTCCACCGGGGCACCGTGGGTGGCCCAGCGGGTGTGGCCCATGCCGGCGGTGCCGGCGAAGCTGTCGCGACCGACCTTGTCCAGCTCGGCTTCCAGGTTGGCGAGCCGGCCGGCCTTGCGCTCGACGTTCAGTGCGCCGGCGCCGTCGAGGACCGCGACCCCGGACGAGTCGTAACCGCGGTACTCCATCCGCCGGAGCCCGCCGAGAACGACGTCCAGAGCCGGGCGGTGCCCGACATATCCCACGATTCCACACACGCGCACCAGCCTAACGAGGGACATTCGGCCGGCTGACCGGGCACGCGAACCGGTCCCGACCTGCACGGACGTCACTCCATATGGTCCGGACCAATGCCGAACCGGGTGACACCGCCAGCCCACTCCCGAGCGCCCCGAGGCAGCCTTGGTTGCGTCCGACGCACCGAAGGCCGTCTTCGGTGCGTCAGACGCGCCGAAGGCCACATCGGGGCGTTTGAGGGGTGCCGGGGCGGCGAGCGAGCCGGGGGCGGGTGCGGGCAGTAGGGTTCCGGCCATGGCCAGCAAGCCCAAACAGCTGCTCGCGGAGCTGAAGCACCCGGGTCCGCACGAGGTCCTCCGGGGCAACCTCGCCCTGGTCGGCCTGCCGGGCGTGGTGTACACGCCCCGCGCCGGCCTCGGTCTGCCCGCCATCGCCTTCGGGCACGGCTGGCTGCAGCCGCCCGACCGGTACCGGCAGCTCCTGCACCACCTCGCCAGCTGGGGCATCGTCGCCGCGGCGCCGGCGACCCAGCGGGGGCCGCTGCCCTCGCACCGGCTGCTCGCCGCCGATCTCCTGACCACCCTCGACGTCGTCACGACGGTCCGCCTCGGCCCGGACGGCATCAGCGTCGACCCGGCCAAGCTCGGCCTCGCCGGGCACTCGGCCGGCGGTGGCTCGGCGGTGCTGGCCGCGGCGCAGGACGCGCAGGCCGAAAACCCGCGGATCCGCGCCGTCGCGACCATCACGGCCGCCCAGACGCTCCCGCCGGCGAGCGAGGCCGCACGCGCCATCACCGTCCCGGGTCTGCACCTGGCCGCCGAAGAAGACCTGGTCGCGCCGGCCGTCGGCCACGCCGAGGCGATCTCGGACAACTGGGGCGGCGACGACGTCCAGCTGCGCACCCTCGGCAAGGCGTCCCACCTCGGCGTCACCGAGGGCCGGCACTGGTCGCAGCTGATCATGCACGGCAAGCCCCACCGCGGCACCCAGCAGCTCACCCGCGCGCTGTTCACGGCGTTCTTCCTGACCCACCTGACCGGCACGGACAAGTACCGGCCCCTGCTGGAGGCGGACGTCAAGCGCGCGACCATCGAGCGCGAGGACGAACCCGCCCACTGAGTCCCCTACTGACGCGAAAAAGGCCCGGCTCGCGCCGGGCCTTTTTCGCGTTTTCCCTCAGACCAGCCAGCTCGTGCTGGAGAAGTCGTCCTCGTCCTCGACCGGACGCGCGTGGCGTCCCCGGGGCCGCTGCGGCTCGGGCGCCGGGGCCGGGGGCTCCGGCACCGGCGGAGGCACCGCCGCCACCGGCTCGGGCTGCGAGGCCGCCGCGGCCGGGGCCGGGTACGCCGGGAAGCTGTTCGTCGGCGTCGAGTCCTCGTCCTCGCCGCCGAACTGCATCAGCGACTCCCGGCCCTTGTCGGCCAGGGTCTTCTCCGTCGCCCAGCCGCCCGCGCTCTGCTTGCGCTTGTTGAGCTCGTCCATGTGCTCGGCGTACTTCTGCGCCGCACCCAGCTCGTTCTTCAGGCCCTCGCGCGCCTGCGTCTCGGCCTCCGCGACGCGCCGGTCCCGCAGCCCCCGCTGCTCGTCCTGCTCGCGCGCCGCGGCGTCCATGGTGGAGACCGCCGCGCGATACCGCTCTTCGGCGCTGCTCATCGCCCCTCCTCAGGCTCTACCCTCACTGGCCCGTCACCGGTCGTACCGGATCGAGCGCTCACCCTCGTCGTCCAGCGAGCCGCTGATCCGGCCCTTCGCGCCACTCGTCTCGAACACGCCGCCTTCGATGCGGTACTGGCTGGCGCCGCGCTGCTGGTCACCGCCCCCGCCGGGCGAGCCGCCCATACCGCCCATCATTCCGCCCATGCCCCCCATGCCGCTCATGCCGCTGGCCGAGCCGCTCGCGGCCGCCTGGTGCGCGCCGGGGTCGACCGGCGTCGCGCCGAGCCCGCCGCCGTCGGCCGCCGGGAGCGACGCGTCGCTGCCCGTCTGGGCGCCCGGGTCCAGCGACACCGCGCCGGCGAAGTCGGCGGTCGTGTGCCCGCCCGTGACGGCGGAGCCGAAGTCGCTCGCCCCGGCCGTGGTCGTCGAGTCGCCGCCACCGCCGGCTCCCGCGTCGGCCGTGGCCAGCGCCGGTTCGGCCGTCGTACCGGTGCCGAGGTCGCCGGAGAAGTCCATCCCGCCCGGCGCGCTGAACCCGCCGCCACCGCCGCCGGCCGCCGCCCCCTGCGTCATGCCCGGGTCCGGGTTGTCCGGCGACGGGTCCTTGGTCAGCGGCGACTCGGCGTTGGCGTCGTGCTGGATCTCGGAGGCGACGCCACTGCTGCTGTCCGGCCCGGAGGAAGCCCCGTCGGACCCACCGGTGCCGCCGGCGGTCGCGCCGGACGTACCGGTGTCGGACGCCGCGCCGGTGCCGTCGGCCTTGAGGTCGCCGGTCTTCGGGCCGTCCTTCGAGTCCAGCGTGTAGGTGGTCGGCTCGCCCTTGCCGTCGTCGACGGTGACGACCGTCGGCCCGCCAGGGCCCTCCGGCCGCTCGGCGGTGATCTTCAGGTTGCCGTCCTGGATGTGGATCTTGCCGTCCGCGCCCGGCTTGTAACTGCCGTCGGCCGACGGCTGCCCGTCCTTGACGGCCTGGCTGCCCTGCGGCCCGAAGGCGGCGTCCTTGCCGTCGGCGCCCTTGCCGTCGGCGCCCTTGGCGTCGGCCTTGTCGTCGTCGCCCCAGTCGAGCGGGTAGTCCTTCTTGTGGCCCTGGCCGTCGTCCACCGTGATGTCCATCTTGCCCTGCTTGTCGGGCTCGGACATCTCGATCGTGTTGTCGCCCTTCTTGACCGACACCGTCTCCGTGTCGTCGGCGTCCTTGATGGCCTCGCCGGTCTTCGGGTCGATCGGGTACGGCTCCCCGGTCGACGGGTCGACCTCGAGGGGCTTGCCGGTGATCGGGTTCGTGCCGGCGTCGCCCGGCTTCGGCGCGGCGTCCTCCGGCTTCGGCGGCTCGCTCGCGGACGGCGTCGTGGTACCGCCGCCACCGCTCCCGGTGCCGCCGCCACCCGTGCCCGGCCCGCCCCCGCCGGTGCCCGGCCCGCCGCCACCGGTGTTGGAGTCCTTGCCCCCGCCGCCGGTGCTGGTGTCCTTGCCGCCGTCACCCTTGCCCGTGTCCGGGCCGGCGCCCTTGGCCTCGGTCAGCTGATTGGTGTAGCCGGCCAGGTACTGGTCGAGCGCGCCCCACTGCTGGTCGATCGTGTCCTTGGCGGACTTGCACGAGCCGTTGAACGCGTTGATCAGGCCCTGGTACTCGGTGGTGAACGCGCCGTCGCGCCAGTAGCGGCAGACCTGGCGGCCGTACTCCTTGTTCTCGTCGTTGAAGCCGCAGTCGTCGTTCTGCAGCCGCTCGGCGAGGTTCGTCTGGTTGCCGTTCTGCGCGTTGACCCCGTCGACCCAGCCGGCGACCTTCATGAAGTCGTCGAACTCGCCGGTCTCGCCGTTCGCGATCTTGAGGACGTCGCGGGCCATGCCGATGTCGGCCTGGGCGATCGTCGTGCGGTGCAGCCCGAGGACCTCGTCGACCTTCTTCTTGACGGCGTCGAAGACGTGCCCGACGGTCTCCGGGAGCAGCTTCGCGGCGCCGTCGATCTGCTGGGAGAGCTCCTTGGCGTGCGGCTTGATCGTCTCGTCGTACTTGATCTCCGCCGCGTTGGCGCCCTTGCCCTTCCACTCCCCGAAGAGGGTCTGGAGCTCGGTGTCGCTCTTGGTGAGCGTGTCCTCGACGACCTTGTGCGCCTTGGCCAGGTCGTCGGCGTCGGTGAGGAACTTCTGGTACTGGATGCCGCGGTTCTCGTGGAACTTGTCCTTGAGGTCCTTCTGCGGGTCGAGCTGGCCGGTGCCGCCCTTGATCTTGTTCCAGATGTCGGTGGTCCACAGCACCAGGAAGTCGATCGTGACGTTGCCCTGGTCGAGCTGCTCGTCGGAGCTCTTCGCGCCCGCGTTGAGCGTCGGCTTCGCGATGCCGTCGAGGTTCTTCTTCGCCTGGTTCTTGCGGTCGGTCTGGGCCTGCTGTTCCTTGCCCTTGGCCTGCGACTCCTGCTGGGCTTCCTTCAGCCGGTCGTCGACCTCGCCGTCGGAACCGGTGGGATAGAGCGGCGTGGTGGCCCAGTTCCGGTCGGAATACCCGTCGATGTATTCCTTGGCGTACTTTTCTTCTTCGTCGTTGAAGTTCCAGGTGTCCTTGTCGTACGCCTCCATGAGGGCGGACTTCTTTTCCATGGAGACGTTCGGGTCGTCGAGGACCTTCTTGATGTCAGCCCATTCGGCCATTACTTGCTCCCCGCCGCGTTGGCCCGCGCACCCGCGTCCGATTCCTGCGTGGTGTATTTCCCACCGGCCGTGCCGATGCCGCTGCCGAGGTTCATCAGGGCGTTCGACAGCCCGGTCATGCCCGCGCCGATCTCGTCGATCCCGGCCTTGTACTTGCCGAAACCGTCCTGGTGGACGCGGCCGAAGTCCGCAGCCACGATCGCCGTCGGCGCGACTTTCTTCGCTTCGCCCGCCGGGTCGTCGGCGACGTCGTTGAGGCGGATCTGCGCCCGCGTCATCGCTTCCGAACTCGCTTCATAACCGTTTGGCATGGTGGCTGCCCCCTTCGATCCCACAGTCCCTGGCACCTGTTCGAAGACTGTGACGCGCCCGGACGCCGATCGGTGCCGTCGCAGATGCACACAGAGTCTAGCGTTCGGCCGCGTGGCCAGCCGGGACTTCGGAAAAGTGCACCCCGGGGGTCACCCGGTGGCGCGCTGGGCCTCGACGGCTTCGGCGATGACCTCGGCGACACCCCGGACGTCCACCAGGCGGTCGAGCTCGTCCAGGTCGACGGAGACGCCGAAGCGGACCTCGACCCGCGCGAGCAGCTGGATCCGCTGCCGGGACGTCAGGCCGATGTCGTCGAACGGGGTCGAGTCGGCGAGCCGCTCCGGCGGGATCTCCAGCGCGAGGCAGACGATCTTCCGGATCTCGCCGGCGTAGGCGGCCGCGTCAGTCATGGCGCCCATTCTCACCCCACCAGCGGTCGCGGGCCGCGGCGCGGGAGACCTTGCCGCTGGAGGTGCGCGGCACCGCGCCGGGCCGGACCAGCCACAGGCCGCGCAGGGGCAGGTCGTGGCCCGCCGACACGGCCCGGCGGACGGCGCTCGCCACGGCGTCGCCGTGGTCCGCGGCGCCGACGACCGCCGCCACACCCTCGCCGCGGCTGTCCCGCACCGCGAACGCGGCGACCCGGCCGGCCCGGACGGCGGGGTGCGCGGCCTCGATCGTCGCCTCGATGTCCTGCGGGTGGTGGTTGCGGCCGTCGACGATGATCAGGTCCTTGAGCCGCCCGGTGACGTACAGCAGGCCGTCGTGGAGGAAGCCGAGGTCGCCGGTGCGGAGCCAGCCGGGCTCGGCGAAGGCGTCACCGCGGTCCGGCCGTCCCCAGTAGCCGTCGGCGACGTTGGGGCCCGCTACCCAGATCTCTTTGTCGACAATCTTGACCCGCTGACCGTACGGCCGCCCCGCCGACACCAGCGGCTCGCCGTCGAACTCGGTGATCGTCGGGCCCTCGTCCCCCGCGCTGGCGACGAACACCGTCGCCTCCGCCAAGCCGTAACACGGCTTCTGCGCCGCGCGCGGCAAGCCGAACGGCGCGAAAGCGCGGTCGAACGCCTCGACGGTGGCCGCGCGGACCGGCTCACTGCCGTTGAGCACCGAGTTCACGTGCGACAGGTCGACGTCTTCGAGCTCGCCGGCTGCTGCGGCGGCTTCGGCTGCTTCCGAGGCCAGGTCGAAGGCGAAGTTCGGGGCCGCCGTGATCGCGCCCGGGTGCTCGGCCAGCAGCCGGATCCAGCGCAGCGGGTCGCGCACGAACTCCATCGGCGTGAAGAACACCGAGTGCGCGCCCAGGAACACCGGCGTGCCGATGAGCAGGACCAGCCCCATGTCGTGGAAGAACGGCACCCAGCCGGCCAGGTGGGTCGACGCGTCGGCGTGGTAGCACCGGGTCGTCTGCCAGCAGCTGGCCACGAGCGCGCGGTGCGAGATCACGGCGCCGGCCGGGCGGCTCGTCGAGCCCGACGTGTACTGCAGGTACGCGGGGTCGGTCATGGCGACCGCGGCGGGCGGCCCGGCGTCGGCCGGCTCGACGTCCTCGATCGCGAGCAGGACCTCCGGCCGCGACGCCAGGCCGTCCAGGAAGTCCTTCGAGGTGAGGATCACCGACGGCGTGGCGTCGGCGAGGGCCGACTCGAGCCGGGCGCGGTGCGTGCGCCCGGCCGGGACGGACAGCGGCACCGCGACGAGCCCCGCGTACAGCGTCCCGAGGAAGCCGACGACGTAGCCGAGGTCCTGGCGGGTGACGATCGCCACCCGGTCACCCGGCCGGGTGAGGCGGCGCAGCTCGCGGGCGACCCCGCGGACGCGCGCGAGCAGCTGCGGCCACGTCAGGGTGTGGTCGGCCGGACCCGGGAAGACGCGGCAGGTGAACGCGGGGCGGTCTTCGGCCGCGTTGCGGAGCAGGAGGTCCGTGAGGGGCGTGGTCAGGACCTCGTCCGGGACGGCTGCGGGCGGCACGGCCCCATCCTGCCCTACGGTGGGGAGCCGATGGACGAGTTCGAGTGGCACGGGATCGCGGTGGTCGAGGGCCGTGACGCGGCCGCGCGCGCCCTGCGGTCGCCGGAGCTGACGTCGGATCCCGGCCTCGGGTCACCCAGCGTGCTGCTGCGCGACGGCGACGGCCACACGCGGGTGCGCGGCGTGCTGCGGGAGATCATCGCCGGGCTGGAGCCGTTCCCGGACCCGGTGCGCGCGGAGATCATCGCGGTGGTCGGCGCGCTGGGTGCGTCATTCGACCTGGTGCACGACTTCGCACGGCCGGTCGCGGGCCTGGTGACGGCCGCGGTGCTGGGTGTGCCGCTCGACGGCGTCTTCCTGGATCACCTGGAAGCGACCACGGCGAACCTCGACGTCTTCGGCGGCACCGACCGGCCGGGCCAGGCGTCGGCGTTCCGGCTGTCGGTGCAGCTCGGCCGGGCCCCGGCCGAGCCGGGCAGCGGCCTGGCGGCCCTGCGCGCGGCGCACGCGGCGGGCCGGCTCGACGACGACGAGCTGGCGATCAACCCGGTGGTACTGGCGCACGCGGCGTACGAGAACTCGCTGAACTTCCTGGCCTGCGCCGGGCTTTCGCTGGCTTCGGGCGCCGCGTGGACGAGCGTGCGTGGGCTGGCGGCGGAGATCTGCCCGGCCCGGTACGTCCTGCGGTTCGGTTCCGAAGGTCCGGTGGCGATCTCCCTGACCGACGGCTTGCCGTTCGGCCTGGGCCGCCACGCCTGCCCGGGCTCCGGCGTGGCGCTGGCGGAGGGCGAGATCGCGCTGCGCGAGCTGGCCGACGTCCTCGCCGGCGGGTGCCGGGTCGAGGACGTGCGGTGGAAGACCCACCCGGTGTTTCGCGGCCTGGCCTCGGCGCGGGTTCTCGTGAGTGGTTAGGGCGGTTCTAACCGCCCTAACCACTCACGAGAGCCGCGGCAGACTACGAAACGGCGGAGACCACGCCGGCCAGGCGGTCGGCGGCGGCCTGGGCGGTGGCCTGGGCCGGGGCCTCGACCATCACGCGAATCAGCTGCTCGGTGCCGGACGGGCGCAGCAGCACCCGGCCTTCCTCACCCAGCTCGGCCTCGACCTCGTCGACGGCGACCCGGACCTCGGTCGAATCCGCGACCGCCGCCTTGTCGGCGACCGGGACGTTCACCAGCACCTGCGGCAGGCGGTTCATCACGGCCGCCAGGTCGGCGAGGGACTTGCCCGTCTCGGCCATGCGGCTCATCAGGCGCAGCGCCGTCAGCAGGCCGTCGCCCGTGGTGGCGTGCGCCGGGAGGACGACGTGGCCGGACTGCTCGCCACCGAGGGCGAAGCCGCTGGAACGCAGCTCCTCGAGGACGTAGCGGTCGCCGACCGCGGTGGTGACCACGGTGATGCCGTGGGCGCGCATCGCCAGGTGCAGGCCGAGGTTGCTCATCACGGTCGCGACCAGCGTGTCCTTGGCCAGCTCACCGGACTCGGCCAGCGCGAGCGCCAGCACGGCCATGATCTGGTCGCCGTCGATCAGCTCGCCGGCGGAGTCGACGGCCACGCAGCGGTCGGCGTCACCGTCGTGGGCGATGCCGAGGTCGGCGCCGTGCTTGACGACGGCCTCGCGCAGCCGCTCCGGGTGGTTGGAGCCGCAGTGCTCGTTGATGTTGACGCCGTCCGGATCGGCGTACAGCGCGACGACCTCGGCGCCGGCCCGGCGGTAGATCTCGGGCGCGGCCGCGGACGACGCGCCGTTCGCGCAGTCGACGACGACCTTGAGGCCGTCGAGCGAGTGCGGCGTCACCGCGAGGAGGTGCTCGGCGTAGCGGTCGAGGGCGTCATCGACGTCCGTGACGCGCCCCACACCGGCGCCGGTCGGGCGGATCTTGCCGTCGGCGAGGCCGGCCTCGATCTCGTCCTCGATGCCGTCGGGGAGCTTGTGCCCGCCCGAGGCGAAGAGCTTGATGCCGTTGTCCGGCATGGGGTTGTGCGACGCGGAGATCATCACACCCAGGTCGGCTTCGAGCGAGCCGACCAGGTAGGCCACGGCCGGCGTCGGCAGGACGCCGACCCGGCGGACGTCCGCGCCGGCGGAGGTGAGCCCGGCCACGACCGCGGCTTCGAGCATCTCACCACTGGCGCGCGGGTCCCGGCCGACAACCGCGACCGGCCGGTGTGAGCGGTCGTGCGCGGCCAGCACGCGGGCGGCGCTGGCGGCCAGCGCCAGGGCCAGTTCCGGCGTCAGCTCGGCGTTGGCCAGGCCACGTACCCCGTCGGTACCGAACAGGCGTGCCATCGATCGACCTCCTCAGAGCGGCTGCGGCAGCGCAACCACCACGACAACCTAGCGAGCGTTCCCGGACGCTCTCCCCCACCCCCGAATGTCGCTCCGAGCACCGGAAATGCGACATCGGCCCGGGCGGGTCGGTAAAAACGCCGGAGCGCCCATCCGATAGACGGATGAGCGCTCCGGTGGGTTGCGCCAGAGGCGCGAATCAGCGCTTGCTGTACTGCGGGGCCTTACGGGCCTTCTTGAGGCCGTACTTCTTCCGCTCCGTGGCGCGCGCGTCACGGGTCAGGAAGCCGGCCTTCTTGAGGGCCGGGCGGTCGTCCGCGTCGACCTCGATGAGCGCACGGGCGATGGCCAGGCGCAGCGCGCCGGCCTGACCCGAGACGCCGCCACCGTGCAGGTTGGCGAAGATGTCGAACGCGTCCGGCTTCTCGACCAGGACCAGCGGGTCCTTGATGAGCTGCTGGTGCACCTTGTTCGGGAAGTACTCCTCGAGGGTACGGCCGTTGAGCTTGAACTCGCCGGTGCCCGGGACGACACGCACGCGAACGACGGCTTCCTTGCGGCGGCCGACGGTCTGGGCGTTGCCGCCCGCGGCCCGCGACGGGCGCGGGGCGGTGGCGGACTCGCTGGTCGCCGCCGGGGTCTCGCTGGTGGCCACCGGGGTCTCGCTCGTCGCCACCGGGGTCTCGGCGGCGGCGGGAGCCTCGGGGGTCTCGGGGGTCTCGACGGCGCCGGTCTCGGTCGCCTCGGTGGTGACCTCGGCGGTCTCGGGGTCGGTGCTGGTCACAGACTGTTCCTCACTCACTGCGCGACCTGCGCGATCTTGGTGATCTCGCGCGCCTGCGGCTGCTGCGCGGCGTGCGGGTGCTGCGGGCCGGCGTAGACCTTGAGCTTCTTGGCCTGGGCGCGGCCGAGCTTGTTCTTCGGCAGCATGCCCTTCACGACCTTCTCGAGAAGGTGCTCGGGCTTGGTGTCGAGCAGCTCGCCGAACGACCGCTTCCGCAGGCCGCCGGGATAACCGCTGTGCCGGTAGGCGAACTTCTGCTCGCGCTTGTTTCCGGTGAGCGCGACCTTCTCGGCGTTGACGATGATGACGAAGTCACCGGTGTCCACGTGCGGGGCGAAGGTCGGCTTGTGCTTGCCGCGCAGCAGCGTGGCGACCTCGGTCGCGAGCCGGCCGAGCACGACATCCTCGGCGTCGATCACGTGCCAGGCACGAGTGACGTCGCCGGGCTTGGGGCTGTACGTGGGCAAGGGTCTACCTCGTCGTCAACATTGCGTGTGGGTTCTGTGCGGGCCTAGCGCGCTGATGCGCCGCAACGCACAACGACATATGAAGATACCCCCACGCTCGCCGCAGCCACGCATCGGGGGTGGGTGGAAGCACCGGGACAGGCCCGGCCCCTGCGGACTCTACCCGGTTTTCCGGCCGAAGTGCCCGCACGCGCGGCCCCGACACGCGAGGATGAGACGATCCGGGCGCCCGGAGCACGGGCACAGACGAGGCATGGGGACGGCGATGAGGAAACGACCGACGGCGATCTTCGTCCTGGGGGCTTTCCTGGCGCTCGTCAGCGCCTGCGGCCAGGCCAAGGCGGGCACGCCGCTGCCGAAGGGCGACGACGCGGCGGACTACGTCGGCGGCAAGTTCGAGCAGCTCATCGGCAAGCTCGAGGACAGCATCACCGACACGCGCAACGTCACCAACTCGCTCGACGCCTACTTCAAGTTCGACGACAAGTGGATCCACAGCACGGTCACGTCGGCGCGCACCGGCAGCCCGGAGAACCGGGTCGTGCGGCACCGCTCGCTGAAGAACCCCGATGAGATCATCGACACGTACACGCCCGCGGACGGCCCGGTCGAATACACCTACCTCGGCCCGATGTACGTGCAGAAGGGCGTCTCGCCGACGGCGTGGGTGTCGATGCCGAAGCCCGAGGCCGGCCTGGTCCAGCCGTGCGTCTGGGGCGGGGTGCTGACCCCGTGCCGGATGGCCGACTCGACGGTGGAGGCCTACAAGGCCGACAAGCGCGCGGTCCGCGGGGCGAAGAGCCTCGGCGACGGCAAGACCGCGCTGACGGTCAACGTGCCGTTCCAGGTCTTCGTCAAGGACCGGGTCGAGATCCTGCCGGACAGCGTCACGAGCCAGATCGGGCCGGAGCTGAACAAGGCCATGGTGCCGACCACGATCACGCTGAACCCGGACGGCAGCCTCGTCTCGTTCGTGATGGACGCCAAGTTCGGCGGCGACGGCCACCAGCTCGAGCTCAAGTACGAGTTCAAGTTCACCGGCCCGGCGAGCCTGCAGGACATGCCGAAGCTGCCCGACGCGGCGCAGATCACCGTGCTGCCCGACCGGGCGGCGATGGACGACTTCTACCGCCGTCTCGGCGACGCGCAGGGCAACTGACCCGTGGCCGTCCCCCACCGCCCGACCCGAGGTGATCTCCGATGACCCAGCCGCCCGACCAGCAGCCGCAGTGGTGGCAGCCGCCGGCCGACCCGCCGGCGCCCGCGAACCCGCAGGCGCCGGCGTGGCAGCCGGAACAGCAGCCGACCGGCCCGCATTCCGGGCAGTGGCAGCAGAACGACGCCCCGGGCGCGGCCACCGGGTCCTACACCGGCCAGTGGGCCCCGCAGCAGCCCGGCCCGTCCGGCTCGTTCTCCGGGCCGTGGCAGGGACAGCAGAACGCGCCTTGGCAGCAGCAGCAACCGCCGTCGCAGCCGACACCCCAGCAGGGCACGCCGGGCGGCGGCTGGCCCGCGCAGCAACCGGGACAGCCGGGGCAGCCGTACGGCGGTGGGTTCCAGCCGTCGCAGTACGGCGGCCTGGGCGCGTTCGCCGCGGCGCCGGAAAAGAAGCCGAAGTCGAAAAAACCGTTGCTGATCGCCGGGATCGCGGTCCTGGTGCTCGTGGTCGGCGGCGGTGGCGCGTGGCTGCTCGGCGCGTTCCGCGGCGACGTGCTGGACCAGCAGTCCCTTCAGGACGGTGTGGTGAAGGTCCTGAACGAGAGCTACGGCGAGCCGGACGTGAAGAACGCGCAGTGCCCGTCGAACGAGGCCGCGCAGAACGGCACGACCTTCGACTGCACGGTGCAGATCGGCGGCCAGGCCAAGAAGGTGACCGTGCGGGTGCTCAACGACCGGCCCGAGTACGAAGTCGGCGCGCCGCACTGAGTTTTCCCTTACCCGCAAACGGAAAACGGCGGGCCCCGCACCGAAGTGCGGGCCCGCCGTGGTTCCCGGGGCTAGCGGCTCAGAACAGGCCTTCGACAGCGCTGTCCGTCTGCTGGTAACCGTCGGCGATCTGCGGCAGGGCGGCGGCGATCTGCGCCAGAACCTGCTTCAGGTCCTCGAACTTCTGGTCCCAGGTGCGCTGGGCCTGGTCGTACTGCTCCTTGGCGGAACCGGTCCAGGTGGTGATCAGCGGCTTGAGGTCGTCCTTCAGGCGGTCGAACGCCTGCTGCAGCTCGCCACCGGTCTGCTGGCAGTCGTCCGCGGCCGCGCGGATGGTGGCATAATTGACGACAATTCCGGCGCCATCAGGCATGATGTGCTCCTTCTGTACTCAAGAATTTCGGGTGAATGAAAAGAAAGACGAAGGTGAAGATCAGCCCAGCGCGTCGAAGCCGCGGTTGACGGCGCCAAGGATCTCCTGCTGCTGCTGCTCGGACTTCTCGTACTTCGAACCGGCCTCGCGGAGCAGGTCCGCGATCTTCTGGAGGGCCTGGTTCATCTGGCGGGCGTCGTCGTCGAAGCGCAGCATGACGTGGTCGAACGCCTTCTGCGCGTCGCCCTGCCAGCCGGCGCGGGTGGCCTCGATGCGGTCGCGCAGCGTGGACAGGTTGGCGTCCATGCCCGCGCGGACCTCGGTGACCTTGCCCTCAGCGTCGGTGAACTGTGCGACTGTTCCTTGGAATCCGGCTCCGGCGCTCATACCGGTACCCCCTTCAAGAGTGGTGGTTGTCCGTAACAAGTCTTGTGCGTTTGTTCGGACCTACGACGCAGACCCTGCCATGTCCGGTTCCCCCTTGTCGTGCTTTGCCGGCAAGTAGTTGCTTGCGTGAACGCTCTTCGCGGGAACCGATCGCGGCCGGTATCCCCGGATCACTCCGATCCGGCGACACCTCACCCGGAAATGTGTTCTCCACCAGCGGGGTTAGCACACGCACAGCGAGCACCGGGCCGAACTCACCCGTCGCGTTTCATGATTCGCATCTGGGAAAAGTCTTCGTCGTCGTCACTCGTTCGAGGGGCACGGGCGGCAGATTGCGAACGCGAAGGAACCGAATCGGGAACAACGGGGGTGTCCGGGACCTCGGGAACGGTCAGCCCGCGGGCGCGGCGGAACCGTTCGGCGGCCGCGCGCAGCGTGCCGGGCGTCGGATCGCCGGACTTCGCCCCGCGGCCCGTTCGCTTCAGCAATTCGACGTTTTCGCTGTGGTGCCGCTGATTGCGCGCCTTCGCGGACCCGGAGACGCGCCGGGCGTGCGTCACCGCGTCCTGACCGATCCGCTTGAAGGACGCCGCGGCGCTTTCGAATTCCTCGGACGGCACCGCGTGCCCTCCTCTCAGTTGAGGATTTCCACCGTGCGCACGGCCTGCGTGCACGCGGCGGCGACCCGGTCGCGCAGCTCGGGCTTCACGTACTGGCAGCCGACGTGGACCCGGATCCGGCCCTTCGCCACGACGTACCAGTCGACCTGGATGTCGGGGCGGTCCGGCTTGACCTGGTGGTAGAAGATCACCGTCCGGCCCGCGTACGACAGGTTCGGGTCGTACGCGCTGTACTGCTGCTGCGAATCGTTCTCCGCGCTCTTGCGGAGCTCGTCCGCGAGCTTCTGCGGATCCGCCGTCGCGTCGTAGTCCATGACGTACTCCTGCGCGACGAGCAGGTCGTTGCCGTCCGCCGACTCCTGCGGGTGGATGACGACCTGGCGCTCGGCGACCCGGTCGTCGGTCTGGACCCAGTCGTTCGGCGAGACGAACTTGAAGTCGTACTGCGAGAGCGTCCGGCCGGTCTCGGCCTGGGTGCTGTCACGCGTGAAGAGGAGCACCCCGCCGACGACGAGCGCGGCCACGACGACCACCGCGACGGCCACGACGCCCCACAGCTTCTTGCGGTTCTTCGCGGGCGGCTCGGGCGACGGCGGGGCCGCGGACGCGCCGCCGGGGCGAGGCCCCGGAGGGCCGCCAGGACCGCTCATCGCGGGCTGCCCGGCCGCCGGAGTCCACGGGCGGGCCGCCGGCTGGCCGTGGGGCGGTGAGGGCGGCGGTCCGGGCCGGTTCGCGTTCGGCGGGGTGAACTGCGCCGGCGTGGAGCGGGGCGGAGCCGGGCGCGGGGCGACGTCGCCGGGGCGGACGACCTCCGTGCGCTGCGCCGCCGGGTTCAGCGCGCCGCCCGGGACAGCGCCCATCCGGGCCATCGCCTCGCCGGGGAGAGCACCGGTGCGGTCCGGGTCGACCAGCACCGCGCGCAGCGCGCCGCGCGCGACCACCGTCTCGGGCTGGTCGAGGCTCGTCGGCACGACGCCGGTGCGCTCGTGCACCAGCCGGGAGATCATCGGGATCCGGCTCGACCCGCCGACCAGGAAGATCGCGGTGAGCTGCTTCGGCCGCAGGCCGGCGTCGCCGATCGACGCGACGGTCAGTTCCACCGCGCGGCCCAGCGGCGCCGCGATCAGCCGCTCGAGGTCCTCGCGGGTGACGTGCGCGTCGGCGAACGGCGGCGGCATCGGGACGTCGGTGTAGGCGTGCCGCGACAGCGTCTCCTTCGCGCCGCGCACGTCCTGGCGCAGGACACGACGGCGTCGCCGGTCGACGAGCTCGCGGCCCTCGACCAGCTGGCGCCAGGCGTCCTGCTCCCCGCCCGCCACGAGCTCGCCGACGTGCTCCAGCAGGGCCTGGTCGATGTCCGCGCCGCCGAAGGCGGGGTCGCCGCGAGTGGCGAGGACCTGGAAGCCGCCGCGCTGCGGGCGGCCGGCGCGATCCCGGGCGTTGTCCGGCGGGAGGCGGCGCACGACGCTGACGTCGACCGTGCCGCCGCCGAGGTCCAGCACCGCCAGCGCGTCACCGGGACGGCCGCTGAACTCCACGGTGCGGTCGTTGGTCACGTCCTGCGGTGCGAACGTCGCGGCGTGGTAGACCGCCGCCGCGACCGGCTCCGGCACCAGGGCGACCTCGCGCGCCAGCCCGCCGGCCGCCTGCCGCAGCAGCCGGGTGCGGATGGCGCCCCAGTCCGCGGGGTGGGTCAGCACGAGCAGGTCGACCTCGGCGTCACCGGCCAGCCGGCGCGCTTCGGCGACCGCGCGGCCGAGCACGGCGTGCACGACGTCGGTGACCCGCAGGACGCTGTCACCGAGCAGCAGCTCGCCCTCGTCGATCCGGCGCTTGGGGTTCGGTTCGTAGCGCGACGGGTCGACCGCCGCCTGCCGCTCGGCCTCCTGGCCGACGAACAGCGTGCCGTCGGCCGCCGCGTACACCGCCGAGGACATCAGCGGCTGGCCGTCGATCACCACGACCTGCGGATCGCGCCCGTTCACCGAGGCGACGACACAGGTACTCGATGTCCCGAAGTCCACCGCAACCCGCACTGTCACCCGAAGCTCCCGCACTATTCGCCGCGATCCCCCGCGCCACCGCGATCACGCCGGCGGGGCGCACCCTCGGGGAGGAAACCTACCCCGTCGCCGAAGGCGCGCCCCGCCGCCGTACTCAGTCCGGCTGGATCCACGAGACCTGGATGAGCTGCTTACCCGCCTTGCGGGTCAGCATGTTGCCCCGGCCCGGCGGCATCGAGCTGGCCTTGATATTGCCGACGAGCGCGCCTTCGTCCCGCGAACCGTTCATCACCATGCCCGGCGCCGCGATCTCCTTGAGCTTGCCGATGATCGGGTCGTACATCGCCTTGCTCGCACCACCGGTGCGCCGCACGACCACCAGGTGCAGGCCGACGTCCTTGGCCTGGGGCAGGAAGTCGGAGATCTTCCGCAGCGGGTTGTTGGTCGAGGTGGCCACCAGGTCGTAGTCGTCGACCAGGATGAACAGCTCCGGGCCCTTCCACCACGACCGCGTCTTCAGCTGCTCCTGCGTGACGTCCGGCCCCGGCAGGCGGCGCGTCATCGAGTTGAAGACGTCGTTGACCATGCTCTCCAGCTGCGCCGCCGACACCGCGTACCCCAGCAGCGAGTCGCCCTGGACGAAACCGAGCATCGTGCGCCGGTAGTCGACCAGCAGGATCAGCGCTTCCTTCGAGGTGAACCGCTCGGAGATGCCCCGGGCGATCTGCCGCAGCAGGTTCGTCTTGCCCGACTCGCCGTCCGCGAACGCGTAGAAGTGCGGCTCGGCGTTGAAGTCCAGGTAGATCGGCTGCAGGTCCTCTTCGTTGACCCCGATCGGGATCAGCTTCGACTCGCGGGCCGTGTCGAGCTTCAGCACCTCGTCGTAGGTGATCATCTCCGGCAGCAGGCGGACCTGCGGGGCCACCCGGCCACGCCAGGCCGCCTTGATCTTCGCCACCGCGTCGGCCACGCCGGACGCGATGGTCTCCGGGTCGCTCGACCCGTCGATCCGCGGCAGGCCGCCGAGCAGGTGCAGCTTCTCCCGCGTCAGGCCGCGGCCCGGCCGCCCGGTGGGGATGTTGACCGCGACCCGGCGGTCGATGTCCGACTCGGTCGGGTCACCGAGGCGCAGCTCGAACCGGGTGCCGATCATGTCCTTGATCGCCGGGCGGATGTCCGCCCAGCGGTTGGCGGCGATGACGACGTGCACGCCGTAGGACAGACCCTGGGTCGCGATCCGGGTGATCGTGGTCTCGAGCTCTTCGAAGTCGTCACGCAGGGCCCGCCAGCCGTCGACGATGAGGAACGCGTCGCCGAACGGGTCCTGGTCGGGCCGGATCTCGCCGCGGCGCTTGCGGTTGCGGAACTCGGTCATCGAGTCGATGCCCATCGCCCCGAACCGGCCTTCCCGCTCGACGAGCAGGGTGGTCAGCTCGGCCACGATCCGGCGGGCCTTGTCCGGCTCGCGCCGGGCCACGGCCACCCCGCCGACGTGCGGCAGGTCGGCCAGCCCGGCCAGGGTGCCACCACCGAGGTCGAGGCAGTAGAACTGCGCCTCTTCCGGCGTGTGGGTCAGCGCCATCGACATGATCAGGGTGCGGAGCATCGTCGACTTGCCCGACTGCGGGCCGCCGACGATCACGCCGTGGCCGGCCGCACCGGAGAAGTCCGCCCAGAGCGGGTCACGGCGCTGCTCGTACGGCCGGTCGACGATGCCCAGCGGCACCTGCAGCCGGCTGTTGCCGAAGAAGCCGACCGGGGACAGCCCGCGGTCGTCGGTGGGGTTCAGGTTCGGCAGCAGCGTGTCGAGCGAGTTCGGGTCCTTCAGCGGCGGCAGCCACACCTCGTGCGCCGGCGGGCCCTGCCCGATCAGCCGCGAGACGATGACGTCCAGCTCGCTGGGCTCGACCGCCTCCTCGGGCTGCTGCCGCTCTTCGACCTTCGGCGCCGCGTCGAGCAGCTCCGGTTCCGGCTCTTTCGGCAGTTCGACGAAGTCCGGGACGAACAGCTGCGGGCGCTTGTCCGCGCGCACGACCGTCGCCGCCGGGCCCGCGGCCTGGATGCCGGCCGGGCGGTACGGGCCCGAGACGTAGGACGCCTTGAACCGCACCAGCGTGGACGTGTCGAACTTGAGGTACCCGCCACCGGGGACCGACGGCAGCTCGAACGCGTCCGGCACGCCGATCGCGGCGCGGGACTCCGCCGCCGAGAACGTCTTCAGGCCGATCCGGTAGGACAGGTGCGAGTCGAGACCGCGCAGCTTGCCCTCTTCCAGGCGCTGCGAGGCGAGCAGCATGTGCATCTGCAGCGACCGGCCCAGCCGGCCGATCGCGACGAACAGGTCGATGAAGTCCGGCTTCGCCGCGAGCAGTTCGGAGAACTCGTCGCAGACGATGAACAGCGCGGGCAGCGGGTCGAGGTCGGCGCCGTTCTCGCGGGCTTTCTCGTACTCCCAGACGTTCTTGAAGTTACCGCCGTTCTTCAGCGCTTCCTGCCGGCGGTTCATCTCGCCGGCCAGCGCGTCCTTCATGCGGTCGACCAGCGTGACCTCGTCCGCGAGGTTGGTGATGACCGCGGAGACGTGCGGCGCCTTGTCCAGGCCGAGGAAGGTCGCGCCACCCTTGAAGTCGACGAGGACGAAGTTGAGCGTGCTCGACGAGTGCGTGGCCAGCATGCCCAGCACCAGCGTGCGGAGGAACTCCGACTTGCCGGAACCGGTCGCGCCGATGCACAGGCCGTGCGGGCCCATCCCTTCGGCCGCGGCTTCCTTGATGTCGAGCTCGACCGGCTGGCCGTATTCACCGACCCCGAACGGGACGCGGTAGCGGTCGCGGATCGGGCGGGGCCGCCACGCCTGCTGGACGTCGAAGGTCATCGGGTCGCCCGGGATGCCGAGCAGCTCCAGCAGCGACGGGTTGGACAGCAGCGGCTCTTCGTCGCTGACGTCCTGGCCGGCCGCGCCACCGACGCGGTACGGCGAGATGAGCCGCGCGAGCGACTCCGTCTCGACGACGCTGAGGGTGTCCGGGCGGCCGAACCACTCGACGCCGCCGGCGCTGCGCGCACCGAGCCTGTCGGCCTCCACGACCAGCCGGAGGCCACGGCGGGCGGCGAGATTGCCGATCGAGTCGGACAGGTCGATCAGCGTGACGCCGACCAGGCCCTCCTCGAGGATGATCTGCTCTTCGCGGGTCACCTCGGCGTCGTCGACGATGATCACGACGTGCGGCTGGTCCGGCGCCGGCGTGGCGTTGCGGGAGAACCGCTGGCGGTCACGCAGTTCTTCGTCGAGCCAGTTCTCGATCTGGGCCAGCGAGCCGGCCATCATGCGGAGCTGGCCGATGCCGTCCGACATCGTCGGGTGCTGGGCGTGCGGCAGCCACTTCGCCCACTCCCACTCCTCCTTCGCGCGACCGGCGGTGGCGACCGCGATCAGCACGTCGTCGGGGCTGTGGAAGGTGACCATCTGCGCGAGCATCGCGCGGGTCAGGCCGCGGGTCAGCGCCCGGTCGCCCTGCATGCTCACCGCGGCGAACCCGCGCAACGTGATCTGGGTGGGCAGGTCCGGCACGATCGAGTGCGCGCGCACGAACCGGCGCAGCGCGAGGGTGGCGATCGGCTCCAGCTCGTCGACCGGCCCGGTCTGCGGCGGGACCAGCCGCGTCGCGAGGCGGTGCGAGCTGCGCCCGACGCGCAGGTGCAGGAAGTCCTGGTCGTTCTGGCGGCGTTCCCACATCCGGCGGCTGGCCGCCAGCGACCAGAGGGACTGCGGGTCCGGGTGCACCCACTCGAGCGCGGCCCGCTGGTCGACCATCGCCTCGCGGGCGCGATCGCGCATCTGGCCCAGGTAACGGAGGTAGTCCTTGCGGTCCTCGTCCATCTCGGCGCGCTTGGCGCCACCGCCCTTGCCGCCACCGCCGGCCATCATCCCGAGCGTGCCGACGACCATCATGCCGCCCATGGCCATCATCATCGGGTTCCGGTTGCTGGCCTGGAACATGAAGACCATCATCCCGAGCGACGCGACGATCATCACGATCGGCAGCGCCTTCATGACGATGTTGCCGGGGATGACGCGGGGGACCTCGGGCGGCGGCTCGAGGTGCACCTCACCACCCGGCGGGCGCGGTGCCGCCAGCCGCGGCGACTTCTTGAACTGCAGCGTGCTCATCGAAGGACCCCTCTTCAAACTCGACGATGGCGGCCACCGTTTAGTGCGCAAGGTGCGCGGAACAACCTATCGAACGTCGCGGAGGAATTCCGGCGGATGCCGCAACCGCCTCGGTGACCCACGTCGGGCGTCCCTGCCCTCGTCCGGCGAGTGTACGGCCCACGACCGGCAGTGATCCCGCGGTGCGCGTCCTGACCTGCGGCGGGCAGTGAATTTCGGACGTTCGATGATGTCGGCACCCGGGTCCGGTATAAGTTCCCCGGGAGCAGTACCAACCGAGCGGGGGCAGTTCAGTGGCTACGGGCACGACAGTTTTCAGCAGGGTGACGGTGGTGGCGCCCTCCACCCGGATCGACGTGGCGCTGCCCGCCGACGTCGCGGTGGCCGATCTCCTCCCGATGCTGCTCGACATGGCCAAGGAGGCGTCGCCCGACGGCGGTGCCCGCCACGGCGGCTGGGCGCTGGCGAAGCTCGGCGACGCCCCGCTCGACCCCAGCCGCACGCTCGCCTCGCTCGGCATCGTCGACGGTGAGCTGTTGCAGCTGCGCAAGCGCAACGAAAACCCGCCGCCGCCGCTGTACGACGACGTCGTCGACGCGATCGCCGAATCCTCCCCCGACAGCTTCCGGCCGTGGACCAAGGAAACCGCCCACCGCTTCGGGCACGTCGCGGGCGGGCTGGCGCTGGTCGTCGCGGCCGTCGCACTGTTCTTCAGCGGGTCGTTCTACGGCGGCAGCGCGCTCGGCGCGGCCATCGCCGGAGGTATCGGCGCGATCGCGTGCGTCGCGATCGGCGCGACACTCGCGAAGGCCTACCAGGCCGAGTCGACCGGCGTGCTCGTCGCCGCGGCGGGCGGCCTGCCGCTGGCCTTCGTCAGCGGCTTCTACATCGTGCCGGGGCTGTCCCTGCGGGCGAACCTGCTGCTCGGCGCGGTCCTCGTGATCATCGTCGCCTCGGTCTGCATCATGGTCATCGGCGCCGGCATCACGACGTTCATCGCCGCCGCGACCGCGGGCACCTTCGGGGCGCTGGCGTTCCTGTTCGGCACGCTCATCGCGCACCCGGCGGCCGGCATCGCGGCGGGCACCATCGCCGTCGCCCTCGCCTGCATCTCGATCCTGCCGCGCGCCACGATCTGGCTCGCGAAGCTGCCGCTGCCGCACGTCCCGGGCAGCGCGGAGGAGCTCAAGGAAGACTCCGGCTTCCCCGACTACCGGGCGATCGAGCGCCGCACGGCGATCGCGCACAACTACATGACCGGCCTGATGATCGGCTGCGGCGCCACGGTCGCGGTGGCCGCGGTCATCGCCTCCTCCGCGCCCGGCGTCTTCGGCATCATCCTCGGTGTCGTCGCGACGCTCGTGCTGCTGCTGCGCGCCCGCGCCTACGCGAACGGCAGCCAGGCCATCGCCCTGCTCACCACGGGCATGGTCTCGGCGACCGGCATCGCGATCGGCTGGCTGACGACGTCGAGCCCGCAGAACCGCCTGCTCATCGTCTTCGGGGTGCTGATCCTGCTGGCCGCGGGCGCGCTCGTGGTCGGCGTGATCTTCCCGAACCAGCGCTTCTCCCCGCCGCTGCGGCGCACGGTGGAGATCATCGAGGCGCTCTGCATCGCGTCGGTGCTCCCGCTCGCCCTGGGTGTGATGGACCTCTACACCACCCTGCGGCACCTGAACTTCAAGTGACCGGATCAGGTGAACCTCGGATGGCAGTAGGACGCCGCTTCGGCGCGACCCGGCGAACGACCACGGCGTTGCTGGCGGGCACCATCGGCGTACTCGCGCCGCTGAGCGTCGCGCTGCCGGTGTGGGCGCAGACGGCCCCGGCGGACGGCTACTACGCGACCCCGCCACCGGTGGACGACAGCAAGCTGATCCCGGACGAGCGCAAGCCGGACAAGACGTACAAGCAGTCGAAGGGCTGCGTCCAGCGCGCTGTCCTCGGCCAGAACATCGTGCTCAAGAACCGGCCCTGGGGCCAGGAGTACCTGCAGATCGCCAAGGCGCAGGACATCGTCAAGGCGGCCACCGGCAGTGCCGGAGGCGGGATCAGGGTCGCGGTGATCGACACCGGCGTGACCCCCCACCCGTGGCTCAAGGACCGGCTGGTGTCGGGCGGCGAATACGTCTCGACGCCGAAGAACGCCGCGCCGGGCCTCGAGGACTGCGACGGGCACGGCACGGAGGTCGCCGGGATCATCGCGGGCAAGCCGGACGACCCGGAGGTCGGGTTCGTCGGTGTCGCCCCGGACTCGACGATCGTTTCCTACCGCCAGCTGAGCGAGAACTACGAGCCCGACACGACTCCCCCCTCGTCGTCGTCGCCGCCGGCCAGCAGCAGCGGCACCCCGTCGTCGAGCACGAACCCGCCGGCCGGCTCCGAAAGCTCGCTGCCCCCGAGCGGTGGCGGCGGCGGCAGTGAGGGCGACGAGACCTCGCCCGGGCAGACCAACAGCGGCCGCCAGCTGGAGAAGGCCGGCACCGCGGGCACGCTCAAGACGCTGGCCGAGATCATCCACGGCATCGCCCAGCGGCACGAAGCCAGTGTCATCAACATGTCGGTCGACAACTGCCGCACCGCGACGGGGTCGATCACCGAGGGCGAGCAGCAGGTTCAGGCAGCCGTGCACTTCGCGGCGTCGCAGAACATCGTCGTCATCGCCGCCGCGGGCAACGCGACGGACACCTGCCCGCAGAACGACCAGCCGGACTCGCGGAAGCCGAAGACGATCGTCACACCGCCGTGGTTCGCCGATGACGTGCTCTCCGTGGGGGCGATCGACAGCACGGGCAGCGTGGCGCCGTTCAGCGTGCACGGCCCGTGGGTGGGCGTCGCGGCCCCCGGGACGCAGATCATCTCGCTGGACCCCGCCGAGGGTTCGGCGGGACTGGCGAACCTGACGTTCGAAAGCGGCGACAAGGCCAGCGAAATCCAAGGCACGAGTTTCGCGGCGCCCTATGTCGCAGGCCTCGCGGCCCTGGTCCGGGCGAAGTACCCCAACCTGGACGCCAAGCAGGTCGTCAACCGGATCAAGGAAACCGCCCAGCACCCGGCCGCCCCGGGCGGGCGCGACACCTTCGTCGGCGCCGGCGTGATCGACCCGGTGGCGGCCCTGACGCAGAGCCTGCCGTCGGAGGTCGGGGTCGTGGCCTCGGACCCCGGACCGCAGATGGCCCAGCTCCCGCCGGCCGACGACCGCAGCTCGACCCCGATGATCGTGGCCCTGGCCGGCACCGGCGGCGGCCTGGTGGCCCTGCTGATCACGCTGTTCGTGATGCGCACGATCCGCCGCAACCGCCCGGAGACCACGGGCTCGGCCCGCTGACCGCGGGCGCTACTTCGCGGGCGGCGCCGGAGGCTTGGGCTTCGGCGCCGTCTCGTCTTCGCCGATCACCGGCGGGGCGACCAGGTCCGGCTCGCCGAGCAGTTCCGACGACTTGATCATCGGCCGGTTCTTCGACGGACGGCGGGCCTGGCCGCCGCCACCACCGAAGCCGCCGATGCCCATCATCGGCATCATCGGCATGCCCGACGCGCTGTGGTCCGCGGTGCTTTCCACCGGCGGCGCGACCGGCGCCTGCTGGGTGGCCGCGTCCGCGGGCTGACCGGAGTCGGTGTGCTTGCCCTCTTCCGCCGCGGCCGCCGTCATGACTTCGCCGGAACCCGGGTCCGAAGCCGGGTCCGAGCCCGTCGAAGCCGTCGAAGAAGCAGCCGCCGCGCCGGATTCCGTGTCCTGCAACCGGAACCGGTCCTGCGGGTACCGGTGGTTGATCTCGACACTCCGGGTGGTCACGTCGGGGTCGTCGACGCCCTCGCACAGCCGGTCGAACGCCTCCAGGACGTCGCGTGCGGTCTCGTACAGCGCCTTCGCCGAGTCCTGCGTCTCCCGCAGTTGCGTCCGCGCCCGCCGGGTGCCGCCGCTCGGGAGGGTCATCGACTCCGACACCAGTTCCGCCGCGTCCACCAGGACTTCGACGAGGTCGACGACGACGTGGCGCAAGGTCGTCACCAGGTCGTCGAGGGCGCCGGCGAGGACGGTGAGCGCCTCCTGGAGGTCGCCGCCCGCCGCGCCGATCTCGCGGATGTACGCGACGAACGCGTCCGCGTCACGACCTTCCCAGCCGCCGTCCAGCCGGCCGAGCTGGTCGTCGAGCCGTGCGGACACCGCGGCCGCCGCGGCGGCCGCCTGACGCAGCCGGCCGGCTTCGGCGGCGAGGTCGCCCCAGCGGCCGATCAGCGGGCGGAAGTACGTCTCGACAGGGTCGATCAGCCCCAGCTGCCCCGAAAGGTCCGTGAGGTACGACAGGTACGGCTCGGCCGTCGCGGCGATCTCGTCGCCTTCCGCGGCCGGCCCGAAGGTGACGGCGGGAGCCGCCGGTACGGCGGCGGTCCGCTTGGCCAGGGGGTGCGGGATGGAAGCGGTGGACGCTTCCGGTTCGGCGAACATCATCCGAGCCTCCCGGCACGCTTGATCAGCTCCGCGGCCTCGGCGTCCTGCCCGCTGTGGCGGACCGTGACGTGCCGCAGGGCGTCCGCGGCCGACCGCAGCGCCTCGGCGCCGTCGGCCAGTTGCTGCCGCAACGCCCCGGCCGCGCGGCCGTACGACGCACCGAGGCCGATCCGCGCCCCCAGAGCGCCGTAGGACTCGTCGGAGACGCCTTCGCCGCCGACGTCGGCCGCCGCCGAATCCAGCTCGGCAGCGGCCTCCTCGGCCGTCTTGGCGTACTCGGCGACGACCACGCCGTCCATCCTCAAGCCGGCCACGGCACCTCCGCTCGCGAGAAGACCATCCGAGCGTGTGACGCGCAGAGAAGCCCGATGGTTCCGCTCAGCTGCCCGGTTGCGGGCCGGGCGTCGGGAACGAGCCGGCGTTCGGGTCGATCGGCACGGAGTCGAACTCCCGCAGGACGTCCTGCGTGTTGAGGGAAGCACCGGTCGGCAGCAGGCCGATGATCGACTCCGGCGCCGGCTGCCGGTTGTTCAGGCCGATCGCGTCCGCGGTCGCGGCGTCCGGGACGCTGTAGCGGATGCCGCGGTCGGAGATCAGCTGGATCGAGCCCTTGCCGAAGCTCGCCTGGCCGGTGGCGGACTGGACGACCGCGCCGAACCCGGGCTGCAGGTAGAACCCGTTGACCGGCACGCGGTTCGGGCCGGGCGTGGTGACCTTGATGGTGCTGAACTTGTCGCCGTGGCTGTTCTGGCCCGGCAGCTGCGTGTCGATGTAGACCGAGGTGTGGGCGTCGCGGTTGTTGCCGTCGCCGACCACCGACCAGCCGAGGCACGAGACCGCCGAGTTCTTCGTCGCGTCGAGGATGGTCGGGACCGTGCGCGGGAAGTCGTCGACCTTGATGTAGTCCGGGTCGGTGGGCTGCAGGACGCGGACGCCGGACAGCTTGTCGAGGCCGAGGACCTGGATCCTGCTCGCGCTGCCGTGCTTCGCGACGCGGATGACGTCGGCGACCGCGTTCGACACCTGCTGGATACCGCCCGTGGTGATGGCCCAGTACTGCGGCTGGGCCCCGGTCGGCTGCGTGGAGAAGACGTCGCCCGCGGTCAGGCCGTCGAAGTCGGCCGGCGCGTTGCCGTCCGCGATCACCGGCGGGGTCAGGCGCGCGACCTCGGGGATGGCGTTCAGCAGCCCCTGCGTGATCTTCCGCGGTTTCTGGTTCAGCTGCAGGGCCGTCGAGACGGCGTTGTGCGAGTCGCTGGTGTCGATCTCGGCGCGGACGGTGTTGGCGTTCGGGCGGTTCTGCGTGCTCGGCAGGCGGTAGATCAGGTAGGTCTTGCCGTTGTCCGCCGCGGCGAGCAGCGCGTCCTTCTCGCCCAGCTCGGTGCCGAGGGCGCTCGGCGCGATTCCGCCGAAGACGTAGGTGTTGGTCTTGTTCACGCTGTCGGGCTGCGGCAGCGAAGGATCGAGCTGAACCTGGTCGCAGACGGCCCAATTCGCGGAAGTCCGCTGCGAATCCCCCGGAATCAGTTGCGGGCCGTCGGGAATTCCGGTCAGTTTTCCGCGCGGGATGTTCTTCAGCTGTTCATCCGAAACGACCGTGGGATTCTTCACAGCGGCCGGCGCCGCGGGCGCCGCCGGTGCCGCGGCGGTGTTGCCACCGGCCGCGCCGGACGACTGCTTCTGCTGCGCGAGCAGCAGAAGCCGCGCAGACGCGAGGTTGAAGGTCGGGACGAGCGTCTTCGGGTTCCCCATCACGACGTAGACCGTGCCGGACTGCTCGCCGATCACGATGCCGCCGGACTCGGGCACCGACGGCGCCGGGCTGAGCAGCCCCCAGACGACGAACACGATGGCGCCGAGAGCACCGAGCACAACACCGACGATCGTGGCCCTCGTGTGGGTGCGCATCGGGTCGTGCAACATCACGGCGTCGCGCCGGACCAGTGCCGACTGCATCCGGCGCAGGACGAACTTGTACGCCTGAACCTGAGACTTAGTCGTGGGTGTTGATGGCATTCTCGACCTACAGCTCTCCCCGTCGCGGTACGGTTCCGCAGGATAGCCGTACGGGGACCGTCTGGTGTGGGGTTTCTACCAACCCAAGCTAGTGTCGGACTCCCCGGGACCCGGCTTCCGGGTACGCAGCAAGCACGAGGGGAAGAGAAAGCGCGGATGTCCGTCACCAACCCTCCACGTCCGCCTGGCCCACCCGGGCCCCCGCCGCCCGGCCGTCAGCCGGGCCCGCCGCCGCGCCCGGGCAGACCGACCGGCCCCAACGTCCTTCCCGGCGGCCCCGGCGGCGTGCCGGGCGGCCCTGGCGGTGTGCCGGGCGGACCCGGTGGCGGCCCTGGCGGACCCGGTGGTCCTGGTGGACCCCAGGGGCCCGGTGGCGGCCCCGGCGGACCCCCGCGTGGCCCCGGCGGCCCCGGTCCCGGCCCTGGTGGCCCCGGCGGACCGGGTCGCCCCGGTCCCGGCGGCCCGGGTGGACCCGGCGGCCCTGGCGGACCGGGAGGTCCCGGCGGCCCGGGTGGACCTGGCGGACCCGGCGGTCCCGGCGGCCCGCAGGGGCCCGGTTCCGGAGACTCCGGCGGCGCGCCCACTCCCCCGGCCGGCGCGACCCGGATGGCCCCGCCGGCGCGGCGCCGTTCTTCGGGCGTGAACCTCGGCCCGCTCCCCGTGGCGAACCTCGTCGTGCTCGAGGTCGGCCTCGCGGTCGGGCTGGTGCTGCTCGCCATCGACATGTCGTTGAAGTACGTGGGGATCGGCATCCTCGCGTTCGCGTTGATCGTCGCGCTGCTGCGCTGGCGCGGCCGCTGGTTCACCCAGTGGGTCGGCCTGACGATGCGGTACTCCTTCCGGTCCCACGACCGCGTCGCCGAGCCGCTGCCGCCGAGCACCGTCGAGGCGATGGCCGCCGAGGAGACCGCGGTCACCGGCGCGGACGACGCCCGCGTGAACCTGCTCCGCATCGCCGTCCCGGACCTCGTCGTCGCGCACGGCGTCGACCACGAGCGCCAGCAGGTCGGGCTCGCCTGGCACGACGGCACCTGGACGGCCGTGCTGCTCGTCGAACCCACCCCGGCGATGATCACCCAGGCCGGTGACGCGCCGAGCCTGCCGCTCGCGGCGCTCGCCCCGTGCCTGGAGGACCGCGGAGTGGTCCTCGACTCCATCCAGATGATCTGGCACTGCTACCCGGGCAGCGCGGCGCTGCCGTCGGACTCGCCGGCGCTGAGCTCCTACATGGAGGTGCTCGGCCCGCTGCCCGCGGCGGCGCGGCGGACGACGTGGGTCGCGATCCGGCTGGACCCGAAGCGCTGCCCGGCGGCGATCCGGGAGCGCGGCGGCGGCGTCGTCGGCGCCCACCGCGCGCTGATCGGCGCGCTTTCCCGCGTGCGCAACGCCCTGGAGTCCCAGGGAGTGCCGACCCGGCCGCTCGACCCGGACGAGCTGCTGCGCTCGAGCATCTCCGCCGCGGAGCTGACGTCGGTCGCCGGTTCGCCGGACAAGGTGACGTTGCAGGAGCGGTGGTCCGGCGTGACCGCGGCCGGCATCGGCCACGCGAGCTACGCGATCACCGGCTGGCCGAAGGGCAAGATCACCGGCAGCCTGAACGCGCTGACGAGCGTCCGCGCGCTTTCGGCGTCGGTCGCGATGTCCATCTCGCCGGCCTCGGACGAGGGCAAGATCGGCCTGCGCGGCGTGGTCCGGCTGAGCGCGCGCAACCCGCGTGAGCTCGACGCCGCCGACCAGCGGCTGCACGGCCTGTCCGAGCGGCTGGGCGTGGATCTGACGCCGCTGCGGGGGCTGCAGGTCTCCGCGCTCGCCGCGACGTTGCCGATCGGAGGCACAGCATGACGTCCCGTCTCCGCGACGCCGGGCAGAACACCGGTGTGGCGCCGGAGTTCACGGTGGACCCCGCGATGCTCGACGCGATCAGCCCCTCGGGCGACCGCGGCGGCATCGTGCTCGGCTCGGGCCTCAAGGGCGAGCCGCTGACGATCTCGGCGCTGCGCTCGACGCCGACCCGCATCGTGCTGGTGGGCGGGCTGTACCTGGCCCGCCAGGTGGCGATGCGCGCGATGGCGGTCGGCGCGTGGGTCGTGGTGGCCACCGGCCGCCCGACCGAGTGGCAGGTGCTCTCCCGCGCGGCCGGCAGCCGCGACGGCCGGCCGTCCCCGCTGGTCCAGATCCGCCGGCTGTCCCCGATCGAGCTGCCCCGCCCGTCGGAGGACGCCCCGCTGCTGGTGGTCACCGACGGCGGCCCGACCCCGCAGGACCTGTTCCCGCCGAGGTCACCGTGGCAGACGACGATCTACGTCCTGCCGTACCTGCACCCCCAGGCGGGCGCGACGGCGAACGCGGCGGACCTGGTCCTGATGCAGCGCCTCCCGGCGGGCCAGGCCGAGCTGGCGGCCCGCATCTGGCGCCTGCCGCCGCAGATGATGCGCCAGCTGACGACGTTGAAGGACGACCAGGTGGTGGCCCTGGGCCGCAACCTGTGGCGCCCGCTGCGCCTGGTGACGACGGGCAAGGAGCAGCAACTGCTGGGCCCCGTCCGCCGCGGCGACTGAAGTTCGCCGCTCCTGACAAGCGAAAGCGGGTGGTTCCCTCGGGAGCCACCCGCTTTCGTTGTTCAAGAGAGCCCGGGGATCGGCGGCCAGAACGGCGCACGCGTGGCTCGCAACCGCTGCCCGAGAGCCGCGACCGCATCGCTTCGGCCGACGCAATCTTCGGATTCGACTTCCGCGAATGCCTCGCTGACTTCCGCCTCGGTCAACCGAACGCTGGGCAAGAGCCGCAAAAACTCTTCGTTCATGAGCTGGCTACTCCTCTCGAAGTGAAGGAGGGATCTCCTCACTTCTTGAACCGGGCTCGATGCGAGTCCGGCAGGAGCAGCTCAGATCTGCGGCGAGGTGCGGACGTTGCGGGTCTGCTCGGCGCGGGCGGCGAGTTCGGTGTCCGGCGGGTAGTCGACCGCGGTGAGGGTCAGGCCGTGGGCCGGGGCCACCGCGCTGTCGCGGACGCCGCTCGCCAGGACCTCGCCCGGCCAGCCACGTCCGCGGCGGCCGTCGCCCACCAGCAGCAACGCTCCGACCAGGCTGCGGACCATCGAGTGGCAGAACGCGTCCGCGGAGACCTCGACCTCCAGCAGGTGCTCGTCCACCCGGCGCCAGACCAGGCGTTGCAGCTCGCGGATCGTCGTGCCCGTGTCGCGCTGCTTGCAGTACGCCGCGAAGTCCTGCAGGCCCAGCAACGACGCCGCGGCGGTGTTCATCGCGTCCGTCGACAGTGGACGGTTCCAGGCCAGCGTGTCGTTGCGGCGCAACGGGTCCACGCCCCACGGGGCGTCCGAGACGCGGTAGCGGTAGTGGCGGCGGATCGCCGAGAACCGCGCGTCGAAACCCGGCGCCGCAAGCCGGGCGCCCAGGACCCGCACGTCGCCCGGCAGGAGGCGGTTCCAGCGGCCGGCCATGCGGGTCAGGTCCGGGATGCCCTCGGCGGAGACCGGGACCCGGCCCGAAGACGCGGGATCGAGCGGGACGACGTCGACGTGCACCACCTGGCCGGACGCGTGCACTCCGGCGTCCGTGCGGCCCGCCACGACGACCGGCTTCGGCACCGAGGCACCCGGCGGCTGGCGCTGCAGGGCCTCCTCCAGCACCCCCTGGACCGTGCGGCGGCCCGGCTGGCGGGCCCAGCCCGAGAAGTCCGTGCCGTCGTAGGAGATGTCCAGGCGCAGACGAACGAGCCCGCCGTCCCCAGCGGGGATGGCGGGCTCGTCCGGAACGGCTTCCGTCGTCAGGACTCGTCGTCCTGCTGCGACGGCGGCAGCGAGAAGCCCGCGGCTTCCGCGGCCTCGGCGGTGGCGAACCACACCTCGGCCTTGGTCTGCTCGTAGTACGGGCTTTCCTCGGTGTGGTAGTACTTCGACTCGTCGTTGCCCTTGATCGGGAAGCCCTCGGGCTGCGTCCCGTCCTCGAGCGGCGCGTGGCTGCCCTCACCGTAAGGAGCCTCCGAAGCGGCTTCCTCAGCGGCCTCGACAGGCGCAGCTTCCACTGCCGGCTTCTCGTCCTTGGCGAACTTGGTCTTGCGCGCGCGCTCGGCCTCGCTCGTCACGGTCTTCTCGTTCACCAGCTCGATGACGGCCATCTTGGCGTTGTCGCCCTTGCGGGCCATCGTCTTGGTGATCCGGGTGTAACCACCGGGACGCTCCGCGAAGTGCGGACCGATCTCGGCGAACAGCTTGTGGACGACGTCCTTGTCACGGACGACGCGCTGCACCTGACGACGGTTGTGCAGGTCGCCCCGCTTCGCCTTCGTGATCAGCTTCTCGGCCAGCGGACGGACCCGCTTCGCCTTCGCCTCGGTCGTCGTGATCTTGCCGTGCTCGAACAGCTGCGTGGCCAAGTTGGCCAGGATCAGCCGCTCGTGCGCGGCTGATCCGCCGAGCCGGGCTCCCTTGGTAGGGGTGGGCATTGGTTCTCCTACTAGTTCAGCTCGCAGCGTCCAGGCACAGAGCCCTAGAGCTGCTCGGTCTCTGCGTAGTCCTGGCCATCGTCGTGGCCGTCCGAAATCCCGTCGGCGATGCCACCGACACCCTCCGACCAGCCTTCACCGTCGTAGCTGGCGGCCGCCGCGGTCGGGTCGAACCCGGGCGGGCTGTCCTTCAGCGCGAGGCCGAGGCCGACGAGCTTGAGCTTGACCTCGTCGATCGACTTGGCGCCGAAGTTGCGGATGTCGAGCAGGTCCGCCTCGGAGCGCGAGACCAGCTCGCCCACCGTGTGGATGCCTTCGCGCTTGAGGCAGTTGTACGACCGGACCGTGAGGTCCAGGTCCTCGATCGGCATCGCGTAGGCAGCGATGGTGTCCGCTTCCTGCGGCGACGGGCCGATCTCGATGCCCTCGGCGTCGACGTTCAGCTCGCGGGCGAGACCGAACAGCTCCGTCAGCGTCTTACCGGCCGACGCGACCGCGTCGCGCGGCGTGATCGACGGCTTGCTCTCGACGTCCAGGATCAGCTTGTCGAAGTCGGTGCGCTGCTCGACACGGGTGGCCTCGACCTTGTAGGTCACCTTCAGCACCGGCGAGTAGATCGAGTCGACCGGGATCCGGCCGATCTCCGCGCCCGCCTGCTTGTTCTGCAGGGCCGGAACGTAACCGCGGCCGCGCTCGACGACGAGCTCGATCTCGAGCTTGCCCTTGCCGTTCAGCGACGCGATGTGCAGATCCGGGTTGTGCACGGTGACGCCGGCCGGGGGCACGATGTCAGCGGCGGTGACCTCACCGGGGCCCTGCTTGCGCAGGTACATGGTGACCGGCTCGTCCTCTTCCGAGGACACCACGAGCTCCTTGAGGTTCAGGATGATGTCGGTGACGTCTTCCTTCACCCCGGGAACGGTGGTGAACTCGTGCAGCACGCCGTCGATGCGGATGCTCGTCACGGCCGCGCCCGGGATGGACGACAGCAGCGTGCGCCGCAGCGAGTTGCCGAGGGTGTAGCCGAAGCCGGGCTCCAGCGGTTCGATGGTGAACCGGGAGCGGGTCTCGTTGACCGTCTCTTCGCCGAGAGCCGGCCGCTGGGAAATCAGCATTCTTCCTAATTCCTTTCCAGACGACGCCCGCCATATGACGTCGAAGGGATGGCGCGGCGGCGGCGCCCGGAGGGCGCCACCGCCGTAACTCGATTACTTCGAGTAGAGCTCGACGATCAGCTGTTCCTGAACCGGAACGTCGATCTGCGCACGCTCCGGCAGCTGGTGGACCAGCACGCGGAGGTTGGACTGGACGACCTGCAGCCACGCCGGGATCGGGCGGTCGCCGTAGGACTCCTTCGCCACGACGAAGGGCAGCATCGCGAACGACTTCGGCCGCACGTCGATGATGTCCCACTTCGAGACCTGGTACGACGGGACGTTGACCTTGACGCCGTTGACCACGAAGTGACCGTGGCTCACCAGCTGCCGCGCCTGACGGCGGGTGCGGGCGATGCCGGCGCGGTAGATCACGTTGTCCAGGCGGGACTCGAGGATCTGCAGCAGGTTCTCACCGGTCTTACCGGGACGCCGGACGGCTTCCTTGTAGTACCGGACGAACTGACGCTCGAGAACGCCGTAGGTGTAGCGAGCCTTCTGCTTCTCCTGCGACTGCAGGAGGTACTCGGACTCCTTGATGCGCCCGCGGCCGTGCTGGCCCGGCGGGTAGGGGCGACGCTCGAAAGCCTGGTCGCCGCCGATGAGGTCAACCTTGAGGCGACGCGAAATACGCGTCGCGGGGCCGGTGTAACGAGCCATTTCTTCTTACTCCTCCCCGTTCCTCAGACCCGGCGCCGCTTGGGCGGGCGGCAGCCGTTGTGAGGCTGCGGGGTCACGTCCTGGATGGTGCCGACCTCGAGGCCGGCTGCCTGCAGCGAGCGGATCGCCGTCTCGCGGCCCGAACCCGGGCCCTTCACGAAGACGTCGACCTTCTTCATGCCGTGCTCGGCAGCCTTGCGGGCAGCGTTCTCGGCGGCCATCTGCGCGGCGAACGGGGTGGACTTGCGCGAGCCCTTGAAGCCCACGTGACCACTCGACGCCCACGCGATCACGGCACCGGTCGGGTCCGTGATCGAGACGATGGTGTTGTTGAAGGTGCTCTTGATGTGCGCGTGGCCGTGCGCGACATTCTTCTTTTCCTTGCGGCGGACCTTCTTGGTCCCCGCCGCGGTACGAGACTTCGGTGGCATGTTCTGAGGGTTCTCCTGTTAGCGCGCGTTCTCTTGGTGAGCGGCGACCGCTTCGGCCTGTCCGCGCCGGATGATCGAACCGGCGTCGGTGTACAGGTTGCGGAGCGCCATCGGGCGGGCGTAGAGCGCCTTGGGCGAGACACAAGCCGAGCCGCGACGCTGGGCGCCGCCCATCTGCACGACCTTCTTGCCCTGGACGCTCACTTCTTGCCAGCCTTCTTCTTGCCGGCGACCGTCTTCTTCGGACCCTTGCGGGTACGGGCGTTGGTCTTCGTGCGCTGACCGCGGACGGGCAGTCCGCGACGCCAGCGAAGGCCCTCGTAGCACCCGATCTCGATCTTCCGACGGATGTCGGCGTTCACCTCGCGGCGAAGGTCACCCTCGACCTTGAAGTTCTCTTCGATGTACGTACGCAGCTTCGCGAGGTCGTCATCGCTGAGGTCTTTGACACGGGTGTCCGCGTTGAGCTCGGCAGCCTTGATCAGCTGCTTCGAGCGGGTACGGCCGATGCCGTAGATGTAGGTAAGCGCGATCTCCAACCGCTTTTCGCGGGGGAGGTCTACGCCAGCGAGTCGTGCCATTGGCGTTGATGCTCCTTCATAGATTTCATCTTCAGGTCTGCTCCCCGTCCGGTTCCGGGACCGACTCGCCTGTCGTGCCCTCGGCTTGCGCTTCGGGTGTCCCAGCCCCGGCCTGAAGCCCGGGGGTGAACCGGGCCACTCGCGTGGCCCGGCAGGTGCGGGGAGGTTGTGTAGCCGTCAATCCACTCTGGTCGAGTGCGGGCGATCAGCCCTGCCGCTGCTTGTGCCGCAGGTTTTCGCAGATCACCATGATCCGGCCGTGACGGCGGATCACCTTGCACTTGTCGCAGATCTTCTTGACGCTCGGCTGGACCTTCACGTCTTCTGCTCTCCTGTTAGCTGCTCTGTCATCCGGGGCTTCGCCCCGGAGCCGGGGGCTCCGCCACCCGGAACCCCCGAAAGCGACTCGTCGTGATCACTTGTAGCGGTAGACGATGCGACCACGAGAGAGGTCGTAGGGCGAGAGCTCCACGACAACCCTGTCCTCGGGCAGGATGCGGATGTAGTGCTGCCGCATCTTGCCGCTGATGTGTGCCAGGACCTTGTGACCGTTCTCCAACTCGACGCGGAACATCGCGTTGGGGAGCGGCTCGACTACGCGGCCTTCGACCTCGATGGCCCCGTCTTTCTTCGCCATGTCCTCCGCATTTCCTTTGTCGGCATTGCCTGTCGCCACACCTGATCAACTCGAGCACTAGTGCTGGGCTGGGTGGTGCGCGGCACACTGGTGCCCGAGTCCCATGATCGCGAATTCACAAGCGCGCAGGATCCGGGCGCGATAAGTGCGCCGACTTGACAGTGTACGCAACCCGTGTCGCGACCCCCAAACCGGGGGTAACCATGCTAGAAGGACACGCAGGTCGACCGGCCAGTGATCACCACCGACGGGTGAACGTGCAGGTCAGGCGTCTTCGGGAGCGGTGAGGACCCAGGGGCCGTCTTCGGTGATCGCCACCGTGTGCTCCCAGTGGGCCGCGCGGGAGCCGTCGGCCGTGACCACGGTCCAGCCGTCGTCCAGCTCGCGGGTCTCCCCGCCGCCGCCGGTGAGCATCGGCTCGATCGCCAGCGCCATGCCGGGCTTCAGCCGCGGGCCCTTGCCCGGCTTGCCGACGTTCGGCAGGAACGGGTCCATGTGCATCTGGCGGCCGATGCCGTGGCCGCCGTACTCGACGATCATCCCGTAGTCGACGCCGTCGTCCTTGGCCGCGCGTTCGGCGGCCGACTGGACGGCGTAGGAGATGTCGGTGAGCCGGCCGCCGGCGCTGACCGCCTCGATCCCGGCCCACATCGCCGCTTCGGTCGCCGCGGACAGCGCCAGGTCGGCCTCGGCGGTCTCCCCGATGGCCAGCGTGACGGCGGAGTCGCCGTGCCAGCCGTCGAGGATCGCGCCGCAATCGACCGAGATCAGGTCACCCTCGGCGAGGACCTGGGTCTTCGCCGGGATGCCGTGGACGATCTGCTCGTTCACCGACGCGCAGATCGACGCCGGGAACCCGTGGTAGCCCTTGAACGACGGCACCGCGCCGGCGTCCCGGATGGTCTGCTCGGCGAGCTCGTCGAGCTCGGCGGTGCTGACCCCCGGGACCGCGGCGGCACGGACGGCCGCGAGCGTACGGGCGACGACGAGCCCCGCGGCCCGCATCGACTGCAGCTCGCCCGGGCTCTTGACCTCGATCATGCGCCCACGCCGGAGCACTTGCAGTACACGCAATCCTCCGAGATTCACGTGCGGTCGCGCAGCGCTTTCAGCACGCGGTCCGAGATCTCCTCGACACTGCCGACGCCGTCGACGGTCACCAGGATGTCCGCGTAGTACTCGAGCAGCGGCGCGGTGTCCGACACGTAGATCTGCTGCCGGCGGCGGATGACGTCCTCGGTGTCGTCCGCGCGGCCCCGCGACATCAGGCGGCCGACGACGACGTCCTCCGGCACCTGCAGCTGGATCACCGCGGTGAGGGAAGCGTCCGCCTCGCCCAGGATCTCGCCGAGGACCTCGGCCTGCTTGGTGTTGCGGGGAAAGCCGTCGAGCAGGAAGCCGGCCTTCGCGTCCGGCTCCGCGAGCCGCTCGCGGACCATTTCGTTCGTCACCGAGTCGGGCACGAGCTCGCCCGAGTCCAGGTAGCGCTTCGCTTCCTGGCCGAGCGGGGTCTCCTGGCCGACGTGGGCGCGGAACAGGTCGCCGGTCGAGATGTGCGGGATCCGCAACTGCTCGGACAGCGCCACCGCCTGCGTACCTTTGCCCGCGCCGGGCGGACCCACGAGAACCAGCCGCGTCACTTCAGGAACCCTTCGTAGTTGCGCTGCATCAGCTGGCTTTCGATCTGCTTCACGGTGTCGAGACCGACACCGACCATGATCAGCACAGCTGTGCCACCGAACGGGAAGTTCTGGTTGTTCCCGCTACCGGTCAACGACAGGAAGAAGTTCGGGAGGATCGCGATGATGCCCAGGTACAGCGAGCCCGGGAGGGTGATCCGGCCGAGCACGTAGCTCAGGTACTCCGCGGTCGGACGGCCCGGGCGGATGCCCGGGATGAACCCGCCGAACTTCTTCATCTCATCCGCACGCTCGTCCACGTTGAACGTGATCGTGATGTAGAAGTACGTGAAGAAGATGATCAGGGCGAAGTACAGCGCGATGTGCACCCAGCTGGACTGGTTCACGATGTAGTTCTTGATGAACACCTGCCAGCCGGAGTTGCTGTTCTGGTCGCCGACGAGGCGGCTGATCAGGTCCGGCAGGTACAGCAGGGAAGACGCGAAGATGACCGGGATGACGCCGGCCTGGTTCACCTTGATCGGCAGGTAGGTCGACGTGCCGCCGTACATCCGGCGGCCGATCATGCGCTTGGCGTACTGCACCGGGATCCGGCGCTGCCCCTGCTCGACGAAGATGACGCTGGCGATGATCACCAGGCCGAAGACGCAGATCATCGTCAGCGCGATGCCACCACCGTTGCTGAGGATGTTGCCGCCCTCGACCGGGATGCGCGCCGCGATGTTCAGGAAGATCAGGACGGACATGCCGTTGCCGACGCCGCGTTCGGTGATCAGCTCGCCCAGCCACATCATGACGGCGGTGCCCGCGGTCATGGTGATGACGATGATCGTCAGCGAGTAGACGCTGTTGTCCGGGATGATCGGCGAGTCGCAGTCCGGGAAGAGCTGCTTGCGGTCCGCGAGCGCGACCACGCCGGTGGCCTGCAGGATCGCCAGCGCGACCGTCAGGTACCGGGTGTACTGGGTCAGCTTGCCCTGGCCGGACTGCCCTTCCTTCTTCAGCTCCTCGAAACGAGGGATGACGACGGTCAGCAGCTGGATGATGATGCTCGCCGTGATGTACGGCATGATGCCGGTCGAGAAGAGCGACAGCTGCAGCAGCGCACCACCGCTGAACAGGTTCAGCAGCTGGTAGACGCCCTCCTGCTGCGCCTGGGAGCTGCACGCCTGGACGGCTCCGTACGAGATCCCGGGGGCCGGAATGGTCGCACCGATTCGGTAGACCGCGACGATGGCTAGCGTGAACAGGATCTTCTTGCGTAGATCCGGCGTCGCGAGAGCCGAGCGGAAGGCGCTGAGCACGCGGGGGACCTCCTCGGCGTCGTCGGCTGTCCTAACCGACGATCGGCTTGGCCGGCACGGGTGGCCGGCGGGAACACAGCACTACTGGCACGCAAGCCAGGAACGCTTCGGGGCACACTCGTCCCGAAGCGTGTCGCCGACTCTAACAGCTTCACAGGGCGTGTCCGCAGTGCGTGTGGGTTTTCCGTACCAAGGTTGCTCCGGCGGGTTGATCCACTTCGGCGGCTTGGCTGTATTCCTTGACACACCGGCCCGTGATCATGGTGGATCCGGGCCCTTCCGGGTCAGGCGTTGGACGTCGCGAGGACGCCGGCCAGCCCGACCAGGACCACCCCGGTGCCGCGGTCCACGTTGCGCCGCGCCCGCAGCGACAGCTTGATCGACTTCACCGCGGCGCCGGCGCCGACGTAGGCCGAACCGGCCAGGAACTCGGCCAGCAGGTACACCCCGCCCAGCACCGCGATCTGCGCCGGGAAAGGCCCGTGACCTGGGTCGATGAACTGCGGCACGAAGGCGGTGAAGACGAGGATGGCCTTCGGGTTCGTGATCGCGACGCCGAACTCCTTGCGCGCGACCCGCCACGCGGACATCGGCGCGGCCGGCGGTTCGACGTCCTCGGCGGCGGCGTCGGCGTCGGTCCCGCGGCGGATCGTGGACCAGAGCAGCCGCAGCCCGAGCCAGAGCAGGTAGGCCGCGCCGGCCCATTTGATGATCGAGAGCGCGGTCTCGGAGGCGGCGAGCAGCTGCCCGAGCCCGGCCGCCACGGCCGTGATCAACAGCGTGAACGCGGCCAACCGGCCCACCAGCCCGGCCAGCCCGCGGCGAACACCGTGCGTCATACCGTGGTGCAGCCCGAGCAGGTTGTTCGCCCCTGGCGTAAGGGCGACGAGCACGGACGCGCCGAAGAAGACCAGCACCCACACGACGACCACCTCCGGATCCACCGTAACGACCACCGCGAGCGGTTAACGGGCTGCGGGATCCCCCGGCGGCAGCACAGTGATCGCGATGCCGGACGGCGGAGTGGGGGTGTCCGCGTAGGCGGTGCCGGGGTCCGACCAGGCCGGCCCCGCGCCGGCCGGCGTCAGGTAGCCCAGGACCGCGGCCGCGGCGGCGGCCACCACCGCGAGGAAGAGCAGCCACATCCCGGCCTCGAGCGACGTCTCGAACCTGACGCGGCCGGTGTCGACGGGCGCCGGGATGCCCGCCATCGCGGTCGCGAGGACCACACCCGCCAGGAAGGCCGCCCCGCCGAGCGTGACACCCCGCGCGGCGGCGCTCGCCCGGCCGGTGACGACCTGGCGGATCACGAAGACGAGCGCGACCAGCAGAACCACGGCGGCGATCAGCAGCGCGACCCCGAGCGGTTCGGACGGCTGGCTGCCGCCGTCCTCGCCCGGTAGGCCGAAGACGGTCGACCAGCCGCTCTGGGTGTACCGCAGCACCCCGCGGGAGTCGTCTCCACGGCCCAGCACCTGCTCGGTGCTGAAGAGCGGCAGGAAACCGGCGGCGAGCGTCGCGGCGGCGGCCAGCGTGACCAGGACGATCGGCAGGAAGTCGCGAAAACTTCGCGGCACGGGCTGGGCGGCGGGTGGTCCGGGTCGGACCGGGAACCGATGCGGTCGAGCAGATGCCGGCAGCACCGTGACCGGCACCGGCTCGGTGGGCGGGGACGGGTCCGGCGGTGCCGCGTCGGCTGTACCCCCTGCCGTGGACCGTGGTCCGTCGGCCGGAGCCGACTGGGCGGGCGGCGCCTCGGCCCGGGACGACGGCGAGTCCTCTCGTCGTTCCGCGGGCTCGGCGGGCTCACGTGGTGCCTGGTCGGCCGGACCTCCTGCCGTGGACCGGAGCACGTCGACCGGAGCCGGCTGCGCGGGAGGCGCGGACTCCGGCGCCTCGACCCGAGACGACAGCGGACCCTCTCGTCCTCCCGCCGGCTCCGCGGGCAAGGACGGGTCAGGCAGGCCCGCGGCCGTGGACCGGAGATCGCCGGCCGGAACCGGTCGACCAGATGGCGCCGCGACCCGGGACGACAGCGGACCCTCTCGTCCTTCCGCGAGTTCGGCGGGCAAGGACGGCTCCGGCGGGCCCGCGGCCGTGGACCGGAGATCGCCGGCCGGAACCGGCTGGCCAGATGGCGCCGACTCCGGCGCCTCGGCCCGGGACGACGGCGGATCCTCTCGTCCTTCCGCGGGCTCGGCGGGCGGGGTCGGGTCCTGCGACGGTTCGGGCACCCGCTGATCCTCCCGGCGGATTCCGTTCCCGGCAAGGATGTCCGGTTCAGTGACCGGGCGGGTCCGGCGGCCGGGGCCCGGGCGGTGTCTCCGGTGGGAGGACCGTGATGGAGAGTCCGGCGCCCTCGATCGTCGGCGCCGGGAACCCGCTGGGCGGGGTGGGGGTGTCCGCGTAGGCCAAGGCGGGATCGGACCAGTCGTCCGGTTCCCGGGCCGGCAGGTACCCGAGGACCACGGCCGCGACCGTCACGGCGACCCCCGCGATCAGCGACCACAGTCCCAGGCCGAGGCTGATGTCCAGGCCCTCGTCGCCCAAGCCGGAGGACCAGCCGAAGCCGCTCATCCCGATGGTGGCGGCGATTCCGGCGGCGAAGGCCGCCCCGGCCACGGCGAGCCCGTGACCGAGCCGTTTCCGCCGCGAGAAGCCGAAGACCGCCGCGACCGCCAGCACCGCGACGGCGACCACCACCGGGATCCCGACGGGCGCGGCGGGCTGGTCGACCGACTCGTTCCCTTCCGCGGAGACCTGGCTGTTCCAGGCGGTCTCCGTGAAGACCAGCTTGGGGGTGAAGAAGGTCTGCTGGGCGGTCACGTGCTGCTCGACCCGGAACAGCGGCAGGAAACACGCCCCCAGGACCAGCAGCGCGCCGATGACCACCAGGACCGGTACGAGAACTCGCGATGCTCCGGGAGCCGGTGGTTCCTCGACCGGCGGCGAAATCTCCGCGGCCGCCGGACGCGGCGAAGCCACGGGCGAGCCCGGCAGGATCGCGACCGGAACCGGCTCCGTGGGTGGCGATCCATCACCGTCGGACGGCTGCGCGGGCGCCGGCGGTGACCCGGGCTGGGACGGCTCGCCCGGAAACGCCAGCAGACCGTCGGCCGGCCGATCCACGTCGGGTTCCACCGGGGCGAAGAGCTCCTCCGCCGTGGGCGGCGGCACCTCCTCCGGGACCGCCGGCAAGGCGTCCCCCGGTTGCACCGCACCGGATTCCGCCGGTGCCAAGGGCACGCTCGCCGCGGGCCGCGGCGCCTCCACCGGGAACGCCAGCAGCGCGTCCCGCGGCTCCACCGGGACGGAGGACGCCGCCGTGGGCCGCGCCTCCACCGGGAAGGCCGACGGCGGCTCCCCGGCGGCCGGCCGTTCGGGCCTGGCCGGCGGGTTCGGCTCCTGCGACGGTTCGTCCACCCTGTGATCTTCCGCGCGGATTCCGATATCGGCAAGAAACTCCGGTTCAGCGGCCGGTTCGGTCCCACCGCCGGGCCGGCGGCTCGGGCGGCGGCTCCGGCGGGAGGACCGCGGTGGAGACCTCATCCGGCGCCTGGACCTCCGGCATGGCGAACCCCGACGGCGGGGTGTCCGTATCGGCGTAGGCCACCGACGGGTCGGCCCAGTCCGCGCCGCGGTGGCCGTCCGTGCGGCGGGTGACGATCGCCGCGACCGCGGCGACCAGGGTGCCCCCGATGAGGAGCCACATGCCGAGCTCGGTGGTCAGGTCGATGCGGTCGAACCGGTCGCTCTCCCCCTGTCCCAGGCCGACCGTCTCGATGGTGAGGACGACACCGGCGGCGAAGACCGTGCCCACCTGGCCCAGCCACGCACCCAGGCGCCGGCGGCGGGCGAGGAGAAGGCCCGCCGCGGCGGCGAGCAGCACCGCCGTGACGATGATCGGGATGCCGAAGGGCGCCCCGGGCCGGTCGAGAGACTCGTCGGTGGTGACCTGGAACTGGGTGCTCCACGCCGACGTCGTGACGACGGCCAGGGCGCCGGCCTGCACCTGGGAAAGGGTGTGGACCGCGCGGAAGAGCGGCAGGAACAGCCCGCCGGCCACGAGCACGGTGGCCAGCGCGTAGAGCCCCGGTGCGAGGAAAGCCTGCTTCCGCCGCGGCGTCGGCGCGGGCGGTGGGGGCTGCTGAGGGGTGTCCACTCGGTGATCCTCCAGGCGAAATGCCCGGTGGGCAAGCACGGCGCGGGAACGCCGAAGGCCCGCCTGGCTGGGCCAGGCGGGCCTTCGATCAGTACTGCGGAAGAGCTCAGTTGGTAGTGGCGGAGCCACCGGCCGCTTCGAGCTTCTCCTTGGCGGAGCCGGAGAAACCGTCGGCGGTCACGTCGAGCTTGACGCCGTCGACGTCACCGTTGCCGAGCACCTTGACGAGCTTGCCCTTGCGGACGAGGCCCTTGGCGACGAGCTCCTCGGCGCCGACCTTGCCACCGTCCGGGAAGACGCGGGCGATGTCGCCCACGTTCACCGGCTGGTACTCGGTGCGGAAGCGGTTCTTGAAGCCGCGAAGCTTCGGGAGCCGCATGTGGATGGGCATCTGCCCACCCTCGAAGCCAGCGGGCACGTTCTTCCGGGCCTTGGTGCCCTTGGTACCGCGACCGGCGGTCTTGCCCTTCGAACCCTCACCACGACCGACGCGCATCTTGTCGCGCTTGGCGCCCGGAGCCGGACGCAGGTGGTGGATCTTGATGGCCGTCATGCCTGGACCTCCTCGACCTCCACCAGGTGGCGGACGGTGTGGATCAGGCCGCGCACCTGGGGGGTGTCATCACGCACGACGCTCTGGCGGATCTTGCGCAGCCCGAGGGTGCGCAGCGACTCGCGGTGAGCGTGCTTCGTGCCGATCTTGCTCTTGACCTGGGTGACCTTGAGCTGAGTCATGTCAGACCCCCTGGCCCGCGCGCTGGCGCAGCATCCGGGCCGGAGCGACGTCCTCGAGCGGGAGACCGCGGCGGGCCGCGACCTCTTCGGGACGCTGCAGACCCTTCAGGGCCGCCACGGTGGCGTGCACGATGTTGATCGCGTTGTCGGAGCCGAGCGACTTCGACAGCACGTCGTGGACGCCCGCGCACTCCAGCACCGCGCGCACCGGGCCACCGGCGATGACGCCGGTACCGGCGGACGCCGGACGCAGCAGCACGACACCGGCGGACGCCTCACCCGTGATCGGGTGGGGGATGGTGCCGCCGACGCGGGGAACGCGGAAGAAGTTCTTCTTCGCTTCCTCGACGCCCTTGGCGATCGCCGCGGGAACTTCCTTGGCCTTGCCGTAGCCGACGCCGACCTGACCGTCACCGTCACCGACGACGACGAGGGCGGTGAAGCTGAAGCGACGACCACCCTTGACGACCTTGGCGACGCGGTTGATCGTCACGACCTTCTCGAGGTGCGGGGTCTTGTCCTGGCCGGCCCCGCCACGGCCGCTGTCGCGCCGGTCCCGGCCGCCACCGCGGCGGTCATTGCGGTCGTTGCCGCCCTGCCCGCCGGGTCCGCCCTGTCCGCCGCCGAATTGCCGTGTACGTCCCGGCATCAGGCTTTCCTTCCGTTAACAAGCTTCTGCATCGTCAGAACTCCAACCCCGCCTCACGGGCGGCGTCGGCGAGCGCGGCGATGCGGCCGTGGTAGGCGTTGCCCCCACGGTCGAACACCACAGCCGAGATCCCGGCGTTCTTGGCACGGGCCGCGACGAGTTCCCCGACCTTGGCGGCCTTGGCCTTCTTGTCGCCGTCCAGCGCCCGCACGTCCGCCTCGAGGGTGGACGCCGACGCCAGCGTGTGGCCGACCAGGTCGTCGATGACCTGCACGGCGATGTGCCGCGAAGACCGCTTGACGACCAGGCGCGGACGCTGTTCGGTGCCCGAGACCTTCTTGCGGAGCCGGAAGTGCCGACGGGCCTTCGCGACGCGGCGGCGGGTCGAGATGTCCTTGCCCACCGGCTGGCGCTTCGTAGTCGTGTCGCTCATGATCACTTACCCGTCTTTCCGACCTTGCGGCGGATCTTCTCACCCTCGTACCGCAGGCCCTTGCCCTTGTACGGGTCCGGGCGCCGCAGCTTGCGGATGACGGCCGAGATCTGGCCGACCTTCTGCTTGTCGATACCGGAGACCGAGAACCGGGTCGGGGTCTCCACCTTGAAGGTGATGCCTTCCGGAGCTTCGATCTTCACCGGGTGCGAGAAGCCCAGGGCGAACTCGAGGTCCGAGCCCTTGGCCTGCACACGGTAACCGACACCGTGGATCTCGAGCTTCTTCTCGTAGCCGGCGGTGACGCCCACCACGAGGTTGTTCACGAGCGTGCGGGTGAGGCCGTGCATGGCCTTGCTGTAGCGCTCGTCGTCCGGGCGCTTGACCAGCAGGGTGCCGTCCTCGTCGCGCTCGACCGTGATCGGCTCGGCGATGGTGTGCTCCAGGGTCCCCTTGGGGCCCTTGACGCTGATGTGCTGACCGTCGATGGTCACCTCGACCCCGGAGGGGACGGCGACCGGCAGCTTTCCGATGCGTGACATGTCTGTGCCCCCTTCCTTACCAGACGTAGGCGAGGACTTCGCCGCCCACGCTGTTTCGCTTGGCCTGACGGTCCGTCTGCAGCCCCGAAGACGTCGAGATGATCGCGACGCCGAGGCCACCGAGAACGGACGGCAGTTCGGTCGATTTTGCGTAGACCCGCAGGCCGGGCTTGGACACGCGCCGGAGACCGGCGATGCTGCGCTCACGGTTGGGGCCGTACTTGAGCTCGACGATCAGGTTCTTGTGCTTCTCGCCCGGCTCGTCGCGGTAGCTCGCGATGTAACCCTCACGCTTGAGGATCTCCGCGATGTTCGCCTTGAGCTTCGAGTGGGGAAGCACGACCTCGTCGTGGTACGCCGAGTTCGCGTTACGCAGACGGGTCAAGAAGTCTGCGATCGGGTCGGTCATCGTCATGGTGACCTGTCAACCTTTCTCGCCTGGTTCCCCGCTGTCCGGAACACGGACGGCGGGGCCTGTGGCGAAGTGGGAGTTCTGTATCGAATTTTTGCCGATCCGGCCGGCAGTCGGCGCGGACGGGGTCCGCCTGCCCGGCCGGATCGGCAAAGCGCTCTTACCAGCTGGACTTGCGGACGCCGGGCAGCTCGCCCGCGTGCGCCATCTCGCGAAGGCAGATCCGGCAGAGCCCGAACTTGCGGAACACGGCGTGCGGACGGCCGCACCGCTGGCAGCGGGTGTAGCCGCGCACGGCGAACTTCGGCTTCTTCGAGGCCTTGTGGACCAGGGCTTTCTTGGCCATGGGCTCAGTTCTCCTTGAACGGGAAGCCGAGCTTGCGCAGCAGCGCCCGGCCCTCGTCGTCGTTCGTGGCGGTCGTGACGACGGTGACGTCCATGCCGCGCGGGCGGTCGATGGAGTCAGGGTCGATCTCGTGGAACATCGACTGCTCGTTGAGACCGAACGTGTAGTTGCCGTGGCCGTCGAACTGCTTCGGCGAAAGCCCGCGGAAGTCGCGGATACGCGGCAGCGCGATGGTCAGCAGCCGGTCGAGAAACTCCCACATGCGGTCGCCGCGCAGCGTGACGCGCGCGCCGATCGGCTGACCCTCGCGCAGCTTGAACTGCGCGATGGACTTGCGGGCCTTCCGGACCTCGGGCTTCTGGCCGGTGATCAGGGCGAGGTCCTTGACCGCGCCCTCGATCAGCTTGCTGTCGCGAGCGGCGTCACCGACGCCCATGTTCACGACGACCTTCACGACGCCCGGGATCTCGTGGACGTTGCCGAAGGAGAACTCCGCCTGCAGCTGTCCCTTGATCTCTTCGCGGTAGCGCACCTTGAGGCGCGGCGCGACCTTCTCTGCGGTGGTCATCAGATGTCCTTACCGTTCCGGCGCGAGATCCGGACCTTCTTGCCGTCCTCGCCGATGCGGTAACCCACCCGGGTCGGCTTGCCGTCCGCGTCGACCACCATCACGTTCGAGATGTGGATGGGGGCTTCCTGGGTGACGATGCCACCGGACTGCGCGCCGCGCTGGGTCTGGCTGATCCGCGTGTGCTTCTTGATCCGGTTCACGCCCTCGACCAGCACGCGGTCGCGCTCGGGGTAAGCCTGGATGACCTTGCCCTTGGCGCCCTTGTCCTTGCCGGCGATGACGACGACCGTGTCGCCCTTCTTCACCTTCATGGCTTACAACACCTCCGGCGCGAGCGAAATGATCTTCATGAACTTTCGGTCACGCAGCTCGCGGCCCACCGGGCCGAAGATGCGGGTGCCACGGGGCTCATTGTCGTTCTTGATGAGCACGGCGGCGTTCTCGTCGAACCGGATGTAGGAACCGTCCGGACGACGACGCTCCTTGACCGTGCGGACGATGACGGCCTTGACGACATCGCCCTTCTTCACCCCGGCAGCCGGGATGGCGTCCTTCACGGTGGCGACGATGATGTCGCCGATGCCGGCGTAGCGCCGCCCGGAGCCACCGAGAACCCGGATGCAGAGGATTTCCTTTGCACCCGTGTTGTCGGCTACCCGAAGCCGCGACTCCTGCTGGATCACGTCAACTCCTGTATGTCGCGCCGGTTCTCGCCAGCTCGTGAAAGGTCACAGTGAGCGAGCCTTGCGGAACTAAGGACTCCCGAGAGAGCCCTGCTTACTTGGCCTTCTCCACGATCTGCACCAGGCGCCACCGCTTCGTCGCCGACTGCGGGCGGGTCTCCATCAATTTGACCCGGTCGCCCACGCCCGCCTCGTTGTTCTCGTCGTGCACCTTCACCTTGGAGGTGGTGCGGACGACCTTCGAGTAACGGGGGTGCTTCTTGCGGTCCTCGAGCTCGACCACGATCGTCTTGTTCATCTTGTCCGAGACCACGTAGCCCTCGCGGACCTTGCGGTCGTTCCGGGCCGGCGTCTCGGTGGTGGGCTCGCTCATGCGGCACCTTCACTTTCGGCGTCGGGGGCCACGGACAAGCCGAGTTCGCGCTCGCGCATGACCGTGTAGATCCGCGCGATGTCCGTACGGACGGTGCGCAGACGGCGGTTGTTGTCGAGCTGCCCCGTCGCCATCTGGAACCGGAGGTTGAAGAGCTCCTCCTTGTATTCCTTCAGACGCAGGACGAGCTCTTCCGCGGTGAGCTCACGCAGCTCCGATGCCAGAGCGGCACCTGCCTTCGCCATCAGAACTCACCACCTTCACGGGTCACGATGCGGCACTTCATGGGCAGCTTGTGGATCGCGCGACGGAGCGCCTCGCGGGCGGTCTCCTCGTTCGGGAAGCTGATCTCGAACATCACGCGACCCGGCTTCACGTTGGCGATCCACCACTCGGGCGAACCCTTACCGGAACCCATGCGGGTTTCGGCCGGCTTCTTCGTCAGCGGGCGGTCCGGGTAGATCGTCGTCCACACCTTGCCACCACGCTTGATGTGACGGGTCATGGCGATACGAGCGGACTCGATCTGCCGGTTCGTCACGTAGCTGTGCTCAAGCGCCTGGATGCCGTACTCGCCGAAGCTGACCTTCGTGCCACCCTTGGCGGCGCCGTGGCGCTTCGGGGAGTGCTGCTTCCGGTGCTTGACCCTGCGCGGGATGAGCACGTCTCAGCCCTCCGTCTTTTCTGCGGTCTCGGTGGCCGGGGCCGCCTCGGTCGTGGCGGCCGCGGCGGCGCGACCGGCTTCGGTCGAGGTGGCGGTCGTGCCCGAGGCGCCGGAACGACGCGGACGGGCCGGCCGGTCACTGCGCTCGCGACGCGGCGCGCGCTCGGCGGCGTCACGGGCTTCGCGGGCCTTCAGGCCACCGACGAGCTCACCCTTGTAGATCCACACCTTGACGCCGATGCGACCGAACGTCGTCTTGGCCTCGAAGAAGCCGTAGTCGATGTCGGCGCGCAGCGTGTGCAGCGGGACACGGCCGTCGCGGTAGTGCTCGGAACGGGACATCTCGGCACCGCCGAGACGACCACCGCACTGCACGCGAATGCCCTTGACCTGCGGCGAACGCATGGAGGTCTGGATCGCCTTCCGCATCGCGCGGCGGAACGCCACACGGTTGGAGAGCTGCTCCGCGACCGCCTGGGCGACCAGCTGGGCGTCGGCCTCGGGGTTCTTGACCTCGAGGATGTTCAGCTGGACCTGCTTCTTGGTCAGCTTCTCCAGCGCGCCGCGGATCCGGTCGGCCTCCGCGCCGCGGCGGCCGATGACGATGCCCGGCCGGGCGGTGTGGATGTCGACGCGGACGCGGTCACGGGTGCGCTCGATCTCGACCTTGGAGATGCCGGCGCGCTCCATGCCCGTCGCCAGCAGCTTGCGGATCTTGACGTCCTCGGCCACGTACTCGGCGTACTGCTTGTCGGCGTACCAGCGCGACTTCCAGTCCGTGGTGATACCCAGGCGGAAACCGTGCGGGTTGATTTTCTGGCCCACTACCGGCCACCTGCCTTCTTCTTGCTCTGCGCCTTCTGCGCGGCGGCCGGACGCGACTCCACCTCGACGGTGATGTGGCTGGTCCGCTTGCGGATCCGGTACGCGCGGCCCTGGGCCCGCGGACGGATGCGCTTGAGGGTCGGGCCCTCGTCCGCGTACGCGTTCTTGATCCAGAGGGTCTCCGGGTCAAGCTGAAGGTTGTTCTCGGCGTTGGCCACGGCGCTGGCAATCACCTTCGCGACCGGCTCGCTCGCCGCCTGAGGGGCGAAACGGAGCACGGCCAAGGCGTCGGCGGCGCTACGTCCCTTGATGAGCTCGATGACCCGGCGCACCTTGGTAGGCGAGTCCCGGACAAAGCGAGCCCGCGCGTAAGCCACAGGCAGAGCCTCGGCCACGTCGTTCTGGGCGTTCATCGCTAGTTCCTTGATCTCTCGTGCCCGCTCAGCGGCGGCGCGACTTCCGGTCGTCCTTGATGTGACCCTTGAAGGTCCGAGTCGGGGCGAACTCCCCCAGCTTGTGACCCACCATCGCCTCGGTGACGAACACCGGGACGTGCTTGCGGCCGTCGTGCACCGCGATCGTGTGACCCAGGAAGTCCGGGATGATCGTGGAACGACGCGACCAGGTCTTGATCACGGTCTTCTTGCCCGACTCGTTGAGAACGTCCACCTTCTTGAGCAGGTGGTCGTCCACGAAGGGGCCCTTCTTGAGGCTACGTGGCATGTTCTTCTACCTCCCTGCTCAGCGCTTGTTCTTGCCGGTACGGCGGCGGCGGACGATCATCGCGTCGGATGCCTTGCGGCGACGCGTGCGGCCCTCGGGCTTACCGTTCGGGTTGACGGGGTGACGACCACCGGACGTCTTGCCCTCGCCACCACCGTGCGGGTGGTCGACCGGGTTCATGACGACACCGCGGACCGTGGGGCGCTTGCCGCGCCAGCGGTTACGGCCGGCCTTGCCCCAGTTGATGTTGGCGTGCTCGGAGTTGCCGACCTCGCCGATGGTGGCGCGGTTGCGCACGTCCACGTTGCGGATCTCGCCCGAGGGGAGACGCAGCTGGGCGTACGGCCCGTCCTTGGCGACGAGCTGCACCTTCGCGCCCGCGGACCGCGCCATCTTCGCGCCGCCACCGGGGCGGAGCTCGATCGCGTGGATCACGGTACCGACCGGGATGTTGCGCAGCGGCAGGTTGTTACCCGGCTTGATGTCGGCGCGGGGGCCGTTCTCAACCGTGTCACCCTGGCGGAGCTTCTCCGGCGCGATGATGTAGCGCTTCTCACCGTCGGCGTAGTGCAGCAGCGCGATGCGAGCGGACCGGTTGGGGTCGTACTCGATGTGCGCGACCTTGGCGGGAACACCGTCCTTGTCGTTCCGGCGGAAGTCGATCAGCCGGTACGCACGCTTGTGACCGCCACCCTTGTGCCGGGTGGTGATCTTGCCGGACGAGTTGCGACCGCCCGAACCGCTCAGCGGACGAAGCAGCGACTTCTCGGGAGTGGAGCGAGTGATCTCGGCGAAGTCCGAGACGCTCGAACCGCGACGACCCGGGGTCGTCGGCTTGTACTTGCGGATGCCCATTGTCAGCTCAGTCCTTTACGCGGTGGGTCCGCCGAAGATCTCGATCGCCTTGCTCTCAGGCGAAAGAGTCACGATGGCGCGCTTCGTGTCCTTGCGCTTGCCGAAGCCGGCGCGAGTCCGCTTCCGCTTGCCCTGGCGGTTGGCCGTGTTGACGCTGACCACCTTGACGCCGAACACCTTTTCGACCGCGATCTTGATCTGGGTCTTGTTGGCGTCCGGACGGACGATGAACGTGTACTTGTGGTCCTCGAGCAGTCCGTAGGACTTCTCGGAGATCACCGGCGCGAGCAAGATGTCGCGGGGATCGGCAATGGCGACCGAACTCACTGCTCGTCACTCCCTTCCGAAACCTCGCTCGACCGCGCCGAAGCCTTCGCGCTCTTGCCCCGGGCGGGGCCGGCGACGAAGCCGTCATAGGCGGCCTTGGTGAACACGACATCGTCGTTGACCAGCACGTCGTAGGTGTTGAGCTGGTCGAACCAGATCAGGTGAACCTCGGGGAGGTTCCGCAGGGAAACCCAGCTGTACTCGTCGTCCCGGTGCAGCACCACGAGCACGCGCGTCGCCTGCGTCACCGCGGCGAGAACGGCCTTGGCGGCCTTCGTGGACGGCTTCTCACCCGTCACCAGTTCGGTGACGATGTGCAGCTGGCCGGCGCGAGCCCGGTCCGAGAGGGCGCCACGCAGGGCGGCGGCCTTCATCTTCTTCGGGGTGCGCTGGGAGTAGTCACGCGGCGTGGGGCCGTGGACGACGCCACCGCCGACGAACTGCGGCGCGCGGGTCGAACCCTGGCGGGCACGACCGGTGCCCTTCTGGCGGTACGGCTTCTTGCCGCCACCGCGAACCTCGCCACGGGTCTTCGTGTCGTGCGTGCCCTGGCGGCCGGCGGCCTGCTGGGCCACCACCACCTGGTGCATCAGCGCGACATTGGCCTGCACGTCGAAGATCTCCTCGGGGAGGTCCACGGTGCCGTCGGCTTTACCGGCCGGGGTCTTCAGCTCGACGCTTGTCATTCGGAGTTACCACCCTTCGCGGCGCTGCGCACGAACAGCAGGCCGCCCTTGGGACCGGGCACGGCGCCCTTGATCAGCAGCAGGCCGTCCTCGGCACGCACCGCGTGCACGGTCAGGTTCTGCGTGGTGACGCGGTCGGAACCCATCCGGCCGGCCATGCGCACGCCCTTGAAGACGCGGCCCGGGGTGGCACAGCCACCGATCGAGCCCGGCCGGCGGTGCACGGCCTGTGCACCGTGGCTCGCGCCCTGGCCCTTGAAACCGTGGCGCTTCATGACGCCCGCGTAACCCTTGCCCTTGCTCGTACCGGTGACGTCGACCTCGACGCCGGCGGCGAACACCTCGGCGGTGATCTCCTGGCCGACCTCATAGGTCTCGGCGTCGGTGGTACGCAGCTCGGCAAGGAAGCGGCGCGGCGTCACGCCCGCCTTGTCGTAGTGGCCGGTGCGCGGCTTGTTCACCCTGCGCGGGTCGACCGCGCCGAACGCCAGCTGCACGGCCGTGTAGCCGTCCTTGTCCTGAGTCCGAACCTGGGTCACCACGTTCGGACCGGCCTTGACGACGGTGACCGGGACGACCCGGTTCAGTTCGTCGAAGACCTGGGTCATGCCGAGCTTCGTGCCCAGGATGCCCTTCATTTGCCTGTCAGACATGAGTCTCTTATCTCCGCCGCTCGCCCAACGCTTACTGGATGTTGACGTCGACGCTCGCCGGCAGGTCGATGCGCATGAGCGCGTCGACCGTCTTCGGCGTCGGGTCGAGGATGTCGATCAGACGCTTGTGCGTGCGCATCTCGAAGTGCTCGCGCGAGTCCTTGTACTTGTGCGGCGAGCGGATGACGCAGTAAACGTTCTTCTCGGTGGGCAGCGGCACCGGCCCGACAACACGGGCACCGGTGCGCGTGACCGTCTCCACGATCTTGCGCGCCGAGGTGTCGATCGCCTCGTGGTCGTAGGCCTTGAGCCGGATGCGGATCTTCTGTCCCGCCATGGTGGCTGCTCGTTCCTTGTCGTCTCGTGCCGCTATCTCACAAACCCGGCCCCGGTGTTGCCACTTTGGCCTGGGTTTCCGCAGTTCAACGGCCCTGTCCCCGGTCCACGCGGTCGGGCGTGTCGCGCCCGACGCACAGACGGATCCCGCGGGATCGTCGTCTTGCCTGGTCTTCCTCAACGTGAGGAGGCGATGAGCCGGCTAGCCGTCTCACTGCCTTTGCCCGCTCGCCAACCCGAAGGAAGAGCTCGGCGGACCGTGGCCGCTCGCACCAGGGCGGCCGGACCCCGATCGAGTAATACCCGATGTGGATCGGCCGCCCCAGGACGAGCAACCTGAATAGTGTCGCACACGTGATTTGACGCCCCTGACCCGGGGGTGTATTGCCCCCGGGGAGGGCGCCTAAATCACTTGATGATCTTGGTGACCTGACCCGCACCGACGGTGCGGCCACCCTCGCGGATGGCGAAGCGCAGGTTCACGTCCATGGCGATCGGCTGGATCAGCGCCACCGAGATGTCGGTGTTGTCGCCCGGCATGACCATTTCGGTGCCCTCGGGGAGGGTCACGACGCCGGTCACGTCCGTGGTGCGGAAGTAGAACTGCGGGCGGTAGTTGTTGAAGAAGGGGGTGTGACGGCCACCCTCGTCCTTCGACAGGATGTAGACCCGGCCCTCGAAGTCGGTGTGCGGGGTGGTGGTACCCGGCTTCACGACGACCTGGCCGCGCTCGACGTCCTCACGCTTGATACCGCGGACGAGGAGGCCGACGTTGTCGCCCGCCTGGCCCTGGTCCAGCAGCTTGCGGAACATCTCGACACCGGTGACAGTCGTCTTGGTCGACTTCTCCTTGATGCCGACGATCTCGACCTCTTCGTTCACGTTGACCACGCCACGCTCGACGCGGCCGGTGACGACAGTGCCGCGACCGGTGATCGTGAAGACGTCCTCGATCGGCATGAGGAACGGCTTGTCGAGCTCGCGCACCGGGTCCGGCACGTTGTCGTCGACAGCGGTCATCAGCTCGAGAACGGCTTCGCCCCACTTCTCGTCGCCCTCAAGGGCCTTGAGGCCCGAGACGCGCACGACCGGAGCGTCGTCGCCCGGGAACTCCTGCGAGGACAGCAGCTCACGGACCTCCAGCTCGACGAGCTCGAGGATCTCCTCGTCGTCGACCATGTCGGCCTTGTTCAGCGCCACTACGATGTAGGGCACGCCGACCTGGCGGGCGAGCAGCACGTGCTCACGCGTCTGCGGCATCGGGCCGTCGGTCGCCGCGACCACGAGGATCGCGCCGTCCATCTGAGCGGCACCGGTGATCATGTTCTTGATGTAGTCAGCGTGACCGGGGGCGTCCACGTGGGCGTAGTGACGCTTCTCGGTCTGGTACTCGACGTGCGAGATGTTGATCGTGATACCGCGCTGGCGCTCTTCGGGCGCGTTGTCGATCTGGTCGAACGCACGCGACTCGTTGAGCTCCGGGTACTTGTCGTGCAGAACCTTGGTGATCGCCGCGGTCAGCGTGGTCTTGCCGTGGTCGACGTGACCGATGGTCCCGATGTTGACGTGCGGCTTGCTCCGCTCGAACTTCGCCTTCGCCACTGGAATGTCCTCCTGGACTGATTTCGCTTTGTGCTCGGGGGCCGGCGTGGCTGCCGACCCCCGCTGTGTTGACGCCGCCTCCGCAGTAAAGAGTGCGTCGGCGGGATTCCTTCGTCGGTGCTAGCGGACGTTCAGGAGAGTCCCTTAATGCCCGCGCGCGGTGGGGGAGTTACTCCCCCGTCGCCTTCGCGATGATTTCCTTCGCGACGTTCGCGGGAACCTCGGCGTAGGAGTCGAACAACATGGAGTAGTTCGCCCGGCCCTGGGTGCGGGACCGGAGGTCACCGACGTAGCCGAACATCTCCGACAGCGGGACCAGCGCCTTCACGACGCGGATGCCCGCTCGCTCCTCCATGGCCTGGATCTGACCACGACGGGAGTTGAGGTCACCGATGACGTCACCCATGTAGTCCTCGGGCGTGGTCACCTCGACCGCCATCATCGGCTCCAGGATCACCGGGCCGGCCTTCTTCGCGGCTTCCTTCATCGCCATGGAACCGGCGATCTTGAACGCCATCTCCGAAGAGTCGACCTCGTGGTACGCGCCGTCGATCAGGGTGAACTTCAACCCGACGAGCGGGTAGCCGGCCAGGACGCCGTACTGCATCGCGTCCTGCGCGCCCGCGTCGACCGACGGGATGTACTCCCGCGGCACGCGACCACCGGTCACCTTGTTGACGAACTCGTAGAGCGCGCCGTCGGTGCGCTCGAGCGGCTCCAGCTTCACGATGACCTTCGCGAACTGGCCGGAACCACCGGTCTGCTTCTTGTGGACGTAGTCGAGCTTCTCGACCGTCTTCTTGATCGTCTCACGGTAGGCGACCTGCGGCTTGCCGATGTTCGCCTCGACCTTGTAGTCGGACTTCATCCGGTTCACCAGCACCTCGAGGTGCAGCTCGCCCATGCCCGCGATGATCGTCTGGCCGGTGTCCTCGTCCAGCTTGACCTGGAACGTCGGGTCCTCTTCGGCCAGCTTCTGGATCGCCAGGGACAGCTTCTCCTGGTCGGCCTTCGTCTTCGGCTCGATCGCGACCCGGATGACCGGCTCGGGGAACGTCATCGACTCCAGCACGATCGGGTTCTGCGGGTCCGCCAGGGTGTCACCCGTGGTGGTGTCCTTCAGTCCGATGACCGCGTAGATGTGGCCGACCTGGGCGTCGTCGACCGGGTTCTCCTTGTTGGAGTGCATCTGGAAGATCTTCCCGATGCGCTCCTTGCGCTCCTTGGTCGCGTTGACGACCTGCGCCCCGGCGGCGACCTTGCCCGAGTAAACCCGGATGTAGGTCAGCTTGCCGAAGAACGGGTGCGCGGCGATCTTGAAGGCGAGCGCGGCGAACGGCTCGTCGACCGACGCCTTGCGGGACGCCACGGTCTCGCCGTCGGGCAGCAGGCCCTCGACGGCCGGGACGTCCAGCGGGGTCGGCAGGTAGTCGATGACCGCGTCGAGCATGGGCTGCACGCCCTTGTTCTTGAACGCGGAACCGGCCAGCACCGGGAAGACCTGGCTGGTGATGGTGAGCTTCCGGATGCCGGCCTTGATCTCGGCCTCCGTCAGCTCCTCACCCTCGAGGAACTTCTCCATCAGCGCGTCGTCCGCCTCGGCGACGGTCTCGACGAGCTTCTCGCGGTACTCCGCGGCCTTCTCGGCCAGCTCGGCCGGGATGTCCTCGACGGAGTAGTCCTCGCCCTTCTGGACCTCACCACGCCAGGTCAGCGCCTTCATGCGGACCAGGTCGACGACGCCTTCGAAGTCGTTCTCGGCACCGATCGGCAGCTGGATGACCAGCGGCCGGACGCCGAGACGATCGATGATCGTCTTGACCGTGTAGTAGAAGTCCGCGCCGAGCTTGTCCATCTTGTTGACGAAGCAGATGCGCGGGACGTCGTACTTGTCCGCCTGCCGCCAGACCTGCTCGGACTGCGGCTCGACGCCTTCCTTGCCGTCGAAGACCGCGACCGCGCCGTCGAGCACCCGGAGGTTGCGCTCCACCTCGACGGTGAAGTCGACGTGGCCCGGGGTGTCGATGATGTTGATCTGGTGGTCGTCCCAGAAGGTGGTGGTGGCAGCCGAGGTGATGGTGATACCCCGCTTCTGCTCCTCCTCCATCCAGTCCATGGTGGCGGCGCCGTCGTGGACTTCACCGATCTTGTAGTTGACCCCGGTGTAGAACAGGATCCGCTCGGTGGTGGTCGTCTTGCCGGCGTCGATGTGGGCCATGATGCCGATGTTGCGGACCTTGTTCAGGTCGGTCAGCACGTCACGTGCCACGAGAGTGTTCCCCTGTTCTCAAGCTTGGGGCCCGGCATGGCTTGGTCGACAGCCGGGCGGTCGTCACCAGCGGTAGTGCGCGAAGGCCCGGTTGGACTCGGCCATCTTGTGCGTGTCCTCGCGGCGCTTCACGCTGGCACCGAGGCCGTTGGAAGCGTCGAGGAGCTCGTTCTGCAGACGCTCGATCATCGTCTTCTCGCGGCGGGCCTGCGAAAAGGAGACCAGCCAGCGCAGCGCCAGGGTCGTGGAGCGACCCGGCTTGACCTCGATCGGCACCTGGTAGGTGGCGCCACCGACGCGGCGGCTCTTCACCTCGATGGTGGGCTTCACGTTGTCGAGAGCGCGCTTCAGCGTGACGACCGGGTCGGTGCCGGACTTCTCGCGAGCGCCTTCGAGCGCGCCGTAAACGATGCGCTCGGCGAGGGAGCGCTTCCCGTCCTTCAGCACCTTGTTCACCAGCTGGGTGACCAGCGGGGAGGCGTAGACGGGGTCGGAGATCAGCGGCCGCTTCGGGGCCGGACCCTTGCGGGGCATTAGCTCTTCTCCTTCTTCGCGCCGTAGCGGCTGCGCGCCTGCTTACGGTTCTTCACACCCTGGGTGTCGAGAGAACCGCGGATGATCTTGTAACGGACACCCGGAAGGTCCTTCACACGACCACCGCGCACGAGCACCATCGAGTGCTCCTGCAGGTTGTGGCCCTCACCGGGGATGTAGGCGGTGACCTCGATGCCGCTGGTCAGCTTCACACGCGCGACCTTGCGCAGCGCCGAGTTCGGCTTCTTGGGGGTCGTGGTGTACACGCGAGTGCACACGCCACGCCGCTGCGGGCTCCCCTTGAGGGCCGCGGTCTTCTGCTTGGCAGCCTTGTCCTGGCGGCCCTTGCGGACCAGCTGCTGGATCGTGGGCAATGGACCAGCTTCCTGTCGTGATCTGCTTCTTCGTGTCTTCACCGGCCCCCGCGGTCGGGCGTGTCGGCCCGCGTCACGGTCTCTCGACCGGTAACTTCCCGTAGGGATTTTCCGTCGGAACCCCGTCCTGCCGAAGCCGGTGACCGGGTGCCTGAGCACCCCGCCCATGCCGCACGGCACGCGGAGCGGCCCGACGCCTGCCGGGCACGGTCTCCAAAGATACCCGCCCATCTACCGGACGGGCGCAGCGGGGGGTCTGAAGGTCGACGAACCCTCAGCCTACCTCTCAACACCGGCGGAGCGCCGGACATTCCGCAGGGTGGCGCGGCAGGCCCGGCGGGGCCGGGAACGCCGCCACGGCCCCGTTTCGCGGCCCGCCGCTCAGTCTTCGTCGGGCTTCGCGTGGTCCGGCTTGCCCGGGTTCGGGTCGCGCGAAAGGTCGATCAGCGGGTGCACGCCGGCCCCCTCGGGCGCCGCGTGGCTGCCGCTCTGCTTCCGGTCTTCCTCTTCGGGCCGTCCGGCCCCTTCGGTGCTGCTCATCACACACTCCTAGCGCTCGTCCCCTGCTTCCCCTTGCGGCCGAAACCTACCCATTTCCCGATCGGGTGACGCAGAGGGATCGGATCCGCCGTTCCCTGCGTCACACCGTCGCCGAGGGGCCACGATGGGTGGACCACGTACCGGACGTTCGGGAGGAAGAAGGACATGTCGGCCGAGTTCGACCAGGTGGTCGCCGAGTTCCGGCGGTTCGAAGCGGGTATCCGGAACGCCGACGACCGGTTCGCCGGGCTGGACGCGATGCGGCGGGAACTGACCGGGCTCCGGGCGAGCGCGGCGTCCCCGGACGGGGGCGTCACCGTGGTCACCGGGCCGGGCGGCGCGGTCCTCGACGTCACGTTCACCGACGCGGCGCTGGCGAAGGGGCCGAAAGCGCTGTCCGCGGCCCTGATGGCGACGCTGCGCGAAGCCGTCGGCGAGGCGGCGCGGCGGCAGGCCGTGATCGTCCAGGAGCACGTGGGCGACGACGGGCTGGTCGAGCAGGTCCTCGAAACCCAGGCCGAGGCGTTCGGAACCAGCGTCGGGGAACTGCGGTCGAAGCTGGCGGAAGAGACCGCGCGACGGGAGCCGCCGGCCGCCCCCGAGGACTTCTCGGAGGACCGGGTGCTGCGGAAGGCCGACGCCCCGGAGCCGCCGGCGGCCCCGCCCGCGAGCGGCGGGTCCGCGGGCGACAGCTTCCTGCGCACCCTGTATGGCGAGGAGGACTGATGCCCGACGGTGCCGGTGGCTACCAGGTTCGGGTGGACGCGCTGCGCACCTATGCCGGGGTGCTCGGCGAGTACCGCGAGCAGAGCGCGAAGTTCACCGAGAAGGTCGGCCAGGCCGACGTCGGGGACAAGTCCTGGGGTGTGGTGGGCCTGTTCACCAAGCACGGGTACGACGAGACGCTGCACGAGCTGCGGGACCTGCTCGCGTCGATGGCCGACGGCCTGACCTCGGCGCAGGAGAAGTTCACCGACGCGGCGCGCGTCTACCAGGGCGCCGAAGACGATCACCAGGCCTTCTTCGGGCAGGTGGAAGTCCTGCTCGACGGCCCGAAGAAGCCATAGGGGGCAAGGAAATGGCGGAGTTCCAGGACGTCGCGAGCGGTGTCACGGTCAAGCCGGACGACCCGGACACCGTGCTCGGGGTGAACGTCGGCAACGCTGTCCAGGCAACGCCCTTCGTAGGCAGCGCAGTGACCGTCGGCAAGGACGCCGTCTCGGTGGTCAAGGCCGTCGCCGCGCCGCACCCCGACGGCGCGGACATCACGCTCGGGCTCGGCGCGATCGCCACCGACACGACGAGCTTCATCCAGTCGAGCGCGAGCACGATCACCGACATCGCCACCGACCCGCTCGGCTGGCTCGTCGGGCAGGGACTGAACTTCCTGATGAGCGCCGTCCAGCCGATCCAGGACGCGGTCCACTTCGTCAGCGGCGACGGGCCCGCGCTCGGCGTCGCCGCGGAGAACTTCGCCGCGATCGCGACCGGTCTGGACCAGCTGGCGAAGAACTTCGCCGAGGTCGCCGACTCGTCGCTGCGGCAGTGGCAGGGCGACGCGGGGGACGCGGCACGCCGGTCGCTCGGCGAGTTCGCGCACGGCATCGGCGGCGTCTCCGCGAAGTCCGGTGACATGGCGCGGATGCTGCAGCTGAGCAGCATGCTGATGACCTTCGTCGAAGACCTGATCAAGGCGATCCTGACCGAGCTGATCACCTGGCTGATCATGATCTGGGTGCCGGCGCTGGCCGCCGCGGTGCCCACCTGCGGGGCGTCGGTCGCGACGGCCGGCACGGCGTCCGAGGTCAAGCTCGGCACCACCACCGCGAAGACGACGCAGAAGGTGTCGAAGGTCCGCGAGCTGCTGCAGAAGATCCTCGCCTGGCTGCAGAGGATGAAGGCCGAGCTGGCCGCGTCGAAGCTCGGCCAGGTGTTCGCCGGCTCCGACACCGGCAAGGCGCTCGCGAAGATCACCAAGGGCAACGAAGGCCAGACGCTGCTCGAGAAGACCACGGGTGAGAACGGCATGCTCGGCAAGCGCTGGGCCAAGGCCTGGGAGAACCCGGTCAAGGACGCGGCGGGCAACATCCAGTACACGCCGACGATCCTGAAGACCGGGGCCACCGAGGTCCTGAAGAAGGGCGGCGAGGCCGCGGTCAAGGGTGTGCTCGGGTTCGACCCGGCCACCCCCGGCGACAACCCGGCCAAGACGCTCAACGACCACCTCGGCAAGCTCAACAGCCACGTCAAGAACGCCAAGAAGGCCAGCGACTACGGCGAAACGGGCCGGGATCAGCCGGACGACGAGACCCGCGCGGACCTGGACTTCTGACGATGCATCTGGCCGATGGTGGCAACGCCGGAGCGGTGATCCTCGGGATCGCCCTCGTCGTGGTGGTGATCGCTGCCGTCGCCGGGCTCTGGTGGCGGTCGCGGACGAAATCCTTGGAGAACCGGAAAGAACACTGGTTCAAGGCCTTCGCGGCCGAGCGCGGAGGCACCTTCCACAGTGGCGTCCCGGGTGAGGAGAGCGCGGCGCCGACGTTCGGCGTCGTCCACCCGACCGGCCGGCCACTGACGGACTGGCCGAGGGAGACCTGGGTCGAGTTCCGCCACCGCGACCGGCCGGTGCTCGGGATCGACGACCAGGAGCCCTACCGGCACTTCGACGACCACACCTACCTGCGCGACACGCACGTCACCCAGGTGCGGGTGCCGGAGTGCCCGGAGCTGCGGATCGTGGCGGGCGAGGCGATGACCATGCCGACACTGCCGCCGGACTCCCGGCTCGAGGGCGAGCTCGCCCGCTGGCTGGCGGCGAACCCGCGGTTCGCGCAACGGGACGTCGTCGTCGAACACGGCTCGGCACGTACCTGGGGCCGGGGCTGCGCGACACGGCAGAACCTCGCGGCCGAGGCCGACTACCTCGTCGACCTGGCCGAAAGCCTGCCCGCGGCGCTGTGGGTCAGCGGCGGCGGGACGTCAGGTGCGTGAGCCCGGCCGACAGCGCGAACACCAGGCCGAGGCCGACGACGTACGGTCCGGCGAGCAACGCGAACCCGGCGCCGATGTTGGCGTCGGGTTCGTCGGACGTGGCCCGGAAACCGATCGCGCCCACCGACAGCAGGACGGCGCCCAGCGTGATCAGCAGGACGGCCACCACTGTGAGGCGCTTCGTGACAGACGTCATGTCCCCATGGTGCCCGGGGTCGGCCGCGCCCGCTGAATTCGGTGGACAGCTTCCCCAGGATGGGGTCGTGGAGTGGAACATCATCGAGGTCCCGGTCACCGACCCGGACGCCGTCGCGATCATGCGTGAATACATGGACGAAGTCGCTTCGCGGTACTACGGGCGGCCGGCGACCGAGGCCGAGCTCGAGAGCGCGCTGGCCGACGAGCCGGGCACGGACCTGGTCGCGCCGACCGGGGCGTTCCTGCTCGGCCGGCGGGACGGCGTGCTCGCGGGCTGCGTCGGAACCCGCGTCGTCGAGCCGGGGATCAGCGAGCTGACGAAGATGTACGTCAAGCCCGCCCACCGCGGCTCGGGCGCCGCCCCCCGGCTGGTCGCGGCCGCGGAGGACGCGGCCCGGCGGCTCGGCGCACGGCTCATGCGCCTCGACACCCGCGACGACCTCGTCGAGGCCAGGGCCCTCTACGCGCGCACCGGGTACACCGAGGTGGCGCCGTTCAACGACGACAAGTACGCCGAGCACTGGTTCGAGAAGGCCCTCAGCTGAGCCGTCCGGTGCCGGCGGCGACCTCGCCGGACGCCGGCTTCTGCGACGGCACCTGCGCGTTCTGTCCGAAATGGACGACCTCGCCGGGGCTGCCCGCGAAGCGAGTGCCGCGGCGCCGGTCACCACCTTTCGCCGCCGGCCCGGGCGCGACGGGTTGCTCGCACCGTTCTCCCTGTTCTTCTCAGCGGCTGTCAGTTAGCGGAAATGGGCACGCTGAATCACCGGTTCGTCAAGGAACCGTTGGGGTGCAATGGAAAACGTCGTCAGCCAGCGACGTCACGGTTGGTCATAATGGTGCAGCCCCGGCGCCTTAACGCCGGGGCTGCTCGTTGTTTATTCATTACGGAATCCCGGGAACTCCGGATCAGAGTTTGCTGCCGCAGTCCGAGCAGAACATCGCGCCGGCCTTGTTGGTCTCGCTGCCGCAGCCGCCGCAGCGCACCTTCAGCGCCAGCGCCGTGCCGCACGACTGGCAGAACTTGCCGCCCTCGGCCTTGAGGCCGCAGCCCGGGCAGGACACCTTCGCGCGGGTGTCGATGTCGAGGCCGGACGTCCAGTCCTTCTCGCGGGCTCGGTCCCAGATCTGGTCGCGCTGCGCCGAAGCCTGCGCGCGCGAGATCTCCTCGGCGACGCTCGGCGAGCAGCGCAGGCACTGGCCGATCTCCTCGTTCCAGCACTGGTCCTGGCACATCCAGTCGCCGCAGCCGCGGCACTGCCGGAAACTCGGGGTGATCTCCTTGACCGCCGCGGCCAGCGCGCGGTCCTTGGCGGGCGAGTTCGTCGCGCGGTCGTAGCGCCACTGGTCGGCCGAGTTGCTCAGGTCTCGCAGCGTCCCGCCGAAGAACGAGCCGACAGTGCGAAGCACGCTTCGCCCGGTTTCCATGTTGTCGCGCTGGAACGCGGAACGGAAACCGTTCCCGCAGCGTTCACAGCGGAACTCGAACTGGTACCCCTGCGTGTTCGAGAGGTCCGAGAAGTTGTCCGTGAAGGGCACAGAGTCAGCCACAGCCCATCTTCCCCAGCCGGCCGTGCTCACGGTGACGGAAGATTTGCCGACAACGGCTCGGCTACCGGACGTCACGACGCCGTGGGGCCAGCAAAGCCAGTGGCAGCAAGGCAAGGACACCGCCGACCACCGCGACCAAACCGTAGCCACCCCCCGAAAACAGCTGTCCCGACCCCAAACCGGCCAAAGCGGACGCGGACCAGACCACCGCGTCGACGGCTCCCTGCACCCGGCTGCGCGTCTCCGGCGCGAGGTCGCGGCTCAGCTGCGCGCTGCCGCCGACGAACACCAGGTTCCAGCCGTACCCGAGGAGGAACAACGCCACGGGCAGGCCGGTCGTGTGCGCTGTCGGGGCCGCGATCGCGGTCGCCGAAGCGAGCGCCAGCAGACCGAGGCCCGCGTTGATCGTCACGCGCGGGCCCCAGCGGTCGGCGATCCGGCCGCTCAGCGGCGCCAGCGCGAACATGCCGACCAGGTGCGCGCTCAGCACCCAGCCGACGACGTCGAGGCCGTGCCCGTGGTCCTGCAGCTGCAACGGCGTCATCGTCATCACCGCGACCATCGCCAGCTGCGCGGCGACCATCGCGGCGAGAGGCTTCAGCACCGCGGGCGAGCGCACCGGCCCGCCGGCGCCGAACACCGCGGGCCGTTGCGGAAGCCGCTCCGGGACACCGCGCGGGAGGAACATCGCCGCCAGCGCCGCGGCCGCCGTGGCGAACACCGCGACGGCGACCGGCCCCGACAGCGACGGCCAGCCGAACCGCGTCACGACGTTCGCCGCCGGCGCCATCAACGCCGGGCCGACGAGCGCGCCGACCGTGCCCGCCCAGACGACGGTCGAGAGCGCGCGGCCCCGGCGTTCCTCCGGGTACAGGTCCGCGGCGACGTAACGGGAGAGCTGCGCGCCGCCGTTGCCGACGCCGACCAGCAGAATCCCCAGCAGCAACGGGACCAAGGACGTCGTCAGGGCGCCGGCGAACGCGATCAGTGCACCGGCCGCCGCGACGCCGTAGCCCGCCCCCAGGACGCGGCGACGGCCCTGCGCCGGGAGCAGCAGTCCCGCGCCGAGCGCGCCGGCCGCCGTCCCGAGCACACTCGCGACGCTCGGCAGGCCGCTCCACCCCGGACCACTGCCCGCGGCGACGATCAGCGTCGCCGCGGTGCTCAGCCCGACCGTGGCCGTGTTGAGCAGCGCCACGCCGGTGAACAGCGCCGCCATCGAGCGAGTCCGGCCGGTCGTCGTCAAAGTCCCCATGACCTGCAACTTTAGGGATTCCCGGCTGCCGTTCGAAGGGGCGGTCAACGGCAATTCGGTCGCTGCGGCCGTGGTTCGGAAGGAAGATGGGCCCCATGACCTTTCGTTCGGAAAAGCCGCTGGACGACGTCGACTGGCGGCTGCTCGAAGCGCTGCAGGCGGACGGGAGGTTGTCGTTCAAGGAACTGGGCCGGCGGATCAACCTGTCGGCGCCGGCGGTGGCCGAGCGGGTGCGCCGGCTCGAGGAGACCGGGGTGATCACGGGCTACCGCGCCGACGTCGACGCGCGGCGCGCGGGCCAGCCGCTGCAGGCGTTCGTCGAAATGCGGTGCGCGCTGAGCCGCTGCCTGCTGAAGACGTCGAAGTCCGAGGACTACCCGGAAGTCGTCGAAATCCACCGCCTCAGCGGCGACCACTGCACGATGCTGAAGGTGCGGACGGCGTCCCTGGAGCACTTCGAAGGCCTGCTGGAGCGGCTGGGCACGCACGGCGAGCTGCGGTCGTCGGTGGTGCTGTCGACGCAGTACGAGGGCCGGCCGGTGCAGCCGCCGACCGACGACTTCCTCCGCGCGACGACGTCGGAAGGCTGGGTCTCCCCCTGAGCGGCGGCTGATCGCGAGGCGATTTCCTGCTACACGTGCGGTATGCCGATTTCCGCCCGGATACGCACCTTCGCCGTCACCCTCGCCGCCCTGGCCGCCATCGCCGTCCCCACCCCGGCCCAAGCGACGTCGCGCTCGTTCGTCGCCCTGTCCGACGTCGCGCCGTCGATCCTCCAGGACATCCGCTACGCCACCCGGCACAACTTCGTCGGCCAGCGGGTCGACGGGTACCTCGAACCCACCTGCATCCTGACCCGGCAGGCCGCCGAAGGCCTGCGCGCGGCCCAGGCGCAACTTCGGAAACGGGGCTACACGCTCAAGGTCTACGACTGCTACCGCCCGCAGCGCGCCGTCGACCACTTCGTGCGGTGGGCGAAGCACCTCACCGACGAGAAGATGAAGGCCGAGTTCTACCCGAACGTCGCGAAGGACCGGCTCTTCGCCGACGGCTACATCGCCGAGAAGTCCGGGCACAGCCGCGGCAGCACCATGGATCTGACGCTCGTCAAGATCCCGCCGCGGCCCCAGCGGCCCTACTTCCCGGGCGAACCGCTGAGGCCGTGCTTCGCGCCGCAGGACCGGCGCTTCCCCGACAACATGGTCGACATGGGCACCGGGTACGACTGCTTCGACCCGCTGGCGCACACCGACAACCCGGCGATCACCGGCATCGAGCGGCAGAACCGCGACCTGCTCCGGACCACGCTGATCGCGGCGGGCTTCCACAACCTGCCCGAGGAGTGGTGGCACTACACCCTGGACAATGAGCCGTTCCCGGACACGTATTTCGACTTCCCGGTGAGCCGCCACGCTCTTCCGTGAACGACGAGCGCCCCCGGTCCACTGTGGACCGGGGGCGCCGCGCGTCACCGCGCGCAGTCGGCGGGGTCGACGGGCACCACCGGTGGTGGCGCGTCCCCCTCCTCGGCGGCGATCCCGTCAGGAAGTACAGCCGGTAAGCGGTCCGGGAGCCACGCCCTCGAAGAGGAAGTGCCCGTTCTCGTCACTGGTCCGCCGGCCGGTGACCGGGCAGTGCCGGTCGGACACCAGCACGACCTCGGTGCCGGCCGGCCCCCGCGTCATCTCGCCCCGGTCGTCGACGACTCCGATGGTGCCCTCGACGACGGCCTCGGCGCCCGGCACGGCGGCTTCCGCGCGGGCTTCGGCGTGGTTCTCGATGTCCACCTCGCTGTACCCGAAGTCGCAGGCGGCCACGACCTTGCCGCGGTCGAAGGACGCCTGCGGCACCGTCTCGGACACGTCGAACGTCCGGGTCTCCCCGGCGGCGATCGTCACGCCGCGGTTCCACTCGAGAGCACCCCAGCCGGGACCGGTGCCGTTCAGCATGTAGCCGTCACCGATGCGGTTGCACGCGGCCACGATGCCGGTCAGCGGGGTCGAGCCCGAGTTGGCCAGCGTCACGGTGAGGTGCGCCAGGTCGCCCGGCTGGTAGCTGTCCTGGGTGAACGCCAGCGACGCGGTCAAGGCGCCGTTCAACGGCGGTGCGCCGCGGACGAGCAGGTCCGGGGCGATCCGGACGGTCTGCCACCGGACCAGCCAGCCGTCGACGACGTCACCGCCCAGGGTGTAGTCCCCCGCCGGGAGGTCGAAGGTGAACTTCCCTTCGGCGTCGCTCGTGGCCGTGTAGTTCCTGGTGCCGGTGACGTACCGCAGGGTGAGCTCGGCGCCGGCGAGCGGCTCGCCGCCGTCGAGGACACCGTTGCCGTTCCGGTCCGCGTAGAAGACGCCCGTCGCGCGACCGGGCACCCTCGTGACCGGCACCCGGGAGTCGAACGACCCGACCTCGAAGCCGGTCCCGTCGAACACGGTGCCGCGCAGGGCCGTCGTGGTCTGCTCGGGGTCCCGGACCTGCCCGGAAACCGTCAGCTCGAACGACTGACCGGACTCGATCGTCACTCCCGGCCGGTTCTGGAACGCGCCCCAGCCGCCGTAGGGAACGAACAGGTCGATCCGGTCCGAGGCCGCTCCCGCCGGAGCCGCGAACGCACTGGTCGACGACGCCATCGCCGTGACGAGCACGGCGAGCAGAACCGCCGCTCTTCGCCACAGCGGGCAAAAGGGGAACAGCCTTCGCGGCCGATTGGCCGGTTCCGGACACAACGGGAAAGGCCCCCGCCGGAAACCCGGCGAGGGCCTTTCTCGTGACTCAGCTTCAGCGGAAGTCGCGGCCGAAGTCGTAGTCGTCCAGCGGAACCGCGGCACCGGTGCCCGTACCGAACACGTCCGGGGTGTAGTAGCCGTCGTCGTAGGACGGGATCGCGTACGCCGCGACCCGGGCCTCTTCCGTCGGCTGCACCTGGATGTTGCGGTACTTGTTGATGCCCGTACCGGCCGGGATCAGCTTACCGATGATCACGTTCTCCTTGAGGCCCACGAGCCGGTCCGAGCGGCCGTTGATGGCCGCGTCGGTCAGGACGCGCGTGGTCTCCTGGAACGACGCCGCCGACAGCCACGAGTCCGTGGTGAGCGACGCCTTCGTGATCCCCATCAGCACCGGACGGCCCGAAGCCGGCTCGCCGCCTTCGGAGACCGTCGAACGGTTGCGTGCCTCGAACTTGGTCCGCTCGGGCAGCTCGCCCGGCAGGAAGTCCGTGCCACCCGAATCGATGACCGTCACCCGGCGCAGCATCTGCCGGACGATGACCTCGATGTGCTTGTCGTGGATCGACACACCCTGGGCCCGGTACACCTTCTGGACCTCGTCGGTGAGGTGCATCTGCGCCTCACGCGGGCCCATCACGCGCAGGACCTCGTGCGGGTCCGGGGTGCCCTCGAGCAGCTGCTGCCCGACGTTGACGTGGTCACCGTCGCCCAGCGGGCCGTTCGGGGTGTTCGCGAGCCGCTGACGCTTGGACAGCTTGTCGAAGACGATCTCTTCGCCGCCGTCGTCCGGGATCAGCGTGATCTTCCAGAACCGCTCGCTCTCCTCGATGCGCACGCGGCCATCGACGTCGGCGATCGGCGCCTTGCCCTTCGGGACGCGGGCCTCGAACAGCTCGGTGACACGCGGCAGACCGGTCGTGATGTCGTCACCGGCCACACCACCCTGGTGGAACGTACGCATCGTCAGCTGCGTACCCGGCTCACCGATCGACTGGGCCGCGACGATACCCACGGCCTCGCCGACGTCGACGAGCAGACCCGTCGCCATCGAGCGGCCGTAGCAGGTCGCGCAGACACCGACGGCCGACTCGCAGGTCAGGACCGAGCGGACCTTGACCTTCGAGATGCCGCTGGAGATCAGCTTGTCCAGTGCCGGGTCGCCGATGTCGTCCGCCGCGTTCAGCACGACGTTGCCCTTGGCGTCCACCGCGTCCGTCGCGAGGTTCCGCGCGTACACCGACGTCTCGACGTGCTGGTCGCGCAGCACCTTGCCGTCGCCGATGTCCTCGCCGATCGGCATCATGATGCCGCGGGTCGTGCCGCAGTCGACCTCGCGGACGATGACGTCCTGCGAGACGTCCACCAGACGCCGGGTCAGGTAACCCGAGTCGGCGGTCCGCAGCGCCGTGTCCGCCAGGCCCTTCCGGGCACCGTGCGTCGCGATGAAGTACTCCGCCACCGACAGGCCTTCACGGAAGTTGGCCTTGATCGGACGCGGGATGTACTCACCCTTCGGGTTCGACACCAGACCACGCATGCCGGCCAGCGACCGGACCTGCGTCATGTTGCCCGCCGCGCCCGACTTCACGATCATGGCGATCGGGTTGTCGTCCGGCAGCGCCGTCTCCATGATCTTGTGGACCTCTTCGGTGGCCTGCGTCCACACCTTGACGAGCTCGTTGTTGCGCTCGGTGTGCGACAGCTGACCACGCTGGTAGCGCTTCTCCACCTGGGAGGCCTTGCCCTCGTACTCGTCGAGGATGGCCTTCTTGCCCACCGGGGTGAGCACGTCCGAGATGGCGACGGTGACGCCCGAGCGGGTCGCCCAGTAGAAACCGGCGTCCTTGAGCCGGTCCAGGGTCTGCGCGACCTGCGTCATCGAGTAGCGCTCGGCGAGGTCGTTCACGATCGCGGCCTGCCGCTTCTTCGGCATCGGCTCGTTGATGAACGGGTAGTCCGCCGGCAGCAGCTCGTTGAACAGGACCCGGCCGAGCGTGGTCTCGGCGAGCCACATCTTGCCCGGCTCCCAGCCCTTCTCCGCGAGCCGCGCCTCGTCGGCCTTCGCCGGCTGACGGTCGGTGACACGGATCTTGATCGGGGCGTGCAGGCTCAGCGCCTTGCGGTCGAAGGCCATGATGGCCTCGGCCGGCGACGAGTACGCGTTGCCCGCGCCCTCGGCGTTCTCGGTGAGGCGGGTCAGGTGGAACAGACCCGTCACCATGTCCAGCCGCGGCATGGCGAGCGGACGGCCCGACGCCGGCGACAGGATGTTGTTCGCCGACAGCATCAGGATCCGGGCCTCGGCCTGCGCCTCGGCCGACAGCGGCAGGTGCACCGCCATCTGGTCACCGTCGAAGTCCGCGTTGAACGCCTCGCAGACCAGCGGGTGCAGCTGGATGGCCTTGCCCTCGACCAGCTGCGGCTCGAAGGCCTGGATGCCGAGACGGTGCAGGGTCGGTGCGCGGTTCAGCATCACCGGGTGACCGGTGATGACCTCTTCCAGCACGTCCCACACCTGCGGCCGCGAGCGCTCCACCATCCGCTTGGCGGACTTGATGTTCTGCGCGTGGTTCAGGTCGACCAGCCGCTTCATGACGAACGGCTTGAACAGCTCGAGCGCCATGTCCTTCGGCAGACCGCACTGGTGCAGCTTCAGCTGCGGACCGACGATGATGACCGAACGGCCCGAGTAGTCCACGCGCTTGCCGAGCAGGTTCTGGCGGAACCGGCCCTGCTTGCCCTTGAGGAGGTCCGACAGCGACTTCAGCGGCCGGTTGCCCGGGCCGGTGACCGGACGCCCGCGGCGGCCGTTGTCGAACAGCGCGTCGACGGCCTCCTGCAGCATCCGCTTCTCGTTGTTGACGATGATCTCGGGCGCGCCGAGGTCGATCAGCCGCTTGAGGCGGTTGTTGCGGTTGATCACGCGGCGGTACAGGTCGTTCAGGTCCGACGTCGCGAACCGGCCACCGTCGAGCTGCACCATCGGGCGCAGGTCCGGCGGGATGACCGGGACGGCGTCGAGCACCATGCCGCGCGGGTCGTTGCCGGTGGCCTGGAAGGCCGCGACGACCTTGAGCCGCTTCAGCGCGCGGAGCTTCTTCTGCCCCTTGCCGTTGCGGATGGTGTCGCGCAGGTTGTCGGCCTCGGCCGCGACGTCGAACTCGGCGGCCAGCTTCTGGATGGCCTCCGCGCCCATGCCGCCGGTGAAGTATTCGCCGTAGCGGTCGACGAGCTCGCGGTAGAGCAGCTCGTCGGCGATCAGCTGACGGGTGTCGAGCTTCGTGAAGGTCGTCCAGACCTCTTCGAGGCGGTCCAGCTCGCGACCGGCGCGGTCACGCAGCTGACGCATCTCGCGCTCGCCGCCTTCCTTGACCTTGCGGCGGACGTCGGACTTGGCGCCCTCCGCCTCCAGCTCGGCCAGGTCGGCTTCCAGCTTCTGGGCGCGGGACTCGATGTCCGCGTCACGCTTGGTCTCGAGGTTCTTGCGCTCGACGCCGATCTCGTTCTCGAGGGTCGGCAGGTCGTTGTGGCGCAGCTCCGTGTTCACGCCTGTGATGACGTAAGCAGCGAAGTAGATGATCTTCTCGAGGTCCTTCGGCGCCAGGTCCAGCAGGTAGCCGAGGCGGGACGGAACACCCTTGAAGTACCAGATGTGGGTGACCGGAGCGGCCAGCTCGATGTGGCCCATCCGCTCGCGGCGCACCTTGGCGCGGGTCACCTCGACGCCGCAGCGCTCACAGATGATGCCCTTGAAGCGGACGCGCTTGTACTTGCCGCAGTAGCACTCCCAGTCCCGGGTCGGGCCGAAGATCTTCTCGCAGAAGAGGCCGTCCTTCTCGGGCTTGAGCGTGCGGTAGTTGATGGTCTCCGGCTTCTTCACCTCACCGAAGGACCACTGGCGGATGTCGTCAGCGGTGGCAAGGCCGATGCGGAGCTCATCGAAGAAATTGACGTCCAGCACGTCTTTGCATCCCCTTGGGGTTGATTCGACTAGAGGGGTTGGCGGGCGAGCTGGGACCTGTGTCCTCCTTGGGAGGCAGGTCCCAGCTCAGCTCGCGATCAGTGCACGACGTCGTCCACCGAGGGCGACTCGTTGCGGGACAGGTTGATGCCGAGGTTGGCCGCGGCGCGCTCGAGGTCCTCGTCGTCGGAGTCGCGCATCTCGATGGCCGCACCGTCGCTGGAGAGCACCTCGACGTTCAGGCACAGCGACTGGAGCTCCTTGAGGAGCACCTTGAACGACTCCGGGATGCCCGGCTCGGGGATGTTCTCCCCCTTGACGATGGCCTCGTACACCTTGACGCGGCCGACCACGTCGTCCGACTTGATCGTCAGCAGCTCCTGCAGCGTGTAGGCAGCGCCGTACGCCTGCATCGCCCAGCACTCCATCTCACCGAAGCGCTGGCCACCGAACTGCGCCTTACCACCCAGCGGCTGCTGCGTGATCATCGAGTACGGACCGGTGGAACGGGCGTGGATCTTGTCGTCGACCAGGTGGTGCAGCTTCAGGATGTACATGTAGCCGACCGCGACCGGGTACGGGTACGGCTCGCCGGAGCGGCCGTCGAACAGCGTGGCCTTGCCGTTCTCCTTGACCATGCGCTCGCCGTCACGGTTCGGCTTGGTCGCCCCGAGCAGCCCGGTGAGCTCCTCTTCCTTCGCGCCGTCGAACACCGGGGTCGCGGTGTTCGTGCCGGGCGCGACGTCGTAGAGCTCCTCGTTGAGGTTCTTCGCCCAATCCGGGTTGCCCTTGATCTCCCAGCCCTGCGAGGCCAGCCAGCCCAGGTGCAGCTCGAGGATCTGGCCGATGTTCATCCGTCGCGGCACACCGTGCGTGTTCAGGATGATGTCGACGGGCGTGCCGTCCTCCATGAACGGCATGTCCTCGGCCGGCAGGATCTTGCCGATGACGCCCTTGTTGCCGTGGCGCCCGGCGAGCTTGTCGCCCGGCTGGATCTTGCGCTTCTGGGCCACGTAGACGCGGACCAGCTCGTTGACACCCGGGGGCAGCTCGTCGTCGTCCTCGCGCGAGAACACGCGGATGCCGATGACCTTGCCGGTCTCGCCGTGCGGCACCTTCAGCGAGGTGTCGCGGACTTCGCGGGCCTTCTCACCGAAGATCGCGCGGAGCAGGCGCTCTTCCGGCGTCAGCTCGGTCTCGCCCTTCGGCGTGACCTTGCCGACGAGGATGTCGCCGTCACGGACCTCGGCACCGATGCGGATGATGCCGCGCTCGTCGAGGTCCGCGAGGACCTCTTCGGAGACGTTCGGGATGTCCCGGGTGATCTCCTCGGCGCCCAGCTTCGTGTCGCGGGCGTCGATCTCGTGCTCCTCGATGTGGATCGACGTGAGCACGTCGTCCTGCACCAGGCGCTCCGAGAGGATGATCGCGTCCTCGTAGTTGTGGCCTTCCCACGGCATGACCGCGACGAGCAGGTTCTTGCCGAGCGCCATCTCACCGTTCTCGGTGGACGGGCCGTCGGCGATGACCTGACCCTGCTCGACCCGGTCGCCCTCGTTGACGATCGGGCGGTGGTTAAAGCAGGTGCCGTGGTTCGAGCGGCGGAACTTGTACAGTCCGTAGCTCTTCCGCGTGCCGTCGTCGTGCATGATCGTGATCAGGTCCGCCGAGAGCTCCTCGATGACACCCGACTGCTCGGCGACGAGCACGTCACCGGCGTCGACCGCGGCCCGCAGCTCCACCCCGGTGCCGACGTACGGCGCCTGGTTGCGGAGCAGCGGCACGGCCTGGCGCTGCATGTTCGCACCCATCAGGGCGCGGTTCGCGTCGTCGTGCTCGAGGAACGGGATCATCGCCGTCGCGACCGAGACCATCTGCCGCGGCGAGACGTCCATGTAGTCGATGTCGAGCGGGTCGATCAGCTCGACCTCGCCGCCCTTGCGGCGGGCCATGACCCGGTCTTCGACGTAGGTGCCGTCTTCGGTGATCGGTGCGTTGGCCTGCGCCTTGACGTACCGGTCCTCCTCGTCCGCGGTCAGGTAGTCGACCTGGTCGGTGACCCGGCCCTCGACGACCTTGCGGTACGGCGTCTCGATGAAGCCGAACGGGTTGACCCGCGCGTAGGAGCAGAGCGAGCCGATCAGGCCGATGTTCGGGCCTTCCGGCGTCTCGATCGGGCACATCCGGCCGTAGTGCGACGGGTGGACGTCCCGGACCTCCATGCCGGCGCGCTCACGGGACAGACCACCCGGGCCGAGGGCCGACAGGCGACGCTTGTGCGTCAGGCCCGACAGCGGGTTGTTCTGGTCCATGAACTGCGACAGCTGCGAGGTGCCGAAGAACTCCTTGATCGCCGCGCCGATCGGGCGGATGTTGATCAGGGTCTGCGGGGTGATCGCCTCGACGTCCTGCGTGGTCATGCGCTCACGCACGACCCGCTCGGTGCGCGACAGGCCGACCCGGATCTGGTTCTGGATCAGCTCGCCGACGGTGCGCAGGCGACGGTTGCCGAAGTGGTCGATGTCGTCGGTCTCGACCGGGATCTCGGTGCCGTTGTCGGCGTCCATCCGGTCCTCGCCGGCGTGCAGCCGGACCAGGTACTCGATGGTCGTGACGATGTCCTCTTCGGTCAGCGTCCCGGTGTCGTAGGGCGTCGACAGGCCGAGCTTCTTGTTGACCTTGTACCGGCCGACCTTGGCCAGGTCGTAGCGCTTCGCCTTGAAGAACAGGTTCTCCAGCAGGGTCTGCGCGCTCTCCTTCGTCGGCGGCTCGCCCGGGCGCAGCTTGCGGTAGATGTCGAGCAGGGCCTCGTCGGTGCCGGCCGTGTGGTCCTTCTCGAGGGTCGCCAGCAGCGTCTCCGAGAAGGAGAAGCGCTCGCGGATCGCCTCGGTGGTCCAGCCGAGCGCCTTCAGCAGCACGGTGACCGGCTGGCGGCGCTTGCGGTCGATCCGGACGCCGACGGTGTCGCGCTTGTCGACGTCGAACTCGAGCCACGCGCCGCGGCTCGGGATCACGCGGACGCTGAAGACGTCCTTGTCGGTCGTCTTGTCGACGTCCTTCGAGTAGTAGACGCCGGGCGAGCGGACCAGCTGGGACACGACGACACGCTCGGTGCCGTTGATGATGAAGGTGCCCTTGTCGGTCATCACCGGGAAGTCGCCCAGGAAGACCGTCTGGCTCTTGATCTCGCCCGTGTTGTTGTTGACGAACTCCGCCGTGACGAACAGCGGGGCCGCGTACGTCATGTCCTTGTCCTTGCACTCCTCGATCGAGGCCTTGACCTCGTCGAAGCGCGGAGCGGAGAAGGACAGGGACATCGAGCCGGAGAAGTCCTCGATCGGGGAGATCTCGTTGAGGACCTCTTCGAGGCCGCCGACCGGGTTTTCTTCACCTTCTTCGACACGGCGTTCGAACCACGCTTCGTCCCCGGTGAACCACTGGAACGACTGGATCTGGACGTCGAGCAGGTTGGGGGTGTTGAGCGGTTCGCGAATCTTTGCGAAGGAAACCCGCTTGGGCGCGCCGGGGATTCCCGTGGACTCCGAGCGAGATTCAGCCGAGGTGGTCGCAGCAGTGGCCTGGTTCGCGGGAGAGACTGCCAAGATGCGTCCTTCCGGGGACAATGAGCGGTGACGGCCGCCATAGCAACAGCTATCAGCGACTGTCAAGGGTGCCGTGTGCCCACTATCCTAACTACCGGCTCCGGGCAGCCTGAAAGAGGGCAGCGCAAAGAGGCAGTCTAGCCCGAACGTCGCGGTCTGTCCAGGGGGCGCTCCCGATGGGGCCCAGCCTGCTTCGCGACGTCTTCAGGTATGCCTCCAGGCGAGCCGGTGGTCCCTCCCGCAAGGGCTTCCGGTTTCGCCGTTCGGGAGTAAGCGTGAACCCACCGGGCGCGAGAGTCAAGATGCCACACGGGGGTCCCGCCGGTTGGCGCAGCGTGGAAGTAGGTCTGCGGAGCGTGAGCGGCCGAATATCCTCCCAGTTACCGGCGAGTAGCGCCACCACTAGGGGCTGGACCTGGGGATTTACCACGATCTTCGGGCACGCGGCTGGTGTTCCGGACCACTTCGGACGGCCCCGGGTTCCCCCATCGGCGGCGTGTCGCGGCCGTTCCGGTGAGCGGTCCGGACACCGCGCGGGCGACGTCACACCCGCACCAGGCGCCCCGCCCGCCACGGCGCCGCCGGACGCTGATGGGTGCCGCCGAGGCTCCCCGCGCCGTCCGGTGGTCTTGCTCGGAGGGCGCCGGTGCCGACGGGTCGTGGGAGGCCGCTCAGGCCCTGCTTCGGCGGGCCGGCTCGGGTCGTTCGAAGCCCGCCGTTCTCCGGGGATGAGGCGAGCGGTCGTACCGGCCCGGTCAACGGGGCCTGCCGCCGTCGGGGAAGCGGCTCGCCGGCCCGCTCGGGTGGGTCGGACCGCGCCGCACAACACCCGCTTTCCGGTCTTCGGCGAGCACGCTCGCCCGCTGTCCGGCAGGGACGCACCGCCCTCGGTCGGTCGGCTCGGGCGGGCGGGTGACGGCTCGCCTGCCGTCCAGAGGCAAGGCGAGCTGTCAGCCAAGTCGCGCCGACCTGTTCGGCAGGGCCCCACGCCGCACGCCGTCCCTCCATCCACGTGACGGCGAGCACTCCCCTGCCGCCACCGGGCGCTCCGGGCGGGGCGCTCAGTCCTGCCGGGCGAGGCCGGCCCACTCCGGCAGCGGCTCGCACGCCTCCAGCCACTGGTCCGGGATCGGCGTTCCGTCCGCGGCCAGGACGCCGCCCACGATGGCGGCCACCGTGTCGACGTCCTCGGCTACCTGGGCCGCCGTCCAGAGGGCGTCGGTGAAGTTGTCGCCGAAGCGCGCCGCGATCCACAGGGCCAGCGGGACCGTGTCGTGCGCGGCCATCTCGCGGCCGGTGCCGAGCTTGGCGGCGGCGTCGCGGGCGTCGGAGAACTTCAGGGCCAGCGTCAGCCCGTCGCGGACGCGGCCGGGCGGGACGAGCGGGATCACCCCGTCCAGCAGGTCCGCGCCGGCCAATCCGGGAGACGCCGCCCGCAGCGCGGCCGCCGCCGCGACGGCCACCGCGCCCGCCACCCCCTCGAAGTGCGAGTGCGTGACCACCGCGGACAGCTCGGCCTGGCGCAGCGCCTGCGGCAGGTTGTCGCAGAACCACGCGCCCAGCGGCGCCACGCGCATCGCGCCGCCGTTGCCCCAGGAGCCGTGGCCGTCCCGCTCGGCGACCTCCGGCCACGGCTGCACGTCCTTGATCCGGTTCAGGCGCCACTCCGCCCCGGGACCGTAGCCTCGGCCGGGGTCGAAGTGCGCCGCGAACCCGGCGGCCAGTTCGTCCTGCTCGATGTGGCCGCGCCGGGTCAGGACGGCGAAGATGGAGCACGCCATCTCGGTGTCGTCGGTCCAGTTCCACGGCGCGGCCGGCAGTCGCCGGCCGGCGACGTCCGGGTGGTCGCCGGGCAGAAGAATCTGCGCACCGAAGGCGTCACCGACGGCGAGGCCGACGAGGCTGGCGTGCGCCTGCTCGAATCCCATCGGCCCACCGTAGCGGCGGGACTACCGCCCGCTGACCACCGGCGGCGCCGCGAAATCGACGAGCGGCACCGCCCGTCGCCCGGCGGCTTACTTGGTCGGCGACGGCGAAGCGGGCGGCGACGCCGGGGCCGAGGACGGCGCCTGGGTGGCCGCGGGGACCTTGGGCGCGTTGTACGTGTCCATGTCCGTGATCTTCCACTTGTCGCCCTGGAGCTGGGCGTTCAGGTGGAGCTGCGCGGTGCCCGCGGTCGTCTTCTTGGTGTCCGTGCGGGTCGAGGTCTGGTCGACGAAGACCATCACCTTCGCCAGGTCGTCGTTGAGCATGATCACCGCGGCCCGGGTGACCTTGCACGTCACGATCATCTTCTGGGCCGGCGCGAGCCGCTTCACCTCGCCCATCAGCGAGTTGTACTTGTTCCGGACGTCGTCGTTGGCGAGCAGGTCGTTCGCCGCGTCCTCGGTCTTCTTGATGTTGTTGAAGTCGTAGGAGAACAGGGACTCGGCCGCCTTCGAGACGGCGTCCTTCACCTGCGCGGTCTTCGCGACGTCCAGCAGCGCGGTGTTGCTGGTCGCGTTCGAGACCTGGACTTCCTCCGACTTGAACCAGTACGCCAGCCCGCCCAGGATCAGCGCGACGAGCACCAGCGCGCCGGCCACGAGGTACGGCTGCTGAGTCCGGGACTTCGCGGGCCCCGCCGGCTGGTCGCCGGACTCCTCGGGCACCTCTTCGACCTCGGTCGGCTTCGCGATCCCGGTGTCACGCTTCTTCCGCCGCGGCGCCGGGCGGGCCGGCTCGGCCTCGACCGGGGCGTCCGCGGGAGCCGTCTCCGGCTCACCCGTGAGCGCGTCGACCTTCGGGTCCTCGTCGGTGCCGATCGCGGCGAACACCGCGGTGTCCTCGGCGGGCGTCGGGTCGATCCGCCCGCCGGCCGCTTCGAACGGCTCCTCGGCGGGGGGCTTCGCGACGGGCCGGGGCAGCGGCCGCGGTGCCGGACGCGGGCGCGGCTTGCGCGTCTCGGCCGGCGGCGAAGCGGACGACGCAGCGGGCGCGGCGGGCGGGGTGGCCGGCGGCACGGCGGGGAGCTGACCGGTCCGCTCGGCGGGCGACTCGTCCGTCGAGGGCTTGCGCAGCCCGGCCACGCGGGGCCGGCGCACCGGCGGGGTGCTGCGGGGCGGCTGACGGCGGGAGGGGGGCACTACGAAGCTCCTTCTGAGTGACGCTCTACTGGCCGGCCGCGACGAGGGGGACGCTGTCGATGCCGGACAGCTTCCAGTCCTCGCCCACACGGGTCATCGACACTTCGAGGCGCAGCGGCTTCGCGCTGCTCTTGTCCCCCTGCGTGACGGTCGTGGCGATCGCGGCGAGGAAGCTGGCCTTGCCTTCGTGGTCGTCGAGCTCCTCGACGGCGATGTCCTGGACGTCCGTGGTGACCTTGGTCTTGGCGTCCGAGAGTGCCTTGCGGAACGTCGGCGCCGACTGGTCGATCTGCTGCGACATCGTGGCGTCCGAGACCGACTTCTGCCGGGCGAAGAAGCCGTCCAGGTCCTGGTAGTCGACCTCGGTGTAGGCCTTCAGCGCGTTGGTGCCCGCCTTGACGACGGCTTCGCGCGAGGCGGCCAGGCCGGCGTTGGAGTCGGACGCGGCCGCCCACCACTGGATCCCGAAGAGCGCGGCGGCGATCAGCGCGGCCAGGGCCAGTGCCGCGGCCCCGAGCACCAGGATCCGCGAAGAGGATTCGTTCGGCGCCACCACCGGCGACGCCCCGGATTCCTCTTCGGGTTCCGCCACCGCGACGGCGGTCCGCTCGTCCGAACTCATAACACTCCAGGGTAGGTAACGGTCATCAAATCCGCGTCAGGCGAGCCCGAGCAGCGAACCCAGGCTGTTCAGGCTGACGCCGGGGCTGCCCACGATGCCGGGCACGCCCCGGGTGTTCCGCTCCTCGGCCAGCTCCTCGGCCGGCCGGTTCGCGTTCGCCGCGACGTCGCTGTTGCTCGGCGCGACCGGGACCCCGCCGTACGGCGCGTTCTGCGCGCCGCGCACGTTGATCGGGCTGCCCTTCGGTTCGGCACAGTACGCGTCTTCCTTCGCCGGCTTCGCCGAAAGGTCGGCCCCGGTCCGGTACTGCTGGTAAGGGATGTAGCCCTTGGTGCACGCCGGCGGGTTGAAGAGGTTGAGCACCAGCCCGAGGTGCGCGGTGCCGTCGCCGGGCGCGACGCTGCTGGCCGCGCCGGCCAGCGCCGGGTAGGTCACCAGGCCCTGCTCGATGCCGTCCAGCCGGGTCACGGTCAGGTTGGCCGTGGTGAGCAGGTTCGCCGTCAGCGCGCCGAGGCCGGGCCCCGACTCCTGCAGCACCTGGCTGATCTGCGTCGCCACCTGCGGCGTGATGCCGATGAGCTTGCGCAGGTCGCCGTCGGAGTTCTTCAGCGTGCCGGTCAGCTGGTTGAGGCTCTTGCTGAACGACGCGAAGTTCGCCGCCTCGTCGTTCTGCGTGTCGAGCACCTGACCGCCGGCGTCGAGCAGCTGGATCGTCTGCGGCAGGTACTGCTGAGCCGTCGTGGTGAAGCTGCGTGCGGTGTCGAGCAGCTTCTGCAGGTCGCCGCCGGTGCCGCGGAACGCGTCGTAGGACTCGTCGACGACGGTGCGCAGCGAGTCGACCGGGACCGACGCCGCGAGCGAGTCGAGGTCGCCGATCAGCCGGTCGGTGCTGACCGGGGTGGTCGTCTTGGTCGCCGGGATCACCGAGCCGCCCGCGAGGTACGGGCCCTTGTCGGCCTTCGGCCGCAGGTCGACGTACTGCTCGCCGACGGCCGAGCGGTTGGCGACGACGGCGTCGAGGTCCGCGGGGACCTGCGGCGCCGACGGGTCGATGTTGAGGTCGGCCTCCAGCCCGGTCTGGGTGAGCCGCAGCTCCCCCACCCGGCCGACGTTGAAGCCGCGGTAGGTCACCTCGGCGTTGGTGAAGATGCCGCCCGACTCGTTGAGCTCGAGCTTCACCGTGTAACCGCTGTTGCCGAACACCGTGCCGAGCCCGGCGAACCGGATCAGCGCGTACACGATCGCGGCGATGGAGATGATCGCGAACGCGACCAGCTGGAACCTCGTCCTGCGCACCAGCATCAGCCGTTACCTCCCGACAGGAGACCGAAGAGCCCGGACAGGCCGGACGTCTTCCCGGGTTGACCCGACTGACCGCTTTCACCCGGGATGGGCAGCGGTGGCGGCTGGTTGGCGGGCGTGCCGTCCACCCCGCCGGTCAGGCCCGGGAGCGGGAGCTGGCCGTTGAGGATGTTCTGCCGGCTGTTGCCCAGGTTGCTGACGATGGTCTGCAGGTTCAGGTCGACCTTGGCGTAGAGGTTGAAGTAGTCGCCCTTGACGCCGTTGACGGCCTGGTCGCTGAACGGGAACGTCAGCAGGATCTGCAGCGCCTTCGGCAGGTCGTTGCCCGCCTCGCCGAGCTTCTGCAGCGTCGGCGTCAGCGCCTTCAGGTCGGCGACGAGGTCCTTCTGCGACGCGTTCACCGTCTCGGTGGCGACGCCGGAGAGGTTGTCCAGCGCGTTGAGCATGGTGACGAGCTGGCCGCGCTGCGACTCGAGCACACCGAGGCCGGGCCCGAGGTTGTCGACCGCGCCGACCAGCTTGTCCTTCTGGTCGTTGAGCGTCGAAGAGAGCCGGTTCAGCCCGTCGATGGCCCGGGTGATGTTCTTCGACTGGTTGTCCAGGTTGGTGACCAGCAGGTTCGCGTTGTCCAGCAGCGCCTTGATGTCCGGCTCGCGGCCCGACGTGGCGTTGTTCAGTTCCTTGGTGATGGTGTTGAGCTGGTCGACGCCACCGCCGTTGAGCAGCAGGGACAAGGCGCCGAGCAGCTCTTCGACCTCGACGCTGCGGTTCGTCCGGGCCAGCGGGATCGTCGCGTTGTCGGCGAGCTTGCCCTGGGCCTGGTCGTCACCGGGCGACGCGAGCTCGACGTACTTCTCGCCGAGCAGGCTGGACTGCTTCACGTTGGCCAGCGCGTTGGCCGGCAGCTTGACGTCGCCGTTCACCTTGAGCGTCACCAGCGCGTGCCAGCCGTCCTTGGTGAGGCCGACGTTCTCGACCTGCCCGATCGGCACCTCGTTGACCTTCACGCCCGCCTTCGGCGTCAGGTCGAGGACGTCCCGGAACTCGACGTTCACCGTGTACGGGTGGTCGCCGAGGTCGGCGCCGCCGGGCAGCGGCAGGTCGTAGATGCCCTTGAACGAGCAGCCGGTGAGCACCAGCGCGGACGCCGTCACCAGCGCTCCGACGGTCAGCAGCTTCCTCACTGGCCACCTCCGTAGAGCTGCCCGGCGATGGGCAGCGGCAAGGGCGGCAGCTGACCGGACTGCAGGGCCTGCAGGGTCTGCGCCAGGGACGGCAGCGGGATCACCTTGTCGACCACGCCGGCGATGCTCTCGCAGGCGTTGCCGAGCACGTCCGGGATGCTGTTGGTGCCGACCTGCTTGAGCAGCCGGCAGATCATCACGAGCGGCGGCTGGGTCAGCTCGTTGAGGTTCGGCCGGGCGTCGAGCGTGCCGGCCGCGCCGTTGTAGGTGTTGACCAGGTTGCTCAGGCCGACCGGCGCGACGTCGAGGATCTCGGCGAGCGAGCTGCGCTGGTCGACGAGCACGTTGGTGATCCCGGCCAGCTTGTCCACATTGGACTTGAGCCGGTCGTGGTTCTGGTCGATGAACGCCTGCACCGAGGTGAGCGTGGTGCCCAGCTGCTGCACGGTCGCGGCCAGGTTGTCCTTTTCGGACGCCAGGTAGCCGCTGACGTCGGCGAGCTGGCCCTCGAAGCTGCGGACCTGGCCGTCGGAGTCGGCCAGCGACTGCGAGAACTTGCCGAGGTTCTCGACCGTGGAGAACAGGTCGTCCTTGTTGCCGGCCAGCGTCCCGGCCGCCTGGCCGAGCTTGGTGATCGTGTCGTGCAGGGCCTGGCCGTTGCCGTCGACGTTGGCCGCCGCGGTGTTCAGCAGGTTCGACAGCGACCCCTGCTTGTTGACGCCGTTGGGGCCGAGGGTCTCGCTGACCTTGGCCAGGCTGGCGGCGAGCTGGTCGACCTCGAGCGGCACCTCGGTGCGGTCGAGGCCGATGACGGCGCCGTCGGAGATCCGCGGGCCGCCGGTGTAGGCCGGGGCCAGCTGGACGTAGCGGTCCGAGACCAGCGACGGCGCCACGATCAGCGCCTTGGCGTCGGCCGGGACGGCGACCGAGCGGTCGTACTCGAACTCGACCTTCACCTGGTTGCCCATGGGCTGGATCTTGGTGACCGTGCCCATGTCGACGCCGAGCATCCGCACGCTGTTGCCCTCGTACAGGCCGACAGTTCCGGCGAAGTACGCGGTCAGGTGGTTGCGGCCGGCGTCCTTGAGCGTCCACCAGATCCCGCCGGCCACGACGAGCGCGAGGACGATCGCGATGGTGAAGGCCCGGGTCAGGGACTGGCCGAAGCGGGTGTCACTCATTTCGTGTAGCACCCCTCTTCATTCAGCGGACCGAACGACGGCAGCACCAGGCCGCAGATGTAGTTGTCGAACCAGCGGCCGTTGCCGATGGTGTTGGTGAAGACGCGGATGAACGGCGCGAACTTCGCGATGCCCTGGCCCAGCGCGTCCTGGTTGCGCTGCAGCATCGACGTCAGCTGGTCGAGCTGGGTGAGCACCGGGTCCAGCTGCTTGCCGTTGTCGTCGATCAGGCCCTGCAGCTGCGTCGCGAGTTCGCGGGAGCCGTTGAGCAGCGACGTGATCGCGTCCTCGCGCTTGGCCAGCTCGCCGAGCAGCGCGTTGCCGTCGGTGAGCAGCTTCTGCACCTCGGCGTCGCGGTCGACCAGCGTCTGCGACACCTCGCGGGTGTTGGCCAGCAGGTTCGACAGCTGGCTGTCGCGCGAGGCGATCGTGTCGGACAGCTTCGACAGCCCCGACAGCGCGCCCTTCACGTCCTGCGGCGTGTTGGCGAAGGTCCCCGAGATGGTGTCGAAGCTCTGCGCCAGCTGCTTGGTGTCGATGTCGTCCACGGTCTGCGAGAGGCCGCGGAAGGCGTCGAGGACGTCGTAGGGGGCCATCGTGCGGTCCCGCGGGATGGCGGCGCCCGGGTTCAGCGCGCCCTCCCCCTGCGGGTCCAGCGACAGGTACTTCTGGCCGAGCAGCGTCTTGATCTTGATCGCGGCGCTGGTCCGGTCGCCCAGCCAGGCGTCCTTGACCTTGAACGAGACCTTCACCGACGCGCCGTCGAGCTCGATGTCGCTGATCTTGCCGACCTTGACACCGGCGATCCGGACGTCGTTGTCGGTCTGCAGCCCGGAAGCCTCGCTGAACTCGGCGGTGTAGGTCGTGCCGCCGCCGATCACCGGCAGGTCCTCGGAGTTCAGCGCGGCGATGAACGCGAGCGCGAGGACGGCGATGCCGACCAGCGCGATCGGGACGGGGTTGCGCTTCTGGAAGGACTTCATCCCGTGCACCTCGCCCGGTTGAGCGGCACCAGCGGGATAGGGACGTTGTTGATCAGTGGCGGCAAGCTGACGCTCCCGGAGAACTCGCAGGCGTAGAAGTTGAACCAGGAGCCGTAGTCCGCGGTGCGGGTCAGCGTGCTGACCTTCTCCGGCAGGAACTGGATGAAGTGCTCCAGCTCCGGCTCGTTCTTGTTGAGCTTGTCGGTCAGCGTGCCCAGCGCGCTGATGTCGTTCTTCAGCGGTTCGCGGACCTCGCCGAGCAGGCCGGACGTCGTCTGGGCCAGGTTGCCGAGGCTCTCGATCGCGTCGCTGATCGGCTTGCGGTCCGCGGCCAGCCCGGACACCAGCTGCTGCAGCTTCACGATCAGGTCGTTGAGCTGCGGGGTGTGCGCGTTGACCGTGTCGAGCACCGAGTTGAGGTTGTCGATGACCTGGCCGATGACCTGGTCCTTGTCGGCGATCGTGGTGGCCAGCGACGCGGTGTGCGACAGCAGGCTCTCCACGGTGCCGCCCTCACCCTGCAGGACCTGGATGACCTCGTAGGACAGCTTGTTGACGTCGTCCGGGTTGAGCGCGGTGAACAGCGGCTTGAAGCCGTTGAACAGCTCGGTCAGGTCCAGCGCCGGCTGCGTCCGCTCCAGCGGGATGGTGCCGCCGGGGCCGAGCGTCTTGCCGGAGCTGTCGGCACCCTCGCCGAGCGAGACGTAGCGCTGGCCGACCAGGTTGCGGAACTTGATCTGCGCGGTGACCCCGGCGGGCAGCTGCCCGCCGGCGTCGACCTCGAACTCGACCTCGGCCTGGCGCTTGTCGACGATCTTGACGTCCTTGACCTGCCCGACCCGGACGCCGGCGATGCGGACGTCGTCGTTGGGCAGCAGGAGCGTCGCGTCGGTGAAGCGCGCCTTGTAGGCGTTGGTGCTGGTCGTGTTGATGTTGGCGATGCTGATCCCGAGGATCGTCGTGAACAGCACGGTGACGACCACGAAGACGCCGAGCTTGATCAGCGGTGCGAGCAGACCCCTCATTTGACCGTCACCTCCGCGCCGCGGTAGAGCGGGCCGACGAGCAGCGCGCTCCAGCTGGGGACGTCCGCGGCGTTCATGCCGAGCTGCGGGCCCAGCAGGTCGGCCAGGAAGCCCTGCTCCGCCGTCGAGTAGGCCAGATTGCCGCCGGAGCCGTTGCCGCCGGTCGCGTCGGCCTTGAAGTTGGCCGGGTTGAGGCCCTCACCGACGGTCTTCGGCGCGGTCTGGTGCTTCGTGCCGTCCTGGAAGGCGCCGTCCGGCGGCTCCGACGGGAACGGGTTCGGCAGCTTGTCCGAGTCGTAGCACCGCGGGCCGCGTTTGTCGTCGAACCGCGGCTCTTCCTTGCCCGCCTCGTACGGCGCGCGCGGCACGACGACCTCGATCGTCGCGTGCAGGCCGGGCTGGTCGGTGCCCTTGCCCAGCGCCTGGTCGATCAGCGGGACGTTCTTGGCCATCTGGGAGATCACGCAGGGGTACTCCGGCGCGTACTTCGCCAGCAGCTCGGCCGTCGGCCGGGCGGTCGAGGCGAGGGAGATGATGTTGTCCTTGTTGTTCTGCAGGAACGTCTGCAGGTCCACGGAAGCCTGGGTCAGGGTGCCGTAGAGGTTCGACAGGTTCTGCTGCTGGTCGACCACCGTGCGGGTGGTCGTGCTCAGGTTGTCGAGGCTCTGCACCAGGTCGGGCGCCGAGTCCTTGAGGTGGTCGGAGAACTCCGCGAGCGCCTTGAGGTTGTGCTGCAGCTCCGGCTCGTGCGGGTTCAGCTCGCCGATGTAGCTGCCCAGCTGCGTCAGCGTGTCGCCGAGCTGGTCGCCGCGGCCGGACAGCGCGGTCGAGATCGCGGTGAGCGTCGCCGACAGCTTCTGCGGCTGGACCGCCTGCAGCACCGGGAGCAGGTGCGAGAACGCCTGCTCCAGCTCGACCGCGCTCGACGTCCGGTCCTGCGGGATGACGTCGCCGGTGGCCAGCGTCTTCGACGACGGCTTGGCCGGGATCTCCAGCGAGACGAAGCGCTCACCGAAGAGCGTCTTCGGCAGGAACCGCGCCGAGACGTTCTCCGGGATCAGCTTCGCCGACTCGGGGTTCAGGGCGAGCGTCAGCTCCGCGCCGTCGGCGGTGGCCGAGATGTCCTTGACCGAGCCGACGATCAGGCCGCGGACCTTGACGTCGGACTGCTGGATCAGCTGGTTGCCGATCTTGTCGGCCTGCAGCTTCACCGTGACGAACGAGGTGAAGGCCTTGTCGTAGAGCGCGATCGAAAGCGCCACGCCGCCGACCATCACGGCGACCAGGAGCAGGCCGAGCAGCCTGCGTCGCAACGTGGTCATCCCGCGATCCTTACCGTGACGTCGGTTCCCCAGATGGCGAAGCCGATGAAGAAGTTCATGATCGAGACCGTGACGATCGAGAGCCGGACCGCCTTGCCCACCGCGACGCCGACACCGGCCGGGCCGCCGGTCGCCCGGTACCCGAAGTAGCAGTGCGACAGGATGATCAGGACGCTGAAGAGCAGCACCTTGATGAACGAATACAGCACGTCCTGCGGTGGCAGGAACAGGTCGAAGTAATGGTCGTAGGTACCGGCTGACTGGTTGTAGATGTAGATCACGACCAGTCTCGACGCGAGGTACGAGCTCAGCAGGCCGATGATGTAGAGCGGGATGACCGCGACGAACCCGGCGATGATCCGGGTCGTCACCAGGTACGGCAGGCTCGGCACGCCCATCACCTCGAGCGCGTCGATCTCCTCGGAGATCCGCATCGCGCCGAGCTGCGCGGTGAACCCGGCGCCGACCGTCGCGCTCAAGGCGAGCCCGGCGACCAGCGGGGCGATCTCGCGGGTGTTGAAGAACGCCGTCAGGAAGCCGGTGAAGGCCGACGTCCCGATGGAGTTCAGCGCCGAGTAGCCCTGGAGGCCGACGAGGACACCGGTGAACAGCGTCAGGCCGACCATCACGCCGACCGTGCCGCCGATGACCGCGAGCGAGCCGGAGCCGAAGCTCACCTCGGCCAGCAGCCGGAGGACTTCCTTGGTGTAGCGGCGCAGGGTCCGCGGCGTCCACAGCAGCGCGCGGCCGTAGAACGACATCTGGTCACCCAAGGTGTCCAGTGTCTGGAGGGGTCGGTTGGCGACGCGTTTCGCGCCCTGGAGGAACGTCATGGCGCTAGTCCAGCTTTCCGGGCACGATCTGCAGGTAGATCAGGGTGATCACGAAGTTCACGACGAACAGCATCAGGAACGTGATGACCACCGACTGGTTCACCGCGTCCCCGACGCCCTTGGGGCCGCCGGAGGGGTTCAGACCCCGGTAGGACGCGACGACGGCGGCGATGAACCCGAAGATCAGCGCCTTCAGTTCACCGACCCACAGGTCGGGCAGCTGGGCCAGGGCGGAGAAGCTCGCCAGGTACGCGCCCGGCGTCCCGCCCTGCAGCACGACGTTGAAGAAGTAGCCGCCCAGCACGCCGATGACGCTGACCATGCCGTTGAGCAGCAGCGCGACGAGCATCATCGCGAGGGTGCGCGGCACGATCAGCCGCTGCACCGCGGAGACGCCCAGCACCTCCATCGCGGCGATCTCTTCGCGGATGGTGCGCGCCCCGATATCAGCACAGACGGCGGAGCCGCCCGCGCCCGCCACCAGCAGCGCGGTGACCAGCGGGCTGGCCTGCTGCACGGTGGCGAGCACGGAACCCGCGCCGGTGTAGGACTGCGCGCCCAGCTGGCGGGCGAGCGAACCGAACTGCAGTGAGATGACCGCGCCGAAGGGGATGGCCACCAGGGCCGTCGGCAGGATCGTCACACTCGCGATGAACCAGGCCTGCTGGATGAACTCCCGCAGCTGGAACGGGCGCTGGAAGATGCCACGAACGATGTCGAGGCCGAGGGCGAACAGGTTCCCGGTTTCGCGGAGGATGCCGATCCCGGGGATCTTCGCCTGTGAAGCGGGAGAACTCACCTGCCACCTGGCCCGTTGTTCGGCGGCGGTGGCATCCGGTGCGAGCCACCGGGTCTCGGCTGCTGGCCGCCGGGGATCCGGGCCACCTGCTCGGCGGGCAGCTGGCCGTGGTGCTGGTCCGGCACGCCGTCACCCTGGCGCGCGCCGGCCGGGACCTGCTGCTGCTGTTGCTGCTGCTGGGCCCGGGCCACCTGCCGCGGGCTGACGCCGTAGTGGCGCTGCTCCTCGGGGCTCAGCGAGGCGATGATGCCCTGCTGCGCGGCGTCCGGCAGCCGGTGCATGATCTCCATGACCCGGTCCTTGCGGCGGACCGCGCCCATCCGCTGCGGCACCCCCGGCGTCGTCTGCATCTGCGGCGGCACACCCGAGATGTCCTCGACGCCACCGGCGTGGTGCCCGGCGTCGAACATCGCCTGCTCGGCGGCCATCTGCGCGGAGTCCTTCTCCTCGGACATGCCGATCGGACCCTGCATCTTGCCGTTGAGGAACTGCTTGACGACCGGTTCCTCGCTGGTCAGCAGCACCTCGCGCGGGCCGAACATGACCAGTTCCTTGCGGAAGAGCATGCCCAGGTTGTCCGGCACGGTCCGGGCCAGGTTGATGTTGTGCGTGACGATCAGGAACGTCGCGTCGATCTGCGCGTTGACGTCGAGGAACAGCTGCGAGATGTAGGTGGTGCGGACCGGGTCGAGGCCGGAGTCCGGCTCGTCGACCAGGATGATCTCGGGGTCCAGCACGAGGGCGCGGGCCAGGCCGGCGCGCTTGCGCATCCCGCCGGAGATCTCGCCCGGCAGCTTCTTGTCGGCGCCGGCGAGACCGGTCATCTCGAGCTTCTCGCGGACGATCTGCCGGATCTCGGTCTCGGACTTCTTCGTGTGCTCCCGCAGCGGGAACGCGACGTTGTCGTAGAGGTTCATCGAGCCGAACAGCGCGCCGTCCTGGAAAAGGACGCCGAAGAGCTTCCGGATCTCGTAGAGCTTGTGCTCGGAGCAGGTGACGATGTCCACCCCGTTGATCACGCAGCGGCCGCGGTCGGGCTTGAGCAGCCCGATCATCGACTTGAGGAACACCGACTTGCCGGTTCCCGACGGACCGAGCATCGCCGACACTTCGCCCGGAGGCAGCGTCAACGTGACGTCCCGCCAGATGGCCTGCTTACCGAAGGACTTCGTCAGACCTTCGATGACCACCTCGGCACCCATCGCACCTCCAGGAGCTGTTCCGCGTCATTGCGCCCGCTGCCACACCCATGCCACCCACGTCGGCGGCGGGTGCGGGCCTGGCACCCCATGAACCCGCGTCAACCAGGTGCAACGAGCTGAGTGCGAACAGGTTACTCACGAGTTTTCTTTTCTGGCCAGCCCCGACGGCATCGTCATCCCGCCGTGATCGGCAACAGGCAGCAACTTAGTCCACGGAATGCGTGGTCGCAGGGCAACCGAACCCCGAACCCACGATTTAGGGACCCGGGGGCCGAACGGACACCACTCCTAGGGGATCCGACACGAAAGGGGCGGGCACCCGGTGGGTGCCCGCCCCTTCACGAGGTGGTGCAAGGCGCTTGCGCGCCCGGGATCACTTGATGGAGATCTTGGCGCCCGCAGCCTCGAGCTTCTCCTTGGCGGCCTCGGCGGCCTCCTTGTCGACCTTCTCCAGGAGGGCCTTGGGAGCGGCCTCGACCAGCTCCTTGGCCTCCTTCAGGCCCAGACCCGAGACGACCTCGCGGACGACCTTGATGACCTGGATCTTCTTGTCGCCCGCGCCCTCGAGGATGACGTCGAACTCGTCCTGCTCCTCGACCGGGGCGGCAGCGGCGGCGGCGGGGCCGGCCATGACGGCGGCCGGCGCGGCGGCGGTGACGTCGAAGGTCTCCTCGAACTCCTTCACGAACTCGGACAGCTCGAGGAGGGTGAGCTCCTTGAAGGCGTCGATCAGCTCGGCGGTGCTCAGCTTCGCCATGATGGCTTCCTCTCAGAAAAACGAACAAAAAACGTTCGGGGTGGGGGGTGGATCAGCTCTCGGCGGGTGCTTCGGCTGCTTCGGTACCGGTGGCGTTGCGCTGCTTCTCCTCCAGCGCGGCAGCCAGGCGGGCGACCTGGGACGCCGGCGCCTGGAACAGCGCGGCGGCCTGGGACAGCTTCGCCTTGAACGCGCCCGCCGCCTTGGCGAGCAGGACCTCACGGCTGTCGAGATCGGCGATCTTGTTGATCTCGTCCACGGACAGCGCTTTGCCGTCCATGTAGCCGCCCTTGATCACAAGCGCGTTGTTGTCCTTCGCGAAGTCGCGAAGCGCCTTGGCGGCGTCGACGGCTTCACCCTCGACGAAGGCAATGGCGGTCGCGCCGACGAACAGGTCTTCGAGCCCCGTGACGCCGGCGTCCTCAGCGGCACGCTTGACGAGGGTGTTCTTAGCGACCCGGTACTTGGCACTGGTGCCGAGAGCGCGGCGCAGCTGGGACAGCTGGGACACGGAGAGGCCGGTGTACTGGGTAACGACGGTGGCCGAGCTGTTGCGGAAGCTCTCCGCGATCTCGGCGACGGCCGCCACCTTGTCGGGCTTCGCCATGGTCGCCTCCTCTCTTGGCTAGTGTTTCCACTGGCCCGAAGAGCCCCCGAAACGACGAAACGCCCTCGCGCAACAGGCGCGGGGCGTTGTACGGCACACGAAGTGCCGAGCCTCGTTCCTCCTGCGCGGGCCGCCCGGCAATGCGGGGCCTTCGTTCCTCGTGTCCGTGGGGGCACTCGGATAACCAGCGGTCTTCGGTAGAACCGTGGACAACTATACCTGGTGGGTTCGACGGCCGTTGTCCGCCCCCTCCCCTGACCTGCGTTTAGGGCGGCTGGGGGTTCCTTCGTGAGCTTCGGCGGGCATCATGGTCACGTGGCGGAGCAGCGTGATGACGGAAAGCCGGGCGCGGAAGTCGAACCGGCGGGCTCGAACACGCCCGCCACTCCGCCTTCTCCGCCACCGATCGACCAGGCGGAGCTGGAGCAGTTCCGCCAGTTCCAGCAGTTCCAGGACTACCTGCGATTCACCCAGACCCAGCAGGGCAACCAGCCTGCCCCACCTGCGGGGGCGGGGCAGGTCCAGCAGTATTCAGGCGGTCAGCCACCGATCCCGCCGGGCCCGTCACACGAGGTCGTCCCAGCAGAACGCCGCCGACGTCCGGCACCGAAGTGGCTGACGTGGCTGGGCAAGAAGGTCATCGCCTGGGTGCTGGCGTTCGTGGTGCTGATAGTGGCGGGCACCTGGTTGTACAACCACTACTTCCCCAGTGACAAGGGCGAGGACACGCAGACGTTCGTGCAGCACGGAGGAGGCAAGTACCACACCAACCAAAGCCTGCCCACCGACCCTTTCCAGGCGGTACGCGGGATCTACGACGCGATCGGCAAGCCGGATTCACCGGAGAGCAAGGTCGACCACGTCTGCCTCCTCATGAGCAACGAGGCCCAGCTGCAGTTCGGCCGCGACCTCGGCTACCCGGACTGCGCTTCGGCCGTACCGGCCTTGAGCAGCAAGGTCACGGACATGAACTCTTACATCTATGCGGTGCGGCCCATCTCCAGCATGCTGATCGAAAGCCCGATGACCATTCATTCATGCTGGTACAGCGTGCAGGGCGGACCGGTCCTGGGAAGCTTCACCCTCACCAAGGTGGAGCTGGGACAGTGGCTGATCACCGGTCATTCCAACGACCCGGCCACGTGCCCCGCTTCACCGACGGGGAATCGTTAGCGCGGGTGCGGGGCCGACAGGAACGACACCAGGGCCTCCGAGAACGCCGGGGCCATGACTGCCGTCATGTGGTCGCCCGGGATGCGGACCAGGCGTGCTCCCGCGATCGCCGCCGCCAGGCGTTCCGGCTCTGCGGCCAGGACGTCCTGGTCGCCCGCCAGCACCAGCGTCGGGACGCCGATTGCCGACAGGTCCACGACTCCCTCGCGTGACGCCAGTGCCACCGCCGCCAAAGCCTGGCGGTCGCCGCCGACCGCGTCGGCCAGGAGGCGGAACGGGACTCCGGATGGCGGGACCGTTGTCGGGTCTTCCGCCAGCAGTGCCGAGGCGATCTCCGCCGGCTTCACCACGCGCAGGTCGACGCCGCCGAAGTCGACGATGCCTGAGCCCACGCCGCCCGTTGCCAGGCGGCGGATGCGTTTGTCCGCCGCCGTTGCGGCCAGGGCGATGATCGCGCCCATCGAGTAGCCGACCATCGAGACCTCGTCGAGGGCCAGTTCGTCCAGCAGCGCGGAGACGTCGCGGGCCATCGTGGCTTCGGTGTAGCGGGACTCGTCGTGCGGCTTCTCGGAACGGCCGTGGCCGCGGGCGTCGAGGGAGATGACCGTGAAGCCGGCCTTGCGCAGGGCGGCGACGACGCCGGTGGCGATCCAGTTCGCGTTCGTGTCGGCGGCGAAACCGTGCTGCAGCAGCACCGGGCGGGCGGCTTGGGCGGCACCGTCGCCCTCCCACACGGTGTAGTTCAGCTGGAGCCCGTCGAACGACGCGAATGTCGGCATGACGTCCATAAGACACGAAAAAAGGGCGCCCCCGCAGCAAGCGGGGGCGCCCTTTCCGGTGATGTCCGACTCAGACGTTCGCGTCCTCGGAGAGGAGGTTGCGGGTCCGCAGCGGGTCGACCGGGATGCCCGGGCCCATCGTCGTGGTGAAGGTGACCTTCTTCAGGTAACGGCCCTTCGCCGACGACGGCTTGGCGCGGAGGATCTCGTCCAGCGCCGCCGCGTAGTTCTCGACCAGCTTCTCGGTGTCGAAAGAAGCCTTGCCGATCACCAGGTGCAGGTTGGCCTGCTTGTCGACGCGGAAGTTGATCTTACCGCCCTTGATGTCCTGGATCGCCTTCGTGACCGCCGGGGTCACGGTGCCCGTCTTCGGGTTCGGCATCAGGCCACGCGGGCCGAGGATGCGGGCGATGCGGCCCACCTTGGCCATCTGGTCCGGCGTCGCGATCGCGGCGTCGAAGTCGAGCCAGCCACCCTGGATGCGCTCGATCAGCTCGTCGGTGCCGACCGCGTCGGCGCCGGCGGCTTCGGCCTCGGCGGCCTTGTCGCCGACGGCGAAGACGATGACGCGGGCGGTCTTACCGGTGCCGTGCGGCAGGTTCACGGTGCCGCGGACCATCTGGTCGGCCTTGCGCGGGTCCACACCGAGACGCATCGCGACCTCGACGGTCGCGTCCATCTTGGTCTTGGAGGTTTCCTTCGCCAGCTTCGCGGCGTCGAGAGGCGCGTACAGCCGCGCCTTGTCGATCAGCTCCGCAGCCTGGCGGTAAGCCTTGCTGTGCTTGGTCATGCTTCTGTCCTTAACTTCTCAAAACGGATCAGTGTGGTGACGAGCCGCACCGGGCTCTCCCACGTACTGCTGGTGCTGCAGACGTCAGGCGTCGACGACCGTGATGCCCATGGAACGGGCGGTGCCGGCGATGATCTTCGCCGCCTGGTCGATGTCGTGCGCGTTGAGGTCGGTCTCCTTGGTCTTGGCGATCTCGCGGACCTGGTCCCAAGTGACCTTGGCGACCTTGGTCTTGTGCGGCTCGCCGGAGCCCTTCTCGACACCAGCGGCCTTGAGCAGCAGGCGCGCGGCCGGCGGCGTCTTCAGCTTGAAGTCGAACGACCGGTCTTCGTACACGGAGATCTCGACCGGGACGACGTCCCCACGCTGCGACTCGGTCGCGGCGTTGTAGGCCTTGCAGAACTCCATGATGTTGACGCCGTGCTGGCCCAGAGCCGGGCCGACCGGCGGAGCGGGGTTGGCCGCGCCCGCCTTGATCTGCAGCTTGATGATCGCCGCAAGCTTCTTCTTCTTGGGTGGCATTTCTTTTCCTGTCCTGTACTACGTTCCCCGCGTACCTGCCGTGGACGTGGGGACTGCGACCGCGCGACGGTCGTCAGATCTTGGAGACCTGCGTGAACGACAGCTCGACCGGGGTCTCCCGGCCGAAGATCGACACCAGGACCTTCAGCTTCTGCCCGTCGACGTTGACCTCGGAGATCGTCGCCGGCAGGGTCGCGAACGGGCCGTCCATGACCGTGACCGACTCGCCGATCTCGAAGTCGACCTCGACGGCCGGGCCGCCGAGCGGAGCCGCGGACGTGCCGGACTCGCCCTTGCCGCCCTTCGCCGGGGCTTCCTTCTCGACGCGCGGGGCGAGGAACTTCAGCACCTCGTCCACGGTCAGCGGCGACGGCCGCGAAGTGGCGCCGACGAACCCGGTGACACCCGGCGTGTTGCGCACCGCGCTCCACGAGGCGTCGTTCAGGTCCATCCGGACCAGGATGTAGCCGGGCAGCACCTTGCGCTGCACCTGCTTGCGCTGGCCGTTCTTGATCTCGGTGACCTCTTCGGTCGGGACCTCGATCTGGAAGATGTAGTCCTCGACGTCCAGCGTCGTGGTCCGGGTCTCGAGGTTGGTCTTCACCTTGTTCTCGTACCCGGCGTAGGAGTGCACGACGTACCACTCGCCCGGCGCGGCCACCAGCTCGGCGCGCAACGTGGCGACCGGGTCGTCGTCCGCCGCGGCGGGCTCGGCCTCGGTGTCGTCCGAGGCCACCTCGCCGGCGTCGGAGTCTTCGGCGTCGTCGGAGTCAGTGGCGTCTTCGGCGTCTTCCTCGGAGGCGGCTTCGTCGACCTCTTCGGCTTCGGGCACGTCGACGGGCTCCAAGTGCGCGGACTCCTCGTCACCGAGTGCCGCGTGCACCTGCTCGTCGGAAAGCTCGGTCAGCTCCTGACCGGCTGTTGTGCCGTTGTCGGAGGTCACGTTCCGTCCTCTCAGTTGATCATTGCCGGGGTCAGGCCGGGACCTGAAGCCCCATCGGCGCGCGCCGAGGCGCGTCAGCCGAATACGTGGCCGATGCCCCACTTGAACAGCAGGTCCAGGCCACTCACCAGGGCCACCATGAACACCACGAAGACCAGCACGACCGCGGTGTAGGTGACCATCTGCTTGCGGTTGGGCCAGATGACCTTGCGCAGCTCCGCCCACACCTCGCGGATGAAGCGCACCAGCCGCGCGAACACGGAGGCCTTCTTCGGCTTCTGGTCCCGCTTGGGAGTCGCGGCGCCCTTCGCGTCGGGGGCGGTCTTCTCCCCCGACTTCCCGGCCGGCCGGGTCTTGTCGTCCGCACGTGCCGCGGACTTGCCCGCCGGACGAGCGGTCTGGCGGCGTTCACGCCTGGCTGCGGCTGTGACCGGGCGGGACTGGCTCTCGGGCTTGGACCCGGTGCCGTCCTGCTCCTGCTCGCCGCCGCTGGCGTCGCTGTCGCTCACGACCACTCCTTCGCTCCACCAGTTCCGTTACGCAGGGGTGACAGGACTTGAACCTGCAACCTGCGGTTTTGGAGACCGCTGCTCTGCCAATTGAGCTACACCCCTGTGAGGCTTCGATCGCTCGAAGCCCCCGTGGACGCCTTCCAGCATCCCCACCATCCAGGCGGGGATGACCGTAGTGCTTTCCAAGTCCCGAAGTCTACGGCAAGCCTCACGAGAGCTCGCAACCGCGCCCCCCGATCGACCGCCGAACCCCGGTCGGCCAGCGGAAAACCTCCCGCCGACCTGGTGATCATGCCAGGATGTCCGCCATGACGAGCAACCCGGTGAGCGGGACACGACTCGGGCTCGCCCTGCCCCAGTACGGCGCACTCGCCGATCCCGCCGCCGTCGCGCGCTTCGCCGTCGCCGCGGAGGACCTCGGCTTCGGGTCGCTGTGGGTCGGCGACCGGATCCTGACGCCGCTCGAGCCGTCGGACCTCTACCCGGGCGGCGGGACGCCGGAGCACCCGTACCCGGAGGAGTTCAAGACCTTCGCCGACCCGTTCACGACGCTGGCGACGGCGGCGGCGGTGACGCGCACGGTCCGCTTGGGGATGAGCGCCCTGACCGGGCCCGTCTATTCCCCCGTCCTGCTCGCCAGGGCGCTGACCTCGCTCGACCTCGCCAGTTCGGGACGGCTGGACGTCGGCCTCGGGCTCGGCTGGCTGCGCGAGGAGTACTTCGCGACGGGCGTGCCGTGGGAGGGCCGTGGCCGGCGGCTCGACGCGGTGCTCGACGCGCTCGAGGCGATCTGGACCGGGGACCCGGTGGCGCACGACGGCCCGCAGTGGCGGATCGCGCCGTCGACGGTCGGCCTGCGCCCGGCGCAGGACCCGCGGCCGCCGGTGCTGCTCGGCGGCTTCGCGCCGCCGGCGCTGGCCCGCATCGGCCGCCGCGCGGACGGCTGGCTGGCCGGCTGGATGCCCCGGCAGTACCTGAAGGGCCTCTGGGCGGTCGCGCTCGAAACGGCCGAAAAAGCCGGCCGGGACCCCGGCACCCTGCGGCGGGTACTGCGGATCAACCCGCGCGCGGGCACCGGGGTCGAGTCGGTCGCGGACGTCCTGCCGTGCCTGGACGTGGCCCGCGAAGAGGGCATCACGGAGGTGCTGGTCGACCTGCACTACGTCGCGAAGGACGTCGACCACGCACTGGAGCTGGCCGGCGAACTGGCCGGCTGAGCCCTCAGGACTCGCTGTCGGCGAGCGTGGCGAGCGCCTGCGCCTTGGCCGCGTACTTCCAGTTGGCGAGGTCGCGAATCGTCTTGATCTTCAGTTCGGCGAGCAGTTCGTCGTGCTTCGGCGTGAGCCCCTCGAGCGCGGACGGCGGGGCGTCCAGCAGCTCCTTGATCGACTTGTCCTCGTAAGCCTTGTCGACGAGCTTGTTCAGGTTCAGGCCCACAGCGCTATTCCTGCCTTCCTCGGTTTCGACTACGGAACGGGCCCCACCCTCGCTGTGATCGTCGTCTCACGCAACCCTCGTTCCCTCACTCAGGTTCACCCACTCAAAGCCGGATAGTTCTAGTACAGTTAGAACTATGCTCGTTCGGATCGATCCGAGTTCGACCGTCCCGCTCTTCGAACAGGTGGCGGGTTCCCTCCGCCGCGCCCTCGCCGAGGGGAGCCCGGCGCAGGGTGACCAGCTGCCGCCGGCCCGGGAGCTGGCGACGTCGCTCGAGATCAACGTCCACACCGTGCTGCGGGCGTACGCGCTGCTTCGCGACGAAGGCCTCATCGACCTGCGAAGACGGCGTGGTGCGGTCGTGCTCGGCGGCGCGCCGTCGCGAGCGCGGCTCACCGAGCTGGTCGCGGAAGTCGTCGACGAGGCGAAACGTGCGGGCGTCGGCCTGGACGAGCTCACCGGGGTGATCAAGGAGAAGTACTCATGACCAAGCTGATCCGGGTCCTGACCGCGACGGCCGTGCTGCCGGGCGCGGTCCTGGCCGTCGCCGCCGTCCTCGCGAACGCGTGGCGGGACCGGCTGCCCGACCCCCTCGCGACGCACTGGAACGACGGGCCCGACAACGCCGACTCCCTCGGGCTGTTCGTCACCGTGTGCCTGGCGCTCGGTGTGGTCGTGACCGCGGTCGTGGTGGTGATCGCCGTCGTCGCGCTGCGCAACGGGCGACCACTGCCGCGGCCGGCCGTCGGGCTGGGCGCCGGGCTCGCCGTGATGCCGTCCGCCGTCCTGCTGTCGACGCTCGTGCTGAACCTCGACGCGCCGGACTGGCACCAGGCCCGCGGCGGCGCCCTCGTCCTGCTCTTCCTGCTGGGCGTGGCCGTGCTCGGCGTCGTGGCGGCGTTCGCCGGCGGCCTGCCCACGCCGCCCCGCGAGCACCGGGCGGGGACAAACCGGCCGAGTGTCGGGCTCCAGCCGGGGCAGCGGGCGTTCTGGTCGGGCCGGGCGGCGAACCCGGCGATGCTCTGGGCGCTGCTGGCGATCCCCGGCGCGATCGCGTTCCTGCCCGCCGGGCTCCCGTGGCCGACGGCCGTCTGGATCGGCTTCGTGGGCGCGGTGGTCGCGGCGTTGACGTACCGGCTGCGGGCGAAGGTGGACGGCACGGGCGTGACGATCCGCTTCGGCCTCCTCGGCTTCCCGTGGCGGCACCTCGAGCTGAGCGACGTCTGCGAGGCCACCGTGCGCGAGCTGACGACGTTCGGCGACGGCGGGCTCGGCCTGCGCTTCAACTCGGTCACCGGCACGACGGCGTACAAGGTGCGCGGCGGCCCGGCGCTGGAGCTGACCCTGGCGAACGGCCGGACCGTGCTGGTGAGCGTCGACGACCCGGAAACCGGCGCCGGCCTGGTGAACGACCTGATCGCGCAGGGCGTCACCCGGATTGACTAGGTGCGCGGAGCACGACGGCCGGTAGAAACGGACTAGTGGCGAAAAAGAGCGGTGGGGGCGGCTGCCTCGTGGTCGTGCTCGTGGTCGGGTTGCTGATCTTCGGGTACTACAAGTGGCAGCACGGCTCGTCGGCGGCGCCACCGGACGGCGCGGACACCGGCGGCGGCAGCGGCCGCTACGTCGCCCTGGGGGACTCGTACACGTCTTCGCCGCGCACCGGCGGGCAAGCGGGCCAGCCGGCGGGCTGCGAGCGCACGGACGACAACTACCCGCACCTCGTGACGGCCAAGGTGAAGCCGGCCGAGTTCGCCGACGTCAGCTGCGGCGGCGCGACGACCGCGAGCCTGAGCAGCACGCAGAAGACGTCCAACGGATCGAACCCGCCCCAGCTGGACGCGGTCAACGGGAAGACCACGCTGGTGACGCTCGGCATCGGCGGCAACGACGTCGGCTTCCTGGGGATCGCGCCGTCCTGCGCGACAGCGCACCCGTCGGCGTCACCCTGCAAGGACAAGCTGACGGCGGGCGGGCACGACCAGATCGCCGAGCGGATCGCGAGCACCGCGCCGAAGGTGGGCGCGGTGCTCGACAAGATCCACGCTAAGGCGCCGCAGGCGAAGGTGATCGTGGTCGGCTACCCCACGGTCCTGCCGGACGGCGACGGCTGCTGGCCCGCGCTGCCGTTCGGCTCGGGCGACGTCGCGTACTTCCGCGACGGGCTCGCCAACCTGAACTCGATGCTCGAGGACCAGGCGAAGTCCCACCGCGCGGGCTACGCCGACACGGCCACGCCGGGCAAGGGCCACGACGTGTGCGCCGACTCGGACAAGCGCTGGGTGGAGGGCCTGCTGCCGGCCTCGCCCGCCGCGCCGATGCACCCCAACGCGCGCGGCGAGCAGGGCATGGCCGACGTCGTGGTGACCCTGCTGAAGCTGCCGTAGCTGTCCGTGAAGGCCTCCTTGAGGGACTCTGAGTCCCTCAAGGAGGCCTTCACGGACAGCCGGGTACCGCGGCGGTCAGACGCGGACCAGGGCCTGGGGCTTGCCCAGCACGGTCTTGCCGTCGGACTTCACCACGAGGTCGATGCGGGCGATGCCGTCGTCCTGCAGGGCGCCGACCTTGCCCGTGATCTCCACCAGCGCGCCGTCGGGCGTGTTCGGGACGACCACCGGGCGCGTGAAGCGGGCGCTGAAGTCGACCAGGCGGCCCGGGTCGCCGAGCCAGTCCGTCACGACGCGGCCGGACACGGCCATCGTGAGCATGCCGTGCGCGATGACGTCGGGGAGGCCGACCTCCTTCGCGAACGCCTCGTTCCAGTGGATCGGGTTGAAGTCGAGCGCGGCCCCGGCGTAGCGGACCAGCTGGTCGCGGGTGATGCGGACCTCGAGGGCGGGCAGTTCGTCTCCGACGTTCACGCGTCCTCCCCCCGCACCACGAGCTGCGCGCGCGTGGTGGCGATGTGCGCGCCGGCGCTGTCGGTGATCTCGGCGCGCAGGTTGATGAAGTCGTTGCCGGCCCGGGCCATGATCCGGTCGATGTGCGTCGTCAGCAGCAGCACGTCGCCGGCGTGGGCCGGGCGGCTGTAGGAGAACTGCTGGTCGCCGTGCACCATCCGCGAGTAGTCGAGGCCGAGCTCGGGGTCGGTGACGATCGCGTTGATCGAGGCGAGGTTGATGATCGTGAGGAACGTCGGGGGCGCGATGACGTCCGGGTGACCGGCGCCGCGCGCTGCCTCCGGGTCCCGGTAGACCGGGTTCTGGTCGCCGATCGCGTCGGCGAACTCCCGGATCTTCTCCCGGCTCACTTCGTAGCTGGTCTGCGGCGGGTAAACCCGTCCGGTGAACGACTCGTCCAAGGGCACCGGTGGAGGCTACCAACAGCAAGAAGCCGCCCCGGTGGTCCAGGGCGGCTTCGTGAAAGCTGGTGAGAACGCGCTACGTCAGCGGGTTTCCTTGTGCGTCCGGTGCGTACCGCAGTTCGGGCAGAACTTCTTCATCTCCAGGCGATCCGGGTTGTTGCGCCGGTTCTTCTTGGTGATGTAGTTGCGGTGCTTGCACTCTTCGCACGCCAGCGTGATCTTGGGTCGCACGTCGGTGGCAGCCACAGCGTTTCCTTCTCTCTCAGGTCCCGGGGCGAGCCCCAGTCGTTACCGCGTAGCGGTGGCCGGACTTGAACCGGCGACACAGCGATTATGAGCCGCTTGCTCTGCCAGCTGAGCTACACCGCCCTACATGACCCAAGCCGCGACACGCAGGCGTGACGCGGCTGAGGTCGTGAGCCCCTTTACGGAATCGAACCGTAGACCTTCTCCTTACCATGGAGACGCTCTGCCGACTGAGCTAAAGGGGCCTGTGCCTCTCGCGAGGACTTGGAAAGATTACCAAGTCCCTTCACCCGGCCGTGCAACCGGGGTCCCGTTAGGGCAAAACCTCAGGTCAGCAGGGTCAGGACGGTCTCCGAGTGCCGTCCCGGCGAGCGCGCCGTGCGGGCCTGCAGCCACGCCTCCAGGCGGTCCTCCGGCAGCGGCCGCGAGATGAGGTAGCCCTGGGCGACGTCGCAGCCCATCGCCTCGAGCTGGTCGCGCGCGACGTCCTCTTCGACGCCTTCCGCGACCACCGTCAGGCCCAGCGAGTGGCCCAGCTCGACGATCGAGCGGACCACGGCCAGGTCGCCGAGGTCGGTGCCCATGCCGAGGACGAAGCTCTTGTCGATCTTGACCTGGTCGACCGGCAGCTGCCGCAGGTAGGCCAGCGACGAGTACCCGGTGCCGAAGTCGTCGACGGCGAGCGTGATGCCCAGCGAGTGCAGCTCGCGCAGGATCGGCAGTGCCTTCTGCGGGTCGGACATCACGCCGGACTCGGTCAGCTCGAACGTCAGCAGCTCGGGCGGGATGCCCACGCGGTCCAGCTCGCGGGCCACCTTGTTCGGGAAGTCCTCGTCGGCGAGGTTGCGCACCGACAGGTTGACCGCCACCGAGATCCGCAGGCCCTCGTCGAGCCACTTGCGGCAGCGCTTGAGGGCCTCGCCGAGCACGAACGACGTCAGCACGCCGATCAGGCCGGCCGCCTCGATGGCCGGGACGAACTCGTCCGGGCCGAGCCGGCCGAACTCCGGGTGCACCCAGCGCACCAGCGCCTCGACGCCGGCCACCTGGCGGTTCGGCAGGGTGATCTTCGGCTGGTAGTGGACGCTGACCTGGCCGTCTTCGAGGGACTGCCGGAACTGCGTGACCATCTGGAAGCGGCGCAGGAAGATCTGGCCCATGCTCGGCACGTAGCCGCGGACCTCTTCGCCGCCCTTGGTAGCGCGAACAGCGACGTCGGCGCGCTGCAGCAGGCCTTCGATGTCGACGGCGTCGCCCGATTCCTCCGCGGACGTCGTCGCGTAGCCGATCATCGCGTTGGCCTCGACCGAAAGCCGGTCGACCGGGTACGGCGCGGACAGCTCTTCGCGCAGCCGCTCGGCCGCGTGGTGGGCGTCCTCCGGCGGGGTGCCGACGAGCAGCGCCGCGAACGACGCGCCCTCGAGCCGGGCGAGCGGGACGTCCGGGCCGAGCGCGTCGCGGATGCGGCGGCCGGCGGCGATGACCATCCGGTCGGCCCAGGCGTAGCCCAGCGCGTCGGAGACGGTCGAGAAGACGTCGAGGTCGATCCGCAGCACCACGGCGTTCGCGAAGTCCCGCAACGGTTCCTTCGCCACCTGCCGGAAGCCCGGCCGGTTGAGGTGCCCGGTGAGCGGGTCGTGGTAGGCGTCGTGGCGCAGGGTCGCGAGCAGCCGCCGGTTGTCCAGCGACGTCGCGAGGTGGCTGGCCATCGTGCCGAGCAGCTGGACGTCGTACTTGCCGAAACCGCGCCAGCGGGACAGCCGGTCGTGCGCCTCGACGACGCCGAGCAGCTGGTTCGCGCTGCGCAGCGGGACGACGAGCGCCTCCTGCGCGCCGCGGTCGAGCAGCGCCGCGCGGACGTCGGGGTTGGCCTCGGTGATCCGGAAGTGCCGGACGTGCGCGCCGGGCAGGCGCAGCAGCGGGTCGTCGGCGCCCGGGTCGGCGGCGGGCAGGTCGTCGCCCGCGACGACCACCCGCATGGTGTCCTTCGGCTCCAGCCGCAACCGCAGCACGACGCGGCCGGCGGCGAGCTGGTCCTTGATGCGCTCGGCGATCGTCGCCCACTCGCGGACGTCGACGCCGCCGACGAGCTCGTCCGCGCGGCTGGCCGGGCGGGCCGCGGCCTGCTGACCGGAGCGGGCGACCATCAGGCTGACGTCCGAGAGGGCTTCCATGTCCCGTTGCTCGCGCAGCAGGTCGGAGTAGGCCCAGTACAGGGCGGTGAGGCCGAGGAAGACGGCGAGCACCAACGGCCACGCCTTGGGCGTGTTCGAGATGACGAGGTAGCCGGAGAGGCCGACCGACGCGTTGACGAACCCGACGACCAGGATCCGCGCGGTGAGCCGGACGGCGGTGCTGACCCGCATCCGGCGGCGCAGCACGCGCACCGCGGCGAGCGCGAGCAGCGTGCTGACGAGCGGCGCGGTCAGCGTGCCGGCGAGCGCGGCGACCCAGGGGATCTCGCGGCCCGAACCGGCGCCGACGGCGAACTTCACCAGACCGGCGACCGCGAAGGCGCCGGTGATCTCGAGCAGGAACGCGCCCGCGTTGTAGAGGACACGGCCGGCGACCTTCCGCGCGAGCAGCGTGCCGATGCCCGCGACCAGGTGCGCGGCCAGTACGACTTCGAACGGCGCGATGAAGAAACCGATGACGAGCGGGATCTCGGTGAAGGAGATGGTCCACGAGATGCCGCTGCGGACGTCGACGTTGATGCCGAGCTGCTCGGCGAGCAGGAACGCGACCGCGAGCACCGGGCCGATCCACAGCAGCTTGCTGTCCCAGTGGAACGGCAGCCACGAGCCGACCGCGAACGCCGCGACGAGTCCCAGGCTCAGGACCGCGAAGGTGTAGACGCGGAACCGGCGTTCGTCGGTCCGCGCCTCGGCGGAGGCCGCTGGGAGCGGCGCGGCCTCGGGACCGTCCGGCCCGGGCTGCGCCACGGCGTCGCCGCGCGCGTTGGTCTCCGGCATCCGTTCTTCCCTCCCGGCTTGCCCACTGGTCCCTGATCCGTGACGTCAGGTGTGGACAAGGGCCATACCGTACCCCGTAGGGCGTACTCATGTCCCTTTCGAGACAGTAGGAGATCACCCCAGGGTTAACAATGCCTCGATAGCGCTGACCTGCGTGGACCAAGGGGTGAAACCTCGGATGTCCCCTTCCCCGAGACGCCCTCTACGCGTTCCGGGCCGGGTAGCGCTTGAATGTGCCCCATGCACAGCGATGTGATTGCCACCGAACACGCGGCGCGGCTCGCGGCGGTGGACCCCCTCCTCCCCGGCTCCTCCCCCTTCGAGAGCACCGAAAACGCCGTGGTGCTGGACGTCGACCTCGGCGACTCGGCCGCTACCGGGCTCGCGTCCCGCGTCCAGGTGGACCGCGACGCCCCCAACGCGCCGTGGCGCGCGCTCACCGAGCACCGGCTCGACCTCCACCTGGCGGGCCCGCAGCCGGCCGCCGCGCTCGACGCCCTCCTCACCCGATGGGATGAACATCTGCGCGCGGTCGCCGAACCGGGCGACACCGAGACCGCGGCGGTCCTCCCGCGCGCCAGCCGGGACGCCGCCGGCACGCGCGAAATGCTGCACCACGGCTTCGCGCCGCTGCGCGTGGTCGCGGTCCGCCCGGCCGACCGGATGATCCCGGAGGGCCCGCGTGGCACCCCCGGCGTCAAGATCCGCCGGGCCGAGCCCGGCGACCTCGAAACCGCCGTGGCGCTGGGGATGGAGCTGCACTCCTTCGACGCCCAGTACGGCACGGTGAACCTGCGCGAAGGCGTCGCGGACATCCTGGCCAAGGACCTAGCCGAGCAGCTCAACCGGCCGGAACCGCCGCTGTGGATCGCGGAGCTGTACGGCCGCGCGCTCGGCATGGTGAACGTCCAGCACCCGGGCGAGACCGGCTGGATCAGCGACCGTGTCGCCGCCGAGCGCGTCGGCTACCTCTCGTCCTTGGCCGTCGCCGAAGCGGCGCGGTCGTCCGGCGTCGGCACGGCGCTGTCGGCCCACGCCCACCAGGTGCTCGACGAGGAGGGCACCGACGTCGTCCTGCTGCACCACGCCGCGGCGAACCCGCTCTCGACGCCGTTCTGGTACGCCCAGGGTTACCGCCCGCTGTGGACGTACTGGCAGCGTCGCCCAGCAGTTCGGTGAGCTACTGGCGGATTACCCGTCGCACTCCGTCCTTATAGGCTGGCGCCAGGATTCGAGGGACGGGGAACCGAAGTGAACGAGCGGGACGCCGCGCCCAGAGCACCCGAGGGCGTCGACACCGAGAAGCCGTCCGCGGCCCGGATCTACGACTGGTACCTCGGCGGTACCCAGAACTGGGCCGTGGACCGCGAGTTCGGGCGGCGGATGGAACAGCAGTGGCCGCTCGTGCGGCCCGGTTCCAAGCAGAACCGCGAGTTCATGAACCGCGCCGTGCGCGCGGCCCTCAAGGCGGGCATCCGGCAGTTCATCGACCTCGGCTCCGGCGTCCCGACGGCCGGCAACGTCCACGAGGTCGTCGAGGCCGAGCTGCCCGACGAGCACGACGCGACGGTCGTCTACGTCGACTACGAGCCGGTCGCCGTCGCCCACGCGACGCTCATCCTCGAAGAGGAGGCGGCGACCGACTGGGCCGGCATCGTCCAGGCCGACATGCGCGACGCCAAGGCCGTGCTGCGCGCGGAAGAGACGAAACGGCTCATCGACTTCTCGAAGCCGGTCTGCGTGATGATGATGGCGGTGCTGCACTTCGTCGGCCCGGACGACGACCCGCACGGCCTGCTCAAGGCCTACCGTGACGCGCTCGCGCCGGGCAGCTGGCTGGCGATCTCGCAGATGAGCGAGGGTGACGGCGAGGGCGAGTCGCTGGCCGGGCTGCGCTGGTTCGTCGAGCAGTACCGCAAGACGAGCAACCCGGTGTGGCTGCGCACCCGCGAGGAGATCGTGCCGCTGTTCGGCGACTGGCCCCTCCTCGAGCCGGGCATCGTGCACCTGCCGGACTGGCGGCCCGACCGGAAGCTGAACGCCCTGGAAGCCGAAGCCCGCCCGTACGCGTGGTGCGGCATCGGCGAGAAGCCCCTCGCATGAGTCCGGAGGACACCACCTCCGCCGAGGGTGGTGGCGGGGGAACGGGAGGAGCGCCGATCGCCCCGGCCGGGGTGGACACGGAGAAGCCGTCCGCGGCGCGCGTCTACGACTGGTACCTCGGCGGCGACCACCACTGGGCGGTCGACCGCGAGTTCGGCCGGCGCGTGGAGAAGGTGTGGCCGCTGATCCGGCCGATCTCGCGGCAGAACCGGGCGTTCATGAACCGCGTCGTCTCGGCGGCGATGGACGCCGGTGTCCGCCAGTTCGTCGACCTCGGTTCCGGCGTGCCGACGGCGGGCAACGTGCACGAGATCGTCCGGGAGCTGCTGCCCGACGGTGAACGGGCGTCGGTGGTGTACGTCGACTACGAGCCGGTGGCGGCCGCGCATTCCCGGCTGATCCTGGAAAAGGAAGACGCGACGGGCTGGGCCGGCCTGGTCGAGCGGGACATCCGGCGGCCGGCCGCGATCTTCGCGGACGACGTGACCCAGGACCTGATCGACTGGTCGCGGCCGGTGTGCCTGCTGATGATCACGGTGATGCACTTCGTCGGCCCGTCCGACGATCCCGATGGCCTGATGGCGACGTACCGGGCGAAGCTGGCGCCGGGCAGCTGGCTGGCCCTGACGCACGGCACCTGCCGCGACGACGCCCCGCCGGCTCGCGCGGCCGAGGTGAAACGATTCATCGACGCCTACCGCGACACGACGAACCCCGCGTGGCTGCGCACGGCCGAAGAACTGCTCCCCTGGTTCGGCGGCTGGCCGCTGCTCCCGCCGGGGATGACATCGTTGCCGGACTGGCGCCCCGACGAGCGTCCGACGGTGCTGGATCTCGAGACCCGGCCGTTCGCCTGGTGCGCGGTGGCGCGCCGCCCAAGCCTCTGACCTGCGCTTTCGCTGATCGCTGTGGGCGAACGCACCATCGGAAACAAACACACCCATCGGAGAGTTGAGCTAGGCAGACTCAACTACCCGAGGAGTGCACATGTCCGACACCCGCCTCCTGCCCGTGCTCCCGCTCGATGACGACGTCGTGCTGCCGGGCATGGTCGTCCCGCTCGACCTCACCGACACCGAGACGCGGGCCGCGGTGGAGTCCGCCCAGGCCGGCACCCCGAGCCAGGCAAGCTTCCCCGGCATCCGGTCGACCGGCGGCAGCAAGGCCGAAGTCCTGATCGTGCCGCGTGTCCACGGCGAGTACGCCGAGTACGGCACCGTCGCGACCGTCGAGCGCATCGGGCGCGTGCCCGGCGGCAAGGCCGCCGTGTTGCTGCGTGGCACCACCCGCGCGCTCGTCGGCCGGATGGCCGACGGTCCCGGCGCCGCCCGCTGGGTGCACGCCGAGGACGCCCCCGAAACCACCGACGACCAGACCGCGAAGCTCGCGGCCGAGTACAAGGCCGTCGTCATCTCGATCCTCCAGCAGCGCGGCGGCTGGCAGCTGATCGACGCCGTCCAGCAGGTCGAAGACCCGTCCGCGGTCGCCGACCTGTCCGGCAACGCGCCGTACCTCGACACCGACCAGAAGGTCGAGCTGCTCATCACGCTCGACGTCACCGCGCGCCTGGAGAAGTCGCTCGAGTGGAGCAAGGAGCACCTGGCCGAGCTCGAGGTCACCGACACGATCCGCAAGGACGTCTCGGAGGGCATGGAGAAGCAGCAGAAGGAGTTCCTGCTGCGCCGCCAGCTCGAAGCGATCCGGAAGGAGCTGGGTGAGCTCGACGGCTCCACCGACGACACGGACTACCGCGCCCGCGTCGAAGGCGCCGAGCTGCCCGACGCCGTGAAGAAGGCCGCGCTGGCCGAGGTGGACAAGCTGGACCGGACGTCCGAGCAGTCCCCCGAGGGCGGCTGGATCCGCACCTGGCTGGACACCGTCCTGGAGCTGCCCTGGAACGAGCGCACCGAGGACAGCTACGACATCGCCGCCGCGCGCGCCGTGCTCGACGCGGACCACGCGGGCCTCGACGACGTCAAGGAACGCATCATCGAGTACTTGGCCGTGCGCAAGCGCCGCGCGGAATCGGGTCTCGGCGCAGTCGGCGGACGCCGGTCCGGCGCGGTGCTCGCCCTCGCGGGCCCTCCCGGGGTCGGCAAGACGTCGCTGGGCGAGTCCGTCGCGAAGGCGATGGGCCGCAAGTTCGTCCGGGTCGCTCTCGGCGGCATCCGCGACGAGGCGGAGATCCGCGGCCACCGCCGCACCTACGTCGGCGCGCTGCCCGGCCGGATCGTCCGCGCCATCAAGGAAGCCGGCTCGATGAACCCGGTCGTGCTGCTCGACGAGATCGACAAGGTGGGCGCCGACTACCGCGGCGACCCGACGGCGGCGCTGCTCGAAGTGCTGGACCCGGAGCAGAACCACACGTTCCGCGACCACTACCTCGAGGTCGAGCTGGACCTGTCCGACGTCGTGTTCCTGGCGACGGCCAACGCGCTCGAGACCATCCCCGGCCCGCTGCTGGACCGGATGGAGCTCGTCACGCTGGACGGCTACACCGAGCACGAGAAGGTCACCATCGCCCGCGACCACCTGCTCCCCCGCGAGCTGGAGCGCGCCGGCCTGAGCACGGAAGACGTCGCGCTGACCGACGCCGCGTTCAGCCGGATCGCCGCCGAGTACACCCGCGAGGCGGGCGTGCGCGACGCGAACCGCACGATCGCGAAGGTGCTGCGCAAGATCGCCACGAAGGTGGCGCTCGACCAGGCCACGCTGCCGCTCACGATCGACGATTCCGACCTTCCGGACTACCTCGGCCGGCCGCGTCACCTGCCGGAGTCGTCGCTGCCCGCGTCGACCCAGCGGACCGCGACCCCGGGTGTGGCCACCGGTCTGGCGGTCACCGGTGCCGGCGGTGACGTCCTCTACATCGAGGCGTCGCTGGCGGACCAGGAGTCCGGCGCGTCCGGGCTGCAGCTGACCGGCCAGCTCGGCGACGTGATGAAGGAGTCCGTCCAGATCGCGCTGTCCTACCTGCGCTCGCACGGCGCGGAGCTGGAACTTCCGGTCGGTGACCTGAAGAACCGCGGCATCCACGTCCACGTCCCCGCGGGCGCGGTGCCCAAGGACGGCCCGTCGGCCGGCGTCACGATGACGACGGCGCTGGCGTCGCTGCTCTCGGGCCGCGTCGTCAAGGCGGACGTCGCGATGACGGGCGAGGTGTCCCTCACCGGACGCGTCCTCCCGATCGGCGGCGTCAAGCAGAAGCTGCTGGCGGCCCACCGGGCCGGGATGAAGACGGTGATCATCCCGCAGCGCAACGAGCCGGACCTCGACGACGTCCCGGCCGAGGTGCTGTCCCAGCTGGACGTCCACGCGGTGGCGAACGTGCGCGAGGTCCTGGACCTCGCCCTGACCCCGGCTTCGACGCCGGTTGCCCAGGCGGCGTAACCCCGAACGCCGCCACCTGAACGGCCGGTTTCCCTCTCCCCCCAGGGAAACCGGCCGTTTCCTATGCCCGGACCGGGGCGGTCGACTCGCGTTCGACCAGCGCGACGTCGATCGTCACCGGATGCTTCGGGCGTTCGCTCTTCTCGATCGAGTCCATCAGGATCGACACCGCCGTCGACGCCTTGCGCGCGATGTCCTGCGACACCGTCGTCAGCTTCGGGGTGACGTAGTTGCACAGGTCGAGGTCGTCGAAGCCGACCACCGAGACGTCCTCCGGGACCCGGACGCCCGCCTCGGTCAGGCCGTGGACGACGCCGACCGCGAGGATGTCGGCCGTCGCGAACAGGGCCGTCATGCCGGGGTGCCGGTCCTTGAGCACGAGCCCGAGTTCGCGGCCTTCCGCGTACGTCGTGTTGACGGTCTCCACCAGGTCTGGGCGCTCGACGCCGACGTCCTCGAACGCCTGGCAGAAGCCCTCGAAGCGTTCGTGGACCACGCCGACGCCGCTGAACGCCGGGCCGGCGAACAGGATCCGGCGGTGGCCCAAGTCAAGCAGGTGCCGGGCCGCGAGGCGGGCGCCCGCGAAGTCGTCGGAACGCGTTCCCGTCGTGAGGCGGTTCGCCGAGTAGCTGTCGATCGCGACGACGTGGACAGCGCCGATCGTCTTCTTGGTCAGGTTGCCGACCTCTTCGTCGAGGAAGCCCAGCAGGATCGCGCCGTCGAGGCTCCACGAGCGCAGCGCTTCGGCGACCTCGTCCGGGTGGGCGACGCCGCGCAGCAGCAGGTGGTAGCCGTACTTGCGCAGCTCGCGCTCGATCAGGCCGACGATCGCCATGGTGTGCGGGCTGATCATCAGGCTGTCCTCGTCGGCGGCCGGCACCAGCAGGCCGACCAGCCGCGACGCCTTCGTCGCGAGGCTGCGGGCCGACGCGCTCGGGACGTAGCCGAGCTCGGCCGCGATGCGCTGGACCTTCTCGATGGTCCCGGGTGAGACGCGCGCGCGGTTGCCGTTCATCACGTTCGACACGGTCATCATGCTCACGCCCGCCTGCTCGGCGACCTCCCGCAGCGTGACGCGCACCCTCGGACTCCTCTCGCTCACCCCGGGCCCCCAGGTTACGGGACCGGCCGTTGACAACCGGCCGGGGACGACATTACCGTCTACCGAGGTATAGCGCTAAACCTAATCGCCGCGGACCTGGTTCCGCACCCTTCGCCGCGCTCCGGAAACCGTTGAGCCAGAACGGGAGTCCCGTGACCACCGACCTCTCGACCAGCCCGCTGACCACACCCGCCGACCGGGCGGCGCCGTGGTGGCGCGGTGCGGTCATCTACCAGATCTACCCGCGCAGTTTCGCCGACGGCAACGGTGACGGCACCGGCGATCTCGCCGGCGTCCGCGCCCGCCTGCCCCACCTCAAGAGCCTCGGCGTGGACGCCCTCTGGTTCACGCCCTGGTACTCCTCGCCGCTGGCCGACGGCGGTTACGACGTCGCCGACTACCGCGTCATCGACCCGGCCTTCGGCACCCTCGACGAGGCCGAACAGCTGATCGCCGACGCCGCCGGGCTGGGCATCAAGACCATTGTGGACATCGTCCCCAACCACGTCTCGGACCAGCACGAGTGGTTCCAAGCCGCACTGGCCGCCGGGCCGGGATCGCCGGAACGCCAACGGTTCTGGTTCCGCCCGGGCCGCGGCGAGCACGGTGAGCTGCCGCCGACGGACTGGGAGTCCAGCTTCTCCGGCGGCACCTGGACCCGCACCACGAACCCGGACGGCACGCCCGGCGACTGGTACCTGCACCTGTTCGCCCCCGAGCAGCCGGACCTCAACTGGAACCACCCGGACGTCCGCGCCGAGCACGAGCGCGTGCTGCGCTTCTGGTTCGACCGGGGCGTCGCGGGCATCCGCATCGACTCCGCGACCATGCCGGTCAAGGATCCTTCGCTGCCCAACGAGGTCACGCCGGACGCGCACCCGTTCGTCGACCGCGACGAGATCCACGACATCTACCGCGGCTGGCGGGCCGTCGCCGACTCCTACGCCGAGCCGCGCGTGCTGGTCGGCGAGGTCTGGCTGGCCGACCCGCACCGCTTCGCCCGCTACCTGCGGCCGGACGAGATGCACACGGCGTTCAACTTCGACTTCATGATGCGCCCGTGGGACGCCGGCGAGCTGCGCACCGCCATCGTGTCCACTTTGGACGCTCACGGCCCGGTCGGCGCGCCGCCGACGTGGGTGTTGTCGAACCACGACGTCACCCGCGCGGCCACCCGCTACGGCCGGGAGGACAGCTCGTTCGGGTTCGTCGCTCGGGCCTTCGGCATCCCCACCGACCTGGCGAAGGCGCAGCGCCGGGCCCGTGCGGCCGCGCTGCTGTCGGCGGCGTTGCCCGGCTCGCTGTACGTCTACCAGGGTGACGAGCTGGGCCTGCCCGAGGTCGAGGACCTGCCGCTGAGCGTGCTGCAGGACCCGATGCACTTCCGCTCCGGCGGCACCGACCCCGGCCGCGACGGCTGCCGCGTCCCGCTGCCCTGGACGTCCGACGCGGACAGCGCGTTCGGCTTCGGCGGCACCCCCTGGCTGCCCCAGCCCGCGAACTGGGGTGACTACTCGGTCGAGCGGCAGGACGGCGATCCGCGGTCGATGCTGACGCTCTACCGCACCATGATCGCGCTGCGGCGGTCCGAACCCGCGCTGCGTGGCGAGGAGTTCGCCTGGGCGGGCGAAGACGGCGACGACGTCCTCGCCTTCCGCCGTGGCGACGACCTGCTCTGCCTGGTCAACTTCGGGGAAACCCCGATCGACCTGCCGTACCACCTCGAAGTCCTGCTCGCCAGCGAAGAGCTGGCCGACTCCCAGTTGCCCACCGACACAGCCGTCTGGCTGCGAGTCTGAAACCCCGCCAGGAGTGACGATGAAGTCCTCGAAGATCACCGCGGTGTGCCTGTGCGCCGCCGTCGTGCTGACCGCCTGTTCCGGCACCGACGAAACCACGACCGCCGACGGCAAGACCGTCGTCAAGGTGTCCATCGAACCGGGCCTCGACCAGGGCGCGGTTGCCGCCTTCACCACCCGCGTGACCCAGTTCGAAGCCGCGAACCCGAAGATCGACCTGGTCCCGCAGGAGTTCAAGTGGGACGCGACGACGTTCACCGCGCAGCTGGCGGGCGGCACGCTCCCCGACGTCCTGACCATGCCGTTCACCGACGGCCGCGGCCTGATCGAACGCCGTCAGCTCGCCGACATCAGCGGCCTGGTCGACCAGCTGCCGTACGCGAAGAAGTTCAACCCTGAGGTCGCGAAGGCGGGTTCGGCCGACGACGGCAAGATGTGGGCCGTCCCGATCGCCGCGCACGGCCAGGCGCTGCACTACAACCGGACGCTGTTCAAGCAGGCCGGCCTCGACCCGGACAAGCCACCGTCCACTTGGGACGAGATCCGCACGGACGCGAAGCAGATCGCCGAGAAGACCGGCCAGGCCGGGTACGCCCAGCTGACCACCGACAACACCGGCGGCTGGATCCTCGCGACGCTCGACTACGCCTTCGGCGGCCGCACCGAGCAGCTGAGCGGAGACAAGGCGACGGCGACGCTGAACACGCCGCAGATGGCCCGCGCGCTGCAGACCATCCACACCATGCGCTGGGACGACAACAGCATGGGCGCCAACTTCCTCTACGACTGGAACGGCATCAACCAGGACTTCGCCGCGGGCCGCATCGGGATGTACGTCTCCGGCGGCGGCAACTACGGCTCGCTGAAGGCCCAGAACGCGATCAAGGCGGACGACTACGGCGTCACGGCCCTGCCGCTGGACGGCCCGAACGCCGGTGTCCTCGGCGGCGGCACGCTCGCCGGCGTCAACGCCAAGGCGAACGACGCCGTCAAGGCCGCGGCCGTGAAGTGGATCGACTTCTACTACCTGAGCAAGCAGGCCGACCAGGCCGCGGCCGTCGCCGACGCGAAAGCGACCGCGGACTCCGGTGAAGCCGTCGGCTCGCCCGAGCTGCCGGTGTTCGACAAAGCGACCTTCGACCAGCGGATGGGCTGGATCGCGCAGTACGTCAACGTGCCGGTGAAGCAGCTGACGCCGTACACGGACAAGATGTTCGGCCAGCCGCTGATCCCGGAGCCGACGCGGTCCACCCAGCAGGTCTACGGCCTGCTCGACCCGGTGGCGCAGAAGGTCCTGACCGACCGCGGCGCGGACATCCCCGCCCTGCTGGCCGACGCGCAGACGCAGGCCCAGGCGTTGCTGGACAAGCCGTGACGCTCACGGCGGCCCGGCCGGCGACGGCGACCTCGCGCCCGCCGGCCCGGGCCCGCCGCCGGCGCACGCCGCTGACGTGGGTGCGCGGCGGCGGCCTCGGCACCGTGCTGTTCCTGCTGCCGATGCTGGCGGTGTTCGGGCTGTTCTCGTGGCGGCCGATCGGCCAGGCCGTCGTGATGAGCTTCCAGCAGACGAACCTCGTCTCCGACCCGGTGTTCGTCGGCCTGGACAACTATCGCGCGGTGCTCAGTGATCCGCAGCTGTGGAACGCCGTCGGCAACACGCTGTGGTTCGCGGTGCTCGCGCTGCTGCTCGGCTACCCGATCCCGCTGCTGGCCGCGGTGCTGATGAGTGAGGTCCGCCGGGCGAAGGGGCTCTACAGCGCGCTGGCCTACCTGCCGGTGGTGATCCCGCCGGTGGTGGCCGTGCTGCTGTGGAAGTTCTTCTACGACGCGAGCCCGAACGGCGTGTTCAACACCGTGCTGGGCGCCGTCGGGATCAGCCCGGCGCCGTGGCTGCAGTCGGCGTCGACGGCGATGTTCTCGCTGGTCGCGGAGGCGACCTGGGCGGCGGCCGGTGCCACGATCATCATCTACCTCGCGGCGCTGACCAGCGTCCCGCCCGAGCAGTACGAGGCGGCCGAGATCGACGGCGCGTCGGTCCGGGGCAAGGTCTGGCACGTCACGCTGCCGCACCTGCGCGGGGTCCTGCTGATCACGTTCATCCTGCAGATCGTCGGCACGGCGCAGGTGTTCCTCGAGCCGTTCCTGTTCACCGGCGGCGGCCCGGCGCGGTCGACGACCACGATCCTGCTGCTCGTCTACAACTACGCCTTCGCCGACAGCCTCGGCGGCGACTACGGCGCGGCGACCGCGTTGAGCGTCCTGCTCGCCCTGGTGCTGGGCCTGTTCTCCGCCGTGTACTTCCGCCTCACCCGCTCCTGGAGCAAGTCATGACGCGCGCCCTGCTCTCGCCGTCGGACTGGCGGCGGCCCGCCGTCCGCCGCACCACCCGCACCCTGCACGCACTCCTGCTCGCGGCGTTGTTCCTGGCCGGGCTGGGCCCGATGTTGTGGCTGGCGAAGGCGGCCGTCACGCCGACCCAGGACACGCTGCGCGACCCCCTGGCCCTGTGGCCGCACGGGATCGACCTCGCCAACCTCTCGACGGCGTGGACGCGCGTGCAGATCGACAAGTACTTCCTCAACACCGTGTGGGTCGCCGCCGGGTCGTGGCTGGTGCAGCTGGTCGTCGCGACGACGGCCGGGTTCGCGCTGTCGGTGCTGCGGCCGCGCTACCGGCGGGTGCTCACCGGGGTCGTCCTGACGACGTTGTTCGTGCCGGTGATCGTCCTGCTGGTGCCGCTCTACCTGTCGATGGTCGACTTCTCGCTGATCAACTCGTTCTGGGCGGTCTGGCTGCCTTCGGGCGCCAGCGCGTTCAACATCCTTCTGGTGCAACGGTTCTTCGACAACCTCCCGCGTGAGGTTTTCGAAGCCGCGCGCGTTGACGGCGCGGGCCCGCTGAGGTTGTTCTGGTCGGTCGTGCTGCCGATGTCGCGACCGATCCTCGGCGTCGTCTCGGTGTTCGCGATCGTGGCGGCCTGGAAGGACTTCCTGTGGCCGATGCTGGTTCTGCCCGATCCGGCAGTCCAGCCGCTCTCGGTCCGGCTCCCGGCGTTGCAGAAGTTCGTCGAGCTCGACGTCTTCCTCGCCGCGCTCGCTATTTCGACGGTGATTCCCGTCGTGTTGTTCCTCGTGTTCCAGCGGATGTTCCTGCGCGGCAACGCGCTGGGCGGAGCCGTCAAGGGCTGACTCTCTGGTTGGGAGAAAACAGATGCGCAGATCCCCTGTTCTGGCCGTCGCGGTACTCACTTTCACTGCGGTGGTGTCCACGGTCCCGGCGCACGCCGCGACCACCCGTCTCGAAGCCGAATCCGCCTCGCTCTCCGGCGGTACGGTCGTCGAAACCGATCACACCGGTTACAGCGGCAGCGGGTTCGTCGGCGGCTTCACCGACGGCCACCGCGGCACCGCGCGGACGACCTTCGCCGTCTCCGCCGCTTCGGCGGGTTCGTACACCCTGGCGCTCGGCTACGCGAACGGCACCGGCTCTTCTCGAACCCTCACCCTGACCGTGGATTCCACGGCACAGCAGATTTCCCTGCCCGCAACAGCTTCCTGGGACAGCTGGGGCTCGGCGAGCGTGGCCGTCCCGCTCGGCGCGGGCGCGCACAGCGTGTCCTACACCTTCGGCTCGGGTGACAGCGGGAACGTCAACCTGGACCGCCTCGACGTGACGCCGTCCGCGACCGGGCAGGCAGGGCCGCTGTTCGAAGCGGAGAACGCGACGCTGTCCGGCGGCGCGGTCGTCGCGACCGACCACCCCGGCTACAGCGGGACCGGATTCGTCGGCGGGTACACCGACGGGAACAAGGGAGCCGCGCGGACGTCGTTCGCGGTCAAGGTGACGACCGCCGGGCCGCAGTCGCTCGCGCTCCGGTACGCGAACGGCACCGGTGCCGCCATGACGCTTTCGCTCTATGTCGACAGTGTCCGGCAGCGGCAGGTGTCGCTGCCCGCGTCGGCGAACTGGGACACCTGGACGTCGGCGACCGAGTCCGTGACGCTGACCGCGGGTGACCACACGGTGGCGTACGCCTTCGACAGCACCGATTCCGGCAACGTGAACCTGGACAGCCTGACCGTGACCGCTTCGGTGCCCGCCGGACCGGGCGAGGCGGAAGCGGCGTTCCTCTCCGGTGGCGCGACCGTCGGCGCGACGACCGCCGGCTACACCGGTCCGGGCTATGTGACGGGCTTCGCGACGACAGGCGCGCGTCTGGTGCGCACCTTCGCGATGGCGTCGGCGGGAACGGCGACCGCGACGATCCGGTTCAGTGGTGCAGGCACCCTCGCGGTGTCGGCGAACGGCCGCGACGCCGGGACCGCGTCCCTGCCCGCCGGCACCGGCTGGCGGACGGCGACGTTCTCGGTGCCGGTCCGCGCCGGCGTCAACACGCTGCAACTGGCCGGGACCGGCAGCGACGTCCTGGTCGACAGCGTCGTCGTCGCGAACGAGACGGCACTGGCCGCGCGTGGCGCGACGACGCCGTACACCGAGTACGAGGCCGAAGCCGGGTCGACGACCGGGACCGTGCTCGCCGCGGACCGGACGTTCCACACGGTCCAGGCCGAGTCGAGCGGCCGCCGCGCCGTGCGGCTGGGCGCGACCGGACAGTCCGTGAGCTTCTCGCTGACCAAGCCCACGAACGCCGTCACGCTGCGGTTCTCGATCCCGGACACCGCGGACGGCGCCGGGCAGACGGCGCCGCTGGCGCTCTACGCGAACGGAACGAAGATCCGCGACCTGTCCCTGACGTCGAACTACAGCTGGGTCTACGGCGCGTACCCGTACACGAACGCGCCGTCGCAGGGCAGCCCGCACCGGTTCTACGACGAGACGCGCGCGCAGATCGGCGACTGGCCAGCGGGCACGGTCCTGAAGCTGCAGAAGGACGCGTCGAGCACGGCCGCGTACTACGACGTCGACCTGCTGGACGCCGAGCAAGCGCCAGCCGCGGCGACCGCCCCCGCGGGTGCGTTGTCGATCACGTCGTACGGCGCGGTGCCGGACAACGGCTCGGACGCGACCGGGGCGATCAACGCCGCGATCGCGGCGGGCGCGGCCCAGAACAAGCCCGTCTGGATCCCGGTCGGGACGTTCCGGATCACGTCGAAGATCAACGTCGCGAACGCGCGGGTTTACGGCGCGGGTCCCTGGTACTCGGTGATCCAGGGCACCGGTCCGCGCGGCGGCTTCTTCGGGACGGGCAGCAACGTCACGCTGGCCGACTTCGCGATCTTCGGTGACGTCCGGATCCGCGACGACAACGGTTCGGACGGCGCGCTGGACGGCAACTTCGGGACGGGGTCGTTGATCCAGAACCTGTGGATTGAGCACACCAAGGTCGGGCTGTGGACCGATTCGGGCACGAACGGCCTGTACGTGGTCGGCACGCGGATCCGCGACACGTTCGCGGACGGCGTCAACATCCACGCCAACGTGGCCAATGTGCGGGTCGACCAGTCCATGGTCCGCAACACCGGCGATGACGGGCTGGCGATGTTCTCCGAAGGCAGCGCCGTGACCGGGAGCGCGTACACGTTCAACACGGTCCAGTCGCCGGCGCTGGCGAACGGCATCGGCATCTTCGGCGGCAGCGGCAACCGCGTCGAGGACAACATCGTCTCGGACAACGTCGAGGCGGGCTCGGGCATCACGGTCGGCACCCGCTTCAACCCGGTCCCGCTGTCCGGCACGACGTCGATCCGGCGCAACACGCTGGTGAGGACCGGCAGCTTCGAGCACAACTGGAATTCGGCGATCGGCGGCCTCTGGATCTACGCGGATTCGGCACCCATCGCGGCCCCGATCGTCGTCGAGGACCTGACGCTGACCGACAACACGTACCAGGGTGTGCTGCTGAGCTTCCAGAAGTCGATCACGCAGCTGAGCTTCGACCGCGTGACGATCGCCGGAGCGGGCACGTACGGCATCGAGACGAACGCGACGGGCAGCGCATCGATCGCGCACACAACGGTGACGGGCGCCACGTCCGGCGGCTTGCTCAACGACGGCGGCTACACGCTGGTGCGAGGCGCCGGGAACTCCGGCTTCTGACGGCCGGGCTTCCAACGCAAACGGCCCCGGTGACCTGCTAGGTCACCGGGGCCGTTGGGCGTGGCGGGTGAGGGATTCGAACCCCCGTAGGCGTAAGCCAACTGGTTTACAGCCAGTCCCCTTTGGCCACTCGGGTAACCCGCCCAAGCCGGTTGTACCGGCCGGGGAGAAGCTTACCCAAGCACTCCCGGCGGGGGTCAACCGGGATACCCCGGACTAGGCTGGGTGCCCCTGACTAGCGAGTACGAGGTGTGAGGACACGTGGCGGATCCCTCTTTCGACGTCGTGAGCAAGGTCGACCGCCAGGAGGTGGACAACGCGCTGAACCAGGCGAGCAAGGAGCTGGGCACGCGCTTCGACTTCCGCGGCACCGGCACGACGATCAACTGGTCCGGCGAGGAGGCGATCGCGATCGAGTCCGAGACGGAAGAGCGCGCGCTGGCCGCGGTCGAGGTCTTCAAGGAGAAGCTGATCAAGCGCAGCATCTCGTTGAAGGCGTTCGAAGCGGACGAGCCGGCCCTCTCGGGCAAGATCTACAAGCTCAGCGGCAAGATCATCCAGGGCATCGCGTCGGACAAGGCGAAGCAGATCGCCAAGTTCATCCGGGACGAGGGCCCGAAGGGTGTGCAGGCCCAGATCCAGGGTGACCAGCTGCGGGTTTCGGGCAAGAAGAAGGACCAGCTGCAGGACGTGATCGCCTTGCTCAAGGGCAAGGACTTCGAGATCGCGCTGCAGTTCACGAACTACCGCTGACGCACCCTCGTTGACCTGCGGGTATCCCCTATCGGGTGCCCGTGGGTACAACGTCGGCGAGTGCCCTCAGCTCCGTTCCGCGTCGCGCCGGTAGCTGTAGTGGATGAGGCCCGCCCGGAGCATGCCCACCTTGTCGTACAACGCGCGAGCCGGGGCGTCCTCCAGCGTGTTCCAGTACAGGCCCGGGAAGCCCTGCTCCTCCGCGTCCCGCGCCACCCAGTCGATCATCGCAGTCGCGATACCCCGCCGCCGGGCTTCCGGGTCGACGTACAAGTCCGCCAGGTAGCACTTCGCGGCGTACCAGATACTCGCATGGAACAGGTAGTGCGCGGCGCCGACCACCTCGCCGTCCAGCCTGGCGATGATGCCGCGGATCCGGTCGTCGTCGAGCAGGCGTCGCCAGGTTCGTTCGTAGGCTTCGTCGACGCGTTCGACCTCGAAGTACGCATCCTTGCCGCGGGCCAGGACTTCCCAGCGGGCACGGTCGGATTCGGTCAGGAAGCTGATCTCCACCAACGAATACCTCCGCTCAGGACGGCGTGATCGTCCAGCTGGCCTCGTAGCCGTCCACCCTCAGGTACGCCGGACCTCGAACATCCCGATCCACCTCGACGTCGCCGATCTCGTTGACCAGCAGGTCGTCCGTCTCGGCGGACTCCACCCACAGGGCGATGTTGCCGCGGGTCTTCGCCGAGAAGTGGACGCGCGTGACTCCCGCCGGGACCCGTAGGACCGCGTCGCCCTTGCCCGATGCCGGCTTGGCGAGCGGCGTTTCCGGGAGGCTTCGGTAGTCCGTGATCGTCGCCGTCCAGGTCGCGTCCGCCAGGACCGTCACCTTCCTCGTCGGGCGGTCCGGTTCCGTGTTCAGCCAGGTTGTGCCCTTGTACGCGCCGATCGCGTTGACCAGGCCGAACTCGCCGCCGTCGGTGCTGATGATCACGTTGCCCGCGCACTTCGGGCAGTCGAACGTGAAGAAGCCCAGCTGGTCCGCCGGCCAGGTCACCGCGAACTGGCCTTCGCCCTTGCCCGTGTGCGTCTCCGGCGGCACGTCCCGCGGCGTAGCAGGCGCAGCCGTCGAAGGAGGCAAAGAAGCAGAAGAACCAGCCGCCACGATCACGCCGTACCCGGTACCCGACGCGCACCCCGACGCCAGCACCACGGCCGCGAGCGCGTACACCACTTTCTTCATCCGATCCCCCTCAGTGATCTTTCGGCCGTCTTTGCCCCGGCGTTACCGTCGCCTTGTGTGATCGATCACCCAATCGGGCACAGCAAACCCCTCTAACGCGCGAACGCCGCGCGACCGTCCACAGCAGACCGCCCGCAGCGTGTTGTAATCGCGCGGTCACCGCGTGGAGAGGGTCAGGATGCGCCGTTTGCTCGTCTTCGTGCTTCCGCTGGTCCTCGTCACCGCACTGCTGACCCCCGCGAGCGCCGCCGAACGCCAGCAGCTCGTCCCCGGGTACGGCTCCTACGCCCGGCTCGTGCGGCTCGAACACTCCCCCTTCGGACGCGGGCGCATCATCGCCGCGCTCACCAGTGAAGACGCCGGGGGCAAGTTCACCCCCGTCATGGAGAGCACCGACGAGGGCGCGTCCTTCCACAAGATCGCCGAGATCCACGACCCCGACGGCCGCTACGGCATGTGCTGCGGCACCCTCTACGAACTCCCGCAGCGCGTCGGCCGGCTCCGCGCGGGCACCCTCCTGTGGGCCGCGTCCTACCGGCAGGACGCCGGGGCGCAGCGCCGCGTCGGGATCAAGATCTGGGCCAGCAAGGACGGCGGCCGCTCCTGGGGGTTCCTGGCCGAAGCCGCCCGCTCGCACAACATCGACGGCATCTGGGAGCCGGAGTTCACCGTCGACGCCGGCGGCACGCTCTGGCTGCACTTCGCCGACGAGACGCAGGCGCCGAAGTACGCGCAGGTGCTCAACCGGGTCGCCTCGACCGACGGCGTGAACTGGGGCACCAAGCAGCTCACCCTGGCCATCCCGCCGGACCGCGTCCGTCCCGGCATGCCGATCATCCGGCGGCTGCCCGACGGCCGGTACTACTTCGCCTACGAGATCTGCAACTTCCGCGACCGCTACTGCGACCCGTACTTCAAGATCTCGCCCGACGGCGCCAACTGGGGCAGCCCGACCGACCCCGGCACCCGCGTCAACACCGCGAACGGCAACTACTTCCAGCACGCGCAGACGATCACGCTGTTCCCCGGCGGGCCGAACGGCGTCCGGATCGTCATGGTCGGGCAGATCTACACCGACGCCAAGGGCAAACCGCAGCCGGGCAACGGCCAGGTCCTGCTCGCGAACGACAACTTCGGCAGCGGCAACTGGTACGAGCTGCCCGCGCCGGTGCACATCACCGGCATCTACAACAACTTCTGCCCCAACTACTCCTCGACCCTGCTGCCGGTCGACGACGGCAAGAACGTCCTGGAGATCGCGACCGAGTACAACCTCGGCTGCAAGGCCTACTTCGGCAAGGGCCCGGCCTTCTAGCGCTTCCCCATCCCGGCTCCACAGCCCGCCCCGTAGGGTGGGCGGCGGCGGTGGACCGAGCAGAGGAGGCAGCGAATGAAGGGCATCGTGCTGGCCGGAGGCAGCGGGACTCGCCTGCACCCGATCACCCAGGCGGTGTCGAAGCAGCTGCTCCCCGTCTACGACAAGCCGATGGTCTACTACCCGATCTCGGTGCTGATGCTGGCCGGGATCCGCGAGATCCTCATCATCTCCACCCCGGCCGACCTGCCGATGTTCCGCAAGCTGCTGGGCAACGGCGACCAGTTCGGCCTCTCCTTCACCTACGCCGAGCAGCCGAGCCCGAACGGGCTGGCCGAGGCGTTCGTGATCGGCGCGGACTTCATCGGCGACGACGACGTCGCGCTGGTGCTCGGCGACAACATCTTCTACGGCCAGGGCTTCTCCAGCCGGCTGCAGGCCGCGGTCCAGGACCTCGACGGCTGCGTCCTGTTCGGTTACCCCGTCAAGGATCCCGAGCGCTACGGCGTCGGCGAGGTCGGCGCGGACGGCAAGCTGGTCTCCATCGAGGAGAAGCCGGCCAAGCCCCGCTCGAACAAGGCGATCACCGGCCTGTACTTCTACGACAACCAGGTCGTCGAGATCGCGCGCGCGCTCAAGCCGTCGCCGCGCGGCGAGCTGGAGATCACCGACGTCAACCTCACCTACGTGCGCCAGGACCGCGCGACGCTCGTCGAGCTCAGCCGCGGCTTCGCCTGGCTGGACACCGGCACGCACGATTCGCTGCTGGAGGCCGGGCAGTTCGTGCAGGTGCTGGAGCACCGGACCGGCGTGCGCATCGCCTGTCTCGAGGAGATCGCGCTGCGGATGGGCTTCATCAACGCCGACGAGTGCTACGCGCTGGGCTCGAAGCTCGCGAAGTCCGGCTACGGCGACTACGTCAAGGCCGTCGCCGTCGCAGCCGGAGCTTCGGCCTAGAACAGCTGGTCGCGCAGCGTCGGCCCGGCGTACTCGGTCCGGAAGACGCCGCGTTCCTGCAGGTGGGGCACGACCTTCTCGACGAACTCGTCGAGCCCGCCCGGGGTCAGGTGCGGGGCGAGGACGAAGCCGTCGGCCGCGTCGGACTGCACGTATTCGTCGATCGCCCCGGCCACGGTCGCGGGCGAGCCGACGAACTGCTGGCGCGCGGTGGCCTCGATCACCAGCTCGCGGATCGACAGCTTCTTCTCCTCCGCGAGGGCCCGCCACTTCGCGGCCAGCGCGGCCGGGTCCTTCTCGTGGCGGACGCGGCCCCAGGTCAGCGGCGCGGCGTCCGGGTCCGGGTCGATGTCGGGCAGCGGCCCGTCGACGTCGTAAGCCGACAGGTCGCGGCTCCACACCTGCTCGAGGAACTGGATCGCGGTGGCCGGGCGGACCTGCTGGTACCGGATCTCCCGCGCGCGCTCCGCGGCCTCGGCGTCGGTGTCGCCGAGGACGAACGCCGCGGCCGGCATGATCAGCAGCTCACCGGGCTCTCGGCCGTAGGCGCTCAACCGCCGCTTGACGTCGTGGAAGAACGCCTGGCCGTCTTCGAGCGTGCCGTGCCGGCTGAAGATGACGTCGGCGGCCTTCGCGGCGAACTCGCGGCCTTCGCCGGAGTCGCCGGCCTGGATGACGACCGGCTGCCCCTGAGGTGTGCGCGGCAGGGTGAACTCACCGTGGATGTCGAACTGCGGTCCACTGTGGACGAACTTGCCGGGGTCGCGCGCGAAGACGCCGTTCTCCTTGTCCCCCAACAGGGTCCCGGGCTGCCAGCTGTCCCACAGCTCGCGCACGGTGGCCAGGAACTCCTCGGCGCGCGCGTACCGGTCCTCGCGCTCGAGGAAGCCGCCGCGCCGGAAGTTCTGACCGGTCCAGGCGTCCGGTGACGTCACGACGTTCCACGCCGCCCGCCCGCCGGAGAGGTGGTCGATGCTCGCGACCTGGCGCGCCACCTCGTAGGGCTCGTTGAACGTCGACGAGAGCGTGCCGGCCAGGCCGAGGTGGGTGGTGACGGCCGACAGCGCGGCCAGCACGGCGGTCGTGTTGGGCCGGCCGACGACGTCGGTGTCGAGGATCTTGCCCGCGTGCTCGCGCAGCCGCAGGCCTTCGGCGAGGAACAGGAAGTCGAGTTTGCCGCGCTCGGCCGTGCGGGCGAGGTGCTCGAACGACGCGAAGTCGATCTGGCTGCCCGACGCCGGGTCGCTCCACACCGTGGTGTTGTTGACGCCGGGGAAGTACGCGGCGAGCTTGATCTGCTTGGTCATCTCAGGCTCCCGGGGTGACGGCGTACTGGTTGACCGCGCGGCCGAGCCCGAGGTGCTCGCGCAACGTCTCGCCGCGGTAGGCGGACCGGAACGCGCCGGCCGCGCGCAGCGCCGGGACGACCTCGCCGGCCAGCAGGTCGAGGTCGTCGGGCAGGACCGCGGGCCGCAGGTGGAAGCCGGCGACGCCGGTCTCGGCGGCCCAGCGCGGCAGCTCGGCGGCCAGCTGCGCGGGCGTGCCGACGAACGAGAGGCCGACGGGCTCGAACGGCGTCAGCGCGTCCAGCTCGCGCCGCCGGTCCCGGGCCGTCTGCGCGGTTTCGGCCAGCACGATCGAGACCGTGGCGAGCACCTTCGCGCCGGGGAACCGCGCGGCCGCGGCGCGGACGGCGTCGAGGTGATCCGCCCTGGTCACGACCAGGTCGGCGGCGACGGCGTGCGGCGAATCGCCGTAGACCGCGGTCACCGGGTGGCCCTGCGGCGGCCGCGGCGTGATCGACGGGCCCTTCACGCTGAAGAAGCCGCCCTCGAAGTCGACGTAGTGCAGCTTGTCCCGGTCGATGAACCGGCCGGTCGCCGCGTCGCGGACGATCGCGTCGTCCTCCCAGCTGTCCCAGAGCCGGGTGACGACGTCGAGCACCTCGGCGTTCTCCGCTTCCGCGGCTGCCTCGGCGGGGGCCGGGCGACGGCCGAAGTGCGCGGCCTCGGCGTCGGTGCGCGAAGGCACGGCGAGCACGCCGGCGCGCCCGCGGCTGGCGTAGTCCAGCGTCGCGACCGACGTCGAGACGTGGAACGGCTCGGTGTGCGTGGTGGTGACCGTCGGCACCAGGCCGATCCGGCTGGTCACGGGCGCGATCGCGGACAGCGTGAGCAGCGCGTCGAGACGCCCGCGGACGACCTCCTCGCCGCCGGACTGCAGCGCCAGCGAGTCGTCGAGGGTGACGAAGTCGAGCGAAGCGGCTTCGGCGAGCTTCGCGTACTGCAGGTAGTGGCCCGAGGTGAACAGCGCGGCGGGCTCGGCCGCGGACACGCGCCACGCGGCCGGGTGATACCCGGCCCCGTCGATGGCGACGCCCAGGTGCAGCTCTGCGGAGACCATGCCTGCGCAACTCCGCGTCCCCGATGTGGATTCCCCGTCCCAGCATGTGGAAGAAACGCATCTTTCCCTACGAAAGTGACGCCTGGGGTCAGAGGCTGCCGGGGGCGCGGCGGGCCATCTCCTCGAGCCGGGCGATGCGGTCGGCGATCGGCGGGTGCGTCGAGAACATCTTGCTCAGGCCTTCGCCCGGGCGGAACGGGTTCGCGATCATCAGGTGCGACTGCGAGACCAGTTGCGGCTCGGCGACCAGCGGCCGCGCCCGCGTGCCCGCCTCCAGCTTGCGCAACGCCGAGGCGAGGCCCAGCGGGTCACCGGTCAGCTCGGCGCCGGACGCGTCCGCTTGGTACTCCCGCGACCGGCTCACGCCCATCCGGATGACGGCCGCCGCGATCGGCCCGATGAAGATCAGCAGCAGGCCGACCAGCGGGTTCCCGTCGCGGTTGTTGCCGCCGAAGAACAGCGCGATGTTCGCGAGCACGCTGATCAGGCTCGCCAGGGCCCCGGCGACGCACGAAATCAGGATGTCGCGGTTGTAGACGTGGGACAGCTCGTGACCGAGCACGGCCCGCAGCTCGCGCTCGTCGAGCAGGTCGAGGATGCCTGTAGTGCAGCAGACGGCGGCGTGACGCGGGCTGCGTCCGGTGGCGAACGCGTTCGGCGCGGCCGTCGGGCTGAGGTACAGCGCCGGCATCGGCTGGCGGGCGACCGTCGCGAGTTCGCGCACGATCCGGTACATCGCGGGCTGCTCGGCCTCGGACACCGGCTGGGCGTGCATCGCCCGCAACGCCAGCTTGTCGGAGTTGAAGTAGGCGAAGGCGTTCATCCCGAGGGCGATGACCAGGCCGATGACCAGGGCGCCGCGGCCGAAGAGCCCGCTGATCGCGACGATGATCGCCGAGAGCAGGCCGAGCAGCAACGCCGTCTTGAGTCCGTTCTGGTGCCCGTGCACGCGCGCTCGCCTCCGTCCGCTCTTTCCGCTCTTCAGGTGGGTTACCCACTGGAAACAACGCGATCGGGGGACCCGAAGTTCCTTCGCGTGATCATCGTGCGGGTTACGCTCGGGAGGCGAATCGATCACGAGCGGAGGCGCCGATGCGAGGCCGCCAGATACGCCGGAGGACCCTGTTCGCCCTGGTCGCGGCGGGTGCCGGGGCCCTGGTCCTGCCGGGGGTCGCGCGCGCGGAGAACGTCCGGTCGATCGATCTGGGCGGCGCCCCGACCGGGATCGCGGTGAACCCGGTCACCGGGCTCGGTTACGTCACGGATCCCCAGGCCGGCACCGTTTCCGTGGTGGATCCGCAGAGCGCCACGGTCGGCGCGGTGGTCCACGTCGGCGGGGCGCCCGGTGACATCGCGGTCGACCCGGTCGCCAACCGGATCTACGTCGCCAACCCGCCGGCCGGCACCGTCGTGGTGCTGGACGGCCGCACGCACGACCTGGTCAGCGTGATCGGCGCGGGCGCCGGCGCGGCCACCCTGGCGGTGGACGAGCAGGCCAACCGCGTCTACGCGGCCAGCGGCGGCACCGGCATGCTCGCCGTGCTCGACGGCGTCAGCTGCTCACTGGCGACCCTCGTGCCCGGCCCGAAACCGAGCTTGGGCGGCATCGCCGTCGACCCCGGCCGCAAGCTGGCCTACTGCGCCAGCACCGACACCGATTCGGTGGAGGTGTTCGACATCGACGCCGGGAAGTTCGTCGCGAGCGTGCACGTCGGCGCGAAGCCGACGGCGGTCGCGGTGCACGCCGCGAGCGGCACGGTGTACGTCGCGAACTCCGGCATCCACCACATGTCCATTGTGGACTCCTCGACGCGCACCGAACGCAAGACCGTTTTGCTGCGCAGTGAATCCTCCGCGCTCGCGGTGCACCAGGGCACGAACACGGTGTACACCAACGGCGGCCAGAACGGGATCGGCCGGATCGACGGCGCCACCGGCACGCTGACCGGCGACCTGTCGCTGGGTGTCAACCCCGGCGACGTCGCCGTCGACCAGCGCACGCACACGGTGTTCGTCACGGATCCTTTGCACGGCAGGGTTTCCCTGATCGGGGATTTCTGAGCAGGCACCTGGGGTAACTCCAGGTATACGGTCGGAGACTATGAAACTCGGACTGCAGATCCCCGACTTCACCTGGCCGAACGGGGCGTCCGCGCTGGGCGCCGACCTGGCCTCCGTCGTCCGCACCGCCGACCAAGCGGGCTTCGACTCCATCGCCGTGATGGACCACTTCTTCCAGATCGGCGGGGTCGGCCCCGTCGAAAACGACATGCTCGAGGCGTACACCACCCTCGGCTTCATCGCGGCGCACACCGAGCGCGCCAAGCTGCTGACCGTCGTCACCGGTGTCCTCTACCGCCACCCGGGCCTGCTGGCCAAGGCGATCACGACGCTGGACGTGCTCTCCGGCGGCCGCGCGATCCTCGGCGTCGGCGCGGGCTGGAACGAGGACGAGTCGAAGGGCCTCGGCTTCCCCTTCCCGCCGGTGAAGGAGCGCTTCGAGCTGCTGGAGGAGAACCTCCAGTACATCCTCCAGATGTGGGCCGAGGGCGACGCGCCGTTCAAGAGCGCGCACTTCGACGCTTCGCGGCTCCTGAACGTGCCGCAGGTGCTTTCGAGCCCGCGGCCGCCGATCATGATCGGGGGCGGCGGCGAGAAGAAGACCCTGCGCTTCGTCGCGAAGTACGCCGACCAGTGCAACCTCTTCAACAGCCCGGAGCTGGAGCACAAGCTCGACGTCCTCAAGCAGCACTGCGAGACCGAGGGCCGCGACTACGACTCGATCACCAAGACCGTCTACCACATCCTCGACATCGGCGAAGACGGCGAGAAGACCGACGAGCTGCTGAAGGAGCTGGAGCGGCTGAACGGGCTCGGCATCGAGGTCGCCCTCGGCATGGTCCCGCACGTGCACAACCAGGCGGTGCTCGAGAAGTTCGGCACCGACGTCATCCCGGCCGCGGAGAACATCGGATGAAACTAGGTCTCCACCTCGCCCAGCAGACGTACCCGAACGGCCCGGCGGCCCTCGGCGCCGACCTCGCCGCGACGGCCCGCGCCGCCGACGAAGCCGGCTTCGGCTACCTGTCGGTGATGGACCACTTCTTCCAGATCTCGCGCTACGGGCCGCCCGAGCACGAGATGCTGGAGGCGTACACCACGCTCGGCTTCCTGGCGGCGCACACGTCGCAGGTGAAGCTGTTGACGCTGGTCAGCGGCGTGATCTACCGCCACCCGGGCCTGCTCGCCAAGGCGATCACGACACTGGACGTGCTCTCCGGCGGCCGCGCGGTGCTCGGCCTCGGCGCGGGCTGGAACGAGGAGGAAGCGCGTGGCCTCGGCATGCGCTACCCGTCGACGAAGGAACGCTTCGAGCAGCTGGAGGACGCGCTGCGGTACGTCCACCAGATGTGGTCATCGGATGATTCGGGCTTCACCGGCACCCACGTGACGGCGGAGCGGCTCATGAACGTCCCGCAGGCGCTGTCCCGTCCCCACCCGCCGATCATGATCGGCGGAGGCGGCGAGAAGAAGACGCTGCGCTTCGTCGCGAAGTACGGCGACGCCTGCAACCTGATCGCGGGGCCCGACCTGGAGCACAAGCTGTCGGTACTCCGGGCGCACTGCGAAGCGGAGGGCCGCGACTACAGCGAGATCACCAAGACGGTGGCCCTGTGGCTCGACACGGGCGCGGACGGCTCGTCGACCGGGGCGCTGCTGGAGGAGCTGGAGCGCCTGGCCGGCCTGGGCATCGACGCGGTCCTCGGCTGGGTCCCGGGCGTCCCGGACCTCGCGGTGATCGAGCGTTTCGCCACGGACGTCATCCCGGTGGCGAACAAGCTCTGACCTGCGGTTTTCGAAGGCCTCCCCGTCTTGACGGGGAGGCCTTCAGCCGTCTTTGGCGACGCGCCGGGTCAGCGCCGCGACGCCGATCCCGACGACCGCCAGCACGATCCCGGCGACCACCCAGCCGACCAGCGCCAGCACCACGCCGGTCACCGCGAAGAGGACGAACTCCACCAGGAAACGGGCCGGTTCCGGGAGCCGCCGGTTCGCCTTCGGAGCGATGAACAGACCCCAGATCGCGGCCGCCACCACCGGCAGCAAGATCGCGTCGACGATCGCCGGCGCCAAGCCGCCGCCGAGCTGGGTGCCGGCCAGGGCCAGGCCGCCCAAAAGTGCCAGTTCCGTCAGGAACCGGACCGTCAGCACCACACCAGCGACCCCGCTCAGGCGGGGAGTCGGCTCCGAAGTCATCCGCCCAGCGTAGGGCCCAGGTCCACTGTGGACGTTACGGATCCGGACCGGCACTATCCGTGATCTGCGCCACAGGTCACCTGGTCGGCGTGGTGATGTTGCGGTTCCGAATCGGTCCACCGACCCGCCACGCGTCGCTGTAACGACCTTCCGCCGCCGCTCGACGTGTCTAACGCATATCGCGACCGCGAGTCCAAGGAGCCTGGTAGATGACCACATGTCGACTCTGCGGTTCGACAAACACGGCCAGCGTCGTGGACCTCGGCGCGACTCCCCCGTGTGAGCGATTTCTGACCGCCGAACAGCTCGACGAGCCGGAAGCCACTTTCCCGCTGCACCTCATCGTGTGCACCGAGTGCTGGCTGGCGCAGATCCCGCCGTTGATCGACCCGGACGACACCTTCACGGAGTACGCGTACTTCTCCTCCTTCTCGACGTCGTGGGTGGAGCACGCGAAGCGGTTCGTCGACGGCTCGGTGGAGCGGCTGGGCCTGGACGAGAAGTCGTTCGTCGTCGAAGTCGCCAGCAACGACGGTTACCTGCTCAAGCACGTCGTCGGCCACGGGATCCGGTGTCTGGGTGTCGAACCTTCGGTGAACGTCGGGCAGGCGGCGCGCGACGCCGGCGTGCCCACCCTGACGGCCTTCCTCTCCGAGGAAACCGGCCGTCAGGTGCGCGAGGAGCACGGGCCGGCCGACCTGGTCGCCGCGAACAACGTCTACGCGCACATCCCCGACGTCCTCGGCTTCACCAAGGGCCTGCGCGCCCTGGTCGCGGACGACGGCTGGGTCTCCATCGAGGTCCAGCACCTGCTCACGCTGATCGAGAAGAACCAGTACGACACGATCTACCACGAGCACTTCCAGTACTACACGGTCGAATCGGCCCGCCGCGCGCTGGCGACCGGCGGCCTGACCGTGGTCGACGTCGAGCTCGTGCCGACGCACGGCGGGTCGATCCGGCTCTGGGCGCGTCCCGACGAGGTCGCGGGCGAGCCCAGCGAGCGGATGACCGACGTGCTGGAGCAGGAGAAAGCCGCCGGGCTGCACGAGCTGTCCGGGTACACCGAGTTCGCCGAGCGCGTCACCCGCGTGCGGCTGGACCTGCTGAAGTTCCTCATCGAGGCGCGCAACGACGGGAAGACCGTCGTCGGCTACGGCGCCCCGGGCAAGGGCAACACCCTGCTGAACCACTGCGGGATCCGCACGGACCTGCTGAGCTACACCGTCGATCGCAACCCGTACAAGCACGGCCGCTTCACCCCGGGCACGCGCATCCCGGTGCTGCCCCCGGAGCGGATCGAAGCCGATCGGCCCGACTACGTGCTCGTTCTCCCGTGGAACCTCCGGGAGGAACTGACCGAACAGCTGTCGTTCGTGGGTGCCTGGGGCGGAAAGCTCGTGTTCCCCATTCCCCGCCTGGAAATCGTCGAGGTGTCGTGAAGTGAAGGTCGTACTGTTCTGCGGTGGTTACGGGATGCGGATGCGCAACGGCGCGGCCGACGACGTCCCGAAGCCGATGGCCATGGTCGGCCCGAGACCGCTCATCTGGCACGTCATGCGGTATTACGCGCACTTCGGGCACACGGAGTTCATCCTGTGCCTCGGCTACGGCGCGGCGCACATCAAGAACTTCTTCCTGAACTACCAGGAAACCATTTCCAACGACTTCATCCTGCGCAACGGCAAGCCGGAGCTGCTGTCGACGGACATCGCCGACTGGACGATCACCTTCGTGCAGACCGGGATCGAGTCGCCGATCGGCGAGCGCCTGCGCCGCGTCCGCGACTACCTCGACGGCGAGGAGATGTTCCTCGCGAACTACGCCGACGTCCTGTCCGACGCGCCGCTGCCCGACATGATCGAACGCTTCGAGAACACCGACGCCGGCGCGTCGATGATGGTCGTGCCGCCGCAGTCGTCGTTCCACTGCGTCGAGATGAACGAGGGCGGCATGGTCGGCGCGATCACCGCCGTCAGCGAGATGCCGCTGTGGGAGAACGGCGGGTACTTCGTGCTGCGCCAGGAGGTCTTCGACCACATCCCGGAGAACGGCGACCTGGTCGCCGACGGCTGCGGCGAGCTGGCCAAGCGCGGCCGGCTGCTGGCCTACCCGTACCGCGGGTTCTGGAAGCCGACCGACACGGTCAAGGAGCGCGCGGCACTCGACGACGCGTACACGCACGGCAAGAAGCCCTGGGCGCTCTGGGAGCAGCCCGCCGCGAGCACCGCGTGATCGGGCTGCGGCCGGGACGGCTCGGCAGTGTCGTCGCCCTCGGCGCGCACTGCGACGACATCGCGATCGGCGCCGGCGGCACCCTGCTGACGATCTGCAATTCGCGGCCCGGCCTGCGGGTCGACGCGCTGGTCCTCTCCGGCGGTGGCACACCCCGCGAGGACGAGGAGCGTGCGGCGCTGGCGGCGTTCTGCCCCGGCGCGCAGGTCGACGTCACGGTGCTGAAGCTCCCCGACGGCCGGTTCCCGGCGCACTGGGAAGAGGCCAAGAACGCGCTGGAGGAGCTGCGGCGGCGGACCGACCCCGACGTCATCCTGGCGCCGCGCACCGACGACGCGCACCAGGACCACCGCGGGCTGGCCAAGCTGGTGCCGACGGCGTTCCGCGACCACCTGGCGCTGGGCTACGAGATCGTCAAGTGGGACGGCGACCTCGGCGCCCCGTCCGTCTACCAGCCCCTCGACGACGACGTCGCCGAGGAGAAGGTGCGGCTGCTGCAGACGCACTACGCGTCGCAGCGGCACCGCGGCTGGTACGACCGGGAGGCCTTCCTCGGCCTGGCCCGGATCCGCGGGATCGAAGCGGCCGCGAAGTACGCCGAAGCGTTTTTCGTCAAGAAACTCACTCTCGACCTGAAGGGCTGAATTCGATGCGGGTGTTGCTGACGGGGCACAAGGGCTACCTGGGCACGGTGATGGCCCCGGTGCTCGCCGCGGCCGGCCACGAGGTCGTCGGCCTCGACTCCGGGCTGTTCGAACAGTGCCTGCTCGGACCCGCGCCGGCCGACCCGGGCGGCTACGCGGTCGACCTGCGCGACGTCACGGCCAAGCACGTGACCGGCGTCGACGCGGTGATCCACCTGGCCGCGCTGTCGAACGACCCGCTGGGTTCGCTCGCGCCCGAGCTGACCTACGACATCAACCACCACGCGTCGGTGAAGCTCGCGAAGCTGGCGAAGGACGCCGGCGTCGGTCGGTACCTCTACGCGTCGACCTGCTCGGTGTACGGCGCGGGCGGCGACAACCTCGTCAACGAGGACGCGCCGCTGAAGCCCGTGACGCCGTACGCCGAGTCGAAGGTGCGCGTCGAGGCCGACGTCCACGAGCTCGCCGACGACGACTTCACCCCGGTCTACATGCGCAACGCGACGGCGTTCGGCTACTCGCCCCGCCTGCGCGGCGACATCGTGCTGAACAACCTCACGGCGCACGCGCACCTGTCCGGCGAGGTGCTGGTGCTCTCCGACGGCACGCCGTGGCGGCCGCTGGTGCACGCCCAGGACATCGCGCGCGCGTTCACCGCCGCGCTGACGGCGCCGAAGGAGGCCGTGCACAACAAGGCCTTCAACATCGGCACCGAGGACAACAACGTCACCGTCGCCGAGATCGCCCAGGAGGTCGTCGAGGCCGTGCCGGGCTCGACCCTGAACATCACCGGCGAGGCCGGCGCCGACCCGCGCTCCTACCGCGTCGACTTCTCGCGCTTCCGCGAGGCCATCCCGGGCTTCGCCTGCGAGTGGTCGGTCAAGGACGGCGCCGTCGAGCTGATCGAGGCCTACCGGAAGTTCGGCCTGACCAGGGAGTCGTTCGACAAGCTGTTCACCAGGCTCGCCTGGCTGCGCAGCGAGGGCGAAGCGGGCCGCGTCGACGACACCATGCGGCGGCACTAGTGGCGGGCGGCGCGCAGCTGCGGACCGGGGCGGAACTGCACGCCCTGGTCGAGCGGCTGTACCCGATCTGCCGCAGCATCACCGGCGACGGCGTGCGGCAGACCCTGGACATCATCGGCGAGCACATTCCGCTGGAGCGGCACGAGGTCCCGACCGGCACCCAGGTGCTGGACTGGACGATCCCGCAGGAGTGGAACATCCGCGACGCGTACGTCGCCGCGCCTTCCGGTGAGCGGGTAATCGACTTCCGGGAGTCGAACCTGCACGTCGTCGGCTACAGCGTCCCGGTGTCGGAACGGCTGCCGCTGAGCGAGCTGCGGGAGCACCTGCACACGCTGCCGGACCAGCCGTCGTGGGTGCCCTACCGGACCAGCTACTACGCCCCGGCCTGGGGATTCTGCCTCGCGCAGGAGAAGCTGGACGCGCTGCCCGACGGCGAGTACGACGTCGTCATCGACTCGACACTGGCCGACGGCTCGCTCACCTACGGCGAGCACGTCGTCCCGGGCCGCGTCACCGACGAGGTCATCGTCTCCTGCCACGTGTGCCACCCGTCGCTGGCCAACGACAACCTCGCCGGCATCGCCGTCGCGATCTCGCTGGCCCAGCAGCTGGCTCTCACCCAGCCCCACTACACGTACCGGTTCCTGTTCATGCCAGGCACGATCGGCTCGATCACCTGGCTCGCGCGCAACTCTTCGCGGATCGAAAAGATCAAGCACGGGGTGGTGCTGGCGTGCGCGGGCGACCCGGGCCCGCTGACGTACAAGAAGTCCCGCCGCGACGACGCCGAGATCGACCGCGTAGTGCAGCACGTGCTTCGCTCGCGCGAGCACAAGGTCGTCGACTTCTCGCCGTACGGCTACGACGAGCGCCAGTTCTGCTCGCCGGGCTTCAACCTCGGCGTCGGCTCCCTGACGCGGACGCCGTACGCGGGCTACCCGGAGTACCACACCTCCGCCGACAACCCGGGCTTCGTCTCGCCCGCGGCCATGGAGGACACGCTCGGCGCGCTTCGCGACGCTTTCGGCGTCCTGGACCGCAACCGCCGCTACGTCAACCTCAGCCCGTACGGCGAGCCGCAGCTCGGCAAGCGCGGGCTGTACAGCTCGCTCGGCGGCCGCAGCGACGCCAAGGAAGCCCAGATGGCGATGCTCTGGGTGCTCAGCCTCTCCGACGGCGACCACTCGCTCCTCGACATCGCCGAACGGGCCGGGCTGCCGTTCGACATCGTCGACGTCGCGGCTCGTGCCCTGCACGACGCCGGCCTGGTCAAGGAGTGAGCGACGTGGCCAACCATCGCCGGGCCGCCGGTTCGCTGCTCCGGAACGGCGCCGTGCGCGCCATGGCCGGACGGCTGAGCTGGGGCCTCGGCGACCAGGCGGTGTCGAGCCTGACCAACTTCGCCGTCGGCCTGTACGTCGCGCGTTCGCTCGGGACGTTCGCCTTCGGCGTCTTCAGCCTCGCCTGGGTGACCTACGGCGTGGTGCTGAACGTCTCGCGCGGCCTGGCCACCGACCCGCTGATGGTGCGCTTCAGCGCCGTCGCGCGGGATCGCTGGCGCTCCGGCGTCGCGAGCGCGTCCGGCACCGCGATCGGTGTCGGCTGCGTGACCGGCGTGATCAGCCTGGTCGCCGGGCTGGCCGCGGGCGGCCCGCTCGGCAGCGCGTTCGTCGCGCTCGCCGTGGTGCTTCCCGGGCTGCTGCTGCAGGACGCCTGGCGCTTCGCGTTCTTCGCCAAGGGCGAGGGCAAGAAGGCGTTCATCAACGACTGCGTCTGGGGCGTGGCCCTGCTGCCGGCGCTGTTCGTCGCCGCCCAGATCCACACCGTGGTCGCGTTCGTGCTGGCCTGGGGCCTCTCCGGCGCGGTCGCGGCCCTGTTCGGCTGGTTCCAGACCGGCATCCTCCCCCACCCCCGCGAAGCGCTGGGGTGGTTCCGGCAGCAACGCGACCTGAGCGTCCGCTACCTCGTCGAGAACGTCAGCAACAGCGGCGCGTCCCAGCTGCGCGCGTACGGCCTCGGCGCGATCGCCGGCATCACGGCGGTCGGCGCGGTCCGCGGCGCCGAGCAGCTCCTCGGCCCGTTCCTGGCCCTGCTCATGGGGCTGTCCCTGGTCACCGTCGCCGAGGGCGCACGGGTGCTCAAGCGGGCGCCACACCGGCTGAAGCACTTCTGCGTGATCCTCGGCGGCGGCCAGGCCGGCGCCGCCCTGTGCTGGGGCCTCGGGCTGCTGTTCCTGGTCCCCGACTCGGCCGGCCGCTGGGTGATGGGCTCGGTGTGGGACTCGTCGTCCCCGCTGATCCTGCCGGTCACCCTCGCCGTGGTCGGCGCGAGCTTCGCGACCGGCGCCGCCGCCGGTCTCCGTGCCCTCGGCGCCGCCCCGCGGAGCCTGCGGTCGCAGCTGATCGCCTCCCTCTTCTACGTCACGTTCGGCATCACCGGAGCCTTCCTGGGTGACGCGGCCGGATCCGCGTGGGGCGTCGCGACCGCGACGCTCACCGGGTCCGTCATCTGGTGGTGGCAGCTGCGGCTCGGGCTTCGCGAGTACGTGCCGCCGGCCCTGGACGACGCCGGGGCCAACGAGACCACGATCGTCTTCGCGCCGATCAAGGAGACGATCAACGAAACCACCGTGGTCTTCGCCCCGATCCAAGAGCCGATCAAGGAATGAGGACTCCATGACCACCGTCCCGCGGCTGAGCCTCGGCCTTCCGGTGTACAACGGCGAGGAGTACCTCGCCGAGTCACTGGACGCGCTGCTCGGCCAGACCTACGAGGACTACGAGCTGATCATCTCGGACAACGCGTCCACCGACGCGACCGACGAGATCTGCCGCCGCTACGCCGAGAAGGACTCGCGGATCCGCTACGTCCGCCAGCCGAAGAACATCGGCGCGACACCGAACCACAACTTCGTGTTCGACGTCTCCCGCACCGAGCTCTTCAAGTGGGTCTCCCACGACGACCTCTACGCCCGCGACCTCCTCAAGCGCTGCATCGAAGCCCTCGACGAGCGCCCGGACGTCATCCTCGCCCACTGCGACCAGGCCATCATCGACGGCGACGGCCGCATCGTCCAGCCGCTCGAGTACACCCTCGACACCGGCTCCCGGCACGCCCCGGACCGTTTCCGCAGCATCCTGTTCGAGCCCGGCGGCGACGACTTCTACGGCGTCATCCGCGCCGACGTCCTGCGCCGCGTCAAGCCGCTCGACAGCTACCACCACGCCGACCGCACGTACTCGGCCGAGATGGCCCTGCACGGCCCCTTCTACCAGGTGCCCGAGCTGCTGTACTTCCGCCGCGACCACCCGGGCCGCGCAGAGCGGGCCAACCCGACCATCCGGAGCCGGTGCGCCAACCTCGACCCGCGGCGCGCGGACCGGCTCCGGAATCCCACCGTCCGCCTGGTCGGCGAGTACATCGTCGGGTTCGCCGACCTGATCCGCCGCTCCCCGATCTCGGGCGCCGACAAGCGCGAGTGCTTCCGGCACCTCGGCAGCTGGCTGACCGACCGCGCGCGCTCCGGCCACGGCGAGCGCGTCGAGGACCGCGCGCCGACCGCCTCCGACGTCGCCACGGTCAACGAGATCGTGGCCGGCCGGGAAGGCAGGCTCGCGTGAGGCGTGCCCCACGCGTCGGAGTGTTCGGCCTGCTCGGCTCGGGAAACCTCGGCAACGACGGTTCCCTCGAAGCCGTGCTCGGCTACCTGCGCGCCGAGTACCCGGACGCGGTGCTGAGCGCCCTCGTGGGCGGTCCGGAGATCGTCCGCGAGCGGTACGGCCTCGACACCACGCCGCTGCACTGGAACCAGTCCGAGTACGAGACGGCGTCCGGCCTCCGGTCGATCGTCCTCAAGGGACTCGGCAAGCTCGTCGACATCGGCCGCACGGCCGCGTGGGTCCGCAAGCAGGACGTCGTGATCGTGCCCGGCATGGGCGTCCTCGAAGCAACGCTTCCGTTGCGCCCCTGGGGTTTTCCGTATTCGCTGTTCCTCCTCTCGGCCACGGGAAAGCTCTTCGGGACGAAGGTCGCGCTGGTCAGCGTCGGCGCCAACGAGATCAGCGCACGGGCCACGCGGACGCTGGTCCGCTGGGTCGGCCGGCTCGCGGCCTACCGCTCCTACCGCGACGACATCTCCCGCGACGCGATGCGCGCCATGGGCGTCGACACCAGCCGCGACCAGGTGTACCCGGACCTGGCGTTCTCCCTCCCCACTCCGGACGGCGCCGGCACGCCGGGCACCGTCGGCGTCGGTGTGATGGCCTATTACGGCGGCAACGACGACCGCGCCGAGGCCGACCGGATCTACCGCCACTACGTCGACACGATGAACCGTTTTGTCGCTTGGCTCGTTGACCAGGACAGACCGGTCCGGCTCTTCATCGGCGATCAGATCGACCGGCAGGTCGTCGACGAGATCATCGAGAAGACCGCTTCCCCGCTGGTGACGGCGGCCTCGGCGGAGACCCTGGACGAACTGATGCACGAGATGGCCGCGGTGGACCGCGTGGTGGCGACGCGCTACCACAACGTGCTCTGCGCCCTGAAGGTCGCGAAACCGACCGTGGCGATCGGGTACGCGCCGAAGAACGACGTCCTCATGACGGAGATGGGGCTCGGCGGTTTCACCCAGCGGGCGAAGACCGTCGACTTCGACCGTCTCGTCGAGCAGTTCACCGAACTGGAGAACCGGTCGGCCGAACTGCGCCAGACGCTGCTGGAACGGAACGAGATGAACGCGCAACGGCTCAAGGACCAGTTCGCCGCCCTTTCGGCGGCCCTCTTCGGGGGTGGGCGATGAAGGCCATTCCGGTGCCCGAAATCGAGGGCGTGTACCTGTTCGAACCGACACCACACGCCGACGAACGCGGCTTCTTCAGCCGCACCTTCGACCGCGAGGTCGTCGCGTCCGTCGGGATCGATCCCGACGGCTTCGCCCAGGACAGCCTTTCCCGGTCCCGCAAGGGAGTCGTGCGCGGGATGCACCTGCGCGGCGGGGCCGGCGAATCGAAGCTCGTGCGCTGTTCGCACGGCGCGATCTTCGACGTCGTGGTGGACCTCCGACCGGATTCCCCGACATTCCGAAATATCAAGACGTTCGAACTTTCGGGTGAGACGCAGGTTTCCGTGTACATCCCCGCGGGGTGCGCGCACGGATTCCAGTCACTCACCGATCCCTCCGACGTTTCGTACCGTATCGATCGGGCGCACAACCCGAACGAAGACATTACGATTTCGTACAAAGACCCTGAATTGGACATTTCCTGGCCACTGTCAGTCACACTGGTGAGTGACCGAGACGAACGTGCGCCGTCTCTCGGAGAGGCGTTGAAACCAACGAGGTGACCCCCATGGGAACGAACTTGCCCCGCTCCACGACGGCGAACGAGCGGCTGCACCGGGTCATTCCGGGTGGTGCGCACACTTACGCCAAGGGCTCGGACCAGTATCCCTTCGAGATGGCCCCGGTCATCTCCCACGGCCGCGGCGGCCACGTCTGGGACGTCGACGGCAACGAGTACATCGAGTACGGCTCCGGGCTGAGAGCGGTCAGCCTGGGCCACGCCCACCCCCGCGTCCTCGACGCCGTCCGCGGCGAACTGGACAAGGGCAGCAACTTCATCCGCCCGTCGATCATCGAGGCCGAGGCCGCCGAACGGTTCCTCGAAAACGTGCCGACGGCCGACATGGTGAAGTTCACCAAGAACGGCTCCGACGCCACCACTGCGGCGGTCCGGCTGGCCCGCGCGGCCACCGGGCGCAAGCTCGTCGCGAAGTGCGCCGACCACGCGTTCTTCTCGACCGACGACTGGTTCATCGGCACCACGCCGATGAACGCGGGCATCCCGGACGAGACGACCGAGCAGACGGTGTCCTTCCCGTACGGCGACCTGCAGGCCGCGGAGGAGCTGCTGCAGCGCCACGACGGCGAGATCGCGTGCCTGATCCTGGAGCCGGCCGCGGCGGCCGAACCGCCGCCGGGGTACCTGCAGGGCCTGCGGGAGCTCGCCACCCGCCACGGCGTGGTGCTGATCTTCGACGAGATGATCACCGGCTTCCGCTGGTCCGCCCACGGCGCGCAGGGCCTCTACGGCGTCACCCCGGACCTCTCGACGTTCGGCAAGGCGCTCGGCAACGGTTTCGCCGTCTCCGCCCTCGCCGGCAAGCGGGACCTGATGGAGATCGGCGGCCTGCGCACCGACCGGGAGCGGGTGTTCCTGCTCTCGACCACCCACGGCGCCGAAACCCATTCCCTCGCCGCCGCGATGGCGGTGATGGACGTCTACCGGGACGAGGACGTCATCGGCCGCATGCACGCCCTCGGCGACCGGCTCGCCGCCGGCGTCCGCGACGTCGCGGCCGGGATCGGCGTCGAGGACCACGTGGTCGTCCGCGGCCGGGCCAGCAACATGGTCTTCGGCACGCTCGACGAAGAAGGCAAGCCGTCGCAGCCGTACCGGACGCTGTTCCTGCGCGAGCTGATCTCCGGCGGGGTGCTCGGCCCGTCCTTCGTGGTCAGCGCCGCGCTCACCGAGGCGGACATCGACAAGACGATCGACGTGGTCGCCCAGGCCTGCACGGTCTACCGCAAGGCTCTCGACGCCAACGACCCCACGCCGTGGATGGGCGGCCGCCCGGTGCAGCCGGTCTTCCGCAAGCGCGCCTGACTCCGCAAGGAACCGCGACCCGCCCGGTGCCCGGTCCCGACCGGCCACCGGGCGGTGCCGTCTCCACGGAAACACGCCGGCTCGCCGCCCCGGGGAGCCGGATTCACTCCGTGGGTCCGATGAGGACACTGCAGGGTGACTGTTTTCCCGCCCGATCGTGCGTAGCGTCCTGCCATGGGCAGATCTCGTGCGTTTCTCGTCGGTGCTTGCTCGCTCTTGATCGCCGTGGCTTGCCCGGCGATCGCGGAGGGCGCCGACGGGCCCGGGCCGGTGTGCGACCACCAGCCCGCGGTGTACGAGGAAGCGCCCTCCGGGGCGGTCTCCGTCGATCCGGGCGTCGACGGGGACCTCTCGGCCAAAACGGCGGCGAACCCGCCCGGCACGACCTTCTGGCTCCGGCCCGGCACCCACACCCTCGGCACCGACGAGTTCGGCCAGGTCGCGCCCAAGGACGGTGACGTCTACCTCGGCGCCCCGGGAGCGGTCGTCGACGGCCGCGGCGTCAACCGCGCGGCGTTCACCCAGCAGGCCCGCGACGTCGAGATCCGGGGACTGACGATCCGCGGCTTCGCCGCGCTGCAGGACCAGGGCGTGGTCAACCACGACTCCGGCAACGGCTGGCTCATCGAGAACGCCACCATCGAAGACAACGCCGGCGCCGCACTGATGGCCGGCGCGGGCCAGGTCGTGCGGCACAGCTGCCTGCGGAACAACGGCCAGTACGGGCTCAACGCGTACCAGGCCGGCGACCGCATCACCGGCCTCGTGCTGGAGGGCAACGAGATCACCGGCAACAACACGGGCGACTGGGAGGCCAAGGTCCCGGGCTGCGGCTGCAGCGGCGGCGCCAAGTTCTGGGCCGTGAACGGCGCCGACGTCCGCGGCAACTGGGTCCACGGCAACCACGGCGCCGGCCTGTGGGCCGACACGAACAACAACGACTTCCTCGTCGAGGACAACCTGTTCGAGGGCAACGACGCCGAGGCGCTGTTCTACGAGACGAGCTACAACCTCGTGCTGCGCGGCAACACCTTCCGCGGCAACAGCCTGGTCCAGGGCCGCGCGTTCGCGGCGCGCGGCGACAACTTCCCGGCGGCGACGGTGTACCTGTCGGAGTCGGGCGGCGAATCCCGGGTGCCGGCGCGGACGTCGGCCGTCGACATCAGCGGGAACACGTTCGTCGACAACTGGTCCGGCATCACGCTGTGGGAGAACGCCGACCGCTTCTGCACCAGTCCGGCGAACACCTCTTCGGGCTATTGCACGAAGGTCGCCTCCTCGTCCTCGTGCGGCGCGGGCACGATCGCGAAACCACCGGCGTACGACAACTGCCGCTGGAAGACCCAGCACGTGGAGATCCACGGGAACACCTTCCGGTTCGAACCCGGACAGCTCGGCTGCACGAGCCTCTGCGGGCGGATGGCACTGCTGGCGAACTACGGGACGTTCCCGGAATGGTCGCCCTACAAGGGAACCGCGGTCCAGGAGGCCATCACCTTCCAGCAGGACAACCGCTGGCACGACAACTCCTACACGGGGCCGTGGACCTTCGTCGTGCATGACACCTCCAGGACGGTCGATCCTGCGGGCTGGCGGGCGGGCCCGTACTCGCAGGACGTGTGTTCTTCGTTCGACGGTGGGTCCGCCGGCTGCTGATCTGGATCCTGGCGACGGGGTCCGACAGTTTTCGGCGCCGCTCCTGAAATCGGCCGCGATTTCCGTTGCGACACAAGGGAAAAGTCGCGAACGGAAGTTTCCGGACACCGCGCGGTTCACCCGTTTCAGGGATGGCTTTCGCACGGGTGTTCGGTACCGTCGGAGACATGGCCACCTCGAGCCCCGTTCCCGAACCCCTCCGCCGCGATGCGATCGACATCGTCGCGTTCGACGCGATGGGCGTCCTCTACTCGTGCGCCGACGATGTCGGTGAGCTGCTCGTCCCTTTCCTGCGCGGCAAGGGATGTGTGCTCGACAGGCGTGACATCACCCAGCTGTACCTGGAATGCAGCCTCGGCAAGATGTCCTCCGCGGACTTCTGGGCGGCGGCCGGCGTGCCCGGCGTGCCGGACGACGAATACTGCCGCGGCCACCGCCTCACCGAGGGCGTCGTCGCGGTGCTCGCCGAACTCGACACGACGGGCGTGCGGCTCGCCTGTCTCAGCGACGACGTCAGCGAGTGGTCCAAGCTGCTGCGCGAGCGGTTCGGACTCGCCGAATACCTCACCGACTGGTTCGTCAGCGGAGACACCGGCGTGCGCAAACCCGATCCCGAAGCGTTCACCGGCCTGTGCCGGCAGCTCGACGTGGTGCCGGATCGCATCCTCCTGATCGACGACCGGGAGGAGAACGTCGCCGCCGCGCGGGCCGCGGGCCTGCAGGCCCTGCAGTACGGAACCGCGCGGCTGTCCACGATGGACCGGCTTCGAAGAGAGCTCAGACCGTGGTGAACCGCGAGCTCGGCGCACCACGCAGCCGCCCGGAGGGCAGCCGCCGATTGCAGAGCACCAGCAGAAGATCCTGCGCGGCGCCCGTGAGCGGCGTGCCGGTGCCGTACGACCAGTCGAGGTCGTCGGCGCGCAGGGAGACGTCCGTCAGATCGGTGCCGAAGTACTTCACCTGTTTCGGCTTGAGCCCTTCGAGAATCACTTCGAGACGCTCCAGGGGCACGCTCCTGTCGAGCTTCAAGGCGGTCGTGATGTCCAGGCCGTGGATCACGTCGTGGCTCAGAGCCCCCTCCGCGCCCCCGCCCGGCGGCCGCCAGGGGTGTTCGGCGTTGTCGCGCAGCGAAGCGACGAGCGCCTCGGGCGACAGCTCGGCCGCGTCGCGGCGAGCCAACCGGTCGGCCATGTGGTTGAAGCGGCCGGCGGACTTCAGCATTTCGCGGGCGAACCGGCCGGTCGACAGGCGGAACGGCATCGTCATGTGGGCGACCACCTCCGGCACGCGCCAGCCCGCGCACAACGTCGGCGTCGCCCATCCGGCCGGCGGCAGGCCGTCGAGCACGGCCGCCAGATCACGGCGTTCCGCGGCGATCAGGTCCTGGATCATCGGGGTCTCCTTCACGAGTCGGTCACCCCACCGACGAACAGGACCGGCCGGGACCGACACGTTCACCGGGCCGGTCGCGCGGGCCCGGACGCATCGGGAGATCGGCGACCGTCCGGACACGCGACGCGCGTGCGTCCCGCCGTTGGCCAGACGTTCGTCAGAGACGATCGGCGACGCGGTCCACCAGCCAGGCCGTCGCGGGGACCACCGCCAGCGCGGCACAGAAGCCGCCGATCGCGTCCGTCGGGTAGTGCGCGCCCAGCGCCACCTCGGCCCAGCCCATCGCGATGCCGGCGACCACGGCCAGCAGGAGCACGAGTGTCATCCCCGCCGCGCGGGCCAAGTGCAGTCGGTCGGCCAGCAGAAGGCCGATGACCAGCGCGAGCACGGTCGCGAGGGCCGTGTGGCCACTCGGGTAGGACAGGAACTCGCCGTGGATCCGGCGGCCGACGATCGGCTTCAGCACCGTCGTGATCGCGACCGTGGCCAGCACCCCGGTGACGGTCAGCACCGCCACCCGGACCCGGTGGGCCAGGAAGCAGACCAGGGCGACCAGTGCGACCAGGATCGTCGACCCGACCGGTTCACCACCGAAGTCGAAGATCAGCGCGAAGTACCGCCATGGCGGCCGGACGCCGTCGAGCGACGGCAGCACGGCTGCGTCGATCCCGGCCAGGCCGGAGTCGTGGAAGTGGAGGATGCCGAGCGCGACGAGCACCGCCGTCGCCAGCGCACCCGACATCGCCAGCGGGGCGCGCAACGCGACCGGCAGAGCTTCGGGCGCCGTCCGGACGAGCTCCCTCACCCGTGCGCCTCGATCGCCGCCTGGTACCCGGAGATCAGCCGGTCGAGACCGACCGCCGGGGTGAAGTCCTTCTCGTACCGGACACGGGCGGCGTCCCCCATCTCCAGGTTCCGGTCGCCGGTCACCTCGCGCAGCCGGGCCGCGAGCGAGGCCGCGTCGTTCGGCTGGTGCAGCAGCCCCGTCACGCCGTCCTCGACGAGCTCGGGGAACGCGCCGTGGGCCGCGGCGACCGTCGGTACGCCGGCCGCCATCGCCTCGACGACGACCAGACCGAACGCCTCCAGCCACGTCGACGGCGCCACCACGGCGACGGCGTCGGCGGTCAGGGCACGGCACTCCGCTTTGTTCTGCAGGCCGACGTATGAGACGTCCGGCCGGCCGGACGCCCAGACCGCGACCTCGTCCTGCATCGGGCCGGTGCCGGCGATGACCAGCGGCACACCCAGGGCGCCGCCGAGCTGGTCCCAAGCCCGCATCAGCAGGCCGACACCCTTCTCCTCGGTGACGCGGCCGAGGAACAGCACGTGCTTCCCGTCGCCGGTGCGGCGGACGCCGGGGTCGGTGACGAAGTTGTGCTTCACCGCCATCCGCTCGCCGGGCATCCCGGCCGACACCAGGAGGTCCCGTTGCGCCGCCGAAATGCAGAAGAACCGGGAAACGCCCGTCCACCACCGGCGGCGGTTGGCGACCATGCTGGCCGCCATCGGCACCGTCGCGGCGCTGGAGCCGCGGTAGCAGCCGTGCTTCACCGCGGGCAGCGGTGAGCCGCCGACGCACTCGGTGCAGATGTGGCCGTCGCGGTGCAGGGTGCCCGGCGGGCAGACCATCGTGTAGTTGTGCAGCGTCGCGACCGCGGGCACACCCGCGTCCGCGCAGGCGGCGACCACCGACGGCGACAGCAGCGGGAACGTGTTGTGGATGTGCACGACGTCCGGGCGCGACGCTCGCAGCCGGGCCGCGAGTTCCTTCCGGACCGCCGGGTTCCACGGGATCATCAGCGGGACGGTCGCCTTGCGGGGCAACGGCATCTGTGCGATGTCGTCGCTGCGGCGCTCGAACAACGACACCTTGTGCCCACCTTCGGCGAGCAGGGACACCTCGGCATCGACGACGTTGTTCTCCCCGCTCGGCTGCTCGGACCGGTACCGGTTGTGGACCACGAGCACCTTCACGCGGCTGCACCTCGCACGCTTGCCCCCTTCGCCGGGATGAATGCTTCTTCGTCGGACTGCGGCACCCCGCGGACCAGCAGCGACGCGGCCAGGGCCAGGTGGAGCAGGTACGGCGACGCGTCGCCGAGGCCGGCCTCGGTGTAGGAGGCCGAAATGCAGTAGGTGATCAGGAAGATCGCGCACGCGCGAGCCAGGGACGGCGGCCGCAGCACCGCCACCACGACCAACGTGAGGAGGAACCCCGCGACCAGCGCGATCCCGACGAACCCCTGCTCGTGGTAGATCGCCAGCCAGCTGTTGTCGATCGGGAGGCCGTCGTAGGACTTGTCCGTCAGGCCGACGCCGAAGATGTATTCCGACGTCGACCGCGGGGCCTCCAGCAGCGCGTCCCACACCTTCGCGCGGCCGGTCAGGCTGGAGAAGTTGTCCGCGCTCTGCCCACGGAGGAACCAGGCCTGCAGCGCACCGGCCAGCACGATGCCGCCGACGCCGCCGACGCCGGCCGTCCAGGCGAACACCTTGCGGGCGCGGGCGCTGGTCAGCGCCATCGACAGGAAAGCCACCAGGAGCCCGGCGATCAGGCCGAGCGTCGCCGTGCGGGTGTGTGTGAGCAGCAGCAACGCCAGCGCCGGCACCACGATGATCAGCGCGCTGCGCCACGTCGTGCGGCGGCCGAACCAGAGGAGGAGCGTCAGCCCGGAGATGACCGCGGCGTACTGGCCGATCTGCGGCGGCGTGAGCGGCCAGATCGCGCCGGACAGCCGGCCGCCGTACTCCTCGGGCATCGCGTTGCCCGGCGAGACGACCAGGCCCACCGCGACCGACGCGAGCACGATCCCGTACGTCCGGATATGGGACCGGACGAACCCGAACCCGCCGTCCCACCAGCGGGTGAGCAACCAGAGCGTGGAGAGGAAGACCGTGAGCCGGAAGCACCGGAACAGCGCGCCCGCGCCTTCCTTCAGGTCGGCGCTGGCCAGGATGCTGGACAGCAGCAGCAACGTCAGCAGCAGCAGGTACGCGCTCGGCCTGATCCGCAGGTGCTTGTTCAGGGCCAGGGCGATCACGAAGGCCGTCATCAGCGAGCCCATCGTGACCAGCTGGCTGACCGACCGCGGCAGCGGGATGACCGTCTTCGCGCCGGTCGAGCCGAGGGTGTTGATGATCAGCAGCGCCCACGCCAGCGCCGCCCACTTCGGCGTCGAGGACGCCGGCTCGACCGTGGCTTCGCCTCGGATCCTCGCCGCCACTCCGGTGTGCGTCGCCATCTCAGCCCCCGCCCTGTGCCGTGAACGTGCTTCCGGAGTCCTGCGAGTACGGCGAGCCCTGCCATTCGCCGATCTCGATGACCCGGTCGGTGGTGTACGGGATGAACGTCCACGGCCCGGCGTAGCTGTTGTCGTGCCAGCGGTTGTCCTGCTTGAACGTGATCGCCTCTTGGACGACGTCGTTCTTGTAGGGCGACCAGTCCGGGTAGGTGCCGAAGTTCGACAGCAAGGCCATCCGGCCGCACGAGGCCTGGCAGCCGACCACGGCCGGGTCCAGGACGAACTTGTTGTCGTGGATGTCGACGTGCTGGGTCTTCCAGCGGCAGTCGCTCAGCAGCGGCGCGGTGGTGATCGCCGGGGCCGCGCACGTCTTCACGTTCGGCACCAGGCGGGTGCAGTCGCCGGACGACGTGTTGGCCGGGCTGTTGCAGTACCGGTCGGCGTTCTCCCACAACGTGATCCCGGACCAGTTGTTCTCCAGGAAGTTGCGGGAGATCTCGATCTTCGCGGTCCGTGCCTTGATCCGCGGCTCGCCGCCGGACTCGGAGATGTAGATCGCCGGCGTCGGGAAGTTGTCGCCCTTGTCGGCGTACCGGCGGCCGTCGACCCAGTTGTTCTTCCGGATCGTGTTGTCGCGGATGATCGCGTTGTAGCTGATCTCGTAGATGATCGCGGCGCTGTCGTTGTTCTCGATGAGGTTGCCCTCGATGAGGAAGTCGTTGTTGTTGGTGTCGGCCCACAGCCCGGTGCCGTGGTTGTCGTGCACCCAGTTGCCGCGGACGTCGGCGCCGTTGACGTCCCAGAACTTGACGCCGCCGGTGCAGCCGCAGCCGTCGATCTTCGCTTCCCAGTCGCCCGTGTTGTTGCCGGAGATCTCGTTGCCCTCGACGACCAGCGCGGTGATCGGGGTGCTGCCGGAGAAGGCGTTGATCCCGTACTGGCCGTTGCGGCGCAGGCAGTTGCCGCGCACCTGCTGGCGCGCGCCCGCCATCAGGCCCGCGCCGTCGTTGTCCTGGATCGTCGAGTGCTCGATCAGCCAGCCGTCGCCCGAGTCGTGGTTGACGACGCCTTCGTCGCGCGGTGCGGCGAAGCCCTGCACGGTCAGGTAGGTGAGCTTGACGTTGTTCCCGTGCCCGGTGAACGCGTACTGGTTGATCTTCCGGCCGTCGAGGACCGCGCCGGGCGCGCCGATGTAGACGTCGCCGTCCTTCGGGGAGACCTGGTCGTACTTGTCGTCGCCGAGGATGTGCTTGCCCGCCTTGAGCCAGAACGTCGTGCCCGGGCCGGCCGAGCGCGTCTTCACGGCGAGGTCGTTGGGGACGGCCGGGTCGACGATCACCGCACCGGCCGGCGCCGCCGTCGGGCCGGCCGGTTCCTTGTCGCACACGGCCGCGACCGACCCGCTGGGGGCCGAGGTCGCCTGGGCCGGCCCGCCGGTGTCGGGACTGCTGGAGCACGCCGCGAGCGTGAGCAGCACGCCGAGCAGCGGAGCGGCACGGCGGAGTCGGGAGCGGCGGGCTGTCACGGGCGGGTCCTAACTGAAACGGAGCAGGGTGATCAGGTGTCCGGGAGTGCCGGAGCCGACCAGGGTGGTCGAGGGTTCCTTGCGGCCGAAGCCCGCCGAGTACCAGCCGAGCGGCGGGTCGAGCTCACCCCGGTGGGCCGTCCACGACAGCTCGGGCGGCAGTTCCAGCTCCGCGGTGTGGACCGGGGCCAGCGTTCGGCCGTCACCCTCCCAGCGCAGGTGGGCGACGTTCCCGTCGAGCGTGGCCGTGACGGCCGGGCCCAGGTGGAACGCCAGCCGCGCCGCCGGGCCGGTGTCGCCGAGCACCTCGTCGACGATCTTCAGGACGGCGCCGTCGAGTTCCACCGTGCGGCGGTGCACCGCCGGTGCGTAGCCGTCGTGGGCCGCCGACCAGCGGGACGGGCCGTGGTCGGGGGTGTGCACCCCGAGCACCTTGGTCACCGCGTGCCGAGTCCAGAGGAACGGGCCGCCCGACACCGACTGGTCCTGGCCGCCCAGTTCGAGGGTGTTGTGGCCGAGCGTGGAGCGGAAGTACGACCGCCACTGCGGTTCGCCGTGGTAGCAGAAGGTGCCCGGGTCGGCGAGGATGTCGATGCCGTCGTGGCGCACCTCCACCGACAACGCGTCGGCGTGGGCGTGCGCGGCGATCGACAGGAAGCCGTGCGGCCCGCCGTCGCAGCGAGCCCAGACCTTGCCCGACCGCAGGATCGTCATGCCCGCGTCCCGCAGGTGAGCGGGGCGACGACCGGGGCGGGCGCCCGTGGCTCGCGGAGTCCGCTGGGCGAGCGCGGCCAGCAGGGGCGTGCGGACGTCGTCACCCGGCACCGGCCACCAGTCGAGGCGGCCGAACAAGACCTCGCCGGTCGCCAGCAGCGACGCCCAGCGGTTGGTCTCGGATCCGTCGACGATCAGGCCGAAGCCGTCGTCGGCGTCGCCCTGCCGCGGCGGGCGGAACCGGTTGTCCACAATGGACGCCAAGGCGTCGGTCATCCGGAGCAGGACGTCCCAGGTGGAGTCCGGCACCGGGGTGCCGGCCGCGTCGGCTTCCAGGGCCGCCGCCAGGCCCAGCTCCAGCACCAAGCCGTGGTATTCGGACGCGAGCTCGGCGTTGAGCCCGGAATCGAAGGTGTTGCGCCCCAGCTGGACGTCCAGCGAGCGGGTCGCCTCGGCCCGCCAGCGCGGCGACTCCGGGAACCAGCCGAACGCGCACGCCGCGGCCAGCAGCCCGGCGTCCTCGGCGATGACGTGGTTGTTCGCCGACGAGCCGTGGCTGCGCAGGGTCGCGAGCCAGTTCTGGTGGTGCCACAGCTGCAGGTGGAAGTCCGGATTGTCCTCGAACAACGCCGTGACGCCCGCCCAGCCATCGAGCAGGCGGCGCACCCAGACCCACGACAGCAGCCGGATGCCCAGCTCGATGCCGCTCACCCAATGCGGCCCCCGCAACGGCGGATTGGCCGACCACCAGGACCGCAGGTGTGCGGCGACGCGCTCGGCGTAGGCCTCGGTGCCGGTCAGGGCGTACGCCGCGGCCAGCACGGTGAGGTGCTGGTGGCGCGACGGCTCCCAGATCTGCTTGATGTCGCCGACCTCGTCCTCCGACCGGTACGGCACGTCGAAGGCGTAGACGTCCAGCGGCGCGCGGCGGCCGGTCTTCGGGTCCAGGGCCCAGTCCGGCGACACCATGTCGTCGCGCAGGACGCCGAAGTACTCGGCGCGGCCGGCCATCAGGTGGTCGGCCGTGGCCAGCAGCCGCGTGACGGCCTCACCGGAGACCTTGCCGAGGACGCCGTCCGGCAGCTGGGCGGTGAACCGTGGATGTGACGGCCACGCGGGCGGCTCGGGCAGCGCGGACCGCCACTGCCGCTGGACGACGGCGTGCCGAGCGCGGCCGACGACCTCAGCCGGCCCCATCCGGGACAGCCGGCGGAGGTACCAGCCGGGACCCATCATGCCGGGGCACCCGCCTTCCGCGGCAGCTCGATCCGGACCGGCGCCGAGTTCGCGACGCTGGTCTGCGCGGCGAGCGTGGCCAGCGTGGTGGCGGCCAGCGAGGCGATCGAGATCGGCATCGGGCCACCCGTGCGGACGGCCTCGAGGAACGCGTCGACCTCGGCGGCCTGGCCCTTGTCGCGGCCCTTCGGGATCCGCGAGCTCGCCCACTTCTTGCGGGAGAACACCGACGCGCGGACGAAGTCGTCGAACTTCAGGACCTTGCCGTCGGCGGTGACGTCGAGCGTCTCCTTCGGGAAGCCGGACGAGCCGCTTTCGGCGTAGGTGATGACCGCGGTGGAACCGTCCCCGTAGCCGAGGGTGACCTGCAGGTCCGTGCCACCGGTCGCGTAAACCGACGTCGGGTCGGCGTCGAGCAGCCAGCTCACGGTGTCGATGAAGTGCCCGCCTTCACCGGCGAAGCGCGAGCCCTCGGTGGCGGTCTGGTTGTACCAGCTGCCGTGGTCGAGGCGGCCGGCGTTGACCAGGTAGCGGACCGTCGCCGGGCCGACGCGGGGGCCGAACTGGCCGCGGGCCTCGTGCAGCAGCGGTGCGAACCGGCGGTTGAAGCCGACCTGCAGCCGGTCGTTGCCGGACTCCTCGATCGCGTCGAGGACCTTCTGCAGCTCGGTTTCCGAGAGCGCCAAGGGCTTTTCGACGAACACCGTCTTGCCGGCGAGCAGTGCCTGGCGGGTCAGCTCGGCGTGCGAGCTGTGGCGGGTGACGACGAAGACGGCGTCGATCGAGTCGTCACCGAGCACGTTGTCGATGTCGGTGGACGCCTCGGCGAAGCCGAACTTGCGCCGCGCGTTGGCACCGGACAGCGCCGACGTCGTCGCGACGTGCGTGAGCTGGACGTCTTCGCGCTCGGCGAGGTGCGGCAGCAGCATCGACGACGCGTAGTTGCCGGCCCCGATGAAACCGAGGCGCACCGGCTGCCCGGCGGGCTTCGGCGCCGCCTTGTGCTCGATCAGCCCGACGCGCGCGGACGTCACGACCGGCTCGGTCTTGGCGACCGCGTCCGGGTAGCGGAACAGCACCGCGACGGCCTTCAGCTCACCGTCGTTGAGCGACTTGTACGTCTCGACGGCCTCGGAGAAGTCCGAGACGTGCGTGATCAGCGGCTCGACGTCGAGGCGATCGCGGTCGATCAGGTCGATGACGCACTCGAGGTTGCGGCGCTCGGTCCAGCGGACCTGGCCGATCGGGTAGTCCCGGCCTTCGAGCTCGTAGGACGGGTCGTAGCGGCCAGGGCCGTACGAGCGGGAGAACCGGACGTCCAGTTCCTTCTCGTAGTAGGCGTTCCACGGAAGGTCGAGCTTGCACTTGCCGATGTCGATCACGCGGCCGCGGTCGCGCGACAGCTTCGCGGCCAGCTCCACCGGGTCGTTCGTGTTGCCGCCCGCGGCGAGGTACGTCTGGTCGACGCCCGCGCCGTGCGTCAGCTCGTCGACGGCGGTGTCCACCACGCCGGAACCCGGGTGGCTGCACACCAGCGCGCCGAGGCTCTCGGCGAGCTTGCAGCGCTCCGGGTCGGGGTCGACACCGAAGACGCGCACGCCGGACGACACCAGCAGTTGCACCACCAGCTGGCCGATCAGGCCGAGGCCGATGACCAGGGCGACGTCGCCGATCTGCGGTTCGCCGCGGCGGACGCCCTGCATCGCGATCGAGCCGACCGTGCCGAACGCCGCGTGCCGCGGGTCGACCCCGGCCGGGACGCGCGAGTAGAGGTTCTTCGGCACCCAGTTCAGCTCGGCGTGCAGCGCGTGCTCGTTGCCCGCGCAGGCCACCAGGTCGCCGACGGCGACGTCGGTGATGCCGTCGCCGACCTGCTCGACGATGCCGCACAACGAGTAACCGAGGGGCGTGTATGAGTCCAGTTTGGACGTCACCTTGCGGTACGTCGCCGAGAGACCGTTGGTCGCCACGCTCTGGACGACCTTCGCGACCTGGTCCGGCCGGGCTCTCGCCTTGCCCACCAGGGACAGGCTCGCCTCCGACACCTTCATCATCTCGGTGCCGGTCGAGATCAGGGAGTACACCGTGCGGACGAGCACGCCGCCGGCCTTGCAGGCGGGCTCGGGCACTTCCAGCAGTGCCAGTTCACCGCTCTTGTAGTTCTGGACGACCTGCTTCACTTCGCTCCCGCTCCCGACATCGCGTTCCGGTACCAGTACTCAAGGGTCAAGATGTGCCAGAGGTGCTTGCTGCGGTCCTGCTGACCGGCGGCGTCTTCGGCGACCATGCGCTGCAGTGCTTCGCGCTGCAGGAAGCCGGACTCGACGAGCACGCCCTCGTTGACGACTTCACGCACCAGCGGCGCCAGGTCGCGGCTCATCCAGGCCCGCAGCGGCGCGCTGAACAGGCCCTTGGGCCGGTGCACGATCTCGCTGGGCAGGATGTTGAGCGCCGCGTTCTTGAGCGCCACCTTGCCGGCGCGGCCGACGATCTTCTTGTTGCCCGGGACCTTGAACGCCGCGCGCACGACCTCGACGTCGACGAACGGCGTCCGCACCTCGGTGGACGCCGCCATCGTCGAGCGGTCGGTGTAGGTCAAGTTCAGGCCGGGGAGGAACAACCGCGAGTCGGCCAGGCACATGCGGTTGACGAAGTCGTCGAGCGCCTGGTCGTTGTAGGTGTCCGCGTGCTCAGTGAGGACGTCGTCGACCGTCGGCGCGAGATCCGGGTTGAGCAGCGAGAGCAGCTCGGCCTGGTCGTACATCGTGTAGCTGCGCCGGAACGCCGTCTCCTCGGGCAGGCCCGCGAACGACAGGAACCGCTTCGCGAACCGCACCGATCGGTAGCCACGCTTGGCCGAGGCCACCGGGAGACGGTCCACCAAGGACTCCACCGGACGCCGGACCGCGCCCGGAACCTTGTGGTACCGCAACGCGATCAGGTTCGCGAGGTGCTTGCGGTAGCCGGCGAACAGCTCGTCGGCGCCCATGCCGGACAGCATCACCTTGACGCCGGCGTCGCGCGCGGCCGAGCAGATCAGGAACGAGTTGATCGCCGCCGGGTCCCCGATCGGCTCGTCGAGGTGATAGGTCATCTTCGGCAGCAGGTCGAGCACCTGCGGCGCGATCTCGATCTCGTGCAGGTCGACACCGAACTGCTGCGCCACGATCCGGGCGTACTTGAGGTCGTCCGGCATGGCCTCGAACTTGGCGTCCTCGGCGCGGAACCCGATGGTGTAGGCCGAGATCCCCGGCTGCGACCGCGCGGCCAGCGCCGTCAGGTAGCTGGAGTCGAGGCCGCCGGAGAGGAACGTCGCGACCGGGACGTCGGAGATCAGGTGCTTGGCCGTCGACTCGGAGATCACCTCGTGCAGGTCGACCTCGCCCTCGAAGGCCGCACCCTCCTCGGCGACCTCCCGCAGCGACCAGTAGCGGCCGCGGTCGATCCGGCCGTCCGGGCGGCAGCGCAGCCACGTGCCCGGCTGCAGCTTCTCCGCGCCCTGGTAGGCGCAGCGGCTGTCCGGCACCCAGTAGTAGAGCAGCGACGCGACCAGCGCGGCGTTGTCGATCTCCAGCGACCCGCCCAGCTCGCCGGCCAGCGCCTTCAGCTCCGATGCGAAGGCGACGCCGCCGCCCCGGTGCACGAAGAACAGCGGCTTGATGCCCAGCTGGTCGCGGGCCAGGAACAGCTCGCCGGTGCCCTCTTCGAACATCGCGAAGGCGAACATCCCGCGCAGCTTCGGCAGGCAGTCGGTGCCCCAGCGCCGCCACGCCTGCAGCAGCACCTCGGTGTCGGACGTGCCGCGGAAGCGCACGCCGGCGGCCACCAGCTCGGCCCGCAGCTCGGGCGCGTTGTACAGCTCGCCGTTGTAGCTCAGCGCAAGGCCGTCGAGGACCATCGGCTGGGCGCCGGTCTCGGTCAGGTCGACGATCGAGAGCCGCCGGTGTCCCAAGTGGACTTCACCGGAGCCGACGGCGTGGTCGTAGCGACCGGAGCCGTCCGGCCCCCGGTGGGCCAGCGTCTTCGTCAGCCGGTCGGTCAGCGGTCCGCCGTCCGGCCAGAGGTAAGTGCCTGCGATGCCGCACATCTCGAGTGGGTTCCCCTTCGTCGCGGCGCGGGGTCAGGAGACCTCCGCACTCTTTTCGGACTCGAGCTCGGCGTTCAGTTCGCCTTGGTGCGTCGGCTCTCCGTGGTCCCGCTTGAACGGCGTCGGCCGCTTCGGCTTGACCGGGGCGAACTTCTTCGTCGGCGCGTCCGCGTGCGGGACGCTGACGCTGCCCGGTTCCGGGAGCTTCGGGTCCTGAGGCTTGGGCGGCGCCGGCTTGGACTGCAGTGGCTTGGCCTGCAGCGGCCTGGCGACCGACGGGACCATCGGCCGGACCGGCGCGAACATGCGCGTCGGCGGATCCACCAGCGCGACGCGCTCGGCGACCCGGGCGGCCAGCTCGTCGATCCGGTCTTCGCGTTCGACGTCGACGCGCGGCGCCGCAGGCGTCAGGCCGGCGCGGCCGCGCAACGCGGTGTGCAGGCCGTCCCACAGCGTCCCGTCCGACTTGTCGCGCGGGTCCGGGTCGACCAGCACCACTCCGAGGATCGGGATCTCCTGGTCGGCCAGCTGCCGCGCGACCGTGTGCAGCCACAGTGTGTTCGCGTGCCCGGCCTTGACGATCAGCACGGTCTCCGCACCGAGGTGCTCCAGGTCGGTCCACGCGGTGCCCGGCGAAACCGTGCCGACGCCGACGCGGCGTTCGCCCGGTTCGGGATCGGGGTCACCGGCGCCGAGGACGACGACGTCGCTTTTGAGCTCGGTCGCCAGCCTGCGGACGTCTTCGCCCGGCAGGTCGTCGACGACACTCGCGCGGCCGTCTTCGCCGAGCTGCTCCGCGACGTCGAGGGCGAGTGCGGCCGTGATGCTCGGCGCGCCGAGTTCCAGCAACGACACCTCGGTGATGTCCTTCTGGATCGCACGGACCAGCGTCGTGGCGACGCGGTGGCGTTCGGAGACCGCCCGGGAGCGGCGCCAGAACCGGGCCGGGCCACGGCGCTTCGACGGCAGCTGGGCGATCACGGACGCGCCGAGGTGCGTCGAGATCTCGCGGCGCAGCACCGGCCGGTCGCGCGAGACCGCGCCGACGGCGGCGAACGCGATCCCGAGGGCCAGGCCCAACGCGAAACCGATGCCGGCGTTGGTCGCCGTCGTCTTGAGGAACGCCTTCGGCAGCGCGCGGGGCGCGTCCACGATCTGGGTGCCCGCCGCGACCTGCGGGCTGCCGATGCCGGCCTGCTGGGCGCGGGAGTCGAAGTCCGAGACCTGCGACGCGAGCGCGGCGCGGCGGCCGTAGAGGCCTTCGAGGGTGCTGGCGTTCGCGTTGCGGCCCTTGCCGGTCTCGTCGGCGATCTGCGCGTCGACCTTGGTCAGCTCGTCCTGGGCGTTCTTTCGCTGGTCGAGGATGGCCTTCGACTGCGCGGCCGCGGCGGCCTGGCTGCGCTCGACGTGGTCGGCGATGAACGTGTCGGCCAGCGCCTTCGCCTGCGCGACGGCCTCTCCGTCGCTCTTGGCCTTCACGGTGATCTGCATGACGTTGTTCGTCACGGGCAGGCCCGCGTAGTTCTTCATGAACTCTTCGGGCGATTCGGTGCTGTTGAGCTTCTTCAGCGCGCCTTCGGCGATCTGGGTCGTCGACAGCACCGCGACGTCGGTGCGCATCAGCGTGCCGCTGTCGGTCGGCGAGTCGTCCTGGTGGACCACGATCACCTTGGCGACCGCGGTCGGCGGGGCCGGCAGCAGGATCGCGACCAGGGCGCCCGCGATCAGCCCGAGCAGCGCCGTGGCCAGCCAGAGCCGCTTGCGGCGGCGAATGGTGACGAACAGCCGCTGGAGATCGACGAGCGGAGCGGCCGGGGTTTCGGAAGCAGTTGTCACGCCGAACCTGCCAAGGCTTTCTCGGGGGCTTTCGCCGCGGGTTCGGCGGCCGGCTCGCGCGGCCGGACGGGATGGGTGAGCACCGCGCCGAGGATCTCGCGCCCGGCTTCCGAGCAGGCCTCGGCGAGCGAGACGAGTTCCCACGCGGTGCGGCTGGCGGTGCTGAGCACGATCAGCACTCCGGAGCTCGCCCCGGCGTCCGGGACGGTCGGGCGGCCCGGGGTGACCTCCTGGATACGCAGCGGCAGCGACATCTCGTCGGCCAGCGCGGCCAGCTGCGTCGCGGCCAGCCGGGCCGTCTCGTCGTCGTCGGCCACCAGCAGCAGGATGTCGGCGGGGCCGGTGGCCAGCCGGGCGAGCACCCGGCGGTACCGGATGTCGCGGTTGACGTCGTCGGCCGAGGTCGCCACCGGCGGCAGCACCCACGGCCGGTCGCCGCCGAGCAGGCGCCGCACCTTGCCGTACACGCCGCTCGCCGGGAGACGGTCGCCCTCCGGCGTCGGGACGTCGACGCCGGCGAGGATCGGCGACCCGAGCGCGGACGCGATCTCCGGCTCGCCCCGCAGCCGCCGGTCGGCGCGGGCGGTGAAGAGGTGACCGAAGACACCGACGAGGAAGAACAGCACCGCGCCACCGGCGGCCAGCTGCGTCATCGTCGGGGCGGCCGGGCCGGCCGGGCGCTCGGAGGGACCCAGCACCACGGTGTTGCCGACGCCGGTCGCGAGGTCGGCCTGGTTCAGGTCGTTGATCGCCTGCTCCAGCGACGTCCGCAGGCCTTCGAGCTGCGTGCGGACCTGGACGCTTTCGACGGTCAGGTCCCCGCCGACGGTCTTGGCGAGGTCGCTGATCTTCTGCGTGGTCAGCTGGACCTGCTGGCGCAGCGTCTCGCGCTGCTCCTGGGCCAGCTGCACCGAGGCGTCCGCCGAGTTGCTCGCGAGCTGCCCGGAGTACTTGACGAACTGCTGCGCGACCTGGTCGGCGAGCTGCTGGGCGTGCTCGGCGGTGTCGGCCGAGACGGTGATCGTCACGACGTTGCCGTTCGCCACCGACGCCGTGACCTGCTTCTTCAGGTCGGCGCCGGTCGGGTGCCACTGCAGCTGCGCGGCGGCGCGGTCGAGGACGACCGAGCTGGTCGCGACCTCGGCCTGGGTCAGCAGCTCGTCCGCTTGGCGCGGTCCTTGCAGCAGGACGCTGGACGAGGTCTGGTAGCCGGGCGAGAAGAGGACCGAGGCGCCGGCGCCCACCGCCGCCCCGAGGACGGCGAGGGCGACCAGCAGCCGCCAGCGCCGGCGGAGAACCTGCCCGATCAGGCTCAGGCGCACCGTGTCGTCAGTCACCGGCGGGATCTCCATTCCTGGGGCAGTACGCCGAACGGCTTCAGTGGATCGGCCGGTTACCCGATCCGTCGTCCGGCCGGGACCATTGGTTACACGTCCGGTGACTTCTTGACCGAACGGCGATCAGGAACCGAGTGCGTGCTCGTACGCGGCGAGGAGGGCCTTCGCCGAGTTCTCCCAGGACAGCGGGCCCGCGACCCGGGCCTGGCCGAGCTTACCCATCCTGACCCGCTCCTCGGGGTCGTCGAGCAGCCGCGAAACCAGGACCGCGAACTCCGCTTCGTCGTTCGCCGGGGCGTACACCGCGGCGTCGCCGGCCGATACGCGCGCTTCGCGGAGTTCGAACGAGACGATCGGCTTGCTCATCGCCATGTACTCCATGACCTTGTTCATCGTGGAGACGTCGTTGAGCGGGTTGAGCGGGTCCGGCGACAGGCAGACGTCGGCGGTCGAGAGGTACCGGACCAGGTCCTCGTCCGAGATCCGGCCGGTGAACTCGACCTGGTTGGCCAGCCCGAGCTTCGCCGAGAGGGCGACCATGTCGTCGAAGGCGTCGCCGGAGCCGACGAACACCGCGTGCCAGTCGCTGCGGCCGACGTCGTCACGCAGCTTCGCGAGCGCGCGCAGGGCGTAGTCGACGCCGTCCTGCGGCCCCATCACACCGAGGTAGGCCAGCAGGTACGGCTTGCCCTGCTTGAGCTCGGGCTCGACGGGGACCTCGTGGAACCGCTCGACGACCGGGGCGCTGCGCACCACGTAGACGTCTTCGGGCCGCTTGCCGCCGCGGATCCGGGCGACCTGCTTGTAGCTCTCGTTCGTCGAGATGACGACGTCGGCGGCGCGGTAGGTGGCGCGCTCCAGCGCGCAGACCCCGCGGTAGAGGAGGTCTTGCCCGCGGTCGAAGCGCGACAGGTACAGCTCGGGGCACAGGTCGTGCTGGTCGAAGATGAACTTCGCGCCCTGCCGCTTGAGCACCTTCGCGACCAGGTACAACAGGTCCGGCGGGTTGCAGGCGTGCACGACGTCGACCGGCCCGATCTTGCGGGCCAGCCGCAGCGTGTGCCACAGCGCGCTGCCGTACTCCTGCAGGTACCCCGCCGGGCCGCCGGTCGCGGCCTTCAGCGGGTAGCGGTGGATGTGGACGCCGTCGATGACAGCTTCGGCTTCGGTGTCGCGCTTGGTGCCCTGCGGGCAGATCACGTGCACCTCCCAGCCGGCGTCGCGCAGGGTCGTGGACTCCTGCCAGACGCGCCGGTCGAAGGGCACCGAAAGGTTTTCGACGAGGATGAGCGCTTTACCAGGCAAGGCCGGCATATCCCTCTTCAAGGCGACGCTTGTCGGCGTCGGGCAGGCGGACGAGGTCGATCAGCACCCGGTCGCCGCCGTGCGGCAGGGCCGCCAGCACATCCGGGTCCTTGCAGCCGACGATCACGACGTCGGCGTGGTCCATGACTTCTTCGACGGACCCGGCGAGCAGCTGGCCGAGGTGCGGCAGCCGGCCCTCGATGTACTCGCGGTTGGCGCCCATCAGCCGCGAGAGGCTGACGTTCGCGTCGTAGATCTTCAGGTCGTAGCCCTTGCCGAGCAGCTTCTCGGCCAGCTCGACCAGCGGCGACTCGCGCAGGTCGTCGGTGCCGGGCTTGAACGACAGCCCGTACAGCCCGACCTTGCGCTTGCCGGTGCGCGCGACCAGGTCGAACGCCCGCTGCAGGTGCTCTTCGTTGGAGCTGAGCACGTGCGACAGGATCGGCACCTTCACGTCGGCGCGGTGCGCGGCGTAGACCAGCCCGCGCAGGTCCTTCGGCAGGCACGAGCCGCCGAACGCGAAACCGGGCTTCAGGTAGGCCGGGCTGATGTTGAGCTTGGTGTCGGCGAGGAAGACGTCGATCACCTGGTGCGAGTCGAGGCCGAGCGCGCGGCAGATCGAGCCGAGCTCGTTCGCGAACCCGATCTTGAGACCGTGGAACGAGTTGTCGGCGTACTTCGTCATCTCCGCGACCGGGATCGCCACGCGGAAGACCGGCCCGGGCAGCCCCTCGTAGAGCGCCGCGACGGCGTCACCGCTGAGGGCGTCGAACTCGCCGATCACCGTCTTCGGCGGGTCGAAGAAGTCGCGGACGCTGGTGCCCTCGCGCAGGAACTCGGGGTTCACCGCGACGCCGAAGTCGACGCCGGCCGTGCGGCCCGAGGCCTTCTCCAGGATCGGGACCAGCAGGTCCAGGCAGGTGCCGGGCAGCATCGTGCTGCGGAAGACGACCGTGTGCCGCTCGGTCTTCTTCGCGAGCGCTTCGCCGATCTCCTCGGCGACGCGCTCGAGGTAGACCGTCGAAAGGCTGCCGTTCGGCGCCGACGGCGTACCCACGCAGACCAGCGAAATCTCGCTGTCGGCGACGGCTTCCGCGACGTCGGTCGTGGCTCTCAGCGCCCCGCTCGCCACGACTTCGGCGGTCAGCTCGCCGATCCGCTCCTCGACCACCGGGGCGTTGCCCGCGGTGATGAGGTCGATCTTGACCGGGTTGACGTCCACGCCGACCACCCGGTGCCCCTGCCCCGCCAAGCACGCGGCGGAGACACACCCGACATAACCGAGCCCGAAGACACTGATCTTCACGCCAAAACCTCCGCTTTTCCCACGCGACCCATGAGTTGGTCGGCGAGCCCCCCTGGATCGTTACCGCGAGGGTGGCGAACGGGGGAAAGCGTGAGACGGCCGTGAGGCGCAACAGTTTTCCGGTAAGAATCGCGTCTCGATTCGCCCGGGAATTGCATCTTGCAGGTGAGCGGGCAACGCGTTCGGCGCGGTTCCGGTCAGCGTTCCCCGAGAAGCCGTTTCCGTTCCGGGGTGTATGTCCACCACGGCCGGGGCGGCGCGCCATCCGCTTGGTCGACCGCCGACATGAAGGTGTCGAGCACGCAGGGGTCGTGCCGGCGGCCGTCGGTGGCGCAGAGGCGTTCGTACAGTTCAACCGGGTCGCGCCCGGCGAGCTGGGCGGGTTCGGTGATGCCGAGCCGGGTGAGGTCGCGGACCATCGCCGGGCCGACGTTGGCCAGCTTCAGCAGTTCGCTCATGGGCCCAGCACAGCAGCCGGGGCCGACCCGTGTCTTGTACGGATCGGCCCCGGCTGCCGTGCCGTGGGTGCCGCGTGTCAGTTGTTGTTCACGAAAGTCGTGGCGAGGCTTTCGCCCTTGCTGATCGCATTGGCGTGGTTCTCGATCGGGGAGACGGTCGAGTTCTTGAAGCAGATGTACGTCACACCGGAGTCGGTGCCGCCGTTGGACGGGTCCGGGTTGATGCCGAGGTCCTTCGCCGTCGCGTAGGAGGCTTCGCCGATGATCTGGGTCGGGCCGGTGTCGCCGATGACCGCGTACTCGATCTTGCCGTTGTAGATCACCGCGCAGGAGCCGCCGCCCTTCAGCTGCGACGAGGAGTACTTCCAGATGCTGCTCGAGCTCGGCACGACGATGTAGGGCAGCTTCGCCGCGCTGAGCGGCTTGCCGTCGGACTGGTGGAACGCCGTGTCGTCCTGGTAGCAGCAGTCGGTGTCTTCGTTGCACTGCGTCGTGCGCTGGCCGTCGCAGTCGATGTCCATGTCGGCCTTCCAGAAGACCGCGCCGTTGGCGTCGCAGACGGCGACCGTCTTGGCCGAGACGTCCTCGTCCGTCTTGTACTTGCCGTTGGAGATCTGGGTGCAGCTGTTGGTCTTGGCCAGCAGTTGCGCCGCGGTCGGCCCGGCTTCGACGGAAGCCGGCGCCGCGGCGGTCCGCGCCGGGATCGCCTGGGCCGGAGCCGGGGCGGCCGACGCGAGAGCCGAGGGCATCACGGCCGCGGCCAGCGCCATGGTCGCGAGCAGGATCAGTTTCCGCATTCCTGGTGCTCCCTTTAGTTAGGAAACTTTCCTTACGGCGGCGAGGCACACAGGATGCACCCGGACTGTGACGGGTTCAAGACCCAGAGGTACGAGAATTTCCCAGCATCCGGCGAGGCTTGACGAAAACCCTGCTCACCGGACGCGGGCGCGGAGAACCGGTTCGGTGCCGTGTTCCGGCCACCGGGAAGACGGTCTGACGGTTATACGGACTAACCGTCAGACCGTCGAAACAGCCGTCGCACCCAACGCCCCCGGCGGCGGCCGCCGGCCAGGATGCCGTCCAGCCAGTCCTGGTCGAGGTCGTGGCTCAGTTCCGTCCGCGGCTGCAGCCATCCGTCGCGGCTGGTCTCGCCGCCGTCGCTCGTGTACACCCGCGTCGCGCCTGCCTGCCGTAGCCGGGCCAGCACCCGGCGGTCGTACGCGCCGAAGGGCAGCGAGTACCGCTGGACCGGCCGGCCGCACAGGTCGCCGAGCAGCTTCGGGGCGTCCGTCAGTTCGCGACGCGCGTGGCGGTCGTCGAGACGACGCCAGTCGCGGGGCTCCCAGCCGTGCGAGCCGATCTCCATGCCGGCGCGGGCGAGGTCGCGCAGCGCGTCGCGGTCGAGGTAGCCGCGCTGTCCGAGCCGGCCGGCGAGGGGGAAGAACTCCGCCGTCAGCCCGCGTTCGACGAGGCGGGGCAGCGCGATCTCGACGTCGGACTCGTTGCCGTCGTCGAAGGTCAGGTGGACGTCCGCGCGTTCTTCGATCGCGTCGAGGATGCGATCGAACTGTTCGACTGTCACCCAGCGTTCGTTCTCCCCCGGCTCGAGCTGACGAGCCGGCCGGCCGATCCCGTGCATGGCGAAGTTCACCGCCACCGCTTCCACCTCCTGCCACCGCGAGTAGTCGAGTTGTTACCCCGATTAATCGCGGAAGCAAACGGGTGAGTTACAGGCTTTTTCCGGCAATCAGCCTTTCCGGATTTCCAGCGTGCAGCACTTCGGCCCGCCGCCGGCTTTTCGCAGCTCAGAGATGTCGACGTAGACCGGCTCGTACCCACGCTCGGCGAGGAGTTCACCCAGTCGAGTGGCCTCGACGGGGAGGACGACGTTCCGGCCGTCGGACACCCCGTTCAACCCGAAGCACTCGGCGTCGGCGGCGGTCGCGAGCACCGCGTCCGGGAACAGCCGCTCGAGCACGCGGCGTGATCCCGCGGAGAACGCCGCCGGGTAGTAGACGATCTGCGCGCGCGTCGTGTCGGTCGCCTCGGCGAGCACGAACAGCGCCGTGTCGAGGTGGTAGTAGCGCGGGTCGACCAGGTTCAGCGAGACGACCGGGACGCCGAGGACCTCCTGCGCCTCGGCGTGCGCGGCCGGATCGGTGCGGAAGCCGGTGCCGGCCAGCAGCAGGCTGCCGGTCCAGGCGAAGTCGCCCTCGGCCTCGTTGATCTTCTCCGGCATGGTGATGTCGCGGTAGCCGTGTTCGACGAACCAGCGGCGGAAGTGCTCGGCCTCCGCCGTGCGCTGGGGCGCGCGGAACCGCGAGCCGAGGACGCGGCCGTCGACGACCGTGCCGGAGTTCGCGGCGAAGACCATGTCGGGCAGGCCCGGCTGCGGGTCGATCTCCTCGACGGTGTGGCCGAGACGGCGGTAGGTGTCGCGCAGCTCGGTCCACTGCGCGACGGCGACGTCGGCGCTGACCGGCTGGGTCGGGTCCATCCAGGGGTTGATCACGTAGTCCACCGCGAAGAACCGCGGCGGGCACATCAGGTATCGGCGGGTGGTCGGTACGCGAGCGGCCAAGGGCTGTGATCCCTGCATGAATGCAGGGTAGGTGCTGCCCAAACTCGCAATCAATCGCTGTTCGCTGCGCGCATCTGTGCTAAATGTTGCGTGTGAACACCATCGACCAGCGAATCGTTTCGTGTCTCATGGCGAACGCACGATCGAGCTACGCGGAGATCGGCAAGGTCGTCGGCCTGTCGGCGCCGGCGGTCAAGCGGCGGGTCGACCGGCTGCTCGAAACCGGCATCCTGCGCGGGTTCACGGCGGTCGTCGACCCGGAGGCGCTCGGCTGGGGAACGGAGGCGTTCGTCGAGGTCACGTGCCAGGGCAACATCACACCGGCCCGCATCCGCGCGCGGCTGGAACCGCTGCCCGAGGTCGTCGCGGCGTACACGGTCTCGGGCGCGGCGGACGCGATCGTCCACCTGCGGGCGGCCGACATCCACCACCTCGAGACGGCGTTGGAGCGGCTGCGCGGGCTGGAGATCGTGGACCGGACGGTGTCGACGGTCGTACTGTCCCGGCTGCTCGAACGCCCGCCGACGCCCGAGGAGTGACGCTGTCCGGAATCCGCCGCTCGCGGAGCGCGGCGGCGAGTCCGGGATCGACCGCCGGCCAGGCTTTCCGCCTGCTCGAAGCCCGGAGAAGTGAACGAGCGCGTGGCGGCGCCCCCCGCTTTCCAGCGTAGCGGCGGGGGGCGACAGTTTCGGCAGCTCAGGCGCCCGAGGACGCAGTCGCCCAGCGACTCAGCTGCCCAAGGGGGACGCAGTCGCCCGAGGTGGCTCAGTCGCCCGACGCGACTCAGCTGTCCAAGGCCCGCAGCACCGCCGGGGCCTCGTCCGGGTGCAGTCGCAGCTCCGTCCGGCCCGCGTGGAACGTGACCGCCTGCTCGGCCGCCGCCTGCATCGTCAGCTCTCCCGGCTCGAACGCCGCCGGTGGCTGTCCCGGGGCCAGCCACCGCACCCGGCCGGCACCCAGGAGGAGCCTTCCCTGCTGCTCGCGGCCGTCGGTCAGGGCCGGGTCGCGTAGGACGCACGGGATCCTCACCCCCTCGCCTCGGGCCAGCGCGGCCTGACGCGCCTTGCGGCGGCGGGCGCCGAAGAACTCGGCCGTGTCGATCATCGTCAGGACGTGGCCCGCGGCCACGATGAACCCCCGGACCAGGGCGCCGACCAGTTCCCCCATGCCTCCAGTCATACCCGAGCAAACCGACGACCGCCTCGTGCCACGCTTACCCCCATGACCGACAGCATCGTCAGCGAGCACACGGGCGGCGTCGCCCTGCTGACCGTCGACGCGCCCGGTAGCCGCAACGCGCTGACGCTCGAGCTGTCCTCGCAGCTCGCGGACGCCGTCGCGGCCGCGGAGCGCGACGAGTCGGTGCACGCCGTCGTGGTCACCGGTACGCCGCCGGCGTTCTGCGCCGGGGCCGATCTCTCCGCGCTCGGCGCGGCCGACGAGCAGGGCCTGCGCGCCATCTACGAAGGCTTCCTCTCCGTCGCGCGCTGCACGCTGCCGACGATCGCGGCGGTCGGCGGCGCGGCCGTCGGCGCCGGGCTGAACCTCGCCCTCGCCGCGGACGTCCGGCTGGCCGGGCCGCGCGCGAAGTTCGTCGCGCGGTTCCTGGAGCTGGGCCTGCACCCCGGCGGCGGGATGACGTGGATGACGCAGCGGCTGGCCGGGCCGCAGCAGGCCGCCGCGATGACGTTGTTCGGGCAGTCCCTGGACGCCGGGGCGGCGGTGCGCACCGGGCTGGCGCTGCGCGTGGTCGACGGCGGGCACGACGACCTGCTCGCCGCCGCGCGGGAGCTCGCCGCTCCGGCCGTCGCCGCGCCGCGCGAGGCCCTGCTGGCCACCAAGCGCAGCCTGCGGACGACCGCGTCGCTGGCCGCGCACGCCGACGCCGTGGACGTCGAGATCGAGCCGCAGCTGGCGTCGCTGGCGTCCCCGGAATTCGCCGAGCGGCTGGCGGCGATGCGGGCGCGGATCCGGTCCGGCCCCTGAGTTCTCAGCAGGTGGACGTGACGCGGGAGATGCGTGTCACAACGCCTGGTGACAGATACCCGTTACCATCGGTTACAGGTATTTGTCGGACCAGCACAGAAGAACCACTAGCGCAGCAAAGAGGTCGTCCGGGACTCGGGACACTGGGAACATCGTGGTCAAGGGCGAGCTAACCTCGTGATAGGGCCTGGTGTCCCGACTGTCATGACACCGGGCAGAGCGACCGAAGGCCGCAACGTCGGGAGAGAGGGAATCCCTGACCCATGAGCACGAGTGCGAACGGCAACGGCGCTGGTCACGGCTCGCTCGCCGCGACCAGGCCCACCGAGATCAACAAGCTGGACCGGGTGGTCATCCGGTTCGCGGGCGACTCGGGTGACGGGATGCAGCTGACCGGCGACCGCTTCACGTCCGAGGCGGCCGCGTTCGGCAACGACCTGTCGACGATGCCGAACTTCCCCGCCGAGATCCGCGCCCCGCAGGGCACGATCCCCGGCGTCTCTTCGTTCCAGGTCCACTTCGCCGACTACGACATCCTCACCCCCGGTGACCGGCCGGACGTACTGGTGGCGATGAACCCGGCCGCGCTGAAGGCGAACGTCGCCGACGTGCCGCACGGCGGCACGATCATCCTCAACACCGACGACTTCATCAAGCGGAACCTGACCAAGGTCGGTTACGCCACGGACCCGCTGGAAGACGACTCCCTCAGCCCGTACCAGGTGCACCGGGTCGCCATGTCGACGCTGACCCAGGGCGCGCTCGCCGACACCGGCCTCGGCAAGAAGGACGCCGAGCGCTGCAAGAACATGTTCGCGCTGGGCCTGCTGTCGTGGATGTACCACCGGCCGACCGAGGGCACCGAGCGGTTCCTGCGCGAGAAGTTCGCGAAGAAGCCGGACATCGCCGAGGCGAACATCCTGGCGTTCCGCGCGGGCTGGAACTACGGCGAGACGACCGAGTCGTTCGCGACGACGTTCCAGGTCGCGCCGGCGAAGCTGGCGCTGGGCACCTACCGGCAGATCACCGGCAACACGGCGCTGGCGTACGGCATCGTGGCGGCCGGCCAGCAGTCCGGCCTGCAGATCCTGCTCGGCACCTACCCGATCACCCCGGCGTCGGACATCCTCCACGAGCTGTCCAAGCACAAGCACTTCGGCATCCTCACCTTCCAGGCCGAGGACGAGATCGCCGGTATCGGCGCCGCGCTCGGCGCGTCCTACGGCGGCGCGCTCGGCGTGACCTCGACGTCCGGCCCGGGTGTCGCGCTGAAGTCCGAGACCATCGGCCTCGGCGTGATGATGGAGCTGCCGCTGGTCGTCATCGACGTCCAGCGCGGTGGCCCGTCGACCGGCCTGCCGACCAAGACCGAGCAGGCCGACCTGCTGCAGGCGATGTTCGGCCGCAACGGCGAGTCGCCGGTGCCGATCGTCGCGCCGCTGTCCCCCGCGGACTGCTTCGACGCGGCCGTCGAGGCCACCCGGATCGCGCTGAAGTACCGCACGCCGGTACTGCTGCTGTCGGACGGCGCGATCGCGAACGGCTCCGAGCCGTGGCTGATCCCGGACGTCGGGACGCTGCCCGACCTGCGTGTCGAGTTCGCGACCGAACCCAACTCGGACAACGACTCCGGCGAGTTCTGGCCCTACGTCCGCGATCCCGAGACGCTCGCCCGCGCGTGGGCGATCCCGGGCACGCCCGGCCTGCAGCACCGCATCGGCGGACTGGAGAAGGCCGACCGGACCGGGCACATCTCCTACGACCCCGACAACCACGACAAGATGGTCCGGCTGCGGCAGGCGAAGATCGACGGCATCGACGTCCCCGACGTCGTGGTCGACGACCCGAGCGGCGGCAAGGCCCGGGTGCTCGCGCTCGGCTGGGGCTCCAGCTTCGGCCCGATCGGCGCCGCGTGCCGCCGGGTGCGCAAGCTCGGCATGCCGATCGCCCAGGCGCACCTGCGGCACCTCAACCCGCTGCCGGCCAACCTCGGTGACGTCCTCCGCTCCTACGACAAGGTCGTGGTGCCGGAGATGAACCTCGGCCAGCTTTCCCTGCTACTGCGCGCGAAGTACCTGGTGGACGTCCACTCGCACACCAAGGTCGCCGGAATGGCGTTCAAGGCGGAAGAGCTGCAGAACCTGTTCTCGGAGATCATCACCGGCGTTACGGAGGCCGTGAAGTGACCGCGATCGACCTGGGGTTGCCGACTCGCGGTGGCCTGGACCTCGTCCCGACCACCGACGAGCCGCAGAAGGCCAAGGACTACAAATCGGACCAGGAGGTCCGCTGGTGCCCCGGCTGCGGCGACTACGTCGTGCTCAACGCGGTCCAGTCCTTCCTGCCGACACTGGGCCTCAAACGCGAGAACATCGTGTTCGTCTCCGGGATCGGCTGCTCGTCGCGGTTCCCGTACTACCTCAACACCTACGGCATGCACTCGATCCACGGCCGCGCGCCGTCGATCGCGACCGGGCTGGCGACCACGCGCCCGGACCTGTCGGTGTGGGTCGTCACCGGGGACGGCGACGCGCTGTCCATCGGCGGCAACCACCTGATCCACGCGTTGCGCCGCAACGTGAACATCAAGATCCTGCTGTTCAACAACCGGATCTACGGGCTGACCAAGGGCCAGTACTCGCCGACCTCGGGGCCGGGCATGGTCACCAAGTCGTCGCCGATGGGGTCGGTGGACACGCCGTTCAACCCGCTGTCGCTGGCGATCGGCGCCGAGGCGTCGTTCGTGGGCCGGGCGATGGACTCCGACCGCAAGGGCCTCACCGAGGTCCTGCAGGCCGCGGCGGAGCACCGCGGGTCGGCGCTGGTGGAGATCTACCAGAACTGCCCGATCTTCAACGACGGCGCGTTCGACGTTCTCAAGGACGCCGACGAGGCCGCGTCCCGGCTGATCCCGCTGCGGGCGGGTGAGCCGATCCGGTTCGGCCCGAACCAGGAGTTCGGTGTCAAGCGCGGCGACTGGGGTGGCTTGGACGTCGCGAAGGTCGCCGACATCGGCGAGGACAACATCGTCGTGCACGACCCGGCGATCATCGACACGTCGTATGCGTTCGCGTTGTCGCGTCTCGGTGATCAGAGCCTGAACCACGTTCCGACCGGCATCCTGCGCCAGGTCGAGCGCCCGACCTACGACGACGGTGCCCGTGCCCAGGTCGAGCAGGCCCGCGCGGCCCGCAAGCCGGACCTGCAGGGCCTGCTGCGCGGCAAGGACACCTGGACCGTCGCCTAACTCGCGCGTGAAGGCCTCCTCGCCGGCTCAAGATGCCGGCGGGGAGGCCTTCACGGCTTTTCGGGGTTGCGCGAATTTAGGATACGTGTCCTAAGTTTCAGGTCATGCGACCTTTTGTATTCTTCGACGTCCGGACGTCCGATGTGGACGCCGCCGCGGCGAAGCGGCCTGAAATGCCGTGAGGGGCACCCTCACGGCTCTGAAGTCCATGAAGGTGCCCCTCACGGCACTACGGAAACTCAGGTGAGCGGGCGGAACCCGACGCGCTCGGCGTCCTCGGCGGTGCGGAACCAGACCTCGGCCACCATCCGCGGGAACTGCTCGGACTCGTCGGTGCAGTACCGCAACGCCGTGACGCTCGCCTTGACTTCGAAGCCGTCGCTGGGCCGGCCACCGCCGGGGCGCGGCATCGCCGAGCCGGGGCCGAACGGGCCGGGCGGGACCGAGTCCTCGGCCGACTCGCGGGCCGGCGGGGGCGGCGGCGCGTCCGGCGAAACGCCGACGGCCGTCTGGGTCGGCTGCACCGACGGCTCGAACAGCGAGCCGCTGTGCGCGCCGGACAGTTCGGGATCGCGGCGCTCGACCGTGCGCATCGACGGCTGGATCGGCTGCGGCGAGTCGAAACCGCCCCGCACCACGCCACGCGGCTGGCGCTTCGGCAGCACCTGCGTCGCCTCGGCCGGCGTCTCCGGCGGCACGTCCAGGTCGCCACCGGCCGCTTCGTCGCCGGCGAAGGCGTACTGCGGCGCCTCGTCGTCCTGAAGCTCGTCCTCGAAGTCGTCCGCGAGCTCGTCCTGCGGCTCTTCCCGCCGCTCTTCCTTGCGGGCCGAACCCGGGTGCTCGCCGATGTAGCGGGTGCGCTCCATCGGCTCTTCGAACGCCGACCGCTGCGACTGCGGCTCGTGGTCGAACCAGTCCGGCTCCGGCGCGGGCGGCGCGGCGGCCGGCGGCTGGAACAACGACCCGCCGGTGTCCGGCTCGAGCTGGTGCTCCAGCTGCGAAAGTGCCGGCGCGGGCTCGTACTGCTCGTCGTCTTCCGGGCTGAGGTACTCGGACGCGGCCGCGCGGTACGGGTCGTCCTGCTCCGGCTCCGCGACCGGCGCCATGACCTGGGTCGCGGACGCCGGGTAGCTGTCCGGCTCCGGTTCCGGCCGGTAGTCGTCGACCGGCGGGGTCCGCGGCGGCACCTGCGAGTCCAGCTCCGCGAAGTCCGCGTCGATGTCGTCGTGGACTTCGTCGCGGCTCACCGGCGACGCGGCGACCAGCGTCCCCGGGTACGACGTCTCCTGCGGCCGGGCCTCTTCGTACGGGTTCGACTCGTACCGGCTCTCGTCGTAGGCCGGCTCGGACCGCGAGTAGCCCTCAGCACCCGGCGTGGCCAGCCCGGCGGCGTTCGCGGGTGTGCGCGCGGCGTCGGCGTGCGACTGGGCCAGCGCGCTCTCCAGCTTGCGCACGCTCTTGCGAAGCGGTAGCACCAGCACCAGCCAGGTGAGCAGTGCCCCGACGAAGAAAGCCGCCAGGCTCCACAGCCAAACCTGTCCGAAAATGGACATCTATCCCTGCCCCTAGTTCAGTGCGTGCGCGCTACCAGGTAAGCGGCAACCGACTCGCACGCGTCACGAGCGGGTGACGCGGGCAGCGCGGTGAGCTCGGCACGCGCGCGCTGAGCGTAGTCGGAAAGGGTGACGCGCGCGCGTTCGAGTCCACTACTGGCGCGGAGCAGCTCCAGCGCCTCCTGGACGACCTCGTCGTCGGCGATCGGACCGGACAGCAGCTCGACCAGCCGAGGATCGGTCCCGGGGTCGGCCAGCGCGTACAGCATCGGCAACGTGCGGACGCCTTCGCGCAGGTCCGTGCCCTGCGCCTTGCCGAGTTCGTCGGACGGCGACGCGATGTCGATGATGTCGTCGGAGATCTGGAACGCCGTGCCGATGATGTCGCCGAACCGGCGCAGCGCCTCGATGTACTCGTCCGGGGCGCCGGACATCATCCCGCCGAAGCGGCCGGACGTCGCGATCAGCGACCCGGTCTTCTGCGCGATCACGGTCAGGTAGTGCGCCACGGCGTCGTCACCCGGACCGGGGCCGACGGTCTCGCGCATCTGGCCGGTGACCAGTTCGCCGAAGGTCTCGGCGATGATCCGCGCGGCATCCGTGCCGAGGTCGGCGACCAGCCGCGAGGCGTGGGCGAAGAGGAAGTCGCCGGTCAGGATGGCGATCGTGTTGTCCCAGCGCGCGTTGACGCTCTCGGCGCCGCGGCGCATGTCCGCCTCGTCCATGACGTCGTCGTGGTAGAGCGTGGCCAGGTGCACCAGCTCGACGGCGGCGGCGGCGATCACGACGTGGTCGTCCTGCTTCGGCCCGAACTGCGCGGACAGCAGTGTGAACAGCGGACGGAAGCGTTTGCCACCGGCCTCGACCAGGTGCAGCGCCGCGTCGTGGACGGCCTGGACGTCACTGCTGACGACGTCACGGAGCAGCTTCTCGACGTCGGCCAGCCCGGCGGCGATCGCGCGCAGCAGGGTTTCGTCGGCGATCTGCAGGCCGACCGACTCGCGCAGGTCCTCGAGGGCGCCACCCGGCGCAGCGGGGAGGGATCCCGCCCCGGGGGCTGGGGAAGGCACAGACACGTCGGCTCCGCTCTACTCGTGCACCGGTCGGGTTCTCCCTTGAGCGTAGTGGCTACCCCGCGCCACCGTTTACCCGCTGTCCAGCGGAAACGGTGACGAACATGACATCGCCGGCCGGTCGGGGCCGCCACGCGCGCCCGAGCACGCGACCACCGGTGACCAGGGCCCTTCGCGAACCCGCGGCGATCGTCGCTTCGCCGCCGGACGTCGCGGGCGCCGGCAGGTGCGCGCCCGCTCGGTGACGCCGTCCTCGGTGAGCGGGACTTCGCCTGCCCGCTTTGTCACAATGGTCCTTTGTGGACTGTACGCATCGCGCGCCGGGTGGCCGCACTGTCCACAGCGGACGGTGCGACACCGTGTCCCCGGTACGCCTGCAGGCCATGAGCCAACGCGGGTCAGCGTCGCCGGATCCTGACGTCGTCCAGGCAGGTCGAGCTGACGACCAGGTCGCGGTAGGGGTAGCCCTCGCGCTCGAACAGCTCCATGACCATCAGCTCGGCGTGGTCGTGGGCCCGCTGCGAGGCGTCGTCACCCGAGGCGACGTCGACCTGGACGCGGAAGGTGAAGCCGCCGAGGTGGTGACTGTAGGTGAGCGCGCCGTCGGCACTGAAGAGCCGGCCGGCGACGTCGTCCGAGGTCAGGCAGGCGAGCAGCTTTTCGCGGGTGGCCTGCGCGGGCCGGTCGAACTTGCCCCGGACGAGGACACGGTAGGTCGGCATGCGCGTCAACATACAGATCTGTATCCGGATACCGAAGGGATTATCCACCGGGTGGTTCATGATCCACGAAGGGGTGATCGGCGGTTTCGGGCGCAACGGGCGGGTCGGACAGGCGGATATTCACGACGTGGAAGAACTGCCGAACCCGACAGCTCTCCCGGTCAGCAAGGAGGACAGCGAAATGCGCAGCAAGATCGCGAGGCGGGCAGGGCTCGCCGGAACGCTGTTGGTGGCCGGACTCGCCGTGGCCGTCCCGGCGCAGGCCGCGCCGCAGCCGGGCGTGGCCCAGATCGGCTCAGCCGAGTTCACGAAGGGTGACGCGACGGTCAAGGTGCCGGTCCAGGGCCAGTGTTCGGTCGCCGGCCCGACGACGGCCACGGCCCAGACGGTGTCGAAGACCGGAATCACCTTCGGCGGCGGCACCTCGTCCTGCACGACAACGGTGACGGACCCGAATACGTCCGCCACGACAACGACGTCCACGGCGACGGGCAAGAACTTCGAGCTGTCGGCATTGGTGAGCGCGGGCGGCCCGCGGATCAAGCTGTCGACGTTCAAGGTCACCTGCACGGCAACGCACACGAAGACGAACGCCGGCTGGACGTACGGCGGCATGTCGGGCATCACGAACCCGCCGAACCCGGTCCCGGTCGGCTACGTGGTGCCGCTCAAGAAGTCGAACGGCACGGTCCTGGCGAACGCGGTGTTCAACATCCAGAACCTCCCGGGCGACGGCAGCATCGGCCTGACGATGCTGCGCATCAACTTCCTCCCGGCGTCGGGCATCGCGGGCCAGGTGATCCTGGGCCACACGTCCTGCTCGCCGACACCCTAGGTTTTCGGGGGTCACGGTTGTTTCGTGACCCCCTCGACCTGGGGTTTCTTCCCTTCCGAAGCAGGCGCGGAACCCTGGTAAGGTGCGAGCCGTCGGATACGCAGGGTGCTCGGGGTGGAGCACACTGCAAGCTAGGGGAGAGCTGACGTGACGACATTTGTGGTGAGCGGCCGTGGGTGAGGTCTACGACCCGGGCGGAAACTGGCAGCTGCCGGGGCCGAACGGGATCCCGCACGCGGGCTCTTACGGGGGCGAGTCTTCCGGGCCTGGTGGGACGGGGTTCCAGTACGACGTCGAGACCCTCCGCGAACTCGCGCGCGAGTGGAACGACCTGGCGAATGAGTTCGCAGACGATCGTCGACAGGCACGAACCCTGGCTTCGACTCGTGGTCCCGGACTCGAGTACGCGAGCGGCGGCAATGCCGATCAGATCCGCGCCTCCGGACAAGCGCTCGATACAGCACTTCAGGCGCGGGTTGAGTACTGCCGAGCGATGGCAGCGAAGTTCGTAGCAGCCCTGGGCAAATACGCAACCGCAGAGGAAACTCACACCGCCGAGATCAAGCAGACCGGAGGCACGCTCTAATGCGCCGCACGCTCGTCCTGCTCAGCGCATCCCTCCTGACGCTCACAGCCTGCTCGAGCGCTAAGTCGGGCACAGCCGCTCCTGTCAGTAGCGCCGTGCAGACCCCGTCGAAATCTGAGGGATCCGTGCCCGGCCCCGGAGTCCCGCCTGTCGACAATCCACTCGACACCAGTCAGTTCAAGAAGGCCCCTTGCAAAGCGTTGGCCAATGATGAAGTCATCACATTCCTAGGTTCGACGGCCACTCCAACCGAGGAACTGGACGCCCCAGGAGGTCCAACGTGCAACTGGCATCCGTCCGGGGTTACTCACGCCTCGATAGGAGTGATCTTCAACAAAGTCGACAATGCCGGATTGACCGGAATCTACGAGAAGAAGGGCACTACCTACCCGTTCTTCGAGCCACAAGATCCGATCGACGGCTACCCGTCGGTCGCTTACGGTCTGAAAGACGAACGATCCTCGAACGGCCTGTGTGCCCTGGCCGTCGGCACCAGTGACCGCGAAATGATCGACGTATCGATCGAACAGTCCGAAACCAACGTCGGCAAGAAAGATCCCTGCGCGGCGGCACGTGAAGTCGCCAGCAAGGTCCTGGAACAACTTCGAGGGAACTGATGATGGTCGTTGAGACCCCACTCACCGCCGCTCAGATCTACGAACAGATCACCGGCGGTGAGGGCATACAATCACTCTCCGATGCACATACCGACGCCGACCAGCTGACCAATCGGATGGTTGAGCGGGCTCAGCGGATCAGCGCCCTTCGGGCCAAGACCATGGCCGGGTGGCAAGGGGGTGCGGGGGACGCCGCCGCTGACGCTACGCGTCCTCTTGTTCAAGCCGCCGCCGATGATGCTGTTCATCTCAAGACCGCTCAGACTGCCGTTGGTGCGCAGATGGATGCTTTTGGGACCGCCAAGCACTCTGTGAAGCCCGTTGCGGCGCAGCCGCCGGAAATGACTTCTGATGATCTCTACAATGTTCTTACCGGTGATGGGCAGTCTTACAACACCAAGGTTTCCGGGTGGCAGGCCGACAGCCAGGGCAACATCGAGGCCTTTGGCGCCTACCACTCCGCCTCCACCTCAAATGGCGGGCAGATGCCCTCCCAGTACGCGCAGATCAGCGACTCCGGTGCGCCCGTCTCCATGACGACCTCGGGGCAGGGCACCCGGGAGACCACCACCGGGCGGACCGCCACCGCTACCGATACCGGTGAGTGGGCCCGCAATCCGCGGCAAACCGATGTTTTCGGGCAGAACCAGGACGTTCGGGCCGGGCAGAATCAAATACCTCGGCAGCCTTCGAACCAGGTTTCCGGGCAGGACTCGCGGCACGTGGTGTCGCCGATTCCTCCCGGGGGTGGCAACTCCGACAGCACTCATGCCGACAACTACGTACCGCCTCCTGCCGCCGCTCAGGGTGGGGGCTATCAGTTCGGGCCTACCGGGCAGCCTCTCGGCAATTTCGGGAGTGGCTCCGGGAACCAGCCGTACAGCGGCTTCGGGCCCGGATCCGGCGGGTTCGGGCCAGGGGCCGGTAGCGGGACCGAAATTGGCACCGGCAGCGGGCGGGGCACGAGCGGGCCGGGCACAAGCGGGCCGGGCGTCGGTGGCTACCGGACCGGCAGCCCGAACACCGGCGGCATCAACCAACGCAGCCTCGGCAGCGGACCAGGCTCCGGCTCCCGCGTCCCCGAAGAGCGCATGCCCGGCCAAGCAGCCGCACGCGGTACCGCCGGCGCCCGCGGCGCCAATGGGATGCCCATGGGGACCGCCGCCGGCGGGCGTGGGGCCAAGGACGACGACAAAGAGAAGAAGTCCGCCCCTTACCTGAAGAATCCCGATCCCGACGAGACCTTCGGCGGGTTCATCGAGAAGCCCATGCCGCCCGTGATCGGGGAAAGCCGGCCCAAGCCGTAGGCACCTGGAGGAACACAGCACCGTGGTGCTCAAGGCCGAACTCTCCCTCGGAAATCTGCTCACGGCCATGCGCCAGACCGGCTGCGGGGATCCGCACCCGATCTTCGCCGGTGGGCTGCGCTACATTCCGCCGTCCGCGCGAAAGCACACCGACCGCCAAGCCTTCGAGCAGCTCAGCGAATACGGCTTCACCCAAGGCGACGGCTTCACGCCCGAATTCGACGATCTCCTCCACCTGCTCGACCGGCCCGCGACAGAGTTCTTCGCCTACGCCCGTGACCAGCGGGAACAGATCGGGGTTCTTGTCGCCGTGCGGGGACGGACGGCGGTCACCGCCGTCTGCCAGGGTGAGCGGGTCTGGCTCAAGGGCGTCCCGCCCGATACCCATCCCGTTGACGCGCTCATCGCGAACCTGCCGCCGTGTCAGGCTGCAGATATCAAGCCGTTTTCGCTTCCGCAGCAAGACTTCCGGGAAGAACGAGGCAGCGACGTCTTCGACGACGCCCCGGCTCGCAGCCGGGCCGCGCAGAAGCTCGATGACCTCGTGAAGCAGAAGCACTCCGGGCTCGGGCAGTTCTACGCCGCGAAGCGGGAGGACGGGCTGCGGATCGAGACCGAAGACTCCCTCGGCTATCTCGACGTCGATGCCGGGCGGGTCGGGATCGGGGTGGCCGACCGGTACATCAGCGTCATGCCCGGGGATCCGGTGGTGCTGGGGCGGAAGGTCGCGGCTCTTCTGGGCAACTGAAAGGGCCGCCACCCCCGGGAAGAGGTGACGGCCCTTTCAGAAGGAACTTCAGGACGCGAAACCGCCCGCACTCGCCCACGACAGGGCGAACGCCGGGACCAGGCCGAGGACCAGCGTCACGGCCGTGCCCAGGAAGATCGCCGTTCCGGTGCCGAAGCCCGGGATCGTCACCGTGGGGCCGTCCGCGGCCGGCTCGGAGAAGTACATCAGGACGATCACGCGCAGGTAGAAGAACGCCGCCACCGCGCTGAACACCAGGGCGATGACCACCAGCGGAGCCATGCCGTCCGACAGGGCCGCCGAGAACACGACGAACTTGCCCACGAAACCTGACGTCAACGGGATGCCCGCCAAGGCCAGCAACAGGAACGTGAACACCGCGGCCACCAGCGGCGACCGTTTCGCCAGGCCCGCCCACGCCGAGAGGTGCGTCGCCTCGCCGGAGGAGTCGCGGACCAGACTGATCACGCCGAACGCCGCCAGCGTCGTGAAACCGTAGGACAGCAGGTAGAACAGCGTGCTCGACAGGCCGTTCGCGGTCATCGAGATCGCGCCGATCAGCAGGAAGCCCGCGTGCGCGATCGAGGAGTACGCGATCATGCGCTTGACGTCGGTCTGGGTCAGGCCCAGCACCGCGCCGATCACCATCGAGATGATCGCCACGCCCCAGAGCACGCCGCGCCACTCCCAGCTCGTGGAGCCGAACGCCACCGACAGCACCCGCAGGATCCCGCCGAACGCGGCGACCTTCGTGCACGCCGCCATGAACGCCGTCACCGGGGTCGGCGCGCCCTGGTAGACGTCCGGGGTCCAGGTGTGGAACGGGCCGACCGAGCCCTTGAACAGCAGGCCGACGACCAAGAGACCAAGACCGGCGAACAGCAGCGTGTCGGAGCGGTCCGAACCGGCCGCCGCGGCGGCGATGTCGCCCAGCTTCACGGAGTTCGCGTAGCCGTACAGCAGCGCGAGGCCGTAGAGGAAGAACGCCGAGGAGAACGCGCCGAGCAGGAAGTACTTGACCGCGGACTCCTGCGAGAGGAGACGGCGACGGCGGGCCAGGCCGCACATCAGGTACAGCGGCAGCGAGAGGACTTCCAGCGCGATGAACATCGTCAGCAGGTCGTTCGACGCGGTGAACGCCATCATGCCGCCGAGCGCGAACAGCGTCAGCGGGAAGACCTCGGTCTGCATGGTGGTCGCCGTCTGCGCGCGGTCCTGGACCGTGCCCGGGCGGATGCCGGCCTGCGCGACCAGCGCGCCGCCCGGCTCGACGACGCGGTCGGAGATCAGCAGCACCGCGCCGACCGCCAGGGCCAGCAGCGTGCCCCAGAGGAACAGCGCCGGCTTGTCGATCGAGATCGCGCCGCTGAACGTCTTCACGCCGCCCGCGGGGGCGTCGTTGAGCGCGTACTTGATCAGCCAGCCGCCGGCCAGGAGGATCGCCAGGAGGCTCAGCCCGACCTGCGTGCCGAACCGCGAGCGCTTCGAGGCGAACGCTTCCACCAGCACGCTGACGCACGCGGCGCCGAAGATGATCAGCACCGGCAGCACGGCGTTGTAGTCGACCGACGGCGTCGCGATCGGTGGTTCCGGCGCCTGGGTCAGGAGGATGTCGAGCACGGGTTACTTGCCTCCCTGAACCGCGGACAGCGTCTGCTGCACCGTCGGGGTGACTGTGTCGAGCACCGGCTTCGGGTAGAAGCCGAGGACGATGATCAGCACGACCAGCGGCGCGAGGATCGCGATCTCCCGGCCACTGAGGTCGCGGATGACCTTGGTCGCGCCCGGCTCGGTCACGGTCGCGGTGGCCACGGCGCCACCCGACTCCACGCCGGCCGGGGTGGCGCTGCCCTTGGAGGCGGGCGGCACCAGGGCGTCACCGCGAAGCGGGCCCTGCATCACGCGCTGGTAGAGCCAGAGGACGTACGCCGCGGCCAGGACCATGCCCACGGTCGCGAGGATCGTGTACACCGGCTGGTCCACATAGGACCCGATGAGCACCAGGAACTCGGAGACGAACGAGTTGGTGCCCGGCAAGGACAACGTGGACAGACCGGCGAGGAGGAACAGGCCCGCGAGCAGCGGGGTCACCTTCGCCATGCCGCCGTAGTCGGAGATCTTCGTCGACCCGCCGCGTGCGACGACCAGGCCGATCACCACGATCAGCATGCCGGTCGCGAGGCTGTGGTTCAGCATGTACGTCGCCGAGCCGATCATCGCCTGCTCGTTGAACGCGAAGATGCCGAGCGAGATGAACCCGAAGTGGGCGATCGAGACGTAGGCGATGAACCGCTTCATGTCCCGCTGCCCAGCGGCGAGGATCGAGCCGTAGAGGACGCCGATCACCGAGAGCACCAGCACCAGCGGCGCCAGGGTCTTGCTCGCGTCCGGGAACATCGGCAGGCAGTAGCGCAGGAACCCGAACGTGCCGACCTTGTCCAGCACGCCGACCAGCAGGACGGCGACGCCGATCGGCGCCTCCCCCGCCGCGTCCGGCAGCCAGGTGTGGAACGGCACCAGCGGCGCCTTGATCGCGAACGCCAGGAAGAAGCCGAGGAACAGCCAGATCTGCGTGCTCAGCGGCGCGTCCCGGACGACCGTGACGAGCGTGGCCCAGTCGAACGTGCCGTGGCCGAGCTTCTTGTCCGCCAGCGAGTACGCCCCGATCGCCGAGGCCAGCATGATCAGGCCGCCGAGGAACGAGTAGAGGAAGAACTTCACCGCCGCGTACTGCCGGTTCGCGCCGCCGTAACCGCCGATGAGGAAGTACATCGGGATCAGCATGATCTCGAACAGCACGTAGAACAGGAAGACGTCGGTCGCGGCGAAGACGCCGATCGTGAGCGCCTCCTGCAGCAGGATCAGCGACAGGAACCCGCCCGCGCTGCGGCCCGGCGGGAGCTTGTCCATCAGGCCGAGCCCGCCGACGACGATCGGCACCAGCAGCGCGATCACCGCGATCATCACCAGCGAGATGCCGTCGGTGCCGAACGCGATGTGCACGCCGAAGCTGGGGATCCAGTCGACGCTCGACGTCATCTGCAGCCGCGCGCCGCTCGGCGAGTAGCTGAGCCAGAACGGGATGATCAGCACGAACTCGAGGATCGAGAAGGCCAGCGCGGCCAGCACCGCGGCGCGGTCGTTCCCCTTGAGGAACGCCAGCACCAGGGCGCCGACCAGCGGCAGCAGGATGAGGATCAGCAACCAGGTCATCAGGAGAACCTCACCAGCAGGAGAGCCGCCAGAAGCAGGAACGTGCCGCCGAGCATCGACAGCGCGTAGGACCGGACGAACCCGGTCTGCAACCGCCTCAGCCGGCCGGAGCCGCCGCCGAGACCGGCGGCGAGGCCGTTGACCGCGCCGTCGACGCCGCGGTTGTCGACGAACACCAGCGCCCGCGAGAGCCAGGTGCCCGGGCGGGCGACCAGCGTCTCGTTGAGGGTGTTGCCGTACAGGTCGTTGCGAGCGGCGCGGGTGACGAACGAGACGCGCTCCGGCCGCTCGACCGGGACCGGCCGGCGGAAGATCAGGTACGCGATCAGCACACCGAGTGCGGCGAACACGAGGGTCAGGATCGGCACGATGTCCGCCGGGATCGGCGTGTGCTCGGCCTCGTGGAACTCGCCGACCGTCGGGGCCAGCCAGTCGACGAACCGGTCGCCGATCGCGAAGAACGCACCGGCGCCGACCGAACCGACCGCGAGGATCGCCATCGGAATCCACATGATCGGCTTCGACTCGTGCGGGTGGAACTCACGGCCGTCCGTCGACTTGATGTCCTTCCAGCGTTCCTTGCCGAAGAAGGTCATCATCATCAGGCGGGTCATGTAGAACGCGGTCAACCCGGCGCCGAGGATCGTGGCGATGCCGAAGACCCAGCCACGCCAGCCTTCCTGGCCGAACGCCGCCTCGATGATGGCGTCCTTGGTGTAGTAGCCGGTGAGGAACGGGAAGCCGATCAGCGCGAGGTAGCCGAGGCCGAAGGTGACGAACGTGATCGGCATCTTCTTGCGGAGGCCGCCGAACTTGCGCATGTCGACCTCGTCGTTCATGCCGTGCATGACCGAACCGGCGCCGAGGAACAGCCCGGCCTTGAAGAAGCCGTGCGCCACCAGGTGCATGATGCCCAGCGCGTAGACGCCCGGGCCGAGACCCACGGCCAGCATCATGTAGCCGATCTGGCTGACCGTCGAGTACGCGAGGACCTTCTTGATGTCGTCGTACGCGCAGCCGATGATGCACCCGAGCAGGAGCGTGAACGCTCCGACCAGCGTGACGATCAGCCGGCCGTCCTCGGTGGCGTTGAAGATGTCGTGCGAGCGGGCCACCAGGTAGACGCCGGCGGTGACCATCGTCGCCGCGTGGATCAGGGCCGAGACCGGGGTCGGGCCCTCCATCGCGTCCGGGAGCCAGGCCTGCAGCGGGAACTGGCCGGACTTACCGCACGCGCCCAGCAGCAGGAAGATCGCCATCGCGGTGATCGCGGCCGGCGGGAACTTGCCCGCGCCCACCGCGTCGAAGACCTGCGCGTAGCCGGTGGACCCGACGTACTTGAACATGATGAAGATCGCCAGCGCGAGCCCGACGTCACCGACGCGGTTCATCAGGAACGCCTTCTTCGCCGCGGTCGCGGCGGACGGGCGGCCCTGGTACCAGCCGATGAGCAGGTACGACGCGAGACCCACGCCCTCCCAGCCCAGGTAGAGCGTCACGAAGCTGTTGCCCAGCACCAGGATCAGCATCGAGGCGACGAAGAGGTTCAGGTACGCGAAGAAGCGGTACCGGGCCTCGTCGTCGACCATGTAGCCGATCGAGTAGAAGTGGATCAGCATGCCGACGCCGGTGATGAGCAGCACGAACGTCAGCGACAGGGCGTCGATCCGGAGCCCGAAGTCGATCTGCAGCGCGCCGGCCGGGATCCACGAGTAGAGCTTGGTGTCCGTCGTGGCCTTGCCGTCAGCCGTGAAGAACAGGATCAGGCCCCAGACGAAGGCCAGGGTGACGGTGGCCGTTCCGAGCAGATGCCCCCAGCCCTTCGCGCGCTTGCCCATGAGCAGCAGGACGAGCGCGCCGAAGGCAGGGAGGGCCACCAGCAGCCACGATGATGCGGTCACTCGGTGTCTCCTAGTACTTCAGCAGGTTGGTGTCGTCGACCGAGGCCGAGCGCCGGGTGCGGAAGATCGCCATGATGATCGCCAGCCCGACCACGACCTCGGCGGCGGCCACGACCATCACGAAGAAGGCCATGATCTGGCCGTCGAGGCTGCCGTTGATCCGGGCGAACGTCACGAGCGAGAGGTTCACCGCGTTCAGCATCAGCTCGATGCACATGAACACGACGATCGCGTTGCGGCGCACCAGCACGCCGACCGCGCCGATCGAGAACAGCAGCGCCGACAGCAGCAGGTAGTACGTCGGGGTCATTCCTTGTCCCCTTCCGAAGCGACCAGCGCGTGCGCGTCCGGGTGCGGGCGGTCGTCCGCGACGAGCTTGCGCTCCTTCGCCAGCTCGATCGCCGAGGTGGACTCGATGATCGCCGACAGCGACTCCGGCGCGACCGAGCCGTCCGGCAGCAGCGCCGGGGTGGACACGGAGTTGGCGGTGGCGAAGACACCCGGGCCGGGCAGCGGCGACGGCCGGTCGTGCTCGCCGCGGAAGCGCGCCACGACCAGTTCCTTCTGCGTCTTCTTGCCGCCCTTGGCGTGCCGGTCGGTGAAGGCCAGCACCATCGCGCCGACCGCGGCGGTGATGAGCAGCGCCGACGTCAGCTCGAACGGGAAGAGGTAGTCGGTGAAGATCAGCCGGCCGAGGCCCTTGGGCCCACCGCCGGCGGACGTCGCCGAGTCGAGCGGGACGGCCGGGGTGACGTTGTCCAGCGCCCGGTAGATGCCGGTGGCCAGCAGCGCGGCCAGGCCGATGCCCAGCACGGTCGCCGCGAGCCGCTGACCGCGCAGCACTTCGACGACCGAGTCGGAGCTCTCGCGGCCGACCAGCATCAGCACGAACAGGAACAGCATCATGATCGCGCCGGTGTAGACGATGATCTGCGTGAAGCCGAGGAACGGCGCCGACTGGATCATGTACAGCGCGCCCAAGCTCAGCATGGTCAGCACCAGCCACAGCGCCGAGTGCACGGCATTGCGCGAGAAGATCATGCCGAGCGCGCCGAGCAGGCAGGCCGGGCCGAGGATCCAGAACGCGATGGCCTCGCCGACGGACACGCCCGCGGCGGCGCCGGTGGGCGCCTGGGCCAGGAGTGCGGTGATCACGGCTTGACCTCCCCGCGCGCCAGCTCGGGGCCGTTCACGTAGTAGTCCTGCTCGTTCTCGCCCAGCCGCATCGGGTGCGGCGGCTGCTCCATGCCGGACAGCAGCGGCGCGAGGAGGTCTTCCTTCGTGTAGATCAGCCGCTGGCGGTCGTCGTCGGCCAGCTCGTAGAAGTTGATCATCGTCAGCGACCGCGTCGGGCAGGCCTCGATGCAGAGCCCGCAGCCGATGCAGCGCAGGTAGTTGATCTGGTAGTCGGCGCCGTACCGCTCGCCCGGGGAGTACCGGGCTTCCTCGGTGTTGTCACCGCCTTCGACGAAGATCGCGTCCGCCGGGCACGCCCACGCGCACAGCTCGCAGCCGACGCACTTCTCGAGGCCGTCCGGGTGACGGTTCAGCTGGTGCCGGCCGTGGTAGCGCGGGGCGGCCGGCGCGCCGGCCTCCGGGTACTCCTCGGTGGCGACCTTCTTGAACATCATCCCGAAGGTGACGCCGAAGCCCTTGACGGGATCAAGAAACCCCATCTTGCGCTCCTTCCTTTGCGGTACCGACGGCTGCCGGCTTGCGCCGGGCCGCCTTCGCCTCGGCCTTGGCCAAAGCCTTCTGACGCGGAGTGGTCTGCGGGACCTTGAGGTCGAGCGGCGGGACCGGGAACCCGCCACCGGTCACCGGCACGACTTCGCTCTCCTCTTCGCGGCCCGACGCGCGGACGTAGAAGAACAGGGCGACGACGATGAAGATCGCGACCGCGGCGATGATGATCGCCGGCAGGTTCCAGGTGATCACCTTCGCGAAGGTCACCATGACGATCCACACGAGGTTCAGCGGGACCAGGACCTTCCAGCCCAGGCGCATGAACTGGTCGTAACGCAGGCGGGGCAGCGTGCCGCGCAGCCAGATGAACCCGAAGAGCAGGACGAACATCTTCACGAAGAACCACAGCACCGGCCACCAGCCGGTGTTGAGCACGTTGTTCCCGATCAGCGACAGCGGCCACGGGGCCATCCAGCCGCCGAGGAACAGCGTGGTGGCGAACGCCGAGACGATCACCATGTTGACGTACTCGGCGAGGAAGAACATCGCGAACTTCATCGAGCTGTACTCGGTGTGGAAGCCGCCGACCAGCTCCGACTCGGCCTCCGGGAGGTCGAACGGGGCGCGGTTGGTCTCGCCGACCATCGAGATCAGGTAGATCACGAAGCTCGGGATCAAGTAGAGGAACCACACCGGCTGCTGCTTGGCGACGATGTCGGCCAGGTCCAGCGAACCGGCTTGCAGGATCACGGCGACGATCGACAGGCCCATCGCGATCTCGTAGGAGATCACCTGCGCGGCCGAGCGCATGCCGCCGAGCAGCGGGTACGGCGAGCCGGACGCCCAGCCGGCGAGCACGATGCCGTAGACGCCGATCGAGGAGCAGGCCAGCACGACCAGCAGGCTGACCGGCAGGTCGAGCAGCTGCAGGACGGTCCGCTCGCCGAAGATCGAGACCACCGGGCCGAACGGGATGGCCGCCAGCGCGATCAGCGGCGGCACCACGCAGATGACCGGGGCGAGGAAGTACACCTTGCGGTCGGCGGTGTCCGGGATGATCTGTTCCTTGAACGGCAGCTTGAGCGCGTCCGCCAGGGACTGCAGGTAGCCGTTCGGGCCGACGCGGTTGGGGCCCGGCCGGTTCTGCATCCGGCCGACGGCCTTGCGCTCCCAGACGATCAGCACGATCGTGAAGATCGGGCCGATCAGCAGGATGATCACCGACTTGAGAGCGATCAGCCAGAACGGGTCGTCCGCCAGCAGCGCCGCACGCGTCGCCGCGTCCGGAACACTCCCGACAGCAGCTTCAGTCAGCAACGGTGTCACAGTTCACCCCCAGCGAGGTTCACCACGGCGCCGTGACCGGCACCGAGCGTCTTGGCCACGGCGGAGCCGTCGGAGTTGCCCGGCAGCCACACCACGCCATCGGGCAGGTCGGCGACCTCGATCGGCAGCGTGATCGCGCCGCGTTCGGTGCTCACCTTCACGGACGCGCCCAGCCCTTCGGCGGTCGTCGCGGACAACCGCGCGACCGGCTTGCGCTGGGTGCCCTTGAGGTGCGGCTCGCCGTCCTGCAGTGACCCGTTGTCGACCAGCTGGCGCCAGGTCGACAGGACTGCCTGGCCGGTACCCGGGGCCACCGTGGCGCCCCCGGTCGCGGCCTCGACGTGACCCCAGCGCAGCGCGGAGGCCGGGCCGAGCTTCTCGTAGTCGCCGCGCGCGGCGGCCGGCGTCTGCGTGAACAGGTCCGTGTCCATCTCGACGGCGAGGGTGTCGAGCACCCGGCAGTCCGGCAGCGAGCCGGTGCCCTCGATGGTGATGTCGAACGGGCGGGTGCGGCCCTCCCAGTTGAGGTAGCTGCCCGCCTTCTCGTCCGACGCGGCCACCGGGAGCACGACGTCCGCGCGCTCGGTCACGGCGCTCCGCCGCAGCTCGAGGCTGACGACAAAACCGGCGTTGTCCAGCGCGCGCAGCGCGAGCTCCGGGTCCGGCAGGTCGTACGGGTCGACCCCGCCGACGACCAGGCCGCCGAGCTCACGGTCCGAAGCGGCCTTAAGGATCTCGGTCGCGTCGCGGCCCGGAGCCGAGGGAAGCGGGACGCCCCAAGCGTTTTCGACGGCGACGCGAGCGGCGTCCTCGCCGACGCGACGGCCGCCGGGCAGCAGGCCCGGCACGCAGCCGGTCTCCAGCGCGCCCCGGTCACCGGCGCGGCGCGGGATCCACGCGAGCCGGACGCCCGTGCGCTCCACCAGGTCGTGCAGCGCGGAGAACAGGCCCGGCACCGAAGCCGCGCGCTCGCCGACGAGGACGACGGCGTTCTCGCCGCTCAGGGCCTCGTCGAGGTCCGGCGCATGCTTGGCGATGCCTTCGATGGCCGCGGGCTCCTGGCCCGGGACGCAGGCGAGCAGCTCGCCGAACGTCTTGCGCACCGACGACGTCGTCCACTGTCCCAAGTGGACGACCCGGGTGCGGTTCTTGCGGGCCGCCTTGCGCAGCCGCAGGAACACGATCGGCGCCTCGTCCTCGGGCTCGAACGCCACGCACAGCACGGTGCGGGCGCGCTCGATCTCGCCGAAGGTGACGCCGTTCTCCGGCGTCACGCCCACGACGTGCGAGGTGAGGAACGCGAGCTCCTCGGCCGAGTGCGGGCGGGCGCGGAAGTCGACGTCGTTGGTCTGCAAGGCGACGCGGGCGAACTTCGAGTACGCGTAGGCGTCCTCGACGGTCAGCCGGCCACCGGGCAGGACACCGACGCCGCCGTTGGAACGGGCCTCGGTGAGACCGGCGGCCGCGATACGCAGCGCGTCGGTCCAGGACGCCTCTTCCAGCTCACCGGTCTCGCGGTTGCGGACCAGCGGCCGCCGGATGCGGTCCTCGGCGGAGGTGTAGCGGAAGGCGAAGCGGCCCTTGTCGCAGATCCACTCTTCGTTGACCTCGGGGTCGTCGCCGGCCAGCTTGCGCTGGACCTTGCCGCGGCGGAAGTCGGTCCGCTCGGCGCAGCCGGACGAGCAGTGCTCGCAGACGCTCGGCGCCGACACCAGGTCGAACGGGCGGGAGCGGAACCGGTAGGCGGCACTCGTCAGAGCGCCGACCGGGCAGATCTGGATGACGTTGCCGGAGAAGTAGCTCTGGAACGGCTGGCCGGACGTCGTCCGCGAGGCCAGGTCCAGCACGTCCGCCGTCTCCGCGGTGCCGATCTGCTGGTGGGCGCCGCGTTCGAGGAGCTCGATGAACGGGTCGCCGGCGATCTCGCGGGAGAACCGGGTGCAGCGCTGGCAGAGCACGCAGCGTTCCCGGTCCAGGAGCACCTGCGACGAGATCGGCAGCGGCTTCTGGAAGGTGCGCTTGGTGTCCACGAACCGGGACTCCGTGCGGCCGTGCGCCAAAGCCTGGTTCTGCAGCGGGCACTCGCCGCCCTTGTCGCAGATCGGGCAGTCCAGCGGGTGGTTGATGAGCAGCAGCTCCATCACACCCTGCTGGGCCTTGTCCGCGACCGGCGACGTCAGCTGCGTCTTGACGACCATGCCGTCGGCGACGGTCATCGTGCAGGACGCCTGCGGCTTCGGCATCGGCCGGCCGCCCATCTCGACCTCGACCAGGCACTGGCGGCAGGCGCCGGCCGGGTCGAGGAGCGGGTGGTCGCAGAACCGCGGGATGACCGTGCCGAGGCGTTCGGCCGTGCGGATCAGCAGCTCACCCTTGGGGGCGATGACCTCTTCGCCGTCGATGACCAGCTTGACGTGGCCTTCGGGGACCGGCGTCGCAGCCGTGTCGGGCTTGTCGGGGGCGATCGTCATGATGCCTGCGCTCCCACGAGTTCGGGCTTGGTCTGTTCGTGCCGGTTCTTCTCGCACAGCGCGAGGAACTCGTCCCGGAAGTACTTGATGCCGCTGGTGATCGGCGACACCGCGCCGTCGCCGAGGGCGCAGAACGACCGGCCGAGGATGTTGTCGCAGACGTCGAGGAGGGTGTCGATGTCCTCTTCGGTGCCGTGGCCCTCGACCATGCGCTCGAGGATCTGCGCCAGCCAGTACGTGCCCTCACGGCACGGCGTGCACTTGCCGCAGGACTCGTGCTCGTAGAACTGCGTCCACTTCATCACGGCCCAGGGCACCGACACCGTCTCGTTGAAGACCTGCACGGCCGTCGTGCCCAGCATCGACCCGGCTTCCGCCGCGCCTTCGAAGTCCAGGGGAACGTCGAGGTGCTCGGCGGTGAACATCGGGGTGGACGAGCCGCCCGGGGTCCAGAACTTGAGCGGGACGCCGTCCTTCATGCCGCCCGCCATGTCGAGCAGCTCGCGCAGCGTGGTGCCGAGCGGGCACTCGTACTGGCCGGGCTTCTCGACGTGGCCGGAGATCGAGTAGATCTTCGGGCCGGGCGACTTCTCGCGGCCCATCTCGCGGAACCAGCTCGACCCGCCGTTGACGATGAACGGCGCGCTCGCGATGGTCTCGACGTTGTTGACCGTGGTCGGCGCGGCGTAAAGACCCGCGGCGGCCGGGAACGGCGGCTTGAGCCGCGGCTGGCCACGACGGCCCTCCAGCGAGTCGAGCAGCGCCGTCTCCTCACCGCAGATGTACGCGCCGGCGCCGGCGTGCACGGTGATCTTGAGGTCGAAGCCCGAGCCGAGGATGTTCTCGCCCAGGTAGCCCGCCGCTTCGGCTTCGCGCACGGCCGCGTTGAGGCGGCGGATGCAGTGCAGCGCCTCGCCGCGGACGTAGATGAAGCAGTGGTTGGAGCGCATCGCGTACGAGGCGATGATGCAGCCCTCGATGAGCGAGTGCGGGTCCGCCATCATCAGCGGGATGTCCTTGCACGTGCCCGGCTCGCCCTCGTCGGCGTTGATCACCAGGTAGTGCGGCTTGTCGAAGTTCGGCGGCATGAACGACCACTTGATGCCGGCCGGGAAGCCCGCGCCGCCGCGGCCGCGCAGGCCCGAGTCCTTGACCAGCTGGACGAGCTGCTCCGGCGTGCCGGCGAGCGCCTTGCGGATGGCCGTGTAGCCCTCCAGCGCCTCGTACGTGCCGATCTGCCAGGAGTTCGGCGACAGCCAGCGCTTCGTGAGGACCGGCGTAATGGGATCTGCCATTACTTCTTCTCCCCATCTTTAACAGGCACAGCAGGGAGCGGGACGTCTTGCGCGACGGGCGCGACCCAGCCGCGCTCCTGCGCGATCTGCGCGCCCCGCAGGGTTTCGACGGCCTGCGATGGGCCGTCGACGTCCGTGCGGTACTGGCGCTCGTCCTCCGGGAAGAACCCGGCGAGCTGCAGCTCGGCGCCCTTGAAGCTGCTCAGCGGGGCACCGCGCGTCGGGGCCGGCTTCTTGCCCGCCTGCAGCGCGTCGACCAGCGCGACGGCCTTGTCCTCCGTCTGGTTGTCGAAGTACTCGTAGTTGACCTGGATGACCGGCGCGAGGTCACAGGCCGCGAGGCACTCGGCGTGCTCGAGGGTGATCGAGCCCGGCTCGTTCGGCGTGCCCGCGGTCTCGTTGTGCCCCAGCGGTTCCGCCTCGGAACCGAGGTGCGTCTGGAGCTTCTTGTAGATCGCGTCGCCGCCCATGGCCGCGCACAGCGTGTTCGTGCAGACGCTCACCAGGTGCTCGCCGCACGGGCGGCGCTTGTACATCGTGTAGAACGTCGCGACCGCGCTGACCTCGGCGTCGGACAGGTCGAGCTGCTGCGCGCAGAACGCGATGCCCTCCTGGCTGACGTACCCCTGCACCGACTGCACGAGGTGCAGCAGCGGCAGCAGCGCCGAGCGGGACACCGGGTAACGCGCGATCAGCTCCTGCGCCCGGGAGTACACGCCACTGTCGAAGATGTCCTCGAGCGGTGTCTCGGCCAGGATTCCCTCGGCCACTGCGGGATCCGGCGCGATGGCGATCACGTCGACGTCCGGCCCGGCGGCCGCGTGCGTCTGATCCGCCGCGTGCGGTCCCGGTTCCGGGACTGCGGTAGAAGAGGTCATCGGTCCACTCCCCCCATGACGGGGTCGATCGAGGCGATCGCGGCGATCACGTCCGCGACCAGGCCGCCTTCGGCCATTGCGGGCATCGACTGCAGGTTCACGAAGCTCGGTTCGCGCACGTGGACCCGCAGCGGCCGGGTGCCGCCGTCGGAGACCAGGTGCGCGCTCAGCTCGCCGCGCGGCGACTCGACCGAGGTGTAGACCTGCCCGGCCGGCACCTTGAAGCCCTCGGTGACCAGCTTGAAGTGGTGGATCAGGGACTCCATCGACTGGCCCATGATCTTCTTGACGTGCTCGAGCGAGTTGCCCATGCCGTCGCTGCCGATCGACAGCTGCGCGGGCCAGGCGACCTTCTTGTCCTCGACCATGACCGGGCCCGGCTCGAGCTTCTCCAGGCACTGCTCGATGATCTTGAGGCTCTCGTGCATCTCGTGCACCCGGATCAGGTAGCGCGACCAGCAGTCGGCGCCGTTGTCGACCGGCACGTCGAAGTCGAACTCCTCGTAGCAGGAGTACGGCTCGGTCTTGCGCAGGTCCCACGGCAGGCCGGCACTGCGCAGCACCGGCCCGGTGACGCCGAGCGCGAGGCACGCGTCGACCGGCAGGTACCCGACACCCTTGAGCCGGTTGCGCCAGATCGGCTGCCCGGTGAAGAGCTTGTCGTACAGCGGAAGGCGTTCCTTCATCGTCTTGACGAATTCGGTGACCTTCTCGCGGTAGTCCGCGGGCATGTCCTGCGCGAGACCGCCGGGGCGGATGAACGCGTGGTTCATCCGCAGGCCGGTGAGGTGCTCCAGCAGGTGCAGCACGACCTCGCGCTCGCGGAAGCCCAGCGTCATCGCGGTGGTGGCGCCGAGCTCCATGCCGCCGGTGGCGATGTAGACCAGGTGCGAGCCGATGCGGTTGATCTCCAGCAGCATCACGCGCAGCAGCTGCGCGCGGCGCGGGGCCTCGATCTGCAGCAGCTTCTCGACGCCGAGGCAGTACGCCATCTCCGTCGAGAGCGGGGCCAGGTAGTCCATGCGCGTCACGAAGGTGACGCCCTGGGTCCAGGTCCGGTACTCGCAGTTCTTCTCGATGCCGGTGTGGAGGTAGCCGATGACCGACCGCAGCTGCGTGACGGTCTCGCCCTCCATCTCCAGCACGAGCCGGAGCACGCCGTGTGTCGACGGGTGCTGCGGGCCCATGTTGATGACCATGCGCTCGTCGTGCGCCGCGTCGGCGACGACGTCGTCCCAGTCACCACCGGAGACCGAGTAGACGCGGCCTTCGGTCGTGTCGCGGCTGTCCGCCTCGGGAACTTGAGTGGCGTCTTCGTTGATGGTCACGAGTACGACCTCCGCTGGTCCGGCGGCGGGATCTCCGCGCCCTTGTATTCGACCGGGATCCCGCCGAGCGGGTAGTCCTTGCGCTGGGGGTGGCCGTCCCAGTCGTCCGGCATGAGGATGCGGGTGAGCGCGGGGTGGCCGTCGTAGACGATGCCGAACATGTCCCAGGTCTCCCGCTCCTGCCAGTCGGCGGTCGGGTAGATCCCGACCAGTGACGGCACGTGCGCGTCGTCCACGTCGAGGCTGACCTCGAGGCGGATCCGGCGGCGGTAGGTCAGGGACGTGAAGTGGTACACCGAGTGCAGCCGCTGCGGGACGTCGACGCCGTAGTCCACGCCGGACACCGAGCTGAGCAGCTCGAAGCGCAGGCCGCCGTCGTCGCGCAGGACCTTCGCGATCGCGGGCAGCTGCTCGCGGGCGACGTAGAAGGTGATCTCGCCGCGGTCGACCGTGGTCTGCAGGATCGCCTCGGACGGGATCTTGTTGTCCGACAGGGCCGCGTAGAACTCGTCGGCGAACTGGTCGAACCAGCCGCCGTACGGGCGCTCGGCCGGCGCCGGGTGGTAGGCCGGCAGCCGGACGCCGCCGTAGCCGGAGGTGTCACCGGTGCCGTGGACGCCGAACATGCCCTGGCGTTCGCGGCCGGTGACGACCGGCTCGGCGGGCCGGGTGCCGCGCGGCTCGAGGCCGTCTTCGGTGGGGCGATCGGCGCTGGACTGCTCGCCGCCGGGTTCTGGGGTCTCAGTCATCGCTCTACTTCTTCGCGTACTTGATCGAGGACGCGACGAGCTCGGTGCGGGCGCCGCTGGCGGCGCGGATCGCGGCCCGGCGGGCGTTGATCGGCTCGTCCTGGATCTTGGCGTGCAGCTTGAGGATCGCGTCGAGCAGCATCTCCGGCCGCGGCGGGCAGCCGGGCAGGTACATGTCGACCGGCACGATGTGGTCGACGCCCTGGACCACGGCGTAGTTGTTGAACATGCCGCCGGAGGAGGCGCAGACGCCCATGGCGAGGACCCACTTGGGCTCGGCCATCTGGTCGTAGATCTGGCGCAGGACCGGGGCCATCTTCTGGGTGACCCGGCCGGCGACGATCATCAGGTCGGCCTGGCGCGGCGTCGCGCTGAAGCGCTCCATGCCGAACCGGGCGATGTCGTAGCGGGAACCGCCGACCGTCATCATCTCGATCGCGCAGCAGGCGAGCCCGAAGGTCGCGGGCCACATCGAGTTCTTCCGCGCCCAGTTGACGAGGCCTTCGAGGCTGGCCAGCAGAATGCCGTTGGGGAGTTTCTCTTCGAGGCCCATGGGTCTAGTTCCAATCCAGGCCGCCGCGCCGCCACACGTAGGCGTACGCGAAGCCGACCGTCGCGATGAACAGCAGGATCTCCACCAGGCCGAAGGTGCCCAGCGCGTCCGCCTGCACGGCGAACGGGTAGAGGAAGACCATCTCGATGTCGAACAGGATGAACAGCATCGCGGTGATGTAGTACGCCACCGGCATCCGGCCGCCGCCGACGAGCGGCTGCGGGGACGGTTCGATGCCGCATTCGTAGGCCTCGAGCTTGGCCTTGTTGTAGCGGCTGGGACCGACCAGCGGGCCCAGCAGCACCGACAGCACGGCGAACGCCAGCGCCAGCACGAACAGAAGGACCAAGGGCAGGTAGGGCTTCAGGCTCGGGGCCTGCTGCGCCAGGTTCACTGCGTCCGTTTGGGTCAGCACGGGCAACATCAGCACGGGGTCTTCGCCATCCTTTCCGCGCCGCTGCGGTTTTGCTTGTGGTGGGAACCGCTCAGCCTCGTCGGCACCCTAAGGGACCTGGGTCACACCGCCGAGGGTCAGGGTCTCCTTACGGCCCGTGGCTGTCTTCGGGCCAGCTTGTGAAATAGTTCACAAGCCACTCGTCGTGGATGTGAAGGGATTCACAAAGCATGGGGGGAGTGTAGGACGCGACTCACATTCTTGTCCCTAGCCCCCCGTGTTATGAGGGTGCCCTAACTTTCGCCGCCAACGTTGTCACGGCCCGACAACGGCGCGCGTGCGACCTGCGCGAAGACGTTTCATGATCACCGCACGACCGGACAAACAGGGCGCCGACCTGTGATCTATCCCACTGACCGCACGGCCAACTTGGTAGGCCGGTCGAGTGTCCGCGCGCAACCCGCCCACCCCGCCACCGTTCGCACTTGCACAGCAAGGCGTCACTTTCCCTAGGAAAGATGCGTCCAAGGGGCCTTCGGACGCATCTTTCCTAGGGAAAGTGACAGGTTCAGGGGTCAGCGGGGGCTGGGGGCTGCCTTGGCCAGGGCCGAGATCAGGCGGTCGACGCCGTCGCCGCCCTTGGCGTCGTAGCAGCCCGACAGGCCCTTGTAGACCAGCGGGAGGATCTTGTTGATCCGCAGGCCGTACTTGGTCGCCGCGTGCATGATCTTCGGCTTGCCGATGATCTTGGCGAAGACATTGCCCAGCTGGTAGTAGCCGCCCATCAGCTCGCGCACCGCGCGCGGGTACGCCTCCAGCGCGCGCTCGCGCGAAGGCCCTTCGCGCCGGGCCAGGGCCTGGACGACGACCTCCGCCGCGATCTGCGCGGACTCCATCGCCGCCGAGATGCCCTCGCCGTTGAACGGGCTGACCATGCCGCCCGCGTCGCCCAGCAGCAGGAGGCCGTCGCGGTAGTGCGGGGTGCGGTTGAAGCCCATCGGGAGGCCGGCGCCGCCGACCTTGCCGATCGCGTTCTCCTCGCGGTAGCCCCACTCCTCCGGCGTCCCGTCGAGCCACTGGCGCAGCAGCGCGCGGTAGTCGGTGTTCCGGAACGACGCCGACGTCGAGAGCATGCCGAGGCCGACGTTCACCGTGCCGTCGCCGAGCGGGAACGCCCAGCCGTAGCCCGGCAGCAGCTTCGGGTCGCGCGGATCCGAGCGGTCCCACAGCTCGAGGTGCCCCTCGATGAACGGGTCGTCGTGGCGCGGGCTCTTGTAGTACTGGCGCACCGCGACGCCCATCGGGCGCTTCTCGTTCTTCTGGATGCCTACGCTCAGCGCGAGCCGCGCGGAGACGCCGTCGCAGGCCAGGACCAGCGGCGCGCGGTAGTTCACCGGCGTGCGCTCCGGGCCGACCTTCGCCTCGACGCCGACCACGCGCCCGGTCGCGTCGGTGATGGCGCTGGTGACGGTGGTGCGCTCGTACAGCCGCGCGCCCGCCTTCACCGCGAGCTTCGCGAGGAGGTCGTCGAAGTCGTGGCGGGTGCGGGAAACGCCGTACGGCGGGTAGCTCGTGAGGTCCGGCCAGTCGAGCTCCAGCGTCAGGTCGCCGGTGAGGATCCGCAGGCCACGGCTCTGCACCCAGCCGGCTTCCTCGCTCGTGTCGATGCCCAGGTCGATCAGCTGCTTGACGCCGCGCGGGGTGAGGCCGTCGCCGCAGACCTTCTCGCGCGGGAACTCGGTCTTCTCCAGCAGCAGGACGTCGACGCCCGACCGGGCGAGGTAGGTCGCGACAGTGGACCCGGCCGGTCCGGCACCGACGACGATGACTTCGGCGTCCTGGTCAGGGCTACGACGGCTCATACCGCGAGTCTAGGCAGGCTTGCGCGCCCGGTGGATCGCGACGACGCCGAATGTGAGGTTCAACCACTCGACGTCGGCCCAGCCCGCGCTCTCGATGATCTCACCGAGAGTGCGCTGGTCCGGCCAGGCCAGCATCGATTCGGCCAGGTAGGAGTAGGCCTCCGGGTTGGACGACGTCCGCTTGCCGACCCACGTGAGCAGCTTCAGCATGAACCGCCGGTGGATGAACCTGATCGGGGGAAACGGCGGCGTCGAGACCTCGCAGATCACCAGCCGGCCGCCCGGCTTGACCACGCGGGCGATCTCGGTGAGCGCGGCCTTCGTGTCGACGAAGTTGCGCAGCGCCAGCGAGATCGTCACGGCGTCGAAGCTCTCGTCGGCGAACGGGAGGTTCAGCGCGTCCGCCGCGACCATCGGGACCTTGCGGTGCAGCCCGGCGCGCAGCATGCCGAACGAGAAGTCCGCGGCCAGGCACCAGGCGCCGCCGCGGGCGTACTCGACGGTGGAGACGCCGGTGCCGGCGGCGAGGTCCAGGACCTTCTCGCCGCGGCGGGCGTCGAGCACGCGGGCGGTGGTGGTGCGCCAGCGCCGGTCGAAGCCGAAGGTCATGAACGAGTTCGCCCGGTCGTACCCGTCCGCGACGCCGTCGAACATGGCGGCGACTTCGTGCGGGTCCTTGTCCAGGCTGGCGCGTGACATGGCTTGAGGTTAACCGGGACGGAAATTGATTACGCTGGTGTAATCAATTTTCAGCGGCTACCGTTCCGGCATGGACGCGAAGAGACCGCGGCTGGGCAGCGCCTTCCTGCTCGCCCAAGTCGGCGCGCACGCTGCCCAGCGGTTCACGGAGCAGATCGCGGCGCTGGATCTGACGCCGACCCAGGTCGCCCTGCTGCGGCTCGTGGCCTCCCGGCCGGGTCAGAGCCAGCAGTCGCTGGCCAAGCAGCTCGGCACCCCCGCGACCCGGCTGGTCCCGCTCGTCGACGGACTGGAGAAGCGCGGGCTCATCGAGCGCCGCCGCAACGCCGAAGACCGGCGGCTGTACGCCGTGGAGCTGAGCGAGGACGGCCGGGTGATGATGGGGCGTGTCGCGCAAACCGGCGCGTCGCACGAACAAGCCGTCACCGCGGCCCTGACCGACGCCGAACGCGAAGTCCTGCACAGCTTGCTGGTGAAGATCGCGGACGAGCAGGGCCTCACGCCGAACGTCCAGCCGGCCTACGGGCGCCAGCGCTCCTGACCGAAGGTCGCCAGCATTCCGGCGACCGCCGCGGACCAGGTGAACTCCTCGGCCCGCGCCCGGGCCGCCGCGCGGCGCAGGTCTTCGGGACGGTCCAGGAGGTTCGTCACAGCGGAGGCGAACGCGGGCGCGTGGTCCTCGACCGCCGCGCCGCAGCCCGGCCGGACGATCTCCCGCAGCGCCGACGACGCCGAGACCACCACCGGCGTCCCGGAGGCGAGCGCTTCCAGCGCGGCCAGGCCGAACGTCTCGTGCGGGCCCGGCGCGAGGGAGACGTCGGCGCTGGCCAGCAGCCGGGCGACGTCACCGCGGCCGGCCAGGAACCCCAGGAACGTCACCGGCAGGCCGCGCGCCCGGCGTTCGAGCGCGCGGCGTCGCGGCCCGTCGCCGGCCACGACGAGCCGCACCCGCGCGCCCGCCTCCGTCAGCTCGGCGACGGTGTCCACGCTGCGCTCCACGTGTTTCTCCGGCGACAGGCGTCCACAGTGGACGATCAGGGCGTCCGCTCCCCCGGCGAGGCCGGCGCGCCAGCCGTCGTCGCGCCTGGCGGGCCGGAACGTCGTCAGGTCGACGCCGAGCGGCACGCGGTGGACGTTCGGCGCGGCGATCCGGTCGAACTCCGCCCGCGCGAACGCCGTCGTGCAGACGACCGTGTCGTAGCTCGCGGCCATCCGGCGGTTGGCGACGTCGGCGACGCGGCGCGCGACGACCTCGGGCAGCAGGAACTGCTCCAGCAGCCGGTCGAGCCGCTCGTGGGAGATCACCGTGCTGGGGACGCCGTGGCGCCGTGCCCAGCCGCCCATCCCCCGCAGCGTCAGCCGGTCCGACACCTCGAGCCGGTCCGGTTCGAGCTTGCGCAGCACCGCGCGGACGCGGTGCGGGTCGACGGCGCGGTAGCCGCCGGTGCCCGGGATTTTGGGCGCGGGCAAGGAAAACCGGCGGACGCCGGTGGGCAGGACCTCGTCGGCGTAGCGGGTGCCGGGCACCACCAGCGTCACGACGTGCCCGCTCGCGACGTACCCGGCGCCGAGGTGGTGCAACGCCGTGCGCAGCCCGCCCGAGCGCGGCCCGTAGAAGTTCGCGAGCTGGACGATGTGCACGGCTCAAGCCGCGCGCGCGGCTCGGCCCTGCACCGCTTCGTAGTGCCCCACCAGCTCGTGGCAGACGGCCGGCCAGGTCCGCCCGAGCACCACCTTGCGCGCCTTCTCGCCGAGTCTCGCCCGCAGCGCGGCGTCGCGCAGGGCGTCGATCTTCTCGAGCAGTGCCGGGCCGAACCGCTCGCGGTCCGCGGGCAGCAGGTAGCCGGTGCGGCCGGGCAGCACCAGGTCCTTCGGGCCGCCGGCGTCGGGTGCGAGCACCGGTAGGCCGGACGCCATCGCCTCCTGCACCGCCTGGCAGAACGTCTCGTGCGGGCCGGTGTGCACGAAGACGTCGAAGCTCGCGTACGCGGCGGAGAGCTCGTCGCCGTACTTCGCGCCGAGGAAGGCCGCGTCCGGGAGCTGCTCTTTCAGCGCGGGCAGTTCGGGCCCGTCGCCGACGACGACCACGCGGATGCCGGGGACGCCGGCCAGCGCGGCCAGCCGGTCGACCTCCTTCTCGGGCGCCAGCCGGCCGACGAAGCCGACCAGCAGCTCGCCGTCCGGCGCCAGCTCGGCCCGCAGCGCGGCGTCGGCGTGCGCCGGGGAGAACCGGTCGATGTCGACGCCCCGCGCCCAGCGGTGCACCCGCGGCACGCCGTGCCGCCGCAGCTGCTCGACGGAGTCGGTGGACGGCGCCAGCGTCCGGTCGGCCCGCGAGTGCAGCCGCCGCACCCAGCGCCAGGCGGCGCGGGCGGCGAGGCCGAAGCCGTACGCGGAGGCGAAGCCGGCGATGTCGGTCTGGTAGACGGCGATCGACGGCACCCGCAGCCGTCGCGCGGCGGCGAGCCCGCGGGCGCCGACCACGAACGGCGACGCGAGGTGCACGACGTCCGGCCCGAACGCGGCCAGCGCCGTCAGCACGGTGCGCGTCGGCACGCCGATCGGCAGCGAGTTCACACCGGGGAAGTCGAGCGCCGGGATCCGGATCACCGGGGCGCCGCGGTAGGAGTCCGGGCCGGGGCCGGGCGCGATGATCAGCACGTCGTGCCGGCGTTCGCGCAGGTGCTCGACCACCCGCAGGACGGAGTTGGTCACGCCGTTCACCTGGGGCAGGAAACTTTCGGTGACTATCGCGACTCGCACGCTTCCGACCATCGCACCCGATCCTGGCGCCCGCGTGGCCGCCGGGCCAACGCTGCCGGAACAGATCCGCCACGACATGTCATCTCAAGGTCGTGTCCCGGAAACCAGCAGGGCCCAGACTAAGCAGGCATGACCCTCTTGTCCTCCAGGCCGCCGCGGCCCGTGGAGCCCGGCCTGCTGTCGAGGGCCCTCGAAGTGGCCGGTCGCCTGGCCAACGACGCGACCGACGTGATCACCGCGACCGCCGGCCGGGGTGCACACCCCGCCACGCTGGACTCGCCGTTCGACTGGGTCACCGACACCGACCGGATCCTCGAGCGCCACACGCGGCGCGTGCTGACCGCCGAGTTCCCGGGCATCCCGGTGGTGGGCCACGAGTTCGGCGCCGACCACGGCGCCGACGTCGCGGAGTACCGCTGGGTCGTCGACTCGGTGGACGGCACCGCGAACTACGTCGCCGGGGTGCCGTGGTGCGCGTACAGCCTGGCGCTGGTCGACGCGGCCGGCCCGGTGGTGGGGGTGGTGGCGGACCCGTACCGGGCCCAGATCTACGCCGCGGCGCGCGGACGAGGGGCCCGCGCGAACGGCAAACCGGTGCACTTGACGGACCGCTGCGTGACGGCCGGCGCTCTGGTGTTCACGGAGTTCGCCCGTCGCGGACCTTGGCCGGGGATGGGCGAGTTCATCGAGCGGGCGGCGGCGGCCCACGCGGGGGTCCGGGTCCTGGGGTCGGCGGCGTTGTCGATCGCGCAGGTGGCCCTGGGCCACGCGGCGGCGGCGGTGCTGCACAGCTACCACGAATGGGACGTCGCGGGCTCCGTGGCGATGGCCATCGAGGCGGGCGCGGTCGTGCTGGACAGGCACGGCGAGGACACGGCGCTGCCGACAGACGGCCTGCTGGTGGCGGCCCCGGGGGTGGCCGACGAGGTGCTGGGCTGGTGGCAGGAGACGGCCCACGCGGGCTGAAACGGGTTGCGCGCGCTGTGAAGATCGGGACATGCCCACCCTGCACACCGCGCGGCTCACGCTCGTGCCGTTGGCCGACGAGCACCTCGAGCTGGAGTACGAGCTGGACTCCGACCCGGCGGTGATGCGCTACCTGACCGGCCGGGCCGCGACCCGCGCCGAGGTCGAGGCCGCGCACCGCCGCCGGATGGCCGTCTCGCCCGGGTTCGGGTTCTGGATGGGTTTCCGTGCTGAGGACTTCATCGGCTGGTGGATCCTGCGGCCACCGCAGGGTCCCGACCAGCCTTCGGGCGGGCGTCAGGCCGAACTGGGTTACCGGCTGCTGCGCCGGCACTGGCGGCAGGGCTACGCCGGGGAGGGCTCTCGCGAGCTGATCCGGTACGGCTTTTCCGAGCTGGGGCTGGACCGGATCTTCGCCCAGACGATGGCGGTCAACACGCCATCGCGAGCGACGATGGCCTCGGCCGGGCTGACGTTCGCCCGCGCGTATACCTCCGCGGAGGACTTCCAGGAAGTGCTTCCGGGCACCGAAGAGGGCGAGGTCGAGTACGAGATCACGCGAAGCAGGTGGCTGCGGGAGACGGGTTGAGCTTGGTCTTCGGTCCGGGTCACCGCCGCATCGCCGCATCGCCGCATCGCCGCATCGCCGCATCGCCGCGGAGATTGTTGAGCGACCCGGCTCGGTTCCGCGGCCTCCTGCGGACAGGAATCGATCGCGAAGTCGCCCACCCGACGATCCCGGCGGCGAGTTATCCACATCGCGTGCAGTTATCCACAGATTTGCCGGAGCACCCCTTTGCCGGTGCGGCGCCGATAGACTGGGACTGGGCACGCCCCCCTGGGTGTGGTGGGGAACTTTCTGCTGGTCAGGCGGCAAACAGAGGCGCCCCATTCCGCGTCCTCGCCGGGAGCGGAGCGGCGGTCAGGCGGCGGCCGGGATCTCGGCGTCCGCTCGCTTGTTCAGCCGCCGGATCCACCACAGCAGCGGCCCGGCCACCAGCCACGTGAAGAACACGAAACTGCCCAGCGGCAGCAGCGTCAGCGTGGCCGAGCGGCCCGCTACCCGGGCCAGTTCCGGGTCCGTCGCGTCGTACTCGATGCGGACCAGCTGGCCGGCCGCGAGGCCGTCCGGGTAGAGGACTCCGTTGGCCGGGCTGTGGACAATGCCGTCCGGGGTCTCGAAGTGGATGATCGTGCGGTCGAACGCCACCGAGTCCACCGTGGCCGTCGCCGTGCCGAGCTGGGCGGAGATCGCGCGGTCGTTGCGGATCGCCGCGAAGAGCAGGCAGATGCACATCACGGTGAGGAGCGAGGCGACGGCGAGGGTTATCCACCACCCGACGCGCCTCGCCCGCTCACCTCTCGTGCTCACGCCGCGAGCGTAGCGGTACTGCTCAGTGCTTGTGCTCCGCGGCGAGATTCCGGTGGTTGGCCTGGATCTGGTCGAACGACTGCGGCTTGACCGGAGCCGAAGCCGCGCGGGCCGCGACGGCGGCCGTGGTCCCGTTCGGGCCCACCGCCGGCTTGCCCGACGTGTACAGCCACGTCTGGAACAGGTCGTAGAGCGGTTTGCCCGAAACCTTCTCGGCCAGCGCGATGAACTCCTGGATCCGGCCGTTCGAGCCGCCCTTCTGGGCCTGCCACGCCTGCAGGATCTTGAAGAACGCCTCGTCGCCGACGGCGGTGCGCAGCGCCTGCAGCGTCAGCGCGCCGCGGTCGTACACCGCGTTGTCGAACTGGTTGTCGGCGCCCGGGTCGGCCGGGACGAGCTTCCACAGCGCGGCGTCGGCCGCGTTGGAGTCGTACGTGTACTGCGCCAGCTCGGCGACCGTGCCTTCGCCCTCGTGCTCCGACCACAGCCACTCGGCGTAGGACGCGAAGCCCTCGTTCAGCCAGATGTCGCTCCAGCGACCGAGCGAGACGTTGTCGCCGAACCACTGGTGGGCGTTCTCGTGCGCGATCAGCGTCGTGTTGGAGCCCGCGATGAAGTTGCGCGCGCCGTACGTCGGGCGGGTCTGGTTCTCCAGCGAGAAGCCGATACCGCTGGTGACGACGCCGCCCTCGGCCTCGAACGGGTACGGGCCGAACTTCGTCGCCAGGAACGCGTCGATCTCCGGCGTCCGCTCGACGCTGGCCTTCGCCGCGTAGAGCGAGTCGCCGAGGTCGCTGCCGTACGCCGAGATGAACGGCTTGCCGTCCGGCGTGGTCGCCTGGTTGAGCTCGTACTTGCCGACGATGAACGACGTCAGGTACGTGGCCTGCTGCTTCGTGCTGCGCCACTGCCAGCGCGTCCAGCCGGCGCGGCTCTTCGTCTTGCGGACGAGCGTGCCGTTGGTGACGGCAACGTTGTCATCCGGCGCTTCGATGGAGACGTCGTAGGTCGCCTTGTCGGTCGGGTGGTCGTTGGCCGGGAACCACCACGCGGAGCTCTGCGGTTCGTCGACGCCGAGCGCGCCGAACGGGCCCTTCTTCCACGCGTTGAGGCCGTCGACCTTTTCGGTGGACGGCGTGTCCGAGTACGCGACGACGACCGTGGCGGTCTGCCCCTTGAGCAGCGGCTGCGCCGGCGTGATGACGAGCTCGCCGTCGCCGTTCTGGTTCGCGAACTGGGCGGGGCGGTTGTTCACCAGCACGCTGGACGCCTTGAGCGCGAAGTCGAGGTCGAACCGCGAGAGGTCCTGGGTCGCGGTGAGCAGCAGCGTCGTGGTGCCGGCCAGCACGTCGGTCGCGGGCTGGTAGGTCAGGCGGATGTCGTAGTGCAGCACGTCCGTCCCGCCGTTGCCGGCGTTCGGGTAGTACGAGTCACCGACGCCGGGCGCACCGGGCGTCGGGGCCGCACTGGCGGTACCGGCGAGCAGCACCGAGGCGACCCCGGCCGCGAGCACACCGAGGCCGGTGCGAGTTCTTGCACGCATTCGAATCCCTCCAACGGGTGAGGATCAGCGCGCTCGAACGTAGCCAGCCAGGAAGACACCAGGAACAGCCGAAGGGAGGATCTTGCCTGCTGGGATCACACCCGGAAAGCGGTTGACCAACCGCCTCAGACGGCGGAGACGGCCGCGCTGACCGCGGAGCGCAACCTCGCGTGCAGGTCACGGTGCCGCGAACGGTCCACCCGGACCTCGACGCCCATCGCACAACGAGCCCACCGCGCGAGTCCGCAGGCCATGGTCCGCCTCCACCATCCCGCGGTACGCATGCCTACGTGCCCAGAGGGTCGGTTCGCGTACCCGGAAGGTCGGTTCGCGTACCCGGAAGGTCGGTTCGCGTACCCGGAAGGTCGGGGCTCGTCTGGTGGCGGCGCCCGGCGCGAGCGCCTCAGACGGCAGAGACCGCCGCGCTGACCGCGGAGCGCAACCGCGCGTGCAGGTCACGGTGGCGCGAACGGTCCACCCGGACCTCCACCACCCGCAACCCCGGCGCGGGGCGTAGCGCCGCTTGGAACTCCGTCAGCGTCTCCGCCACCACGTGCGGCACCCGGTAGCCCGCGCACAGCGCGCCCAGGTCCGCGCCGTGCGGGGTGCCGAAGACGCGCTCGAAGCTCGCCGAGTGCTCCGGGGCGCCCTGCTCCAGCAGCGAAAAGATGCCGCCGCCGTCGTCGTTGCAGACCACGATCGTCAGGTCCGGGCGCTGCTCCGCGGGCCCGGTCAGCAGCCCCGACGCGTCGTGCAGGAACGTCAGGTCGCCCAGCAGCGCGTACGACGGGCCGCGGTGGACCGTGGCCGCGCCGATCGCCGTCGAGACCGTGCCGTCGATGCCCGCGACGCCGCGGTTGCGGTGGACCAGGACGTCCGGGCGCAGGCGGCCGGCCAGCGCGACGTCGCGCGTGGGGTTGGACGAGCCCACCACCAGCAGCGAGTCCGGCGGCAGCGCGTCCACCAGCTCCGAAGCCAGGCGCAGCCCCGAAGGCCACGGCTCCGAGGCCAGCACCGACGTGACCGCCGTGGACGCCGCTTCGTCGGCCCGGCGCCAGCTGGCCAGCCACTCCGGGTCGGCGGGCTTGGTCGGCTCGTCGAACCACTGCCCGACCTGCCGGACGTTGTGTGCGGGCGCCGGCCAGTCCGAGTCCGGGCGCACCAGCAGCACCTCGACGGAGGCGTCCGAGAGGACGTTCTGGATCTGCCGGAACACCGTCGGCCGGCCGAGGCAGAGCACCTGCTCGGGCTTGTGCCGGTTGATGAACTCCTCGACGCCCAGCAGCCACGCGCCGGACGAGATCGCCGTGCCGCCGGACAGCCCGATGCCGCCGGTCTCCGAGATCACCGGCCAGCCGTGCTGCTCGGCCCACTCGCTGGCCGCCTGGACGCCGGTGTCGCACGCGATGACCAGGCCGTGGCGCGCCGACGGCACCACGAACGACGGCAGCGCGCCGAAGTCGGGCAGCTCGGTCCAGCGGGAACCGTCGGGACGGCCGTCCAGGGACTCGTACCACTCGCCGTCATCGTCCAGATCCGGCACCAGCGGCTCGCGGAACGGGATGTTCAGGTGCACCGGCCCGCAACGCCACTCGCCGTACGCGGCGTTCCAGGCCCGGCAGATCTGGCTGCGCCAGTACGAGTTCTGCCCGGCGCGGCGCTCGGCGACGGCCAGTTCGTCGAAGTAGCGGGCGGCGTTGCCGAAGAGCCGGTGCTGGTCGATGACCTGCGACGCACCCGCGGCCCGCAGCTCGGGCGGCCGGTCGGCGGTCAGCACGATCAGCGGGACGCCGGCGCGGTCGGCCTCCAGCACGGCGGGGTGGAAGTTCGCGGCCGCGGTGCCGGACGTGCAGAGCACCGCCACCGGACGGCCGGTGCGCGCGGCGATGCCGAGCGCGAGGAACCCGGCACCACGCTCGTCGATCCGGACGTGCAGCTGGAGCTTCCCGGCCGCGGCGGCGTCGTACAGCGCGATCGACAGCGGCGCGTTGCGGGAGCCCGGGCAGAGGACGACGTGCGAGACGGTGTTGCGGACGAGTTCGTCGACGATGACCCTGGCCTGCGCGGTGGAAGGGTTCACCGGCAGGCTCCCGACTCTGCCGAGGCACTTTTCCCCGCCGAGGCGGCATCAGGCACAGCAAAGGTGTCCACAGGTCCTATTCTCCCAAACGTGGATGACGCCCGAGTTTCCGAGCTGTTCGATCCGGCCGCGTGGACCGAGGTCGAAGGTTTCGCCTTCACCGACATCACCTACCACCGCTCCGCTGAGAGCCGTGGCGGCAAACGTGTGGTGCGGGTCGCGTTCGACCGCCCGCAGGTCCGCAACGCCTTCCGCCCGCACACCGTCGACGAGCTCTACCGGGCCCTCGACCACGCCCGGCTCAGCTCCGACGTCGGCTGTGTCCTGCTCACCGGCAACGGCCCCTCACCCAAGGACGGCGGGTGGGCGTTCTGCTCCGGTGGTGACCAGCGTATTCGCGGACGCTCCGGCTATCAGTACGCCAGCGGCGAGACCTCCGACACGGTGGACCCCGCCCGGGCCGGGCGGCTGCACATCCTCGAGGTCCAGCGGCTGATCCGGTTCCTGCCGAAACCGGTCATCGCGGTCGTGCCGGGCTGGGCCGCGGGCGGCGGGCACTCCCTGCACGTCGTGTGCGATCTCACCCTCGCCTCGGCCGAGCACGCGAAGTTCAAGCAGACCGACGCCGACGTCGGCTCGTTCGACGGCGGTTACGGCTCGGCCTACCTCGCGAAGATGGTCGGCCAGAAATTCGCCCGGGAGATCTTCTTCCTCGGCCGGGAGTACTCCGCCGAGCAGATGCACCGGATGGGCGCCGTCAACGCCGTCGTCCCGCACGCCGACCTCGAGAAAGAAGCCTTGGACTGGGCGTGGACGATCGCCGGCAAGTCGCCGACGGCCCAGCGGATGCTGAAGTACGCGTTCAACCTCACCGACGACGGCATGGTCGGTCAGCAGCTGTTCGCCGGCGAGACCACCCGCCTGGCCTACATGCAGGACGAGGCCGTCGAAGGCCGTGACGCGTTCCTGCAGAAACGCGACCCCGATTTCAAGGACATCCCCTACTACTACTGAGGTCGCACTTTCGCTAGGAAAGTGCGGACTCCTCACACGGACTTCACATCGGAAGGTGAGATGCGGACGGTCGAACTCGACGGCTCCCCCGAAGCGCTCGACGTGCTGAGGGGGGCCGTCGCGGACGCGCTGGGCGGCGGCCCGGCCGTGCTGCCCGTCACCGACCCGGCGCTGCGGGACGCGATGGCGCCCGGCGAGCCCGTCGAACCGGACACCGCCGTGATCATCGCCACGTCAGGGTCGACCGGTGCGCCCAAGGGTGTGCTCCTCTCGGCCCGCGCGCTGATCGCATCCGCTGAGGCCACCCACCGCCGCCTCGGCGGGCCGGGGCAGTGGCTGCTGGCGACGCCGGCGCACTACATCGGCGGGCTGCAGGTGCTGGTCCGGTCACTGCTGGCCGGGACGACTCCGGCGTTCCTGACCGGCCAGGGCTTCCGCGCGGACGCCTTCGCGGCCGCGGCGGCGACGCTGAAGGGCGGCCCCCGCTACACCGCACTCGTCCCCACCCAGCTGGTCCGGCTGCTCGACGACGGCGGCGCGGGCCTGGCCGCGGCGCGAACCTTCGACGCGATCGTCCTCGGCGCGGCAGCGACGTCGGCCGCGCTGCGCGAACGTGCCACGGAGGCCGGGGTGCGGATCGTGCCCGCGTACGGGATGAGCGAGACCGCCAGCGGCTGCGTCTACGACGGTGTCCCGCTCGACGGGGTCCGTGTCGACGTCGAGGGGGACCGGATCCGGATCGCCGGTGATGTTCTCGCGCACGGTTACCGGCTCCGGCCGGACCTGACGGCGGAGGCGTTCCGAGACGGCTGGTTCACCACCTCCGACCGTGGGGTGCGGCACGCCGACGGCCGGGTCGAGGTCCTCGGCCGCGCCGACGACATGATCAACACCGGTGGTGTGAAGGTGTCCGCGAACGCGATCGAACGCTGCCTGACCACCCAGCCGGGCGTGCGTGACGCGTGTGTCGTCGGGCTGCCGGACGTCGAGTGGGGTGAGGCGGTGGTGGCGCTGGTCGTCCCAGCCGGTGAACCGCGCGACGCGGACGAACTGCGCGCGGCGGTGCGGGCCGAGCTGGGCGCGGCGTCCACCCCGAAACGGCTCGAATACGCGGCCGAACTGCCCCTGCGCGGCCCGGGAAAGATCGACCGGGCCGCTGTGAAGGCCCGACTTCTGGCGGGTTTCGGCCGCTGATCGGCCGCACTTCGTTGACACGCACAGGGTGCACCCGCTTGGCTACTCACCATGACGCGCTGGATTCGCACCGCTCTGATCAGCACCGCCGTCGCACTGGGTGTCCTCATTCCCGTGGGCACCGCGCTCGCCGCCGAGGGACCGTCGGTGGATCCGAACAGCGGCTCCCTCGTCTGGCAGCTGCCGACCTCCGACTGACCTCCCGGGCTCCCGCTCGGGCGTGATCGTCATGGCGTTGAATGGCGCCATGGCGAGCTTGAGCGAGTGGATCGAAGGGGCCCGGCCGCGGACACTGCCGAACGCGGTCGCCCCGGTGGTGGCGGGCGTCGGCGCGGCGATCGCGCTGGACGCGTTCTCCTGGTGGCGTTCGGCGCTGGCGCTGCTGGTCTCGCTCTCCCTGATCGTCGGCGTCAACTACGCGAACGACTACTCCGACGGCATCCGCGGCACCGACGAGAACCGCGTCGGGCCGCTGCGCCTGGTCGGTTCCCGCGTCGCCGCCCCGAAAGCCGTCCTCGCCGCGGCGCTGATCGCGCTGGGCCTGGCCGGGGTGCTGGGTTTGCTGCTCGTCGCGCTCACCGGGTACTGGTGGCTGCTGGCCATGGGCGGCGTCTGCATCCTCGGCGCCTGGTTCTACACCGGCGGCAAGAAGCCTTACGGTTACTACGGTTTCGGCGAGATCGCGGTGTTCGTCTTCTTCGGCCTGGCCGGGGTGCTGGGCACGGTGTACGTCCAGGCCGGCCGGATCAGCTGGGCCGCGCTGGCGTGCGCGGTCGCCGTCGGCTGCTTCTCCACGGCCGTCCTGACGGCCAACAACCTGCGTGACATCCCGACCGACGTCGAGGCCGGCAAGCTCACCCTGGCCACCCGCCTCGGCGACCGCGGCACGCGCCGGCTCTACCTGGTGCTGATCGCGGTGCCGTACGTGCTCGCCCTGGTCCTGGCGTTCACCGGCCACCCGTTCGCCGGGCTCCCCGTGCTCAGCGTGGCCCTGCTGTTCCAGTCGGTCAACGCGATCCGGCACAACGCGACCGGCCGCGACCTCATCCCGGCGCTGCGCGACACCGGCCTGGCGATGCTCGCCTGGGCCGTCCTGGCCGCGGTCGGCCTGAACCTCTAGTCCCCGACGTCCCCGAAGTCCTCGACGGGGAACTTCCCGGTCGCCAGGAACTCCTCGAACAACGCCGTGTGCGGCGCGAGGTCCAGGCCCTGCTGGGCGACCCACTCGTCGTCGTAGTAGGTGTGCGCGTACCGCTCGCCGCCGTCGCACAGGAGCGTGACGACGCTGCCCGCCTGGCCGTCCTCGACCATCCGGGCGATGAGCCGGAACGCGCCGTAGAGGTTGGTACCGGTGGAGCCGCCCGCCCAGTGCCCGGTGCGCTCGCGCAGCAGCCGGATGGCCGCCAGGGAGCCGGCGTCGGGGATCCGGAACATCTCGTCGATCACGCCGGGCACGAACGACGGCTCGCACCGCGGCCGCCCGATGCCCTCGATCCGCGACGGCATCCCCGTCGCGTAGTCCAGGGCACCCGTTTCCCAGGCGCCGTAGAACGACGAGTTCTCCGGGTCGACGACGCAGACCTTCGTGGTGTGCCGCTTGTAGCGCACGTACCGGCCGAACGTCGCGCTCGTGCCGCCGGTGCCCGCGCCAACGACGATCCAGGCCGGCACCGGGTGCCGCTCGGACCGCATCTGCGCGAAGACGGACTCGGCGATGTTGTTGTTGCCGCGCCAGTCCGTCGCGCGCTCGGCGTAGGTGAACTGGTCGAGGTAGTGGCCGCCGCACTCGGCCGCGAGCCGCTCGGCCTCGGGGTACATCGCCGGCGCCTGATCGACGTAGTGGCACTCACCGCCGTAGAACTCGATGAGCGCGATCTTCTCCTTGCTCGTGCGCCGCGGCACCACGGTGATGAAGCGCAGGCCGAGCATGCGGGCGAAGTACGCCTCGGAGACCGCGGTCGAGCCGCTGGAGGCCTCGACGAGCACGGTGTCCGGCCCGATCTGGCCGTTGACGAGCCCGTAGAGGAACAGCGACCGGGCGAGCCGGTGCTTGAGCGAGCCGGTCGGGTGGACCGACTCGTCCTTGAGGTACAGGTCGATGCCCCACTCCGGGGGCAGCGGGAAGACGTGCAGGTGGGTGTCGGCGCTGCGGTTGGCGTCGGCTTCGATGATCCGGACGGCCTCGCGCACCCAGCTGCGGCTGTGCGAGCGGCTCATTCCGGCTGCCCGGCGGTGTCGCCCCGCAGCTGCGCGCGGAGCTGGGCCCGGGCCCGGGCGCGCTTCTCGTTGCGCTTCGCCAAGCCGGCGGTGACGCGGGCGTTGAGCGGGCGGAACAGCAGCAGCCCGAGCGGCAGGCCGACGACCAGGCCGATGAGCAGCGCGACCAGCAGGGGCACGCCCACGAGGCCCAGGGCCCAGGCGATCACCCCGACCAGCACGAACCGCGCCAGCAGGTACAGCGTCAGGTCACGGGGCAGGGTGCCGGCCTTCTCGTCGCTCACATCAACGCAGGTTACGCCCCGCCCGGCCGGTCCTTTTCCACGCCCGCGCCGGCCGCGTTGTTCGGCCGGCCCTCGAAGCGCGTCGAAAGCACGACGGTGGTGTTCGTCCGCCCGACGCCGGGGATGCGGCGGAGCCGGCCGAGGGTCCGCTCCAGCTCGTCGACGGTCGGCACGCGCACCTTGACGACGAAGGCTTCGTCCCCCGCGACCGCGTAGCAGCTCTCGACCTCGTCGAGCTCGCCGAGCGCGTCGGCGACGTCTTCGTCCGTCGCCGTGTCCGTCGGATGGATGCCGACGAGGGCGGTGACGCCGAGCCCGACCGAGCTCGGATCGACGACCGCGTGGTAGCCCGTGATCACGCCGGCGGCCTCCAGCTTGCCGACGCGTTCGTGCACCGACGACGCGGACAGCCCGACGGCCCGCCCCAAATCGGCATAGGTGGCCCGTCCGTTGATACGCAACGCCGCGATGATCTTCCGGTCCAACTGATCCACGGCATCACTCTATGCGGTTGGACAATCCCCCATTGGCACCACGCCTGGCACCCACTGGACCGGGGAAGTCTCGTCTTCGCACTTCAAGTGACCGGATCCGATAGTTGCACATCGTAAGCAACCTGTCCGTTTTGACCTTTAAGGGCTCTTTACTCGTGGACAACCGTTCGAGTACCTGACGGGTGAAGTGCAACGATTGCCGTGTTGGCTACCCCGGCGCGACGGGCCAAAATGGCCCGGATTGCCTCCGGTATAGCAGTGAGGTCGTTAAGGAGGCGGAAAATGACCGCGACGATGGGCGGACGACTGCTCACCCCAGGCGAGGTGGCAGCACTGTTCCGGGTGGACCCGAAGACGGTCACCCGGTGGGCGACGGCAGGTCGCATCGGCTCGATCCGGACCCCGGGCGGGCACCGGCGGTTCCGCGAGTCCGAGGTGAACGAGCTCCTGGCCGAGCTGACCACGGACGCGAGCGAACCGGCTCGCAAGGCCTGAACCATCCAGCAGCCTGGGCCGTGTCGGGTACGGGGTACTCCCCCGCCCCGTACACGGCCCGGTTTGTTTTCGGGTGCCACAACCGCACCACGGCGCAGACGTACCGCCCGCAGCCCGCGCGGACGGGTAGCCTCGGGGGTCTGGCAAGCCACACGGAAGGATCCGGCATGCTCGCTCTGCTCGCGGCCGTCGGCGCGCTGGTCGTCGCCCTGCTCCTGTGGCGGTCGTTCGCCGGCCAGCGGATCGGAGTGCCCTCGACCCCGCGGCGCGCCCCGATCGCCCCGGACGACGACCCCGATTTCCTGCGCCAGCTGTCCGAACAGCAGCGCAAACGCCGGGACGAAGACCTCTAGGCCGCCTTTACTTTCGGCCACCAGGCCGCGCGGCTCCGGCCCACGTAAAAGCCGTGAAGGGCACCCTCATGGCTTGTACGTCCATGAGGGTGCCCTTCACGGCTTTGGTCTCGGCTAGCGGTACTGCTGAGAGAGCGGTGAAGCGAAGCCGTCGGCGACGGTGGCCGCCAGGTCCAGCAGGGCCAGGCGGGTGTCGCCGCCCAGGCGGTCCAGCTCGATCTCCGCGCCCTCTTCGAGGTGCGGGTCGAACGGGACCTGGCAGACCGCGCGGACCTTCGCGCCGAAGTGGGCCGACAGCTTGTCGAGGTCGACCGAGCCACCCTTCGGGCGCACCGAGTTGATCACCGCGACCGAGCGTTTCACCAGCTCGCCGTAGCCGTGGGCCTCGAGCCAGTCCAACGTCGCCGAGGCGCTGCGGGCGCCGTCGACCGAGCCCGACGAGACCACGACCAGCGCGTCCGCGACGTCCAGGACGCCCTTCATCGCCGAGTGCATCAAGCCGGTGCCGCAGTCCGTGAGGACGATGTTGTAGAAGTGCTCCAGCAGGTTGACCGTGCGGCGGTAGTCGTCCTCGGAGAACGCCTCGGAGACGGCCGGATCCTGCTCGCTGGCGAGGATCTCCAGCCGGCTGGCGCCCTGGGACGTGTAGGACCGGACGTCGCTGTAGCGCGTGATGCGGGCCGCGTCGCGCAGCAGGTGGCGGACCGTCGCCGTGGTCTCCAGCGGGATCTTCTGCGAGAGCGTGCCGCGGTCCGGGTTGGCGTCCACCGCCACCACGCGGTCGCCGCGCAGCGAAGCGAACGTCGCGCCCAGCGTCGTCGTGACCGTGGTCTTGCCGACGCCGCCCTTCAGCGACAGCATCGCGATCTTGTAGCACCCGCGCAGCGGCTGGTTGACCCGCGCGATGAGGTCACGGCGCTGGGTGTCGGCGGGGCTCTCCCCCGGGTTGACCAGCTTGCCTGTGCCGACGTAGACGGCTTTGCGCCAGCCCGACTGCGGCGGCCGCTTGACCTGCTTGACCAGGTGCGCGGTGGACAGGTCGTGCCCGTGGCCGCCCTGCGGCGGCGGTGCGGCGTGCCGGCCGCCCTGGGGCTGCGGCAGGCCGGACGGCTGCTGCTGGGGCTGCTGCTGCGGGTACTGGGCCTGCGCCTGGTACTGCTGCGCGGGGTCGCCGTACTGCGGCTGCAGCGGCGGGAGGTTCTGGTCGTAGCCGTACTGCGGGCCCGGGTTCGGGACCTGGTGCGGCCCGGACGCACTCGGGTTGGGCACCTGGTGCGGGCCGGACACGGCCGGGTTCGGCGGCGGCGCGACGGCCTGCGTCGGCTGGACGTCGAACGCGCCCGAGGTCTCCGGGTGCGGATGCGAGTCCGTCCGGTCGTCGGCGAACAGGCTCCCCGGCGCCTCCGGCTGCTGCGGGGCAGCGGCCGGTTCGGCGTGGCCAGGAGCCGATTCTTCGCTGGGTCCGGTCACCGGTGTAAACCTCCGCGCACTCCGCCCGACATCACTACCCCTGCAGCTCTCCCCGGTGACGACGGTAGTCGGCGTACCCGCGGGTTGCTCAGCCCACCCCGGCGTAGGAGTGCAAGCCCGCGGTGACGAGGTTCACGAAGAACAGGTTGAAGATGATCGCGGCGAACCCGACGATGTTGATGGCCGCCGCCCGGGCGCCGCGCCAGCCGGCCGTCGCCCGTGAGTGCAGGTAGGCCGCGTAGACGACCCAGGCGATGAACGCCACGGTCTCCTTGGGGTCCCAGCCCCAGAACCGGCCCCAGGCCGACTCGGCCCAGACGGCGCCGCAGAGCACGCCGAAGGTGAAGACCGGGAACGCGAAGATCGTCGTCCGGTAGGCGATCCGGTCGAGGACGTCTGCCGCGGGCAGCTTCGAGGCGAAGCGCGCGAACTTCGTGTTGTCCTTCTCGTAGGCCGCACGGAACAGGAACAGCACGCTCGCCACGCCCGGCACCAGGAAGACGCCGGAGCCGATGATGGCCGCCGAGACGTGGATGACCAGCCAGTACGACTGCAGCGCGGGCTGGACCGGCGCGGCGGTCGTGTAGAGCAGCGTGCCGTTGATGAACATCAGGATCACGACGGGCAGCAGCAGGAAACCGGTGAGGTGGCGGACCGGGAACTTCCACATCACGATCAGCCAGGTGAGCACCGTGATGAAGGTGACCGCCATGCCGTACTCGTACATGTTGCCCCACGGCGCGCGGTGCACGGCGAGCCCGCGCAGCACGATCGCCGACAGTTGCAGCACCGCGCCGAGCACCAGCAGCGACGCGCCCATCCGGCCGATCCGCTCGGGCCGCCCGACCTGGCTCTGCGCGGCCTGGACCTGCTCGACCGGCGGTCCGCCGGCGCCGACGAGCTCGCGCGCCCGCAGCTTGGCCCGCTCGGTGGCGAGCCGGCCCTTGGCGCCGAAGCCCTGCTCGATCAGGGTGAACATCAGCGCGACGACGTAGATCGCCGCGGCGGTGGTGTACAGCCAGTCGCTGTACTGCGACAGCGTCTCGTTGATCGGCATTGCCTCAGCCCTTCTGACCACTGATCAGGCGTTCGCTGATCCGGTGGAACTCTTCGCCGTACCCGGCCTGATCCGTGCGGGCCAGCCCGGCGACCTCGATCACCGTACTCGGCTCACTCTCGGTTCCCGGCTTCACCCGGACCCACAGCCGACGCCGCTTGACCAGCAAGGACGCGCCGAGGCCGAGGAACATCGAGATGGCGAAGCCGAGCACGAAACCCTGCGTCGGGTCGTGGGAGACCTGGAGCGAGACCCAGTGGCCGACGCCGTCGAAGCGGACCTTCGTGCCGTCGTCGAGCTTGATCTCCTGGCCGACCTTCAGGTTCTCGCGGGCGATCTTCTTCAGCCGCCCGTCGTCGACCATCGACTGGTCGACCTCGAACACCGACTGCCCGCGCCCGGCGTCCAGCCCGAGGTCGCCGCGCAGGATGTCGACGGCGACGGCGGGGTCGGTCAGCTGCGGTGCCGACGACGTCAGGACGTTGCCGTGCAGGAACGACGTCGGCGCGAACAGGCCGGTGATGGCCAGCTGGCGGGTCCGCCGCTGCACCTCGTCGGTGACGCCGGGCTGGTCGAACTTCGTCGCGCCCTCGGCGAGCATCGTGGTCGGGTCGACCGTGCGCCACTGCGTGTTCTGGGTGCGCTGGGTGCCGTCCGGGAAGGTCACCGTGAACTTCGGCGAGTAGCCCTGGCCGAGCAGGTAGACGCGGTCGCCGACGGTGCGCAGCGGCGAGTTGACCTCGAGGCCGTACGGGCGCCAGGTGTTCGTGTCGAGGTCGGCGCCGGACTGGTACTCGATGTTCGAGTGGTAGTACTCCGGCTCGCCGGCGTCGGTGTAGCGCGCGGTGAAGTCGTTGATCTTCACGCAGAACGGGTCGAGGTCGGTGCCGTCGACGCGCAGGCCCGCGTTGAAGGAGTCGTAGTTGTAGATGCCGGAGTTGCAGAACGTGCTGCCGTCGGCCTGGACGATGACCTGGCCTTCGTAGCCGTACAGCTTGCCCAGCGCGAAGAACACGATCAGGCCCAGCATGCTGAAGTGGAAGATCAGGTTGCCGGTCTCGCGCAGGAACCCGCGTTCGGCGGAGATCGTGCGGACGCCGTCGGCCTCTTCGCGCTCGACGCGCCGCCAGCCGGAGAGCTGCTTGTGGACTCCCCTGATCTCGGCGGCGACGTCCTGCTTGCCGCGGCCCAGCCGGTAGTGCGGCATCCGCGCCAGGTTGCGCGGGGTCAGCACCGGCTTGGCGCGCATCGCCTTGACGTACTCGAAGCTGCGCGGCGTGAGGCAGCCGACCAGCGAGATCATCAGCAGCAGGTAGATCGCCGAGAACCAGATGCTGGAGTAGACGTCGTAGAACTCGAGCTTGTCGAGCAGCGTGCCCCACCAGCCGTGCGCGCTGATGTACTCGTCGACCTTGGGCGCGTTGAGCTTCCGCTGCGGCAGGAGCGCGCCCGGCAGCGCGGCCAGTGCCAGCAGGAACAGCAGGACGAGCGCGGTGCGCATCGACGTCAGACCGCGCCAGGTATTGCGCACGAAGGCGAAGGTGCGCTTGGCGGGCGTGGGTCCTCGCGGGGCCGCGGGAGGTGCCTCCGTGGTCGTCACAGCGGCAGCCTCAGATCGCCCGCGAGCTCGTTGCGGAGCCAGCCCATCAGATCTCCCCAGACGCCGGTGACCAGCAGGATGCCGACGATCATCAGCAGCGCGCCGCCGAAGACCTGCACCTGACGGCCGTGGCGGCGCAGCCAGTCGGTGGCGCGCACGGCCCAGCGGGCGCCGAGCGCGATGAGCAGGAACGGCAGCCCGAGGCCGAGGCAGTAGACGGCGATCAGCAGGTAACCGCGGGCCTCGGCGCCGCCGGTCGCGCTGGCCAGCGTCGTGACGGCCGACAGCGTCGGGCCGATGCAGGGCGTCCAGCCGAGGCCGAAGACCGCGCCGAGCAGCGGGGCGCCCCAGATGCCGCCGCCGGGCACGCGGTGCGAGCGGAACTCGCGCTGCAGGCCGGGGATCCAGCCGAGGAACACCAGCGCCATCGCGATGGTCAGGACGCCGCCGATGCGCTGCAGCAGGTCCTGGTTGAGGGTGAGCGTGTCGGCCAGCCAGACCAGGGTGCCCAGGGTGGCGACGAACACGACGGTGAACCCGAGCACGAACAGCAGCGCGGCGCCCAGGACCGCCCAGCGGCCCTGCTTGCGCTCCTCGTCGGCCTTCACCGCGGGGGCGTCCGCGCCGACGAGCGCGGCGAGGTACGCGAGGTACCCCGGCACCAGCGGCACCACGCACGGCGAGGCGAAGGAGATCGTTCCGGCCAGCAGCGCGACGCCCGCGGCGAGCAGCAGCGGTCCGGAGATCGCCAGCTCGGTAACGGAGTTCACGGGTTTGAGGGTAGGCAGTGAGGTCCCGGTGAGAACTCCGGGGCCGGTTCACAGGACGTACGCCACAGCAGTTCAGGACCTTGGTCCCGCCCGTTCCGGGAGAAACTGGTCAAGCACGGCGACACTGTGCTCGACGGCTTGGGCACCGTAGGCGAGCATCTGCGTCTCGTACTCCTCGACGGCTTCGGGGACCGCCTTCTCGACGAGCAGGTCCCGCAGCAGCCGTGCGTCGTACAGCGCCATGTTGGCGCCGTTGCCACCGCTGGGCGACGTCGCGTGGATCGCGTCGCCGAGGAGCGTGACGCGGCCGGGCGCCCACCGCCGTTCCGGCCGGACGACCCGGATCGACAGCGCCGCCGAGTGGGCCGGGTCGGCCGCCTCGACCAGCGCGCGGACCCGCGGGTGCCAGCCCTCGACGGCCTTCCCCGGGACGTCCGGCGCCGGCAGCAGCACCCAGCGGACGTAGTCGGGTGTGTCGGGCAGCTCGACGCCGAACTCGAGGCCGGCTTCGCGCGGCGGACGGCGGAAGCGCATCAAGCCGAGCATGAGCTGCACCTCGCCGTCACTGACGCCGGTGCCGAAGCCGGGGACGAGCGACTCGAACTCCGGCGTCAGGGTGGTGCGGCCGACGACGCACCGGACGCCGGTGTCGCTCGGCCGGAGGTCCGGCGCGAGCCGGCCGCGGACCGCGGAGGTGATGCCGTCGGCCCCGACGATCAGGTCGGCGTCGACGTGGGTGCCGTCCGCGAACTCGGCCCGGGTGCCCCGATAGCCGGTGAACTGCTTGCCGAAGCGGACGTCGAGGCCGTCGAGCAGGAGGTGGCGCAGGACGTGCCGGTCGACGGCGATCGCGGTCATCGGCTCGAGCTCGCGCAGCTGCCGGAGCTGGGTGTCGTGGAAGACGCGGCGGCCGTGGAGGTCGCCCGTGACGGCGTCCAGCAGCGGGTGCAGCCGGTCGGGCAGGCAGGCGAGCAGGGCTTCGCGGCCGACGTCGGCTAGGCCGATCCGGTAGCCCTGGAAGCGGGCGCGGACCCCCGGGTCACGTTCGAACACCTCGACGTCGATCCCGGCTTTCCGCAGGCCCTGGGCCAGGCACAGGCCCCCGAGCCCGGCTCCGATCACAGCGACTCTCATGGTTCCTCCTCGACTTATTGAACACTGCTCAAGTTACCTGAACAACGCTCAAGTGCGCCAGGCGTGGTGAACTTGTCCCGATGCCTCTGAACCAGGCGGTGGTGCTGGACGCCGCGATCGAATTGCTCGACGAAACCGGGCTGGACGAGCTGACCACGCGCAAGCTCGCCGACCGCCTCGGCGTGCGCGTCGGCGCGCTCTATTGGCACTACGCGAACAAGCAGGCGCTGCTGGACGCGGTCGCGGAGCACATGCTGGCGGTGGCGTCCCGCGGGCTGAGCGCGTCGGGAACGTGGCGGGAGCGCGTGACGGCGTTCGCGAACGCCCACCGCGAGACGATGCTCGCCCACCCGGACGGCGCCCGGGTCATCGCGACGATGAGCGTCCCCGGGCCGGCCGCGAGGGAGTTCCTGGGTCACCTGCTGACCACGCTCGCCGCCGCCGGGATGGCTTCACCGGAACGCGAGGCGTGCGCGGACGTCGTGACGAGCTACGTGAACGGTTTCACGGTCGAAGAACAGGCCCGCCGCACGGCCGTGCCCCGCTCGCTGCGGGACACGGCCTTCGCGACGGGCCTGTCCGTGGTCATCGACGGCCTGGCGACTCGCGTCAGCCGCGCCGAAAAGCCGTGAAGGCCTCCTTCGCGGCTCTTATGGCCGGTAAGGAGGCCTTCACGGCTTTCGTGGGCCTGGCGGGTCTCGCGGGTCAGAGGTAGAGCTGGCCGCCGTCGGCCAGGACGCCGCCGACCCGGGGGCCGTAGTTGGCGTATTCCTGGGTGTTCAGCTCGTACTGGCCGTAGCTGGTCACCGTCTCGTACGTGACGTACGGGTAGCAGCAGTTGCCGATGTAGAGCTGGTCGCCGTACTGGGCGCCGGACAGGTTGCCGTGCACCAGGCCGTTGCCCGTGTTCTGCCACAGGCGGAGCGTCCGGCCGTTGCCGCTCGTCTGCTTGAGCAGCGTGAACCCTTCGATCGTGACCGGTGCCGCGGACGCGGCCGGTGCCGTCGAAGCTGCAGGTGCCGCCGAAGCGGGCGTCGCCACAGCCGTGGTCACGGCGAAGGCGAGGAACGCCACGGCCGCCAACTTCTTCATCATGAGAAACCCCCGGGTTCGGACAAAACGATCACGGGGAACGTACCGGGAACCGCGCGGCCGGCGGAGGGGTTTCGGTCTGGGCTAAATCACGCCTGTTCCGCCGCCAGGCGCTGGGTGACCGGGAGCAGGTCCTGGGCCAGCACCTGGCGCAGGAACACCGCCGCGACGCGGTGTTGTTTGTCCAGCACGATCGTCGACGGGATGATGTTGCGCGGGTAGCCGCTCAGCTTGAGCAGCACCCGGCCGTCCGGGTCGTAGATCGACGGGTAGGTCAGCTTGCGGTCGCGGACGAAGTCCTGCGCGACGTCACGCGCCGGGTCTCGGACGTCGATGCCGACGACCTGCGCCCCCGGCGCCTGCTTCGCGAGGCTCTCCATCTCCGGCGCCTCCGTGCGGCACGGCCCGCACCACTGGCCCCAGAGGTTGAGCACGACGACCTTGCCGGGGAAGTCCGCCAGCGACAGCTGCTTGCCCTCGTTCATCAGGTCGTCGCCGGCAAGGACCGGCGCGGTCTGGCGCTGGGCGACGTCGTAGGTGATGTCGACCTGGCCGCCCGGGGAGACGAACGTGAAGCTGCTCCCCTGGACGACCGCGTCCTTGCCCGCGCTGCACCCGGCGATCAGGCCCAGCGCGGCCAGCGTGACGAGGAGCCGTTTCATGCCCCGGTCACCTTCGGGTCGGTGGACCCCGCGGGTTCGCTGTAGACGATCTCGCGCAGCTCGTCGCCGTCGAAGACCAGGCTGGTCAGGGAGGCCAGCGAGCACTGGCGGCGCCGCGGGTCGTGCCACAGCTTCTTGCCCTCGAGGAACCGCCGGAGCGTCCAGATCGGCAGCTGGTGCGACACGCAGAGCGCCTCGTGCCCCTCGGCCGCGTCCCGCGCCCGGTGGACCGCGCCGAGCATCCGGTGCGCGATCTCCAGGTACGGCTCGCCCCACGACGGCTTGAACGGGTTGGTCAGCTTCGACCAGTGCTTCGGCTCCCGCAGCGCGCCGTCACCGACCGCGACGTGCAGGCCTTCGAACTGGTTGCCGGCCTCGATCAGCTCGGCGTCGGTCGCGATGTCGAGGCGGTGCGCGGCCGCGATCGGCGCCGCCGTCTCCTGCGCCCGCTGCAGCGGCGACGCGACGACGTGCACGAGGTCGTGGCCCGCGACGGCCTCGGCGACGGTCAGTGCCTGACGCTGTCCGCGCTCGGAGAGCCGGTAGCCGGGCAGCCGGCCGTAGAGGATCTTCTCGGGGTTGTGGACTTCGCCGTGGCGGAGCATGTGGACGACCGTGGTCACCGGACCGCTCCCGCCGCCGCCTGCGCCGCCGCGGGCAGGGCCGCTTCGATCACCGAGAACGCTTCGTCGTCCATCGCCGCGTTGACGAACCAGGCCTCGTACGCGCTCGGGGGCGCGTACACGCCGCCGTCGAGCAGCGCGTGGAAGAACGGCGGGAAGCGCCAGGTCTCGGACGCCTGCGCGCCCGCGTAGTCGCGGACCGTCGGCTCGCCGAAGAAGACGCTCACGAGGTTGCCCGCGTACTGGACGCTGTTGGCGACGCCGGCATCGCTCAGCGCGAGGCGGAAGAGGTTGCCGAGGCGCTTCGCGTTGGCGTCGAGCGCCGCGTACACGGCCTGGTCGGCCGCGCGCAGCGTCGCGAGGCCGGTGGCCACCGCGACGGGGTTCCCGGACAGGGTCCCGGCCTGGTAGACCGGTCCGCCCGGGGCGAGCTTGGCCATGATGTCGGCACGCCCGCCGAAGGCCGCCGCCGGCAGCCCGCCGGACATCACCTTGCCGAACGTGTAGAGGTCGCCGGCCACGCCTTCGAGGCCGAACCAGCCCGCGCGCGAGACGCGGAACCCGGTCATCACCTCGTCCATGACCAGCAGCGCGCCGTGCTCGTGGGCGATCTCCAGCAGGCCAGCGTTGAAGCCCTCGTCCGGCGCGACGGCGCCCATGTTGCCCGCCGCGGCCTCGGTGATCACCGCGGCGATCGTGTCCGGATTGTCCACAAAGGACTGCCGGACGGCGTCGAGGTCGTTGTAGGGCAGCACGATCGTGTCGGCGGCCTGCGCGCCGGTGACCCCCGGCGACGTCGGCAGCCCGAGCGTCGCGACGCCGGAGCCGGCCTGGGCGAGCAGCGCGTCGACGTGGCCGTGGTAACACCCGGCGAACTTGATGATCTTCGCGCGGCCGGTGAACCCGCGGGCCAGCCGGATCGCGCTCATCGTGGCCTCGGTGCCCGAGTTGACCAGCCGCACCCGCTCGACGGGTTCGACCCGGCCGATGATCTCCTCGGCCAGCTCGACCTCGCCGAGGGTCGGCGTGCCGAACGACAGCCCGGACGTCGCGGCCTCGCGCGCCGCCTCGACGACCGCCGGGTGCGCGTGCCCCAGGATCATCGGGCCCCAGGACGACACCAAGTCGACATAGCGGTTCCCGTCGGCGTCCCACAGGTGCGGGCCCTCGCCGCGGACCATGAACCGCGGGGTACCGCCGACCGAGTTGAACGCCCGGACCGGCGAGTTCACCCCGCCCGGGATGGCCGCCTTAGCGCGGTCGAACCATGCCTTGGACTGCTCGGTTCCAGTGCTCACCCGTCCAGTCTCGCAAACCCGGGCGACGCGCCGCCGACCCCCGTCACCTGCGCCGAGCCCCTAGGATGGCCGCACGCCGCCCGGGAGGGGAACAACCGGTGACCGAACGTGTGCCACAGCGCAACCCGTGGCTGGTGCTGGCCGGCTTCCTCGGCGTCGTCGCCGTGGTCGCGGCGGTCGGCGCCCTGGCCGCGACGTCGTCGAAGGAGATCTACGAGCGCTTCGACCTGCCGCCGTGGGCACCGCCGGTGTCCCTGTTCGGTCCGGTGTGGACGGTGCTGTACGTCACGATCGCGGTGTCCGGCTGGTGCTACTGGCGCACCGACGGCGAGAACCGCGGGTTCGCCGCCTACGGCATCGGCCTGCTGGTCAACCTGCTCTGGCCGCCGCTGTTCTTCGAGGGCGGCGCCGCGGTGCCCGCCCTGATCGACATCCTGGTGCTGGACGTCGTCGTGCTCGTGACGATCGTCCTGTTCGCCCGCCGGTCGAAGCTCGCGGCCGTGCTGCAGGTGCCCTACCTGGCCTGGATCCTGTTCGCGACCGCGCTCAACACCGCCATCATCGTCTTGAACTAGCGCCCGGCCTGCTGGGTGATCGCCTGCGCGGCGACCGTCCCGTCGTCGCCGGCCTGGCCCTGGACGGTCACCGTCGAGCCCGGCTTGAGGTCCGCGAGCTTGCCCGGCTGGGTCACACCGACCGTCGTCGAGTCCGATGTGGACACCTTGACGTCGGCGCCCTGCGCGGTCTTCACGTAGACCGTGGTGCCGTCGACGTGGTCGACCGTGCCGGTGGTGCCGCGCCCGCCGGCCCCACGGAAGCCGCCACCCTGCTGCCCGGTGCCGGTGCTGCCGGTCTGGCCGGTGCCAGCTTGAGTGCCACCCGCCTGCGTACCGCCGAAGCCGCCGCCCTGGCGCCCGGCCGGCGCGCCCGACGAACCCGACGACGAGCCGAACGCGGCGTGCGTCCAGGCACCGCCGGCGAACACGGCCGCGAGCACGACCAGCCCGGCCAGCACCACCGTGGCGCGGGAGAACGGCTTGGCCGCGCGGCGCATCTCGGCGTTCAGGTCGCCCTCGACCGCCGGGCTGGCGACGATCTGCTCCGCCGTCGGCTCGGAAGCGGCACTTTCACGTGAAAGTGCCGCCCCCTGGTGGTCACTTTCACGTGAAAGTGACGGTTCGGTAGGGGAAGACATGGGGCTCCTATTCGTGACGCAGGGCGTCGATCGGCCGCAGCTTGGCGGCCCGGTTCGCCGGGAAACTGCCGAAGAACAGCCCGATCAGGGCGGATACCGCGAAGGCGAGCAGGATCGACGAGGGCACCACGACCGGTTTGATCCCGGAGATGGTGAACCGGCTGCCGATCAGCCCGATCGCGACGCCGAGCAGCCCGCCGAACAGGCTGAGCATGGTCGCTTCGGCGAGGAACTGGCCGAGGATGGCCGAGCGCGGGGCGCCGATGGCCTTGCGGATGCCGATCTCGCGGATCCGCTCGGTCACCGTGACCAGCATGATGTTGGTGACGCCGATGCCGCCGACCAGCAGCGAGATCGCCGCGACCGCCGCCAGCAGCACGGTGAACGTCTCGGTCGCCGACGTCCGCGTCGCGAGCAGTTGCTCGGAGTTCTGGATCTGGTAGTCGGCGGTGCCGCCGAGCCGGATGCCGTGGCGCGCGTTGAGGATCGCGGTGATCTCGGACTGGGCCAGCGTGACGGCGTCCGCGCTGGTGGCCTGCACGGCGATCTGGCTGAGGCTGCCGTAGCCGGCCAGCGAGTTCTGCACGGCCGAGATCGGCGCGATCGCGACGTCGTCGGCGTTCTGCAGCCCGGTGCTGCCCTTGGCCTGCAGCACCCCGACCACGGTGAACTGGATGCTGTTGAGCAGCACGTTCTTGCCGACGGCGTCGGTGCTGCTGCCGAAGATCGACTCCGCCGTCGTCGGGCCGAGCACGACGACCTTCCGCGCGGCCGTGACGTCCTCGCTGCTGAACAGCGAGCCTTCGGCGAGGTCGCGGTTGGTGGTGGTGAAGTACGCCGGTTCGGTGCCCGCGACGGTCGAGATGTCATACGACGTCTGCCCGTAGGTCGCGGTGGCCGTGGTGTTGACCACCGGCGACGCGGCCTTGACGTCGGGGGCGCCGATCGGGTCGACCAGCGCGTGCGCGTCCTGCACGGTCAACGGCCGCGCCGAGGCGCCCTGCCCGCCGCCGCGCGCCGGGGAGACGTTGACGACGTTGGTGCCGAGGCCCTGGATGCTGGCCGCGATGGCCGCCGAAGCGCCGTTGCCGACCGCGACGAGCAGGATCACCGCGGCGACACCTATGGTGATGCCGAGCGTGGTGAGCGACGAGCGCAGCTTGTTCGCGGTGAGCCCACGCACCGCGAAGCGCAGGATCTCGAAGAGGTTCACGACGCGGCCCCCACGACCCCGGACGCGCGGGTGACGTCGTCCTGGACGATCAAGCCGTCGTCGACCCGGACGATGCGGCGCGCGTGCGCGGCGACCTCGTCCTCGTGCGTGATCACGACGATGGTGCGGCCGAGCTGGTTGAGCCGGTCGAACACGCCGAGGACGTCCTCGGTGCTGCGGCGGTCCAGGTTGCCGGTCGGCTCGTCGGCGAGCAACATCGCCGGCCCGGTGACCAGTGCCCGCGCGACGGCGACGCGCTGGATCTGGCCGCCGGACAGCTCGCTCGGCAGGTGCTTGGCCCGGTCGGACAGCCCGACCATGTCGAGCGCCGCGAGTGCGCGCCGCCGTCGTTCCGACCGGCGGAGTCCACTGTAGACGAGCGGAAGCTCCACATTGGACAGCGCGGACGTCCGGGGCACGAGGTTGAACGACTGGAAGATGAAGCCGATCTTCCGGTTGCGCAGCAAGGCGAGCTGGCGCTCGTTGAGCTTGCCGACGCCGAAGCCGTCCAGCAGGTACTGGCCGGACGTCGGGACGTCGAGGCAGCCCAGCATGTTCAGCAGGGTCGACTTGCCCGAGCCGGAGGCGCCCATGATCGCGACGTATTCACCGGGCCACACGGTGAGTTCGACGCCGCGCAGCGCGTGCACCGCCGTCTCCCCCGCGCCGTAGGTCTTGCGCAGTCCGGAGACCGCGATCACCGGGTTCATCCGCGTCCGCCGAAGCCGCCGCCGGCGCCCGTGCCGCGCTGACCGCCGCCGGGGACGCCGCCGGTCCCGGCGCCCGGGAACCCGCCGGTGCCGCCCGTACCGGTCCCGGTCCGGCCCGTGCCGCCGGTGCCGGTCGCGGCCGTCGCGGTGAGCACGACGTTCTCGCCCTCGGTCAGCCCGGAGGTGATCTGGACCGTCGACTCGCCGCGGATGCCGATCTGCACCTGGCGGGGGACGTTCTGGCCGTTCTCCTGCACCGTGACGATGTTCGTGTTGCCCGCGGTCGTCACGGCCGCGGCCGGCACGCTCAGCGCGTTCTGCGCCTCGGCGACGGTGATCACGACGCTCGCCGACTGCCCGGGCCGCAGCCCGTCCGGCGGGCTGGTGAGCGCGAGCTGCGCGCCGTAGGAAACCACGCTGCCGCTGGTCGTCGGGGTCAGGTTGATGCTGGAGACGGTGGCCTGGATCGGCTTGTCCGGCAACGCGTTGAGCGTCACCGTGGCCTTCTGGCCCGCCTTGACCTTGCTGACGTCGATCTCGGCGACCGACGTGTTCACGACCAGGCCGGTCATGTTCGTGATGGTGATGAACCCGGTGCTGCTACTGCTGCTGGACGACGTCGAGGCGCTGGAGTTCGACGAGCCCTGCCCGCCCTGGCCGCTGCCGCTGGAGGTCGAGGTCTGCGAGCTGCTCGCCGAGCCGCCGCTCGAGGACTGCTGCCCGACCGTGCCGTTGACCGCGGTGACGGTGCCGGCGCCGGGCGCGTAGAGGGAGGTGTTGTCCAGCGCGGTCTGCGCGGTCTGGACGTCCAGCTCGGCCTGGTCCAGCTTCGCCTGCGCCGAGGTGACGCTGTTCGCGGCGGCCTGCGCGCTGTTCTGGCTGCTGTTCTGGCCGTTCTGGCTCGTCGCCGGAGTGTCTTCGGCGTCTTCGGCGCTGTCGAGACTGTCTTGCGCCACCGAGAGATTCGCCTTCGCGACCTGAAGCTGCTTCGCCGCCTGCGTGCTGTCGACCGTCGCGAGCTTCTGGCCGGCGCTCACGACGTCGCCGACCTTCACGTCGATCGACGTCACCTTGCCCGCCGTCGTGAAGTTCGCCGCGCCCGTGTAGCTGCTGGCGAGCGTCCCGGCGGCGGAAATCGTCTCGGAGACCGTCGCCCGGCGCACCTGCGTGCTGCGGCTCTGGGCCTGAGCCGTGTTCGATGCCGAGGTAAAGGCTTGGTATATCCCGAATCCCGCCCCGGCCAGTAGCACGATCAGAGCACCGTTGATCACCCATGCCCTGGAGGCACGCACCCGCGTCATGCGGCAACAGTGCTGCCGCCGCTTAGCAATTGACTGTTCGTTCCCTGTGCGGGAGCTGTGTATCAGTCCTTCTGCTTTTGAGGGCGCGTACGCAGCGCGAGAGCGAGCTGACGCACCGCGTCCACCAGCAGGATCGCGGCCACGACCCCGAGCCCGATGGCCGCCGCGAGGTGCCCGCCGAAGTACCGGTGCGACTCGAGGACGGCGCCGTCGTCGGTCCGGGTCACCACGGTGGCCATGCCGCTGTGCCAGAAGGCGTAGACGCCCCAGCCGGCCGCCACGGCGAGCACGACCTCCAGGACGGCGACCAGGATCCGCCACGGCTTGTGCAGCCGCGCGGCGGACCCGGATTCGTCCGGCGGCCAGAGCTCGGCCCCGGTGGGCTGCGGAAGGTCGATCACGGAGAGCATTTTCTCACGTCTCGCGCGGCGTCGCCCGGACGAGGCGGTCCAGCGCGTCCCGCCGACCGCACAACTCCGCCGAAACCACGCGAGCCGACCGTCCGGGGGCGCGAGTGGGCGTTCCCGGGTACGCCCACCGGCTTGCCATCGGACGGGAAGATGATCACCCGTGATGACCACGGGCAGCTCACGGCCCGAGCGGAGCCGCGGACGTCCACGACCCGCGTCACGTCTCGCGCGGCGTCGCCCGGACGAGGCGGTCCAGCGCGTCCTGCAGCGCCTCGACGTCCTTCGCCCACGCCAGCACCACGGTGCCGTCCGTCAGCTTCAGCGGCAGCGAATCGTACTTGCGCGGGACCGACCAGCCGCCGCCGAGCACGCGGGCGCCGACCGGCGTGCCGACGTCCGTCACCGACGCCAGCTCGGCGGCCGCGACCTTCTCACGGCCCTGGCGCAGCTGCTTCGTCGTGACTTCCAGCGAGAGGAACCGGCGCCGCGCGTACACCCACGGGATCGTGATGACACACAGGCCGAACCCGACCAGTAGCCAGCCCACGAGGTGCACCGGGCCGCCGGTCGCCAGCTCCGCCAGAGCGCCGATCACGGCGAACACCGGGCCCCACACGATGGCGACCCAGCTCACGCCCGACTCGGCGTAGAGCCGGTCGCTCACGGGCGCTTGCCGGCCTTCGGGAAGTAGCCCGCCACCGACGGCAGGTACAGCAGCACCAGCGCGATGACGAACACCAGCACCGCCACCAGCGTCAGCACGTTGATGATCGGGGCGATGAGCATGATCAGCACGAACATCACGACCGGCAGGATGGTCAGCACGGTCCGGGCCGAGCGGGTGCCTTCGCGGGCCTTGTAGGCGAAGAGCAGGAACAGAAGCACGAAGACGATCGAGCCGCCGAGCAGGTACCACAGCAGCGTCGTGACGCCGTCCGCGATCATCTGCGGCGTGTACTTCGACTCCTTGGTGCCCTCGACGAACTGGGCGATGACCGCCGACTTGCTGCTGAGCAGCTGGACGTAGCCGAGGATCAGGACCAGGCCACCGGCCAGCCACAGCCAGAACGAGACGGCCACCGGCTTCGGCGGCGCGGCCTTCGGCGCGGACTGTCCCGGCAGGACCGGATCCGGCGCGCGGCCCAGTTTGCGGCGTTCGTCGTCGGTGAGACCGCTGAGGTCGTCAGTGCTGCTTTTGGGTGTTTCAGCGTCGGTCACGCGAGGACTCTAACCGGTCAGTCCAGCCAGGCAGCGGCTTCGGCTGCCCAGTACGTGAGGATCATGTCGGCGCCGGCCCGGCGGATCGACGTCAGCACCTCCAGGACGGTCCGCTCACGGTCGAGCCAGCCGTTCGCCGCGGCGGCCTCGACCATCGCGTACTCGCCCGAGATGTTGTAGGCCGCCACCGGCACCGGGGAGATGTCCGCGGCCGCCTTGAGGACGTCCAAATAGGACAGTGCGGGCTTGACCATGATCATGTCCGCGCCCTCGGCGAGGTCCAGCTCGATCTCACGCAGCGCCTCGCGGGCGTTGCCCGGGTCCTGCTGGTAGGTCTTGCGGTCGCCCTTGAGCTGCGAGTCGACGGCCTCGCGGAACGGCCCGTAGAACGCGCTGGCGTACTTCGCGGCGTACGCGAGGATGGCCTTGTCGCTGTGGCCGACCTCGTCGAGCGCCCGGCGGATGACGCCGATCTGGCCGTCCATCATCCCGGACGGCCCGAGCACGTGTGCCCCGGCTTCGGCCTGCGCGACGGCCATCTCGGCGTAGACGCGCAGCGTGGCGTCGTTGTCGACCCCGCCGTCGGCGTCCAGGACGCCGCAGTGGCCGTGGTCGGTGAACTCGTCGAGGCAGGTGTCGGCCATCAGCACGGTGGCGTCGCCGAGCTCGGCCCGCAGGTCGCGCAGGGCGACGTTGAGGATGCCGCGCTCATCGACGGCGCCGGAGCCCTCGGCGTCGCGGGTCTCGGGAATGCCGAACAGCATCAGCCCGCCGACCCCGGCGTTGACCGCGTCGACGGCGGCCTTCCGCAGGGTGTCCCGGGTGTGCTGCACGACACCCGGCATGCTCGAAATCGGCCGCGGCTGGTCAAGGCCTTCGGCGACGAACATCGGGAGGATCAGCTGGCGTGGCCGCAGCGTCGTTTCACCGACCAGCCGGCGCATAGCGGGCGTGGTGCGGAGCCTGCGGGGACGATGCTCAGGGAACACCCCTCCAAGTTACTCCGCGCGCTTTCGCCGGGGTCTCGCAAGGGTGCTCAGCGGCATCTGCCCCGGAAAGCCGTGAAGGCCCCCTTCCCGGCGGTAAGAGCCGGTAAGGAGGCCTTCACGGACCAACGAACCTCAGGAGCGGCGGGCCCGCTTCGCCTTGCGCGGCGGCGGCAGGGCGCCCTCCGCGCGGAGGCGGGCGGCGTGCTCGGCCAGGGCGTCCACCAGGTGCGGGACGTCGGCCTTCTCCGGCTGGACGTCGACCCGGAGGCCGAACTCCACCGCCGTCTCGGCCGTTTTCGGGCCGATGCACGCGACCAGCGTGCGGGTGTGCGGCTTGCCGGCGATGCCGACCAGGTTGCGCACGGTCGAGGACGAGGTGAAGCAGACCGCGTCGAAGCCGCCGGTCTTGATCATCTCGCGGGTGTCGGCGGGCGGCGGCGCCGCCCGGACGGTCCGGTAGGCCGTGACGTCGTCGATCTCCCAGCCACGTTCGCGCAGGCCGGCCGACAGGGTCTCGGTGGCGATGTCCGCGCGGGGCAGCAGGACGCGGTCGACCGGGTCGAGGACGTCGTCGTACGGCGGGAACTCGGCCAGCAGGCCTTCGCTGGACTGCTCACCCTCCGGCACCAGCTCGGGGATGATGCCGAACGAGCGCACCTTCTCCGCGGTGGCCGCGCCGACGCAGGCGATCTTCACGCCGGAGAACGCGCGGGCGTCCAGGCCGAACTCCTCGAACTTCTCCCACACCGCGCGGACCGCGTTGGTGGAGGTGAAGACGATCCACTGGTAACGGCCGTCGACCAGGCCCTTGACCGAGCGCTCCATCTGCGCCGGGCTGCGGGGCGGCTCGACCGAAATCGTCGGGACCTCGTGCGACGTCGCGCCGTGGCCGCGCAGGCGCTCGGCCATCTCGCCGGCCTGCTCCTTGGTGCGCGGCACCAGGACCTTCCAGCCGTAGAGCGCGCGCGACTCCCACCACGACAGCTTCGAGCGCTGCCCGGCGGCCTGGCCGATCGTGACGATCAGCGGCCCGACGAGCTCGCCGGCGTCGTTGGCGACCTTCTCGAGCGTGGTGTCGAGGGTGCGCTGGGTGTTGATGGTGCCGTTCGCCGTCACCGCGACCGGGGTCGACGCGGGCAGGCCGTGCCCGGTCAGCGCCGAAGCGGCCTCGGCCAGGTGCGCCGACGACGCGTGCAGCACCAGCGGGCCGGGGGCCGCGGCCAGCGCCGCCCAGTCGACGTCGCCGCGGACGTCGACCTCGGTGTGCGTGCCGCCGAGCGCGACGCCGGCGTACGCCGGGACGGCCGCGCCCGGGGACACACCCGGGATGACGTCGAACACGGCGCTCGTGCGCGCGACCGCCTGCACCTCGGCCACGACGGCCGGGGTGGTCAGCGGGTCGCCCGCGATGAGGCGCAGCACCAGCCGGCCGGCCTTGGCCTCGTTGGTCAGGTCCTTGGCGACCTCGGTGGCCTCGCCGACGGCGGGGCGGACCTCGGCGCCTTCGGCGGTCAACGCCAGGACGGCCTGGGGCACGTCCGGGTCGGTCACCACGACCTCGGCCTTGGCCAGCAGTTCCTGGGCACGGACCGTGAGCAGGCCGGCGTCGCCGGGCCCGGAGCCCACGAACGCTACGCGCCCGGTGGTCTTTCGCGCGGGGGTCATCTGTGCGTTTCTCCTCTTGCGGCGGCCGTGCGTGATGGCACGGCCGCAGGTCTCCTACGTCTTGAGAAGCGCTCGTGAAAGCGCTACTGCGCGGGTCCGGAGAGGGCTCCGGCTCCGAGGTCCAGCAGCTCTGCGGCCAGGTCCTTGCCCAGCTGGGCGGCCTGGTGCTTGTCGGCCAGCGCGATGGCCCGGACCATGTCCACCACGCCTTCCTCGCCCTCGATCGCGGCGGTGCCGCGCAGCGAGATCCGTTCCACGACCTTGCCCTCGGCGTCGAGATCTTCGACGATCTCGGCGAGCGCGCCCACAGGCGAGCTGCACCCCGCCTCGAGCGCGGCCAGCAGAGCACGCTCGGCCGTCACCGCGGCCCGCGTGCCCTCGTCGTCCAGCGTGGCCGCGAGCAGGTGCTCGAGATCCACGTCGGCAGCCCGGCATTCCACCGCCAGCGCGCCCTGTGCGGGCGCGGGCAGCATCTGGATCGGGTCGAGGGTCTCGGTGATCACCTCGACCTGTCCGACCCTGGCCAGTCCGGCACGCGCGAGCACCACGGCATCGAGCTCGCCGTCGGTGACCTTGCGCATGCGGGTGTCGATATTGCCGCGAATCGGCACGATTTCCAAACCGAGACCCAGCGCGCGCAGCTGCGCGGTGCGCCGCAGCGAGCCCGTGCCCACCGTGGAGCCCGGCGGCAGCTCGCCGAGAGTCAGCCCGTCACGCGCGATCAGCGCGTCCCGCGGGTCCTCGCGCGGCGGCACGGCGGCGAGCGAGATGCCGGGCTCCGGCGCGGTCGGCAGGTCCTTGTACGAGTGGACGATGACGTCGACCTCGTTGCGCAGCAACGCTTCCCGCAGCGCGGAGGTGAACACGCCGACGCCGATCGTGGGGATCGGCGCCATCGATTTGTCCCCGGGCGTGGTCACCGTGACGATCTCGACCTCGGCGCCGGTGGCGCGCAGGGCGTCGGCGACGTGCCCGGTCTGGGCGAGCGCGAGCTTCGATCCACGCGTACCCATACGAATGACTCTGGTCACTGCTGCTTCTTCTCCGGTGGGGACGTCGGGCTCGCCACCGCGGCGGGTGCCTGCGGGTCGAGGCAGAACAGTTCGCGCAACGCGTTCGCGTAGTCGGTGTCGGCCGTCTCGGCGGCCAGCTGCTTGACCCGCACCGTCGGCGCGTGGAGCAGCTTGTCGACCACCCGGCGGACCGTGCGGCCGACCTCTTCGCGGACGGCGCTGTCCAGTTGGGGCAGCCGGTGGTCCAGTCGCAGCAGCTCGGCGTCGACGACCTCGGCCGCGCGGCGGCGCAACGCGGTCACCGTCGGCGTCACCTCGGCGCTGCGCTGGCCGGCGAGGTACTCGCGCACCTCGTCGAGCACGATGCCGGTGGCCTTCGCCGTCTGCCGGTCGGTGGTCGGGGTGCCGGCCTCGCGCATCCGGCGCTGGACGGTGGCCAGGTCGACGACGCGCACGGCGTCGAGCTCGCCGACCGCCGGGTCGACGTCGCGGGGCAGGCCGAGGTCGCAGACGACCAGGGCCCGGCCGGCCCGCGGCAGCACCTGCTCCGGGCCGAAGACGGCGTCCTGCGCGCCGGTGCAGCAGATCACGACGTCGGCGTCACGCACCGCGTCGGCGACCTGGGACAACGGGATCGCGCGGGCGGGCACGCCCTGCTCGGAGACGTTCGCGGCGAGCCGGCGGGCGCGGGCGTCGGTGCGGTTGGCGACGGTGATCTCGCCGATGCCGGCCTTGCGCAGCTGCGACGCGCTCAGCGCGCCCATCGAGCCGGCGCCGACGATGACGGCGTGCTTGCCGGTGACGTCCCCGGCCGCGGCGAGCGCTTCGGACACGACCGACGCGCCCAGCTGGTCGAGGCCGGTTTCGGTGTGCACGCGCTTGCCGACGCGCAGCGTGGTCTGGATCAGTTCGTGCAGCGTGCGGCCGACCGTGCCGACCTCGCGCGCGGTGGCGTAGGACGAGCGGATCTGGCCGAGGATCTGCGTCTCGCCGACGACCATCGAGTCCAGGCCGGAGGTGACCGAGAACAGGTGCTCGACCGCGGCGCCGGCGTAGTGCACGTACAGGCTGTCGTAGAGCTCGGCGGGCGTCATCCCGGCCTGGCGGGCGAGGACTTCCGAGACGTCGTTCAGGCCGCCGTGGAAGGTCTCGACCACCGCGTAGACCTCGATGCGGTTGCACGTCGAGACGAGCATGACCTCGCTGATGTGCTCGGCCTGCTGCAGCTCGTCGAGCACCTTGCCGATCTCGGGCGCCGGTACCGCGACGCGTTCCAACGTGCTCAGCTCGGCGCTGCGATGGGAAAGTCCAACCGCCAACACGCTCATGCCGTCACCTCGCTGGTGCTCGGTGAGCGCCTAAGCGGCTGCGCTGTGTCGAATGATTCACTCGCAGGCTCGCTCATGAGCGCACCACCACTTCCCGTCCGCCGTCCGGACCCGCACCGTTCCGTCCGCTGCCCTTGCCATTGTCGGACGGCCGACCCGCGGCGGGTAATCCGGAATTGCCCTGATTGCTCGCAGCATCATCCGCCCGGCGGGCTACGTGAAATGACAGTATCTGCAGCTCGACGGCCAAATCCACTTTGCGGACCTCGATGTGAGCAGGAACTTGCAGCACGACGGGAGCAAAGTTGAGGATGCACTGGACGCCGCCGGCGACCAAACGGTCGCACACGGACTGCGCCGCGGTGGGCGGGGTGGCGATCACGCCGATGGAGATCCCGCGCTCGGCGCAGACCCGCGGGATGTCGTCCATGTGGGAGACCGGGAGGCCGCCGACCGGCACGCCGATCAGGTCCGAGTCCAGGTCGAACAGGGCCTCGACCGGGAACCCGCGCCCCGGGAAGCCGCCGTAGTTGGCCAGCGCGTGGCCCAGGTTGCCGATCCCGACCACGGCCACCTTGTGCTGCCGGGTCAGGCCCAGGATCCGCTCGATCTGGCTGACCAGGACGCTGACTTCGTAGCCGACGCCGCGGGTGCCGTACGAGCCGAGGTAGGAGAGGTCCTTGCGCAATTTGGCGGAATTGACGCCCGCCGCCTGCGAGAGCTCTTCGCTCGAAACGGTCGTCGCGCCCTGTTCGGACATCGCGGACAGCACGCGGAGGTAGACGGCCAACCGGGCGACGGCCGCCTCGGGGATCTGCTTCGCCCGGACGACCTCGGGGGCATCCCCGTTGGGGCCGCCGCGACCGTTGACGGCGGCCGCGGGCACGGCGGGCATCTCGGCCGTCGGCGCGTTGTCGGCGTCCGGCTGGACCGGCCTGGGGGTCCGCCGTGGCGGCCGGCCGGCGGAGTCCGCTCCGTCGCGCCCCCCGCGCTGTGTCACCACGCCGTGTCTCCTGCCCGCTGCGCACCTGCCGGCCATCGCCACGGCCGTTCGGAACTGTGTCTTGACCCAGGGCCCGGCGTCCGGTTCGATGCCGGACCACCGGGAGGCGATGGTCCTACGGTAGTCCACTTGTGAACGCACGCACAAAGTCACTGGTCGGAGGCGGTTCGGCACCCCCCGAGCGTGCGCGCGGGCGGCCGTGGCGTGCTCGAGCCCGGGTCCACCGGGCCGGATCACCGGCCGTACAAGGGTTTCCGGGCCGTCAGTGTGCGTCGAGGGTGACCGAGTGCCAGCCGGTGGCGCCGTCGGGCACCGGGTCGGCGGTGTTCTCCGTCTGGGTGTAGCCGTCCTGATCGGTGGCCCGGACGAACGCCTGGTGCGTGCCGCCCGGCACGTCGAGCTCGATCCACCAGAGGCGCCAGGTGTCCTTGCTCACCTCCGCCGAAAGGGTGGCTTCGCGCCACGCCCCCTGATCGAGCCGGACCTCGACCTTGGCGATGCCGGTGTGCTGCGCCCACGCCGTGCCGGCCAGCCGGACCTTGCCCGCGGTGACGTTCGCGAAGCCGGTCGGGGTGTCGATCCGGGACTCGGTCTTGATCGGCGCCTGCTCGGCCCAGCCGCGGTTGAGCCAGTACGCCTGCCGCGCGTCCCACTTGGTGAATTCGAGATCCTTGACCCACTTGGTCGCGGACACGTAGCCGTACAGGCCGGGGATGACGATCCGCGCCGGGAAGCCGTGCTCGACCGGCAGCGGCTCGCCGTTCATCCCGATCGCGAGCATCGCGCCGCGTTGCGGGTCGAGCGCGACGTTCGCCGGGGTGCCGCAGGTCCAGCCGTCGACGCTGGTCGCGAACATCTGCTCGGCGCCACTCTGCACGCCGGCTTCGTCGAGCAGGTCGACGAGGTCGACGCCGAGGAACGACGCGTTCGAGATCAGCGGCCCGCCGACCTCGTTGGACACGCAGGTCAGCGTCACCCGGCGCTCCACCAGCGGCCGGTTGCGGATGTCGTCGTAGGTGAAGTTCACCTGCCGGTCGACCATGCCGTGGATCTTCAGGCCCCAGTCCTCGGTGCGGATCTGGGGCACGACCAGGGCGGTGTCGATCCGGTAGAAGTCCGCGTTGGGCGTGATGAACGGCGGTGAGCCGAGCTTGACGAAGTCGGCGTCGGCGGGCAGCGGCGGCGCGGTGCGCGCGGGCACGAGCGGCCCGACTGCGGCCCGCGAGTCCTCGGCGTTCGTGCTGGTCCCGGCCACTTCGCCGACCACGGCGGCGACACCGGCCCCGGCCGCGATGCCGACGCCGGTGCGGATGAACTTCCGCCGGTCGAAACCCCGGTCGTAGCGGGCGAGTTCGGGCGGCAGCGCGAGCCGGTGCAGCATCGTGAACACGGTCAGCCCGGCGACGAGCGCGGCGACCGGCGCGAGCAGCGAGACCTGCCCGAGGTCGGTCCGCACGAACACGGCGGCGATCCCGGCCGCGCCGAGCAGCCCGACGAGCACCTGCCCGGCCAGCGGCTTGCGCCGGGAGAGCTGCCCGGCGGCCACCGCGAACAGCACCAGCACCACGGCCAGGCCGAGCTTGAGGATCGGCTTGTCCCAGGTGCCCAGCGTCCGCTCGGCCCATTTCACGATGCCGGTCGGGCTGTGGTCGATGACGTAGTTCGCCACCGCGATGAACGGCGAGGCCGTGTAGCCGACGAACCCCGCGACCAGGTGCCCGACGCCGAGCGCGGCGGCCAGGGCGAGAAGCCCGATCAGGGTCGAGACGGGCAGCGAAAGACGTCGAGGCGCCTCGGCCGGGGCGGGGGCGTCCTGCAAGGTGCTCACCCCTCCATCTTCGACAGCGGTGGGCCGATCGGGTGAGCCCTCGGTGCTTACGGACGTGTTACGGCTTCACCGGGTCGGACACTCAGGACGAAAGCGCCTTCCGCAGCCGGTCCTCTTCGACGCGCCAGTAACCGTGCTCGGCGCCGTCGACCAGGATCACCGGGACGCGGTCGCCGTACTCGGCGCGCCACTCCGGGTCCGTGTCGACGTCCTCGGCCGTCCACGCGATGCCCAGTTCGCCGCAGATGCGGGCGACGTCGGCCTCCGCCACCTCGCAGAGGTGGCAGCCCGCCCGGCCCATCACCGTCACTACCTGTGCCATGACGTCCTTACTACCGCAGCCGCACGCGGCGCAGCTTGCCGGTGGCCGAGTGCGGCAGCGACTCGGCGAACTCCACCGCGTGCGGCACCTTGTACCCGGCCAGGTGTGCCGTGCACTGGTCGACGACCTGCTGCTCGGACAGCGACGCGCCGGCGACCGGCACCACGAACGCCTTCACGGCCTCGCCGCTGCGTTCGTCGACGACCCCGACCACCGCGGCTTCGGCGACCTCCGGGAGCTGCGCGATGACCGACTCGACCTCGTTCGGGAAGACGTTGAAGCCGTTCACGATGATCAGGTCGTTGGCCCGGTCGACCAGGTGCAGGTCACCGTCGACGTCGAGGTAGCCGACGTCGCCGGTGCGGAACCAGCCCTGGTCGTCCGGCCCGTGGTCGCCGTCCGGCCAGTAACCGGAGAACAGGTTCGCGCCGCGGATCGACACCAGCCCGGTCTCGCCCTCGGCCTCGAAGACGTCGTCGACGTCGTCCGGGTCCAGCGGCACGGCCTGGTCGGTGCCGTCGCTGTCGACGAGCCGCAGCTCGACGCCGGGCAGCGGGCTGCCGACCGAGCCGGGCTTCGGGTAGCCCGTGACCAGCGTCGACGTCACGACCGGCGCGCACTCGGTGAGGCCGTACCCCTCGAAGACGTCGAGGCCGGTCGCCTCCCGGATCGCGCCCAGCACCTTCGGGTGCAGCGGTGCCGCACCCGACGTCATCCGCCGGACCGTGGCCAGCCCGCGGCCGAGCTCCCCGGCGTCGAGCGCCGCGAACTCGGCGTACATCGTCGGGACGCCGGTGATGGTGGTGACGCCGTGTTCGGCGCAGTCCTCCAGCGTGCGCTGCGCCTCGAAGCGCTCCGACAGGACGGCGGTCGCGCCGACGGAGACGGCCTGAAGCAGGCCGGGCCCGAGGCCGTAGACGTGGAAGAGCGGGATGGTGATCAGCACGCGGTCGTCGTGCTCGAGGACGCCGTCGACGCCGCTGAGCTGCTCGAGGTTCGCCAGCAGCGCGCGGTGCGACAGCATCACGCCGCGCGGCGGACCGGTGGTGCCGGAGGTGTACGAAATGACCGCGATGTCCTCGCCGGAGCCCCCGGCGCCGGCGGCCTCGACTGCTCCATCCGGGTCAGCTTCGGGCGTGAGACCCATCACCCCGGCCGGCAGTGCCGTATCCGTGTCGCGATGGATGACGACCTTGGCGCCGCTGTGCGCGAGCAGCTTCTCGAGCTCGGGTCCCGGCGACTGCGGCGACACCGGGACGGCGATCGCGCCGGCCCGCAGCGCGCCGAAGAACGCGACCGCGAAGTCGGCCGACGTCGGCAGCCTCAGCGCGACCCGGTCGCCGGGTGTGACACCGGCACCCACAAGTGTCTTGGCCTGGGCTTCGACCGCGGCCGCGAGCTCACCGTAGGTCAGCGTCCGGCCGCCTCCGGTCTCCCGCACGGCCGGGTGCTCCGGCCACGTCGCGGCGGCCCTGGTGAGCAGCTCGCCGACCCCGGACAACGTCTCTGCACCGGCACTCACCCGTGGCCCGCCTTCCCGTCGTCCTGCGAAGCGTTGCAAGTCTGTCATCTCGCGCGACGTCATGGGGAGACACCGCGAGCGTCGCCCCTTCGCAACACCCGAGCCACTACCTACTTCGCGGTAACTACACGTATGCTGCACCGAGTCGTGGGGGTGGTGATGATCACTGCCGCGACCGGAGAGAGGGAGTCGCCGTGACGAACTTGCCTGCCCACGAGGCCGTGGGGCATGCGAGCCGGCAGGCCCCTGCTCGCCCGCTGATCGGAGGTACCGTGGCTCACTGGGTCACAGCCGCCGCCGGAGGTGCCGCCCGATGACCGTGCCGACCGCCGTGAACCGCGGGCCCGTTTTCATGTTCGCCGAGCGCGTCTTCGGCCGGCCTTCGGCCGTGCCGCTCAGCAGGCAAGCCGCCTCGTCCGCCTCCGACGAAGAGCGCGCCGAAGCCGCCAAGGCCGAGGCGTGGGACCTGGTGCGCGCCGCGCAGGACGGCGACACTTCCGCGTTCGGCCGCCTCTACGACCGCTACGTCGACGTCGTCTACCGCTACGTCCTCTTCCGGCTGGGTGACCGTGACCTCGCCGAGGACGTCACCAGCGAGACGTTCCTGCGCGCGCTGCGCCGGATCACGTCCGTGAGCTACCAGGGACGTGACGTCGGCGCCTGGTTCGTCACCATCGCCCGCAACCTCGTGCTCGACCACGTGAAGTCGAGCCGGTTCCGCCTCGAAGTCGTCACCGACGAAGTGACCGAACCCGGTTCGGCGCCCTTCAGCGTCGGCGCGACCGCGCAGGCCGGCCCCGAGCAGGAGGCCATCAGCCGCGCGACCCGCACCGAGTTGTTGCGCTGCGTCGCGGAACTGGGTGACGACCAGCGAGAATGCATCATCCTGCGGTTCCTGCAGGGACTCTCCGTGGCGGAGACGGCCCAGATCATGAACCGCAACGAGGGAGCGATCAAGGCGTTGCAGCACCGGGCGGTACGCCGGTTGGCACAACTCCTGCCCACCGGATTGCGCTGAACCCGCGAACTTTTCGCTCTCTTCGGCCGATCCGGTAACCCTTACGGCTTCTGGATCGTTACTCCTGCCAGACCGGTGTCAGGACCGGCCACGGCCCGAGATGGAGCTGGCGCAGTGAGGTTTGCGCGTGAGCGAACCGAGATCGACCGGTTCGCGCGTGCTTTGGAGCCGTCCCCGGTACGCCGGGACGGCGAGTTCGCCGACGAGCTGGCCCTCGTCGGCGCCCTGCGCGAACTCGGCGACGCCGGGTCTCCGGACCTGGAGACGCGGCAGCGGATCCGTGCCGAGATCGCGGGCCGCCTGGAGACGGCGGCGGCCACCCCGGTACGGCGGTGGCGGCCGCGGACCGCCGACCTGGTGGCCGCCGCGCTCTTCCTCTTCCTCGTCCTCTCCGGCCTGACCTTGGTGCTGTCCCGGACCGCGTTGCCGGGCGACGCGCTGTACGCCGTGAAGCGCGCCGGCGAGACGACGTCGTTGAACCTCACCTTCGGTGACCAGGAGAAGGCCCAGAAGCACCTCGAGTTCGCCACCAACCGCGTCACCGAGCTGAGCGAGCTGGCCGCCGAAGGCGCGAGCGAGGCCGACTACCGGACCGCGTACGACGACTTCGCCACCGACCTGCGCGCCGGCGTCACCCAGCTGACCGCGGTCGCGACCAGCGACGGCACCGGCGCGCAGCAGCTCTCCGACGTCCGGCTGTGGGCCCGCAACCAAGCGGCGCGGCTCGCGACGCAGCAAACCGCACTGCCGGCCGACGCGGCGTCCGTGTTCGGCGACGTGCGGACCCTGCTCGGCAAGGTCCAGGAGCGCACGAGCGGCCTGGTCGCGCGGCTCAACTGCTACCAGATCACCACCGGCACCGCCGACGACCTGGGCCTGCTCCCGGCGACCGGCGAGTGCACGCAGCGCCCGGCGCCCTCTTCGGGCGGCGAGGTGTCCTCGGCGCCGACGTCCCCGACGGCGGCCGAGAGCACCACGCCGGCACCGACCGGCACGCAGCTGCCGCCCGCGGACGCGACGGCCACCGCCGAGACGCCCGCGCCGACCGGCGGGATCACCCCGCCACCGGTGTACGGCGGGCCGACGACCACGCCCCGGCCGCCGTCGACCTCGACGTCGAACCCGCCGCCGCTGGTTTCCATCCCGCCGCTGCTACCAGGCCTGCCGCCGATCATCATCGGCTGAGGTCCGGGCCACACCTGCGACACCGCGGTGGGCGGCTCGCTACGCTGTGCGAAGGATCGGACGTCCGCGAGGACGTGGTCGGACATGGGCAGACGTGGAGGCGGTGTGCGTGTCAGCTTGGCGTGGCAGGGATAAGAGTCAGGAGCTCGAACGGCTCGCCGCGCTCGCGGGCGAAGCGTCGGCCGAAGCCGCTCACGCCCGGGTGGTCTCCGAAGCCGCCGAGCCGCCCGCCCCACCCGCGCCGCCCGACCTCACCGCGGCCGCCTTCTTCGACGTCGACAACACGATGATGATGGGCGCGTCGATCTTCTACTTCGCCCGCGGGCTCGCGGCGCGCAAGTTCTTCACGTCCTCCGACCTTGCCGGCTTCGTCTGGGGCCAGATCAAGTTCCGCCTCGGCGGCCGCGAGAACAAGGAAGACATCAAGACCCACCGCGAACGCGCACTGTCCTTTGTGGCCGGACGCACGGTGGACGAGCTGACGTCGATCAGCGAAGAGATCTACGACGAGCTGATGGCGGACAAGATCTGGTCCGGTACCCGGGCGCTCGCGCAGATGCACCTCGACGCCGGCCAGCGCGTCTGGCTGGTGACGGCGACCCCGATCGAGCTGGCGGCGATCATCTCGCGCCGCCTGGGCCTGACGGGCGCGCTGGGCACGGTGGCCGAAACCCGCGACGGCGTCTACACCGGCCGCCTGGTCGGCGACCTGCTGCACGGCCGCGCGAAGGCCCACGCGGTCCGCGCGCTGGCCTCCCGTGAGGGCTTGAACCTCAAGCGCTGCACGGCCTATTCGGACTCGGCCAACGACATCCCGATGCTGTCGGCGGTGGGCACCGCGGTCGCGGTCAACCCGGACGGCGGGCTACGCGACGTGGCCCGCGCTCGGGGCTGGGAAATCCGCGACTTCCGCACCGGCCGTAAAGCGGCGAAGATCGGGGTACCTTCGGTGCTGGGGGCCGGGGCGCTGGCGGGGGCGGTGGCCGCGGGGATGGCTTACCGCCGCCGCTGATGCGCCCGGCCCAAGACGTCACTTTCCCTAGGAAAGATGCGTCACCTCACGCGGATTTCACGCCCGGCCAGGGACGTCACTTTCGCTAGGAAAGATGCGTCACCTCACGCGGACTTCACGCCCGGCCCGAGACGTCACTTTCGCTAGGAAAGATGCGTAGCCTCACGCGGATTTTACGGCCGGCGGGTAGTCGCGCTCAGCGGCGGAAAACGGACTTCCGCTGCGAAAGGCGCTGGTAGAGCGTCTGCTGGATCGACTCGCGCACCTGGTCCGTCAGCTGGAAGACCAGCATCGGGTCGTCCACGGCCTCCGGCCCGAACGTGTCCGTCGGGATCGGCTCGCCGAACTCGATGCTCCACTTCGTCGGGAGCGGGATCGCGCCCAGCGGGCCGAGCAGCGGGAAGAACGGCGTCACCGGGAAGTACGGCAGGCCCAGCATGCGGGCCAGCACCTTGATGTCGCCCAGCTTCGGGTAGATCTCCTCGGCGCCGATCACCGACACCGGGATGATCGGGACGCCCGCGCGCAGGGCCGCCGACACAAAACCGCCGCGGCCGAAGCGCTGCAGCTTGTAGCGGGACGAGAACGGCTTGCCGACGCCCTTGAAGCCCTCCGGCCACACGCCGACCAGCTCACCCTTGCGCAGCAGGCGTTCCGCGTCCGCGTTGCAGGCCAGCGTCTGACCGGACTTGCGGGCGAACGAGCCCACCAGCGGCACCTGGAACACCAGGTCGGCGCCGAGGCCGCGCAGGTGCCGGCCGCCGGTCTCGTCGTGCACCGCGACCGCCGTCATCAGGGAGTCCAGCGGCAACGTGCCCGAGTGGTTGGACACCAGCAGCGCGCCGCCCTCGGCCGGGAGGTTCTCGACGCCGAACGTGTCGACGCGGAACCAGTTCCGGTAGAGCGCGCGCAGCGGCGGGAGGAACACGGCGTCGGTCAGCTCGGCGTCGAACCCGAACTCGTCGACGGTGTAGTCGCCGGTCAGCCTGTCGCGGATGAAGCCGAGCGCGGATCTCGCCGCGTCCGAGAGCACCTCGGGCGCCGTGGCCGGCGGCTCGGCGCCGGGGAACGCGACGATCGGGGCGTCTTCGCGCGCGGCATCGGCCTCCCGCAGGTCCGCCGCGGCCGCGGAGGCGGCGGGCTGGGCCGCCGGCTTCTCGCGGCCCGGTCCGTGCAGGGGGATGACCTGTGCCTCGGCACCGCCCACCGTCTCCGCCTCGCTTTCGAAGTCGTTCAAATCGTGCGGTCTGCTCATCGGCTCTGCCCGGTCGCCGCGGCGACGAGCACCTTGCCGGCCAGACCCGCGAGCCGGCCGCCGTCGAGCACCGGGCGCAGGCCGCGGCCGACGACGTAGTCGTCGAACGCCTCCCGTGTGGTCCACCGCGGCGTGTAGCCGAACTCCTGCTTCAGCTTGGTGATGTCGACCACCCGGCCGAAGTTCAGCAGCCGCACCTGGTCGGCGGAGAAGTCGACGACACGCGCGCCGCGCAGCACCTTGCCGACCGACGGAACCACGCTCCGCGGCATCGGCAGCTCGACCCGGCCCGCTCGCCGGATCGCCTGTGAGAGCGTGAGTACCCCTTCGGAGCCGACGTTGAACACGCCGGGCTTGTCTTCGATCGTCGCGCGCTCCAAAACGGACAGCGCGTCCGACGAGTGCAGCAACTGGATGCGCGCGTCATAACCGAAAACGGTCGGCACCACCGGCAGCGCGAAGTAGCGGGACAGGACCGTGTCGGTCGAGGGCCCGATGATGTTGGCGAAGCGGAACAACGTCGTGGTGATGTCCGGACGGCGCCGCGTCAGGCCGCGCACGTAACCCTCCATCTCGACGGCGTCCTTCGCGTACCCGCTGGTCGACGTCGGGATGAGCTCGGAGTCCTCGGTGAACACCGCCTGCGAGCGCGCGCCCGCGCCGTACACGGCCGCGGTCGACTTGACGATCAGCTTGCGCACCAACGGCGAACGCTGGCAGGCCGCGAGCAGCCGCATGGTGCCGATGACGTTGACTTCCTTGATGGCCGTGCGCCGGCCCGGGCCGGCGGGGTGCGCGGTGCACGACGCGTGCACCACGGTGTCCACTTTGGCCGTGCTGATCACCTTGGCGATCAACGGGTTCCGGATATCCGCGCGGACGAACTCCGCGTTGCCCATGCGCTGCAGCACCGTCTTGTCCGGCGGTACCGTGTCGACGCCGATGACCCGCTCGAAGTCGGGGTTGTTGCCGAGGCGGGCGAGCAGTTTCCCGCCCAGCTCCCCGGCGACCCCGGTCACGAGCACGATGTTCGACGGCATACGACTCCCTGCGGTGTAGGGCGTGTGTGGGGCGGACGATCACCCGACGTGCGCGAACCTGCACTCACTGGAAGCATCGCGCGGACGCCCTTGAGATGTTACCGCTCATCAGTGGTAGCTCCCGGGTGTCTTACATGCTATTAACCGCCACGCCCCGAAAAGCGACGAGCGCCTCACTCGAACAGGGGAGGCGCGTCCACCACATGGACGTGGCCCGTCCAGAGACTGGACGGGCCACGGTCACGCTCGGCTGAGCCGGGCTACTACTTACCGGCCTTACGACGCTGCACACGCGTGCGGCGAAGCAGCTTGCGGTGCTTCTTCTTGGACATGCGCTTACGGCGCTTCTTGATCACAGAGCCCATGGGCGCTCCTTAGTTCGTCGTCGGTCACGCTGCCCGGCGCAGCGTCCAACGGGTGGAGCGCACAGGCACGAGCGGTTTTCCAGGTTACCCGCCACGTCGCGCGGGCCGGTCGGCGGGCACGTCCAAGCCCCGCGCGCCGCTGGCGGCGGCGTGCCCGCTGACCGGTTCAGCTGGCCTTTCGGGGGTCCGGCTGGCGGATCCCCCGGTTGTTTCAGCCCACGTCGTAATACGCACCCTGGAGGTACTCGTGCACTGCTTTCTCCGGCACCCGGAAGGACTTCCCGACCCTGACGGCGGGTAGCTCACCCGAGTGCACGAGACGGTAGACGGTCATCTTGGAGACCCGCATCAGCGTGGCCACTTCGGCGACCGTCAGGAACTGGACCTGCCCGACAGCGGGCAGCTCTTCCTTCTTGTTCGGCGACATTTTTACCGCGTCCTTCGACACGTGTCGCGCCACGAGGCTTCCCCACCTGTGGTATCGACACGCACGTGCTCTATCGAGAGTAGCGGGACTGGTGGGACTAATGCGACGCCTGTCACCGAGATGGGCTCCTACCAGCGCTAACGCACACCCACTCGCGCGTGCAAGACCGCCACAATCGCCCATAACGATGAATCCGGGCACCATCGAGGTCGAGAGAAGCCTCGTTCGAGCGATGAGAGCCCACTCACCGGCCACCGGCGACGGGCCCGGTGCCGAGATCGCGGGGTACCGGCCGCAGACCGGCTCGAGCGGCCTCGCCGCGCGGCTTCGGGGGCGAGGAGAAGCGGCCTCGTCGAGGACGGCCGGGCCGTTCCCGAACAACCACCACGACGACCGGAGACGTGCGCGCCGTGACGCGGGCTCAGCTCTCGTGGGCCTTGCCCAGCGCCTCCGAGCGGTCCTTGGCCGCCTCGATGGCGTCGAGCAGGGCCGCGCGGACGCCGTGCTTCTCCAGCTCGCGGATGGCGTTGATGGTGGTGCCCGCGGGCGACGTCACGGCCTCGCGCAGCAGCACCGGGTGCTCGTCCGACTCGGCGAGCATCTTCGCCGCGCCGACGGCCGACTGGATGATCAGCTGGCCGGCGAGCGCGCGCGGGAGGCCGAGCAGGATGCCGGCGTCGATCATGGCCTCGACCAGGTAGAAGAAGTACGCCGGGCCGGAGCCGGACAATGCCGTGACGGCGTCCTGCTGGGCCTCCGGCACCTCGACGACCTGGCCGACGTGCGAGAGCAGGTCCTTGACCGCGGCCAGGTGCTCGGCGGTCGCGTGGCGGCCCGCGGAGATGGCGCTCATGGCCTCGCCGACCAGCATCGGCGTGTTCGGCATCACCCGCACCACGGGCACGCCCTCGGCCAGCCGGCGCTCGTACAGCGACGTCGGCAGCCCCGCGCAGAGCGACACCACCAGCGACGACGGGCCCAGCAGCGGCGCCAGTTCGGCCAGCACGGGATCGATGTCCTGCGGCTTGACGGCCACGACGAGCACGTCGGCCTGCTTGGCGGCGTCCTCGACCTCGACGCCGCGGATGCCGTAGCGGGCCGTCAGCTCCTCGACGCGCGCCGGGTACCGCTCGGTGAAGAGCAGGTCGCCCGGCGCGTGACCACCGTGCAGCAGCCCCGAGAGCAACGCCTCGCCGATCTTTCCCGCACCCAGCACCGCGATGACCGTCATGCCGTCAAGCGTGCCAGATCGGCGCTCAGCCGCCCGGGGGCGGGCCTGGGCTCGCCGAGACGCGCCCGGTGGCTCCCGTGACCGACGAGACCGACCTGACAGCGGCGCCCAGCAGGACCGCCGGCACCGGCCCGGCCGGACCCGCGCTCAGCCGCCCGGGGCCGGTGCCAGGCCCAGCTGCCGGGCCTGGCAGACCAGCCGTCCCTGGGCGTCGATCACCGTGGCGTCCGAGTCGAACCACGACTCGTGCACCGACCGGGACTCGACGATGACCCGCAGCCAGCCCGGGGCCGGGCGGGTGCGCAGCAGGGCCGTCAGCTGGACCGTCGGGGCCCAGCCGATGCGGCCCAGGTTCATCACCACCGGCGGGTTGACGTCCGACGCCAGGAGCGTGAAGTACGGGTCGACCAGGCCGTGGCGCGGCCGGACCCACAGGCGCATCCGCGGCGGCTCACCCGTCCGGCCGGACAGGTAGCCCGCGGTCGCCGGGTCGAGCCGGACGTCGCAGCCCTTGGCCAGGTTGAACGGGCCCTCGGGGCTCTCCGGCATGGTCAGCGCCCCCGGCGACGGCTCGGCGGGCATCGACGGCACGTCGGTCCACTCCGGGCGCCGCACCGGCAGCCGGCCGGTGGTCACGCGCGCCTCGACGCAGCTGCGGCCGCGCTGCTCCAGCCGGACCTCGACGACCGTCGCGCGGCGGCCGACCTTGCGGACGTCCGTGCGCAGCAGCACCGGGCCGAGCGCGGGCGCGTGCAGGAACTCCGCGCTGACGACCAGGGGCTCGGCGTGCGGCTCCCCGCGTTCGTTCAGCGCGGCGACCCCCGCCTTGGCCAGCAGGGCCAGCAGGAACCCCCCGTGCGGATGGGACCCGATGGCCCACTCCGCGCGCAGCACCGCGGTGAAGGTGCCGTCCCCCATCGACCGCGTCGCGGTCGCCGTGTCGAAGGACACGGCGGTGCCGTCCGTTGCGCTCACGAACGCGCGGTCCCGTCCGTACCCACGGTCCCGATCGGGGAAAACAGGTCCGGACCGGGGATGGCGGAGATCAACGAGCGCAACGTGTTCACAGTCGGAACTTTACGTGTTCACGTGCCCGATTCGGTGGCGGGAGTAGTCGTGTCCTGTCGGAACGTGCTCAGTTACTGCCCCAGGTGGAAGCGTGCGAACAGCAGCGCCTCGGCGAGGTCGCGGACGCGCTGGGCCTGCGTGAGCGCGTGCCGGGTGTTGATCTCCAGCACGATCTGGCCGGCGAAACCGTTGCTGACCAGCTTCTCCAGCAGCGACGCGCACGGCTGGCCGCCGCGGCCGGGCACCATGTGCTCGTCCTTCGGGATGCCGGTGCCGTCGGCCAGGTGGACGTGGGTGAGGCCCTCCCCCATCCGCTGCGCCAGCGCCAGCGCGTCCATCCGCGCCGCCGCCGTGTGCGACAGGTCGAGCGTGTAGTGCCGGAACCCGACGTCCGTGGGGTCGATCGACGGCCGGAACGCCGACACGCGCGAGTTCTTCGACCCGCCGGGCGGCCGGACCTTGAACATGTTCTCGACGGCGATCTCGACGCCGCTGGACTCCTCCAGCTCGTCGACGAGGTCGCCGAACGCGTCGCCGTAGCGGCGCTGCCAGCGGAACGGCGGGTGCACGACGACGGTCCGCGCGCCGAGCTCCACCGCGGCGTCGACCGACATCCGCAGCCGCACCACCGGGTCCGGCGACCAGATCCGCTGGGTGATCAGCAGCGACGGCGAATGGATCGACAGCACGGGCACACCGGTGCGGCGCGACCAGCGGCGCAGGGCCGTGACGTCCTGGCTGACCGCGTCGGCCCAGACCATCACCTCGACGCCGTCGTAACCGAGCTCGGCGGCCAGCTCGAACGCCGAGCCGGCCTTGAGCGGCCACACCGACGCCGTGCTGAGCCCGACGGGCACCGGCTTCTCGTCTGTCACGCCGGACATCCTGCCTCGTCACCGAGGGTGGGCCGCACCGCCGGGCCGGGAAGGGGATCCAGGTCTCATCCCCTACCCGGCGATCAGCGTCCGACCAGCAACAACGCCGCCGGTGAGACGGTCACCACCAAGCCGACCAACACGGCGAGCACGGTGGTCTGCAGGTCCTCGGCGCGGCGGATCTTCCGCACGATCCAGACCAGCGCGACGACCACCAGCACGGCCGCGACCAGCGCGGCGGCCGGGATGTTCACCCACAGCCAGTTGAAGCCCAGCCAGACGGCGGCCCCGCCGACGACGCCGAGGGCGAGCTGCCCGGCCAGGCCGAGCCACTGCTTGCCCGGCGAGCCCGCGGGAGCCGGCTCGGCGGCCGGTTCGGGCGCGTCGTCGTACTCGTCGTCCTCGTAGCCGTCGCCCTGCTCGTACCCGTAGTCGTCCTGCTCGAAGTCCGGGCCGTCGGCCGGGTAGCCGGGCTCGGCGAACTCGCGCTCGTAGGGCTCCAGGTCGTCCGGGATCGGCGTCCGCGAGGCGCGGTCGCCGGGCGCGAACGGCATCGGCGGCGGGTAGGTGCCGGTCGGCGGGCCCGCGTCGTAGGCGGCCTGGTAGCCGCTGCCTTCGGGAGCGAAACCGTCGTCCGGCTCGAAGTCGTCGTCGGGGTAGCCGTCGTCCGGAGCGTCGGCGGGCACCACCGGCATGACACCGATCTCGGTGTCCTCCATCTGCTCCTTCTGGCGGCGCTTGCGCCAGTTGGCGAGGCCCGCGGGCGTGGAGATGTCCGGGGTCTCGGGCTGCGGCTTGCCCTTCTTCGGCCGGGCCGGGGGCGGCGGCTCTTCGTCGGGGACGGCGGAGAACTGCTCGGTGTAGGCCTCTTGCTTCGGCTGCGGACGCCGCGACGGGGCCCGGCGCGGCGGTCCGGGCGGCGCGGCGAACGTGCCGCTGGCCATCGGCCCGGGAGGCCCGGGAGGCCCGCCAGGACCGGCTGGGCCGCCGAGGCCGTCCACGTCGGCGTCCGGGGTGCCGTTGAGCCCGTCGAGCCGCGCCGACAGGGGGCTGCCGGGCGGCGGCGGGGTCGGCAGCTGCTGCGAAGGCTGCGGCGGCGGGGGCGGGCGGCGCCGGACCGGCGGCACGGCTGCCCGCGTCTCCTCGGCCGCCGGCGGGGGCGGCGGGGGCACCGGAAGCTGCTTGGACGGCTGGGGCAGCTGCTGGGACGGCTGCTGCGGGGGCGGCGGCTGGCGGCGCGGCGCACGCGGCGGCACCGGCAGCTGAGCCGACTCCTGCGGCCGCTGCGGCGCCGGCGGCTGAGCGGGCTCCGGGCGCCCGAACTGCCCGGACTCCTGGGGCGGCGCCGGGCGGTTGAACTGGCCCGACTCCTGCGGGACCGGGCGCGCGTACTGCCCGGACTCGGGGCCGGGGCGGCCCGGGGGCTGCGGCGGCCGCGGCAACGGCTGCGAGTCCGGCGGGACCACGCGGGACGCGGGCGGCGGCGGGGGTGGCGGCTCGGAACGGCGCCGGCCACCCGCCGGACGGGCGGGCGGAGCGGGGGGCGGCGGGACCGTGCCCTCGGAGTTGACCCGGTCGATGATCGCCTGCGGGCCGGTGTCGCCGATCCCCGGCCGCCGGTGCGTGCCGGTCGGGCCGGGCGGCTCCGGGGTGGCCGGTTCGTCGTCGTCATCGACGGCGCGACGTCGGCGGCGGCGTCCGCCGTCGACCTGCGCACCGTGCTGGGCGAGCAGCTCAGCCACGGTCTTCTGCGGCTGGTCGCCTCCGGTCTGGTCCGTCATACCTGGTAATCCCTCGCGCGCACCGAGTTGTCAGGGCCGGCACCTCGGGAGGCTCCCGACGGCACGCCGGCGGCGCAGCGCGCGCTGTACGTCGTCCTCTGCATGTCCGTCACCTCTCCATCGTGCCCGTGCTTCAAGCAAAACACCGTCGCGGGCGAAGTCCAGTCGTCTGCTTTCACCGGTCCTCCTGTGCGCCGAAGCGCGCCACGAGCGCGGCTCCAGTTTCATCCGCGCCGGTGGAATGGTCCAGCCGCCGCAGGATGACACCTTCTCGCAGAGCCCACGGGCAAATCTCGAGTTCCGGCACGCCGAGCGCCCGCATCGTGGCCTGCGCGACGAGCGCGCCCGCCACCAGCTGGTGCGATCGGCTCGAACTGACCCCCTCGAGCTGCGCCAGATCGGCCGAGGGCATCCGCGAGATGAAGGCCAGGAGCTGGCGCAAGGCGGTGTCCGAGAGCGTACGGCGCGCTCGCGGGCCCGCGGCCGAGGGGGCGGCGCCGGTCAGCCGGGCCAGCGACCGGAACGTCTTCGACGTCGCGACGACGCGATCCGGTTCACCCCATTTGGTGATCTTCCGCGCGAGCTCGGTGAGCTGGTCGTCGAGCCAGGCCGACGTCGCGACGAGCTCCGAGCGCGTCGGCGGGTCGTGCCGGAAGCGGGTCCGGGTGGTGCGACCGGCGCCCAGCGGCAGCGATTCGGCCAGCACGGGCTCTTCGTCGCGGCCCATCGCGATCTCCAGCGAGCCGCCGCCGATGTCGAGCACCAGCAGCTGCCCGGCCGACCAGCCGTACCAGCGGCGGACGGCGAGGAAGGTCAGCCGGGCTTCGTCGATGCCGGAGAGGACCTGCAGCTCGACGCCGGTCTCGTCGGCCACGCGGGCCAGCACTTTCGCCGAGTTCTTGGCTTCGCGGACGGCGGAGGTGGCGAACGCCATGACCTCTTCGCAGCCGAGCCGGACGGCCGCCGCCTTGGCGGATTCGACCGCGGTCACGAGCTCGTCCGCGCCGGTCTTGCTGAGGTCTCCGGTGCGGGTGATCCGCTCGGCCAGCCGGAGCACGGACTTCTCGGAATGCATCGGGGTCGGGTGGGCGCCACGGTGGGCGTCGACCACGAGCAGGTGGACGGTGTTGGAACCGACGTCGAGTACCCCTAGGCGCACGGGGGTCCAGCGTACCGGCCCGAGCGTCAGGTCTCGAACATGTAACCAACAACACTCGGTCCGGCCAAGGCCGCACTTTCGCCGTGAAAGTGTTCCGGAGTTACCACCTCCGGTACACTTTCACGGCGAAAGTGCGGTTTACGAGGGCTTTACGTCTCGAACTTGTAGCCCAGCCCGCGCACCGTCACGAGGTGGCGCGGCGAACCCGGGTCCGGCTCGATCTTCGAGCGCAGGCGCTTCACGTGGACGTCGAGGGTCTTGGTGTCGCCGACGTAGTCCGCGCCCCACACCCGGTCGATCAGCTGGCCGCGGGTGAGCACCCGGCCGACGTTGCGGAGCAGGTACTCGAGCAGGTCGAACTCCTTGAGCGGGAGCGAGACCTCCTCACCGTCGACCGTCACCACGTGGCGTTCGACGTCCATCCGGACCGGGCCCGCCGAGAGCACCAGCGGGGCCAGCTCGCCCTCGGCGCCGGGCTCGCCGCCGCGGCGCAGCACCGCGCGGACCCGCGCGATCAGCTCACGCGCCGAGTACGGCTTGGTGACGTAGTCGTCCGCGCCCAGTTCCAGGCCGACGACCTTGTCGATCTCGCTGTCGCGCGCGGTCACCATGATCACCGGCACCGCGGAACGCTGGCGCAGCTGCTTGCAGACGTCGGTGCCGCTCATGCCCGGCAGCATCAGGTCGAGCAGGACGATGTCGGCGCCGTTGCGGTCGAACTCCTCCAGCGCGGCCTGGCCGGTGCCGGCCACCGCGGCGGTGAACCCTTCCTTCCGCAGCAGGAAGGCGAGCGGGTCGGCGAACGACTCCTCGTCTTCGACGATGAGAACCCTGGTCACAGGTTTCCTCCATGATCTGGGCTTTCCTGCCCGGTAACCACGAGCCTCTGGGTGCGCTCGGGGGTCTTCTCCTGCCGTGGTGCCGGCGAGGTCTTGGCCGCCCGCGCCGGCTCGGGGGCCGGCTCGGGGCTGACGTGCGCGGGGATGCGGAGGGTGAACGTCGAGCCGGTGCCCGGCCGGCTCCACAGGCCGACCGAACCGCCGTGGTTGGCCGCGACGTGCTTGACGATCGCCAGGCCGAGCCCGGTGCCGCCGGTGGCCCGCGACCGGGCCTTGTCGGCGCGGTAGAAGCGCTCGAACACGCGGGTCTGCTCGTCCTCGGGGATGCCGATGCCGCGGTCGGTGACGGCGATCTCGACCATGCCGTCGGCCAGCCGCCTGCTGATGGACACCGGGCTGCCGGCCGGCGAGTACGCGACGGCGTTCTCCAGCAGGTTCGACAGCGCCGTGACCAGCAGCGTGCGGTCGCCCTCGATGAGCAGGCCGCTGGCCGGGTCGGTGGTGATGCTGATGTCGGCGGACTCCGCCGAGAGCGTCGTGCGGCCGAGGGATTCGCGGACGACGGCGTCGACTTCGACGACGTTGAGGTCCGGCAGCCGCTCGGCCCCCTGCAGCCGGGAAAGCGCGATCAGCTCGGTGACGAGCTGGCCGAGCCGGGTCGACTCGCGCAGGATCTTGCTGCCGAAGCGGCGGACCTCCTCGACGTCCTCGGCGGCGTCGAGCACGGCCTCGGTGAGCAGCGCGATCGCACCGACCGGGGTCTTGAGCTCGTGGCTGACGTTGGCGACGAAGTCGCGGCGCACGGCCTCCAGCCGGATGGCCTCGGAGTGGTCGACCGCCTCGACGACGGTGAAGCCGTCGCCGAGGGGCCGGACCTGGCCGAGCACCGCCTCCGGCTGCCGGCCGCGCGCTTCCAGCGGCGAGAGGTCGATCTCCAGCGCCTCGTCGGTTTCGACGACCTGTTCGGCGGCCTTGCGGGCCCGCGGGTCGGCCTGGTTGACCCGGACCAGGCCGAGCTCGTAGGCCCGCGGGTTGTGCAGCACCATGTCGCCGAACTTGTTGAGCACGACGACGCCGTTGTGGGAGGACCGGACCAGGCGCTCCAGGAGCTCCGCGACGGTCGGGCCCGGCGGGCGGGCCTCTTCGCGGCGGGTTCGCGCCCGCGCGAGGAGGTAGCCGACCACCGCACCGGCCACCAGGGCGCCGATGGCCAGTGCGAGTGAAACAGGCGTGGTCACGGGCCGATCGTAAGCGCTGTTGTGGCCCTTCGGCCTAGCGTTGTCCGCCCAGTCGTGAGCACCGCGACACCTGAGGACGACTTGTTCGCCCGGGTGTCAGCCCACGTTCACCCGGCCGATTCCCGAGCGAGACATTCCGGGTGAATCAGTTGTCCCGTTCGAGTGTCTTCAGATCCTCGTCGGTGAGTTCCAGCGCCGCCGCGGCGACGTTCTGCTCGAGGTGCGCGACGTCGCCGGTGCCCGGGATCGCGAGCACGTGCGGGCCCTGGTGCAGGGTCCAGGCGAGCCGGATCTGCGCCGGGGTGGCGTCGTGGCGCTTCGCGACCTCCGCGACCCGCGCGTCCTCACCCGTTCCGCTGGCGACGGCGAAGAACGGCACGAAGGCGATGCCGTGGTCGGCGCACAGCCGGACGAGCTCGTCGTCCTCCCGGCGCGCGGTCAGGCCGTACTGGTTCTGCACGCAGACGACCGGCGCGATCGCCAGGGCCTCGGTCAGGTGTTCCGGGCCGACGTTGGAGATGCCCAGCTCGCGGATCAGCCCCTTCTCCCGGAGGTCGGCGAGCGCGCCGAAACCGTCGGCGAGGGAGCCGGTGCCGCGGTCGAGGCCTTCGCCGATGCGGTAGTTGGCGACGTCGAGGTGGTCCAGACCCAGCTCGCGCAGGTTCTGCTCGACCTGCGCGCGCAGCTGCTCGGGCCGGGCCGTGAAGAAGGTGCCCTCGAAGTCGCGGCCGGGACCGACTTTGGTGGTGAGCACCAGGTTGTCGTACGGCGCGAGGGCGCTGTTGATGAGTTCGTTCGCCGCGCGCGGGCCGGCGAAGTAGAAGGAAGCGGTGTCGATGTGGTTCACGCCGAGCTCGACGGCGCGGCGGAGCACCGCGATGGACGTCTCGCGGTCGCGGACGCCGCCGTCCGAAGTGGACATCAGGCGCATCGCGCCGTAACCGAGCCGGTTGACTTCGAAGGAGCCGAGCTTCCAGGTGCCCGCCGCGGCGGCGGGAAGGGTGTTCGTGGTCATGCCTCCAGCTTCGCCACCTGGCCGGATCCGGGCCGGGTTTGGCAGTTTGCTGCCACGCAGCGGACACTCGAAGGTGTGGAAAAGGTGACGGACGTCGTTGTGGTGCGCGGCGAAGCGGAGCTGTTCGAGCGGACGAAGCACCTGTTCGCGGCGGCGACCGAGGTCTCGTGCGCGGCGCGGGACCTGCACACGTGGGCGACGGCGCACCCCAGCGCGCCCGAGCGGGAGCAGGCGGTGCGGGAGCACACGACCGTGCGCAAGGTCTACCAGCCCGGCGTGCTGCTCGACCCCGAGCTGGCGGAGCACCTGCGGTTCATGACCACGCACGGCGCGCGCATCCGGATCACCGAACGCGAGATCAACGAGACGATCCTGCTCGACCGCCGGATCGCGATCGTGGCCGGCGACCGCGTCGGCCACGTCCGCAGTTACACCGTCGTCAGCAACCCGGAGCTGGTCCAGGGCATCCAGTCGCTGTTCGAGGCGGCCTGGGCCGGCGCCACCGACCTCGCGGCCTACCAGGCGCGGTTCACCGAGCTCGGCGGGCGGGAGATCCTCGAGCAGCTGGCGTCGGGCTGCAAGGACGAGGTGGCCGCCCGCACGCTCGGCGTCGGCCTGCGGACCTACCGGCGCCGCGTCGCCGAGCTGATGGAGATCCTCGGCGCGTCCTCGCGGTTCCAGGCGGGTGCGCTGGCCCGCGAAGCCGGGCTTCTGTGAGGCGAGCGCTGCTGGCGCTGGTCCTCGCGACGGCGGCGTCCTCGGTGTGCTCGGCGTGCTCTTCGGCCGTCCCGGGCACGGCCGCGGCGATCCCGGGCGCGGAGAACCTCGCGGTGATCGACGTCCCGGGTACGGCCGCCGCGCTCGCCGCCGTGAAGATCGCGGCCGAAGCGGTCTTCACCTACGACTCCGCGGATCCGGCCGCGTTCGACAAGACCGCCGACGCGCATCTCACGGGCGCCGCCAAAGCGCAGTACGCGACGCTGTTCGCGCAGGTCAAGAGCAGCCCGCAGCGGGTCCGCCTGACCACCCGGGTGCTGGTGTCCGCGGCCCTCGAGCTGACCGGGAACCGGGTGCGTGCGCTGACCGTGCTCGAACAGGTCAACGGGACGACGAAGGGCCTGGCGACGGTCGCGTTCACCGCGCTCAAGGCGGACGGCGCCTGGCGGCTCTCCGACATCGCGGTGAGCCCGGCCCAGGCCCCGCCCGCGCCGCACCCCGCCGACGGCAGTCCGGCCGGCCTGCGCGACTCGGCGCTGACCGGGGCGCGGACCGCCGTGAACGCGCTGGCCTCGGCGGACAGCGCCGATCCCGAAGGCACCTACGCGCGGGCCGAAGCCGTCGCCGCCGAGCCGCTGCTGAGCGAGTACCGCCGGTCGAAGGCCGCCTACGTCGACGGGATCCGCAAGGGCGGGGTGCGCGCCGTCGTCCCGCCGGACCTGATGACCGGCGTGACGTCGGTCACCGGCGACAATGCGACGGTGCTGCTCTACGCGAACCTGCAGGTGACGGACGCGGCGGGCCAGGTGACCACCAAGCCCGTGACGGCCACGCTCGACATCGTCCGCGCGGGCGGCTCCTGGAAGGCGACCGCGATCCAGGCCGTCACCGGCTCCTGAAAGCCGTGAAGGACACCTTCAGGGACTCTATGTCCCTGAAGGTGTCCTTCACGGCTTTGGCGTGTCAGCGGCCCTGGTTCGCGACCGCGGCCGCGGCTTCCTTGGCGGCGGCCGGGTCGAGGTACTCGCCACCCGGCTTCACCGGCTCGAGGTCGTCGGTGAGGTCGTAGCGCAGCGGGATGCCGGTCGGGATGTTGAGGCCCGCGATGTCGGCGTCCGAGATCCCGTCGAGGTGCTTGACGAGCGCGCGCAGCGAGTTGCCGTGCGCGGCGACCAGCACGGTCTTGCCCGCGCGCAGGTCCGGCACGATCGCGGACTCCCAGTACGGCAGCAGGCGCGCGACGACGTCCTTGAGGCACTCGGTCAGCGGGGCGCTGTCGCCGAGGTCCGCGTAGCGGGCGTCGCCGGCCTGGCTCCACTCGTCCTTCGGGTCGATCGCCGGCGGCGGGGTGTCGTACGAGCGGCGCCAGAGCATGAACTGCTCCTCGCCGAACTCGGCCAGCGTCTGCTTCTTGTCCTTGCCCTGCAGCGCGCCGTAGTGGCGCTCGTTGAGCCGCCAGTCGCGCTTCACCGGGATCCAGTGCCGGTCCGCGGCGTCGAGGGCGATGTTCGCGGTCGAGATCGCGCGCCGCAGCAGCGAGGTGTGCACCACGTCCGGCAGCAGCGCGGCATCGGCCAGCAGCTGCCCGCCCTTGCGGGCTTCGCCCTCGCCCTGCTCCGAAAGGGGTACGTCCACCCAGCCGGTGAACAGGTTTTCCGCGTTCCACGTGCTCTGCCCGTGCCGGAGCAGCACCAACGTCCCAAGTTCGCCCATGGGGTCCAGCCTGCCAGAACGGACCACGGCGCCCGCTGGTGACCTCCCAGGTCTGGGGTTTTCCCCAGCCGACCTACACAGAGTGTGTTACCGCGGAGTAACACCTTCACCCGATGACAAGACCACCTGCCAACAAGGGGCAAATTCGGTGCAACATGCTGCACTGCGTTATCGGTCTGCGCAAAGTTCACTCGAACGGACTAGTGTGTAGTCTTGTGATTACAGGTCGAGTTCTGACAGGTTGACTTACGTCCCGAGCGGCCGGATTCCACGCACTCCCCGGCCGGTTTCGGGCTTTGACCGCGGCTCGTCTCCCCCCTGCCGAGCCGCGGCCCGCCGGCCCCGTTGGCACCCCCCTCGTCACCGGGTCCTGATCGGCGGGAACTTCAGCGGGGCGGCTCGAGATCGCGACTCCCCCCTCCCTCGAGCCGTCCCGCCTGCCCGCTTCACACCTCGGGCGTCACGGGCACCGGCCGCGAAGCGCGGCGACGGCGGTGCAGCCACCAGCCCAGCACGGCGAGCGGGCCGATGATGAGCAGGAACGGCGCGATCGCGCCCAGCACCGTCAGCAGGCCGCCGCCGAAGACGAGGAACGCGTCCCAGCCGCCGGCCAGGCCGCCGACGAATCCACTGTGGTCTTCCGTGGCGGGCGGCGGCGCGGCCACACTCCGGATGGTCATCGCGACGGTCGACATCGCGACGCTGCCGGCGAGCGAATTCCGTTGCTGTTCGAGAGATTCGAGGGTCGCTTCGCGACTCGTGAGCTCACTTTCCACGGAAGCGATCTCCGACACCGAAGTCGCCTTCGCGAGCAGCGCGCGAATCCGCTCCACGGACGCCCGTTGTGTCGCCAGCCGCGCTTCGACGTCGATGGTCTGCTCGGTGACGTCCTGGGTGTTCATCTCCCGCCGCACCAGGTTGGTGCCCAGGTGGGAAAGCTGGTCGAGCACGCCGTCCAGCTTCTCGGCGGGCACGGCGAGGCTGAGCGTCGCCGTGCTCTCGCCGGTGCTCTCCTGGCCCGTGTAACCCCCGGCGCCCTGCGCGATCCCCCGGGCCTCGGCGACGACGTCGGTGACCTTGGTGGCGGTCAGTTCGAGCCGCGCGCTGCGCGAGAGCTTGCGATCGGCCGCCCCGGCCTGCGGCGCGGGGACCTGCTGCCCCTTGTTCGTCTCGGCCTTCCCGTTCCCCGCGGTCCCCTGCTGCGGTTGCTGGGGCACCGCCGGGGCCGGGCCGATCCCGGCGCTGTCCGCCGAGGACGACGTGCCGCTCTCGTTCGCCGAGCAGCCGGCCAGCACAAAAGCCACGCCCGCGACCGCGAACAGGGTTCTCCATCGAGTCCGCATCCTGCGTCTCCCTCCAGTTTCGACTGGCGGTGAGACGGATGTCCGGTTCAGCCCCGTTGCACGGGCCGGGTCACGACTCGGTCAAGCCGGGTTCGTGCGGCTTCGCGGGTCCGACGAGGTGCTTGAACGCCTCGAGGTTGGCCAGGGACTCGCCGCGGGAGACGCGCCAGTCCCACTCGCGCTTGATCGACGTCGCGAAGCCGATCTCCAGCAGCGTGTTGAAGTCGCCGTCGGCGGCCTCGAGGACCTGGCCGAGCACCTTGTCGAGCTCGTCGGCGCTCAGCGTCTCCTTGCCGAACCGGCCGACCAGGTAGATGTCGCCGAGATTGTCCACTGTGTAGTGCACGCCGTAGAGCTTCGCGTTGCGCTGCAACAGGAACCGGTAAACGTCCTCATGGGACTCGTCGGGACGCCGACAGACGAACGCTTCCACGGAGAACGCGTGGTCGCCGTCGACGAGCCACGCGTTGGTCTGCAGCTTCTTCGTGCCCGGCAGCGTGACGAAGTACTTTCCCGGGCCACGCCGGTCGTACTCGAGCCCCGCTTCGTCCAAAGTGGACTTGATCAGCTCGTCGAGACTCACACCGCCACCTCCGCGCGCAGCTCCAGGGCGCGGGAGAACGCGCTGGTGGCCTGAGCATAGATGTCGAGCAGCGCGTCCGTCGTACGACGCCAGGAGAAGTGCCGCGCGTGCAGGGCGGCGTTGGCGCCGAGCTCGGCGCACCGGTCGGGGCGCAGCGCGATCGCGGCCAGCGCGTCCGCCCACTCGTCGGCGCCGTGCCCCGGCACCAGCAGCCCGGAGACGCCGTGCGGCACCGCCATCGGCAACCCGCCGACGTCGGCGGCGACCACCGGCGTCCCGCAGGCCTGCGCCTCCAGCGCGACCAGCCCGAACGACTCGTTGTAGCTGGGCACCGCGACGACGTCGGCGGCGCGGAAGACCCGGGCGAGCGCCTCGCCCGGCTGCGGCGGCAGGAACCGGACCTGCCGCTCGATGCCGAGCGACACGGCGAGTTCGCGCAGCGCCTGCGGCTGCTCCAGCCCGGTGCCGGACGGCCCGCCGACGATCAGCACGATCAGCTTCGACGCCAGTTCGGGCCGCCGTCGCAGCAGCGCTTCGGCGGCGTACAGCAGGACGTCCGGCGCCTTCAGCGGCTGGATCCGGCCGGCGAACGCCAGCACGACGGCGTCGTCGGGCAGCCCGAGCTCGGCGCGTGCGAGGTTCTTCGGCCCGGGGGTGAAGCGTTCGAGGTCGACACCCGGCGGCACGGCGTGCACCGCGTGCGGCTCGGCGCCGTAGAGGTCGATGAGCTGCCGCGCTTCGACCGGGGTGTTGGCGACCAGCCTGTCCGCCTCCGCGACGACCTGCTCCTCGCCGATCACGCGCAGGCGCGGCTCGGGCTTGTCACCCTCGGCGAGCGCGGCGTTCTTCACCTTCGCCAGGGTGTGCGCGGTGTGCACCAGCGGCACGGACCAGCGGTCGCGGGCGAGCCAGCCGACCTGGCCCGAGAGCCAGTAGTGCGAGTGGATGAGGTCGTAGTAGCCGGGCTCGTGGAACGCCTCGGTGCGCAGCACGCCGGAGGTGAACGCGCACAGCTGCGCGGGCAGCTCGTCGCGGCTCAGCGGCTCGAAGGGCCCCGCCTGCACGTGCCGGACGGTCACGCCCGGCGCCAGCTCGACCTTCGGCGGCTGGTCCGACGCCGTCGCGCGGGTGAACACCTCGATCTCGACCCCGCGGCGGGCCATCTCGGTCGCCGTCTGGCTGACGTAGACGTTCATCCCGCCCGCGTCGCCGGTCCCTGGCTGTTCGAGCGGCGAAGTGTGCACGGACAGCACCGCTACCCGGCGCGGCGCAGCACGGAACCCCCGGATGGAGCTGGTCACCTGTCTCGTCTCCCGCGTTCTACGTCAGCATTCCTCGGCGAACTGCCGGAGCACCGCGTCGAACTCGTCCGCGGTCTCGGCGAAGGGCGCATGACCCCCGCCAAGGAACCAACGTCCGGTGGCCCCCGGAATCTTCCCGACGGCGTACTTCATCGCCGCGGCGTCGATCACCCGATCGCTCGAGCCGTGCAGGACCAGGGCCGGCTTGTCGACCGTGGCCAGCACTTCTTCACTGCCGATGTTCCGCCGGAAGAGGGCGGACCGCACCGCGGGCGGCACGCTGAGAGAAGCGCCGAGCAGGGCTTGGGCCTGGGTACCGGGGATCGGCCGGGTCACCATGTCGCGGCTGAACGCCGTGAGCGCCGGGAGCGCGATGTCCGGATCGTCCGAAAGCATCGCGCGCATGTGCTCCCGCATCAGCGAGCCGATGGTCCCGCCCGGCCGGTCCGGGCCGATCTCGGTGATCGCGCCGACGAGCACGAGCCCGCGCAGCCGTGCGGTGCCGTGCACCCGGATGTGGTCGGTCAGCACCAGACCGCCGTAGGACCAGGCGACGACGATCGCGCCAGGGCCGGCGAAGTCGAGCACCGCGGCGAGGTCGTCGGCCCAGACCACCGGGTCGTCGTACCCCGTGGCCGGGACGTCGGACGCGCCGTGCCCGCGCAGGTCCATCGCGACCAGGCGGAACCGCTCGGTCAGCGCCGGGTCGGCGAGCTGCGCGGCCCAGCAGCCGGACGACTGCGCCCAGCCGTGCACGAACACGATCGGCCTGCTGTTCTCCGCACCCTCGACCCGCAGGCCGAGGCGCGTCCCGCCGTGTCCGACGACTTCGGTCCGCATCGGCTACTTGGCGCCCAGCGCCTGCCAAGCCGACCAGGAGTAGTTCCAGTCCTTGACGTCCGAGGCCATCGGCGCGCCCAGCTTGGAGCCGGTGATCTCGACCGGGTCGCCGACCAGTGCGGAGTCGAAGTAGTCCTTGGCGTCGGCCTCGAGCAGGTTGACGCAGCCGTGGGAGTTGTTGGTCTTCCCGATGTTGGCCGCGTTGTCCTGGTTCTCGTGGATGTACTCGCCGTGGTTGGAGAACCGGCAGGCCCACTTCTTGTTGACGTTCGTGTAGCCGTAGCGGGCGTTGTCGAAGACCGCCGTCGGCTCCTTGCTCATCACGATGTAGGTGCCGTTCGGGGTGTTGCGGTCGACCTCGGCGTCCAGCCCGTTCGCGCACGGGTAGCTCTTGACCTGCGCACCACCGCGGTAGACGTGCATCTGGTGCTCGGGGGTGTTGACCTTGACCACCTGGTTGCGGCCGATCTTGAACTTCGTGGTGACGTCGGCCTTGCCGTACGCGCCGCCGCCCAGCTCGACGCCGTACAGCTTCGCCTCGACGTTCACCGTGATGTTCTGCGGCCAGTACTCCTTGGGCCGGTAGTCGACCTGGCTGTCGGACAGCCAGCCCCAGGCGCCTTCGACGGTCTTGTCCGTCTTCACGGACAGGGCCTTCTCGACGGCCGCGCGGTCCTTGACCGGCGACGCGAACTTGACGCTGATCGGCATGGCCACGCCGACCTGGGCGTTGTCGGCCGGGTTGAGCGTGGCGCGGACCTGCTTCGCCGGACTGACCGTGCTGAACGTGCCGGTGAACTCGACCGGCTTGCCGTCGCTGCCGGTGGCCTTGGCCGCGTAGGTGTACTTCTTGCCGTAGCCGAGCGGCTCGGAGCTGGTCCAGGTGAGGCCGTCGGGCGAGGTGTCACCCTTGAGGTCCTTGCCGCCGTCGGCGGTGACCTTGCACTCGGTGAGCTTGCCGTCGGCGACCTTGAGCACGACGGGCTTGAGGACCGAGGCGTCCTTGGCGTCGGCGGCCGGCTCGGCCGTGATCTTCGCCACCGGCTGCGCGCCGCCGCCCTCGCCGTCGGCGTTCGCCGCCCCGGTGGGCAGCGCGGTGCCGTCGTTCGTGCCCGAACACGCCGCGACGACCACAGCGGCCCCCGCCGCGAGAGCCGCCTTGAAGACCAAGCGCCGTTCGATCACGAAATCCTCCCGAGTTCCCCCACTGACCAGCAGGTTCCACGCCCTTAGCGCTGGTGACCCGCCTGACGTTACCCGCCGAAAGGTAAAGACCAGCCGATCAGGTGCACGTCACCGTTGTCGACAAAGACGTCCGATACACGTCCAGGTTGCCCGTTTCGGCTCAAATGACGCAGTTGATCAAGAGCGGTTCGGGGTGCAGGCGGACGCCGAAGCGCTCGTGGACGCCGTCGCGCACCTCGCGGGCCAGGGCGAGCAGATCCTCCGTCGTCGCCTCGCCGCGGTTGGTCAGCGCGAGCGTGTGCTTGGTCGACAGGGAGACGCGGCTCCCCGGCCCGGGGTACCCCTTGGCGAAGCCGGCGCGCTCGATCAGCCAGGCCGCGGACAGCTTGGTCCCGCCGTCGGCCGGGTACTGCGGGGCGGCACCCTCGACGCTCTCCGCGATGCGGGCCAGGACGGCCTCGGCGTCGGCCGCCGGGACGATCGGGTTGGTGAAGAACGAGCCCGCGCTCCACGTGTCGTGGTCGGCCGGGTCGAGCACCATGCCCTTGCCGCGACGCAGCCCCAGGACGGCTTCGCGCGCGTCGGCCGCCGGGACGCGCGAGCCGATCTCGACGCCGAGCGTGCGGGCGAGTTCGGCGTAGCGGACCGGCGCGGAAAGGCCGTCTTCGCGGACCTCGAAGCGGACCGAGAGCACGACCCCGGTGTCGGTTCCCTTGAGGATGCTGGTGCGGTAGGCGAAGCCGAGCTCGTCGGCCTTGAGCGTGCGCACTTCGCGCGTCACGCGGTCGTACAGCTCCAGCGAGACGATCGACTCGGCGACTTCGCAGCCGTACGCGCCGACGTTCTGGATCGGCGTCGCACCGACGCTGCCGGGGATGCCGGAGAGGCATTCGAGCCCGCCCAGCCCGGCCTCGACCAGCCCGGCGACGAAGGCGTCCCAGTTCTGGCCGGCCTCGACGTCGACGATCGCGCCGGCACGCCGCCAGCCGGTGTTCGCCACCTCGACGACGGTGCCCGCGAAACCCGCGTCGCCGACCACCAGGTTCGAGCCGCCGCCGAGCAGCAGCACCGGCTTGCCCGCCGCGTCGGCCTCGCGGACCGCGGCGACGAGATCTTCGCTGGTCGCGGCGCTGACGAACCGGCGGGCCGGACCGCCGAGGCGCAGCGTGGTGTACGCGGAGAGCTTCGGGAGTGCGGGAGTTCGGGCGGGGTTCACGCGCCTGACGGTACTGTCCGGCCCATGGGATCCCGGATCGAGCACCGTGCTGACTTCTCCGCCGACGTCGCGGCCGCGTACACCGCCGTGGCCGGTGAAGAAGCCCTGCGGGCGCGCCTCGAGGAGCTGGGCGGGCACGCCGCGGCCCTGCTGTCGTACGAGGTCTCCGAGAAGGGCCTGCGCTACCAGCTGCGGCAGGGCATCAGCGCCGACAAGCTGCCGCAGGCCGTCCGGACGCTGCACAAGGGCGACCTGATCGTGACGCGCACGCAGATCTGGCAGCCGTCCGGCGCCGAGTACCAGGGCAAGGCGGCGGTCGAGGTCGGCGGCGTCCCGGGTGAGATCACCGCGCGGACCGCGCTGCTGGCCGACGGCGCCAAGACGGTGCTGCGGACGAGCGGCGAGGTGGTCGTGCGGATCCCGCTGTTCGGCGCGAAGCTGGAGAGCGTGATCGCCGAACAAGTCACGAAGCTGCTGGACCGCGAAGCCGAATTCTCCGCGAAGTGGCTGGCCGACGCCGCCTGAGCCCGGTCGGCGCGCCGACCCGAGGAACGACCAACCCGAACCGCCTGCGCCGGGTCGACCGGTGGATCGCCACCGCGCTCCCGACGACCCGCTTGCTGCGCGCCGCCGGCTCACCCCTGGTCGTCGACCTCGGCTACGGCGCGTCCCCGGTGACCACTGTGGAGCTGGCCCGCTGGCTGCGCCGCGTCCGCCCCGACGTCCGCGTACTGGGCCTGGAACTGGACGCCGAGCGGGTCGCTTTCGCGCAGTCCGCGGCGGCACCGCCGTGGCTTGCGTTCCAGCGCGGCGGGTTCGAGCTGGCCGGTTCGCGCCCGGTCCTGGTCCGGGCGTTCAACGTGCTGCGCCAGTACGCGGAGCACGAGGTCGCGGGCGCGTGGCAGCTGATGCTGGAGTCGATGCCCCCTGAAGGGCTCCTGGTCGAAGGCACGTGCGACGAGATCGGCCGCCTCTCGACGTGGGTCCTGGTGTCCCGCGACGGCCCGGTCTCGCTGACGCTGTCGGTCCGGCTCGCGGGGCTGGACCGGCCGTCGACGGTGGCCGAGCGGCTGCCGAAGGCGCTGATCCACCGCAACGTCCCGGGCGAGCGCGTCCACGACCTGCTGTCCACCCTGGACGCCTGCTGGGCGGCCGCGGCCCCGCACCAGGCGTTCGGCGCCCGGTCCCGCTGGCTGGAAACGGTGCGGCTGCTGGGTTCCCGCGGCTGGCCGGTGCTGGGGCCGCCGGGGCGCATCCGGCTCGGCGAGCTGACCGTGCCGTGGGCCGCCGTCGCCCCGGTCGCCCCCTAGAACTGCTTGTTCACCGGCCGCACCCCGCTGCGTCACCCGCGGGTGACCTGCGGTGATCACCATGAACGCGTGGAACTCCTGGGGCACGTCACCGAGCTGCTGCGCGGCGCGCTGGGCTCGCCGTGGCTGTGGGTGCTCGTCTTCGCGGTGTCCGGGTCGGACGCGCTGCTGCCGTTCATGCCGAGCGAGACGACCGTCGTGACCGTCGCCGTCCTGTTCGGGCCGGATCCCGCGCAGCTGGCGCTGCTCGCCGCGATCGCCGCCGGCGGGGCGTGGACGGGTGACTGCCTCGGGTACGCCATCGGGCGCTCGGCCGGGCCGCGGGCGATCGCGCGGCTGGAACGCGGGCCGAACGGACGGCGGCGGTACGAGTGGGCGCGGGACCAGGTGCGGCGCAACGGCGGTCTGCTGATCATCGCCGCCCGCTACCTGCCCGGCGGGCGCGTAGCGAGCGCGCTGGCGAACGGCAGCCTCGGTTACCCGGTGGCCCGGTTCGTGCTGGTGGACGCGGCCGGTGCGGCGATCTGGGCGGTCTACAGCGTGCTGATCGGGCTCGCCGGCGGTGTGGCCTTCGCCGACGAGCCGGCGAAGGGCCTGTTGCTGTCCTTCGGCCTCGGGCTTGCTCTGGTGCTCGCGATCGAAGCCGGGCGGCGGCTACGGTCGGCGCATGGAGTTCCTGGAGGCGATCGACGTCCACGCCGACGCGCTGAAGCGGGCGGCGCTGACCGCCGGGCCGTCGGCCCCGGTCCGGAACTGTCCGAAGTGGACTGTCCATGACCTGGTGCGGCACGTGGCGTGGGTGCACTGCTTCGCCGTCGCGACGGCGCTGAACACCTCGGCCGAACCGGCCCCGCCCGACGACTGGGACGAGCTGCTCGGCTGGTGGGACGGCCAGCGCCTGGCGATGCGCGAAGCCCTTTCCCAGCCACCGGAGACACCGGCGCGCTCGCCGTTCCCGGGCGTCGCGGTGAGCGTCGGCGACTGGACGCGGCGGATGGCGCACGAAGCCGCGATCCACCGCCTCGACGCGGAATCCGCGCTCGACCCGCGGCCGGCCACGAAGTACTCGCCGGCGTTCGCGGCCGACGGCGTCGACGAGTACCTGACGTTCCTCGTCCCGCAACGCTCGCCGCGCTACGAAAAAGCCGGGATCATCCACTTCACGACACCCGGCCGCACGTGGGCCCTGCGGCTGGCCCCCGGCGAACACGCGCGGCCGGTACCACCGGGCACCCCGGACGCCGAACTGCGCGGCGACGCCGACGACGTCTACCGCGCGCTGTGGGGGCGGGCGCACCACGCCGAGGTCAGCGGGGACCCGGCGCTGCTCGCACCGCTGGCGGCCCCCTGAACTCCGGCGGGGGACAATATCCGGCGTGACCGCTCCCGAACGCCGCTACGTCATCACCTTCGGCTGCCCCGACCGCACCGGCATCATCGCCCGGATCTCCGGGTTCCTCGCCGAACACGGCGGCTGGATCGTCGAAGCGGCCTACCACACCGACCCGGACACGGGCTGGTTCTTCACCCGCCAGGTCGTCCGCGCGGACTCGCTGCCGTTCGACGCGACCGGGCTGCGGGCCCGGTTCGCCGAAGTGGCCGCGGACCTGTCCGCGGAGTCGAGCTGGCAGGTCAGCGACACCGGTGAACGGCGCCGCGCGGTCGTGCTGGTGTCGAAGGCCGGGCACTGCCTGTACGACCTGCTCGGCCGCGTCGCGTCCGGCGAGCTCGACGTCGACGTCTCGGCGGTGATCGGCAACCACGAGTCGCTCGCCGACATCACCCGCGCGCACGGCATCCCGTTCCACCACGTGCCGTTTCCGGCCGGCGGCAAGGCCGAAGCGTTCGAAGAGGTCCGCAAGCTGGTCGACGAGCACGACCCGCACGCGGTGGTGCTGGCCCGGTTCATGCAGATCCTGCCCGCCGGACTGTGCCGCGCTTGGGCCGGCCGGGCGATCAACATCCACCACAGCTTCCTGCCGTCGTTCATCGGCGCGAAGCCGTACCACCAGGCGCACACGCGCGGCGTCAAGCTCGTCGGCGCGACCTGCCACTACGTCACCGCGGACCTCGACGCGGGCCCGATCATCGACCAGGACGTGATCCGCGTGGACCACGGCGACTCGGTCGAGGACATGGTCCGCAAGGGCCGCGACATCGAGAAGGTCACCCTCGCCCGCGGCCTGCGCTGGCACCTGGAGAACCGGGTCCTGGTGCACGGCAACCGCACCGTGGTGTTCTGACGCGGTTGCCGTGCCCGTCCGTCACGCGCCGATGGTGGCCGCGTCGATGACGAACCGGTAGCGCACGTCGGAGTTCTCGACGCGCTCGTAGGCCTCGTTGACCTTGTCGGCCGAGATGACCTCGATCTCGGCACCGATGTGGTGCTCGGCGCAGAAGTCGAGCATCTCCTGGGTCTCGGCGATGCCGCCGATCATCGACCCGGCCAGCACCTTGTTGCCGCCCAGCAGCGAGAAGGCGTTGTAGTTCAGCGGCTCGCCGGGTGCGCCGACGTTGACCATCGCGCCGCCGACCTTCAGCAGGCCGAGGTAGGCGTCGATCGGCAGCTTCGCCGACACGGTGTTGAGGATGACGTCGAACTTGCCCTTGAGGACGTCGAACGTCGACTCGTCACTGGTCGCGTAGTAGTCGGTCGCGCCGAGCTTGAGGCCGTCCTCCTGCTTCTTGAGGCTCTGGCTCAGCACGGTCACCTCGGCGCCCATCGCGGCGGCGATCTTGACGCCCATGTGCCCGAGCCCGCCGAGGCCGATCACGGCGACCTTCTTGCCGGGGCCGGCGCCCCAGTGGTGCAGCGGGGAGTAGGTGGTGATGCCGGCGCACAGCAGCGGCGCGGCGACGTCGAGGTCGATGCCTTCCGGGATGCCGCAGACGAAGGCGTCCTTCACGACGATCTGGTTGCTGTAGCCGCCGTAGGTGTTCTCGCCGTCGAAGCCGACGCCGTTGTACGTCTGGATGTTGCCCTTGACGCAGAACTGCTCGGTGCCGGCCCGGCAGTACTCGCACTCGCCGCAGGAGTCGACCATGCAGCCGACGCCCACGCGGTCGCCGACCTGGTACTTGGTGACGTCCGAACCGACCGCGGCGACCACACCGGCGATCTCGTGGCCCGGGACCATCGGGAAGATCGCCTGGCCCCAGTCTTCCTTCGCCTGGTGGATGTCGCTGTGGCAGATGCCGGCGAAGGCGATGTCGATCAGGACGTCGTTCGGACGCAGGTCACGGCGCTCGATCGTGGTCGGCGCGAGCGGCGCGCCCGGCGCCGGTGCGGCGATGGCGTGCGTGGTCGTGCTCATGAAACCCTCCAAAAGAAGTACCGTGTGAACGAGACCCGTTGTAAGTGGCCTCTTACATCGAACTACGTGAGAGGGCTCTTACATATTCCGATCGGAAGATGTGAGCCACGCCATGGGCGGCAAGTACCACCACGGTGACCTGCGAGGAGAGCTCGTGCGCGTCTCCCTGGACCTGATCGCCGAGCACGGCCTGGCCGGGTTCTCGGTGGCCCAGGTGGCCAAGCGCGCCCAGGTCAGTCCCGGCGCGCCCTACCGCCACTTCGCGACGCGGGAGAGCCTGCTGGCCGAGGTCGCGTGCCACGTCGCCTGCCAGCTCGCCGAGCGCGTCACGGAAGCGGCCGCCGCCCACGACGACCCGGTGGACGCCCTGGCCGCGGCGGCCGGCGCCTACACGCGCTACCTGATCGAGCGGCGGGCCGGGATGAACGTCATCTACGCCGACGGCCTGCAGGGCCCGGACCACGCGGAGCTGCACGAGCAGACCCGGCGGCTGACCGACCAGTTCCTGATGCTGTGCCTGACGGTCGCCCCGGACCCGGGCACGGCGCTGGAGCTGATGGAGCAGCTGTTCACCCAGGCCCACGGCTACGGCACGTTCCAGCTGGACGGCATCTTCGTGAAGCACGGGTATTCGGTGGACCAGGTCGTGGCGAAGTCCACGGAGGCCGCGCGGATCGCGATCACGGGCCGGACCGTCGGCTAGCTTGGCGTCATGGGGAGCATCATCGACAGCCACGAGGCCCTGCGGGAACTCATCGGCGAGTCCTCGCCGACGACGAAGCAGAAGGTCCTCGGCCACATCGACGACCACGCCCGGAACCTGATCGCGCATTCGCCGTTCGTGCTGCTGGCGACGTCGGCACCGGACGGCAGCTGCGACGTCTCACCCCGCGGCGACCCGGCGGGCTCGGTGCTGGTGCTCGACGACCGGACACTGGTCCTCGCGGACCGGCCCGGCAACAAGCTGGTCGACAGCTTCCGCAACATCCTCGACAACCCGCACGCGGGGTTGTTGTTCCTGGTCCCGGGCATGAACGAGACCCTGCGGGTCAACGGCCGCGCGACGCTGGTGTCCGACGCACCGTACTTCGACGACCTGGTCGTCAAGGGCACGCCCGCGCCTCGCGGTGGTCGTCGAGGTCGAAGAGCTGTTCATGCACTGCGCGAAGGCGTTCCTGCGGTCTTCGCTGTGGAAGCCGGAGACGTGGCCGGAGCGCTCGACGCTGCCGTCCCTGGGCACGATCCTGCGGGATCAGCTGTCCCTGACGGAGTCGGTGGACGAGCTGGACGCGAGACTCACCGAAGGCGCCCGGACCAAGCAATACTGAACCCATGCTGTGCGTCTTCGACGTCAACGAGACCCTGCTCGACCTCGCCGCGCTCGACGAGACCATCGGCAGCCCCGAACTACGGCGCGAGTGGTTCGGGCTGGCCATCCACACGGTGCTGACGGTGACGGCGTCAGGCGGCTACCGCGACTTCGCGGGCATCGCCGGCCAAGCAGCCGCGGAGATCGCCGCCCGCCACGGCCGCGAGCTGACACCGGGCCAACTCACCGCGATCGGCGAGGGTCTGCGCTCCCTCCCGGCCCACCCGGACGTCGCGGAAGGCCTGACCAAGCTGCGCAAAGCAGGCCACGACGTCGTCGCACTGACGAACTCCCCACTAGCCACGGCCGAGGCCCAGCTGCAGAACTCCGGCCTGGCCCCACTGCTCGACCGGATCTTCTCGGCCGAGCAGGCAGGCCGCCTCAAACCGGCACCAGAGCCCTACCGGCAGGTCCTCGACGCGTACGCGCTACAGCCGCGCGACGCGGTGATGATCGCCGCCCACGACTGGGACATCGCGGGCGCCCAGGCAGCGGGCATGCAGACGGCATTGCTGACCCGCCCCGGCGTCCGCCCACTGCCGGGCTCGCCCGCGCCGACTTACACGGCGTCGACCCTGCCGGAGCTGGCTGACCTGCTGGGTTAGCCCCGTTCGGTCGGGCTGCCGGGTTGGTCCGCTGAGTCAGCTCCCCTGGGTCCGCCCCCCTGGGGCAGTCCGCCGGGTTGGCCCGCTCGGTCAGGCCGCCGGGTTGGCCCGCTCAGTCAGCCCGCCGAACCAGCCCGCGTGGTCGCCCCGTCCGCTTGGCCAGCCCGCCCGGTCGGCCCGCGCGGGTAGCCCGCGGACGTGTCCGCCGATTAGCCCGCGCGGTTCGCCAGCCGGATTGACCCGCCGGGTCAGCCGCTTCGTCGGTCCGCCGAGGTGGTCCGCCGGGTCGCCCGTGTGGTCAACCGCTGGCTGGGCCGCCGGGTCAGTCCGCGATCCGGACCAGCATCTTGCCGGTGTTGGCGCCGGACAGCAGGCCCAGGAACGCCTCCGGCGCGTTGCGGATGCCGTCGACGACCGTCTCCGAGTACTTGATCTGACCGGAGTTCACCAGCGGCGCGATCTCGCTGACGAACTGCTCCTGCAGCCCCCAGTGGTCGATCACCAGCAGGCCGCGGATGGTGATCCGCTTGGCGATGATCTGCGAGAGGTTGCGCGGCGCCGGCGTCGGCTCGGTGGCGTTGTACTGGGAGATCATCCCGCAGACGGCGATCCGTCCGTGCAGGGTGATCGCGTCGATCGCGGCCTCGAGGTGCTCGCCGCCGACGTTGTCGAAGTAGACGTCGATGCCCTCGGGTGCGGCCTTGTGCAACTGCTCCGCGACCGGGCCGTCCTTGTAGTTGAAGGCGGCGTCGAAACCGAGGTCGTCGATCAGGTGCCGGACCTTCTCCGGCGACCCGGCCGAGCCGATGACGCGCTTGGCGCCCTTCAGCTTCGCGAGCTGGCCGACCAGCGAGCCGACGGCACCGGCCGCACCGGACACGAACACCGTGTCCCCCGGCTTGAACTCGGCCGACTCCAGCAGCCCCGCGTACGCGGTCAGCCCCGGCATACCCAGCACCCCGAGGTAGGTCGACAGCGGCGCGGCGGACGCGTCCACCTTCACGAACCGCTTCGCGTCGAGCACGGTGTGGGTGCGCCAGCCGGCCTGATGCAGCACGTGATCACCCGGCTTGACGCCGTCGACGTTCGACTCGACGACCTCGCCGACCGCACCGCCGTGCATCACTTCGCCGACCGCGAACGGCGGCGCGTACGACTTCACATCGCGCATGCGCCCACGCATTGCCGGGTCGACGCTCATGATCAGGTTGCGCACCAGGATCTGGCCCTCGCCCGGGCTGGGGATCTCCGTGTCCACGATGGCGAAGTTTTCGTCCGTGGGGACACCGTGCGGGCGGGAAGCGAGCCGGATTTCGGTCGCCTGGGCGGGTGCGTTCACCGTCGAACTCCTCAAGTCGAGACGTCAACCGGGGCAGGCGCCCCGGATTTCTCCCGGTACAACCAGGTAAGCGGGGCGCACATTCCGATTGTGACGGGTCACACCCGGCCGCGTCCCCTGCTCACCGTCACACGATTTCGGCGAGCTTGCCGAGGACGCCGTCGTAGATCTTCTTGAGCCCGCCGGGCGCGAACGTCTTCTCGAAGAACCCGCCGACGCCGCCGGCGCCGTCCCAGCTGGTCTCGATCCGGACCAGGCTCTTCTCGCCGGCTTCGCTGACGGTCCAGGTGGTGACCATGCTGGAGTTCGCGTCGGTTTCGACCAGCGTGCCGGGCTTCGGCTCGCTGACCGTGGCCTTGACGTCGCGCACGCGCTTGGAGGTCGCCTGCAGCTTCCAGCCCGCCTTGGTCCCGGCACCGACGCCGCCCTCGGTCACCTCGTAGTCGCGGTAGTGCTCGGTGAGCAGCTTCGGGCGCGTTTCGGCGTAGTCCGCGACGAGCGCGCGCACCTTGTCGGCCGGGGCGTCGATCGTCCGCTCCGCGGTGGCCGTGACCTTTCCCATCTCACTCCTTCTCCGAGTTACCGGCTCCCAGATACCGGTTTCGCGTCGACCCTAGACCGCGAGCGCGACCCCCAAGGCGGCGGCGTTCACCGCGAGAAAGCCGTTCGCCAGGCCGAACTGGCCGGAGTAGTCACCCGCCCGGATGTGCGTGTAGACGGCGCAGACGAAGAACAGCACCAACCCGGCCGCGGCGGCCGCTCCGACAGGCGGCCACCGCACTCCGGCCAGCAGGCCGAGCGCACCCGCTGTCTTGAGCGTGCCGATGGGAAAGGTCAGCCACGACTCCGGCACCCCGGCGGCGGTCATGCTCGACAGGATCGGTTTGAAGTGCACCAGGGCCGCGATCCCGGAGAAGCCGTTAAGCGCCACCCCGAACAGCGAGACGACCAGGAAAGCAGTGTTCATAGAACTCCTTTCAGTACGCCACGGCGACGGAGTGCCGCACGGTTTCGGGCAAACCGAGCGCACGGAGCGCGAAATGTGCCGCATCCGCCCGCGTGATCCGGAAGCCACCGTGGACGCTCAGCTCGCAGGCGATCCGTAGTGCCCGACCGGCGACTTGTCGTTCCGTTCAACAACGGCAGCCGCTCATCCGCAGCTCGTGTTCCATCAGGGCGACATCCTCGTAGTGCTTCCGCAACCGCAGGTTCGGCGGCGGCGAGAGCACTGTCCGCGCGAAGAACCCATTCCCGGGCCCGCTTCGGCGGGTCCAGGCGGCTCGGCGTCGGAATCGTCGAGACGCCGGCGACGCTCACGACGACCAGCCGCGGCACCCCGGCCGCCACCATCGCCTCCACGATGGCGCGAGTATCGCTTGACGCGACGCCGTACTCGCCGGGTGTCGCCGACCCAGCGCGAAGATCACGGCGTCGCAACCGTCCACTGCGGACTTGAGCGCCAGCGGATCGGGTGCGGCCAGGTCCACACGGACGATCTGAATGGGCGCCGTGACGGCGTCGGGATTCCGCGCCACCGCCGTGACTTCGTGCCCGGCTGACAGTGCTTGGTCGAGCACGTGTGCACCGGTCCGCCCGGACGCGGCGAAGAGCGTCAACTTCGTTGTCGCGCCCCGAACTCGGCCGCATGGTCGGCCGCCCACTCGGCGAAGGTGCGCGCCGGCCGGCCGAGGATCTTCTCGACCTCCGGTGCCGGGGGAAACTGCGGCCGCACGAGGTGCGCGGCGTAACGGGCCATCATCGCCGTGACGAACGGTTCCGGCAAACCGTTGGCCAGCATGCCTTTCGCCGCAACGAGAGCCGGGATCTCGTGGAATCGCAACGACCTTCCGAGCGCGACCCCGATCTGCCGGACCATTTCCTCGTGGGACAGCGATTCCGGGCCGGTGAGATCGATGCGGCGGCCGAGCAGGTCGTCGTCGAGGAGCGCCTTTCCCAGCACCTCGACGAGGTCACGCTCGTGGAGTGGCGACTCCTCGAAGGCGGCGTAGACGTAACGGACGTCGTCACCGGCGCGGATCTGGCCGCCCCACGCGGTGAGGGCGTTGAGCGCGAAGGAACTGGGTCGCAAGCTGACCCATTCCAGCCCGCTCGACGCGGCCGCGTCATCGACCTCCTTGTTGCGGTCGCCGCGGAACCGCGACGGCTGCGCGTCGGGCCGGTCGTCCACGTTGGCCGCGGCGAGCGCGACCACCCGGCGGACACCGAGTTCCCGGGCCAATGCGACGACGTCGTACGCGGCGTCACCCACCGCGCGTGAGTGCAGGAAGAGTGCGTCCGCACCGCGCAACGCCTTCTCCAGAGTCGCCGGCCGTTGCGGGTCGCCTTCGACGACCTCGACGCCAGGCGGGAAGCCCGGACCGAGTGGCGAGCGTGTGATGGCGCGGACGCCGTGGTCCTCGAGTTCGGTGGCGAGCAGGCGGCCGACCAGCCCGGTCGCCCCGGTGAGCACGATCATGATGAAACCCCTTCCCCCGGGTTACGCTTGTGCCTGAAGTTCAGATCATACGAGGAGCATATCATATGAGTTCCGTACCTGATGATGACGTGGACGCCCCCCGCCGTCGTCGGCGGTCGACCGTTGCGGTGAAGGAGTCGCTGCGCGATCTGCGGAACCAGCTTTCGCTGCTGAATCACCAGGTCAGCGGCCACCTGTCGCTCAAGGACGTCGACCTCGACTGCCTCGAGCTGATCGCCCGCTTCGGCCCGCTCAGCCCGAGCAGCGTCGCCCGCAGCGCGGGCCTGCACCCGGCGACGATGACCGGCATCCTCGACCGGCTGCAGAAGGGCGGCTGGATCGTCCGGGAGCGCGACCCGGACGCGACCGACCGGCGCGCGATCGCCGTGCGCGCGGTCCGCGGCCGCAACGCCGAGCTCTTCCGCCTGTATTCGGGCATGAACGCCGCGCTGGACGAGATCTGCGACGAGTACAGCGAAGCCGAACTGGACCTGATCGCCGACTTCCTCCGCCGTGCGAGCTCGGCGGGCAGTGTCGCGACGGGTGATCTGGCCAACAGCTGACCTGGTCTTTTGTGTGATCTACTCGCAGCGTGGCGGGAGACATGTGGGTGGCCGGGGACGCGTACGAGGCCTACATCGGGCGGTGGAGCCGCCGGGTCGCGGAGCCGTTCGTCCGGCGGCTCGGCGCCCCGGCGAGCCGCCGCTGGCTCGACGTCGGCTGCGGCACCGGCGCGCTGACGTCGGCCGTGCTGGCCGCGGCCGACCCCGCGGAAGTCGTCGGCGTGGATCCGTCCGAGCAGTTCCTGGAGGCCGCAGGCGCCGTCGTCACCGACCCGCGCGCGACGTTCCAGGTCGCCGACGCGCGCTCACTACCGTTCGACGACGGCCGCTTCGACGTCGTCGCGACCGGCTTGGTCCTCAACTTCGTGCCCGAACCGGCGCGCGCCGCCGCGGAGATCGCGCGGGTGACGGCGCCGGGTGGCGTGGCCGCCGCGTACGTCTGGGACCTTGCCGAAGGCATGCAGCTCATCCGGCACTTCTGGGAGGCCGCCGCCGAGCTCGACCCGGCTGTGCCCGACGAAGGCCGCCGGTTCCCGCTGTGCCGCCCGGAACCGCTCGGCCGCCTGTGGACCGAGGCGGGCTTCGACGCGGTGTCCGTCGGCGAAATCAAGATCCCGACCGTGTTCTCCGGCTTCGACGACTACTGGACGCCGTTCCTGGGCGGTCAGGGCCCGGCGCCGACGTACCTGATGGCCCTGCCCGAGGCCCGCCGCTCGCAGATCCGCGAGCTGCTGCGCAGCCGGCTGCCGACCAACCCGGACGGCTCGATCCCGCTGACGGCCCGCGCCTGGGTCGTGCGCGGCACGGCTACCGCATGACGAAGGCCGCCCCTTCCGGGACGGCCTTCGTGCCGTCGGTCAGAGACCGGCCTGCGACAGCCAGTCCTTCGCGACGTCTTCGGCCTTTTCGCCGTCGGAGTCGACGCGCTTGTTCAGGTCCCGCATGACGTCGGTGGTCAGCTTCGCGCTCACCGCGTTGACGGCGGTGGCGAAGTCGGCGCCGCGCTCGTCGAGGACCTTCTTGTTCACCGCGGGCACGACGTTCTCGGTCGGCACGATGTTCAGGTCGTCCTTGAGCACGGTGTAGTTCGAGTCACCGGTCAGCGGGCTGACCGAGTCGACCGGGATCACCGTGACGGCCCCGGACTTGAGCTGCTCGACGCGCGGCCCGGCTTCCTGGATCGTCTGGAAGGTCGAGTTCGTCAGCTTGTAGACGTCCTTGAAGCCCTGGTAGCAAGGCAGGCGCTTCTCGCACTCCGGCGGGCCCGCCATGACGACCTTGTCCAGCTTCTTCAGGTCGCTGATCGAGGCGATGCCCTTTTCCTTGGCCAGGTCGGACTTGATGATGTAGATGTTCTTGTCCTCGGCCGGGGCGAAGTTCAGCAGCGAGACACCGCTGGGCTCGAACAGCTTCGCGAGCTGGTCGTGCTCCTCCTGCGCCGTCTTGCCGGCGTCCTTGCCGAAGCCGGTGGTGATCGCCGCGCCCTGGTACTCCGGGATGAACTGCAGTTCACCGGACTTCAGCGACGGGTAGATCAGCTCGCGCGAGCCCAGGTTCAGCTTGCGCGTCACGGGGTAGCCCTTGGCCTCCAGCGCCTGCGCGTAGATCTCGGCCAGGATCTGGCTGTCGGTGAAGTTGAAGGAGGCGACGACGATCGGCGCCCCACCCTTGCCCGGCGCGGCGGGCTTGTCACTGCTGTCGCTGCCACCCCCACAGGCGGCCAAACCGAGCGTCGCCGCGACGGCCACCGCCACCACGGACGCGTTCCGGAACCAGCGCACGAATCCCCACTCCCTCGTCACTCGAACAGACGAAAGGACCCTAACCCTGCCCACCGACAAGAATCCACATGTTGGGAGATTGGCGCCAGAATTCCCAGTCTGCGGAATTTCACTGCTCGATCGGGGTAGGGTCGGACGGTGCATGTGACCGCGGTGACGCCGTTGGCCGCCGACAGCGGACCGCCGATCTTCCAGTGGCGCTGGGTCGATCGCAACGCCGACGACATCGCCCAGCGCTTCGTCGAGCACATCTCCCTGACCGGCGCCGCGCTCGGCATCGGTTTGGTCGTCTCGATCGGGCTGGCCGTGTTGTCGCTGCGTTTCCGCTGGTCGTACGGGGTGATCCTGAGCGCCGCGGGCGCGTTGTACGTCATCCCGAGCCTCGGCGCGTTCGCCGTGCTGGTGCCGTTCTTCGGGCTGACGTTCGTGACCGCGATGATCCCGCTCGCGACGTACACGCTGCTCATCCTGGTCCGCAACATCGTCACCGGCGTCGACCAGGTGCCCAACGAGGTCCGCGAGGCCGCGATCGGCATGGGCTACACGCGCGGCCGGATGTTGTGGCAGATCGAGCTGCCGCTGGCGCTCCCGGTGGTGATCGCCGGCCTGCGCGTCGCCGCGGTGACGACCATCGGCCTGGTCACGGTCACTTCGATGCTCGGCCTCGGTGGTCTGGGCTACTTCATCCGCGCGGGTATTCAGACGGCGACCCCCAACCCGACGGAGATCATCGTCGGCGTGTTGCTGTCGGTGGTCCTGGCGGTGGTCGTGGATCTGCTGCTGTGGTTCAGCGAACGGCTGCTGGCACCCTGGACCCGGAAGGTGCGGGCGCGATGAGCTTTCTCGACCAGCTGAACGCCTGGCTGTCCGACCCGAACCGCTGGAGCTGGACGGACAAAGCCGGCATCCCGTACCGCACGCTCGAGCACCTCAGGTTTTCGCTGCTGGCGCTGGTGATCGCGGCCGTGCTGACGATCCCGGCGGCCCTGTGGCTCGCCCACTACCGCCGGGGTGCGTTCCTCGCGAGCAGTGCGGTCAACATCGGCCGCGCGATCCCGAGTTTCGGCTTGATCATCCTGTTCTGGTTCCTGGCCAGCCGCTGGGAGCTGGACACGACGTTCTGGCCACTGCTGCTGGCGCTGGTCGCCTTGGCGATGCCGCCGTTGTTCACCAACACGTACGCCGGCGTGGTGTCCCTGGAGCAGGAGACGGTCGACGCCGCCCGCGGCACGGGCTACCGCGAGCGGCAGATCATGTTCAAGCTCGAACTCCCGCTGGCATCGCCGGTGATCCTGGCGGGTGCCCGGGTGTCGATCCTCCAGCTGATAGCCACGGTCGCGATCGGCGCAATCGTCAACGACGGCGGCGGCCTGGGCCGCTACATAGTCGACGGCTTCGCGCTGGGCGCCCAGGGCTACGGCGAGATCTTCGCCGGCGGTCTGGCCGCGGTGGTCCTGGCACTGGTGTGCGACGGCGCGTTCGCTTTGATCACCCGCTTGGCGACGCCGCGCGGTCTGGCTCTGCAGAACGCTCGCCGCGACTAGGGCTCATTCCGTCTGGTGGCCCTTCCTGCCGGGGCGTGCCCCTCCGTCAAGGTGCTGCGCCTTCCGCCGAGTGGTGCCCGCTTGCCGCGCTTCGTCGTGCGGCACGCCGACGTGAGTGTCGCCGAGGCCGACGGCGTCGAGGGTCCGCACGTCCTGAGGTCGCGTCGGCTAGAACGCGCCGGCCAGGATCAGCACGCCGAGCGCGATCAGCACCACCGGCAGAACCACGTCCCCCCAGCGTGCGAGAGCCCTTGCGACGGCTGGTCGGGTCGCGAGGAACCGGCCGATCACGCACCACACCGCGACGCCCACCAGGAACACCACGCCGTAGCCGACCAGGCCTGCGGGTCCGGTCGCCGCGAAGGCGGGGACGTACACGCCGATGTTGTCGCCGCCGTTGGCGAAGCACACCGCCGCGACCGTCAGCGCCCCGCTCACCGGCGCCGGTTCGTCGTCGTCCTGGCGCCACGCCTGCCAGGCCGCGCGGATCCCGAGTAGCACCGGCAGCACGCCCAGCCAGCGGACGGCGCCGTCGGGCAGCAGCCCCGCGCCGAGCGCACCCGCGACCGACGCGGCCAAGATCGCCGCGAAGCCGAGGAACTGCCCGGCCACGACCTTGAGCTCACCGCGGCGGCCGGCCGCCTGGCCGAAGAACACCGCGAGCAGCACGAGGTCGTCGACGTTCGTGACCGCGAACATCACGGCCGCGCGCCCGATCAGCACGACGTCCACACCCCCGCTCCTCCGGAAATCCGCTTGGCAGGAGCCGACGCGGCACAGGACGATTCTGCCCATGCCCGCCGTCACGCGCCGCGACTACACCGGTCCGGACGACCTGCGGGCCATGCAGAGCCTGGCCCAGCGGATCTGGTCGCCGTCGAGTTCGGTGCACGTCGGGGATCTCGCGTGGCAGCGGTTCCAGCACGTGGGCCGCGAAGCCGAGTGGCCGACCGTGCTGTGGGAAGCGGGTGCCGAAGTCGTCGCCTGGGGCTGGGTTTCGCTACCCGGTGAGCTGTCCCTGCTCGTCGATCCGGCGCGCCCTGAACTCGCGTCCGAGGTGCTCGGCTGGTTCGAGGACACCGCCACCGCCGCCGAACTCACGGTCACGTGCTCGACGCCGAGGAGCATGTCATCGCCGCGTTGGAGCGAAGCGGCTCGACGAACGCAATGCCGTCGGCGAGCTGGAGCCCGTCGGAACCTTGCCGGAGTTCCGCCGGATGGGCCTGGCCCGCGCGGTGTGCCTCGCCGCGCTACACGCCGCGTGTGAAGCCGGCGCTCGTGAAGCCGTGGTGTATCCCGTGATCGGTCATCCGAAATCCCCAGCTGCCCTCCCGTTGTATCGCGATCTCGGCTTCCGCCCTTATGCGCGCACCCTCACCTTCACCCGGCCCCACGGTCGTATCCCTCCTTCCTCGGGGTCCGCGTCCCCGGAGGGCGCACACCAACGAACGTAGCGGCCGCGATCCTCGGCCTGTCCGGTTCGGGGCCGGATTCGGCACGGTTATCCACATCGGGATCCACCTGTGGACAACCTGGTGGATTCCCCTTGCGAGGCCTGGAATCGTCGGTGCCAGCCGGTAGAGTCAAAGCCGGGGGTGCCCCACGCGCGCGGGATAGAAAGAGGAAAACCTTGTGAGGTAAGGAAGTTCGGCGCCTTGCGAACCGGGCGGCCAGGCGGAGCGACAAGCAGCTATCGGACGCTCTGCATCCAGCCGAGCAATCACGGGTATGACAAGCTCGGCCGGGCGATCAGTCAGTCCGGCGAGGTCGACCTCCGCCTGAGCGATCGACCGGCTCCGCAAGTTTCAGTCGCCGGCAGAACGATCAGCGGGCACGGCAGAGCCGGCCGATCAACCTGCCCGGCAAGCCGCGATCAGGCGCTCGATCTCGGGCCCGAGCGGGCGATCCTCGTCCAGGGGTGGCACCACCGAGCGCACCCATTCGTACGACTCACGGAGCCCGGCAGCGCCTTCTCCCGAAGCCAGATACCGCGCCTGGGAACCTGTGATCAGCTCGCACGCCGTGATCGCGAACATGTGCGCCGCGGCTGAACGCAGTTGCTCACCCGCTGCCCACGCAAACGCTTGCACGTCCTCCTGGCCGGCCGATGTGTCGATCGAGCCGAGGGTCGCGGGAGCTGCCAGGCGGCGCAGTGCGTGCAGCTCGCCCACCGCGCGCTTGTGCAGCGGCACCAGTCCCGCCCGCGGCCCGGGATCGGCCGTGAGCTGCGCAGGCAAACCGCTGAAACGCTCGTCGAGCAGCCGATGCGTCCGCTGCACCGACACTTCGCCGACGTGCACGAGCGCCGCCGTCAGCGCGTCCATGCGCAATCCGAGGTCCACTGCGTGGTAACCGGTGCCGGGCACGAACTCGCCGTCGACGAACGACGGGGAATCCCCGGGCATCGACTCCCAGCGCAGCCACGTCTCGCGCAGGTCCGCGGTGACGTGGTCCGCGTGGGCGAGGGCTCGCGGCGCTACCCGCACCGAAAGCGGGGCCTGGACGACGTCCGTGCGGACCGGGCCGCCGCTGACCAGGTCGTTCAGTTCTTCCAGCAGGCGCCGCAGATGGGCGTCGCCGCCGGCCATGACCGGTGAGAACACCGCGCGGGGCGCACCCAGGACGTCGATCGCGATGGCCGCCGTCAGCGTCTGCAAGCGGATCAGCTGTCGCGCTTCCGCCCAGCCGTGTTGCGCGTGCATCACCGCCAGCGGGGAACCCTGGATCAGCGACGCGCCTTCCTTCGGGCCCAGCACGTACGGCGTGGCGCCACGCACAGCGAGTGCTTCGGCCGCGGGCGTCTCGACGCCGTCCTCGAGGACCGTGCCGATCCCGAGGAACGTCTGGAAAGCGTGTGACAGCGGGATGATCTCGCCCGAACTGCCCAGACCGGTCCGCGGCACCGCGGGGGTGAAACCGTCGTTCAAGCGGTCGACCAGGAACTGCACCAGGTCCGGGCTCACACCCGACCACGGACGCAGGAAGTCGCGCAGCCGCAAGACGAACAGCGCGCGGACGTCCTCCGGTGGCAACCACGGCGGACCGCCGACGGCGCGGCCGATCAGCAGGTTGCGCTGGTGTTCGGCCTGCTGCCGCGCGTCGAGCGCGACGCCCGCGAGGCGACCCATCCCGGTGTTGACGCCGTACACCGGGTTTTCACCCTTTCGGAGGGCCGCCAAGACCTCGTCCCGACGCACTTTCAGGGCCTCTACCAGCGGTTTGGTCAGAACCAACCGTTCACCGTCGGCGAAATCGCTTCCGGTGACGATCATCGGTACGGCAGCATGGTGCCGACGCCGGAAGCCTCGGCACGGGCCAGGATCATGTTCGCCACCGCGACGTCCGTTGTGGACAGTCCGCGGTGCCAGAACAGGATTCGCTCGGCGTCGTGCTCGCGGCCGGGCTTCTTGCCCGCCACGATGTCGCCGATCTCGGCGTGGACCCCGTCCGCGGTGAGGAGGCCGGCGTTGAGCTGCGGGCGCAGGGCGCCGAATCGCGGGTTGCCGGACTGCGATTCGCGCCAATCGTCGACGACGACCTTGTCGACGTCGTCGAGCAGCGTGAGTTCCAGCGCGCTGATCGTGCCGTAGGGCACCAGGAAAGTGCCCGGCCGGAGGTACTCGCGGCGCACCAGCGCCTCGGGTTCGACCAGCCGGGAGGCCTCGACCTGGATGTCCGCGCCGTCCAGGGTCTCCTCGGCCGTGGCGCAGACGCGGACGTCCTTGCCGAGCCGCTCGGACAGCCGACGGCCGAAGTCCTCACGCGACTCCGGGCGCTTGCTGGTCACGCGGATCTCGGCGAAGTCGAACAACGAGTCCAGCAGTACGACGTTCCACCAGGCGGTACCGCGGGCACCGATGTGCCCGAGCACCCGCGAGTCCGGGCGGGCGAGGTACTTCGCGCCGACGGCAGTCATCGCGCCGGTGCGGGCTTCGGTGATCATCGTGCCGTCCACGATCGCCCGCGGCATGCCGGTGTCCGGGTCCAGCAGCAGGATCAACGCCATTTCCGAAGGGAGGCCCCGTTCGAAGTTCCCCACGAAGTCACCGACGACCTTCACGCCACTGACCTGCTTAGCCGACAGGTGGCCACGAAGGATGTTGAAGTGGCCCTTGCCGCCGTTGTCCGGCACGAGGTGCATACGCGGCTCGAAGACGACCTGGCCACGGCCGTGGTCGGCGAGCACGTCCTCGACCGCGCCAACGATGTCCGCGTCCGTGACGCCGAGGGAATCGATGTCGGCGCCGGTCAGGTACCGGAGCCAGACCGACGTCACTGCGCGAGACCCTCGATGACCTCGGCCCCGGGCAACGCGGCCAGCGCGGCGCCGGAGATCAGCAGCTTGCTGCCGCGGATCCCGCTGCCGATGACCAGCTCGGGCGCGTCGGCGACGGCCTTGTCGAGCAGGATCGGCCACTCGGCGGGCAGGCCGACGGGCGTGATGCCGCCGTACTCCATCCCGGTGAGTGAGACGGCTTCGTCCATCGGCGCGAACGACGCCTTGCGGACGTCGAGGCGGCGCTTGATCACGCCGTTGACGTCGGCGCGGGTGGTCGCGAGCACGAGCGCGGCGGCGAAGCGGACTTCGCCGGAGCGCTTGCCGGCGACGACGACGCAGTTCGCGGACGCCGTCAACGGCGAGCCGTAGGCCTCGCAGAAGGCGGCGGTGTCGGCCAGCGACGGGTCGATTTTCGTGACGCCGACGGCATCCGGCTCGGCGAGTGCGGCCAGCGCCTTGGCGACGGGCTCGGCGAGGAGGTCAGTACGCGTGGGGGCGGGAACGACGGTCAGGCTCCCGGCGATGGTCCAGGTCACGACCCCATTAAAACAGCGCCCCCACCTGACGCGGCGGGGGCGGGAAGGAGATCACCAGTTGGAGCCACCGCGCTGGACCTCGATGAGCTTGGGGCGGACGTCCACGATGTAGACGAGCGCCGCGGCCATCGCGGGCACCCAGAAGATCATTCCCGGGCCCATCACGCTGAACAGCGCCATGGCGAGGGTCGCGCCACCGGTGATCAGCATCCAGATGGGCTTGGTCTTGCGGTCGGCCGCCGAGTAGGCGTCGGCACGCTGGAGCAACGCGTGCACGAAGGCGAAGAGGCCGACCAACGCGCTGCCCCAGTGGATGACTTCGAGGATCCAGATGGCGACTAGCACAGCCACAGCTTACGGCAAACCGCCCGAACGACCCCGGCCCCGCCGTCGGAGGTCCGATGGCGGGGCCGGGCGTTCACGGCGTTTTTACTTGTCGGTCTTCGGCGCGGCCGGCTTCTTCGCGGCGGCGCTGGTGGTCGTCGTGGTGGTCCGGCGGGCCGGGGCGGCCGTCTTCGGGGCCGTCTTGTTCGCGACCTTGCGGGACACCGAGCGGGTCTCGTGGGCGACGTCGTCACCCAGCTCCTCGACGGCCTCGGCGGCTTCGCCGGCGACCTCGGTCACCTTGCGGGCGGTCTTCTCGCCGACCGAGCGGGTGCGCTTGGTGAAGGTCGACAGCACACCGTCGACGCGGTCGCGGACGTCGGAGGTGACGTCCTCGACCTGACCCTGCGCGGTGGTGAGGGCCTCCTCGAGCTGCTCGATGGCCTTCTTGACCTGCGGCTGCGCGGAGAACTTGTCCCACGCCTGCTCGCCCGACTCGGCCAGCTTGTTGTACAGCTTGAGCGCGGCCTCGGTGTACTCGTCGATGACCTTGCGCAGCTCGGCCGGGTCCAGCTTCTCGCGGAGGCTCTCGACGTCGGTCGGCAGCTCCTGCAGGTTCTTGCGGGCGGTCTCGCTGCTCTTGGTCACGTTCTCGCGGGCCTTGGCCACGGCGTCGGTGACGGCCTGGCCGGCCAGGTTGCCGGCGCCGAGCGCGGCGAGCAGCGGGGTGCGGACCTGGTCGAGGGCGGAGTTGACGGCCTTCTTGACGTCTTCGGTCTTGGGGGTGGTCATGCTGACTCCTTCTTGGTGTCTGCGGCTGGTGAGGTGTCGGGGGTGTCTGCGGTGGGGGATTCGGCGGCCGGCCGTGCCGCGGCGTTCTCCCGCCGGAAGGACTCGTAGACGTCGAGCAGGACCTGCTTCTGCCGTTCGGTCAGCTCGGCGTCGGCGCGAATCGCGTCGCCCACCGGACCGCCCGTCGGCAGATCGAGGATCCCGGCCTGCACATACAGCGCTTCGGCTGAAATGCGCAGTCCCTTGGCGATCTGCTGCAGGATCTCGGCGCTGGGTTTGCGCACCCCGCGCTCGATCTGACTCAGGTACGGGTTGGACACTCCGGCGAGCTTCGACAGCTGGCGCAACGAGATCTTCGCGGTGTTGCGCTGCTGGCGGATGTACTCGCCGATGTCGGAAGCGATGTCCGCGACCTTCTCCATGGGGCTGCCGGATCCTGGCTGCGTCCCACCGGTTTCTGTCATCCGGTCACCTCCTCGCGACACCAACGACGCTACGCGCGCGTGCTAGCTATTGCAAGCACTCTGCTTGCAATAGCTGCTGTGGTGGTGCTCACCGCTAACGTGGTCGCATGACGAGCTCGGGCCGGCTGCGGCGACGGCTCGTCGAGCTGCTGCTCGACGAGGACGTCCTGCACGCCCCGGAATGGATCGCCGCGTTCCGCGCGGTGCCCCGCCACGTCTTCCTGCCGCGGTTCTTCACGCGCGCCGGCGGGCTGTGGGCGGCGGTCGAGCGCGGCGACCCGGGGTGGCTGGAGGCTGTCTACTCGCGCGACGTCCTGGTCACGCAGCTGGACGACGACCCCGGCCGCTGGGAGCTCGCCCGGACCACCGGCCCGGTGACGGGCACGCCCACGAGTTCGTCGAGCATGCCGGCGATCATGGCGATCATGCTCGAAGAGCTGCGGGTGCGGGACGGGCAGCGGGTGCTCGAGATCGGCACCGGCACCGGGTACAACGCCGCCCTGCTCAGCCACCGCTGCGGCGCCGGTCAGGTGTCCACAGTGGACATCGACCCGGTGCTCGCCGCCGACGCGCGCGAACGGCTGGCCGAGGCGGGCTACCGGCCGTCGTGCGCGGTGGGCGACGGCGCGCTCGGCTTCCCGGCGGGGACCGTCTTCGACCGGGTGCTGTGCACGGCGTCGGTGACGTCGATCCCGCCGGCGTGGCTGGAGCAGACGGTGCCGGGCGGGCTGATCGTGACGACGTTGAACCGGCCGATCGGCGCCGGGCTCGTCCGGCTCGTCGTGGGCGAAAACGGCACCGGGCAGGGCCCGGTCCTCGCGCGCGACGGGCGCTTCATGCCGCTTCGCGCGCACCGGCTGCCGGAGGCGGACCCGCTGCCGATGCCGTCGCGCGACGACTGGGAGCAGACGCGGCTGCCGATGTCGACGGTGCTGCAGCCGCGCAAGCAGTTCGAGTTCTTCGCGGGGCTGTCGCTGCCGGGCGTCCGGGCGGTGCGCGAGCACGACGGCCTCGACCCGAACACGGCGGGCGGCCCGGGCGAGGCCGGCCTCGCGCTGGTGCACCCGGACGGCTCCTGGGTCCGCCACCGCAAACGCGCCGGCGCGGACGAAGTCGCCCAGGGCGGCCCGCGAGCGCTGTGGGAAGTCGCCGAAGCGGCGTACGTGGAGTGGTGCGAGCTGGACAAGCCCGACCGCGACCGCTTCGGGGTGACGGTGACGGGCGAGCGTCAGGAGTTCTGGCTCGACACCCCGGACGGCCGCACCTGGCCGCTGACCTGAGGCCGCGCCGGCCGCCGTCGCGAACAGCCGCCTCCAGGGCGGCCCCCGCCCTTCCCTGGGGGGCGTCCCCGATCCCAGCGTACCGCCGCTGACCTGGGAAAACGGGTAGTGCGGGAATCTGTGGACAACTGCCGGCCTGTGGATCGAGGACTTGACAAGGCGCGCTCAGTCCGGCAGGCGGGACCGGATCCACTTCTCCGCGTGGTCCGCCGTCGCTTCCGCTGGGACGTCCGTGGTGTCGAAGACGTCCACGCCGATTTCCGGCGCCGACTTCTGGAGCCAGTCGTTGAACTCCAGCATCTCCTCGATCCGCGGCTCGTCCCACTCGCGCCACGCCGGGCGCGCTCGCAGCCGGCGGCGCAGGGACTCCGCCGAACCGACCAGGGCCAGGTAGTGGATCTCGCTGAAGAACACCCGTTCCGGCAGCGGTTCGAGCTCCGGCGGGGCGACCGTGCCGCACAGGACGACCGGGCGGCCGTTCTGGTGCAGCATCGCCGCCATCCGGAGCCACGCCGAACGGAATCCGCGGATGTCGCCGCGTAGCGCGTCCGCCCACAGGACATCCTGCTCCAGCACCACCACTTCGCCCGCGAAGCGCGACGCCAGGAGCGGGCCCACCGTCGACTTGCCGGCGCCGCTCGGGCCCGTCAACGCGAACAACGGCAGCCGCCGGAACGGCCACCGGTGTTCGCAGCGGACGCACGAAAGGACCGCGCCGACGGCGACCGGGCGGTCGGCCCGGTCGCCGCACGACGGGCAGATCCGCAGGTCGAGCACCACTTCAGTCGAAGAGGTTCTCGAGGAAGCCGCGCTTGCGGTTGCCGTGGCCGTGCGGCCTCGGCGAATCCGAATACCCGCCGCGGTGCGGCCTCGGCGAATCCGAGTAGCCCCCGCCCCGATACCCCTTCGGCGAGTCCGGGTAGCCCCCGCCGCGATATCCCTTCGGCGAGTCCGGGTGGCCGCCACCGCCTCGGTACGGGCGCGGCGAGTCGGAGCGGCCGTACTGCGGAGCGGCCCCGCCGTACGGCGGTGGCTGCTGGCCGTAGAACGAGCTTTCCGCACCCGAGATCGCTTCGAGCTCACCGCGGTCCAGGAAGATCCCGCGGCAGCCCTCGCACTGGTCGATGTGGACGCCGTTCTTGTCCACGGTTCGCATCTGGTTCTGACACTTCGGACAAATCACTCATCCGAGACTACGCACAAACGGCTCAGCAGGCGCAGAGGCAGAACGGGTGGCCCACCGGATCGGCGTAGACGCGGAACGACTCCGGCGCGTCGTCCAGCAGCTTCGCGCCCAGACCGAGGACGCGCTCGTGGGCTGCTTCCAGGTCCGTGACCTCGAGGTCGAGGTGCATCTGCTGCGGGTTGTCCTCGGACGGCCACGCCGGCGGGCGGTAGCCGGGGACCCGCTGGAACGCGATGCCCGCGCCGCCGGCCGGGTTGGGCAGTGTGACCCAGTGCCCGTCGTCGGAGACGTCGGGCTCACCCCAGTCCAGCACCGCCCGGTAGAACGCGGCCAAGGCCACCGGGTCGGGACAGTCGATCGCCACCACACCCAACGTCGGTACCGCACCCATCGTCGCTCCCTTCGATCACGAGTAACCAGTGAACGGATTATGTGGGTTAGGACCCGAGGGTGCAACCACCTTCCGCCGTACACTGGTTCGGTGCACACCGACGCCTCCCTCGTGGTGGAGTTCCTGAACACAGTCAACGTCGAAGAGGGCACGGACCTGCTCGAACAGCCTGGGCCGTGGCGCGAGTGGGCGGCCGGGTACGCGCTGACGGCCAATCCGGCCGCGGAGGCCCGTGCGGCGCGGGACGCGTTGCGCGCCTCGATCGGCGATCCGCGGCTGCCCGGCGGCAGCGTCGACGTGGGCACCCGGATCTCCCTCACCGACCACGGCCCGGCGCTCATGGCGGACGACGTCGTCGGCGCGGTGTTCGCCGCCTGCACCCGGCTGGTCGTGCGCGGCGACTGGATCCGGTTGAAGATCTGCCCCGCCGACACCTGCCTGTGGGCGTTCTACGACGAGTCCCGCAACCGCTCGCGGACGTGGTGCTCGATGCGCGTCTGCGGCAACCGCGAGAAGGCCCGCGGCTGGCGCGCCCGCGCGGCGACGGGCTGACCCCCGCCGGACGACACGCGTACCTGGCTGGACGACACGCGTGCCTGGATGGACGACACGGCCGGAGGTCTCATCCGAGCGGCGGACCCTCGGAGGGCTGTGGACAACTCCCCGGGCCGGCACCACATATCCACGGCCCGCCCGGGCTTACCCCCACACGTTGTGGACAGCGATTAGGCCATCACCGTGAAAAGCTGTGGATAACCCGGGGGATAACTCAGCTTCCTGTGGACAACTGGTTTCAAGGTCCCCTATGTGTGGTATACGACACGGCCGTCAGAACAGCAGCTCCGCCACGGCGTAGATGACGAGCCCGGCGAGCGCGCCCACGACCGTGCCGTTGATGCGGATGAACTGCAGGTCACGGCCGACTTGGAGCTCGATCTTGCGGGACGTCTCCTCGGCGTCCCAGCGCTCCACCGTGTCGGTGATGATCGTGGTGATCTCGTGGGAGTAGTTCTTCACCAGGTACGCCGCGGCGCCCTCGACCCACCCGTCGGCCTTCGAGCGGAGCTGGTCGTCGGTGACCAGCCGCGACCCCAGCGACATCAGGCCGGTGCGGACGCGCCGGCGCAGCTCGCTCGACGGATCCTCCGCCGCGTTGAGCAGCATCTCCTTGGCTGTGCTCCACGCCGAACCGATCAGCCGCTGCACCTCTTCGTGGTGCACGATCTGGCCCTTGACCTGCTCCGCGCGGGCCATCACGTCCGGGTTGGTCTGCAGGTCCTGGGCGAACTCGCCGAGGAACTTGTCCAGCGCCAGCCGCATCGGGTGGTTGACGTCGGTCTTGACCGCCCACGCGAACGAGAGCACCTCGCCGTAGACCTTGTCCGCGAGCATCTCGTCGACGAACTTCGGCGACCAGCTCGGCGCGCGGTCGGACACCACGCGCAGCATCGTCGTGTGGTTGTCGCGGACCCACTCGTACGCCTGGTCGCACATCAGGTCGACGAGCTTGTGGTGCGCGCCGTCGGCGAAGACGCCCTGCAGGATCTTGCCCAGCGGCGGACCCCACGGCTTGTCGATGATCCGCCGCGCGACGGCCTGCTCCATGATCGCCTGGACGTCCTCGTCGCGGAGCACCTTCACGGCGGCGCGGACCATGGTGGCCAGTTCGGACGTCACGCGCTCGGCGTTGTCCTCCTGGGCCACCCACGCACCCAGGCGCCGGGCGATCTCGACGCGCTTGAGCTTGTCGCGGATGACCTCCTCGGACAGGAAGTTCGACCCGACGAACTCGCCGAGGCTGGTGCCCAGCGCGTCCTTCTTGTTCGGGATGATCGCCGTGTGCGGGATCTTCAGGCCGAGCGGGTGCCGGAAGAGGGCCGTGACGGCGAACCAGTCCGCCAGCGCGCCGACCATGCCGGCTTCGGCCGCGGCCCGGACGTAGCCGACCCAGGCCGCCCAGCCGCTGGACTGGGCCCAGCTGGTCAGCAGGAACACGATGGTGGCGCCGATCAGGAACGACAGCGCGACCAGCTTCATCTTGCGCAGCGCGCGCCGCTTTTCCGCTTCACCGGCTGCGCCGCCCGGCGGATCGGCCGGGGTCACCTTGGCGGGGGTCAGTTGCTCCACATCCCCATTGTCCGCGAGGATCGCTGATCGTGCGCGAACCTGCTCTCGTCCCCCGCCTCCGGCCGTTCACGTCGACCATCTTCGCCGAGATGACGGCGCTGGCCGTCAAGCACGACGCGGTCAACCTCGGCCAGGGCTTCCCGGACACCGACGGACCCGCCGGGATGCTCGACGCGGCCAAGAACGCCCTGTTCGGCGGCGCGAACCAGTACCCGCCGGGGCCCGGCCGCCCCGAGCTGCGCGCGGCCATCGCGCGGCACCGGCAGCGCTACGGCACCGAGTACGACCCGGACACGGAGATCCTGGTCACCGCGGGGGCGACCGAGGCCATCACGGCAACGCTCATCGCGCTGACCGAGACCGGTGACGAGGTCATCGTCATCGAGCCGTACTACGACTCCTACGCCGCCGCGGTCGCGATGGCCGGCGCCCAGCGCCGGGTCGTCGGGCTGGTCGAGCAGGAGAACGGCCGGTTCGGCCTGGACGTCGACGGGCTGCGGGCCTCCGTCACGCCCCGGACCCGGGCGATCCTCGTCAACTCGCCGCACAACCCGACCGGCACCGTGTTCACCCGCGCCGAGCTGGACGCGCTGGCCGCGCTCTGCGTCGAGCACGACCTGATCGCGATCACGGACGAGGTCTACGAGCACCTGGTGTTCGACGACGCCGAACACGTTCCCCTCGCCACGCTGCCCGGCATGCGGGAGCGGACCGTGAGCATCTCCAGCGCCGGAAAGACGTTCAACTGCACCGGCTGGAAGATCGGCTGGGTCTGCTCGACGCCCGAGCTGGTCGCCGCGGTCAAGGCGGCGAAGCAGTTCATCACCTTCGTCTCCGGCGGGCCGCTGCAACCGGCCGTCGCGCACGCGCTCGACCACGAGCTGCCGTGGGTCGACGGGCTGCGCGAGAGCCTGCAGGAGAAGCGCGACCGGCTTTCCGCCGGGCTCGCCGACGCCGGGTTCGCCGTGCGGCCGACGGCGGGCACCTACTTCGTCTGCGTCGACGTCCGGCCGCTGGGCTTCACGGACGCGGCCGATCTGGCGTGGGAACTCCCCGGCCGGGTCGGGGTCGCCGCCGTGCCCGTCAAGGTGTTCACCGATCACCCGGACGAGTGGAAACATCTTTTGCGTTTCGCGTTCTGCAAGCGCAACGAAGTCATCGACGAGGCCATCACCCGGTTGCGCACACTGGTCTGACGTCCGCCGCGGAGCCGCCGACGACTCGGAAGCGGCGGGTCCCTCACTTGCCGCATCGTTTCGTGACGCTCCGCGATCGCCCGGAGGGGCGGGATGCCGCCGTCGGGCCGCCGGTGATCACGGTCCGCAGCCTAGAGGCTCACGATTCGGAAACATGCTGATCGGTCCATCGAAATAAGCGAACACGCACCGAGCGCGACCGGTCCGGCACGGTCCGCGACCCGCCCCGCGAAAACATCAGGTCAACGCCGGATGGGCCCACCAGTGACACTCGTCCGAATGGCCGCAGAGAGGCGTCCGAACGGCACTGAGAGTGATCAACTCGTCGGCCGTAGATACCTTGCCCGGTAGGGCCGTTCCGCCTTACGGGCTGGATAGAACGCGGGAGAGATGAAAGACTCCCGAGCGGTGCTAGAAAGAGTGCAGCCCCCGGGGGATCTGCGACCTGGCCGGAGAAAGACCCAGCAAGAATCAGACTCGAGCGTGCATCGCGAGAGCTTCAGGCGCGGACGGTGGTGGTGGCGATGAGCAGCACGGCATTCGTGCGCCCCGGCGCCGCGCCACGGCCCGCGCTCACCGTCGGTGAAACCCCTTCGCCTACGCGCGCACCGCGTCCGTGGGCGTCGGCGCTGCCCCGGCCCGCGGCCCGGATCCTGCTCGCCGGCGGGCTGACGCTGGCCGGCTGGCTGCTCGGCGCCGCACTGACCGGGAACACCGCGTCCGCCGCCGAGGCGGCGACCTGCCCGCAGGCCACGACGTCCCACTCCGCGGCGTCGAAAACGTCCACTGTGGAGCACGGCAGGCACGGCCACCACCGCACGAGCCGCCGCGAGACCGGCGCCGCCACCTGCGCGCAGCAGCCGGCGACCGAGGACAGCGCGACGACCGGCGACGCGACGAAGACAGCCGAAACACCGACGGACGAGACGCCGGCCGCCGAGACGAAGACCGTCGAGAAGCAGAGCCTGGCGAAGGTCAGCGCGAAGCAACAGTCCACGAAGGACGTCCAGACCGACGAAGCGCCGGCGGCCAAGGCCACGACGTCGTCCGCCGACCTGCTCGGCGGGCTCGTCGGCGGTGTCCTCAACGTCGTCGGCGGGACGCTCACCACCGTCACGAACACGGTCGGCGCGGTCACGCACACCGTCGCCACCGTCACCGACACCCTCAGCCACACGGTGCTCGCGCCGCTGACCCAGCCGCCCGCGGACAACCCGGACGCGCCGGTGCTGCTCCCCCTCGACGATGTGCTGGATCCGCTGCTCAACGGCGGGTCGAACGCCGGCGGCGTCACGGCGACCGTGCCCGACGTCGTGAGCGGGGCCGTCACGCAGGTGACGGCGCCAGCCGCCGCCACCGTCGGAACCGCGCCCGCCACGACCCCGGCCGCGACGACCGAAACCTCGACCGGCACCCGGTACGCCGTGGTGCACCTGGTCGAGGTGCAGAACACGGTGCACGCCGTCCAGGAGCGGCCGCGCGATTCCGGCGTCCACGCTCGCAACGGCGGCGGCGACTCCACCCCCGGCCTCCCCGGTGGCACCTCGGCGCCGAGCGCGCCGGCCACCAGCGCCGCCCCGGGCCACGACGGCTCCGGCGGCGCCCGCCCGCAGTTCGCACTGCACACCGACGACGTGACCACCACGCAGCTGAAGCTCATCGGAGCCAGCCGGGACCACGACGTCGACGGCGCGGGGCGCGAAGCCGCCCTGCCCACCACCTCCCCCGACTGACACCCGACCGGGCAGCCGGGGACAACTGTGTCCGAAACAAGATCATCTTGACGGACGTCCACGCCGTTCACGCGTGACATTTCCCCAGCTCAAGTACGTAATCCGTGACTCTTTCACGTCTCGTGACGCCTTGCCGCGTCCGACGTACCCCAGGGGCGACCCATGCGCAGCAACCACAGTCTTTCCGACCGGCCGACCGCGCCCGGCCGGGTCGGATCCCGGTCCCGGCGTCGCACTGCCCCTGCGACGCCGGGACCCACACCGGGCGTGCTCCGGGAGTTCCTGCTCACCGCGCCGAGCAGGGACTCGCTTTACCGAGAGCCCGCCTGAGCCGCCGGCTTCCCGGCACGTCGAGGGGCTGTGCCGGGAAGCCGCGGTACCCGCAGCGGAGTCACGTACCGCCGCGGGTGGTGGAAACAGACCGGTGCGCCGGATGCACACGAACGCCGCCCATCCCTGGGAGCAGGCTCGCATCCGGCGCACCGGTCTGTTCTTTCTCAGGAGATCGGGACGTCCAGCGAACGCGGGGTGCCCTGAACGGCGGCCGCCGCCGCGCTCAGCCGGCGGACGGCTTCGTCGATCCGCGCCGGTGGCAGCGAAAACGGCAGGCGGATCCAGCGCTCGAGGCCGCCGTGGACGCCGAAGCGCGAGCCCGGCGCGACCTGGATGCCGTGCCCCGCGGCCGCCACCGCCAGCCGCGAGCTCACCGGCTCCGGCATCCGGCACCACAGCGACAGGCCGCCCTTGGGCAGGGTGAACGTCCAGTCCGGCAGGTGCCTGCGCACCGCCGCGGCCAGGGCGTCGCGGTTGCCGCGCAGCTCCTCGCGCCGGCGTCCCAGCGCCGCCCAGCCCTCGTCGCCCAGCAGCTCGGTGAACACCACCTGCTCGAACACCGGCGACCCGAGGTCCACCGCGTAGCGCGCCGAAACCAGGCGGCCGAGCAGGTCCTCCGACGCGCGCATCCAGCCGAGGCGCAGCCCGCCCCAGTGCGACTTCGACGCCGAGCCGACGCTGATCGCCAGGTCGCCGGCGAACGCGGCCAGCGGCGGCGGGCCGTCCAGCGGATCACCCTCGAGGTCCAGCTCCACCAGCGTCTCGTCCACCACCACCGGCGTCCGCGCGCGGATGAGGACCGCGCCGAGCCGTTCGCGGCCTTCGGCGTCCAGCCGCAGGCCGGTCGGGTTCTGGAAGTCGACCACGAGGTACGCGAACCGCGGTGACGCCTGGCGCAGCGCCGCGTCGACGCCGGCGATGTCCCAGCCGCGTTCGCCGGTCGGGTCGAGCGCCACCGGCACCGGGATCCCGTGCGCGGCACGGATCGCCTCCAGCGCGTTCGGGTAGGTCGGCTGCTCCACCAGCACCCGGTCGCCGGGGCCCGCGAGCATGCGCAGGGCCAGCACGAACGCGTGGTGCGCGCCGTTGGTGACCATGACCTGCGCGGGCGTCGTCGGCAGGCCGCGTTCGGTGTAACGCTGGGCGATCTTCTCGCGCAGGCCGAGCAGGCCCCGCTCCTGGTAGCCGTGGCCCCCCAGGTGGCCGAGGAGCTCGCGGCGGGCGACGTCGACCGCCCCGATCATCCCCGGGATGGCCGGCGAGGACGCGTGGGTGAAGTCGATCAGGTCGTCGCCGGCCGGCACGAGCGGCTCGCGGCGGCGCCGTCCGGGCGCGGCGATCCACGAGCCCGCGCCGCGGCGGCTGGCGACGAACCCGTTGTCCCGCAACCGGTCCAGCGCTCCGCCGATCAGCGTCCGGCTGGCGCCGAGCGCGTCGGCCAGCTCGCGCTCGGCGGGCAGCCGGGTGCCGAGCGGGAGCTGGCCGTCGAGCACCTGCAGCTCGATCGCGGCGGCGAGGTCGGCCGCGCCCTGCCGGGAGCCTTGCCGCCACGAGCCCAGCATGACGGCCAGTCGCGGGCCAGAGATCCGTCCACCCAGGGGGACCACGGGTTCCATCAGACCAATATCCTGGAATTGGCTATGGTTTACAAGACCACTTGACGGCGATAGTGGTCATGTGGCTCAGATCGATCTCCGGCCCGTCCGGATCTCCCGTGACCCCGCCCGCCGCAGCTTTCAGCTGCTCGCGGGCCTCGCCCTCTACGGCGCCAGCGTCGCCCTGGTCACCAGGGCCCGGCTCGGCCTGGAACCGTGGAGCGTGCTGGCCGAGGGCGTGATGAACCGCACCGGCCTCACGTTCGGCACCGTGACCGGCGTGGTCTCGGTGGCCGTGCTCCTGCTGTGGATCCCGCTGCGCCAGCGGCCCGGGATCGGCACCATCGCGAACGTCGTCGTCATCTCGGTGGTGGTCGACCTGGTCCGGGCGGTGCTCCCGGACCAGCACGAGCTCGGCTGGCAGATCACGCTCCTGGTCGGCGGGGTCGCGCTGAACGCCGTCGCGACCGCCACCTACGTCGGCGCCCGGCTCGGGCCGGGCCCCCGCGACGGCCTGATGACCGGGCTCGCCGGGCGCACCGGCTGGTCGGTCCGGCTGGTGCGGACCGGCATCGAGATCACCGTGGTCGCCGCGGGCTGGCTGCTCGGCGGGACCGTCGGGGTCGGCACCGTGCTCTACGCCCTCGCGATCGGCCCGCTGACCCAGCTCCTGCTGCCCTTCGTCGTGTGGCGCGAACCGCAGCGCGAAGAGCAGGAGCCCGTGCGCTAACCGGCCTTGCGCCGCTGCACGATCCTTCGCAGCGTCAGGTAGTCGGCCCCGCGGCGCGCCAGGACGTCATCGGTGCCGCGCTGCTGGGCCAGCGCCAGCAGGATGTGCTCCTGCCCCAGGTGCTTGTCCCCCAGCCGGACGGCCTCCTTGAGGCTCAGTTCGAGGGTCTTCTTCGACTGGGCGGTGAACGGGATGTGCCCGCGCTTGGCCGGGCCGAGCCGGCCGGCCAGCGCGCCCTCGCCGTGGGTCTGCTCGACCCGCTCGACGATCTGCGCGACGTCGATGCCGAACTCGGTGAGCGCCTCGGCGTCGGCGTCGCTGACCCCGCCACGGCGCCGGGTGCGCTCCAGCTCCGCGGCGACGTCCTCGGTGGCGATGCCCAGCTCGGTGAGCAACGGGACGTCCGCCTTCAGCAGCCCGGCGAGCAGGTGCGGCGGCGCGATCTCCACCGAACCGGACTCCCGCGCCACGATCTGCGCCTCGACGACGGCCATCCGCGCGGCTTCGGTGAACCTCTCGAACATCAGTGCCTCCCGTACTTCTTGTGCACGGCCTGCCGGCTGACCCCCAGCTCGGCGGCGATCTCCTGCCACGACCAGCCGTGCATCCGCGCACTGCGGACCTGCACGGCCTCCAGTTGTTCCACCAGCCGCCGGAGCGCGGCGACCGCACGCAATCCCACCCGGGGATCGCGGTCGCCGGCCCGGGCGGCCAGGTCCGTCGCTTCCGTCATGCTGTCAACCTACGTTGACACCTTGAGCCTGTCAACCAGAGTTGACAGATTCGACGCGAGGACCCCGCCCGGCGACGTACAGTCGAGGCCATGCCCGAGATCGTGATCGCCGAGCGGGCCGGGGTGGGCGCCGACGGCCTCCCCCGCCCGACCGAAGACCACGTCGTCGTGCTGGACAACGCGGTTCTGCTCCTCGACGGCGCCACCTCGCCGGACCCCTCGCTGCCCCCGGGCGGCTGGTACGCGGAACGGCTGGCCCGGCGGCTCGCCGACGACCTGCGCACCGCGCCCGAAGCCGACCTGACCGACGTCCTGACCACCGCGATCGCCGTCGTCACGGCGGAGAACGAGCTACGCCCGCAGCGGTCGCCGTCGAGCACCGTCGCGGCCGTGCGCTGGCTCGACGACCGCGTCGACGCGCTGGTACTGGCCGACAGCCCGGTGATCGGCTTCGGCGACTCCGAGGACTTCGGCACCGAGGGCGTCGACGTCGTCTCGGACGACCGGCTCGCCGGCCTCCGGCGGCGCGGGATGCTCCAGACCGGCGCCGACGTCCGGCGCCGGCGCAACGCCCACGACGGCTTCTGGGTCGCCGAAGCCGATCCGGGCGCCGCCGCGCACTCGGTCCGGCGCAGCTGGCGACGGACCGACGTCGACGCCGTCCTGCTGGCCAGCGACGGCGTGTCCATCGGCGTCGACCAGTACACGCTGTTCGACTGGCGCGGCGTCCTGGCCACCACTCGCGCCAAGGGACCGGACGCGGTGCTGGACGCCGTCCGCACCGCGGAGAAGCAGGACCCGGACGGCGAGCGCTGGCCGCGGCCGAAGCGCCACGACGACCAGGCGCTCGTCCTCGTCGACTTCGCGGCCTGTTCCAGGGTTTGATCCGGGGGTAGTTCAGGGTCTTCCCGGATCACGGCCGTCCGGTTCTTCGGGACCCTGGACGGCATGGGGACGGAACAGGGGAAGCGCACGAGACCGTGGCGGCTCGTGGCGCTGGGTGCGATCGGGTGGGGTCTCTTCACGGCCGTGGTGCTGCACATCATCAGTTCGCACGACCCGGTGTACGACACCTTGTCGAGCTACACCGTCACCGACCGGGGCGAAGGCATGCTCGCGGCGAGTGTGCTGTCGCTGGCCATCGGCTCGCTGGCGGTGCTCGGCGCGCTGCACGCCGCCGGCGTGCCGCTCTCGCGGACGACGCGGCTGCTGCTGGCGCTCTGGTCGCTCGGGATGGCCGCCGCCGCGGTGTTCCCGGCGAGCTACCCGGCGGCGCCGGACCCGGTGAGCGGCGAGATCCACCTCTACGCGTGCCTGGTCGCGTTCTGCAGCCTGCCCGGCGCGGCGTTCACGCTGCTGGAGCCGCTGAAGGGCCGGCCGGAGCGGGTCTCCGTCGTCCGCGCGCTGCGACTGTCCGCGGTCGCGTTCGGTCTCTTCGCCCTCAGCTTCGTGTTCGTGCGGCTGAGCGAAGCCGGGATCGCGCCGTTCCACGAGCTCTCGGACGTCGTGCCGATCGGCGTCACGCAGCGGGCGCTGCTGCTCGCGGACGTCGTGCTGCTGTTCGCCTTGCTGCGGGTGGCGACCCGGCTGGAGTCAGCCTTCGACGGCCGCCGCGAATTCGGGCAGGTAGCCGTACAGGCCGGGCATGCCGCCGGTGTGCAGGAACACCACGTGGTCGTCCGGGGCGAAGTGGCCCGCCCACTCGACCAGCGCGGCGGCCACTTTGCCGCTGTAGACCGGATCGAGCACGACGCCTTCCGTGCGCCCGAAAAGCCTTAGCGCGTCCCACACCGCGTCGGTCGGGATGCCGTAACCGGGGCCGAGCGTGGAGTCGCCCAGCCGGACGTGGTCGAGCGACGGCGGTTCGACGCCGAGCAGCTTCGCCGCGCCGGAGGTGAGTTCGCGCAGGTTCGCCGTGGCCTCGTCGAGCGGGTGGCTGACGCAGGCGACGCCGACGCCGAGGCCGCCGAGCAGCCCGGCGGCCAGCGCCACCCCGGCCGCGGTGCCGCCGCTGGCGTGCGGAACGACGAGGTGGGCGCGGTCGATACCGCGGTCGGCGAGCTGGGTCGCGAGTTCGTGAGTGGCCCGGACGTACCCGAGCGCGCCGAGGTCGTTCGAGCCGCCGACCGGGACCATGGCGATCTTCCGGCCTTCTTGCGCGGCTTCGGCGACGAGCCGGTCGTACGTCCGGCCGGTCTCCTCGCCGTCGGCGCAGACGTGGACGTTCGCGCCGAAGAGCTTGCCGAGCACGATGTTCCCGCCGCGCTCGTACGCGTCGCCGTCGCGCGGGACCTTCGCGGTGAGGACGAGTTCGCAGCGCAGGCCGAGCTTCGCGCACGCCGCGGCGGTCTGACGGCCGTGGTTGGTCTGCAGGGCGCCGAAGGTGATGACGGTGTCCGCGCCGGCTTCGAGCGCGGCACCGAGGTGGTACTCGAGCTTGCGGAGTTTGTTGCCGCCGGCGCCGAGCGGGTGCACGTCGTCGCGCTTGAGCAGGAGGTTCGGCAGGCCGAGCGCCTCGCCGAGCCTGGGCGCCGCGTGCAACGGCGTCGGCCAACCGCCCAGGTCGACGCGCGGCACGGCGTCCAGCGCGGCGGTCGGGAATCGGTCGAAGTCGAACGTCATCGGCCCTCCAGGCTCGGTTGTCCACCCACAGTAAAGCGGGAGTGGCCGGAGACCGTCGGTATCCGGTAGCGTTCGTTCGAACGAACGAGAACTCTCGGGGGCAGCCATGACCGCGACACCGAAGACCGGCCTCGACTTCACCGGGCTCGCCGTGCAGGCCGCCCAGCTCGCCGCCGGCGCCGTGACCTCGGCCGAACTGACCGCGGCCGCTCTCGGCCGGGCCCACGCGAGCCAGCCCACGCTCAACGCGTTCCGCTACCTCCGCGACGACGACGCCCTCGCCGACGCCGCCGAAGCCGATCGGCGGCTCGCGGCCGGGGAACGCCCGCCGCTGCTCGGGGTCCCCGTCGCGATCAAGGACGACGTCGACCTCACCGGCCTGCCCACCGCGTTCGGCTGCCCCGGCGAGTTCCCGGCCGCCACGCGGGACGCCCCCGCCGTCGCCCTCCTGCGCGAAGCGGGCGCCGTGATCATCGGCAAGACCAACACACCCGAGCTGGGCCAGTGGCCGTTCACCGAAGGGCCGGCCTTCGGGACCACACGCAACCCGTGGGACCTCGGGCACACGCCCGGCGGGTCCTCGGGCGGGAGCGCGGCCGCGGTGGCGTCGGGGGTCATCGCGGCCGCGCTCGGCTCGGACGGCGCCGGCTCGGTGCGCATCCCCGCCGCGTGGACCGGGCTCGTCGGGATCAAGACCCAGCGCGGCCGCATCCCCACCGACGGCGAGCTGTTCCACGGCCTGACCGTGCTCGGCCCGCTCGCCCGCACCGTCGAAGACGCCGCCCTGCTGCTCGACGCCACCGCGGGCACCGGCCGGACGTTCCAGAGGGCCGCGACGCGCGAGCCCGGGCGGCTGCGGATCGGGCTGTCGACGCGGATCCCGTTCACCGCCACCAAGACCCGGCTCGACCCGGTCGTCGAAGCGAACGTACGGCGCCTCGCCGAGTCGCTCGCCGGGCTGGGCCACGAGATCGTCGAGATCGAACCGGACTACGGGCTGATCGGCCTGACCTTCCTGCCGCGCTCGCTCACCGGCGTCCGCGACTGGACGCTGCGGGTGCCCGACCGCACCGGCCTCGATCCGCGTACCCGCAGCAACGCCGGCCAGGGCCGGCTGCTCGCCGGGCCCGCGCTGCGGCTCGCCCGCGCGCTCGAGCCGGGGCTGCACCGCCGGATCGGCTCGGTGTTCGGCCGCGTCGACGTCCTGCTGACCCCGACGACCGCGACCCCGCCGCCGCCGATCGGCACCTTCGACGGCCTCTCCGCCTGGCAGACCGACCAGGCCATGATCGCCGCCTGCCCGTACGCTTGGCCGTGGAACGTGCTGGGCTGGCCGGGGGTCGGCGTCCCGGCCGGGCGCACGGCCGGCGGGCTCCCGCTCGGGGCGCAGCTGCTCGGCCCGTCGCACGCCGAGGAGCGGCTGATTTCCCTTGCCGCGCAACTGGAAGAGGTCGAACGGTGGCCGGAGCGGCATCCCGAGACAAGCTGGTAAGCACCCGGGACGCCATCCTGCGCGGCGCGCTGAGCGTCGTCGGCGAACACGGCGTCGGCGGCCTCACGAACCGCCGGATCGTGGCCGCCGCCGGAGTTTCGCTCGGCACGCTCACCTACCACTTCGCCAGCCAGACGGCGCTGCTGCGCGAGGCGATGCTGCTGTTCGCCGAGCAGGAGACGAGCAAGCTCGGCGCGATCGTCGACGGCTACCGCGCGGACGGCCTGAGCCTCGAGCAGGCGGCCTCGGTCGTCGAGCACGTGATCGCGCAGCTGCCGTTCGGCGCCGACGAGCTCGGCGCGCACGAGCTGTACCTCCAGTCCGCGCGGGACCCGGAGCTGCACGAAGCGTCTTCGCGCTGCTTCGCGGCGTACGACGAACTCGCCGTGACGATCCTCGAAGCGCTGGGTGTGCCGGAGCCGCGGCGGCTGGCCGGGCCGGTCGTCGCGCTGATCGCCGGGCTGCAGCTGCGCCGCCTGGCCACCGGCGACACCGCGACCCCGATCGCCGAGCCGCTGATGATGCTGATCCGCGGGGCTTGATGGCACGGGACATCGTCCGGGGCACGGCGGCGTGGAAGTACTTCGGCGACTTCCGCGACGGACTGCTGGCCGGGCAGGTCCTGGTGCTGCAGGTGGCGCACCCGGTCGTCGCGGCCGGCGTGCGCGACCACTCGGACTACGCCGCGGATCCCTGGACGCGCCTGATGCGCACGGGCGCGTCGCTCTCGATCTACGTCTACGGCGGCCCGGCGGGCGCGCGGGTCGAGGCGACACGGCTGCGGGAGCTGCACCGCGGCTTCACCGGCGTCACCGACGGACGCCGGTACAGCGCTTTGAACCCCGCCGCGTATGCCTGGGTGCACGCGACTTTGGTGAAGGTTCCCGTTGACGCGCAACGGTTCTTCGGCCGTCCACTGTCCACTTCGGAGTTGGAGGAGTACTACGCGCAGATGTGCGACATCGGCCGGCTGCTCGGCGTGCGCGAGCAGGACCTGCCGCCGGACTGGGCCGCGTTCGAGCGCTACTACGACGAGATGGTCGCGACCTTCGCGCCGAATCCGACGATCACCGCGCTCTTCGAGACCATCCGGACCGTGCGCAAACCGGTCCGGTGGCTGCCGGACTCGTGGTGGCGGCTGCACGCCCGGGCGCAGATGTTCCTGCTCCGGGCCACGCTGCCACCGGAGCTCCGCGCCCGTCTCGGTCTCCAGTGGACAGCCGCCGACCAGCGCCGCTTCGCGCGATTCGCTCGGTGGGTACGGCTCGTGAGCCTGCCGATCCCGGCGTGGCTGCGGACGGCGCACATGCGCTGGATCGGCAAGCTCAACGTCTGGTTCCGCGCCCACCCCCGCGCCTACCGCCTCCTGATCCGCCACAACGGCCCCGGCGCACGCCCCAACACGCATCTTTCATAGCGAAAGTGACGCCCTCGGTCTCTTTTCATAGCGAAAGTGACGCTCTCGGTCTCTGGCGAGCTTTCACAGGGAAAGATGCGTTTGGGGCGTCAGGGGGTGTGGGGGCGGAGTCGGGCGTAGTGGGCGCGGGCTTTGGCGCGGTTTCCACAGCGGGACATCGAGCACCACTGGCGGTTGCGCTGGGGGGATGCGTCGGAAAAGCGCAGGCCGCAGTCGTCGGCTGCGCAGATGCGGATCGAGGCGTCGCTTGTCGCCAGGTCGATGGCATCCGCGGCCAGGGCCGCGAACGCCGCCGCCACCGGGTCCGGCGGCGCCGGGACTTCGCGACGCAGGCCGCCGTCGCCGAACGCCAGCCGTGCGGGTGGGGCCGGGGCCGCGGCGGCCGTGGTGTTCAGCAGGTCGACGTCCCTCCACCTGGGCAGCTCGGTGAGCAGGACGCGGTCCGTGGCCTCGCGCAGCGCTTTTGCCGCCAGGACGTTTCCGGCCGTGACCGAGCCCGTTGTGAAGCCGGCCAGGGCGAGCCACTCGGCCAGCGCGTCCGGGCCGGTCAGCAGCTCGACGCCCTCGGTGTGCCGGGCGCGCCGCGTGTTGACCAGGTCCAGGCACGGGCGACCGCCGTCGAAGACCCATTCCATGACGCCATCCTAACCCTTGAATGCGGTTAGAAGCCCGCGTACCGTCTAACCGCATGAACCGGTTAGAGAGCATGGCGACGGTGAACGACCTGCGGATGCACTACCTGCGCGCCGGCGACGGGCCGCCGCTGTTCCTGCTGCACGGCTGGCCGCAGACGTCGCACTGCTGGCACAAGGTCCTCGAGCCGCTGGCCGAGACGCACACCGTGATCGCCCCCGACCTGCGCGGTTACGGCCGCACCGACAAACCCCGCCACGGCTACGACAAGCGCACCATGGCCGCCGACGTCGCCGCGCTGGCCGAGCACCTGGGATTCGGAAAAGTCGCCGTCGCCGGGCACGATCGCGGCGGCCGTGTCGCGCACCGCTGGGCGCTGGACCGCCCGGACCAGGTCGAACGTCTCGCCGTGCTCGACATCGCGCCGACCCGCGCGATGTGGCAGCGCCTCGACACCGGCGTCGCGAAGGCTTACTGGCACTGGCTCTTCCACCTCCAGCCCGACCTGCCGGAACTGCTGGCCGGCCAGAACATCGCCGGCTACCTCGGGTACTTCTACGAACGCTGGACCTACCAGCGGCACAGCCTCGACCCGGACGCCGTCGCCGAGTACGTCCGCGCGTTCTCCCAGCCCGGCGCGCTGCGGGCCGGGTTCGACGACTACCGCGCGTCCTTCCCGGACGACGCCGAGCTCGACGACGCCGACTTCGCCGCCGGAAACCGGCTCGGCCAGCCGGTTCTCGCGCTCTGGGGCGCGAACGGCCTGCTCGGCACGCTGCCGACGCTGGACATCTGGCGGGAGTACGCGAACGACGTCACCGGCGTGGCGCTGGCCGAATGCGGCCACTTCCTCCCCGAGGAGCAGCCCGGCGAAGTCGTCTCCCACCTGCGAAAATTCTTCAACCCCTGAGACTTCAGGGGGTGCTTGTCCCCCGGGCTGGGGACCGAAGTTCCCTCGCCGCCGTGACGCCCGCCACCCCGCCGCGTCGCTAGGTTCGGGACCACGATGGGGACCACACCTAAAGCGACTTTGCTGTTCCTGCTGGCCTTGCTGGGGATCACGCTCGGCACGGGGACCGCGCACGCCGACGGCGCGCCGGCCGGCACCGACATCCAGGTGGCGCAGACGCTCGGCGCGCGCGAACTGACCGTGATCATCCGGCGGGTCGACACGACACCGTCGCCGCTGCGGGTCGACGTCGTGACGCATCAGGGCACCGCGCCCGGCACGCTGCACCTGACCGCCGCGGCCGACGGGGTCGTGACGTCGCGGGGTGACGTCGTCCTCGGCGCCGAGCCGGGGATGTACCCGGGGACCCTGCAGGTCGGCAAACCCGGGCCGTGGCAGCTTTCGCTGAGCGACGGCTCCGGGCCGGCCGCGACGATCCCGTTCGTCGTGCCCGCGCGCGTCGTCCCGCCGTGGGAGAAGGCGACCTACGGCGGGTTCGTCGCGGCGGGTGTGTTCCTGCTGCTCGCGCTGGTCGTCGGGGTCCGGGCGCGGCGGACGGCGTTCGCGCTGATCCCGGCCGGTGGTCTGGTCGCCGCCCTCGCCGTCGCGGTCACCGGCGCGTTGCTGTCGGCGAGCTCTCCCCCGCCACCCGCGCCCGGCAGCCAGCTCGACCCGACGTTCGACAACGTCACCGACCCGTACGCGAACGCGCGACTGTCCACAGTGGACTACTCGCGGCCGCCGGTGAACCTCGCGGTGCGCCCGGCGCCCGACGGGCTCCAGCTCGGCTTCACCGACGGCGCCACCGGCCGGCCGGTCGATGACCTGCTCATCCACGACAACGCGCTCGTGCACCTGGTCGTCGTCTCGCCGTCCGGGCGGATGAGCCACCTGCACCCGGTGCGCGTCGGGCCCGGTGACTACCGCGTCCGCGTCGCCGATCCCGAGGCGGGCACGTACGCGGTGGCCGCGGAACTCGTGCGGCGCGGCGGCGGCGTCCAACTCGCCCGGTCCACAGTGGACCTGAGCGGCACCGCCGCACCCGCGTCCGAACCGCCCGGCGCCGGCCCGCGCACGATCGACGGCGTCCCGGTCGACCTCACGATCTCACCCGGCACGCCGACCACCGTCACCGCGCACTTCCCCGCCGGCGACCTGCAGCCGTGGCTGGGCATGCTCGGCCACCTCATCGTCGCCGGGCCGATCACCGGCCCGGACGTCGGCGCGGGCGCGGCGAAAGCACCGACGTGGGCGCACGTCCACGCCATGATCCCGCCGGTCGCGGGCCAGCTCGACCGGCCGGACGAGACCGTCGCCGCGTACGGCCCGGACGTCAGCTACACCTACACCTTCGCCGCGCCCGGCCGGTACCGGATCTGGCTGCAGGCCGAACGCGGTTACCACGTGCTCACCATCCCCGCGGTGGTCGACGTCCCGACGACAGGAGCCGCCCGATGAAACGCCCGACGTTGCTGATCACCGTGGTCGCGCTGGTCGTCGCGGCCGGCGCCGCCTGGCTGCTCTGGGGCGGCAGCGGCGCGAAACCCACTACACAGCAAGCGACTTCCGGCCCGTACACCGTCCAGTTCTTCGCGGACGAGCCGCGCATCGGCGGCAACACGTTCGCGGTCGCGGTGACCGGGCCGGCGCCCGAAGCCGTCACCGTCGCGCCGGTGATGGCGCAGATGGGCCACGCGCTCACGCCGGTACCCGCCGGGCCGGACGGGCCCGGCCGCTTCCGCGCCGCGGACGTCGGGCTGCCGATGTCCGGGCAGTGGGAGATCACCGTTTCGCTGCGCGGCCCCGGCGGGCCCGCGCAGGTCGTCTTTCCGTTGCTGGTCAAATAAAGAAAGGTCGGGGGAAATGGATCTCACCGCATCCGGCGTGCACACCGCGTCGGTGGCGAAACAGGCGCGAACGGGGTTGCTGCCGGCGAACGTCGTGCTCGGCGGTTCACTGTTGTCGCTGGTCGGGTTGACCTGGGACATCCAGTGGCACAGCGACGTCGGGCCGGACACGTTCTTCACGCTGCCGCACCTGTTCCTGTACGCGGGCAGCGCGGTCGTCGGCCTGGCGAGCCTCGCCGTCGTGCTGCTGACGACGGCGGCGCGGCGCGCGGGCCGGCCGGTCGACGCCCGGGTCGGCGGGCGCGTGGTCAACGTGTTCGGCAAGACCTTCGCGGCGCCGATCGGCTACCTGGTCTCCGGCGTCGGCGCCGCGACGTTCCTGCTGTACGGCCTCTGGGACCAGTGGTGGCACGGCCTTTACGGCTTCGACGCGGTCATCGACTCGCCACCGCACATCGGGCTGCTGCTGTCGATCACGATCTCGCTGATCGGCACGACCGCGGTGTTCGCCGCGGCCCGGGAACACCGCTGGGGGCGGCTCGGCGTACTGGCGTCGCTCACCGTGCTGCTCACCTTCGGGCCGGTGCTGGCGCTCGGGTTGCAGCAGGTGCCGGACGACTACGCCGACGCCGTCTCGATCGGCTGCTCGATGATGGCCGTGCTGCTGGTGACGGTCGGCGCCGGGTTCCTGCGCCGCCCGGGCGGGGCGCTCGGCACCGCGGCACTGGTCGCGGCCGTGCAGGCGGTCTTCTGGTGGTTCTCGCCGTGGGCGGCGAAGGCGTACGCCGACCTCGTCGGCCTGCCGCTGCGGGACGCGATTTCCGGGGTGCCGGAAATGCCGTCGCTGACGCCGATGGCGTTGCTGCCGGTGGCCGCGCTGATGGAGGCGGGCTACCTGCTCGGCCGTCGCCGCGGCTGGCGCGCGGGCCGCGTTTCGGTGGTCGTCGGCGGGGTCGCCGGCCTGCTGATCGGGCTGAGCCTGCCGCTGCAGCGGGCCATGCTCTACACCGGCGCGCACGTGCCGCCGGTCTGGTACCTGACGACGACCGCCGTGCTCAGCGCGGCACTGGGGCTGCTCGGCGGGTTCGCCGGGTGGCGGTTCGGCGGGATGCTCTGCCTGCTGGCGCCCGCGAAGAAGGGGGGAAACCGCTGATGCGTAAGGCACTTCTGGCTTTGGCCGCCGTGGCCGGGCTGCTGTTCGCCACCGAAGCACCGGCGAACGCGTACGAGCCCGTCAACATCGTGCACACCGAGCACGTGCAGGCCGGCCCGTACGCGATGACCATCGGCTTCAGCACCTGGCCGCTGCGCGCCGAGCAGTCGCTGGACTTCACCTTCATCCCCGACGGCGGGATCGACGACAAGTCCGGCACGCTCACGATGATCAACCCGGAGGGTGGCAAGAACCGGATCCAGCCGCTGGTCCGGCACCCGCGCAAGCGCGAGGTCTGGGGGCTCGACGTCCGCTCGATGCCGCGCCCGGGCGACTGGACGTTCCGGTTCGTGGTGAACGGGCCGGCCGGGTCCGGCACCGGCGAGCTGCGCGCGCTGCCGGTGCTCGAGCAGCCGGGGCCGCCGATGGGACTGAGCTGGGCGATCAGCACGCTCCCGCTGATCGGGCTCGTGGTGATCGTCGTGCTGGCGTGGCGCCGGACCCGCGGCCGGTTGCGGGGTGGGGAGCTCCCGGCAATCGGGTGAGATTTCGGTCACATACCGCAGTCACGGGTATCCACGCCGTGGCGAAGGCCTCCTTCTCTGCAAGAGGGAAGGGGGCCTTCGTGTTTTTCCTACACGAACGGGTGATCATGATCACCCGGTCAAGGGATACGTCAGGCGGGCAGGTCGAACTGCCCCGCCTTTACGGCGACCAGGAACGCTTCCCACTCGGCGGCGTCGAACACGAAGACCGGGCTGGTCGAGAGCTTGGTGTCCCGGACGCCGATCAGGCCTTCCCGACCCAGGTTGACCTCGACACAGCTGCCACCGTTGGGCTCGCTGGCGAACGATTTCTCCCACGCGGCCTCTTCGAACAGGGACACGGCCGTGCTCGGATCGTAATCCGCGAACGACGGATAATCCGCCATGGGTCGTACCTCCGTGGATCGATGGGGGGCGCGGCCGCGACCTGGTCGAAGGTACCCGCTCCCGGCTACTCAGTGTCTCAATGGAGCAGAGTGCAGGGCCAAGCGGGTGATCAACTAGCTCCGGCCTCGACATGAAGATTATTCCAGGAGTAGGATTAATCGCATCGGCCGGGGGCGGCGCTGTCGGTGAACGACAACCCGCATGCGGCGGGCGGCAGGATCGCCGCGCCGGCCGCGCACAGCACACCATCCACCTTCGCAGTACCTCATGGGGGAGGACCAGCGTGATTACCGAGGACAGTGCGCCACCGGGCGTCGTCGTCGTGGGCAGGCTCGCCAGGGGAACCGCCGGTGAGGCCCGCCGGGTGGTCCACGTCTTCGACGTGGCGGCCACCGCGGCCACGAGTGAGCTGGTCCGTACCCAATGCGGGGAAGCGCTTTCCCGCACCGATCTCGAATGGCTGGCCCCCGGGGTCGGCATGCCTTGTGAACCCTGTCTCGGACTGACCACGGGCGAACCCGCCCGGTCACCGCGACGAGAGCTGGGGGTGTAGACGATGGCCGTCCGCTTGAACTCGCTCTTCCGTCGTGAGGAAGACCACCACGGTCGCCTCGGCATCGCGGATGAGCTGCGGAACCGGTTCGGTTTCAGCCTGATCCAGGCACCGCTGCGCAAGACCACGACCTGGGCCACGGACGTCGACGTCCCGGCCCGCCCCTCCGACGGTGTCCGCACGACGCGCCCGCTGGAGACCGCGATCGACCTGACCCCGCTGCTGCGCGGTCGCATCGGCTCGCGCGCCTGACTGAGCCCCACCACCACACCGAAGGAGCCCCGGTTCACGACGAACCGGGGCTCTTGCCGTTGTCGGGCTACGGTTTCCGCAGCAGGAGCGCGGCGCGACGGAAACGCTCGCCTTCACCGGGCACGCGGTAGACGCGCCCCATCTCGACGAGGCCCGCGTCCCGGGCCAGCCCGGCCAGTTCGTCCAGGGGCCACCGGTAGGCCGGGGTGACCGCGTGGTCGAACACCGTCAGCGGATCGCCGTCGGATTCGAAGCAGCCCAACAGAACGTGACCGCCCGCGGCCAACGTCCGGGTGAATTCGGCGAAGTACCCCGGCACCTCTTCCGGCGGGCTGTGGATCATCGAGTACCACGTCAGGATCCCGGCGAGCGAGGCGTCCGGGAGGTCCAGCGCCGCCATCGAACCGACCTCGAACCGCAGATCGGGCGCGGCCGCCCGGGCCAGCTCGATCATCGCCGGCGACAAGTCGACGCCGAAGACGTCCAAGCCGCGGTCCCGGAGGTGCGCCGTGAGGTGGCCGGGCCCGCAGCCGAGGTCGGCGACGAGCCCGGCGCCACGCACGTGTTCGACGAACGCGGCCAGGGCGGCGTTGTCCAACGGCGAAGCGTCCCAGACCTCGCGGGCGAACTCGGCGTACCGGACGGCCATCGCGTCGTAGGCGGCGGCCGTCACGCTCACGGCTTGCGGCCGAGGCCGCAGATGTGGCCGCTGAACGCCGGGTCGTTCGCGAGCTTCTTCGTCGCCCGGGACTCGATCTCCTCGGGGTGCCACTCCGGCAGGTAGACGATGCCCGGCTCGACGAGCTCCAAGCCGTCGAAGAACGACGTGAACTCCGCCTTGCTGCGCAGGTACAGCGGGGTGCTGGACTTGTTGTACTGCTCCACGACCGACGCCCGGCTGTCCGCGTCGGCCAGCGCGTCGAGGCCTTCGGTGGTCAGGTGCGAGGACAGGAAGTACGAGCCCGACGGCAGCAGCGACAGGTACTTCTGGATGGTCTCGGCCACCGGCTCGTCCTTGCCGAGGAAGTACAGGACGCCGACGATGATCAGCCCGATCGGCCGGTTCGGGTCGAGGACGCCGGTGTCGAGCGCGCGCTTCCAGATGTCGGCCGGGTCGCGCAGGTCGCCCTGCAGCACCGCGTGCCGGCTCGCGACGCCTTCCTGCTCCAGCAGGATCTGCGAGTGCGCTACGGCGACCGGCTCGTTGTCGACGTACACGCACCGCGCGTCGGGGTTCACCTCCGCCGCGACCTCGTGCACGTTGCCGACCGTCGGGACGCCGGAGCCGAGGTCGAGGAACTGGTCGATCCCGTTGCGCGCCAGGTAGCGCACGCCGCGGCCGAGGAAGTCCCGGCCGACGCGGGCGACCGTCTTGATCATCGGGAAGGTCTTGACCGCCTGCTCGCCGAACTGGCGGTCGATGGCCCAGTTGGCGTCGCCGCCGAGGAACCAGTCGTAGATGCGGGCCGCGTTCGGCCGCTCGAGGTCGACGCCTTCGGGGGCTTCGGGATCCTGCGTCGTCATGCTGTCCGTCCTCCAGGCTTGCGGCCGACACCGCCGACCACGCTCGCGAGGGGGACCGTGGCGGCGCCGGGTCAGGGCGCCACTCTCCCACAGGCACGATTCCCGGCTCGACGACGTCGAAGGTACCGAAGAACGCGGCGATCTCGTCGAGCGATCGCGAAACCGCCGGCGAACTCGACCGCTCCGAAAGCTTCACCAGCCGCCGGATCTGGTCCAGCTCCGCCCCGGTGACGCCGGATTCGGTCGCGTGGGACAGCACGTACGCCGAGCCCGGCGGGAGCAGCGTCCGGTAGTCGCGGATCGCTTCGCGCACGCCGCCGGGGTCGGGCAGGAAGTGCAGCACGGCCACGCTGAGCAGGCAGATCGGCTCGTCCGGGTCGAGCACGCCGGTGGCCAGCGCGGCTTCCCAGACCTCCTCGGCGTCGCGCAGGTCGGCGTGCAGGACGGCGTGGCGCCCGGGATCACCGGTCTCCCCCAGCAGGATCCGCCCGTGCGCGACGGCCACCGGTTCGTTGTCGACGTACACGCACCGGCTGTCGTCGACGTGGTCGTCGGCCACCTCGTGCACGTTGCCCGCGGTCGGGATGCCGGAGCCGAGGTCCAGGAACTGCGTGATGCCCTGGGAAAGGCAGTAGCGGACGGCGCGGCCGAGGAAGTCGCGGTTGCCCCGGGCGAGTGCGCGCGTCAGCGGGAACGCCTGCAGCGCCAGCTCGCCGTACTGCCGGTCGACCGCCCAGTTCGCGGTGCCGCCGAGCGCCCAGTCGTAGATCCTCGCCACGTTCGGCCGTTCCAGGTCGACGGCGCCGGGGAGGAAGTCGGGGTCCACGATGTCCCCTTCGGATGACGCAGCCGGTGGTGGGTTCGGGCGCAACAGCAGCACTCTACCGAAAGTTGTTCACCACGTGGACGTCTCGCGGGGCCGTTCGCCCTATTGGATCTGCTGCATCTGCGCGCGGTAACCCTCCGCGAGCTCCTTGAGGAACTGGCGGGTTTCCTGACGCTCCAACGCGGCTCCGCGCAGCCTGTCCCACGAGTCGACGAAGATGTTGAAGTCCTTGACGTCGTCGAGGTACAGCCCGCCCGCGGAGTGCTCGATGTAGACGAAGTCCCGGGTGCGGTCCGGGAAGCGCATGATCGTGAAGTCGTTGGGCACCGCGGCCAGCCGCGCGCCGAAGGGCAGCACGTGGACGTACACCCGCGGGTGCCGCTCGAGCGAGAGCAGGTGCTCGACCTGGTCCAGCATCACCGCGGGCGCGGACCCGCCGGGCGCCCGGCGAAGGGCGCCTTCGCTGATGATGAACCGGTAGTACGGCGGCTGCTGCTGTTCGAAGACGGCTTTGCGGTCGAGCCGGTTGCGCACCAGCGACGTCACGTCGGTGGCGCCGAACTCGGTGAACTGCTTGAGCATGTAGTGCTCGGACTGCAGCGGGCCGGGGATGCGCTCGCCGTGCCAGGTGAGGATCTCCGCGGCGGCGGGTTCCAGGTCCGTGAAGGTGCGGAACCAGTGCGGCACCACGGAGCGGTAGCCGGACCAGTGGCCGCGCTGCCCGGCGGCCGCGCGCGCCAGGTTCATCAGCGTGTCGGCCTCTTCGCCGTTGATCCCGAACGCGTTCAGCATCGATCGCACATCCCCGAGCTTGACCCCGACGGCACCGGACTCGATCTTGTTGACCTTGCCCTGGGTGCAGCCGAGAACCTCGGCAACCTGCTGCTGTGTCATCCGCGCCGCGGTGCGGGCGTGCCGGAGCTCGTTCCCGAGCTGCTTCCGGCGCGAGGTGACGGTGCTGGCCATCGCCCTGCTCTCCCGGACCACTATCAAGCGATGACGGCCCGTATCCGGAGCCGTCACCACACGCGAACTATCGAACCCACCCAGGTTAGTGCTTGCCCTGCGGATCTCGATGATGACATCGCGCAGCGTTCCAGGAAATGTCGCGGAACGCCAGCCACCTGGGTTGTCACTCGCCTGGACCAGTGAAATTCCGAATTATTCCGCCAACCGGCGGAGCCGGGTTTCGGGCAGACTGATGCGCGTGACCGATCGTTCTCCCGCCGCTGCCGCCGTCACCCGGCTGGCCGACCAGGTCCACGGGTACGTCCAGCCGGACGGCTCCTGGTACATCAACAACTGCGGGTTCGTCGCAGCCGGTGACCACACCGTGCTGATCGACACCTGCTCGACCGAACGCCGCACGCGCGCGCTGCTCGCCGCCGTCGAAGGCGCCACCGGCCGCCCGGTGACGACGCTGGTGAACACCCACCACCACGGCGACCACACCAACGGCAACTACCTGGTCGAGGGCGCCACGGTCATCGGGCACCGCAAGACCCGCGAGCTGATGGTCGCCGAGGGCATCCAGACGTTCGACGGCATCTTCACCGGCAACGACTGGGGCGAACTGCGGTCGCGCCCGCCCGAGGTCGTCTTCGACGACCGGCTGACCGTGCACGCCGGCGACGTCACGATCGAGCTGATCCACCCCGGTCACGCGGCCCACACGACCAACGACGTGCTCGTCTGGCTGCCCGAGCAGCGTGTCCTCTACGCCGGTGACCTGGTGTTCAACGGCGGCAGCCCGTTCGCGCTGATGGGCTCGGTCGCCGGCTGGCGCAAGGCCCTCGACGTCGTCCGGGAGCTGGAGCCGTCGGTCATCCTGCCCGGGCACGGCCCGGCGTGCGGCCCGGACGTCGTGGACACAGTGGACGACTACCTGGCCTTCGTCCAGCGGACGGCCGAACGCGGGAAGGCCGCCGGACTGGGGCCACTGGAGCTGGCCAAGGACACCGACCTCGGCGAGTTCGCCGGGCTCAGCGAGCAGGAGCGGCTGCCGGGCAACCTGCACCGGGCGTACGCCGAGCTGGACGGCGCCGAGTGGGGCGCGCAGATCGACCTGGTCGCGGCCGTGATGGACATGGTCGCGTTCAACGGCGAGCCGATCCGCTGTTTTTCCTGAACTGAGTGAGCCGCGTCTTCGTGCCCTTCCTTGAGCGCACGTTCGGACTAGGGTCTGAATCGAGAGAGTCTTCGGAAGGATGCGGATGAGCAAGAAGGCGAGCATCGGGGTCACCGGCCTGGCGGTCATGGGCCGCAACCTGGCCCGGAACCTGGCGCGGCACGGGCACACGGTGGCCCTGCACAACCGGTCCGAGGAGCGGACCCGCAACCTGGTGGACCAGTTCGGCGACGAGGGCGACTTCATCCCGGCGTACTCCGCGCAGGAGTTCGTCGACGCGCTGGAGCGGCCCCGGCAGGTCGTGATCATGGTCAAGGCCGGCGGCCCGACGGACGCCGTCATCGACGAGTTCGCGCCGCTGCTGGAAGACGGCGACGTGATCATCGACGCCGGCAACGCGCACTTCGCCGACACCCGGCGTCGCGAGAAGGCCCTGCGCGAGCGCGGGTTGCACTTCGTCGGCAGCGGCGTCTCCGGCGGCGAGGAAGGCGCGCTCCACGGGCCGAGCATCATGCCCGGCGGCTCGAAGGAGTCCTACGAGTCCCTCGGCCCGCTGTTCGAGGACATCTCGGCGAAGGTCGACGGCGAGCCGTGCTGCACGCACATCGGTGCCGACGGCGCCGGCCACTTCGTCAAGATGGTGCACAACGGCATCGAGTACGCCGACATGCAGCTGATCGCGGAGTCGTTCGACCTGCTGCGCGGCGCGGGCGGCTACTCCCCCGCGGAGATCGCCGACGTGTTCCGCACCTGGAACACCGGCCGGCTCGACTCCTACCTGATCGAGATCACGGCCCAGGTGCTCGCGCACGTCGACCAGGCGTCCGGCAAGCCGTTCGTCGACGTCGTCGCGGACGCCGCCGAGCAGAAGGGCACCGGCCGCTGGACCGTGCAGATCGGCCTCGACCTGGGCGTCCCGATCTCGGGCATCGCCGAAGCCGTCTTCGCGCGTTCGCTGTCCGGCTCGACGTCGCTGCGTTCGGCCGCTCGCGGTCTGGGCGGCCCGGCGCGGTCGCCGCTGACCGGCTCGTCGCTGGAGCGCTTCGCCGACGACGTCGAGCAGGCGCTGTACGCGTCGAAGGTCGTCGCGTACGCGCAGGGCTTCAACCAGATCCAGGCGGGCGCGACCGAGTACGGCTGGGACATCGACCTCGGCAAGGTCGCCTCGATCTGGCGCGGTGGCTGCATCATCCGCGCGAAGTTCCTCAACGACATCACCGCGGCCTACGCCGAAGAGCCGGGCCTGCCGACCCTGCTCACCTCCGGCGGCTTCCGCAAGGCCGTCGAGGACGCGCAGGACTCGTGGCGCTCGGTGATCTCGACGGCGGTGCGGCTGGGCATCCCGACGCCGGGCTTCTCGACGGCGCTGGCGTACTACGACGGCCTGCGCGCCGACCGCCTCCCGGCGGCCCTGGTGCAGGGCCAGCGCGACTTCTTCGGGGCGCACACGTACCGCCGCGTCGACCGCGAGGGCTCGTTCCACACCGCGTGGGCCGAGGACGGCCGCCCGGAGTCCGACGCCTGAGGTTCAAGTCCGTGAAGGCCAGGCGGATTCACGCGGTGGTTGCAACACCTGGTGTCTGCTGATCCAACAGTAACGCCGTGAGGACCTCGGCTGGTGTTCGCCAGCCGAGGGTCTCCCGCGGCCGCCCGTTCAGCTCTTCGGCCACCCGCACCAACTCCGCCGCGTTGTGCTGGGACAGGTCGGTGCCTTTCGGGAAGTACTGACGCAACAGGCCGTTGGTGTTCTCGTTGCTGCCCCGCTGCCACGGCGAATGCGGGTCACAAAAGTAGATCTCCAACCCGGTGTCCACGGTGATCTTCCGGTGATGGGCCATTTCCTTGCCCTGATCCCAGGTCAGCGAGCCCAGCAGCAACGGCGGCAACGCCGCGATCATCTCCGTCATCGCCGCCGCGACGGTGGCGGCGTCCCGTCCGTCGGGTAGGTGCAGCAACATCACGAACCGGGTCTGGCGTTCCACCAGCGTCCCGATCGCCGACTTGTTGTCCTTGCCCAGGATCAGGTCCCCTTCCCAATGCCCCGGAACGGCCCGGTCAGCGACCTCAGCCGGCCGTTCACTGATGTTGACCATGTCCTGGATCCGGCCCGAGGGTCGTTCCCGGCGGGCCTGGGCTTGACGTCGTGGCATTCGCAACGCCCGCCCGGTCCGCAGCGCGGTGGTCAGTTCCCGGCGTAGCGCACCCCGGCCCTGCACATACAGCGACTGGTAGATCGTTTCGTGTGACACCCGCATCTCCGGCCGGTCAGGAAAATCCAGCACCAGTCTCTCGGAGATCTGCTGGGGTGACCACTTGCGGTCCAGCCCCGCCTGCACGATCTTCCGCAGCACCGGGTCGGCCCGGAGTTTCGCGACCTTCGGTCGTTTCGCGCGGTCGTCGGCGCGGTGCTGGGCCGAGCTGGCCCGATACGCGCCGGTCAGGCCAGTGTTGCGGGCCAGCTCCCGTGACACCGTCGAGGCCGGGCGTCCGATCGCCCGGCCGATGGCGCGGGGGCCGTGGCCTGCAGCTTTCAGGCAGGCGATCTCGTCCCGTTCAGCGATACTCAACCGGAGCGGGCCGGGCTGGCGGGGTGCATTGCTGATCACCCCGCCAGCTTGACGGAACAGCCGCACTCCGGTGGTCGGGGCGAAGCCGGCCGCTTGCGCGGCCGGCTTCGCCGCCGTCCCGGCCCGGACCTGGTCCCAGAACTCCAGCTGCACCGACCTCGGCAGCCAGCGATGCACTCGCGCCATCTGCAATCCCACCTTTCGTTGAGGTGGTGTTGCGATGACCTCATGAATCCGAGCCACCTTGAGGGACTTAGAGTCCCTCAAGGTGGCCTTCACGGACTTTCGGGGTGCCTGAGCGGGAAGACCCCCTGGTCCATCCCGATCAGAGCAGCGTCACCAGGACCAGCGCGAGCAACGCGGCCAGGCAGAGGAACCTCACTGGCCCCGGGCGGCGAGGATCTCCGTCAGGACCGCGACGATCTTCTCCTCCGCCTTGTCCTTCTTGATCCCGAGGCCGTCGAGCACCTGGAAGCCGACGCCTTCGCCCTGCTCCAGCAGCGCCAGCAGGATGTGCTCGGTGCCGATGTAGTTGTGCCCGAGCCGCAAGCCTTCGCGCAGGGTCAGCTCCAGAGCCTTCTTCCCCCCGGGGCTGAACGGCATCGGGCTGGGGACCTCGCCGGCCGGCTCGGGCAGCTGGGCTTCGGCGGTCTCCTGGACGGTTTCCAGGGTGACGCCCTGGGCGAGGATCGCGCCCGCCGCGAGGGCCGCGGGCTCGGTGAGCAGGCCCAGCACGAGGTGCACGGTGTCGATCGCCGGGCTGCGGTGGTCGATGGCCGCCTTCTGGGCCGCGACGATCACGTGCCGCGCGCGGTCGGTGTAGCGGCCGTAGACGCGCTCGATCGCGCCGGAGGCGTCACCGCCCGGGTCCACCTTCGGCACGAACCGCTTCTGCGCGGCCTGTTTGGTGACGCCCATGCTCTTGCCGATCTCGGTCCAGGAGGCGCCGGAGCGGCGGGCCTGGTCGACGAAGTGGCCGATGAGGTGGTCGGCGACGTCGCCGAGGTGCTCGCCCATGTAGACGGCGTCGGAGAGCTGGGCGAGGGCGTCCTGGTCGTTGTTGCTCTTGATGGCGGTGATGAGGTCGTCGAGTTTGACGGAGTAGTCAGGCAGGTTCATGCCGTCAACTGTAGGTTGACGCACTCGGTGCGTCAACCGCGAGTTGACGATCTCAGGCGACGCGCGCCTTCAGGTGCGCCTTCAGGTCGAACCCGCTCGCTTCCAGGTCCGCGTACGCCGGGTGCGGGTCGGCAGTGAACAGCCGCCGCGCGGCGATGTGGTCGGCCGGGCGGTTCACCGACTCGACCGCGATGAGGACGTCGTCGCGGAACGACAGCACCGAGAACTTGCCCGCCTCGCGATCACCCGCCACCACCGTCCGGTCGGCGCGGTCGAGGATCCCGGCGATCTGCAGCTTCGCGCCCGACTGGTCGGTCCAGAACCACGGCAGGCTCGCGTACGGCTCTTCGGTGCCGGTCAGCGCCGCGGCCACGCACCGGGCCTGGTCGACGGCGTTCTGCACCGACTCCAGCCGGGTCGCCGCGCCCGCCTGCACACACGGGAAGTTCGCGCAGTCGCCGATCGCGAAGATCCGCGGGTCGGACGTGCGCAGGTGCGCGTCGACGACCACGCCGTTCGCGATGTCCAGCCCGGCGGCCTCGGCGAGCGTCGTCTCCGGCACGACGCCGACGGCGACCACGACGAGATCGGCGGGCAGGCGCGTGCCGTCGGACAGCTCGACCTCGCGGACGCGCTCGTCGCCGTGCAGCGCGGAAACCCCTTGGCCCAGCAGGACAGTGTGCCCGGCCTCGCGGTGCAGCGAAGCGAAGTAGGCGGAGATCTCGGGCGACGCGACGCGGTTGAGCAGCCGGTCCTGCGCCTCGACGATCGTCACCGGCCGGCCGGCGTGGGAGGCGAACTCGAGCCCGATGAAGCCGCCACCGACCACGACGACGTCCCGCGCGCCGGAAAGCGATGCGCGGAGCCGGTCGGCGTCGTCGCGGGTGCGCAGGGCCAGCACGCCCGGGAGGTCCGCGCCGGGCACCGGCAACGCCCGGTTGCGCGCGCCGGTGGCCAGGACGACCTGGTCGTAGGCGAGCTTGGTGCCGTCTTCGAGGGTCGCGTCCTGCTTGGCGCGATCGAGGGACGCGACGCGCGCGTCGACGAGTTCGATGCCCTTCTCGGCGAAGAAGTCCTCGCCGCGCAGGTGCAGCTGGTCGAGCCCGGCGGTCCCGGCCAGGTAGGCCTTCGACAACGGCGGCCGCTGGTACGGCACGCCGGGTTCGTCCCCGACCAGCACGACCCGGCCGTCGAAGCCCCGGTCGCGCAGCGACGCCGCGGCCTGGAACCCGCTCTGCCCGGCGCCGACGACGAGAACCGTGCTCACTCCCTGCTCACCCATGGTTTCATCTGAGCACAACCCGCTCGGCTCGTCGAGGAGTCGATCAGTGGGGTTCGCCGCTCGTCCGCAACGCCCGCGGCGCGCCCAGCACGCGCGAGATCCCCCGCGCCGCCGCTCGCACGGCCGGAACCAGCGTCCGCGGGTCGGTGCCCTCGGCCGGGACCACCACCGAAATCGCCGCCGCGACTTCGTCGTCCGAGCCGTAGACCGGGGCCGCCACCGAGAGGGCGATCAGCTCGATCTGGCCGTCGCTGATGGCGTACCCGTTGCGCCGGACGTCGGCCAGGACCCGCCGCAGTTCGCCTTCCGAGCTGATCGTCTTGGGCGTGAACATCTTCAGCGGGCTCTCGACGACCTCCGCTTGGACGTCGGCCGGCGCGTGCGCGAGCAGGACCTGGCCGACACCGGTCGCATGGGCCGGCAACCGGCCACCGACCCGCGTCAGGACGTTCACCGCACCGCGGCCGGAGATGCGCTCGACGTAGACGACCTCGGGTCCGTCGAGCACCGCGAGCTGCACGTTCTGGTGCGTGGCCTCGTAAAGGTCCTCCAGGAACGGCATCGCGCTCTCCCGGAGTTCCGCGCCGTGCGGCGCGAGGGAGGCGACCTCCCACAGCCACAGCCCGACGCGGTACGCGCCGGCGTCGTCGCGGACGAGCGCACCGCGCCGGGTCAGCTCGCCGGCGATCCGGTGGGTGGTGGACAGGGGCAGCCCGACGCGGCGGCTCAGCTCGGACAGCGTGAGTTGCGGCCGCTCAGCCGAGAACGCGCCCAGCAGGTCGAGGACGCGGTCGACCACGGACGGCGGCCGCTGCGCGCTGTGTCGCATGGGATCAGTCTTCGCACCGGCGGGAAGAGCCGCAACCCGCGAGCACCGGTCGTCGACGGGGCCGCCCCGGGACTCGCCCGGGGCGGCGCCGCACGTCAGAGCTCGTCGTCCGGGAGCAGCGGCCGCATGAACGACCGCCGGTAGCGCACCACGCAACCGCTGTCCTCGCGGATCTTGTCGGCCTCGATGAAGTCCGGGTCGACGCCGAACAGGGTCCGGTACTGCTCGTACGCGGCGAAGCTCTCGAAGCTGAACAACGCGCGCGCTTCGTCGCTCGCCCCTTCGGAGGGCAGGAAGTAGCCGTGGTGGACGCCTCCTTCGCGCTGCACCAACCGCATCCACGCGGCGGCGAAGCGTTCGAAATCGGCGATCTTCGCGGGGTCGATGACGTAGTCGACGACGCAGGTGATCATCAGTGGCCGCCCCAGACGCGGTCGGCCGTCTTCACGATCAGTTCCAGCTTCCGCAGCTGGTCGTCCACGGTGAGGTCGTTGCCCTCCTCGGTCGAGGAGAACCCGCACTGTCCCGACAGGCAAAGGCGGTCGACGTCGACGTACTGCGACGCCTCCTCGATCCGCCGCACCAGGACGTCCGGGTCTTCCAGTTCCGGCCGCTTGGTGGTGACCAGCCCGAGCACGACCTTCTTGTCCTTCGGCACGAACCGCAGCGGCTCGAAGCCGCCGGAGCGTTCGTCGTCGTACTCCAGGAAGAACCCGTCGACGGCCAGGTCGCCGAACACGGCTTCCGCGACGAACTCGTAACTCCCGGAAGCGGCCCACGACGACCGGAAGTTCCCACGGCACAAGTGCGTCGTCACGGTCAGGTCGTCCGGACGGCCGGCCAGCGCCGCGTTGATCGTCGCGATGTTGCGCAGGTGCTGGGTGTCCGGATCGCCGCCCATCCGCTTGACGAGCTCGCGCTGCGCCGGGTCGTTCAGGTACGCGAGGCTCGTGTCGTCGAGCTGCAGGTAGCGGCAGCCGAGACCGTGCACCGCGGCGACCTGCGCGGAATACGCCGCGCTGAGGTCGGTGAAGAACTCTTCCAGGTCCGGGTAGACGGTCTCGCTGACGGCCGCCCGGCCACCGCGGTAGTAGACCATGCTCGGCGACGGGATGGTCAGCTTCGGCGTCACACCGGGGTCCACATGGGACTGGAGGAACCGGAAGTGGTCGGCGAAAATCGGCTCCTCGAGCCGCACCTTGCCGTCGACCTGCAAGCCGGGCGGGCTGAACTCGAGGTCGCCCGCCAGGTTGTGGAACTTGACGTGCAGCCGTTCGTCGCTCTTGGAGATGCCGCCGAGTGCGTAGATGAAGTCCATGTGCCACGAGGCGCGCCGGAACTCGCCGTCGGTGGCCGAGCTCAGCCCGGCCGCCCGCTGCATCTTGATCACGTCACGGATCGCGTCGTCCTCGACCGCGCAGAGCTGCTCCGCACCGATCTCACCGCTTTCGTGCCGCCGTCGCGCGTCGCGCAGCACCGGGGGCCGCAGGAGGCTCCCGACGTGATCGGCGCGAAACGGCGGGCCCACCTGGGAAATACCGCCCGATGTCATGCACCGATGGTCACACATCGCGGCCCGATCCGCCGCACCCCCGGAAACACGATCATGACGGCGGCGACTTGCTACCGTCATCCGCACCGCGTTGGCTGGCACGGCAAAAGGGGGCTGTTGATGACGAAACCCGAGGTCCACCCGGTAGACCAGGGCCTGCCCGCCGGCCGGCTGGCGCTGCTCGGCCTGCAGCACATGTCGATCATGTACGCCGGCGCCGTCGCGGTGCCGCTGATCGTCGGCAGCGCGCTCAAGCTCGACGCGGCGACGATCGGGCTGCTGGTGAACGCCGATCTGCTGGTCGCGGGCATCGCCACGCTGATCCAGTCGATCGGCATCGGCAAGCTGCTGGGCATCCGGCTGCCGGTGGTGGCGGGCGCGACGTTCAGCGTCGTCAACCCGATGATCCTCATCGCGTCGCAGTACGGCCTGCCCGCGGTCTACGGCGCGATGCTGGCGTCCGGAGTGTTCGGGCTGCTCATCGCGAAGCCGTTCGCGAAGCTGATCCGCTTCTTCCCGCCGCTGGTCACCGGGACGCTGCTGCTCGTCATCGGCGTCTCCCTGCTCGGCCCGGGCGCGGGACTGATCGCGGGCAACGACCCGACCGCGCCGGACTACGCGGCCCTGTCGCACATCCTGCTCGCGTTCGGCGTGCTCGCGCTGCTCGTGCTGTTCACGCGGGTGCTGCGCGGGTTCGCCAACCAGATCGGCCCGCTGCTGGCCCTGGCGATCGGGCTGGTGGTCGCGATCCCGCTGGGGCTGGTGCACTGGGACGGACTGAGCGCGGCCGGCTGGTTCGGCCTCACGGCGCCGTTCCACTTCGGCGCGCCGACGTTCCCGGTCGCCGCGATCCTGTCGATGTGCGTGGTCATGCTGGTGACGTTCACCGAGTCGACCGCCGACATGATCGCCGTCGGCGAGATCACCGGCCGCCCGCCGACGGACTCCGACCTCGCGCGCGGCCTGGCCACGGACGGCTTCTCGGCCGTGCTCGGCGGCGTGATGAACTCCTTCCCCGACACGGCTTTCGCGCAGAACGTCGGCTTGGTGCGGATGACCGGCGTGCGCAGCCGCTGGGTGGTCGCGGTGACCGGCGGGATCCTGGTGCTGATGGGCCTGGTCCCGAAGATCGGCGCGTTCATCGCGGCGATCCCCCAGCCGGTGGTCGGCGGCGTCGCGGTGGTGATGTTCGCGATGGTCGCCGCGGTCGGCGCGCAGAACCTCCGCACGGTGGAGTTCTCCGGCAACCACAACACTTTTGTCGTGGCGGTGGCGTTGGGCGTCGGCCTGCTGCCGGCGTTCGCGCCGAAGATCTTTCAGCACTTCCCGGCCTGGCTGCAGACGATCGGCGGCAGCTCGATCACGGTGACAGCGGTACTGGCCTTCGTGCTGAACCTGCTGTTCAACCACCTCGGCCGACGCGAGGAACCTGGTAATCTCCCCGACGTCGGTTAACTCAACGTGCCCGGTCGGAGACACTGTGAAGTCACAGAAGCACCGGCGGCGGGTTCGAGTACTCCGCCGAGACCCTGCATTAACTGGCGAAGCAGTGGCGGCAACTGGCCCAGGACGACCGGATCGACGCGGAACGCATCGCGCGGACCGAAGGACCCGGGCTCGAATACGCGAGCCAGGGCAATGCCGAGAAACCGGAAGGCCTCGCCTGATGCGCCGCGTTCTGCCCATTGTCGGTGTCGCGGCACTGATCCTGACCGGGTGCACCGGTACCACTCGCGGCACCCCGCAGGCGTCGAGCGACTCGGCCGGTCAGACCGCGACTCCGGACACAGCGGATCAGGTGCCGGGCCCCGGAGTACCGAAGGTCGAATCGCCGGTCGACCTCTCGCGGTTCCGCCGGTCTCCCTGCGAGGCGCTCTCGGAGAGGCAAGCCGGAGAGCTGATCGGCTCCGCAGTCCAGACAAGACCGGACCTCGAATCGCCTGCCGGACCCGCTTGCTCGTGGAATCCGCCCGATGCCAGCCGCCCCCTGGTCCGCCTGGTTTTCGACAAGGCCGCTACGGCGGGCCTGACCAGCTTCTACAAGGACAAAGGCACCCGCTACGCGCTGTTCACGCCACTGGAATCGATCGACGGTTATCCCGTTGTCGCGTACGGCGTCTACGACGCAAGGGATACCGAAGGAGTCTGTTCCGTCGCCGTGGGAACCAGTGATCAGGAAGTGTTCGACGTCGGCTTGACGCTCTCGCAAGCCAACGTCGGCAAGAAAGACCCGTGCGATGTAGCTCGCGAAGCGGCGATCAGGGCCCTGACCACCATCCGAGGCGCCGGCTAAAGCATGCTCAAAGAGTCCTGAGCAGCCGTTCGACGAGTTGCGCCCCGACGCCCGGCTCGACCGGGAGTCGGAACAACACGCGCAGGTAGAGCGGCGCCAGCACGTGGTCCAGCACGTCCTGGACCTCCGGCACCGCTTCGCCGCGCGCCGCGGCCGCGTCGAGGGTCTGCTGCAGGTCGTCGCCGCGGGCCCGGAGGTACTCCACCGGTTCGCGTTCCGGGGCCATCGTCGCGACGAGCGCGCGCAGCAGGATCTGGCCGTGGCGGTCGCGCATCGCGCTTTCGACGCCGTCCGCCCAGCCGGTCAGGTCGCCGCGCAGGGAGCCGGTGTCCGGGATCGGGGACGTCGAGCGCAGGCGCGTCACGGCGGCGTCGAGCAGCAAGTTGTCGCGGCTGCCCCAGCGGCGGTAGATGCTCGTCGGGTTGACGCCGGCGCGCTCGGCGATCTTCGGGATCGCCGCGTCGATCTCGCCCGCGGCGAGCAGCTCGATGACGGCGTCGTGCACCGCGTCGCGGACGCGGGCGCTGCGGCCGCCGGGTCGGGTCATGGGGCCATCCTAAAGCAAACACACTTGCCTTAACGAGGCGCGTCTGCGTACCCTTAAGGCAAATCAGATTGCCTTAAGGAGCTGGGACCCATGGCCCGCAAGTTGACCCGCGAACAGCGCGAAGCCTTCCTCGCCGAACCGCGCGTCGGCGTCCTGAGCGTCGCCGCCGAGCCCGGACGCGCGCCGCTGACCACGCCGATCTGGTACCGCTACGAGCCGGGTGGGGACGTCATGGTGATGACGTCACCCGGACTGCGCAAGACCCGGCTGATCGAGGAAGCCGGCCGGTTCGCGCTGTGCGTGCAGGAGCAGGACGGCGTCTACAAGTACGTCTCGGTCGAGGGGCCGGTCGTCAAGACGTGGCCGATGACCAAAGAGGAACGCCACGAGGTCGCCGCCCGCTACCTGCCGCCGGGTGTCAGCGAGGCCTACACGGACGCGACCGACGCCACCCACGGGCACAACATCGCCATCACGATGCGCCCGGAACGCTGGAACACGTCCGACTTCAGCGACCTCAACCAGCAGCTCGCCTGATCACCAGCAGATGATCAGGATGCACGTGATCTGGTGCGGCGCCGAGCTCGCCGGGGGCGGCGGCGACTGAACGCCCGCCGGGGTCGTCGTGGTCGAGGTGACCGTGACCCCCGGGCCGCCGCCGGTCGGCGTCGTGGTGGTCGTGCTCGAGGATTCGGTGCTGCTCGGCGTATCCGACGTCGTCCCCGGCACCTCGGTGACGGTGCCCTCGTGCGTGCCGGGGACGACGTCGCCGCCGGTGCCCCCGCCGACTCCGCCGTCGTTCGGCGAGTCCGTCGCCTGGCCCGCGCCGCCGAGGCCGGTGGTGCGCTGCGGCATCGGGACGACCTTGATCTGGTCGACCGGGGCGGCGTCCTGGCGCACCTGGCCACTGCTGAACGCGACCAGCACCGCGGCGGCCCCGCAGCCGATGACGACGGCGAGCATCACCGCGACCACCCGCCACCGCGATTGCACCGGCCGGTCGCCCCAACCCTCGCGCACGAGCAGCTCGGCAACCGATACCTCGTCGTTCACGGCGGTATTTTTACCGCACAAAGCACCCGAACGGGTGAGGTACCGGCAAAAATTCGTTACGTGCTGTGCAATCTGACGGTCAGTGACTATCCACAGGGGTTTCACAGCTGCGGTTGGGGAGAATCCCAGCATGCCCGGCGAAGCTGAATCCATGTTGCTGAAAGCCGAACCGCGGGTCCTCGACCTCGCGGGTCCGGCACGGCGGAAGTGGCGACAGCTCGTCCGGTTCATCCCGAACCCGCGGACGACGCCGTTCACCTTCGGCTATCTCGTCCTCCTGCTCGGCACGACCCTGTTGCTCCGGTTCGCCGACTCGGCGCTGACCGACCGGCTCCTGCGGCTGTCCAGCACCGACGCGCACAACCTGTGGCGGCGGCCGCTGACCTCGCTGCTGACCAGCGCGCTCTGGCTGGCCGACGAAGGCTGGCTCGTCTACGTCCTCATCTTCGCGATCGCCGTCGCGCCCCTGGAACGGCGGTTCGGCATCCGCCGCGCGGCCACCGTGTTCTTCTCCGGCCACGTGCTCGCCACGCTCGTCACCGAACTGCCGGTGATGGGGCTGATCAGCGCGCACGTCCTGCCGAGCTCGGCCGGGCACTGGCTCGACATCGGCGTCAGCTACGGCTTCTTCACCACCGCCGGCGCCTTGGTCTTCCTGCTTCGCGGCCGCACGCGGCTCCTCGCGCTGGCCGCGATGGAGGCGTTCGTCGCGGTGATCTACCTCAGCGACGACCCGACGACCCTCGACTCGGTCGTCACGCTGCTCGGCCACGCCGTCGCCGCGCACTTCGGGCTGCTGTTCTGGGGCCCGCGGCTGCGTCGCGCATCCGCAGGCCGAGCCCGGATTCCGGCGGGTATGCAGGGGCCGGAGTCGGTGGTGTAATCGACGGGCCACAGCCGCGGAGCATGGGGGACGGACGCTCATGGAGGCAGACTCCCTCGCCGGGCTGGTCGAGCTGAGCCCGGACGCGATCTGCGTCCACGAGAACGGTGTCGTCACCTACGCCAACCGCGCCGCCCTGGACGCCTTCGCCGCCTGCTCCGCCGACGAGGTCGTCGGCCGCCGGTTCACGGACTTCGTCGACGAAGACTCCCGGCCCGCGCTCCTGGAGAAACTCGCGCTGCTGGCCGAACCGGGCGCCGCGACCGAGCCCGTCGAAGCACTGATGTCCCGGCTGGACGGCAGCAAGTTCGCCGTCGAGGCGCAGACCGTGCGCACGGCCACGAACGCCTACCAGGTCGTCATGCGTGACATCACCGCGAAGAAGGCGGCCGCCGACGCCCTCCGCTACCAGGCCGCCCTCGTGTCGCACGTCAGCGACGCCTTGATCGCGACCACCGGCGAAGGTGTCGTGACCAGCTGGAACCCGGCCGCCGAGACGGTCTACGGGTGGACCGCGGCCGAAGCCGTCGGCCGCCGGGCGAGTGAGCTGATCGGCGCGCCGCTGGAGCTGCGCCGCAGTGGCGTCGCCGAGGCCGTGCACCGGCGACGCGACGGCGCGCCGCTCACCGTCCGGGTTTCGGCAGCTGAGATGAACGACGGCTGGGTGCTCGTCTGCGCGGACGAAACCGCGCGGCGGCGGGCCGAACAGAACTACCGCACGGTCGTCGCGTCACTCGACGAAGGCGTGCTGGTGATGGGCCCGGCCGGGCTCATCGAGGCGGCGAACCCGGCGGCGTGCCGGATCCTCGGCGTCGCCGAAACCGACCTCATCGGCGTCCCGTGCCACACGCTCGTGCTGTTCACCGAGTCCGGGCAGTGGATCCCGCCGGACGAGATGCCGTCGGTGGAGACGCGGCGGACCGGGGTCACGCACAACGGCCTGGTCGTGCGCCTGCGCCGGCCGGACGGCCGCGACGTCTGGGTGTCGCTGACCTCGCGGCTGCTCGACCCGGACGACCCGACGGCGGCCACGGTCGTCACGTCGTTCACCGACATCAGCGAAACCCGCGCGATCAGCGCGCGGCTCGCGCACGACGCCACCCACGACCCGCTGACCCGGCTGGCGAACCGGACGCTGGTGCTCGACCGCCTCGACGTCCGGGGCCGCCGCGGCCCGGCGACCGTGCTGTTCCTCGACCTGGACAAGTTCAAGGTCATCAACGACTCCCTCGGGCACTCGGTCGGTGACCAGGTGCTGCGGATCGTCGGCGAGCGGCTGCGACGCGGCTCGGGCCGAGCCGACCTCGTCGGCCGGCTCGGCGGCGACGAGTTCGTGGTCGTCACCGACGAAGTCACGGAGCCCGGCGAGGTCCGTGCCCTGGCCGAGCACCTGCGGGCCGCGATGGCCGAGCCGATCGGCGTGCTCGGGCGGCAGCTGCACCTCGACGCCAGCATCGGCGTCGTGCTCGTCGAGGCCGCCGACCAGCGCAGCGCCGAGGACCTGCTGCGTGACGCGGATGTCGCGATGTACCAAGCGAAAACGCTCGGCCGGGGCCGCCACCACGTCTTCGACGTCGGCCTGCGCGAGCGGATGCAGCGGCGGCTGCAGCTGGAACAGGACCTGCGCGACGCCGTGCACGAGGGCCAGCTCTGGCCCGCCTACCAGCCGGTGGTCGATCTGAAGACCGGCGAAATGGTGGCGGTCGAGGCGTTGCTGCGCTGGACGCACCCCCGGCTCGGCCCGATCTCCCCGGCGGAGTTCATCCCGCTGGCCGAGGAGAGCGACCTGATCAACGTGATCGGCAAGGAGATGCTCCGCGCGACCACCCGCGAACTCGCCTCGCGCCGCGCGAACCAGGGGCTCGACCTGACGCTGAAGGTCAACATCTCCACGCGTCAGCTCGACGACCCGCACCTGGTGCCCGCGGTCCAGGACGCGCTCGCGAGCACCGGGCTGCCAGCCAGCGCGCTCTGCCTGGAGGTCACCGAAAGCGCGTTGATGCGCGACCAGGAAGCCGCCGGAGAAGTGTTGGCAGCACTGCGATCCCTGGGAGTGCTGCTCGCGATCGACGACTTCGGCACCGGATATTCGTCACTCGCACAGCTGCGCCGGCTGACGCTGGACACCCTCAAGATCGACCGCTCGTTCATCACCGGGATCGCCGAATCACGCGACGCCGAGGCGATCGTCACGAGCATCATCGCGATGGCCCACGCGGTCGACCTGACGGTCATCGCCGAGGGCGTCGAGACCGCGGAGCAGCTGGAACTGCTCCGCAGGCTCGACTGTGACCAGGCACAGGGGTTCCACCTCGGCCGGCCGATCCCGGCGGACGACCTGTTCGGGAGCCGGTAGCCGCTCGAGGTCAACCCTCGTGGATCACCTTGCGCACCTCGACGGCGGTGTACCGCGCGTCCGGGATCTTCCCGGCCAGCTCGACGGCCCGCTCCTCGCTCTCGACGTCGACGACGTAGTAGCCGCAGAGGAAGGCCTCGGACGCGACGAAGGTGCCGTTCTCGACGCGCGGCACGCCGTCCTCGACCCGGACGGTCCGGGTGCCGGCGGGATCGATGAGCGCCTTGGTCTCGACCATCTCGCCGGATCCGGTGACGAGCTTGATGAATTCGCCGTGGCCTTCGTAGACGCCGTTCTTCTGGTCGTCGGTCAGGGTGGCCCAGAGCGTCGGGTTCATGTGCAGCGTGAGCAGGTAGCGCATGGCGGTTCCCCTTGTCAGGTGGCGGCCCGTTCTCGGGCTGCCTTCGCCGGTGGGTCGACGCCGTTCCCGGGGTCCGGACACGCCTGCTTGCCGTTCACTCGTTCGGCCTAACGGGTAGCTCGACGCGGCCGTGGATCCGGACGCCTCCAGCCGGGCCAGTGGGCCGCCGACGCCATCCCGGATTCTTCGGCCTGATCAACGGCTCGAGCCGAGCGGGCTGGCTCACGGCGGAGCAAGAAGAGTTCCGCGGCACTAACCACGCTTGGTACGAGGCCCACTACACGAACCCCGCGACCATCGATCCGACGGTCTACGACCCCGCCGCCGGAAACCGCCGACACCGGACTCGCGTCGTTCGGGCTCCGAGGCGTCGCGACCGGCGCACTGACCCGGGCGGCCGAGGGGCGCCGGCTGATGGTCGAGAACGCCGGCCCCTACCGGATCCAGCCGGGCACGGTGGTTGTGCTCACCGAGGGCCCCAAGCCGGTCGGGTACTTCCACGTCGAGGAACCGGGCAACGAAAAAACCGCCCCGACTGAGTCGAGACGGTTTTCGTGAGCGGTGGCCAGGGCCGGGGTCGAACCGGCGACCTTCCGCTTTTCAGGCGGACGCTCGTACCAACTGAGCTACCTGGCCGGGAACGCCGGCCTGGAGCCGAACGATCTTGCGACCCTGACGGGACTCGAACCCGCGACCTTCGCCGTGACAGGGCGACGCGCTAACCAACTGCGCCACAGGGCCTTGCGTACTGCTTTCGTGCTTGTCCTACTGTACTGCGTACTCCCAACGGGATTCGAACCCGCGTTGCCGCCTTGAAAGGGCGGAGTCCTAGGCCGCTGGACGATGGGAGCCCGATCAGTTTCGGCTAACCGACCGACCGCGCTCTCAGGTTGTCCCCCGGGAGCGATTACAAGCATAGGGCACGCCACCACCCCGTTGCACCGGGGGTTCCTTAACCCTTCGGCAAAGCCGGGACCTGCGCAAACTCGGCCAGCTCGGACACGCGACGGCCGAGCTCGGCGCGTTCGGCCTCCGTCAGCGCCGACTCCAGCAGCTCGCCGACACGCTCGTCGGTCAGCGCCTCCGCTCGGTGCCGGCGATCTCGAAGGTCCGGCTTGCGCGCCGCCGACGTGATCAGCTCGTCGACCGCCTCCGCCGGCCACGCCGTGCGCAGCAGGCGCTCGCGGCCGCCCTCGGGGTCGGCCACCACGGCTTCCGGCACCGACAGGCCCGACGCCCGGAGCGCCGCGAAGTGCAGGCGCCGCGTAGCTCGCGGAAGAGCATCAGCGCGAAACCGAGCCGTTCCTCGTCGCCTTCCGGGCGCGCGGCGTTCTTCCAGCCCGCGAAGAGCGCGAGACCGCTCGCGTCCGCCGCGTCGACCACGCGGAACAGCAGGTCCGCCAAGCGGCCCGGCTCCGGTGCGGCCGAAAGGTTGACGCGGGACCAGCGCGCCGATGACTCCGCGTAGGCACGCACCGCGGCGGGCGCGTCCAGGGCCGCCGTCGACGGCGGCAGCACGACCTCGAACAGCCAGTGCGGGAAGATGCCGAACAGCTCCGCGGCCACCTTCGGCGGGACGTCGCCGAGCACCGCCGACCGGCCCCGCACGTACAGCGAACGCGGCGGCAGGCCCACCTCGGCTTCGACCGCCGCCAGCTCCGGCGACGTCATGAACTTGCCGCCCAGCACCTGCACCACCGGGCGGATCCGGTTCGCCAGCCCGGCCATTTCTTCGATCGCCAGCATCTCCGGCCTCCTTCGACACGGCAAACGTAACACTGTTACGAAATCCGCGTCAAGAAACCTCCGACCACTCGGGAATCACTGCCACAAAAGAACGGCGACCTGCACGAACATCACCGGAAAGGCCCGGCGGCGACCACCCGGGCCGCCGGACCCGCCGACCACCTCACCGCTGGACCGGCGCCTGCCCGTCCTCGTCCAGATTCAAGCCCAGCATCTCCAGCAGCTGGACGCAGTCGCCGACCCCCAGCGCACCGTTCGCCACCGCCAGCCGGGCCCGCCGGACCTGATCGTCCGACACCCGCTGCGTATCGGCGGCACCACTGCGCTGCGCCGGCAAACCCCCGGCGAGCGCAGCACCACCCCCATCGGCACCTTCGTACCGAAGGAGGAACTCTCGCACTTCGACAGACCCGCTCATAGCCCCTCCACACGGCTCACAACAACTTGGCCGCGAGGCTAACCAGCACCGGGCGCCACACACAGCCCCCCGGAGAGTGAACCTGGCGCCACGCTGCGCTCAACGCAGCGCAATCAGCACTCCCGAAGAACAACACCACCCGAACGAACGTCACCCCAGCGCAAAGTGACACCGCACGCGGAAATTTCCCGCTCGCCACTCGCCCAACCACGCAAGTCGTGCAACAATCGAGGTGCTGACACACCCCCGGTCAGCGCCTGTGGAGATCCCCTCCGACCCCCGCGTTCCTCCCCCTGGCGCGGGGGTCCTCCATTTCTCGGGGCGGGCTTCGGGCTTCGCCCTTCGCGCCCCGATCATTCCGGCGTATCTCCCGGGGGCCGAGCCCCCGGACCCCCACGGTGCCTTCGCCGGGCTTCCAGCGTGGTTTCGGCTTTGGGCGCTTCGCGCCCTTGCCTTTCTTTTGAGTGGTCCCTTTGTGTGATCGACTCGTACTGTTAGTGACTGGTTGCGGTGTGTTCCATTTACGTTGAGCTATTCGGGTGGGGGTTGGGCTGATTGGGTAAATAAAGGGGCGTGTCGTGGCTCACAGTGGTTTGTGTGGTGAGACCCAACCGTTATCGTGTGGTTCGTGCCCCTTCCCTCACTCGGCCGCTTAGGCAGCCGCACGAACCTCAAGGCAGTGTCCTCCGGGCGTCACCGCGGTGCCGCCAAGACCGCCGACGACGGTGTTGTCGAGGACAAGGAACTCACGAGCTACCTGGCCGCCCTGGCGCCTGATGCGGACAATGAGAGCACCGGGACCGGCAAGCGCTTCGGTGAGGCGCAGGTGTTCCAGCTGCGCATGAGCCTCATCGCCAGCAAGCAGCTCACCGACGTCGCCGAGGCCCGCGGCATCTCGCCCCAGGCCCTCGCTCAGGAGTGGATCCTCGAGCGGCTCAACTGGGAGGGGCAGGCCGCCTCCCTCCAGGACCAGCGGCAGGTCGGGGCCGAAGAGGTCACCGACCTCACCGACGAGTTCCACTTCCCCGCCGACGCGTTCGACGCGCCGGCCGTCGGACGGCGCTGACCAGCCCCGCAGCTCATGAGAAAGGGCCCCCGGCGGAAGCCGGGGGCCCTTCACTCAGGCCTTGAGAGACGCAAAGGGCCTGCGAGACTTGTTCAGCCGTCGCCCGCCGCAAGGGCGTGCGCACGAACCAGCGGGTCTGTGTGCGGGGCGCGGTGGGCTGACCGGAACAAGCCTCGGTCTCAGATCGCGCGGACCTTCTGGGCCTGCGGGCCCTTCTGGCCCTGGCCGACCTCGAACTCCACTCGCTGGTTCTCCTCGAGGGTGCGGAAGCCACGCCCTTCGATCTCCGAGTAGTGCACGAACACGTCGCCTTCGCCGCCGTCCTGCGCGATGAAGCCGAAGCCCTTCTCCGCGTTGAACCACTTCACAGTGCCTTGCGCCACCGCTGTTCTCCTCGTTACACAGATCCGCTTCGAATGCCACCGAAGCGGCACCCCGGCCGTCCCGGGCGGTTCCAACGAGTCGAGTCAAGAGCGTGTCGGCTCCATGGCTCGCGTCAGAAGTTCCGCGAGTGTGAAGCCACGAACACGCAAAACGACGGCCTGCACGCAGACTACCGGGATCTGGCCAAAGTTGAACCCCGTGATCGAGGCGAAAAACGCCTGCCCGGGCCAAGGTCACCGGAACGTCGTAGGGCTCCGCGCCCGCTTCTGTCGGACCCACCGGTTAGTCTTGCGCGGCACACCGGCTCCGTGATCACCGGATACGGCTCGGAGTCGGCCGTGCCCCCTCTGTATAAGCCTCTCCGGGCGACTGTGACGCTCGTCACTCGAACACCGCTCAACGTTCGAGGTCCGCGAGGCGTCTCGTAAGAGGGGAAGCACCAAAGGGGCAAAGGGGATTGGCAGTGACGGTGAGGACTTCCACGCGGCGCCGGGGCGCGGCTGTGGTACTGGGCTTGGTCGCCGTGCTGGCGCTGGGGGCGTGCAGCAGTGAACCCACGGTGTCGGCGAGCGGGACATCGGGCGGGGGCCCGACGCAGGCGCCGGCGCCCACCGCGCAGCCCGCGAAGCTGGCGGTGACACCGGCCGCGGGCGCGCAGGACGTGGCGCCCGGCGAACCGGTCGGCGTCAAGGTCGACAGCGGCACGATCGTGTCGGTCACGCTGACCAACCCGGACGGCAAGCAGGTCCAGGGACAGACGTCGGCGGACAAGAAGAGCTGGAGCACCACCGAGCAGCTCGGCTACGGCAAGACCTACACCTGGGCCGGCCAGGCCGCGGGCGCCGACGGCAAGAACGTGCCCATCGGCGGCACGTTCACCACCGTCAAGCCGAAGCGGCAGACGCAGGCCAGCCTGAACGTCGGTGACGGCCAGACGTACGGCATCGCGATGCCGATCGCCTTGAGCTTCCCGAGCCGTGTCACGGACAAGGCTTCCGTCGAGAAGGCGCTTTCCGTCGAGACGACGCCGAAGACCGAGGGCTCCTGGGCCTGGCTGGACGGCGACACTTCGGTGCACTGGCGGCCGAAGGAGTACTTCAAGCCCAACACGCAGGTGAAGGTCAACGCCAAGATCTACGGCGTCAAGATCGGCGAAGGCGTGTACGGCAAGCAGGACGTGTCGGCCAGCTTCGCGATCGGGCGCTCGCAGATCGTCAAGGGCAACACCACGCAGCACACCATGCAGGTGATCCGCGACGGCCAGCAGATCGCGGACTACCCGGTGAGCTACGGCCTCGACTCCGACCCGGGCCGCGTCACCCACAGCGGTACGCACGTCGTGATGGGCAAGCAGTCCACGTACGCGATGAGCAACCCGAAGTACCACTACGAGAACGTCGTGGTGCCGTGGGCGGTCCGGATCTCCAACAACGGCGAGTTCATCCACGGCCTGGCCGCGTCGGTCTGGGCCCAGGGCAAGAAGAACATCTCGCACGGCTGCCTGAACCTGTCGCCCGCGCGCGCCAAGGAGTACTACGACGGCGTGCTCACCGGCGACCCGGTCGAGATCACCGGCAGCACCCAGACGCTGACCGCCAAGGACGGCGACTACAGCGACTGGACCTACGACTGGGCGAGCTGGCAGAAGCTGTCGGCGCTCGCCGGCTGAGAAAAGGCCTTCGAGGAACACCGGGCGGCCGGGAAGTCCAGCACGGACTTCCCGGCCGTTCGTGCTTTCCGCGAACCCGGGAAATCCGATGCAACCCCGGCGATCCCCCACCGCATGACTACGGGCAGAGGCGCGGCGATCGACGGCCGCGCCCGCGAGAATGAGGAGCTGTCTTGCGTATCCGCATCGCCTTGTCCCTCGGCGCGCTCGTGCTCGCCGGTGGCGCCCTGACCGGTGGCATCGCCATGGCCGCCCCGTCGCCGACGGCGCCGCCCCAGGCGACGACGACCCGGCCGGCCGAGCCGCCCACCCAGGCTCCGGCCCCGGCCCAGACCACCCGCAAGCCCGTGTCGGCGCCGAGCGCCGTCCCGGCGACGTCGAAGACCCCGCGCGCCGAGCAGGCTCCGCGCGTCCCCCGCGCCGTCCCGGCCGGACCGACCGGTGATCTGCACCTGCCGGCCATCGGGGTGACCCGGTAGTCAGGTGATCACCCGCTCCCGTCCGTCGACCGGGCCGGGCTCGCCGTGGGACGGCGAGTTCGCCCGGTACTTCGGCGAGCGCGCGCACAGCCTCCGGTCCACGGCGTACCTGCTCTGCGGTGACTGGCACCAAGCCGAAGACCTCACGCAGGCGGCCCTGATCAAGCTGTACCTCGCCTGGCCGAGGCTGTCGCGCCACGACACCCTGGACGCCTACGCCCGCAAGGTCGTGCTGCGCACGTTCCTCGCCGAGCACCGGCGCAGCAGGTGGAAACGGGAGCGGCTCACCGACACCCTGCCCGAGCTCCCGGCGGAAGCCGCCGGGAGCGAGCAGGACATGCTGGTCCGGCAGGCCTTGGCCGTGCTGGCCCCCAAGCAGCGCGCCGTGCTGGTGCTGCGGTACTTCGAGGACCTGAGCGTCGAGGAGACGGCGCAGGCGCTCGGCTGCAGCACCGGCACGGTGAAGAGCCAGGCCTCCCGGGGCCTGGCCACCCTGCGCAACCGGCTCGGCCCGCACTACACCGCGCTGACGTTCAGCGCGCCCACGGAGGGGAGGTGACGAACATGGACCCCGAAGACGACGTCCGCGTGATCCTGACCGGCGCGACCGGTGACACGCCGCCGATGCGGCTGGAGGCCGCCGACGTGATCGAACGCGGCGGCCGGATCCGGCGGCGGCGCAAGCGCCTGGCGGTCGTGGGCACTTCGACCGCGACGGCGGTGATCCTCGCGGTGGCCGGTTTCCTGGCCGGCCACCGCCTCGGGCCGCCGGACCCGGTGCAGCCCGCCGACCCCGGCCTGTCCACGCTCGGCACCACCGCTCCCCCGTCGCCCCCGTCGCCGCTGCCGATGCCGTCCCAGGAGGAAGTCCCGGCGACGTCGATCGCGCCGCCGGAGGCCCAGCCGGGCCGCTCGGTGCCGCGCACGCAGCGACCGGCCGGCCCGCCGGTCGCCGCGAGCACCCGCAAGTCGGAGCAGTCCAAGTCGGCCACGCCGCCGTCCGCGAATCCGACCCAGACGGTCCCCGAGGCACCTCGCACGACGTCACCCTGACGATTTCCGCAGGTCAGCGGCGTGGTGCGGATCACTCCTCCGAAGTGGGTTTCCGACGAAATGCCGCGCGGGTTCGTGGCGATATGCCCTGTGGCGTTCGTCCGGACGCCGGACAACTGCTCAGCCGGCCCGGTCGCCGGCCCGAGAACCCGAGGAGGAAGCACATGGTGTTCGCCGCACTGATCGTCGAATCCGGAGTGGCTGTTGTGGTCGCGAGTGCACTGGCCGCCTGGTCCCGCAAGCGCTTCGCTCCTCGTAGCGACGCCGGCTGACCGGCCCGCAACGTACGTGTGCCCCGCCCGGTGATCCGGACGGGGCACACGTATTTCGAGGCGCGGGACCGCTCAACGCTGAGCGGACGCGCCGGTCAGGGACTTGCCGCCCCCGCTGTCTTCGGTGTCGATCTGCTCGATCGGCACCTGCGATGTCTCCGGGATCTTGATGATCGGGATGATCGCGATCAGCGCCGCGGCCATCAGGTAGTACGCCGGCCAGTCCGGGTTTCCGGTGCTCTGGATCAACGCCGTCACGATGACACCGCAGGTACCACCGAACAGGGACGTCGAGATGTTGTAGCCGATCGCGAACGAGCCGTACCGGACGCGGGTCGGGAACATCGCCGGGAACGTCGAGCCGATCACCGCGAGCATCAGCACCAGCAGGATCGCCACGATCAGGAACCCGACGAACAGCCAGAAGATGCTGCCGGACTGCATCAGCTTGAGCGAAGGCCAGCTCAGCACCAGGAACCCGATGGCCGCGGTGAGCAGCAGCGGTTTCCGGCCGATCTTGTCGGACAGCGCGCCGAGCGGGATGATGATCGCCATCTGCAGGACCTCGACCGCGATGATGATCAGCGTCGAGGTGTTGTCGTTGATCTTCAACGTTTCCGTGAAGTACGTCGGCATCGTGGTCAGCAGCAGGTAGTCCGCGACGTTCAGCAGCAGCACGATCCCGATCAGGTTGAGGATCATCCGCCAGTTGCGGGTGAAGATCTCCTTGAGCGGGGCCTTCCGCGGCTTCTCGCCCGAGGCCTCCAGCCGGCGGAACTCGGGGGTGTCCTCGAGCTTGTTCCGCAGGTAGAGCCCGACGAGGCCCAGCGGCAGCGCGACGAAGAACGGGATCCGCCAGCCCCAGGCGTCGACCTGGTCGGCCGACAGCGAGAGCGTCACGGCGAGCACCACGAGGTTGCCGAGCACGTACCCGGCGAGCGTCCCCAGTTCGAGGAAGCTGCCGAAGAAACCACGGCGCTTCGTCGGCGAGTACTCGGCGATGAACGTCGCCGCGCCGCCGTACTCACCGCCGGTGGAGAAGCCCTGGATGATCCGCAGGAGCAGGATCGCGATCGGGGCCGCGATCCCCATGCTGTAGCCGCCGGAGTACGTCGGCAGGACGCCGACGAGGAAGGTGCAGCCCGACATCAGCAGGATCGTGATGGCCAGGACCTTCTGGCGGCCGATCTTGTCACCGAGCGGGCCGAAGAACGCCCCGCCGAACGGCCGCACGATGAACCCGACCGCGAGCAGTGCCAGCGACTTGAGGACGGCATTGCCGTCGCCGGGGAAGAACTCCGAGCCGATGCTGACGGCGATCGCGCCCGAGGTGAAGACACCGTAGTCGTACCACTCGGTGGCGTTCCCCATCGCGGAAGCCCACACGGCGCGCTTGACGGTTCTCTCGTCCACTTCCGGTTTGCCCGTCGTAGCTGCTGGTTCGCTCATGCCGGCGACGACCTCCTCCGTACCGCGCCCCGTGGGCCGTTCGAGCTCATCAAGCCAGTCTTGCCCGGTTGCCGCAGGTCGGCAGTCTGAGCCGGAGAATCTCTACGGTGGGGAACTTTCCGGCTACCGAGAGGTGTAGGTTGCCCGGTCACGGCGCGGGTCGGACGAAGCGGACGACTACCGGCGAGTTAACGTCAGCGCATGAGTCGTGTTTCTCAACCCTGGCCGCCGGTACCGGTGGAGCCGGCGGTCCCGCACCCGAAGGCACCCGCGGCGGGCACCGAGCTCGGCGTGCACTTCGGGGAGTGCTTCGGCTGCGGTGACGAGGCCGACGCGGGTCTGCACCTGCGCTCGACCGTCGGCGAGGGCCAGGTCGTGCATTCGCGGTTCACCGTCACCGCGGCCCACCAGGGCGCGCCCGGGCTCGCCCACGGCGGCCTGCTGGCCTGCGCGTTCGACGAGGCGCTCGGCTCGACGGTGGGCAACCTGATGCGCCGCCCGGCGGTCACCGGGAAGCTGGAGACGGACTTCCGCCGCCCGGTGCCGGTCGGCTCGACGCTGTTCATCACCGCCCACCTCGACGGCATCGCGGGCCGCAAGATCTACGTCAGCGCGGACGGCCGCCTCGACGCCGAGGACGGCCCGATCGCGGTCAGCGCCCGCGCGCTGTTCATCGTGGTGGGCTTCGACCACTTCTCCAACCACGGCGACCCGCAGGCCCTGGAGAAACTGGCCGCCCAGCACGAGAAGAACCAGCGCGAACGCGGCGACTGGGAGATCAATCCCTGACGCGCGTCACTCTCCCAGAGAAAGTGTCTCGTACGTATCTTTCCTAGGGAAAGTGACGCCTTCCGGGGCCCGCGGACGCATCTTTCCCTAGGAAAGTGACGCGTCAGGTGAGGGTGCGGGGGCGGATGGCGTTGGCCTTGTCCACCAGCTCCACGCGCTGCTCGACCGTCGCCGCCAGGCGGGCCAGCGCCCGGTAACAGCGCTCCAGCCCGAAACGCAGCTCACGCTCTTCCAGCGGGCAGCCCAGCACCCGCGCTCCCGGCGTCGGCGGGCCCTGGCGAGGGCCGCGAAGCCACTCGTACGCGGCTTCGAGCACGCCGGCCGAGAGCCTCGTGCGGCGCTCGGCGTCCAGGCGCAGGCGCTCCAGCCGGGCCGACGCGTCGAGCAGGTCGTGCTCGGTGACCAGGGCTTCCTTGCCCGCTGCCCGGGTCGCGGTCGTCTTGATCTTGATCGCCGCGACCTGTGCGTCGATGTAGTGCGTCGACGACGACGGCACCATCTCCAGCACCTCGACCGCGCTGGTCCGCGCGCCCTGCGCGAGGTAGACGCGGGCCAGGCCGAACGCGGCGCTGACGTAGCTGCGGTCGGTGCGCCAGACCAGCTCGTAGAACCGCGCCGCCGCGAAGTAGTCGCCGACACCTTCGGCGCTGACGCCCAGCGCCAGCTTCGGCGCGATCTCACCCGGCAGGTCGTCGTACACCGCTTCGAACGCGACGTGCGCGACGCGCGAGCGGCCGCCCGCGAGCTCGATCAGGCCGCGGTACCAGTCGATCCGCCAGTCGTGCGGGAAGCCGTTCTTGATCGCCAGGTACTGCGCCGCCTGCAGCTGCCGCTGCGCCTCGGACAGCTCGCCCAGCTCGATCCGGGCGCGGACGATCCGCAGCCGCACCTCGATCGACTCGCGGGGCGCGCCGGCCAGCGCTTCGATCGCGCCACGCGGCTCGAGCGACGTCGTCGTGGCGAGCACGCCCGCCGCCGGGTCGTCCGTGTCGACCTGCGGGATCGGCAGGCCGGCGACGACCTCGGCCGCGCCGGGCAGCGGCACGCTGCCGCCGGCCTCCGGCACCACGAGCTGGACGCCGAACGTGCGGCTCTCCGGGCCGAACACCGTGGACGCGCCGGGCCGCGGCTTTCCGGTGCCCAGCGCCATGATCTCGCGCAGCACGCCGGTGAGCTGGTCGGCCATCTCCTCGGCGGAGAGGAACCGCCGGTCCGGGTCGGCGTGCGTCGCGCGCTTCAGGAACCGGTGGTACGAACCGAACAACGCGAACAGCGGGACGGTGTCCGAGCCGGGCAGGGTCGTCTTGAACTTGCTGGTGTAACCGGTGAACTCGAAGCTCAGCACGGCGAGCGTGCGCCCGACGGTGAACAGGTCCGACGCGATCGACGCGCCCTGCGTCGCCAGTTCCGGCGCGCTGTAGCCGGTGGTGAAGAACAGCGGGCTCTCGTAGTCGTCGGTCCGCCGGACCGCGCCCAGGTCGATCAGCTTCAGCTGCTCGTTCGTCTGGATCACGTTGTCCGGCTTGAGGTCGCAGTACAGCAGCCCCTGGCTGTGCAGATAACCCATGGCGGGCAGGATTTCCAGCCCGTACGCGAGCACCTGGCCGATCGGCAGCGGCTCCGGGCGCTGGCTTTCCCGGTGGTGCGCCAGCGCGAGCTGCCGCAGCGACTGGCCGCCGATGTACTCCATCACGATGTAGCCGACGGTCGTGCCGCTCTGGCGGTCCGGGTGCTGCACGAAGTTGTGGATCTTGACGATGTTCGGGTGCTCGACCTCGGCCAGGAAGCGCTGCTCGTTGGCCGCGGCCGCCATCGCCGTCGCGTCGCCGGTGTCGATCAGTCCTTTGAGGACGACCCAGCGGTCGGACACGTTGTGGTCCTGTGCCAGGTAGATCCAGCCCAGGCCGCCGTACGCGATCGCGCCGAGGACTTCGTACTGCCCACCGACGAGCTCGTTCGGCTGCAGCTTCGGCACGAACGAGAACGGCGTGCCGCACTTGTCGCACTTTCCTTCCGCCGCACCGGGTTTCCCGTCCTTACCGCGGCCGACCTTCGCGCTGCAGCTGCCGCAGAAGCGCTTTTCCTCCGACACCATCGGGTTCGTCAGCACCGCGGACGCCGGGTCGCGCGACGGGACCGGCGGGACCTCGACGAGACCGGCGCCGAGCCGGCCGCGGCGGGATCGTGAGGTGCGCGACGACGTCCGCCGCGACGTGCCGGGGAACGGGCCTGAACCGGACACCGCGCCGCTGCCGCTGCCGGTGCCCGTCCCGGTGCCGGTACCGGTTCCCGTGTGCCGCCCGTCGCTGCTGCGCTCCGGCAGCACGCTCTCGGTGCCCGGGTCCGGCAACGCGCCCGGCCCGGCCTCCGGCCGCGGGACCGGCGGCATGATGCTCTGGGTCTCCGGCGCCGGCGCCGCGAGCACGCTCGTCGGCTGCGGCGCGTTCGGGTCCACCCGGACGGCCTGGGTCGCCTCCGCCGAAGGCGCCACCGGCGGCGCGACGGGCGGGACGACCGGGTTCATGCTGCCCGGCGGCCGGGTCGGGTCGTCCGCGCCCGGGATCTGCCCGCGCACGAAGGACGACGACTGGCCGCGCGGCGGGGTCGGCGCTGTCGGTGTACGCCGGACCGGGGCGTGGAAGACAGTGCGCTCGGCGGCGGGTGGTTCGGTGTCGTCGAGGCGGCCGGAGATCGACGGCTCCGGCGTCTCCCACCGCACCGGTGGCGGGGGCTGCCAGCTCGGCGTGGCCACCTGCGGCTCGTCGTCCGGCGCGGCGTGCCGAGGACGGCGCGGCTCCTCCGACACTGCTACCTCCCAGATCCCCGACGACGTACGAGGACCGATCCTAGTCGCGAGCGGCTCACTGGTACTGCGGCGACGGCGGCGTGGCCGGGCCCAGCGAGGGCTCCACCCACTTGCGGTAGCTGTCCTGCCAGGCGCCGCTGTTGCGGACGTTGTCGAGCACGGCGTTGACGTACTTGACCATGTCCGTGTTGTCCTTCGGCACGCCGATGCCGTAGTTCTCCTCGGTGAACCGGTCGCCCACGACCTGCAGCGTCGGGTCCTGCGCGGCCATCCCGGCGAGGATGGTGTCGTCGGTCGAGACGGCTTCGACCTGGCCCTGCTGGAGCATCACCAGGCAGTCCGACCAGTTGTCCACCGACACCGGCACCGGCTTCGCGGGGTCCGTCGCGATCTTCGCCAGCGACGTCGACTTCTTCGTCGCGCACACCCGCTTGCCGCTCAGGTCGGCCAGCTTGGTGACCTTCGACTCCTTGGTGACGAGGATCCGCTGACCGGCCTTGTAGTACACGGAGGAGAACTGCACCTTCGCCTTGCGCGCGCAGGTGATGCTGTAGGTCCGGACCACGATGTCGACCTGGCCCTGCGTCAGCACGTCTTCGCGCTGCGACGACGGGATCGCGCGGAACTGCACGCGCCCTTCCGGCGCGCCGAAGATCGCCCGGGCGATCTCGTTGACCATGTCGATGTCGAAGCCCTCGATGTTGCCCGAGGTGGGGTTGCGGAACCCGAAGAGGTACGTGGTCTGGTCGACGCCGGCGATCAGCTTCCCGCGTTCCTTGATCTTCGCCATGGTCGAGCCGTCGGGGATCGACGTCCCGCTCGGCGCGAGGCTGGCCTGCGGGTTGCAGCTGGTGTCGGTGCCGCCGCCGGCCGTCGAGTCCGGGCCGCCGACGTGCGCGGGCTGCGGCCAGGCCGCGTTGCCCACCGGCGCGGGGTCGACCGGTTTCCCAGGGCTCCCGCAGGCCGCCGCCAGCGTCGCGACGACCGCCAGCACCCCGATCCGGACCGTGTAACCCCGCCTGCTCACCGGTACTCCCTCAGTCGCTCCCGGATTCCCATGGTGGCCCCCGCCGCGGCGACGATCGCGAGCAGGGCCAGGCCCGGCGCGAGGAGCGTCAGCGCGCCGTCGCCGCTGTGGGTGCTGTCGAGGAACTCCTGCCGGCCGACGTCGATCGCGTCCTGGAGGGCGTCGTCGAGCCGCCGGAACGCCGGGGCCGAGCCGTCGGTCTTGTCCTCCAGCACGGCGAAGTCGACGGCTTCCTGGTACTGCCCGGAGTCGTCCTGGGACCGGACCGTCTTGTGCGCCTTGAACCAGTCGTTCGCGGCCTTCGTCGCGTCGACGACCTTCGCGGCGCCGTCGCCGTCGGAGATCAGGCTGCGGGCTTCGCCGAGCAGGCCGCCCTGGCCGTCGGCCCCGGCCAGCTGGACGGCGTTGGCGCCGAAGTCCTTTTCGTACGCCGCGCCGTCGCCGCGGGCGACCAGCGTCAGCGTTTCGTCCGCGCGGGCCTGCAGCGCGGCGATCCGCGCGCGCACGAGGACGTCGACGCGGTGCGAGCCGTCGTCCTGGCCGGCCCCGACCAGGCTGCCCTGCACGACCAGCGCGACGGCGCCCCACAGCAGCGACAGCACGACCGCGACCGTCGCGACGACGAGCCCGACGTTCAGCAGCCGGTTCGTCCGCCGGGTCAGGTAGATCTGGGCGACGACGAGCGCGGCGAGCAGCGCGACCACCAGGATCGTGGCGAGCCACGGGAAGCCGGTGGCGCTGTCCTGCTCTTCGATCAGCTTCTCGGTGTCGACGCGGTAGAGGTCCTGGGCGGCGGGCAGGATCTTCGCCCGCATCAGCTCGGACGCCTCGCGCAGGTAGGACGCGCCGACCGGGTAGCCGAGCCGGTTGTTCGACCGGGCCGTCTCGACCAGGCCGGTGTAGACGGGCAGCTGCTGGTTGAGGACGTCGACCGGGCCGGCGGCGTCGGCGACGTCACCGGAGTCCGAAGCGGCCTTCGCGAGCGCGGCGCCGGCCTCGGCGATGTCACGCTCGTAGCGCTGGCGGAGTTCGGGCGGCTCGGTGCCGATGGAGAGGAAGGCGCTCGCCGCGGTCGCGTCCGCGTCGGACAGCGAGCGGTAGACCTGCTGGGACGCGGCGGCGAGGGGTTCGCGGTGGTCGATGACGCCGGTGATCGTGTCGTCGCGGTTCTGCACCGAGAGCGTCGCGACGAGCCCGGCGACGAGGGCCAGCAGCACGAGCCCGACGGCGATGACGGTGAGCCGGCCGGGGGTGGTCGCGGCGGACCGGATGATCGCGCGTATCCCCTGGCCAGGCAGGTCCAGCAGGCCCAGGAAGCCGCTGCGGCCCCCGGCCCGGTCGCGGCCTTCCGGCGGTGGCGGTGGTGTCGGCGGCGCGGGCCCGGACGCGGGCGCCGTGGGACCCGGCGCCGTCGCAGTGCTGGTCATCCCCGATTCCTCCCCATGAGCCGTACCCGCAGAAAGGTAGCCGAGTCGCCGTGTGCGCAGCCACCGGCACCGCCCGCTGTCATCAGCACGTGATCTCAGAGCTGGTGGGACAGCGCATACCGGACGGCCTCCGCGCGATGACGGGCGCCGATCTTCGCGAAAGCGTTGTTGATGTGGGTCTTGACGGTCGCTTCGCCGATGAACAGCTCGCCCGCGATCTCCGCGTTGGTGAGACCCCGCGCGATCAGGCCGAGGACTTCGGCTTCGCGGGTGGTCAGGCCGTCCGGCAGCTCGGTTTTGCTACGCGACGCGGGCCGGCCGTCGAGCGCGGCGACGAGCCGGTCGGAGACCGCGGCGGTGAAGATCGCCTGCCCGGCGGCCGCGGATCGCAGCGCGGCGGCGATCTCGGTGCGGCCGGCGTCCTTGGTCAGGTAGCCGCGGGCGCCGGCGCGCAACGCGTCCGCGATCGACGTGTCGTCGGCGTAGGTCGTCAGCACGACGACGGCGGTGCCGGGGTGGTCGCGCCGGATCAGCCGGGTCGCGGCGACGCCGTCCAGCTCCGGCATCCGCAGGTCCATCAGCACGACGTCGGCGGGGTGCGCGGCCAGCGTTTCGACGGCTTCGCGGCCGTTGGCCGCCGAGGCCACGACGGTGATGTCGTCGAGCAGGCCGAGCAGCGCGACCAGGCCTTCGCGGACCGCCTGCTGGTCGTCCGCCACGACCACCCTGATCAACTCCGCACCTCCGCGAGCACATGCCACCGGCCGTCTTCCGGGCCCGACGCCAGGGTGCCACCGGCGAGCGCGAGCCGCTCGCGCATCCCGGCAAGGCCGAAACCTTCACCTGTTCGAGTGAAGTCGCTCGTCGTGTTGACGACTTCAAGCCGCACGACGCCTGGTTCGTACGTCAACCGCATCCGGACGTCCGCACCGGACGCGTGCTTGCCCGCGTTCGTCAGCGCTTCGCGCGCGGTGCCGACCAGCGCGACGACGGCCGCGGACGGCAACGGGCGCATCTCCCCTTCGGCGTCGAAGGCCACGGAAACCGCGTGGTCACGGGCGTGCGCGGCGGCGACCGCGGCGAGCGCGTCGGCCAGCGGCAGGACGTCCCGGCGGAGCGCGGCGACGGCGTCGCGCGCTTCGGCCAGGCCGTCGTTGGCGAGCCGCCGGGACCGCCGGACGGTCGCGAGCGCACCGTCCACATCGGACTTCTCGGCGAGCAGCGCCTCGGCCAGTTCGAGCTGGACGCCCAGCGCCCCCAGGGAATGCGCCAGGACGTCGTGGAGCTCGCGCGCGATCCGGGTGCGTTCGTCGAGCGCGGCGGCCCGGGCGTGCTCGGCCTGCGCGAGCCGCGTCTGCTCCAGCAGCGCTTCCGCTTGTTTCGCCTGCGCTTCATACTGCCGCCGGTTGAGCCCGAGCAGCACGAGCAGGAGCATCACGCCCAAGTCGACGAGCCCGAGGTCCCGTCCGGCGGCGGCGTACGACGTCGCCGCCAGCAGGACGTCGGCCACGCCGGCCGCGACGATCGCCGCGACGCTCACCGTGACCAGCGTCGCGAGCCGGCCCAGTGCGACGACGGACAGGACGATCGCCGACGAGTCCCCGGCCCACCCGAGGACGGCCGCCGGCACCGCGCCGGCCACCGCGAGCAGCGCCGCCGCCGTCCTCGGCAGCCGGTACGCCAGGACGACGAACCCGAGCCAGCACGCGGCGGAGACGCCGTAGCAGGCCCAGATCCGCGGGTCCGGCTCGCGCGCGGTCAGCAGCGTCGCCGCGATGAAGAGCGTGCCGAGCGTCTGCACCACCAGCCAGGACGGCGCGATGGTGTCCGGCAGCAGCGGCCTACGCCGCATTTGGGGGGTCCAGGGGGGCTTGTCCCCCGGCTGGGGTCTGGGGCTCGGCCCCAGAGATTGCGGCAACGCTCCCCCTCTACTTGTGGGTCAGGCTCGTGATCAGCTCGACGAGGATCAGCCGGTAGGCGATGAACGCCACCAGCACCACCACGCCGATCACGGCCAGTGCGAGCACGGTCTTCCCGGTCATCTTTCCCCCACGGTTGTGTTCCGTCGCCTTGGCCAGCGCCAGGCGGATGAGCTCCGACTTGTCCATGACGCTGACGCTACGAACGGACCGGGGTGGACCGGGACCGTCGGCGGGTGGAGCCGGGGGTGGAGTTCAGCCGCGGATGGCCGGGGCGAGCGAGTGCGGCAGCACGGCTTCGGCGTTGGCCGGCCGCCGGACCAGCACCTCGACGTCGTCGGCGAAGCGGTACGGCTTCGCGCCGAGGATGCCGCCGAAGTGCCGCCGGAGCCGGGACATCTCGGCGCGGACGGTGACCGTGCGGCCGGCGTCGCCGAACAGGTCGAGCGACAGCTCGGACGCCGAGCGGCCGGCCCGGTGGCTGGCCAGCACGTACAGCATCTCGGCGTGGCGGGGGCTGAGCCGGTGCGTCCAGGTCCCGGCGCCGCCGGAGACGGTCAGCTCGGGTTCGCGCGCCGACCGGACGTCCAGGACGACCCGGGTGGCCGGAGCGGTCTCGGCGTCGGCCTCGGTGAGCCGGATCAGCCAGCCGCCCGGCACCGGTTCGACCGCGACGCTGCCGTACGCGGGCAGCCACGCCAGGCCCGGCGCGAGCCCCGACGGCAGGGCGATCCGGTCGACCGGCGCGAGCCCGGCGGCCGCGGCGATCCAGCCGTGCTCGTCGGCCACGACGGCCGGCCCGCCGACCTTCGCGAGCACCGGAACGGCGAAGCCGCGAAGGCGTTCCAGATCGGTGAGGTGGGTGGTGCGCAGCTGCGTCTCCGCCAGCCGCGTCACGGCGTCGACCAGCGCCAACGTCGACGCGTGGACGGTCGAAGCCGGACCGGAGAGGTCGACGACGCCGAGCAGCCTGCCGTCGCGCGGGTCGTGCAGCGGCGCGGCGGCGCACGTCCAGACGTGCTGGGCCCGGACGTAGTGCTCGGCGGAGTACACCTGCATCGCGCGGCGCGTGACCAGGGCGGTGCCGATCGCGTTGGTGCCGACGGCTTCTTCCTGCCAGTCGGCGCCTTCGACGAACCCGACCCGGTCGGCGAGGCGGCTGACCGCGGTGCTGCCGTCGCGCCAGAGCACCGCGCCGCTCGCGTCGACGATCACCATGATGTGGGCGGCCTGCTCGGCGAGGCTGATCAGCCCGCCCCGCAACGTCGGCAGGGCCTGGACCAGGCCACTCGTGCGGCGGCGGGCCTCGAGCTGCTCGAAGGTCAGGACGGGCGCGGACGGCCGGCCCTCCGGATCGACGCCGAGCCGGCGCATCCGTTGCCAGGACGCGCTGATCACCGGCCGCAGCCGGGTGGGCAGTTCCCGGCCGGCGACCGCCGCTTCGTGCACCCGGGCGAGGGCGCGTGCGTGCTGCCGGGGGTCCACCCCGGCCGGCAACGCTGCCTCGAGGTCCTGCTGACCCAACCGCCGCTCCTCGCGCTCGACCCCGTCAGTGTGCCTTTTCTGCCGGTTGATCGGTAGGTGGGGACGATCTCGCCGTCGGCTCTTGCTTTTGGCGACGACGGCGCACGAGCTGCGCCGGCCCGCGCGTCAAGTCCACTGTGGACGGCGTTGGAGCTGCACCGACACCCGGTCACCGCCGGTACTCCACCACCGCCTTCGCGGCGTTGAGGACCTTCTGCGCGTCCGGGATGTAGAGATCTTCGAGGGTGTCGGAGAACGGCACGGGCGTGTGCGGCGGCGTCACCATCTCGATCGGCGCCCGCAGCGCGCCGAACGCCTCCTTCGCGACCAGCGCGGAGATGTCCGTCGCGAGGTTGCAGCGCGGCGAGGCCTCGTCGACGACGACCAGCCGGCCGGTCTTCGCGACGCTCTCCAGGATCGTTCCGGTGTCGAGCGGGCTGGTGGTGCGCGGGTCGATGACCTCGGCTTCGACGCCGGTCGCGGCCAGTTCGTGCGCGGCCCGCCGGGCCATCGTGACCATGCGGCCGATCGCCACGATCGTCACGTCCCCGCCGTCGCGGACGACGTTCGCCTCGCCGAACGGGATCGTGTAGCTCTCCTCCGGCACCTCGCCGCTGGTGTCGTAGAGCGCCCGGTGCTCGCAGAAGATCACCGGGTCGTCGTCCCGGATCGAGTGGATGAGCAGGCCTTTCGCCTCGTACGGGCTCGACGGGACGACGACCTTCAGGCCGGGGATGTGCGTGAAGATCGGGTACAGGCACTGGGAATGCTGTGCCGCCGCCCGCAGGCCGGCGCCGTAGGTCGTGCGGATCACCACCGGCGTGCGCGCGTTGCCGCCGAACATGTACCGGAACTTCGCCGCCTGGTTGAAGATCTGGTCGAAGGAGACGCCCATGAAGTCGATGGACACGAGCTCCGCGACCGGCCGCTGCCCACGCGTCGCGGCGCCGATCGCCGCGCCGACGAACGCCGATTCGGCGGTGGGCGTGTCCAGGACCCGGCCGGGGAAGAGTCCCCGGGCGGCACCGGGAACCCCACCCAGCACGATGACCGACTCGTCGCGGGCCATCTCCTGCGCGAGCGCTTCGTCGATCGCTTCGCGGTAGCTGATCGTCCGGGTCATGGCGATCAGTACGTCGCGTAGACGTCGGTTTCGAGGTCCGCCCAGGTGGGTTTGGGCGCGGCCTTCGCCTCGGCGACGGCGTCTTCGACGAGCGACGCGACTTCGGCGTCGATGTCGTCCAGGACCGCTTCGGCCAGCTCGCCGCTTTCGGTGACGCGGGCCCGGAACCACGCGAGGCAGTCGAGCCCCTTCCGGTAGCCGAGGAACTTGACCTCGATCAGCGTCGGCCCGCCGCCTTCGCGGGCGCGTTCAATGGCCTCACCTGCGGCTTCGTACACGGCGAAGAAGTCGAAGCCGTCCACGATCACGCCCGGGATGCCGAAGCCGGCCGCCCGGTCGGCGATGTTGTCCGACGCGACGGACCAGCTGCTCGACGTCACCTCGGCGTACCCGTCGTTCTCGGCGACGAAGATCGCCGGCAGGTGCCAGATCGCCGCGAGGTTCAGCGCCTCCAGCGTCGCGCCCTGGTGGCCGGCGTCGTCACCGAAGAACGCGACCCCGACACCGCCGGTGTCCTGCTGCTTCGCGGCGAGCGCGGTGCCGCAGATGAGCGGCGGGCCACCGCCGACGATGCCGTGGGCGCCGAGCATGCCCTTCGAGAGGTCGGCGATGTGGGTCGAGCCGCCTTTGCCGTGGCAGGAGCCGGTCCGGCGGCCGTAGACCTCGGCCATCATGCCCTTGACGTCGACGCCCTTGGCGATGCAGTGGGCGCGGTGGGTGCCGGCGATCGCGTCACGGTCGTCGAGGTGGGCGCAGACACCGGCGGCCGACGCCTCCTCACCGGCGTCGAGGTGCACGAACCCGGGGATCTCGCCGGTCGCGAACTCCTCGTGCACCCGGTCTTCGAAGGCCCGGATGGTGCGCATCGTGCGATACGCCTCGCGCAGGGTGTCCGTCATCGTCGGCGCTCCTTCGTCAGTTCGGCTCGCTGCGCAACAATCCTTTTCGTGCCGCTTCCGCCATGGCCGCCCGGACGTCGACGCACCACGGCCCGTCCGGCTTGAGCTCGACGAACGCGCTCTCCCCGAGCTTCAGTTCGAGTTCGCGCTCGCCGTCGAGCGCGATCACGCCACCCGCCGCGGCGAGCTCGACCCGCATGCCCGGCTGCAGGACGCCCCAGCCCCGCACCCCGACCGGCCGCACCAGCCCGGGCGCGATCGGCGCGTGCACGACGTAGGGCGTCTCCCCGACCGGCCCGAGCTGCAACGCGACGCCGTCCGGGCTCGAGCGCGGGCTCGGGCAGAGCTGGCCGGCGACGCTGGAAAGACCGATGCCGTCAGGCTCGGCGAAGGTGCAGTACAGCTCGGTGAGCGACGCCGGATCCCACAGCGCCCGAGCACCGATGTGCCTGCTCAGGGACACGCAGACGTCGACGAGCGCGATCTCGCGGCGTGCTTTGGTGACGACTTCGAGCACGCTGACCCGGTGCGTGACGAGGTCGGGATCGATCTGCCCGGTGGCGATCAGGCCGGCGGCCAGCCCGGCGACGGTCGCCTCCCGCATCTGCGGGAACGCGTTGTTGGTCCCGGTGGAAAGGGCCAGCAGCGGGACGTCTTCGCAGGCCGCGGCGGCGACGCGGGCGGTGCCGTCACCCCCGAGCACGACGATGACGCCGGCGCCGGCGTCGACCATCCGGCGTACGGCGTTGCTGGTGTCCTTGGCGGTGCCGCTGAGCGGATCTTCGTCCAGGAAATCGACGTTCGGCCAGGTCCCGCCCCGCCCGAGCGCCCGCAGCACGGCGGCGGAGATCCCGCCGAGATCGGTCGAGACGAGGGCGCGATCGACCCCGGCCACGGCGAACGCGGCCAGCAGCCGCTGGACCATGTTGGCCTTCTCCGCGGTGGGGAACACGGAGGCCTGCGCGACCAGCCGGCGGATGTCCCGCCCCGACGCCGGGTTCGCGACGATCCCCGCCACCGTTTCGCCCACCTGACCTCCCGATTCCGTGTCGGGTACCAGGAGACTCCCTCGACGGTGCCGGAGGGAAGGGTTGCAGGGCGTTGCATGTGATGGGCTGCGTGTAACAAGGCGCGGCGAAGGTCACAAAGAGGACTCGCGGCCCGGGCGTGGCGCTGGTGCCCGAGTGGGTGCGGCCGATCGGCCCAACGGGTCAGCTACCGCGTCGAGACTGAGCTGTGTGGACTGTCCAACCTGGATCTTCGCCGGAGAAGAACCAACCGGTGCGGCCTACGGCACCAGGCTGGCCACCCCGACGTAGGTGAAACCCGCTTCTTCGACCGCGGTGCGGACGTCCTGCTCCGCCAACGCGGCGCCGGCGCGCACCACGACCCGGCCGGTCGCGACGTCGACGTCCACTTCGGTCACTCCGGGCAGAGCGGCGATTTCCTCGGTGACCGACTGCGCGCAGTGCCCGCAGCTCATCCCGGAGACGGTGTACCCGTGCTCGATCATGGTGGGAGAGCATACGAAAAGGGCCGCCACCCCGAACGGGTGACGGCCCTTTCCCAAGATCAAAGTCAGATCAAGGTGACCGACGTGGCCTGGGGGCCCTTCTGGCCCTGGCCGATCTCGAACTCGACGCGAGCGTTCTCTTCAAGGGTCTTGAAGCCGTTACCCTGGATCTCGCTGTAGTGAACGAAGACGTCGCCGCCACCGTTGTCGGGGGTGATGAAGCCGAACCCCTTCTCGGAGTTGAACCACTTCACAGTGCCCTGAGTCATAAAAAAGTCTCCATGTGTAACACCAAAACAGGAAGCCACTTCGGCGACCCGGGTCAGTACCCGGACGGTTTGCTTCCTCGGCGAGGAGACACTACGCCCGCGGAATTCTGCGAGCGTGAGCTAACACGAACACAAAAATCGACCATCTGAAGTAAAGCACAGGTTCACCTGCGCCGACAAGCCGTCTTCACCCCGGAGAGGTGAGCTATTCGCCACTCGCCGCGCGCAGGCCCTCGGCCGAGAACGGCGAGCGCCAGGCCGTTTCGTGCTCGGCGACGACGACCGCGTCGTCGTGCGCCTCCGCGCTGGCGCTGAACAGCACCGGTACGACGCCGGACTTCCGCGCTGCTTCGGTTGCGTGCTGCTGATCGGCCACGTCGAAACTCCCCTCGTTCCCTGCCCGCTGCGATGCGGGTGATGACCGTGATGGTGCCATGCGGCACCGACAGAAACCGGTTGTCTCCCGCCGGGACCCGGCCGGGAAGGTTCAGCGGCGAACCACCACCGGAACACCGTCAGATTACCCCAGCCAACGCCGTGCTACCACTGAACATTCCCGGCGTTTCCCAGAACGAAACCGAGGAGAATCGTTACTGGGCCGGAGGTTGCGGGCGCGCTTGACCCAGCAACGCCGAAAGCCGCACGTCCGGAGTCACCACATCGGGGTCCGTCCGCACGTCGATGACGCACGGACGCTGCCGCACCAGCGCGCTGGCGATGATCGGCTCGAGTTCTTCCCGATCGTCCACCGTGTACCCGGCCGCGCCCAGTCCACGCGCCCACGAAGCGAAGTCCGTCAACGGGATCGACACCCCGGACAGCCGGCCGTGGGTGCGGGCCTGGTGCATGGCGAGCCCGCCGTGCAGGCCGTTCTGGAACACCACCACCATCACCGGCGCCCGGTAGCGGACGGCCGTCTCGATCTCCTGGCCGGTCATCAGGGTCCCGGCGTCACCCACCATGGCTACCACGGTCCGCCGCGGTTCGGCCAGTTTCGCCGCCACGGCCGCCGGCACGGCGTAGCCCATCGCGGCGTTGGACGGGCCGAGCTGGCTGCGCGGCGCCGTGAAGCACCAGTACCGGTGCATGAACTGGGCGAAGTTGCCCGCGTCGCTGGTCACGATGGTGTCTTCCGGGGCCAGCTTACGCAGCGCGCGGACGACGTCCACGGGGTGGACGCGGGTGTTGCCGCTGGTGTCGGGCGGGGTCATGAAGGTGTGCACCGCGGCGTTGGCCGCCGAAGCCCGCCGCGTCCGCGGCGACGCGACCGCCCGCAGCTCCCGCAGGAACGGCTCGACCTCGGAATCCACCCGGAACGTCAGCCCGCGCCGGCGCATGCTGACCTCGATGCCGGTGCCGACCATGACCAGCGTCTGCTGGGCCGTCGGGTAGCGGTAGGCCTGGGTGGTCACCTCGTCGAGCTGGGTGCCGAGCGCGAGCACGAGGTCAGCACGTTCCAAGGCGTCGAGCTGCCGGGCCGGGATGCCGAGCCCGAGGTGACCGGCGTAGCGCGCGTGGTTCTCGGGGAAGGCGTCCTGGCGCCGGAAGGCGTTGTAGACGGGCAGCGCGAGCTCGTCGGCGACCGCGATCAGCTCGTCGCGCGCCGACCGCGCCCGCCCGCCGACGATGACGACCGGGTACTTGGCCTCGTCCACCAGCTGCGCCACGGCGTCCGCCGAACGGCCCAGCGTGCCGGACGCCGGCGGCCGCACCCGCGCCATCGGCTTCGCCGCGTCGTAGGGCATCCCCCAGATGTCGCAGGGCACGCCGAGCACGACCGGCCCCGGCCGGCCTTCTTGCGAAGTGGTCAGCGCGTGCGCCAGCAGGCTGGGCAGGCTGTCCGGGTCGGTGACGCTCAAGGTCGACTTGGCGATCGACTCGAACATCGCCGTCAGGTCGGATGTCGGCAGCTCACCGGACGTCCACGTCGCCGGCTCGGTCGCCGGCGTCTCCAGCAGCACGACCATCGGCGTCTCGTCCTGGTACGCCGTTTGGACGCCGATCGCCAGGCTCGCGGCGCTCGGCCCCCGGCTCGCGAGGAGCACGGCGGGCCGTTCGGTGAGCTTGCCCTCCGCCTCCGCCATGAACGCCGCGCCCGCGTCGTGGCGCGCCGAGACGAGGGTGATCTCCCGCTCGCGTTGAAGGGCGTCGAGCAGTTCCAGGAAGGACTCACCGACCACCGCGTAGACACGGCGGACACGCGCCTCGGTCAGGATCCGTACGGCCGTCTGGGCGACGGTCGCTCCCAGTTGGTATCTAATGAGGAGAGCTTAGGCGGGCACCGTTCAGTGCAGTCAAGTGATCTTCGCCGAAACCCCGGCAAGGTTGGGCTGAATGTCCGCTTTGACCGACTGGATCCGATCAAGGGAGCGAGGACCGCAGTCTTGGCCGCGACGGAACATGAAACCGTTTTTACTTACGGTGCACCGGCATTGAAGTACGGCACCGGCGCCAGCGACGAGATCGGCTACGACCTGACGCAGTACGGCGCGCGCCGGGTTTTGGTCGTGACCGACCCGCAGGTCGCCGCGACCGGCTGGCCGCGCCGCATCGCCGACGGCATCACCGGCTACGGCATCGAGACCGAGATCTTCGACGGCGTACACGTCGAACCCACCGATGTCAGCATGCAGAAGGCGGTTGACTTCGCCCGCGGAACCGGTCCGTACGACGCCTTTGTGGCCGTCGGCGGCGGTTCCTCGATCGACACCGCGAAGGCCGCGAACCTGCTGACCAGCAACGACGGCGACCTCATGGACTACGTCAACGCACCGGTCGGCGGCGGCCGCGCACCGGATCGCCCGCTGAAGCCGCTCGTCGCCGTGCCCACGACCACCGGCACCGGTTCGGAGAGCACCACCGTCTGCGTCCTGGACGTGCTGTCCCTGCGCGTCAAGAGCGGGATCAGCCACCTGCGGCTGCGCCCGACCCTCGCCGTCGTCGACCCGCGGCTCACCGTCAGCCAGCCCGCCGGCGTGACCGCCGCGAGTGGCATGGACATCCTGTGCCACGCCGCGGAGAGCTACACCGCCAAGCCGTACACCGAGTTCGACCGCAAGCGCCCGGAGCAGCGCGTGCCGTACTGCGGCGCGAACCCGCTGGCCGACATGTTCGCCGAGCAGTCGCTCCGGCTGCTGTCGTGGGCCCTCCCCGCCGCAGTGCGCGACGGCTCGGACCTCAAGGCACGCGAGGCCATGGCGCTGGCCGCGACGTTCGCGGGCCTCGGGTTCGGCAACGCCGGCGTGCACATCCCGCACGCGAACGCGTACCCGATCGCCGGGCAGGTCAGGGATTTCCACCCGGACGGCTACCCGGGTGACGAACCCATGGTGCCGCACGGGATGGCCGTCTCACTGACCGCGCCCGCCGCGTTCCGCTTCACCTTCGACGCGGCGCCGGACCGCCACCGGCAAGTCGCCCGCCTGCTGGCGCCCGGCTTCGAGTGGTCCGGCGACGCCGCCGGCCACCTGCCCGCGGTGCTGGTCGACCTGATGCGGAAGATCGGCATCCCGGACGGCATCGGCGCCGTCGGCTACACGGAGTCCGATGTGGACTCACTGGTCGAAGGGACCCTGAAGCAGCAGCGATTGCTGGCCACTGCACCCCGCGAGGCGTCCAAGGAGGACCTCGCCGGCATCCTGCGCGACTCGGTGTCCCTGTGGTGAACGGTTACCCGCACTGGCAGACGGTTCCGTTGCGCTGGAAGGACAACGACGTCTACGGGCACGTCAACAACGTGGTGCACTACTCACTGATGGACACGGTGATCAACACGTGGCTGATCGAGCAGGGTGGTCTCGACCTCGAGACAGGGGAGGTGATCGGGCTGTGCGTCGAGTCGCACTGCGGCTATCACTCATCGGTGTCCTTTCCTGGTTCGCTGCGGATCGGTTTGCGTGTCGCACACCTGGGGAAGTCCAGCGTGCGCTACGAGATCGGGATGTACGCCGCCGACGAGTCGCTGGTCGCGGAGGGCCATTTCGTGCACGTATTCGTGGACCGCGAGACGCGCCGGCCGGTTCCGGTGTCCGGCAAGCTGCGCGGGGCCTTGGAAGAACTGCAACCCGGATGACGTGCCCCGCCGGCTGATCACCTCCTTCTGGCGGTGCGGTTGTCCGAGTCGTGTTCTTCCGTTGCTTCCGATCATGCACGACCCCACCGACAGAAACCGGCGATCGACCCGAGTTATCCACATGTGGTGACAGGAAGGCCGAGTTATCCACAGATTCGCGATGACGGGTTCCGGAGTCCCTTGGCGGCGGTAACGTGGACGGTAGAGAATATGTCCACAGTGGACGGGCGAGTGGTCACCTGGCCCGGACGGCACGCGGTACCGGCGAAGGCCGCCACGGAGGTGGCTCCGTGGCGGCGTCGACGGGCACGTCCGCGGCGGTGGTCCCGGGACGGACGGAAAGGTCACCCGAGACAACTGCCGGGGCGTCATCGGCAAGGTCGCCCGAGAACGCGCCGCCGACGGGGCTGCTGACGGAGACGGCAATCTCGGAACTATCGGCGGCAGCAGCGGTCGCGGCAGCACAGGCAGCGGTCGTGGCAGCGGAACGGGCTGGACCACCATCGGCGTCGGCGGCGGCGGCGCTCGCGGCACCACCGGCACCAGCAGCGGTGGCAGCAGCGCGCGTGGCAGCACCAACCGCTGAGCCGCCGGCGGCAGCAGCGGTCGCGGTACCACCGGCGGCGGTCGTCGTGCCAGCGGCGGCGGCAGCAGCGGTCGCAGTACCACCGGCGGCGGTCGTGGTCGTGCCAGCGGCAGGGGCTGAACCACCCCCGTCGGCGGCCGCAGCCGTCGCGGCGCCTCGGACCAGACCACCCGCGGCTGCTGCCGCGGACTCCGTGCCGGCGACCCCGCCCGCAGTTGCAGATCCAGCGCCTTCGGCGGCTGCTCCCCCAGCCACCGGCGTCGCCCAGGCCTGCATCAGCTCCGCGTAGCGCGCCGACCTCACCAGCAGGTCGGCGTGCCGGCCCACCGCGGTCTCGCGGCCGTCCATGACCAGGACACGGTCCGCGCGCAGCGCGGACGACAGCCGGTGTGCGATCACCACCAGCACACCACCCCGCGCGGCGAAGGCCCGCTCCGCGCGGGCTTCCGACACCGGGTCGAGATGGGAGGTGGCTTCATCGAGGATCACGAACCGCGCCGAACCGGCGTACACCCTGGCCAGCGCGAGCAACTGCGCTTCGCCTGCGGAGATGCCTTCGCCGCCGTGGCCGATCTCGGCGTCGAGACCGCCCAGCCGTCTCAGCAGCGCGCCCGCGCCCACCGCGGTCGCGGCGGCGGCGAGCGCGTCGTCCGAGGCTGACGGGGCGAACAGGGCGACGTTGTCGCGGACGGTTCCCGCGAAGACGTACGCCTCCTGCGGGATCAGCGCCACGAGCTCGTGGCGCTGGACCGCGGGCACGTCCCGGACCGGGACGCCACCGAGCAGCACCCGGCCGTCCTGCGGGGTGAGCATGCCGGTCAGCAAGCCGGCCAGTGTCGACTTGCCGATCCCGCTCGGGCCGACCACGGCGAGGTGCTCCCCCGGCCGCAGCCCCAGGTCCAGACCACGGACCACGGGTTCGGCCGTCGCGCCCCAGCCGAACGTCAGGGCGTGGACCCGGACGTCGGTGCCGCGCGGGGTCGCCGTGCCGTCCGGACGTTCCGGCAGTTCGGCCGTCTCCGCGAGCCGGCGGAGCGCGACCAGCAGGCGCAGCACGACGGTGCCGGCCGTCGCCGCCAGCCCGCGCAGCGCCGGTTGCATCGTCGTGGCCAGGTAGACCAGCGCGCCCAAGGCCGCGCCCGCGGTCAGCTCGCCGGTCGCGACCAGGCCGGGGGCCAGCCACAGGGCGAGCAGCAGCGGCAAGAACCCGCCGAGCGAGATCACCAGCGACCGGAGGGCACTCGACCGCGCGACCCGCACGGCGGCCGCGGCTTGGGCGTCGACCGCGTCGTACATCGCCAGCGCGGCGATCGGCTCGGCGCCGCACGCCACGACGTCGCGCATCCCGGCCAGGGACGCGCCGGCCGTCGCGGCCGTGTGCTCGTCGGCCAGGGCCAGCGCGCGCTGACGACGAGCCAGCGAAGGAAGGAGACAACCGAACACGACCAGGGAGGCGACCACCGGCACGGCGACCGGGAGCACCAGTGCGCCGGCGACGGTCACGAGCCCGGCGAGCGCCGAGGCCGTCGTCACCAGCATGGCGCGGGCCTGCACCAGCAGCCCGGCGGTCGCGTCGCGGACGACCTCGACGTGCTGGGTGATCCGGGCGACCCCGCTCGAATCGGGCTGGTTGCGCGGCGGGGACTCGTCGTGCAGCACGCCACGCACGACGGCCGTCACGAGTGCGTCGCGCAGGGGTTCCACGACCTTGCCGAGCTGGTGCCAGACCATCCGCGAACCGAACGCGCCCAGCACCGCGGCCAGCCCGAACAGCGCCAGCCAGCCGAGCCCGGTCCGCGGGTCGCCGACGGCGAAACCGCGGTCCACGGACAACTCGACCAACCGACCCGAAAAGAAAGCAGGGAGCCCTTCGAGCACCGAACACACGAGCAGCACGACGCCGCCACGCCACTGCCCGGTGAGCGCGGACCAGTACAACCGGCGCAGGCTCACTCGTCGTCCTCCGTGAAGACCCCGCGGTATCCCGGCTCCCGCCAGAGGGCCGCATGCGGGGCGACCGCGCGGATCCGGCCCTCTTCCAGCCAGGCCACGAGGTCCGCGCGGGCGGCGGTGCCGGCCCGGTGGGTCACGACGACGCGCGTCCGGCCGGGCAGCGCGCTCGCCAGCGCGCGCTCGACCGCGGCCTCGGTGACCGTGTCGAGGCTGGCCGTCGCGTCGTCGAAGATCAGCACGCGCGGCTGGTGCACGATCGCCCGGGCCAGCCCGAGACGCTGGGCTTCGCCGCCCGACAAGGGCGTCTCGGCCAGCGGGGTGCGGTAGCCGTCGGGCAGGCGGACGACGACCTCGTCGACCTGCGCGGTCTGACAGGCGGCGCGGATCGCGGACTCGCCCGCCCACGTGCCGTAGCCGACGGCGTCGGCGACCGTCGCGCCGAGCAGTGTGGGGCGTTCGAACGCGTAGCCGACCACCGCGCGCAGCTCCTCGGGGCGGATGCGCGCGAGGGGACGTCCGTCGAGCAGGACCTGTCCCCGGTCGGGCGTGACCAGCCCGCCGAGGACGCCGGCGAGCACGGACTTCCCTGCGCCCGAACGGCCGACGATCGCGAAGCACGTGCCGCCGCGGATGGTCAGGTCGACTTCGGCCAGGGCGCCCGTGACGCCGACGCGGCGCAGGTCCAGCCGGCCGGCGCCGGGCCGCAGCGGGAGCTTGCCGCGCTCGGGTTCGGGCTCGTCGAGGACCTCGGCGAGCCGTTCGGCGCACCCGCGCGCGCGGGACAGCATCGTGAGCAGCGGGATCTGGGTGACCAGGCCGAGGGCGAGCGCGACGTAGCCGAGCACCGCGACGACGTCGCCGACGCTGAGCCGGCCGGCGAGCACGCCGAACCCGGCGGCGGCCAGCACGGCCAGCTCGACGGCCGGGGTGAGCAGGCCGGCGCGCCAGACCATGCGGGCCTGCGTGCGCCAGATGCCCATGCCCGCGAGGGTCAGCTTCGGGAGCGGGCGCAGCACGCGTTCGGCTTCACGGTCGGCGGTGCCGGACGCGGCGATCGTGCGAAGGCCGGCGACGGCGTCGATCATCCGGGCCGCCAGTTCGCCGGAAACCTGTTGGTAGGCAAGGACATCGTCGGCGGTGTGCTTGAGGTGACTGCGGGCGAGCAGCAGCGCGAACGGGATGCTGCCGAGGAACACGAGCGCGAGGCGCCAGTCCAGCACCGCGAGCAACACCACGGCGCCGGACGAGATGACCAGCATCGAGCCGCACTGGACGATGATCGTGACGATGCCGCCGGCGCCGACGCAGTCGCCGGTGAGCCTGCTGATCGCGTCACCTTCGGCGAACTTCGACCGGGTGCCGAGCACGAAGAGCTTGTCGGAAAGCGTGCGACGCAACCACGCGGACGCCGTCGCGGTCACGCGGGTGGTCAGGATTCCGCCGATGACGTCCGCGGCGATCTCCGCGCCGCCGACGAGCAGCAGCCAGGAGACTTCGGGCCGGCTCGGACGGCCCGCGACCACGGCGTCCACCGCGGCCGCGAGGGCGCTGGGAAGGAGCAGCCCGGCCGCTGTGGCGACCAAAGCCGTGACGACGATGGCGGCGAGTCTCGGTCGATCGAGGCTGGCCACCCGGGCCAGCAGCCGATCGGCGGAGCCCCGCATCTCACTCCTTCGGACGATGTACCGCGAAGGCGGTACCGGGGCCACAATGAACGTGCGGGAGCGGCGCACTTGGCCTGTGCCGCTCCCGCACTGTTCACCTAGGCACTACTTGCGTGCGATCCGCCAGGTCAGTGGCAGGTCAGCAGCGAGAGGGTGCTGTTGGTGCAGGAGGCCAGCAGGCTCAGGTTCGACGGCGCGCCGCCACCGCCACCGTGACCACCGTTGAGCACCTCGGGGGTCTCCAGGGCCTGCAGCTCCAGAACGAGTTCCATGGTTTTCCTCTCGATTGTTCTTCGATTCCGCCGGTCCTCAGCGACCGGAGGTGTGGGGGGACGGCGTGCCGCCCAGGAAGGGCAGCACCTCCTTGCCGTCCAGGAGAGCGGCGAGCGTGAGGAGGATCCCCGCGCCGCCGGTGGTGACGTCCATCGACAACCGCAGCAGCTGGTTGCCGGGGAAGGCGAGCCCGCCGCGGAACGGCACCGCGTACCAGGCCAGCCGGGCCAGGTGCAGGTCGATCGCGTCGCGGACCCGCTGCTCGGGTTCGGCGCCCATGCCGAGCGCGACCGCGAGCCCGGACCGGCCGTAGAGCAGGCCGGGGTGGATGACGAACTCGCCGCGGCACGACTGGCGCAGCTCGGGCAGGCTCTCGCAGGCGGCGGCTTCGGGCCGGTACCGCGCCAGCTGCTCGGCGACCAGGAGGATCCCCGCGCTGCCGATGCCGGCGTACGGGAGCGTCCGCGTGGCGCCGTCCCGGACCTGCAGTGACGCGTCGTCGGCGAGTACGCATTCTTCGAGGTCACGGCCGAGTGCCTGGTCGGCGAACGCCAGCCAGGCGGGCTCGCCGGTGCGCTCGAACAGCCGGATGAACAGCAGCGCCGGCCCGGACCAGCCGGACAGCAGGCCCGCACGGGCGAACTTCCCGGGCGGCGCCGCGGTTTCGAGCGCCTCGGCCAGCCGGACGGCGGTGGTGAGCGCCTGCCGGCCGAACTCGTTGTCCTGCCGGGCCGCGGCGAAGTGCAGCAGGGTCAGCCCGATGCCGGCCAGGCCGCCCTCGAGCGCGTGGTCGGTGGTCTGCTCGACGAGCCGCGCCGACGACGTCAGCAGCCGGCTCGCCTCGTCGTGGTGCCCGAGGTTCTCCAGCACGTAGGCGATGCCGTAGCTGCCGTCGTAGAACCCGGGCCGGGTCGGCGGGTCACGGTGGACCGACTCGATCAGCCAGCGCTCGTGCTCGGGGAACCGCCCGACTCCGGTGACGTCGAGGGTGTGCAGCACGCCCGCGGCACCGACGCCGAAGCAGGCGCCGCCGACCCGGAACTGCTCGATGTCACCGGGGAACAGCCGGTCCTGGCGCTCCGGTGTCGCGCTCGCGAGGATCGCCTCGGCGATCTGCTTGCGGACCAGCGGCCAGTCCGGTTTCTCCTGGTCGAGCTCGGTGTGGACCGGTGCCGGCTCCGTGGATTTCGCACGCGGAGCCAGCACCGCGACTGCGGCGTCGGCGTACCCCTCGGGCAGGCCGAACCGGCGTTCGACGAAGTCGGCGATGCCGCGCAGCTTCGCCGGCGCCAGCTCCAGCAGCGCGGACAGCGGCAGGAAGAGCCACAGCCGCAGCGCCGCGAGAGCGTGCTCGTCGATCTCGAAGCCGACCCGGTCGGCCGGCGCCCGGAAGCCCGGCGCGCCGAGCGCGGGCCGTTCGCCCGACTCGACGTCGGCGGCCATTTCGAAGTCGATCAGCGAAACGCGGCTCTCGTCGTCTTCGTCGATCAGGATGTTCAGCGCGTGCAGGTCACCGAAGACGAACCCGCGGGCGTGGATCGCCTCGACCGTCTCCTCGACCTTCGCCAGCACGGCCAGCGCGCGCTCGGCGTAGGCGGTGAGATCGGCTTCGGTGGTGTCACGCCTGGTCAGCGGGTAGTTGCGGGCCAGCCAGTTGCCGAGCGACGTGCCGGGCATGTACTCCATGGCAAGGTAGTGGTGCTCCCAGACGGTGAACTGTTCGATGGCGCGGGGCACGCCGGGGATGCCGGTGAGCTTGTCGAGCACGTCGTGCTCGCGCCGCAGCCGTTCGACGGCGTCGACCTGGGCCCGGTCCAGGCCGGCGTGGGGCCGCGCCTCCTTGAGGACGACCTGGTCACCGCCCGCTTTCGGGTCGGCGAGGTAGACGCCGCCGCCGTTGGAGAAGTGCAGCGAACTCGTCACCCGGTAGGGGAACTGAGCCGGGTCGCCGGCCTTGCGGGCGGCGATACTGCTCTGCAAACAGGCCGGAATCTTCACCCAGTCGGGGACGGAGAACGTCGGTTCCCGTTTGTCGGGAACAAGCCTGCCGTCCGGCTTGCGGATCGCCAGGACGCGGTTGCCCTCGTGTTCGACCCACTGCTCGGCGAATCCGCCGTAGCGGACGTATAGGGGGCCGTCACCGTACCGCAAGTCGCTCAGGATATAGGCCCCGTGCTCGCCTTCGAGACGCACCGACAGATCGTCGAGCACCCGCTTGAGCTCGTCTTCATTCGCCGGATAAATCGTGATCAGTTTCCCGCTGCCGTCGCGGGGCGCGTATTTCGAGTTCCGGGCCAGCAGGATCAGCGGGGAGCGCAAGTGCTTGTAGGCGACCCGGTACTCCAGACAGTACTCGTGCACCTGCACGAGCACCCGCCGAGCGTTGCCCAGACCGGCGGAGACGTGGATTTTCCAGCCCTGGCCGGGGAGTTCACGGCCTTCGGGGTGCAGGACCCGCCACACGCCGCGCTGGGCGGTGAGCCAGCCGGCCTCCGGTACGGGCAGGGCCGAGGCGTACTCGTCGACCGACGCACCGATTTCCTGTTGTTCGTCGTAGAACAACGGGTCGGCGAAGCAAAAAGCTTCGTAGCGCAGGTCCATCGAAGATTGCCCCTCTGTGCGTTCCCCCGGTGCGGCATGGCTTCCGGGACGAGGAATATTCCCCCATGCCGAACGGGCCTACGCCAATCCGCCAACCCGGGGGTTCAACTGGGCTATCCGAGGTAGGCAAAAGAGACACTTACCAGGCGGTAGCCGAACCCAGCGTGATTTCCGCCAGGCAACCAACCACTCTGTCGGGGTGTAACACGAAGGTCTTTTCGTCATTCCCGCAGGTCCGAACAAGGCTCCCCGGGAATAACCCGGCGAATTGGCAGAATGCCATCAAGGACACCTCGTGATCAATTTTCCCGATATCGCGAGATCGGGTTGGTTGTCCGGTCCACTGTGGAGCACCCCGGCGTGGCCCGCGCCACGCCCGCGGCACTCGCCCGGCGGGCCGCCGGGTAGCCCGGAGTAAGTTGACGCCGGCGGACCGGAAGGAGGAACGGGTGATCTTCGGATTCGCCGTGACGGTCGCCGTGGCGGCCACGCTCGTCGCGCTCTGGAGCTTCGTCCAGTCGGCCCGCAACCGGGAGCCGGACAACGCGCTCCTGATCGCGCTCGCGGTCATCGAGGTGCTGCTGATCGTCCAGCTGGTGATCGGGATCGTGCTGCTCGCCGGCGGTGAGCGCCCCGGCAGCCTGGCGACGTTCCTCGCCTACCTGATCGGCTGCCTGGTCGTGCTGCCCGCCGGCGCGGCCTGGGCGCTGGCCGAGCGGAGCCGGTCGAGCACGGTCGTGCTCGGCATCGCCTGCCTGGCCATCCCGGTGATGGTGCTGCGACTGAACGAGGTGTGGAGTGGAGCAACAGCGTAGGACGGCCACCGGCCCCGGACGGGTGCTCGTCGCCGTGTACGCGATCTTCGCGCTGGCCGCGACGTCGCGGGCCGGCGTCCAGATCAGCACGAAGTTCCACGAAGCGCCGCTCGCGTACATCCTTTCGGCGTTCGCCGCGGTGGTCTACATCGTCGCGACGATCGCGCTGGCCCGCCGCGGCGACGGCTGGTGGCGCGTGGCGTTGACCGCCTGCTCGATCGAGCTGCTGGGCGTGCTGACCATCGGCACGCTGAGCATCGTCGACGCGGCCGCGTTCCGGCACCCGACCGTCTGGTCGGTCTACGGCGAGGGGTATCTCTTCATCCCGCTGGTCCTGCCGGTCATCGGCCTGTACTGGCTGCGGAAGTCGGCCCCGGCGCGCGTCACTGCCTGACCGCGCAGTCGAACAGCACCCCGGCCGTCGCGGCGTCCGGCCCGATCCGGGCCGGCGGCACCGGGCGGCAGTGCTTCGCCTCCCAGCCGATCCGGCCGACCAGCTCACCCGCGTCACCCATGACCTGTTTCGAACCACCGCCGCGCCCGATCTCGAGGTACACCCGCGGGAGCAGCACGAACCGCAGCTTCCCCGCCGTCACCCAGCTCGGCAGGTCTGCCGCGGCCGGCGCCGGGTCGAAGCCGAGGTAACCCCCGAGCGGCGCCACGCGGGCGTCGGTGTTGAGCAGGAACGGGTCCGCGCCGTACGTCCCACCCTCGATGGCGAGCGTGCTTCCCCGCACGTACGCGAGCACTTCGCGCTGCCCGGGACTCAGCTCGTACGCGCTGTCCATGAAGCGGACGTACGCGGCTTCGGCGCCTTCACCCGTGTTGACGCCGACGACTCTGTTCAACGCGGGCGTCGACGACGGCCCGGCGCTCGGATCGGCGGACTCCAGCACGCTGACCGGCCGCGCGGCGGTGTCGACGACGTAGGCCGCCGGCCCGGCGACGATCGTGACCAGGCCCGTCACGACCACGATCCGGCTTCGCAGCAAGGCCGCGACGACCGTGAGCAGCGCCAGCGCGAGCACGGTGTACCGCAGCCACGGCAGCCACCCGGGCGTCCGGGCCAGGATGACGAACGCGAGCGCGGCCGTCGCGACGACCGCGGCGGGCAGCACGAACCGGGCGTCACGCCACCGCCAGGCCGTGACCAGGCCGGACGCCGCGAGCGCGGCGATCGCCGGCGCGAGTTCGGCGGTGTAGTAACCGTGGAAGATGCCGCCGGTGAACGAGAACACGACGGCGCCCACGACCAGCCAGCCACCCCACAACGCCCAGCCCGCCTTGGTCTCCGGGGTCGCGCCGCGGGCCCGGCACACGGCGACCACCAGCGACCCGAGCGCGAGCGGCAGCAGCCAGGCGATCTGCCCGCCGACCTCGGCGTCGAACAGCCGCAGCGGACCCGGGCCGCCGCCGAGCGCCGCACCGACCGTGGCGCCGTACCCGCCACCGACGCCGGTCGCCCCGCCGACCAGCCGCGTCACGCCGTTGTAGCCGAAGGCGAGCTGCCACACCGAGCCGTCCGTGGTGCTGCCGACGAACGGCTTCGCGCCCGGCCACAGGCTCACGACGACCGGCCAGGACAGCGACACGACCAGCGTCACCAGGCCCGCGAGGCCGAGCCGGAGCAACCGGCGGCCTTCACGCGCCCCGACGAAGTACGCCAGCGCGAGCCCGGGCAGCACGATCCACGCGGCGAGCATCTTCGTCAGGAAGCCGAGTCCGACGAACACGCCGGCCCACACCAGCCAGCGCGTCCCGTTCCCCTCGACCGAGCGCGTGACGCAGTACGCGGCGAGCAGCAGAAGGAGGACGAGCAGCGTGTCGGGCAGGTTGTCGCGGTTGATCGCCGCGGTGATCGGCGTCAGCGCGAACAGAGCGGCGGCGAGCAACGCCGTCCCCGGCCCGGCCCAGCGTCGCACGACCCGGTGCAGCACGAACACCGCGGCGACGCCTTCGAGGGCCTGGACCAGCGCGATCGCCCAGGGGTGGAAGCCGAACACGGCCACGCCGAGCGTCTGCGTCCAGAACGCGAGCGGCGGTTTGTCGACCGAGACGACCCCGGCCGGGTCGAAGCCCGCGAAGAAGAACGCTTCGACGTTCCGGGACATCGAATGCACCGCGGCGGCGTAGTAGGGCTGCAACGTCCGGCTGCCCAACGCCCAGCACCACAGCGTCGCCGCGACGACCAGCACCGCCCCCAGCGCGACGCGCTCACTTCTCGCCGTCATGTCTCCCCTCCGGTCCCCTTTGCACAAGGACGCTAGGGCGGCGCGGCGCCGGAGTCCTCAAGCCCGGGATTGATCCGGGATCTCCACCCGTGGGTTGAGCGCGGAAACAGTAGGTAGCCCACCCCCGGAAATAAATAGGGGTTCGCCGGACGACTTTCGGCGGTTCCGGAAATTCGTCTCGTAAACGGACAATCCTCACGTTCGGTCCCCACCGGCCTTTTCCGTGCGGCACCCCGCACCCATGAGGAGTGAGCGTGAAAGTACGCTTCGGCAAATTCGTCCTGCTGGCCGCGAGTACGGCGTTGGCCGTGGTCGGCCTCGCCGGCCCCGCGACGGCGCAGACGTCGATCATCGGCGGCAGCAACGCTTCGAGCGGTCCCTGGGCGGCGCGGCTGTTCGTGAACGGCCAGCAGAACTGCACCGCGACGATCATCGCGCCGCAGTACATCCTGACCGCGAAACACTGCGTCAGCAGCGCCGGGACGTACACGTTCCGGATCGGCAGCCTGGACCAGACCACCGGCGGCACCACGGCCACCGGCTCCACGATCACGAGGAATCCGAGCGCCGACCTGGCGATCGTCCGCTTGACGACGTCGGTGAGCGCGACGTACTCCCCGCTCGGCGCCGTCGGCAACGTGGCCGTCGGCCAGAACGTCTCGGTCTACGGCTGGGGCGCGACCAGCCAGTGCGGCTCCGAGATCAACTGCCAGTCGCGGTACCTGAAGGTCGCCACGGTCCGGGTGAACTCGATCGGCTGCAGCGACTACGCGGGCGGCATCGCGGTGTGCGCGAACCGCGTCAACGGCATCACGGCCGGCGGCGACTCGGGCGGACCGATGTTCGCCTCAGGCCGCCAGGTCGGCGTCGCGTCGACGAGCGACCGCTCGAACAACACCGCGTACACGAACATCACGCGTTACCGCAGCTGGATTTCCTCGGTCGCCGGAGTCTGATTCAGGCGAAATCCCGCGGCCGGAAGAAAGCGGTCAGCTGGGCCCGCTCGAGACGGGCCCAGCTTTCCGTCACCGCGAATACCGCAACGGCACCGGTCGGAAACGCGTCGATCGCAGTTCTTCCGGCGAGCTGAAAAGTCACCTCGCTGACACTGGGCTCATGCCCGACAAGCGCAAGCCTCGTGACGTCGTCCGCCGTCCGGCGCGCGATGTCCAGGTAGTCCCCGCCGTAGAGCTCATCATCGAACTCGACGAGCGGCTGCTGTTCGAACTCCCCGGAGACGAGCTGCCAGGTCTCCCGCGCCCGGCGGGCGGTGGAGCAGCGGACGCGCTCGGGCAGGTAGCCGTGTTCCCGCAGCCAGCGCCCGGCCTTGGGAGCGTCTTTGAGCCCCCGCGGCCCGAGCGGGCGTTCGTGATCGTCAACGCCGTACGGCCAGGCCGACTTGGCGTGCCGGAGAACAAGAAGCAACCGGGTCTGGTCCACGTCACCACCGTCCCACGGATTCCGGCCGCACTCGACGGCTCACGTAGAGATACCCACTGCGGGCGGAGACCCCCGAGCACCGCGGCCCACAGCCACGAAGTCCACACGCTGAAGAGCCGGTCGGCTCACGCGAAGCCTCCCACGCAGCCGCACCCGCCGGCGACGGGGATGGCCGCCGACCAGGGAACTTGAGTGGGCCGCCTGGGGCTCGAACCCAGAACCTACGGATTAAAAGTCCGCAGCTCTACCAATTGAGCTAACGGCCCGTGCTACCAGCTTAGCGGGGCCCGCTCAGCCGCTGTCCGCGGGTGGATCAGGCCGCCGGGAAGGTCAAGACTGGTCTTGGCCGGCGGAGCTGCCCATGATGGCGTCCATGCCTGACAACGCCGGTTCGCTGCTGATCCTGACCGGGCCGCCCGGGGCCGGGAAGTCCACCGTCTCTCAGCTGGTCGCCACGGGGGCGGCGCGGCCGACCGTTCACCTGCACACCGACAGCTTCTACGTCTGGATCCGGACCGGGTTCGTGCCGCCGTACCTGCCCGGCGCCGCGCGGCAGAACGAGGTCGTGCTGGGCGTGCTCGCCGATGCCGCGTGCGGCTACGCCCGCGGAGGCTACGACGTCGTCCTCGACGGCATTGTCGGGCCGTGGGCGCTGCAGCCGTTCCGTGACGCCGCGGTGCGGGACGGTCTGGACCTGTTCTACGTCGTGCTGCGGCCGAGCCTCGAAGTGACCCTCGCGCGCGGGACCGCTCGTGAAGGGCGGGAGCTCACCGAGGTCGAGCCCATCAAGGGGATGCACGGCGCGTTCACCGCGCTGGGTGAGCTCGAGCGGTTCGTGCTGGACACTTCGGAGCAGAGCGTCGAGGAGACCGCGTCCGCCGTGCGGCAACGGGGCCGCACGGCGGACTTCGCGCTCTGACGCTCCCTTATGGACGGATCAGCACGTCACGTAGAGACCCGTGTAGGCCGTGCACTTCTTCGACGCCGCGTCGTTGGCCGTGTTCGGGTCGGCCGGGGTGCTCGCCGCGCGCTGAGCCGTGGCCGTGAACGCGCCCCAGGCGAGGATGCCGCCCTCGGACGTGAACTTGGCCGTCGCCGAGGCGCCCGGGGCCAGGGTGCCGATCGTGCAGCTCAGCGTCGCGCCGGTCTTGGTGCAGCCGGTCAACGAGGTGACCGTGCGGTTCGCACCCGGGTTGACCGTCACGCGGACGCCGGTCGCGGAGGCCGGGCCGGTGTTCGACGCCGTGACCACGTAGTCGACGCGGGCGAACACGCCGATGCGCGGGGTGGCCGTCAGCGCGACCTTGACGTCGGCCTTCTGCGCGGCCGTGATCGTGACGGCCGGGCCGTCCTCGACGCCGAACGCGTAGTTGTCGCCCGCGAACTGGTGCTGCAACGTGAACTGGCCGCCGGCGGCGTCGTCCTTGACCTTGAAGGTGAACGTCACCGACCCGCTCTCACCCGGGGCCAGGTCGCCGACGCCGCCGCGGTAGCTGCTGAAGTACGGCGCGCACGGCGCGATCGAACCGGTGCAGGACACCAGGTCCACCAGGTCGACGATCGGCGTTTCCTTGGTGTAGACCGCCGCTTTCGCCCCGGTGACCGTGAAGTCGTTCGGGTTGTAGAGCTGCTCCGTGACCGTGAACGTGTCGCCGGCGTGGAGGCTGGTGTCGCTGACTTCGAGGGCGCTGACGGGCGGGGCCGCGGACGCCACCGCGGGGATCGCCACCAGGGCCGCCGCGGTCAGCGCGGCCAGGACAGCGGTTCTTCGACCGGTTCGCTCCATAGTTCGTTCTCCTGTTTCCGGACCCGAAGGGTGCCGCTCCGACCGGTGGGGACTGGTACTGCGCAGCAGGTGACGAAGATCAGATCGTCGCTCCCGAAGATTCGTTACCGGGTCCGCGAAACCGTGTCTGAACTGGGCTTTTCGGCCGTTGCCCGGTCACCGCCAGCCGCCGCGAACCGAAATTGTCGTACCCTTCTGGCACGCTCCGCACATGACCGAACACATCGTCTACGGGCCCCGGCTCACCGGTGAGCGCGCCGAGCTGACCCAGGTCGCGGGCGAGCTGCAGGCTCTGACCGAGACCGTCGACTACTACCGGCGCACGTTCGAGCTGAAGTGCGCCGGTCTGGCTCCGGCGCAGCTGGCGGAGCGCTCGGTGTCACCGTCGGCACTGTCGTTGCACGGGCTGCTGCAGCACCTCACCGGCGTCGAACGGTGGTGGTTCCGGATCCAGTTCGCGGGCGAGGACGTCCCGAACCTCTACACCTCCGACGACGACCCGGACTTCGAGTTCACCGTGCTGGACGGTGACGTCGAGGAGGCATTCGCGTTGTGGCACGCGGAATGCGAGCGGTCACGCGCGATCGTCGCGGCGAGCTCACTGGATTCGACCGGCACCCGGATCAGCACCGGCACGCCGTTCACCCTGCGCTGGCTGATGTTGCGGATGATCGGCGAGTACGCGCGCCACTGTGGACAAGCCGACTTGATCCGCGAACGGGTCGACGGCGTGACGGGCGAGTGAATCAGGCTTTGCGGAACCGAAGGAGGAGACCGGAAACGAGCGGAACGACGATCCAGCAGGCGTAGGCCCACTCCGTGAAGAACGCGACCGGGATCGACACGGCGAAGGCGGCGATCATCACGCCGGCCCCGCGGTAGGTCCTGCCGAAGAGCTCCGGCGGGGTGTCCGCGAGGTGGAGGTGGTGACGCTGGATCTGCCAGACCATCAGGACGAACACCGTCATCGCGATGACCTGCACGAGGGCGTAGAAGACGAAGCGGAATTCGAACGCGCCGTCTTCGCCGATCACCTTCGTGGCGAAGGGCATGATCACCTGCATCAGCAGCCAGGCGAAGCTGAGCCTGATCAGGCCGGAGTTCACGGTGGTGACGTGTTCGAACAGGCGGTGGTGGGCGCGCCAGTGCCCGCCGATGACCGCGAAACTGATCAGGAAGGAGATGTATTCGGACTTGTGATCGCCGAGTGAGTGCAGCAGCTCGGTGCCGGTGGAGCCCTCCGGCAGCGGCAGCTCGAGCGCGAGCAGGGTGATGGCGATGGCCACGACGGCGTCGGAGAAGAAGACGAGCCGCTCGGCGGCGAACAACCGTTCCTGGGATGCGGCGGCGGTGTCTTCGCCGGGTGTGGCGTCGGTCATGGTCGGAAAGGGTGCCAGACGCGATCGGGTGACGGCGGCCGAGGTCGGCCGACGCGCTCGCGCCTCCCGGGGTGGTTGCTCGGCCGGGCGGGAGGCCGGACGCGTGCGATGCTGACGCCATGACCGTCGACCCCGATTCCGGACTGCTGTCCCCGGTGCGGGCCGGGACCCCGGCCGAGACGTCGACCGGTGACGAAGCCTGGCTGCGCGCCATGCTCGACGCCGAAGCCGCGCTGGCGAGGGCGCAGGCCCGGCTCGGCACGGTGCCCTCGGCGGCCGCGGCCGCGATCACCGAGGCGGCGGGCAGTGCGCGGATCGACGTCGTCGAGCTGGCGCGGGGGTCGCGGGCGACCGCGAACCCGGTCGTCGGGCTGGTCAAGGCATTGACGTCGGCGGTCGGGGCGATCGCGCCCGACGCCGCCGAGTACGTGCACCGCGGCTCGACCAGCCAGGACATCTTCGACACGGCGATGATGCTGGTCGCGGACCGGACGCTGCGGCCGCTCGCCGACGACCTCGACGCCACCGCCGAGGCGCTGGCCGGGCTGGCTCGCAAGCACCGGGACACGGTCATGGCCGGCCGCACACTGACGGCGCACGCCGTGCCGACCACGTTCGGGCTCAAGGCCGCGGGCTGGCGGCAGCTGGTGCTGGACGCGGCCGTCCGGGTCCGGCGTGTCCTGGACGGCGGCCTGTCGGTCTCCCTGGGCGGCGCGGCCGGAACGCTGGCTGCGTACGTCGAGTACGCGCGCCTCGCCGACGCCGCGCTGGCTGACGCGGGGCTGGCTGACGCCGGGCTGGCCGACGCCGGGTCGGCCGTTGGCGTGCCCACCGACTCCGGGCCGGCCGTTGGCATACCCGCTGACGCCGGGTCGGCCGTTGGCATGCCCACCGACTCCGGGCCGGCCGTTGGCATACCCGCTGATGCCGGGTTGGCCGTTGGCGAGCCCGCCGATGCTGGCCCTGCCGTTGCTGAGCCGGATGACGCTGGGCTTGGCAAGGCTGGGCGTCCCGCAGGCGTGCCTGCCTGCTCTGGGCCTGCTGGCGGAGTGGCTGCCAGCGCCGGCCCGGCCGTTGGCGTGCCCGCCGACTCCGGGTCGGCTGACGCTGGACTCGCGGACGCCGGACCTAGTGAGCCCGCGGGTGCTGGGCCTGCGGGCGCGGCGACTGCGGACCGTGGGCCGGCGGGCGCAGGGCCGGCCGACGCTGGGTACGCGGAGCGGCTGACCGCGGCGTTTGCCGAGGAGACCGGGCTGGCTGCGCCCGTGCTGCCGTGGCACTCGCTGCGGACGCCCGTCGTGGACCTCGCCGGGGCACTTGCCTTCGCGGCCGGCGCGCTGGGGAAGCTGGCGGTCGATGTCGAGACGCTTACCCGGACCGAGCTCGGCGAGGTTGCCGAGCCTGTTGCCGATGGGCGGGGTGGGTCGACGGCGATGCCGCACAAGCGGAACCCCGTGCTGGCGACGCTGATCCGGTCGGCCGCGCTGCAGGTGCCGGTGCTGGCTGCCGGTGTCACGCAGTCGATGCTCGCCGAGGATGAGCGTTCGGCTGGGGTTTGGCATGCCGAGTGGCTGCTCGTCCGTGAGTGCCTGCGGTTGACCGGGGGCGCCGCGCACACGGCCGTCGAGCTGGCGCGGGGGCTGATCGTGCAGCCTGGCCGGATGCGGGACAACCTGGCGTCGACGCATGGGCTGATCGTCTCCGAACGGCTTTCGGCTGTGCTTGCGCCGTTGTTAGGGAAGGCCGCGGCCAAGGAGCTGCTCGGCGAAGCGTCCCAGCGGGCGGTGCGTGAGGACCGGCCGCTGCGTGAGGTGCTGGACGAGGTGCCCGCCATCACCGGCGTGCTGACCCCGGCCGCGCTCGACGGGCTTCTCAATCCGGCCGGCTACACCGGTGCGGCGCCCGCTCTGGTCGATCGCGCCTTGGGCGACGACAGGGCGGCCGGCACGACAGCCGGCAGGACGACCGGCACCACGACCGGCACGACGGCGGGCGAAGCCGCGGGCAGGTAGAGGCCGATACAACTGCGAGCAGCGCCGCAGGCGGACAGAGCCGCGGGCGGGCAGCGGGCCTGCACAACGGCGGATAGAGCCGCGGGCGGGCAGCAGGCCTGCACTACGGCGAGCGAGGCTACGGGCAGGCAGAAGGCCGCGGGCCGCGTAGTTGACGACCTGCGCGGCTGGGCTCAGCGCCTCGGCCTGGGCCGGAAGGTCCGCGAAAATACTTTGAACCGCCTTCGCCGAGTGTCCGTGTAGTGGGTATCAGGCAGCCGCACCGAGCGGCGGAAAACCCTACGGACACAAGGAGAACTTCCATGCTTCGCACGCGCATCGCCGTCTCCGTCGCCGCTGCGGCAGCCGGGCTGGCAGTGCTCACCGCTTGCTCGGGCGCCGAAACCGCACAGCCCGTTGTCGCTCCGGCGGCTGCTGGTGGCACTGGCGGCGGCCAGATCGGGAACGCAGCCCCGGCGTCGAACGAGTCGAAACTCGTCGTCGCCGATGTCGCCAACGTGGGCCAGGTCCTCACCGACCAGAACGGCATGACTCTCTACCGGTTCGACAAGGACACGGCGAAGCCGCCGAAGTCCAATTGCGCCGACGACTGCGCCAAGGCCTGGCCGCCGATGCTGGCCAGCGGGGACGTCCAGGTGCAAGGGGTCGACAAGAGCCTCGTCGGGAAGGTGACCCGGGCCGACGGGACCGAGCAGATCACCGTCGGCGGGTGGGCGCTCTACCGCTACGCCAAGGACACCAAGGCCGGTGACGCGACCGGCCAGGGGGTCGGTGGCGCCTGGTACGCCTCGAACGCCAAGGGTGGCAAGGCCGGGCAGGCCGCGACCGGTGGCACCGAAGCCGGCGTCGTCAAGCTCAGCGCCACCAAGATCGACGGCCTCGGTGACGCGATCACCGACCAGAACGGGATGACGCTCTACCTGTTCACCAAGGACACCAAGAAGGCCAAGACCTCCGCCTGCAACGGCGACTGCGCCAAGACCTGGCCCGCGGTCCTGTCGAACGGCAAGGTCGAACTGCAGGGCATCGACTCGAAGCTGCTCGGCAGCATCAAGCGCGCGGACGGCACCGAGCAGGTCACCATCGGCGGCTGGCCCGTCTACACCTTCTCGAAGGACCTGAAGCCGGGCGACGCGAACGGCATGGGCGTCAACGGCACCTGGTTCGTCATCGAGCCCGCCGGCTGCAAGCTCGGCACCAACCCCGCGACCGCCGCCACCAGCCAGGCTCCGGCCAGCAGCGGCGGTACGGGAAGCAGCTCCAACGACTCTTCGGGCGGCTACAGCTACTGAAGCCCTGACCACCCGAAGGAACTGATCTAGTGCGCGAGGCCCGGCGGACGCTCTTCACGAGCGACTTCCGGGCCTCGTTCCACGTTGTCCCGGCGACGCAGGAACGAGCGGCGACGCGGCTCTTCGGTGTCGGCGACGGCGACGCGGTCGTCGTTCGCGACGTGGTGCTTCTCGGTCACGCGGTCGTTGTCCACCACGCGGTCCGTGCGCTGCTCGACGACGGTCGGCTCGTCGACCACCTCGTCTTCCTCGGGCACGAGAATGGTGCGGCGGGCCGGCAGGACGGCGATCAGCAGACCGAGCGCGGCGACACCGAGGTGCAGCCAGGTGTCGGCCCGGCCGAGGTCCATCGGGTTGCCGGCGGTGGCGAAGGGGTTGTTCGAGATGAGACCGTCGATCATCAGGCCCCAGACGAACAGGGCGCCGTAACCGATGAACAGCAGCCAGCCGAACGTCCGGGCGCGGCCCGAACCGAAGGCGAGCAGCAGACCGACCACGCCGGTGACGACGCGGACGAGGCTGGTCAGGGGGTTGCCGGAGAACCGCCACAACCCGGCGTCGTGATGACCGGCGAAGTTCCCGACGCCGGTCCTGGTGAATCCGATGATGCCGACGATGATGAACGCGATCCCGGCCAGTCCGGCCAGTACCTGCGCCGGCTGCAGGCCGCGAACCCGGATGCGTGCGCCTTTCGCGTGAGCCATGACTCCAGTCCTTCCCAGCATGTGGTGACGACTGTCACCGCACCCAGGTACCCCGCGACCACTGTGCGCGAAACGAGGCGAAAACCCCCAGACGTCCGATCACTGGCACCACACCGATGACAACGATGTCGGAAATCGTCGGACCGTCCTCAGTGGACGAAGAACGGCTACTGGTCGGTGTCGGCCAGCGCGCCGTGCGCGCCCGAGCGCGGCAACGGCCAGGGCTGCACGCCGCCGGTGGTCTCGACCTGTCGGCCGACCGGGCCGGGAGCCGAGCTGTGCGCGCCGATCCACGCGAGGACGTCGGGGATCTGGGACTTGAAGGTGTTCATGTTGTGGCCGGCGTCCGGGATCCGCCACGACGAAAACCGCAGTGGCGGCCGGGCCGCGTTGCGGATCTGGTCGATGGCAAAGCTTTCGTAGCTCTCTTTGTCACCCGCGATGGCCAGGATGTCCACCGGCGACGGGTGCAGGCGCACGTTCAGCCGGACGTTGTTGGCGTCGTTGATGTCCTGCCGGCCGTGGAAGAGGTCCTCGGTCTCGGAATCGACCTGCGCCTTGTCGTAACCGCTGACGCTGACCGCCTGCCCGTACCACTGCGGGTGCCGCGTCACCAGGTTCATCGCGCAGTACCCGCCGGACGACCAGCCCGCGATCGTCCAGGCCCGGCGGTCCGGCGCCGCGCCGAGCTTCTGCAGCGCCCAGTCCCGCAGGTCCGCGGTCAGGTACGTGTCGTTCGCGGTTCCGTTGACCTCGTCGACGCATTCGGTGTCGTGGCCGACCTTCGGGACGCCGGTCGGGTCCGGCACGACCACCACCGTCGGGGTGAGCAAGCGCTTGCCGATCGCCGCGTCCAGCTGCTCCGGCAGGTGGTAGCCCGCGGTGACGACCTCGGGGCCGGACGGGTAGTTCGGGATCCACTCGATCACCGGGAACTTGAGGTCCTTGAAGCCCGCGTCGAAGTACTGCGGCGGCAGGTAGACGGTGACGTCGCGGGTGATCTTGGTCCGGCGCCCGGTCACCTTCATGTGGACGACCGTGCCCTTGCCCTCGCGGGCGTGCGCCACCGCGGTGTCCCGCAGCTTCTCGAGGTCCTCGCCGTTCTGCGCCGCCTCGGCGTCGGTGCCCTGCGCGGAGTAGACGCCGGTGCCGAGCAGCGAGCCGACCGTCGGGAAGAACCCGCCGATCATGTTGCCCGCCATGCCGGCCGAGACGACCAGGAGGACGACCGCGAGCAGGATCGTCGCGCTGCGCCACAGCCGCTTGCGCTTCCAGCGGTCCCAGAACCACGGCACCGCGATGATCGCGAGCAGCGTCAGCACGACCACCACGATCATGTTGACCGGCGAGTCCAGCCGGATGCTGCTGAGGTGCATGGGACGGGTCCTTCCAGGCGGGCAGGAATGCGCGCCCGGAATGCGGGACTCGCGTATATAGCACGTTTGACCCACCACATGCGTTGCGGCCCTGTGAGTTCCGTCATAGGGCCGCAACGCGGTGCTCGCTCAGCGTTCTCTCAGGAATTCACTTCGCGAACGCGCGCGACAGCACCGAGATCGCCTGCGTGATCGCGGCTTCGGCGGCGTGGGTTTCGCGCATCGAGTTCACCATCACGAAGTCGTGGATGATCCCCTGGTACCGCACGGCAGTGACGGGCACACCGGCCTGACGCAGCTTCGCCGCGTACGCCTCGCCTTCGTCGCGAAGGACGTCCGCCTCGCCGGTGATCACGAGGGCCGGCGGCAGACCGGCGAGCTCTTCGAGGGACGCGCGCAGCGGCGACGCGGTGATCTCCGCGCGCTGGGCGGGGTCCGTCGTGTACTGGTCCCAGAACCACTTCATGCCTTCGCGGCCGAGGAAGTAGCCCTCGGCGAACTTCGTGTACGACTCGGTGTCGAAGTTCGCGTCGGTCACCGGGTAGAAGAGCACCTGCTGCCGGAAGGTGACGTCGCCGCGCTGCTTGGCCAGGATCGTCAGCGCCGCGGTCATGTTCCCGCCGACCGAGTCGCCGGCGACGGCGATGCGCGTGGTGTCGAGCCCCTTCTCGGCGCCGTGCTCGGCGACCCACTTCGCCACGGCGTAGCTCTGCTCGATGGCGACCGGGTAGCGCGCCTCCGGTGAGCGGTCGTACTCCGGGAAGACGACGGCGGCACCGGTCCCGGTGGCCAGCTCGCGCACCAGGCGCTGGTGGGTGTGGAAGTCGCCGAAGACCCAGCCCGCGCCGTGGACGTAGACGATCACCGGCAGCGGCCCCTCGACACCCGCGGGACGGACGATCCGGGTCTCGACCTCACCGGTCGGACCGCCCGGCACCCGAAGGACCTCGATCTCGGCGTCGGCCATGGCGATCTCGCCGTCCTGGACGCCGTCGACGGCCTTGCGCCCCTCCTCCGGCGGCAGCTGGAACAGGTACGGCGGCTGGTCGGTGGCCTCGGCGAACGCCTGCGCGGCCGGTTCCAGGGCGATGTGGTGCGGGTTGGCGGTCATGCCTGCCTCCTCGGGGCGGGTGGAGCAACCTGAGGACACAAACGTAGCCCTCAACTGAGTTGTGCACAACTCAATGACACTCAATGAGATCAGGGGCACTTAAGTTGCCGCGCAACACCCGATCGGGGACCATGGAGAGTTACGAGAGAGGAGGCCGCCATGACGGAGAACGGCTCACTTCGGCTGGACGACCAGCTCTGCTTCGGCCTGTACTCGGCGTCCCGCGCGGTGACGTCGCTGTACCGGGTCGTCCTGGCGGAGCTCGACCTGACCTACCCCCAGTACCTCGTGATGCTGGCGCTCTGGGAGCAGGACCACCGCTTGGTCAAGGAGCTCGGCGCCGAGCTGAACCTCGACTCGGGCACGCTGTCGCCGCTGCTCAAACGGCTGCACGCGGCCGGGCTCGTCGAGCGCAACCGGCAGGAGGACGACGAGCGCGCCGTCATGGTCAGCCTCAGCGACGCCGGGAAGGCGCTGCGCGACAAGGCCGTCGGCGTCCCGAACGTGATCGGCGACGCGATGGGCCTCGACGCGGCCGGGCTCGCCCGGATGCGCGGCGAACTCGACCGTTTGACCGCATCCGTGAACGCCTATCGGGAGGCCTTGTCCCCGGCGTGATCACGCTGTCCCCGGCCGTCGTTAGCATGGGCCACGAAGCAGGCAGGGGACGCGAATGATCAACCACGACGACGCGCTCAAAGCCGTCGAGAGCAGTCTCGACCGGCCGTCCGCCGCCCGGATCTACGACTACTTCATCGGCGGGAACACGAACTACGCGATCGACCGCGCGTTCGCCGAGAAGGTCCGCGCCCGGCTGCCGCTCATGGGCGAGTACTGCCTGACCAGCCGCCAGTTCCTCGGCCGCGCCGTGCGCGAGTGCGTGCGTGCCGGCATCCGGCAGTTCGTCGACATCGGTTCCGGGCTGCCCACGGCGGGCAACGTGCACGAAGTCGCCGACGAGACGCGCGAAGAGCTCGACACGCACGTGCTCTACATCGACAACGAGCCCATCGCCCTCGCGCACTCGACGCTGCTGCTCGCCGACACCGCCGACCCGGAGCGCCACCACGCGATCGCCGCGGACTTCCTGCAGCCCGAGGACCTCTGGGCCCGGGTGGGTGCGTCCGCCATCATCGACGTGCGGCAGCCCGTCGCCCTGGTGATCAACGCCGTCATGCACTTCATCAAGGACGACCAGGAGCCCGACCGGCTGCTCGCGTTCTACCGCCGGAAGCTCGCCCCCGGCTCGCTGCTGGTGCTGTCGCAGATGACCAACGAGAACCCGGTCAACGACGACGAGCGGCAAGCGCTGATCGACCTGCTCGAGTACTACGAGACCACGACCAACCCGGGTTTCCTGCGGCCGATGGCCGAGTTCGAACGCTTCTTCGGCGGCTGGCCGATGCTGGAGCCCGGGCTCGTCTACGCGCCGGCGTGGCACCCGGACGCGCGGACCGTGTTCGCCGGTTCGCCGTCCGAGTCGCGGGTGATCGGCGGCATCGCCCGCAAGCCCTGATCCACCCGGCTTCCACCCCGGGGTTGACGCTCCGGGGCGCCGACGCGAGCACCGTGGTGCCCACGCACCGCGAAGGGGAACGCTCGTGAACAGCTCGGTCAACATCCTCATCGGACTCGTCGTCCTGGCCTGGATCCTGTGGCGCCAGACGCAGAAGCGCCCGGTCCGGGAGGACCGCAGGCCCACCGTGCTGCTGATCCTGCTGGTGCTCGGGGTGCTCCAGCTGAGCGCCTTCTTCAAGTCCGCGTCGTCGACGGGCCTGGTGATCGGCCTGCTCGTCGGCAGCCTGGTGCTGGCCGCGGGGTTCGGCGTGGTCCGCGGGTACACCGTGCGGCTCTGGCGCCAGGACGGGCAGCTGTTCCGCCAGGGCACCTGGCTCACGATCGTGCTGTGGCCGGCCGGCATCGGTGTCCACATCGGACTCGACGCGCTGATCGACAGCAGCGCGAAGGGCCTGGGCACCGCGTCGATCCTGCTCTACCTGGCCGTCTCGCTGGGGGCGCAGCGGCTGGTCGTCCAGTCGCGCGCGCACCACGCCGTGCGCGTCTAAGACGCTTCGCGCAGGCCTTCCAGGACGTCGAGGACGGCGCTCTTGCCAAGTTCGACGGCCTTGCGCAGCACCTCGGGATCGCGTTCCAGCACCGCCACGTCCGGTGCGCCCATCGGCGGCCGGACGCTGAGGATGCGCGGATCGGTCGCGAGGATCTCCTCGTCTTCGACGTCCCGGCGGTAGGTGTCGTGCCAGGCGGCGATCGTGCCGGGCGCCTGGCGGCGCAGGAATCGCGGCACGACGACGTCCTGCACCCGCGGCGGCCGCAGCGGCAGCTCGTCGGCGCGACGGGTGCGCAGCACCAGGACGTCGGTCGCGTCCTGGGCGAGCGCGGTGCGGAACGGGATCGGCTCGGCCACCCCGGCGTCGACGAACCGGCGCCCGGCCATCGGGATCGGCGGCCCGGCCAGCACCGGCATGCAGGACGACGCGGCGAGCGCGACCTTGATCGCGTCGACGTCGTCCAGAAAGGGGTGCAGGTCGGTGGATTCGCCGGTGTCGGCGTCGGTGGCCAGCGGGTGGAACGTCACCGTGTTGGCCAGGATCGCCGGGAAGTCCATCGGCTCCAGCACCGAATAGACCTGGTGGACGAGGTATTCGAGGTCGATCACCGCGCGGCCGCGCAGGGTGTGCAGCGGGTTGATGATCCGCCGCATGACGACCGGGTTCCACCAGGTCCGCACGCCCGTCGACGAGCGGCCGCAGAGCAGCCAGGCGCCGTTCAACGCGCCGGCCGACGAGCCGTAGACGGCGTCGAACGCGGGGGTGATCCCCAGTTCGTCCAGCGCCAGGACCATGCCGCTCGAGTAGGTGCCCCGGCTGCTGCCGCCTTCGATGGCCAGCGCGAGGCGCCGGCCGTCCGTGCGTTCGCCCGGGACACTGCCGGTCGCCAGCCGTTCGGAGATCAGTTCGAGTACCGGGTGCACTCCTCCCATCCTGGTCTTTTACGGCGATTCGTCGACCCGTTTTGAGAACTACGGAGTGCGTCACTCGCGCGGGTGAAGTGATGCGCGCCTCGTTGCACTGCACCTAGTTGCATAGCACCCTCGGAGCATGGCTCTGGAGCACGCGATCCTCGTTTCGCTGTCCGAGCGCGCCGACTCGGGCTACGAGCTGACGCGCCGGTTCGAGAAGTCGATCGGGCTCTTCTGGAGCGCCACCCACCAGCAGATCTACCGCGTGCTGAAGCGGATGGAAGAGGCCGGCTGGGTCGCTGTCGACGTCGTCGCGCAGTCGGGGCGGCCGGACAAGAAGGTCTACACGGTCAGCGAAAGCGGTCACACCGAGCTGGTCCGCTGGCTCGCCGAGCCGGACCCGTCGGCCGGGCCCGTCGAACTCGCGGTCAAGATCCGCGGCGCGAGCTTCGGCGATCCCGGGGCCGTCGCGGCCGAGATCGTCCGGCACCGCGCCGCGCACGCCGAACGCCTCGACGTCTACCGGCAGATCGAGAAGCGCGACTTCCCCGCCCCGGCCGGTCTCGAAGGCCGGCACCTGCACCAGTACCTGGTCCTGCGCGGCGGCATCCGCGTGGAAGAAGGCCAGGTCGAGTGGTTCGACGAAGTTCTCGCTGCTCTCCACCACGAGAAGGACGCGTGATGACCGACTACCCGAACTTGCTGGCCCCGCTGGATCTCGGCTTCACGACGTTGCGCAACCGCGTGCTCATGGGCTCGATGCACACCGGCCTCGAGGACAAGGCCGCGCACTTCCCCGAGCTGGCCGAGTACTACGCCGAGCGCGCCCGCGGTGGGATCGGGCTGATCGTCACCGGCGGGTTCGCGCCGAACCGCACCGGCTGGCTGCTGCCGCTCGCGTCGAAGCTGACGACGTCCGCCGAGGCGCGGCAGCACCGGCAGCTCACGGCGCCGGTGCACGAGGCCGGCGGCAAGATCGCGCTGCAGGTCCTGCACGCGGGCCGCTACGCCTATCACCCGCTCAGCGTGTCCGCGTCGAGCCGCAAGGCGCCGATCAACCCGTTCCGGCCGCGCGCGCTGACCGGTTACGGCGTGCGTCAGCAGATCCGCGCCTTCGCCGACTGCGCCGCTCTCGCGCGCGAAGCGGGCTACGACGGCGTCGAGATCATGGGCTCCGAGGGCTACCTGATCAACCAGTTCCTGGCCGAGCGCACCAACAAACGCACTGACGCCTGGGGCGGCACGGCCGAGAAGCGCCGCCGGTTCGCCGTCGAGATCGTGCGCCGGACGCGCGAGAAGGCCGGCGACGACTTCATCATCATCTACCGGCTCTCGATGCTCGACCTCGTGCCGGGCGGCCAGCGGTGGGAGGACGTCGTCGCGCTCGCGAAGGACGTCGAGGCCGCCGGGGCGACGATCATCAACACCGGCATCGGCTGGCACGAGGCCCGGGTGCCGACGATCGTCACGTCGGTGCCGCGCGGCGCGTTCACCTGGGTCACCGGGAAGCTCAAACCGCACGTCGGGATCCCGGTGGTGACGTCGAACCGGATCAACATGCCGCAGGTGGCCGAGGAAGCGCTGGCGAACGGTGACGCCGACCTCGTCTCGATGGCCCGGCCGTTCCTCGCCGACCCGGAGTGGATCCGGAAGGCCGCGAGCGGCCGCGAGGACGAGATCAACACCTGCATCGCCTGCAACCAGGCCTGCCTCGACCACGCCTTCAAGCGCAAGCTCGTGTCCTGCATGGTGAACCCGCGCGCGGGCCACGAGACGACGTTGACGCTCACCCCGACGCGGCGCGTCAAGCACATCGCGGTCGTCGGCGCCGGGCCCGCCGGGCTGTCGTCCGCCACCGCGCTCGCAGAGCGCGGCCACCATGTCGAACTGTTCGAAGCGGACGACGAGATCGGCGGCCAGTTCGGCATCGCACGGAAGATCCCCGGCAAGGAGGAGTTCGCCGAGACGATCCGCTACTACCAGCGGCGCCTCGAGGTGACCGGCGTGAAGCTGCACCTCGGCACGCGCGTCACCGCGGCGGACCTGACCGGCTTCGACGAGGTCGTGGTGGCCACCGGCGTCGCGCCCCGGGTGCCGTCACTGCCCGGCATCGACCACCCGAAGGTGCTGTCCTACGTCGACGTCGTCCGGCACGGGAAGCCGGTCGGCGACCGGGTCGCGGTGATCGGCGCCGGCGGGATCGGCGTCGACGTCAGCGAGTTCCTCACGCACCTCGGCTCCCCCGCGCTCGACCTCGACGCGTGGATGACCGAATGGGGCGTCGCCGACCCCGAGCACGCGCCCGGCGGGCTCACCGAGCCGAAGCCCGAGCCGTCACCGCGGCAGGTCTACCTGCTGCAGCGCAAGAAGTCCGGGATCGGTGCCGGGCTCGGCAAGACGTCCGGCTGGGTGCACCGCGCCGCGCTGAAGGCGAAGGGCGTCGAACGGATTCCCGGCGTCACCTACGACCGCGTCGACGACGCCGGCCTGCACATCACCGTGGCCGGGCGGGCGCGGCTGCTGGAAGTCGACACGGTCGTCGTCTGCGCCGGTCAGGAGCCCGTGCGCGACCTCGCCGACGAGCTGACGGCGTCCGGGCTGCCGGTGCACGTGATCGGCGGCGCCGACATCGCCGCCGAACTCGACGCGAAACGCGCGATCGACCAGGGAACGCGGCTCGCGGCCGCGCTGTAGCCCGGGAAGCCTCCCGCACTGGCAGGATGAACCCCGTGCGAGACGTATGCGTGATCGGGCTCGGGCTGATCGGCGGGTCGCTGCTGCGCGCGGCGGCCGCGAGCGGCCGCACGGCGTGGGGAGCGGCGGTTTCCGAAGTGGACGCCGACGCGGCGAGCAGAGCGGGGTTCGACGTCACGACCGACGTCGAGGCCGCGCTGCTCCGGGCCGCCGCCGAGGACGCGCTGGTCGTGCTGGCCGTGCCGCTGCCCGCTGTCGAGGACCTGCTGCGCCTGGTCGCCCAGCACGCGTCGCACTGCCTGCTCACCGACGTCACCAGCGTGAAGGCGCCGGTCCTGGACGCCGTGCGCCGCCGGGTGCCGTACACGCGTTACGTCGGCGGGCACCCGATGGCCGGGACGTCCCACTCGGGCTGGCTGGCCAGTGACGCCTCGCTGTTCCGGGGCGCGGCGTGGGTCGTCGCCGTCGAGGACGACACGGACCTCGAAGCCTGGGCCGAGGTGGCGCAGCTGGTGCTCGACCTCGGCGCGCACGTGGTGCCGCTGCCCGCGGAGTCGCACGACGAAGCCGTCGCGCGGATCTCCCACCTGCCGCACCTGTTCGCCGCGATCCTCGCCACCATCGGCGCCGAAGGCGGCCCGCTGGCGATGTCGCTCGCGGCCGGTTCCTACCGCGACGGGACACGCGTCGCGGGCTCGAACCCGCACCTCGTGCGCGCGATGACCGAAGGCAACCGGGACGCGCTGCTCCCGATCGTCGACGAAGCCCTCGGCCGGCTCGGCGCCGCGCGCGGTTCGCTGGCCTCGACCGGCGGCCTGGCGGCCACCATCAACGCGGGACACGAAGGCGCGCAAGCGTTTGCGGCCGGCCTGGACGCCGAGCGGGCGGGCGTCCGGATCAGCCTGGCCGCCCCGGACGCCCGGGACGGCCTGATCGCCCTCGGCGAGCGCGGCGGCCGGATCACCGGCCTCGCGGACGGCGTCGCGACCGGCGAAGTCCAGTAAAAGCCGTGAAGGACTCCTTACCGGCCTTAAGAGCCGGGAAGGAGTCCTTCACGGCTTTCGGGAACTACGGCTGGGCGGGCGGGGCCGGCGGAGTCGGCGGGGCCGCGGGCGGGTTGTCCGGGGTGTTGTCGAACTTGTTGAGGAAGTCCTTGGCCTTCTCGACGCCGCCGTCGATCTGCGAGTCGTGGCCGGCGAACTTCGACTTCGCGAAGTCGGCGGCCTTGTCGAGGCCCTGCTCGATCTTGTCGTTGTGCTCCCGCAAGGCGTCTTCGGCCTTGCCCTTCAACGCGTCGAAGTCGATTCCCATGAGTGCATTGAACAGCACTCGTGTCACGTCCGCCTGTGGTAGGGCAAAAACCGCCTGACCAGCCGCAACGGCGTGTGTTCGACCAGGTCCGGCCCGCGGACCGCGTCGAACGCCGACTCCAGCTGGTCGACCACGCCGGCCAGCTGTGCGCTGTCGGGCAGCGGCACCGACTCCGGCGTCCGCTGCTCGCGGATCGACGACGCCAGCTCCTCGATCGCGGTGGTCAGCAGCCCGACGTCCGACGGCGCCGGCGGCGCCACCCCGCGGCCGATCGTGACGCCGACCTCGGTGACGGCGTCCGCGACCCGTTCCTGCGCCGCGATGACCGGCCACCACGCCACCGCCTGGCGGCCGTTGGCGGACGGCTCGACGACGACCTGCTGGAACGCCGTCCGCAGGTCGGCCAGCGCCCGGTAGGCGCCGCGCCGGGCCCGGGACCGCGCCAGCCGCGCGTCCCCCGACGACGCCTCGACCAGGGCGTACTCGACGTACTTCGCGACGGCGTCCAGCCCGTCGGCCAGCCGGCCGCCGACCTGGGGACGCCGGCTTCCCGGCCACAGCAGGTAGCCGAAGACGAGCACGATCACGCAGCCCAGCACCGTGTCGACCAGCCGGGCCACGACGACGTCCCAGCTCGCCGTGTTCGCCAGGTCCATCTGCAGGATGATCAACGGCGTGACGAACGCGCTGAGGATGCCGTAGTTGCGCACCTTCCCGACCGCGACGCCGCCGGCGAAGATCGCGATCAGCGCCACCAGGATCCAGCCGCGCCCGCCCGCGACCAGCACGGCGGCGCCGATCCCGACGCCGACGACCGTGCCGATGCCGCGCAGCACCGCGCGGCCGAAGACCGAGCCGAAGTCCGGCTTGAGCACGATGCCGACGGTCAGGGTGAGCCAGTACGACCGCTCCAGCGGCACGAGCAGGCCGACGACCTCGGCGATCGCGACGCACAGGGTCAGCCGCAGGGCGGCGATCCAGGTCAGCGGGCCGGACGCCAGGGACCGCCCCCAGTCCCGCAGCCGCCGGTACCAGGGGGCCTGCTCCCGGCGCTTCCGGTCGTCACCCTTCCCGATCCGGATCAGCCCGGCGTACAGGGCGGCCCGCAGCGGGTCGGCGTCGTCCTCGGGCTCCGGTGGCGGTTCCGGCAGCGGCTGGCTCGCCAGCACCGCGGCCGAGAGCGCGACGAAGTGGTCGATGACGTCGCCGGACACCCGGCGGCCGGCGTTGACCAGCGCCACCGACGCCTCGACCGCGGGGGTCGTCGCCGAGAGCAGGTTGAGCAGCTGCCGGTACGCGGCGTCGCGGCCGGACAGCCACGAGCGCGCGGTGAGCAGCTGGTCGTAGGCGGTGTTCATGGCCGTGGTCAGCCGGTGGCGGGCCACCCGCGAGACGGCCTCGTCGGTCGCCGAGAGCATCGCGGCCAGCTCGACGTAGACGTGCGCGACGGCGCCGCGTTCGGCGCTGGTCGCGCGGACCGTCCAGGTGACGAGCGCGACCAGCAGGCTCCACGCGGCACCGACGCAGAAGTAGCCGAACAGGATCTCGACGCGGACGCCGGTCGCGTGCTGGCCGGTGCCGAGCACGCAGAACACGAACATCTGCAGGCCGGCGACCGAGGCGTTGCTGCCGGCCGCGCTGATCAGTGCGGACACCGCGGCGACCAGGATCACGGCGGGCACGGACAAGGCCGGGACGCCGCCGGTGAGCAGGCCGACGACGTAACCACCGGTTGCGGCGAGCGTCGCGCCGCCCAGGCGTCGCGCGCGGTAGCGGTACGGGCCCGCGGACTCGGACAGCACGGCGGGCAGCGCGCCGGTCGAGATCAGGGCGCCGACGGCGATGTCACCCGCGGCGAAGCCCACCGCCAGCGGGACGGCGAGGGCGAGCACGGCCCGGGCGACCATGTTCCACGGCACCGGGACCGGTTTGCTCCGCAGCAGCTGGACGAGCCAGTGCGGCGCGGCGATGTCGGGACGCGGCGTGCTCACGCCCCCATCTTGACCTACGCTGCCGGGAACGCTTAATTATCAACCTGTCAACAACGTGGGAGGTTCCGGTGGGCCGCAAGTACTCCTTCGAGGTCAACCGCACGAGCACAGCGCCGCCGTCGGCGCTGTTCGCGCGCGAAGCCGACGGCCCGCGCTGGGCGGAGTGGGGAAAACCACTGATCATCCAGGCGAGCTGGGCCCGGCAGGGCACCGACGAGCCGAACGGCGTGGGCGCCGTCCGCGCGGTCGGCCTGTGGCCGGTGCTGATCAAGGAGGAGACGGTCGAGTACGAGCAGGACCGCCGCCACGTCTACACGTTCTTCGGGAACAACCCGATCAAGGACTACCGGGCCGAGGTGTTCTTCACCCCGACCGTCGACGGCGGCACGCACCTGCGCTGGACCGGCTCGTTCACCGAGCCCGTGCGCGGCAGCGGCCCGATCCTGGCCGCCGGGCTCAAGAACGTCATCCGGCTGTTCTCGGCGAAGCTGGTCAAGGCGGCCGAAACCGGGCACTGACCTGGGTGCGTCAGGCCACACAAGATCGTTTGACGCAACTTCGCGCCCCACCTGAACGTCACCCTTTCGGGTAGTCCTCGACTACCCTTCGAAAGGGGGACGCGGGGATGTTCAGCAAAAGGCGACACGGAAGAGTGACAGCGGTGGTGGCCGCGGCGGTGTTGGCGCTCACGGCGTGTTCGAGCGCCCAGCCGGCGCCGCCCGAGCCCAGCCAGCCGAACCCGGCGCCCGGTGGCGGCCCCGGCTCGACGCCGTCCGGGCCCTACGCGTTCGGCACCGTGCAGCAGAAGGCGCCGGCCGTGGCGAACGGCGAGGTCCAGGTCGTCCGCAAGATCACCACCGACAAGCCGTACGTCTTCCTCACGATGGACGACGGCGCGGTCAAGGACCCGGACGCGCTCAAGCTGATGCAGCAGTCCGGCACGCACCCGGTGCTGTTCCTGAACCAGAAGTACGTGAAGGGCCACGAGGCCTACTTCAAGCAGATCCTCGACGCGACCGGCGCGACGCTCGGCGACCACACGGTCGACCACCCGAACCTCAAGGGCAAGCCGTTCGAGTTCCAGCGCAAGGAGATCTGCGACGACGCCGACGACTTCCAGAAGGGCCTCGGCGTCCGGCCGTCGATCTTCCGGCCGCCGTTCGGCAACTACGACCACACCACGCTGCGCGCGGCGGCCGCGTGCGGGATGCGCGTCGCGGTGCTGTGGACGGCCGCGGTCAACGACGGCCACGTCCAGTTCCAGGCCGGCGACAAGCTCAAGCCGGGCGACATCGTGCTGATGCACTTCCGGAAGACGTTCAAAGAGGACTACACGGCGTTCGTCGAGCAGGCGAAGAAGGACGGGCTCACACCCGTCCCCCTCGCCGACTTCCTGGGCTAGAGAACGACTGTCGGCGTCACGACGGTCCGGCGGCACGTCACGTCACCCAGGTGCACCAGGATCTGCGTGGTCCCGCGCGGCACGTTGTCGAGCACGAACCGCCCGCCTTCGTCGGCGGTCGTGGACGTCGTCCCGTGCTCGGCGACGCGCACCTCGACGCCGTACTGGCCGGCCGGCACCAGCCAGCCGTCGATGCGGTGCTGCTTGCCGATCTTGGTCAGGTTGATCATCACGGTGAGGTCGCTGACGGTGAAGGTGATCGTCCCGGTGCCGCTACCGCGTACGCCGGCCAGGTTGTCGAGCCGTTCCCAGCGGGCGACCTCGACGTCGAGGTCCTCCAGGGCGAGCGCGAACTGGACCCGCTGCACGAGGTCGTCCGGCGGCGGATCGAGCTCGTCGAGGAAGCGGCCGATGTCGGCCAGCAGGATTTCGTCGTCCGCGGAGGCCGTGCCTCCCGGTGCCCCGACGTCGTTCATCGGCTGCCCCCTTCACTGGCGAGGAGATCGCGCATCTGGTCGAGGCAGCGCCCTCTGGTCGGTCCGACGCTGCCGCGCGGCATCCGCAACGCTTCGGCGACGAGCTGGTACTCCGCACGGCCCGCGAGGACGGTCAGCCGGAGCAACTCCTGACAGCGGTGGGGCAGCCGGACGAAGGCGCGCCAGACCCGGCGGTCGCGGTCGGCGCGGACGGCTTCGTCTTCGGGAGCCGGTTGGGTGCTGGGCATCGCGTCGGCCACCTCGTCGCTCAGCGGGACGGGCTGGATGCGGCGGCCGTGGGGATGGGTCGCCTCGCGCCGGGTCGTGGTGATCAACCAGGCGGCGAGCGCCTTGGGATCACGCAGCTTCCCGAGCTGGCTGAACAAGGCCAGCCACACGGTCTGGACCACGTCTTCGGCGACCGAGCGGTCGAGGCCGTTCGCCCTGGCCACGTGCCAGACGAGCGGGGTGAGCTCGTCGACCAGGCGGGCCATCGCCTGGCGGTCGCCTTCTCTCGCCGCGTGCATGCAGGCGGCATGCAGCTCGGCGCCGGTCAGGCCCTCCCAAGGAGGATCAACCTCTGCGGTTTGCACGTCGGTCACCGTATCTGCCCCTCTTCGGAAACGTCTTCGAGTCGGCTTCGGCAGTATCGCGGGTCCTTCGGGGGGAAGGAGCGTGCAGGTGGATCTCGGATACATCAAGTCTCTTAGTCGTCGGTCACGCTCGCGGTCAACGGCTGCGGGGGAGGTACCGGCCGACGCGGGCGGGTGGACTCGCGCCGACCGGTACTCCCCTCCCTCACGGGCCCGCTCCCCAACGGGCCCCGCCGGGTGACCCCTCCCCCGAAGGGCACCCGGCCGACGGTGTCCGGGGGCCCCCTCGGCTCCCGGCCACCGCGTTTTCCTCCGAATCCGGCACCCCCTGCCGCGATCCGATCTCCGTGCTTGGCTGCTCCACAGGACGCAGTGGGGGGACCCCCAGATACACGAACGCCGAAGTTTTTTCGAAGCTCGACGGAATGCGGCTACTTGATCACCGAGAGTGCACCGGCAAGCGTTTGCGCCCACCGCGCGTATCCCGCAGGCCCGGGGTGGAAGCGGTCCGACGCGAAGGCCGCGGGGTCGAGGAGATCGGGAGCCATGGGTACATGGGTCACGCCGGGGACGCGCGCCACGGCGGCGGCCGCGGCGTCGAGCGCGGTGGACCGGGCGGCGAGGACGTCCCGCAGCGGCCGCGGCAGCGAGGGGAAGCGTGCCATCGGCGGCACCCCGGCGAGGACGACCTCGACCGGGCCGAGGCGGCGTCGCAGGTCGACGACCAGGGCCAGCAGGTCACGGCGGTAGCCCGCGGCGGAGCGCAGCTCGATCGTGTCGTTGACGCCGAGCGCGATCACCACGAGATCGGCGGGCTCCACGAGCGGCGCCAGTTCGGCGCGGACGGTCCGGGCGTTGGCGCCGGTCTTGCCGACGGCCTGCCAGCGCACGGCCCGGCCGCCCTTCGCGAGTTCACGGGCGAGGCAGCCGGTCAGCGCCTCTTCGTGGGTGGCCGCGCCGACACCGTCCACTGTGGATTCGCCGAGCACGGCCAGCCGGACCGGCTCCCCCGCCCCGTCGACGACGCCGTCGCCGGGCCCGGCGGCCCCGGGCAGCCGCGGCGTCGTCCGCTTGACGTAGACCGCCTGGGCGGCGAGGAGGAGAAGCACACCTCGACGTTAGCTGGCGCGGTTCTTCTCTTCGCGCATCTTGTGCCAGCGCTCATACATCCCGTTGAGCTCTTCGAGCATGAACGACAGGAAGTCCCGCATCTCGGCGAGCCGTTCGCCGGCGGGCGAGCCCTCGCCCAGCGCGTCGATGCCGTTCTCGGCCGCGTCGCGCCACATGATGATCATGCGGTCGCGCTTGAGGAACGTGGCGTACCAGAGGTCGTCGAAGAGGCGGTAGTGGTCGCGGCGCTCGCCGGGCTCGCGTTCCTTCGCGACCAGGCCGATCTGCCCCAGGAAGCGCACGGCGCCGGAGACGGCCGCGGGGCTGACCGACAGCTGCGAGGCCAGGTCGGCCGCGGTCAACCGGCCTTCGTCGGTGGTCATCAGGGCCGCGAACACCCGCGCGGACATGCGCTGCATCCCGATCTGCGAGAGCACCAGGGCCAAGCTTTCGACGTACCGGCGGACGGCGTCTTCATCTCGCTTCGTGTCAGGCGTCGTCATCCGGCCATCCTCTCGCACCACCCAGTCAAGATCACTCGGTCTAGACATTTTCTTAACTTCACAACTTCGTGAAATCAGTGTAGCTTCCGAAGCATGGAAAATGCCATCGCGATCTCCGGCTTGCACAAGTCGTTCGGCCGGACCAAGGCCTTGGACGGCCTCGATCTGCAGGTACCTACTGGGGAAGTACACGGATTCCTGGGCCCGAACGGCGCCGGGAAGTCGACCACCGTCCGGGTCCTGCTCGGCCTGCTGCACGCGGATTCGGGGGACGTCCGGTTGCTCGGCGGCGACCCCTGGAAGGACGCGGCGAGCCTGCACCGCCGGCTGGCCTACGTGCCCGGCGACGTCAACCTCTGGCCCAACCTCTCCGGCGGCGAGGTGATCGACCTGCTCGGGCGCCTGCGCGGCGGCCTCGACGAGAAGCGGCGCGCCGACCTGCTCGAGCGGTTCGACCTCGACCCGAAGAAGAAGGGGCGGACGTACTCGAAGGGCAACCGGCAGAAGGTCGCCATCGTCGCCGCGCTCGCGTCCCGGGTCGACCTGCTGATCCTCGACGAGCCGACGTCCGGCCTCGACCCGCTGATGGAGGCGACGTTCCAGTACGCCATCCAGGAGGAGCGCGAGCAGGGCCGCACAGTGCTGCTCTCCAGCCACATCCTCGCCGAGGTCGAAGCGCTCTGCGACAAGGTGAGCATCATCCGCAACGGCCGCACCGTGGAGTCGGGCACGCTCGCCGAGCTGCGCCACCTGACCCGGACGTCGATCACCGCCGAGCTCGCCGGACCGCCCAACGGGCTGGCGAACCTGGAGAACATCCACGACCTCAAGGTCGACGGCAACCGCGTCCGGTTCGACGTCGAAACCCGCTCGCTCGACGAGGCGCTGCGCCAGCTGACCCAGGTCGGCGTGCGAAGCCTGGTCAGCCAGCCGCCGACGCTGGAAGAGCTGTTCCTGCGGCACTACACCACCGAGGCGAGCGCGAAATGACCGCGACCCTCTCCCGCGAAACCGAACCCACGCCGGCGCACGAACTCGCCGGCACCTGGCACCTGACGCGGCTCGCGCTGCGCCGCGACCGCGTGACCCTGCCGATCTGGATCGTGCTGCTCAGCGTCATCCCGGCGAGCACCGTCAAGACGTTCGCGCAGTTCTACCCGACCGACGCCGACCGCCTCGCGCTGCAGGCGGGCGCGAACGCCAACCCGTCGTACGCGCTGCTCTACGGGCCGCCCTTCGACCTGACCAGCGCGGGCGGGTTCATCGCCTGGCGCATGTGCGGGTTCCTGGCGCTGCTGATCGGGCTGATGGCGGTCTTCACCGTCACCCGGCACACGCGCGCCGAGGAGGACACCGGACGCGCCGAGCTGCTCGCGTCCGCGGTCGTCGGCCGGTACGCGGCGCTGACCGCCGGGGTGCTGGTGGCCGGCGCGGCGAGCGTGCTGATCGGGCTGATCCAGGTCGGCTCGATGATCGGCGCGGGTCTGCCCGCGGCTGGTTCCCTCGCCTTCGGCGCGTCGGTCGCCTTGGCCGGGCTGGTGTTCACCGCGGTCGCCGCCGTCGCCGTCCAGCTCGCCGAGTACTCCCGCACGGCCAACGGGATCGGCACCGCCGTGGTCGGCGCGGCGTTCCTGCTGCGCGGCGCCGGTGACTCCACTGTGGACGCTCGCTGGCTGTCGTGGCTGTCGCCGATCGGCTGGGTGCAGCAGATCCGCGCGTTCGCCGGCGAACGCTGGTGGGTGCTGCTGCTGCCGGTGGCGTTTGCCTTGGTGGTCAGCGCGGCCGGGTATTGGCTGCTGCCCCGCCGCGACGTCGGCGTCGGTTTCCTGCCGCCGCGGCCGGGCCCGGCGCGGGCGGCCGCGAGCCTGCGGTCCCCGCTCGCGCTGGCCTGGCGGCTGCACCGCGGCCCGCTGTTCGGCTGGACGATCGGGATGGCCGTCGTCGGCGCGGTGTTCGGCTCGATCGCCAGCGGCATCGGCGGCCTGGTCGGCTCGAGCCCGCAGGCACAGCAGATCATGGAACGGCTCGGCGGCGCGCACGGCCTCACGCAGGCGTTCCTCGCCACGATGGCCGGCATGTTCGCGATGGTCGCGTCGCTGTACGGCATCCAGGCCGTGCTGCGGATGCGCGGCGAGGAGACGGCGATCCGGCTCGAACCGGTGCTGGCGACCAGCGTCGGCCGGCTGCGCTGGGCGGGCGGCCACCTGCTGTTCGCGTTCTTCGGCACGGCGTTGCTGCTGCTGGCCGGCGGTCTGTTCCTGGGGCTGGCCAACGGGTTGCGCACGCACGACGTCGGCGGCTCGGTCGGCGACATGCTGAGCGGGATGCTGGTCCAGCTGCCCGCGACGTGGGTGGTGATCGCGCTGGCGGTGACGCTCTTCGGGCTGCGGCCGGCCTACTCGGCCGCGGCGTGGGGCGTCGGGGCCTTGGCCCTGCTGATCAGCCTGTTCGGCCCGATCGTCAACCTGCCGCAGGGCGCGCTGGACGTCTCGCCGTTCCAGCACCCGCCGAAGCTCCCGGGCCAGGAGTTCGTGGCGACGCCGCTCGTCTGGCTCCTGGTGGTCGCGGCCGTCGCGCTGGGCGCGGGCCTGGCCGGCTGGCGCCGCCGCGACGTCGGCTGAGCGCTACTTCGGCCGGATCTCGCGGTCGGCCCCGACCACGAGCTGCGCTTGCGGCCCCGCCTGTCCGCACGCGGGGCCGCCCGGCTCGACCCAGGCGGGCGTCACGTCGGTGGTGTGCGGCCGCCCGTCGTCGAACCGCACGGTGACCCGGATCGGCTCGGCGGGCAGGCCCGGGAGATCGACGAAGCCCTGAAGCCCGCCCGTCGCGGTCTGCTGGGCGGAGCAGACGCCGGTCGCGCAGGTCGTGCTGCCCGCCGCGGTGCCGGGCATGAGGTCGGCCGGGCGCGTCACGCACCGGCCGTGCCAGCACGCTTCCAAGGTGGCGCGCGAGATCCCGGCCGCGGGCGGGACCGTCAGGCCGACGCCGACCCGGACGCCGATCGCCGGGCACCCCGGGCCCTCCCCGGCGCCACCACATCCGGCGGCGAGGACCAGGACCGCCACGAGCCACAGAACTCCGCGCATGCCCACCAGACGGTGCCGGCCGCACCACGGTTGCATCAGTCCTGACTGGTGATGACCACCAAGGACGTCGAGGTCGGCGTCGGGGCCGGGGTGGTCGTCGACGGCGTCGGCGGCGGGACCGTCACCTGGACGAGCGTGGTCGAGGTGACCGGCGGCGAGGTTTCGACGTCGGTCACCGTCGTGGCCGGGGGCGCCGGGGCCGTCACGGTGATCGGCACCACGGGAGTCGAGGAAAGCAACGTCGGACCGCTGACCTGCGGCGATGGGACTGTGGGACGACCGGCCACGAGCAGCGCGGCGACCAGCAACCCGGTGGCGAAGCCCGCCAGCCCGATCACCACAGCGGAGCCCCAGCTAGGTCGTCCGTGCATCCGGGCACCCCCTCGCCACGCGAAGCGCAGGTACGAGGAAACTCGCGTCGATCTTAACTCTTGTTACACACAGTCCGCCTTGAGCGTATTTGACTCAACTTTATTGCATCCAGTGCGCTCATGTGCCAGGTTCACGATCATGGGGGCGTTGCGGAACCGGGATTTCCGCCGGTTGTGGCCGGCCGACCTGGTGAGTCAGCTCGGCTGCAGGCCGGCGCGTGGTGCGACCGCGTGCGCCACCGGCCGGTGCTGATCGCCGCGGACTTCGGCCGGGCCGCGCTGATCGGCTCGATCCCGGTCGCGGCGCTGTTCGGCGTCCTCGGGCTGCCCCAGCTGCTGGCGGCCGTCCTCGGTGTCGGCCTGCTGACGATGTTCTTCGACATCGCCCACCAGACGTACGTGCCGCGGCTGGTCACGCGCGAGCAGCTGCCCGACGCCAACGCCCGGCTCGCGACGAACCTGTCCATGGCCGCGGTGGCGGGCCCGAGCCTGGCCGGGTTCATCGTGCAAGCCCTGGGCAACGCGACGGCGCTGGCCGCCGACGCCGTCAGCTACCTCTTCTCGGCGCTCTGGCTGCGGCGGATCCGGACGCACGACGTGCGGCCGGAACCCCGCGAGCGGCACCTGCTCCGCGAGATCGGCGAAGGTCTTCGGGTGGTCCGCGGCGATCCGGTGCTGCGGGCCATCGGCGGGTACTACGCGTTGACGAGCTTCTTCCAGTCGGTGCACCTGGCGATCGTGATCGTCTTCCTCAGCCGCGAAGTCGGCCTCGTGCCGTGGGTGATCGGCCTGGTCAACGCGTCCGCCCTGTCCGGCGCGCTCGCGGCCGGGCTCACGGCGCGGCGGCTCGGCGAGCGCGTCGGCCCGGCACGTGCGTTCTGGGGTTTCGCGGTGCTGACCGGCCTGGTGTACCAGCTCTACCCGTTCACCGGCCGCGGCTGGGCACTCGCGTGTTACGTCGCCGCCGGAGCTGCTGGGCCGGGTCAACGCGACCATCCGGACGCTGATCTGCGGCGTCATCCCGCTCGGCAGCCTCGCCGGCGGCGGGCTGGCCGGGTGGCTCGGGATGCGCGCCACCCTGCACGTCGCCGCCGCCGGGATCCTCGTGTCGGTCGCCGTCCTCCGGCCGCTGCGGAAGCTGCGCGACCTGCCGGTCACCGCGTCTTGAGCCCGTCGACGACCACGCGGACCAGGTGCCGGCTGCCCGGCGAGTACCGCTCGACGGCGAGGCAGCCGACCATGAGCGCCCGCAGGTCGTCGCCGTCGATGTCGGCGCGGACGGCGCCGACGGCCTGGGCGCGTTCGAGCAGCAGGCCGAAGGCGGCGCGGAAGTCGTCACCCGCGTCGGCCTTGAAACCGATGCCGCCGGCCTCGGTGAGGGCGTCGCAGATGGCGCGGTTGAGCGAGGCCTGCTTGATGACGCGGCCGAAGTACTCGAAGAACACTTCGCCGGGGTCGTCCGCGGCGGCGAGGCCGCGGGCCTCGTTGGTGAACTGGGTGATGCGCTCGAGGACGACGGCCTGGAACAGCGCTTCCTTGCTGGGGAAGTGCCGGTAGACGGTGCCGGCCCCGACGCCGGCCAGCCGCGCGATGTCGTCCAGCGGCACGGCCAGCCCGTCGGCGGCGAACGCCTCTTCGGCGGCAGCCAGGACTTTCGCCCGGTTGCGCCGCGCGTCCGCCCGAAGGCCGGTCTTCTCCATCAAGATCCTCCTCGTTGACAATCGGAACGCAAGTTCCGTATCGTCCTAAGCGGGTGCACCGTTCCGATTCAACGCACATCTTCTCAGGAGAATTCCGATGCCACGCACCGCGTCCGAGATAGCCGAGCTGGTCCGCACCGGGATGGCGACGATCGACGCCTCGGCGCTGTCGGACGTCTTCGCCGAAGACGCCGTCTACGAGCTGCCGTTCCGATCCGAACGCGTCGAGGGCCGCGACGCGATCCTGGCGGCCCTGACCGCGGGTGGCGTCCGCGCCCGCGCGCTGGGCCTGGAGAAGACCGAGGTCACCGTGACCCCGACGGAGTCCGGCTTCGTGCTGGAGCTGGTCGCCGTCGGCCGCGCGTTCCGGTTCCCCTCGTCGGTGGGCGTCGTGACGGTGGTGGACGGTGCGATCACCTCCTACCGCGACTACCCGAACGTCTCGGGCGCGTCCTCGGCGGCGCGGGCCGTGTTCGACGCGTTCCTGGCGGCGTCCGTCGAGAACCGGTGGGACGACCTCGCCGACCTCTACGCCGAGGACGTCGTGCTCGAGATGCCCTTCACCCCGGCCGGGGCCGACCGCTTCACGAAGGGCCGCGAGGAGCTGCGACGCCGGTTCACCGCCGCGGCCGCGGTCCGGCGGATCGTCAAGGCGGACAACGTCGTGGTGCACGAGACGTCGGACCCGGCGGTGCTGGTGGCGGAGTTCGACCTGCACCAGGAGATGGGCGGCGAGGCGTTCGTCTCGACGTACGCGATGGTCATGACGGTCGCCGGCGGCCGGATCACGCACTCCCGCGACTACGCGGACACCGCCGCGTCGGCGGAGCGGATCCGCCGGTTCAGGGAGTCGTCGCCTGCTGGCTCGTCGGGGGGATGAACAGGCGCTGGAACGTGCTGCTCGTGTACTGCCACACCCCCGGCACCAGCAGGATCCCGGCCAGCGCGAAAACCGGGAAGATCAGGCGCTTCTCGACCTTCTTGCCGGTCCGGAACCGCAGCGGCTTCGGCGGCCGGATCTCGTACCAGGTCTCGCCGGCGATGGGGATCGGGAAGAGGAACGGGCAGCCGGCTTCGGTGAGCGCGTCACCGAGGCAGTGGGTCAGGCAGCCCGCCGCGACCGCGACGCCGAGCCAGCCGGTGATCGACGCCAGCTCACCCGCGCGGTCCGGTGGGGCGGTGAAGAACCACCACGCCACCGCCGCGCCGCTCACCGGCAGGAGCCAGTCGCCCAGGGCGCCTTCCGCCAGCATCAGCCCGAAGACCACCACGCCGACCACGGCCCACGGGCCGCCGGCTTCGGTGCCCCAGGACGTCAGGGCGCCGAGGCCGGCCGCGAACAGGATCGTGTGGGACAGGTGGCGGTGCTTGCCCGTGACGTTCTCGTCGCGGGGGCCCTTCGTCAGGGCGTAGAAACCCGCCGAGACGCGGCGCAGCACCCAGGACAGGGCGCCGGTCAGCCAGCCGAGGAGGCGGGACGCGCTCGCGCCGGGGTGGTCCAGGTCGGGCAGCAGGGCGAAGCCCGCCGTCGTCGCGGCGAAGACCACCGCTTGGTGGACCGAGCCCGCGCCGACCGCCGGCGCGATGGCCAAGCCCGCGCACCACCCGGTCAGGGCATGCGTGCGCCCCATCATCGTGCCGCCCCCAGGATCCGCGAATCGAAATCAATCCGCAGGACCGTAGCGGGGGATCAGGCTTTCGGGTCCTCCGACACGCTCAGGTGTTCGGCCACGCCGGTGAGCTCGATCACCCGGCTGACGGCCGGGCTCGGGACGACCGCGAGCTGGACGTCCTGCTCGCCGGCCTGGCGCTGGGCGCGCAGGACCACGTTCAGGGCCGAGGAATCGAAGAAGGTCACCCCGGTCAGATCGGCCACGACCCGCTGCGCTCGCTTGTCCGCGATCAGCCCGGCGAGGGCCTCCTGCAGCTGCGGGCTGGTGAGCAGATCGAGCTCACCCGTGACCACCACCCGGGGCTCCGTCGCGTCGGTGTCCAGCGTGATGCCGAACCCGGGCGGGGTGGCGTTCTGGTCGGCTGCGGGCATGCAGTTTCTCCTCGTCAGGCGCTGCTCCTGCGCCGGGTACGCGCCTGTTGTCTCAAGCGGCAACCGTGTCACCGTGCCTTTCGCAATCCGGGGCGGGAACCCCGGCGTAGCGCGAGGATCGACCCCGCACCGGACACGGTCAAGGCAACTCCGGGACCAACCCTAACCCAGCGAGCGACCGAGCCCGCCACGGCCGCCGCCCTTTCGTGTGGAGTGCTCACCTGCGATGGGATCCTGCCTGCTCAGAGCGGTGTTCGGCGCGTGGTTCAGTGCGCACTGACGGCCTTGCGCTCGGCCCGGCGCTGCCGGAGGAACAGCTGCCGCCGCTCGATCTCGCCGAGGCCACCCCAGATGCCGTAGGGCTCCTGTACGGTCATCGCGTGCGCGCGGCACTGGGCCAGCACCGGGCAGGCCTGGCAGATGGCCTTCGCCCGCGATTCGCGCCGCTCCCGCGCCGAACCCCGTTCGTTGTCGGTGTGGAAGAAGAGGCTGCTGTCCGCACCCCGGCACGAGCCGCGCAGTTGCCATTCCCATTCTTCAGCAACCACATTGGGCAGCCGGCTCACGTCAGCCATGTCGTTCCTGCCTTTCCCCGGATCAGCACGTCGACCGCTATGTGCCCGCCGGTGGAGCGGATCAAACGCGGGTTTGGTTTGCTCACCCCAAGGGCATCTCGCTGACCGGGCGTCGAGGGACACCGCCAGTTACGCCGGCGTGAGTGCGGAGAAAGGAACAAACGTGGAGGACAACGCCCCGCTCGTGCCGGGAGGCGCGCAGGTCATCGAGGTGCGGACGGCCGCGATCCCGCACGTCGTGCCGACGTTGCGCACCATCGTGGCGGACATCGCGATGCGGCAGGACTTCGACCTCGACGCCGTCGAGGACCTCCGGATGGCGGTGGACGAGGCGTGCTCGCTGCTGCTGCCCGCCGCCTCCGACGGCAAGCTCACCTGTGTCTTCTCCTGGAGCGGCCCGCGCATCGAGGTCTCGGTGTCCGTTCTGTCGGACTCGCCCGACCACGGTGACGACACCGGTCTCTCCTGGCAGCTGCTGACCGCGCTCGCGACGTCGGCCGAGCGGACCGTGACCCCCGAGGACGGGCGCTACCTGTCCCGGGTCGACCTCGTCCGGGAGAGCCAGGCGGCCGGCTCGTGACCGATCCCGCCGGGAGCAGCGGGTCCGACCTCGACGTCAGCGCGCTGTTCACCCACCTCGCCGCCTTGCCGGCGGACTCCCCGGAACGGGAGCGCATCCGCGACACCCTGGTCCGGAACCACCTCGAACTGGCGCGCAACCTGGCGCGGAAGTTCCGCAACCGCGACGAGGCGATGGAGGACCTGGTCCAGATCGCCACGGTCGGGCTGATCCACGCCGTCGACCGGTTCGACCCGGCGCAGGGCACGGACTTCCTGGCGTTCGCGGTCCCCACCATCTCCGGCGAGCTGCGCCACCACTTCCGGGACAACAGCTGGTCGGTGCGGGTGCCGCGGCGGCTCAAAGAGCTGAACGCGAACATCTCCGCCGCGCGCGAGGAACTCACCGTGCAGCTCTCGCGCGCGCCGCGCCCGAGTGAGATCGCCTCGCGGCTCGGCGTGCCGATCGAGGACGTCTACGAAGGTCTCCGCGCCGGTCAGGGCCGCTACGGCGCGTCGCTCGACCACCTGCTGGAGAACGCCGCGCACACGCGGTTCGGGGCGCCGGACGCCGAGCTCGGCCAGGCCGAGCTACGCGAGGCGCTGCGACCGATGCTGGAGAGCCTGCCGGACCGGGAGCGCAAGATCGTGGCGCTGCGGTTCGGCTCCGGGATGAGCCAGTCGGACATCGCGCGCCGCGTCGGGGTCTCCCAGATGCAGGTGTCGCGGTTGCTGGCTGCGACCCTGAAGAAACTGCGTTCGGGCCTGGACGAATCCGAGCTCGCCGACGGCACCTGATTAGCTGCTCAACGCCGTGGGTACTTCGCGGACAGTACCGAACTCACAGGGAGGGGGGACCCGATGACGACATCCGAGATGCCGCAGCGCACAGCCGTGCCGGCCGCGCCACTGAAGGTGCTTCTCCCGTCGGACGTCACCGCCCCGGCACTGGCCCGCCACGAGGCCCGCAAGGCCATGCTCGCCTTCGGCGTGGCCGAGGCGCCGCTGGAGGACGTCCTGCTGGCGACCTCGGAGCTGGTCACGAACGCCTTCGAACACGGCGAACGCCCCCAGCGCTTCGAGATGGAGTACGCCGACGGCCACCTGACGCTGCGGGTGTTCGACACCGGCCGGATGCTGCCCGAGCTGCGGGCGCCGTCCCCGGCCGAGGCGCGCAGCCGCGGGCTCGTGCTGGTCCAGGCGCTGTCCGAGGACTGGGGTTTCGAGCGCTGCCCCGGCGGCAAGTACGTCTGGGCGGTCTTCCGCGTCGCCTAGGCGTCACAGCAGTTCGCGGGCGGCTTCCGTCTCCCCGATCCGCTCCCGGAACGGCTTCCGGTCCAGGGCTTCGACGATCGAGTCCAGCAGAGCGCGCAGCGAGTGCGGCAGCTCGGCTTCCAGCGCCTCCCACGCCTCGGTCGTCGCCGTCCACTCCGCCTCCACCAGCGGCAGCAGGTCGCGCGTTTTCGGCGTGAGCGAGACGATCCGCTGCCGCGCGTCGGCGCCGGGTTCGAGCGTCACCAGGCCGGCCCGGTTCATCTGCGCGACGGTCTGGCTGGCCGCCGAGTGCGTCACGCGCATCTCCTCGGCCAGGTCCCGGATGGCCAGCGGCCCCTTCGCCAGCAAGGCGCGCACGACCGCCGAGTACCGCGGCCGGTAGTCCTCGAGGCCGATGTCGGCGAGGAACTTCGCGACGTCGCCGTCGAGCAGTTCGAGGACGTGCCGCAGCCGCGTCCCCAGCCCGTCCGGACCCGCAGTCATGGCCATGACGGCCGATCATAGGTGTGCTTGGATCGCGGCATGGAGAACCGGAAGATCACCCGCCTCGGCCGCGAGGTCTCGGTCGTCGGGCTCGGCTGCTGGCAGCTCGGCGCGGACTGGGGCGAGGTCGACGAGAAGGACGCCCTCGCCGTACTGCACGCGGCGGCCGACGCCGGCGTCACCTTCTTCGACACCGCGGACGTCTACGGCGACGGCCGCAGCGAACGGCTGGTCGGCCGGTTCCGCGCGGACCACGATGCGGTGTTCATTGCGACCAAGATGGGCCGCCGGGTCGACCAGGTGCCGGAGAACTACGTCGCCGCCAACTTCCGCGAGTGGAACGACCGGTCGCGCCGCAACCTCGGGATGGACACGCTCGACCTGGTGCAGCTGCACTGCCCGCCGGCGTCGGTGTACTCCACGGACGCCGTCTACGACGCCCTCGACGCGATGGTCGGGGAAGGCCGGATCAAGGCGTACGGCGTGAGTGTCGAGACCTGCGACGAGGCGCTGGCCGCGCTGGCACGGCCGAACGTCGCGTCGGTGCAGATCATCCTCAACTGCCTGCGGCTCAAGCCGCTGGAGCGGGTGCTGCCGGCCGCGGTGGACGCGGGAGCCGGCGTCATCGCGCGGGTGCCGCTGGCCTCGGGCCTGCTGTCCGGGCGCTACACGGCGAGCACCACTTTCGCCGCCGACGACCACCGGAACTTCAACCGGGGCGGCGACGCGTTCGACGTCGGCGAGACCTTCTCGGGCGTGCCGTACGAGGTCGGATTGGAAGCCGTCGAGCGCTTGCGCGGGCTCGTCCCCGAGGGGCAGACCTTGGCGCAGTTCGCGCTGCGCTGGATCCTCGACCAGCCGGGCCTGAGCACCGTGATCCCGGGCGCCCGCAACCCTTCGCAGGTGTCGGCGAACACGGCCGCGGCCGCGCTCCCGCCGTTGCCGGAGGAGGCGGCGGCCGGCGTCCGCGCGACGTACGAGGAGCTGATCCGCCCGCTCGTGCACGATCGCTGGTAGGCCCGGCATGATGAAGCGATGATGACGCCCGAAGAGCTCCTGACGACCACCAGGACCGTCCGCAAGCGGCTGGATTTCGACCGGCCGGTGCCGCTCGACCTGGTGAAGCACTGCATCCAGGTGGCCCTGCAGGCGCCGAGCGGTTCGAACACCCAGCGCTGGCAGTGGCTGGTCGTCACCGACGACGCCCAGCGGGCGGCGCTCGGCGAGATCTACGGCCGGGCGTGCCACGAGTACCTGGAGTCGGGCAACGCGGCCGGCAAGCTGTTCGCGGACGACCCGACGCGGGCCCCGGTGCAGCAGCGCGTCGGGTCGAGCGTCGCGTACCTGGCCGACCGGATGGGCGACGTCCCGGTGCTGGTGATCCCGTGCCTGGAGACAGCGTCGGACGAGCTCCCGGCGGGCAACCAGGCGGGCCTGTGGGCCTCGCTGCTGCCGGCGGTGTGGAGCTTCATGCTGGCGGCCCGCTCGGTGACCCTGGGCACGGCGTGGACGACGCTGCACCTGAAGTACGAACAGGAAGCGGCGGAGGTCTTGGGCCTGCCGAAGAACGTCCACCAGGCGGCCATGATCCCGACGGCGTTCTACACGGGCGAAACGTTCAAACCGGCGTCGCGCCAGCCGCTGGACGACGTGCTGCACCTCGATCGCTGGTGACGTGGGCCGGAGTCCGGGACCGGCTGGCCGACCTGTCGGCGGCCGACCCGGACTTCACCCGCTTCGGCGCCGGGAAGCATCGGTACCGGCTCGAACCGCCGGTGCCGGCGGCGGAGATCGCGGACTTCGAGGCGCGCCACGGGGTGACGCTGCCCGAAGAATACCGCGGCTTCCTGCTGTCCGTGGGCGGACACGGCGCCGGGCCGTACTACGGCCTGTATCGACTGAGCGCGCCGGAATGCCCCGACGAAGACGGCTGGCGGCCCGGGTTCCTCTCGACGCCGTTCCCGTTCACGGAGGCGTGGAACCGCGCCGAGCACCACCCGACCGACAACGAGATCCCCGACGACCTGTACTTCGACCAGCGGTGGATCACCGGCTCGCTGAAAGTGGCCCACTTCGGGTGCGGTGCCTATTTCCGGCTGGTGGTCACCGGCCCGGAACGCGGGCGGCTGTGGTTCGACGACCGCGCGTCGGACGGTGGCGTTTCCCCGTGCGGCACGGGCTTTCGGGAGTGGTACCTGAAGTGGCTCGACGGCCGCGAGCCATGAAGGCCTCCTTGCCGGGGCGAAGGGGGGACGTCGGCAAGGAGGCTTCACGGCCTTTCGGCGGCCAGGTGGCTCTAGCGCACCGTCAGCGTCAGCCGCTGGATGCCCCACGCGTCGGCCTGGGAGCCCGGTAGCCAGACGTCGACGATGTCGTCCTTGATCCAGCTGCCGATGTCCGCCGCGTAGCACTCGCCGTAGCCCGGGACGGAAAACCTGGTGCCCCACGGGATGTTGCGGGCGTCGACCGCGCAGAAACCCGGGCCGGCGCTGTAGCCCAGCGCCGTCTGGGCGACGTCGTTGTACGACGTGACGCGGTAGCTCAGCGTCGTGCCGGCCGGGATGCGGTAGGTCGCGAGGCGGTTGCCGGTGTCGAGGCGGTAGGCCGTGGAGATCTGGCCGAGCGAGCCGGGCGAGTTGTCCTCCGCCGTCATCGCGTAGAGCTGGTAGTTCGCGTTCTGGCACGGGCTCGCGTCGGTCACCGTGAGCGTCGGCTGGCCCCAGTCGGAAATCCACTGCAGGGCCTGGCCGTTGCGGAACGCGCGGTACGCCTTGGCGCCGCTGACGCGGGCGAACGTGAACGTCACCTTGCCGTCCGCGCCGAGGCCGCCGGTGACGGAACCCGGTGCGGGCAGCCGGTTCGAGACGTCCGCGGCGCCGACGAGGGTGCCGGGGCCGTGGCCGCCGGTGACCGGGCGGTCCGGGATCGGGCCGGTGTAGAAGTGCTGGCACGCGGGCAACGCCGCGGCGGACGCCGGGGCGGCGGGAGCGACGAGCAGGCTGCCGGCGGCGAAGGCCGTCAAGGCGAAGATCCTGGCGAAGCGCATGACGGGGGAACCTCCATGGCGGGGACCGGGGCGGAGGTGAAACAGGTGGGAGGTGCGGGTTCGCCGCGAAACAGACGTTAAGTGGCCTGGACCACACAGTCAATAGGTCTAGACCTTTAAAGGTTGCCAGTAGCCCGAACGGCTCAAAGCCGTGAATGGCACATCGAGGGACTCTGAGTCCCTCGATGTGCCATTCACGGCTTTACGGCGGGACTAGAGGTAACTCACCAGCTTCTCGGCGATGGCGGCCGGGTGGCTGAGCGGCGCGCAGTGCGGGCCGTCGACTTCGTCCGGCTCGACGCCGAGCCGCGAGCGGGCCACCCGGCGCTGGAAGTCCGGCGTGAAGAACCGGTCGTCGAGGAAGAGCACCGCTCGCGTCGGGACGTCCGGGTGAGCCGGCAGCGGCCACGGCTCGTCCCATTCCTTGCTCACCTGATCACGCACGTGCGCCTGGCACTCTTCGGCCAGCGAAGGCGCGACACCGTTGAAGAACTGCTCGGTCTCGCTCAGCCCGGTCGGCGCCGCGAAACCCGTGTTGCCCCACCACTGTCCCGGCTGCTCCCCCGGCGCCGGGATCATCCCGGCGAGGTAGACCAGCACCCGCGCCCGCACCTTCGCTGCGACCAGCGGCGCGGTGAAGCCGCCGTACGAATGCCCGACGACGGCGACGTCCGAAGCGTCGCCCAACGCGGCCAGCACGGTCTCGGTGAACTCCGCGAGCCCGGCCGAAGGATCGGTGATCGGCAGGTCCGGGGTGACGGCGTCGTGGCCGCGGGCCGCGAGCTCGGGCACCAGCCGGTGGAAGTCCCAGCCGCTGCCCCCGCCGCCGTGGATCAACGCGAACGTCGTCATGGCGGTCAGCTCAGCAGCGGCGGAGCATGTCCGTCAAGGCGGTCTTCTCACCCTCGGTCACGGTCAGCCCGTAGAAGTGCTTCACGACGATCCAATCGGTCGCGTAGGTGCACCAGAACGCCACGAGCGGCGGCTTCCACTGGTCGGGCGCCTTGTCGCTCTTCTGCTGGTTCAGGTTGTCGGTGACGGCGAACAGCTGCGGCCGGGTCAGGTCGTTGGCGAACTGCCCGCGCTTCTCGGTCGTCCACGCCTTCGCGCCGCTCGCCCAGGCCTGGCCGAGCGGGACCATGTGGTCGATGTCGAGGTCGGTCGCCGTGGTCCACGTCTCGTTGTCGTAGACGCTCGTCCAGGTACCCGACGTCGCCTTGCAGTCCTTGTCGGTCTTGACGTCCTTGCCGGCGCGCTTCAGCACGACTTCCCGCGTGTCACAGCTCGACCCCTGGCTCGCCCAGTGCGGGAACTTCTCACGGGAGTAACCGTCCATGGACGTCCGCGCCGCGACGGTCAGCTCGCCGAGCTGCTTCTGCGCGTCGGCGGCGTTGACCGGGACCGGCCCCGAAGGGGCGGCGGAAGACGTCGATGGGCCGGCGGACGGGGTCGCGCCCGCCCCTCTCGTCGCCCAGTAGCCGAAGAGGGCGACCGCGAGGATCGCGACTACCAGCAGAGTTCGCTGCGTCACGCTGAGCCGAAAGCCGCGGGCCGCCAAGATTTTCTCCTCTCACCTGGGGGTACGCGCGGCGTAGTCTTCCTGCTGTCGACGTGGGAAAACCGCGTCGACACGACGGCCTGGCGCGAATGTGATCTCGCCCACCCATGGCAGAGATGTCACATCGGGCCCATGAACTGCGACTACCGGAGCAAGGACCAGCCGGAGGGAGCAGGCCGATGCCCGGTCGGCTAAAGAAGTGGAACTCGAACTTCGACGACTACCTGCAGCGCAAGGCCGCCGAGGGCGGCAACGTCGTCGCCATGGCCCGGATGGGCGCGGCGATGCGCGAGCGCGGGGAGGTCGACGAGGCCGAGTCGTGGTACCGCAAGGCCGCCATGGGCGGGGACCGCACGTCGATGACGGCGCTGGCGCACCTGCTCAACGAGCGCGGCCTGCTGGAAGAGGCCGAGCGCTGGTGGCACGAGGCGGCGCTGGCCGGCGACCCGCACGGGATGCTGAACCTCGCCCGCTCCTACGAGCGGCAGGGCAAGCGCGACGACGCCCAGCACTGGTTCGGCGAGGCCGCGCGCACCGGCGACCTGTCGTCGATGGCCGCGCTGGGGCACCTGCTGCGCGAGCAAGGGAAGACCGAAGAGGCCGAGTCGTGGCTGCGGCAGGCCGCCGACGCCGGTTACACCGGCGCGATGATCGACCTGGGCATCCTGCTCCGCGACCGCGGCCAGGCGGCGGAGGCCGCCCGGTGGTGGCGCTCGGCCGTGCTGGCCGGCGACCTCGGGGGCGCGTGCCAGCTGGGCCGGCAGGCCGAGCGGCTGGGCCGGCCCACCGACGCCGAGAACTGGTACCGGCAGGGCGCGATCAGCGGCAACGTCGAGGCGATCGTCCGGCTCGGGCTGCTGCTGCACCGGCGCGGTGACCTCGAAGAAGCCGAGAACTGGTACCTCGACGCCGCCGAGCGGGGCGACCCGGCCGCGATGACCAACCTCGGCGTCCTGGCCCGCAACCGCGGCGACGAAGGCGAGGCCGCGGCCTGGTACCGCAAGGCCGCGGAACACGGCAGCGTCCCGGCCCTGACCAACCTCGGGCACCTCGCCGAGCACCGGGACGACCTCTCCGAAGCCGAGCGGTGGTTCCGCCGCGCCGCCGAAACGGGGGACGTCCAGGGCATGCTCAGCCTGGCCCGGATGCTGCGGTCGCGGGGCGCCGCCCATGAGGCCGAACTGTGGCTGGCCCGGGCGGAGCACGATCGGGGCGACCGCGAGCACCAACACTGATGCCGGAGGAACGAGCGAAAAAGTCACGCTCCGCCGACCATCACGGACCACGAATCACCCGAGTAGATCTATTGTGTGATCCAACTCACACCTCTAGCCTGGGGAAGCTCCCACCACCGAGCAGCTCCCGAGGAAGTGCCGCGATGCCGTGGTCACCGAATCACCCCGACTCCGTCGACGCGCTCTTCGCGCGCCGGGAGGGGCCGGTCCTGGCGTTGGCCGACGACGCGAGGGAGGTCGCGCGGGCGTGCCACGGCATGGCCCGCCGGTTCCACCGCGGCGGCAAGCTCGTCGTCTTCGGCAACGGCGGCCCGAGCACCGACGCCCAGCACGTGGCCGTGGAGTTCGTGCACCCGGTGATCGTCGGCAAGCGCGCGCTGCCCGCCGTCTCGCTGACCGCCGACGTCGCGACCGTCACGGGCGTGGCCAGCCGCGCCGGCCTCGACGACATCTTCGCCCACCAGCTGCGGATCCTCGGCGAACCGGCCGACATCGCGCTGGGCATCTCCACCGACGGCGACTGCGGCAACGTGAAGCGCGCTCTCGAAACGGCCCGTGACCTCGGCATGCTCACCGTCGCGCTGACCGGTCGTAACGGCGGCGCGATCGCCGCGACTACTGGGCTGGACCACGTCTTCATCGCGCACTCGGACGACCCGCGGGTCGTCAAGGAGGTACACGTGACGACCTACCACGTGCTGTGGGAGCTCGTGCACGTCTTCTTCGAGCAACCCGGCGTCCTGGCTCCGGAGGTGGCGTCTTGAGCGCCGCTGACGCCGACAGAGCGGCCACCCCCGTCTGCCACGACGGGGTGTGCATCACCTGCTCGGACACCGCGGTCGAGGTGACCGTGGTCGAACTCCTGGACCTCGGGTTCGCCGTTGTGGAAACCGGCTCCGGCCGGGAAGAGGTGAGCGTGGCGCTGGTTTCGGCCGGCGTCGGCGACCGAATCCTGGTGCACGCCGGGGAAGCCATCGCTCGCCTGGAGAATTCCTAGCCGAGGAGTTGACGCGCCATGTCGCGGGAACACACCCCCGTGGGCGCGGACGGTCTCGAAGCGCTGTACCCGTTCCTCTACGCGGGGTCCAGTGACGTCGACGCCGTCCTCGATCAGGTCGAAAAGTCCACTGTGGACAAAGTGCACGAGATCGTCGCGTTGCGCGCCCAGGTGCTGGCGGCCGATCGCGAGCACCTGTTCGCCTGTGTCCAGGACGTCGCTCGCGCGTTCGCCGGGGGCGGCCGGCTGCTCGCGTTCGGCAACGGTGGCAGCTCGACCGACGCCCAGGACCTCGCCAGCCTGTTCCTGAGCCCGGCGGGTGCCGCGAAACCGTTGCCCGCCTTCGGGTTGACGAACGACATCGCGGTGGTGACCGCGCTCTCCAACGACATCGGGTTCGACGTCGTGTTCGCCCGGCAGCTCGCCGCGTTCGGGCGCGCCGGCGACATCGCGGTGGGCCTGTCCACCAGCGGGAACTCCGCGAACCTGCTGCGCGCCTTCGACGAAGCCGCCCGGCTCGGCATGGTGACGGTCGGCATCGCCGGCTACGACGGCGGGAAGATGGCCGAGCTCGACAGCATCGACCACCTCTTCGTCGTCCCGTCGCCGTCCGTGCACCGCATCCAGGAAGCCCAGACGACCCTTTACCACGCGCTGTGGGAACTCACCCTCGGCGCGCTCGACGAGCTCGGGGTTAGGTGACCAGCCGTGACGCACGCGTCAGACACCGAAGAGAAGCCCATCCACATCCTCTGGATCAACGCCGGCCTGTCGTGCGACGGCGACTCCGTCGCGCTGACCGCCGCCACGCAACCGAGCATCGAGGAAATCGTCCTCGGCGCCTTGCCCGGCCTGCCCAAGATCGCGGTCCACTGGCCGTTGATCGACTTCGAGTGCGGGCCCGAGACGGGGGCCGACACGTTCATCGAGTGGTTCCACAAGGCGGACCGCGGTGAGCTGGACCCGTTCGTCCTGGTCGTCGAGGGGTCGATCCCGAACGAAGCGATCAAGGAAGAGGGCTACTGGTGCGGCTTCGGGAACAACCCCGAGACCGGCCAGCCGATGACGACCAGCGAATGGCTGGATCGCTTGACACCCAAGGCGCTGGCGGTCATGGCGGTCGGCACCTGCGCCACCTACGGCGGCATCCACGCGATGGAGGGCAACCCGACCGGCGCCATGGGCGTGCCGGACTACCTGGGCTGGGACTGGAAGTCCGGCGCCGGCATCCCGATCGTCTGCGTGCCCGGCTGCCCGACCCACCCGGACAACCTGTCCGAGACCATCGTCTACCTGCTGTACCAGGCCGCCGGGCAGGCGCCGATGATCCCGCTCGACGACCACCTGCGGCCGCAGTGGCTCTTCGGCGCGACCGTGCACGAGGGCTGCGACCGCGGCGGCTACTACGAGCAAGGTCAGTTCGCCGACACCTACGACTCCCCCAAGTGCCTGGTGAAGCTGGGCTGCTGGGGTCCGGTCGTGAAGTGCAACGTGCCCAAGCGCGGCTGGATCAACGGCGTCGGCGGCTGCCCGAACGTCGGCGGCATCTGCATCGGCTGCACCATGCCCGGCTTCCCCGACAAGTTCATGCCGTTCATGGACGAGCCCCCGGGCGCGCACGTGTCGTCGCTGGCCAGCGGCGCGTACGGGTCGGTGATCCGGCGGCTGCGGCAGATCACCGAGCGCAAGCTCGACAAGGAGCCCAAGTGGCGGCGCACGGGCAAGAAGCTCGACACCGGCTACAAGTCCTCGTGGCGCTGAAAGGGATCGGGAAATGACGGACAAGGGCGTGAGCACCAAGGGCCGGACCGACCTCGTCGAGATGGCCTGGGACCCGATCACCCGGATCGTCGGCAGCCTCGGGATCTACACGAAGATCGACTGGGCGGCCAAGCGCGTCGTCGAGTGCCACAGCACGTCGTCGGTCTTCCGCGGCTACAGCATCTTCATGAAGGGCAAGGACCCGCGCGACGCGCACTTCATCACCAGCCGGATCTGCGGGATCTGCGGCGACAACCACGCGACGTGCTCGGTCTACGCGCAGAACATGGCCTACGGCGTCCGCCCGCCGCACCTCGGCGAGTGGATCCTCAACCTCGGCGAAGCCGCCGAGTACATGTTCGACCACAACATCTTCCAGGAGAACCTGGTCGGGGTGGACTACTGCGAGAAGATGGTCGCCGAGACCAACCCCGGCGTCCTGGAGCAGGCCAACCGCACCGAAGCGCCGCACGCGCGCGACCACGGCTTCAAGACCATCGGCGACATCATGCGCTCGCTGAACCCGCTGGAGGGCGAGTTCTACCGGGAGGCGCTGCAGGTCTCCCGGAGCACGCGCGAGATGTTCTGCCTGATGGAAGGCCGGCACGTCCACCCGTCCACGTTGTACCCGGGCGGCGTCGGCACGGTCGCCACCGTGCAGCTGTTCACCGACTACCTGACCCGGCTCATGCGCTACGTCGAGTTCATGAAGCGCTGCCTGCCGATGCACGACGACCTGTTCGACTTCTTCTACGAAGCCATCCCCGGGTATGAAGAGGTCGGCCGGCGCCGGATCCTGCTCGGCTGCTGGGGCAGCCTGAACAACCCGGAGTACTGCGACTTCAGCTACGAGAACATGGAGTCCTGGGGCCGGAAGATGTACGTGACGCCCGGCGTGGTCGTCGACGGCAAGCTCGTCACCACCAGCCTGCTCGACATCAACCTCGGCATCCGGATCCTGCTCGGCAGCTCGTTCTACGAGGACTGGGCCGACCAGCCGATGTTCGTCACGCAGGACCCGCTGGGCAACCCGGTCGACCAGCGCCACCCGTGGAACCAGCACACCATCCCGCGCCCGGCCAAGCGCGACTTCGACAGCAAGTACTCGTGGACGATGTCGCCGCGCTGGTTCGACGGCAAGGACCACCTGGCCCTCGACACCGGCGGCGGCCCGATCGCGCGCCTGTGGGTGACCGCGCTCGCCGGGCTCGTCGACACGCCGTACGTCAAGTCGACCGGGCACAGCGTCACGATCAACCTGCCGCGCACGGCGACCAAACCCGAGGTCAGCTTCGAGTGGAAGATCCCGCAGTGGAGCAACGCGCTCGAGCGCAACCGCGCCCGGACGTACTTCCAGGCGTACTCGGCCGCGATGGCGCTGCACTTCGCCGAGCAGGCCCTCGGTGAGGTCCGCAAGGGCAACACGAAGACGTGGGAGCCGTTCAAGGTCCCGGACGAGGGTGTGAGCTGCGGCTTCACCGAAGCGGTGCGCGGGGTGCTGTCGCACCACATGGTGATCAAGGGCGGCAAGATCGCGAACTACCACCCGTACCCGCCGACGCCGTGGAACGGCAGTGTCCGCGACAGCTTCGGCACGCCGGGGCCGTACGAGGACGCCGTGCAGAACACGCCGATCTTCGAGGAGAACACGCAGGAGAACTTCAAGGGCATCGACATCATGCGCGCGGTCCGCAGCTTCGACCCGTGCCTGCCCTGCGGCGTCCACATGTACACCGGCAAGGGCAAGGTCGTCGAACGGCTGCACACCCCGCACGCGTTCGGCGGCGAGATCGCATGACGGACGTCGGCCGGGTCGGCGAACGGATCGAGCAGCTGCTGGGCGAGTTCTCCGGCCCGGACGCCGAGATCGCCGAGGAGCTCGTCCACACGCTGCTCGAGTTCTACGGCGCGGGGCTGGAACGGATCGTGGACGTCGTCGGCGGGGCGGACCGGCTCCTGCTGGGCCGCCTCGCCGAGGACGAGCACGTCCGGGGCCTGCTCGTGCTGCACGACCTGCACCCGAAGTCCACGCACGAGCGCGTCGCCGAGGCGCTCGACAAGGTCCGGCCGTACCTGGGCTCGCACGCCGGCGACGTCGAGCTGGTCGGGATCGACGCCGACGGCGTGCTCAGCCTGCAGCTGCAGGGCACGTGCGACGGCTGCCCGTCGTCGACCGTCACCGCGAAGTACGCCATCGAGAAGGTGGTGCGGGAAGCGGCGCCGGAGATCTCCGACGTCCACGTCGAAGGGGTCGTGCCCGAGCAGACCGGCCCGGGCGGACGTCCGCTGCTGCCGCTGGAAGCACTCGAGTGCCCGGTCCCCGCGGAGCCGGTGTGACGGGCGGGCTGCGCAGGTTCCGCAACCCCGTCCAGCGGACGGCACCCGGCGAACGGTGCGAGCTGTGCGCTGAGCCGATCGGCGGGGAGCACGGGCACGTGATCGACCTCGAGTCGCGGGCGATCATGTGCACCTGCCGGGGCTGCTACCTGCTCTTCACCCACCGCGGCGCGGGCGGGAAGCGGCACCGCGCGGTGCCGCAGCGGTTCCGGCACGCGCCGCGGTTCGCCCCCGGCGCCGCGTTGTGGGAGACGGCGGGGATCCCGGTGAAGACGGCGTTCCTGTTCCGCAACTCGGTGCAGGACCGGACGGTCGCGTTCTACCCGAGCCCGGCAGGGGCGACCGAGTCGCTCCTGCCGCTCGGCACCTGGGACGAGCTGCTGGCCGACACCCCGGCGTTCGCCGACGTCGCCGACGACGTCGAAGCGTTCCTGCTGAACAAGCTCGACCTGGGTTTCGAGTGCTTCCTGGTGCCGATCGACGTCTGTTACGAGCTGGTCGGGATCGTGCGGACGACGTGGCGCGGCTTCGACGGCGGCACCGAGGCGCACGAGGCCATCGACGGTTTCTTCGCGAGCCTGCGGGAACGCAGTGAGGTCGTGGCGGATGGCTGAGCTGACCTTCGACTGCGTCGACGTCCAGCCGATGAAGTACGCCGCGTCGCCGACGCTGGCGTTCAAGCTGCGGATCACCGAGCTGTCCGGGCAGCCGATCCACGCGATGGTGCTGCGCGTCCAGATCCGCATCGAACCGCAGCGGCGCCGGTACGCCGACGACGAGACCGAGCTGCTCACCCACCTCTTCGGCGACCGCTCCCGGTGGGGCGAAACGCTGAAACCGTTCCAGTTCACGACGGTGTCGGTGGCGGTGCCCGGCTTCACCGGCGCCACCGAGATCGACGCCGAGGTCCCGTGCACCTACGACCTGGAAGTGGCCGCCGGCAAGTACTTCCACGCGCTGACCGAAGGTGTCGTGCCGATGGTGCTGCTGTTCAGCGGCACGGTGTTCGGCAAGGGCGGCGCCGGGTTCTGGGTGGAGCAGGTGCCGTGGCACGCCCAGGCCGAGTACCGGATGCCGGTGAAGGTGTGGGACGAGCTGGTCGACCGCTACTTCCCGAACGTCGCGTGGATCAAGCTGCCCAAGGAGACGGTGGACGCGCTGCTCAAGTACAAGGCGCGCCACGCCATCCCGACCTGGGAAGCGGCGATGGAACGACTGCTGGCCGGTGAGCCGTGAACGTCCTCGAACAGGCTCGCGCGGTCGGCGACGCCGTCCTCTACGAGGGTTACCTGCTCTACCCGTACCGCGCGTCGGCCGGGAAGAACAAGGTGCGCTGGCAGTGGGGGGTGCTGATGCCGCCGTCGTACGCCTCGGCGGACATCGGCGAGCACGCGTCGGCGCGCGTCGAATGCCTGCTGGAACCCCTGGCGCACACGATCCTGCACGTCAAGCTGCGGTTCCTACAGGCGCAGGCACGTCTGGTCCACAACGGCGGTCGTTTTGTCGACACGGCGACCGTCGACGGCGTCGAGTACACGACCTGGGACGAAGCCGTCGAGCGTGAGCTGGACTTCGTGCTGCCGCTGGCGGAACTGCCCGCCGACACCCCGTTCTCCGTGCCCGGCGGCGAAGAACGCGAAGACGTCGGCGAGGGCTGTGCGCTGGTCCGGCGGACGCAGGCGCTCTCGGGCGTCCTCAGCGTCCGGCTCGACGCCCTCGACGGCCCGTTCGGCGGCGCCCGGGTGCGCCTGGACCTGTACAACACGACGGCGTCGCGCACGGACGGCACCCGTGAGCAGGCCCTGCACCACGCGCTGGTCGCCGCGCACCTGGTGCTCGGCGTCGACACCGGGCACTTCCTGTCCATGCTGGACCCGCCGGAGTGGGCGAAGCCGGCCGTCGAGGCGTGCCGGCAAGAGCGGTTGTGGCCGGTGCTGATCGGCGACACCGCGCGCAGCCGGGCGATCCTCGCGTCGCCGATCATCCTGTACGACGACCCGGCGATCGCCGCGGAGAGCCAGGGCGACCTGTTCGACGGCACCGAGATCGACGAGATACTGACGCTGCGCACGATGACGTTGACCGACGAAGAGAAACGCCAGGCCCGGGCCACCGACCCGCGCGCGGCGGCGATCGTCGACCGGGTCGACGCGATGCCGCCGGAGCTGCTCGACCGGCTGCACGGCACCGTCCGCTACCTGCGGTCGGTCACCGGGGAGCCCGAGCCGGAGACGGTGACCGTCGCGGGCGTCGACGTCACCGCCGGGTCGAAGGTGCGGCTGCGGCCGAACCTGCGCGGCACCGACGCCCAGGACATGTTCCTCGCCGGCCTGACCGCGACGGTCCGGAACGTGCTGTCCGATGTGGACGGTGTGCGGTACGTCGCGGTCACCCTCGACGACGATCCGGCCGCCGACCTGCAGGTCACGCACGGCCGGTTCCGGTACTTCTCCCCCGACGAGATCGAGCCATTGGAGGTCGCGGAATGAGGCCACGAGTGCTGGTGGCGGGCATCGGCAACATCTTCCTGAGCGACGACGGCTTCGGCGTCGAGGTGATCAAGGAACTCGAAGGGACCGAACTGCCGGAGTGGGTGCAGATCGCCGACTACGGCATCGCGGGTTTGCACCTGGCCTACGACCTGCTCGGCGGTTACGACACCACGATCCTGCTCGACGCCACCCCGCACGGAAAGCCGCCCGGCACGCTCTCGCTCATCGAAGCCGACGTCGACGACCTGGCGGCGTCGGCCTCGATCGACGCACACGGCATGCAGCCCGAAGCCGTGTTCCGGCTGCTGCGGCTGCTCGGCGGGGACGCCGGGCGGGTGCTGATCGTCGGCTGCGAACCCGCGTGCCTCGACGAAGGGATCGGGCTTTCCCCGGAGGTCGAGGGGGCGGTGCCGGCCGCGGTCCGCGCCGTCACCGAGCTCGCCTGGGGCACCAGCCCGACCCTGCCCGGCAAACAGAAGACGGAGGTCTGAGCCATGTGCCTCGGGATCCCGGGCGAAATCATCGAGATCAGCGAGGATCGACCGGACCTCGCGAAAGTCTCGGTCAGCGGCGTCAAGCGGCTCATCAACATCGGCCTGCTCGACGACGACCCGCCGAAGCCGGGCGACTGGATCCTCATCCACGTCGGCTTCGCACTGTCCAAAATAGACGAAGCGGAGGCCGCGGCCGCGCTGGACTTCCTCGAAAGCATCGGCAAGGCGTACGAGGACGAAATGGCCGCGCTGCTCGAATCCCAGATCGAATAAGGAGTCGTCATGCGTTTCGTCGACGAGTTCCGCGACGCGGAGAAGGCGCGGGCGCTGTCCGCGAAGATCACGTCACTGTGCGAGCCGGGCCGCCAGTACAAGTTCATGGAGGTCTGCGGCGGGCACACGCACACCATCTACAAGCACGGCCTGGAGGACTACCTGCCCGAGAGCGTCACGCTGGTGCACGGGCCCGGCTGTCCGGTGTGCGTGATCCCGATGGGCCGCGTCGACGACGCCATCCACATCGCGCGGCAGCCCGGCGTGCTCATGACGTCGTTCGGCGACATGATGCGCGTGCCCGGCTCCGGCGGGAACTTCTTCGACTCGAACGCCGAGGGCACCAACATCCGGATGGTGTACTCGCCGCTGGACTCGCTGAAGATCGCCCGCCAGAACCCGGACCTGCGGGTCGTGTTCATGGCCATCGGCTTCGAGACGACCACGCCGTCCACCGCGATGACGCTGCTGCGCGCGGCCGCCGAGGGCATCGAGAACTTCTCGGTCTTCGCCAACCACGTCACGATCATCCCGGCGATCAAGGCCATCCTCGACTCCCCCGACCTGCGGCTCGACGGCTTCATCGGCCCGGGGCACGTCTCGACGGTGATCGGCTGCCGGCCGTACGAGTTCATCTCGCGCGACTACGGCAAACCCGTGGTCGTCGCCGGGTTCGAGCCCCTGGACATCCTGCAGTCGATCTACATGCTGATGGTGCAGCTGTCCGAGAAGCGATCCGAAGTCGAGAATCAGTACTCGCGCGTGGTGCCGTGGAACGGGAACATGGTCGCGCTCAAGGCCATCAACGAGGTCATGGAGCTGCGGCCGTACTTCGAGTGGCGCGGCCTCGGATTCATCTCGCACTCGGCGATGGCCGTCCGCGAGAAGTACGCGTCCTTCGACGCCGAGCGCATCTTCGAGATCCCCGGCCTGCGTGTCGCCGACCCGAAGGCGTGCCAGTGCGGCGAGGTGCTCAAGGGGGTGCTGAAACCGTGGGAGTGCAAGGTGTTCGGCACCGCGTGCACGCCGGAGACGCCGATCGGGACGTGCATGGTCTCGCCCGAAGGCGCCTGCGCGGCGTACTACAACTTCGGGCGGTTCAGCCGCACGCGCGTGCGGGAGGCGAGCCGGCATGAGCACGTCTGAGCGGCGCTCGACGATCCCGGTGCCGATGACGACGTCCGACCGCGAGCAACAGGTGCTCGACCGGATCGACCGCGCCCGCCGCCGGCGCGCGAAGGTCCGCGAAGAGCGCATCACGCTGTCGCACGGCGCGGGCGGCAAGGCGACGCAGACGCTGATCGAGGCCGTCTTCCTCGACGCGTTCCGCAACCCGCTGCTGGAGCCCCTGGAAGACGCGGCGTCACTGACCATCGGCGACGCCCGCCTCGCCCTGACGACCGATTCGTACGTCGTCTCGCCGCTGTTCTTCCCCGGCGGCAACATCGGTGACCTGGCGATCAACGGCACGGTGAACGACCTCGCCGTCTCCGGCGCGCGGCCGCTGTACCTGACCGCGGGGTTCATCCTCGAGGAGGGTTTCCCGGTCGAGGACCTGCTGAAGATCGTCGAGTCGATGAAGGCGGCGGCGCTCGCGGCCGGCGTCCAGATCGTCACGGGCGACACGAAGGTCGTGCAGCGCGGGAAGGCCGACGGCGTCTACATCAACACAGCGGGGGTCGGCGTGCTCACGCGCACCGGCCTCGGGGTGGCCACCGTGAAGCCCGGAGACGCCGTCCTCGTCTCCGGGCCGATCGGCGACCACGGCGTCACGATCATGCTGGCCCGCGGCGAGCTCGACATCGACGCCGACCTGGAGTCCGACACCGCGCCGGTGCACGACCTGGTGGCCGGCCTGCTGGCCGCGGTGCCGGGTGTGCGCGCGATGCGGGACGCGACCCGCGGCGGCGTCGCGACGATCCTCAACGAGATCGCCAAGGCGGCGGACGTCGCGGTGGTCGTCGACGAGAAGGCCGTGCCGGTCCGCACCGAGGTCCGCGGCGCGTCCGAGCTGCTCGGCATCGACCCGCTGTACGTCGCCTGCGAAGGCCGGATCGTGGTCGTCGTCGACGGCGCCCAGGCTTCGGACGCGCTGGCGGCGTTGCGCTCGCACCCGCTGGGCGCGGACGCGGCGATCATCGGCTGGGTCGCCGACGACCCGCCGGGCCTGGTGCTGCTGAACACCGCGTTCGGCGGCACCCGGATCGTGGACCTGCTGGTCGGGGACCCGCTGCCGAGGATCTGCTGAATGCACGAAATGTCGATCACGCAGTCGGTCGTCGACGCGATCGTCGCCCGCCTCGGCGAGGCGACGGTCACGAGCGTGCGACTGGAGATCGGAAGGCTGTCCGGCGTGGTGCCGGACAGCGTCCGCTTCTGCTTCGACGTCTTGTGCAGCGGCACGTCGCTCGACGGCGCCCGCTTGGAGATCGACGAGCCGTCCGGACGGGCGCGCTGCCGCGACTGCGGCGCCGAGTTCGCGCTGGACGACTTCATCCTGCTCTGCCCGTGCACCAGCGCGAACGTCGAAGTGCTGGCCGGGCGCGAACTGCGCATCACATCGGTAGAGGTGGTCTGACATGTGCGATACCTGCGGCTGTTCCGACTCGGAAGTCCGGATCACCGACCAGACGCACACAGTGCTGCTGGAGCAGGACATCCTGGCGAAGAACGACGACCTGGCGGCCCACAACCGCACGCATTTGGCGTCCTCCGGCGTCTTTGCGATCAACCTGATGAGTTCGCCGGGCGCCGGAAAGACGACGCTGCTGGAGCGCACCATCTCCTCTTCGGACACGCCGTGCGCGGTGATCGAAGGTGATCAGGAGACGCTGCTGGACGCCGAGCGCATCAAGGCCACGGGCGCGCCGGTCGTCCAGATCAACACGGGCGCCGGCTGCCACCTGGACGCGTCGATGCTGCACCGGGCGCTGCACTCGCTGTCGCCCGCGCGGGGGTCGATGCTGTTCATCGAGAACGTCGGCAACCTGGTCTGCCCGGCCCTGTTCGACCTCGGCGAGGCGGCGCGCGTGGTGATCCTGTCGGTGACCGAGGGACCGGGGAAGCCGCTGAAGTACCCGCACATGTTCGCGGCGACGGACCTGGTGCTGCTGAACAAGATCGACCTGCTGCCGTACGTGGATTTCGACGTCGACGAGTTCACCCGGGACACCCGCCGCGTGAACCCTTCGGCGGCGATTCTCCAGGTCAGCGCGACCCGCGGCGACGGCCTCACCGAGTGGTACGACTGGCTACGGCAACCTGCCCGAAGCTGATCCCGCCGTCGTTGGCCGGCACCCTGCGGTGGGTCAGCACGCGGAAGCCGCTGTTCTCCAGGTTCTCCACGGTCCGGTCCAGCAGGAAGACGTTCTGGAACACGCCACCGGACAACGCGACGGTGGTGCTGTGCTCGCGGAACCGGTCGCACGTCCGCGCGATGGCGTCGGCGACGCCGTTGTGGAACCGCGCGGCTCGCGTCGCCTCGGGGCTGGAGTCGTCCAGCAGGGCGGCGATGAGGTCTTCGCCGTGAACGACGTCGTCGATACGCGCCCGGTACGCGGTTTTCTCCGCCGGATCGGCCAGCTGCTCCAGCTCGATGGCGGCCTGGCCCTCGTAGTTGACGGTCTCCCGGACGCCGAGCAACGCGGCGGCGGCGTCGAACAGTCGTCCCGCACTGGACGTCAACGGTGAGTTGAGGCCGCTGCGGATGAGCTTCACGACGTCTTCCCGCGCCGGTCGCCCGAGTGCGTCCACATAGGACGCGGCCATCCGCCAGGGTTGCCGGATGGCTTGTGCCCCACCGGGCATTCTCACCGGGTTCAGGTGGCTCAGCCGCTGGTAGGTCGTCAGGTCCGCGAGCAGGAACTCCCCGCCCCAGATGGTGCCGTCGGGCCCGAAGCCGGTGCCGTCGAAGGCGACGCCGAGCACGGGCCCGTCTTCCCCGTTGTCGGCCAGGCAGGACGCGATGTGGGCGTGGTGGTGCTGCACGCCGAGCAGCTCGGCGTCCTGGTCGAGGGCGTATTTCGTGGACAAGTACTCGGGGTGCAGGTCGTGCGCGACGACCACGGGGTCGACGTCGAAGAGGCGCTTGAAGTGCTCGATGCCCTCGGTGAAGGACCTGAGGGTCTCGTAGTTCTCGAGGTCGCCGATGTGGTGCGAGAGAACGGCGTGCCGGCCCTTGACGAGGCAGAAGGTGTTCTTGAGTTCGGCGCCGCAACCGAGAACGTGCTGTTTCGCCGGTTGTTTCAGGCTCACGGGCTCGGGCGCGTAACCGCGCGAACGCCGTTGAAGCTGCTCCCGGTTCCGCACTATGCGCACCACGGAGTCGTCCGTGCGAATGTGGATGGGCCGGTCGTGGGTGAGAAACGCGTCGGCGATGTCGCCCAGTCGCCCGAGTTCGTCATCCCGGTAGACGATGGGCTCATCGGAGACGTTGGCGCTGGTCAGCACGATCGGCCCGGTCAGTTCCAGCAGAAGGTGGTGCAGCGGGGTGTAGGGCAGCATGAGCCCGATCCGCCGATTCCCCGGCGCGACGGCGGCCGCCAGCTCCTCCTTCTTCGGCAGCAACACAATGGGCCGCCGTCTGCTGCACAAGGCCGTTTCCGCGGCATCGTCCACTTCGGCGAGTTCCCTCGCCTGGCCCAGATCGGCGACCATGACGGCGAAGGGCTTGTCCTCCCGATGCTTCCTCGCGCGCAGGTTCCGCGCCGCCTCTTCATGCCGGGCCCCGACGGCGAGGTGGTAGCCGCCGAGCCCTTTGACGGCCAGAACAGCACCCTCCCGCAACGCCCTCGCCGCGGCCCCGATCGGCTCCCCGCCCCCGGGTTCGAACCGCAGGGTGGGCCCGCAGGCGGGGCAGCACACGGGCTGGGCGTGAAACCGCCGATCCCGGGGGTCTTCGTACTCCTGCTCGCACTCGGAGCACATCCCGAACCCGGCCATGGTGGTGAAGGGCCGGTCGTAGGGCACCCCGGTGACGATGGTGAACCGCGGCCCGCAGTGGGTGCAGTTGACAAAGGGATACCGGAACCGCCGATCACCCGGATCCCACAGCTCGCGCAGGCAGTCGTCACAAGTGGCGGAATCGGCGGAGATCAGCGTGTCGGCCCTCGCGCCGCCCGGGCTCTCGACGATCCGGAAGCCCGGCACCCCGGTGTCCGGCACCGCCCAGGTACGGACTTCCTCCACCACGGCCAGGGGCGGAGCTTCGGCCCGGAGCGCCTCGACGAAGGCCGCGACCGCGTCCCCCTCGACCTCGGCGAAGACCCCGTGGACGTCGTTTCCGACAAAACCGGTCAGGTCGAGCCGCGAGGCGAGCCGGTGGACGAAGGGCCGGAACCCCACGCCCTGGACCACCCCGGAAACCCGAACCGCCACCCGCACGCGCTCAGTCTGCGCCCGGCCCGGCCCATTCGGCCAGGGCCGGGAGGTCCGGCGGCTGCCGCAGCGCGTCGAGCACGACGTTCACCGCCGCGCGCAACGGTGAACCCCGGCGGACCACCGCCGCGATCGTCCGGTTCACCGGGGCCGTCAGCTCCCGCGTCGACACCCGGTACCGCCGGTCCACCGCCAGCCCCGGCAGCAGGGCGATCGACAGCCCGGCCTCGACGTGCTGCAGCGTCATCAGGTAGTTGCCGAACCGGCACGCCACCCGCGGCTCGAAACCCGACTCGCGGCACAGGCGCAGCGTCAGGTTCGCCATGTACGACTGCGGGATGTCGAGCGCCCACGGCTCGTCCGCGTAAGCCGCCAGGTCCGCCGGGCCGCGCGGGCCGTCGGCCGCCGTGACCAGCACGATCGGGTCGGTCGCCAGCTGGACGATGTCGAGGTCCGGGCCCAGCGGCAGCTCGACGAAGTCCGTCGTCGTGATGATGACGTCGGCGTCACCGCCGCGCAGGGCCGGGATGCTCGCGTGCGGCTCCAGCTCCAGCAGCTCGACGTCGAGGTGCGGGTACGCGGCCGCCAAGCGGGTGACGGCCGGCACGGCCATCGTGTGGATCGCGCTCTGGAACGCGCCGAGCCGGACCAGGCCGACCGGCTCGTCGCCGAGGCCGCGCAGCTCCGCCTCGACCGTGTCCATGTGGTCGAGGATCGCCCGCGCGCGCCGCGCCAGCATCAGGCCCGCGGGCGTCAGCCGGACCCGGCGGCCGGTGCGTTCCAGCAGCTGGGTGCGGGTTTCCGTCTCGAGCACGGCCAGCTGCTGCGACACGCTCGACGCGCTCAGGTTCGCGTCCTGGGCGACCGCGCGGACCGTGCCCAGGGTGTCGAGCCGGCTCAGCAGCCGCAAGCGCCACGGGTTCAGCATCCATCCATTGTTGTTCGGATCAACCGAACAGGACAGCCGGAATTGTGAGATGGACGTGACGCTCGGACCGGACTTACCGTCGAAGACATGGCTGCTCCGACTTCCGTAACCACTTCTGGGACCACCTCCGCCGACGCCTTCTGGGCCGACGCCGACAAGCACCTGGTGCGCTACGGCGGCGCGTTCACCCACGAGATCATCGACCACGCCGAAGGCAGCTTCGTCTTCACCGAAGACGGCCGCCGGATCCTCGACTTCACCTCCGGCCAGATGAGCGCGATCCTCGGGCACTCGCACCCGGAGATCGTCGAGACGCTCCGGCGGCAGGTCGGGAAACTCGACCACCTCTTCAGCGGCATGCTGAGCCGCCCGGTCGTCGACCTGGCGCGCCGCCTCGCCGAGACGCTCCCGGCGCCGCTGGAGAAGGCCCTGCTGCTGACCACCGGGGCCGAGTCCAACGAGGCGGCCATCCGGATGGCCAAGCTCGTCACCGGCAAGCACGAGATCGTCTCGTTCGCCCGGTCGTGGCACGGCATGACGCAGGCCGCGGCGAGCGCGACCTACAGCGCCGGCCGCCGCGGCTACGGCCCGGCCGCACCCGGCAACTTCGCCATCCCGGCACCCAATCGCTACCGGCCGGACTTCACCGACGCCGACGGCAACCTGGACTGGCGGCGCCAGCTCGACTTCGGGTTCGAGATGATCGACGCGCAGTCGGTCGGCAGCCTGGCCGCCTGCATCGTCGAGCCGATCCTCAGCTCCGGCGGCATCATCGAGCCCCCACCCGGCTACTTCGCCGCGCTGCAGGAGAAGTGCCGGGAACGCGGCATGCTGCTGATCGTGGACGAAGCCCAGACCGGCCTCTGCCGCACCGGCAACTGGTACGCCTTCGAGCGCGACGGCGTCGTCCCGGACATCCTCACGCTCTCCAAGACGCTCGGCGCCGGCCTGCCGCTGGCCGCGGTGCTCACGAGCGCCGAGATCGAGCAGAAAGCGCACGACCGCGGTTTCCTGTTCTTCACCACGCACGTCGCGGACCCGCTCCCGGCCGCGGTCGGCAACACGGTGCTCGACGTCCTGACCCGCGACCGCCTCGACGAGCGCGCCCTGCAGCTGGGCGGCCTGCTCCGCCACGGCCTCGAGCGCATCGCCCACCGGCACGAGGTGGTCGGCGACATCCGCGGCCGCGGCCTGCTGGCCGGCCTGGAACTGGTGCTGGACCGCGAAACCAAGCGCAGCTCGGACGAACTGGGCGCGCGCGTCACCAGCCGCTGCCTGGAGCTGGGGCTGCACATGAACATCGTGCAGCTGCCGGGGATGGGCGGGGTGTTCCGGATCGCCCCACCGCTGACGGCGTCCGAAGAGGAGATCTCCCTCGGCCTGGCCATCCTCGACGAGGCGATCGGAGACGCCGTCAAGACGCTTTGACCGGCCTGAAGAGGTTGACGAGCGTGCCGTCCGGGTCGCGGATCAGCAGCGACCGGTTGCCCCACGGCATCGTCGTGGGCTCGTTGACGAACTCGATCTCGCCCTGCTTGAGCCGCGCGTACTCGGCGTCGACGTCGTCCACCAGGAACTCGATGATCGCGCTGTGGTTGTCGGCCGGCCGGGCTGAGCCCGGGGCGAAGATGCCGACCGTGCGCGTGCTGCCGATGGCCAGGGTGAACGCCGGCGTCGAGATCTCGGCGAAGTCCGGCGTGGCCCAGGTCGCGGTCAGGCCGGTGACGTGCTCGTAGAAGCCGGCGAGCCGCGCGACGTCGTCGGTGATGATCCGGAGGGAGGCGATCTGTGTGGTCATGCCGACGACGTTAGGACCAATACCGGACAGGATCCGCCCGGTATTCGGCGTCCGATGAGAAAGGCCTCCTTGCCGGCCCGGGGAGCCGGCAAGGAGGCCTCTGTTCACGACAGCGTCAGAAACCCGCCGTCACCCTGGTGAAGTCCCAGTCGCTCTGGGCGATGCCACTGCAGTCGGACACCACGCCGCCGCCCGGGCAGCCGCGGTCGCGGTTGACCGACCAGAACGCCAGGCGGCCGATCTTGTTCGTCTTGGCCCAGTTGGTGATCTGGGTCCACGTCGGGAGATCGGTCAGCTCCTGCTGGTCGGACAGGCCGTTCATGCCCGAGATGCCGAGGTGGTTGTACGCCGTTGCGTCGTTCCACCCGAACGTCGACTTCAGCTTGTCCCGCAAGCCGTTCGCCGCGTTCACCGTGCTCTGGTACATGTTCGCACCGCCGCCGAAGTCGAACGGCATGATCGTGTAGACGTCCACCCCGGCGCCCAGCGCCTTCGACTGGTCGATGAGCCGGTTGCCGTAGTAGTTCGGGCCGGTCGTCGAGGTGCCGAAGGTCAGGATCGTCTGGATCCCCGGGTTGTTCTGCTTCACGATCTTCAGCGCGTTCAGGATGCGGTCCTGCACGGTCTCGTTCTCGAACTCGTCGGAGTTCTCGATGTCGATGTCGATCGCCTTGAGGCCGTACGCGTTGATGACCTGCTGGTACGCGCCGGCCAGCGCGGCGGGCGTCGAGCAGTTCGGGCCGAGCTTGTTGCCGCTCCAGCCACCGAACGACGGCACGACCTGACCACCGGCCGCCTTGATCTGCGCGATCGCGGTCGCGTCCGCGCTGCCGCTCAGCGGACGGCTGCTGTCCCACGCCGGGTTGCAGCCACCGGAGGCGTTGACGAACGCCATGGTGAACCACTTGACCCCGGTCGCGTTCATCACCGTCTGCGGGTTCGGCGGGCTGCCCCAGCCCATGTAGAGGTACGGCGCGCCGCGGCCACCGGGCTGGTTCGGCGGCGTGGTGGTCGGCGGGGGCGTCGTCGTAGGCGGCGGTGTGGTCGTGGTGGGAGGTGTCCCCCCGGCCGCACACGACCCGCCGTTGAGCTTGCAGTTCGCCGGCGCGGCGTACGAACCCGAGTACGTCACGTTGAAGCCGAAGCTCGCGCTACCGCCGTTGCCGACGTTGCCGTTCCACGTGTTCTTCACCGTGACGTGCTGGCCGGACGCCGTGTAGCTGCCGTCCCACAGCGAGCCGATCTTCGCGCCGCTCGGCAGGTCGAACTCCACCGTCCAGGTCGGCAACACCGAGCCCGAGCCGTTGGCGATCGTGTACTTGCCCTCGTACCCGGTGCCCCAGTCGGAGCCCTTCGCGAAGGTCGCGCTCACGCCACCGGCCGCGCTCGCCGGCGCGATCACGAACATCGCGCCGACCGTGGCGGCCGCGGCCGCCAGCCCGAGCGCCGGCAACCACCGGCGTGTCACGACAGGCCGTTCTTCATGGCGGTGATCAGCTCACCGTTGGTGGTGTCGCCGGACAGCTCCCAGAAGAACGCGCCGCCGAGGCCCTGCTGCTTGGTGTAGCTCATCTTCCCGCCGATGGTCGCCGGGGTGTCGTAGCTCCACCAGTTGCTGCCGCACTTGGCGTACGCGGTGCCGGCGATCGTGCCGGTCGACGGGCAGCTGTTCTTGAGGACCTTGTAGTCCTCGATGCCCGGCTCGTACGTCGCCGCCGCGGGGCCGGTCGCCGTGCCGCCCGGGGTGGCCTGCGTGACGCCGGTCCAGCCGCGGCCGTAGAACCCGATGCCCAGCAACAGCTTGCTCGACGGGACACCCTTGCTCTTGAGCTTCTGGATCGCGGCGTCGGAGTAGAAGCCCGGCGTCGGGATGCCCGAGTACGACGTCAGCGGCGAGTGCGGGGCGGTCGGGCCCTGCGGGGCAAAGGCGCCGAAGTAGTCGTACGTCATGACGTTGAACCAGTCGAGGTACTGCGCCGCACCGGCGTAGTCGGCGACGTCGAGCTTGCCACCGTTGGTGCCGTCGGCCGAGATGGCCGAGGTGACCAGGAACGACGAGCCGAACTTGGACCGCAGCGCGGAGATCAGGTTCTTGTAGGCCGCGGCACCGCTGGTGTCACAGCTCAGGCCGCACGAGTTGGGGTACTCCCAGTCGATGTCGATGCCGTCCCAGATGTCGGCCCAGCGCGGGTCCTTCAGCAGGTTGTAGCAGGACTGGGCGAACGCGGCGGCGTTCTGCGAGGCCTGGCCGAAGCCACCGGAGTACGTCCAGCCGCCGAACGACCAGATCACCTTGAGCCCGGGGTGCAGCTTCTTCAGCTTGCGCAGCTGGTTGAAGTTGCCGGCGACCGGCTGGTCCCAGGTGTCGGCGACACCGTCGACGCTGGTCGAGGCGTCGTAGGTCTTCTGGTAGTCGGCGTACGGGTCGTCGTTGGCCGTGCACTGGCCGTTCTTGACGTTGCCGAACGCGTAGTTGATGTGGGTCAGCTTGCTGGCCGAGCCCGACGTCTCGATGTTCTTGACGTGGTAGTTGCGCCCGTAGACGCCCCACTGCACGAAGTAGCCGACGTTCTTCTGCCCACCGGGCGGGGGCGGCGTGGTGGTGGTCGTCGTCGGGGGCGTGGTCGGGGTGGTCGGCGTGGTGGTCGGCTGGGTCGGGGTCGTCGGCGTGGTGGTCGGGGTGCCACCGCCGGCGTCGCAGGAGCCGCCGTTCAGCTTGCAGTTCGCCGGGGCCGAGTAGGTGCCCGAGTAGCTGACGTTGAAGCCGAAGCTGGCGGTGGAGCCGTTGCCGACGTTGCCGTTCCAGGTGTTCTTGACGGTGACGTGCTGGCCGGCCGCGGTGTAGCTGCCGTCCCAGAGGGAGGCGACCTTCGCGCCGGACGGGAGGTCGAACTCGACCGTCCACGCGGCCAGCGTCGAGCCGGAGCCGTTGCTGATCGTGTACTTGCCTTCATAACCGGTGCCCCAGTCGGAGCCCTTGGTGAAGCCGGCGCTGACGCCTCCGGCGGCGCTGGCCGGCACGGTGATCAGACCGACGGTGATCGCGCCGACCGCGGTGAACAGACCGAGGAGGTGCCATCTCTTTCTGGACATTCGTCTCCCTTGACGCAGGTGCTTTGTGCGACGTTCCGGGTACGGCGTTCACGAACACCACCGACGGGGACCAGGTGGTGTTTTTGCGCCGTTTGCGAAGACGGTACGTGGTCCAGACCAATTATGGAAGCACGAGTACGGAGAGTGCCGAAGGGCGGCTGAACGGCTTAAACCTGTGATCGGCGTTGCGGGTTCACTGGTCCAGTCCAGTTACGCAACGCGGTCGATTCCCGGAAGTCACCACGAGCCGCAGGGGCTCGACGCCGTCCCTCGCCTCGGGCCTCAAGAACTACGCCGAGCGCTATCCGCGCTTCGGGGGGCCGATCACGTGCCGCACCTCCGGACGCACCGGACGAGAGCACTCGGCGGTGGGAGTTTCACGGTGGCTTCGACGCATTCCGGGAGAACCTCGCAGCGGGGGGCCTCGCTCACCCCGGAAGGCTTTCCCTGCGCCGTTTACGAAGTCCAGCGGGCCTGATGCGGCAACCCGGAAACACAAAAGAGCCCCCTCTTGCGAGGGGGCTCTAGTGCTGTCTCAACCAGACGTGCGCCCGAAGGGATTCGAACCCCTGACCTTCTGATCCGTAGTCAGATGCTCTATCCAGCTGAGCTACGGGCGCGTGTTCAGTTGTAACCTAGCACCCGGCGAACCGAGTACCAGCGGAGGCTCCGGGATTTGAACCCGGGAGGGGGGGTTACCCCCAACCGCATTAGCAGTGCGGCGCCATAGACCAGACTAGGCGAAGCCTCCTGGGCCCAACGACCACTGCTCAGATAGGTTACACACCCCCCGAACCCCCTCGGTAACCACCCCCCGTCACGCCCGGCGCAGCAGCCTGAGCAGGCGTGGAGATCGTCCGCCGAGGCCTTCGGCCTCGAACGTCGCGATGCCGACACGCGGCAGCTCGCGGACTCCGGGGTACACCAGGTAGCGCGGTACCCAGCGCGGCCGGAACTTGGCGTTGAACTTGTAGAGCGTCTCGATCTGGATCCAGCGCGAGAAGAAGTGCAGCACCTTCGCCGCCGTCTTCGCCACCGGGCCGGCGCCGATGCGCTGGCCCTGTTCCATCAGGGCACGGAACGCCGCGAAGTTCAGCGACACCTGCTTGACGTCGTGGCGGGCCGCCGACAGCAGCAGTTCCGAGATCATCAGCTCGTTGACGCCGTTGTCGGCCGTGCGGTCGCGGCGCATGACGTCCAGGGACAGGCCGGTCAGGCCCCACGGGACGAACTGGAGCACGCCGCGGACCCGGCCGCCCTGCTCGGCCGTCACCAGGACCGATCCCGGGTCGCCCATGCGGCCGAGGGCCATCGAGAAGCCGCGCTCGGTGTCCGTGCCGCGCCAGTTGGCGGCCAGCGTCTCCAGCTCGGCCAGTTCGCCCGGCCGAAGGTCTTCCGTGCGCCGGACCAGGACCTTGTAGCCCGCGCGCTTCGTGCGGGCCGCGGCCTGGCGGACACCGCGCATGACGCGGCCGTCCAGGGTGAAGCCGTCGACGTCGACGACCGCCTCGTCGCCGATCTCCAGGACCTCCAGGCCGAACCGGGCCCAGACCGTCGCGCCCAGCTCCGAGACGCCCATCGCCGCGGGCACCCAGCCGTTGCGGCGGCACACCTCGAGGTACTCCTCGATCGCGCCCGGCCAGGCTTCGTGGTCGCCCAGCGGGTCGGCCGAGCAGAGCGCGACGCCGGCGATCACGCGGTAGGTGACCGCCGCCTTGCCCGTGCGGGAGAACACCGCGAACTTGTCGCGGCGCAGCGCGAAGTAGCCCAGCGAGTCCCGCGCGCCGTGCTCGTCCAGCAGCTTGCGCAGGCGGTCGACCTCGTCGTCGGTCAGCCGTGGCGCCGGCTCGGCCGAGCGCAGCAGGAAGTACGCCGACACCAGCACCGCGGCGATGCCGAACAGCAGGCCGACGGCCGCCGTCAGGTCCTCCAGCCACATGCCGTGGAACACCGCCGGCCCGCTGACCCCGACCAGCGCCAGCGACGACTCCGCCAGCCGGTCCGGGAAGCTCATCGGCTCCAGCACCGCGTGCGAAGCCACCGACAGCAGGATGAGGTTGATCACGAACCCGGCCAGCGCGAGCTCGACGAAGCTCCGCACCGCGCGCCAGCGCCCGACCACCGGGTCCGGCTTCGCGACGAAGTACTTCCGGGTCGCGATCAGGCCGACCAGCAGCACCACCGACACCAGGCCGGCGCCGAAGACGTGCTTGAGCCCGATGTGCGACACCGTGAGCAGCACCGTCGCGCCGACCGCCAGCTGCCACGCGCGCCGCTTGCGACGCCGCAGCCCGGCGGCGAGCAGCACCAGCAGCACACCCGTGACCAGCGCGACGGTCGCCGCGGCGACCGTCGCCTCCTGCGGCAGCTCCAGCCATTCCGACAGGTGCCCGCGCAGGTTCCGGCGCCCGGCCGGGACCAGGACGGCGACGAGCGTCATCAGTCCGGCCAGCCGGGTCACCCAGGTGATCACCCCCACGGAAGTGGCCCCCGCCACCCGCCAGGTGGTCTGCGCGCGTGTCCCCGTCACCACCTGTACAACCCGTTGCGGACGATCATGCTTCCCCCATCCACCCCCCGGCGAGCTCCACGAACGGCGTCAACGCCGCCGGGTTGGCCAGCGCGTCCCGGCTGACGGCCCGGTCAGGAGCCACACCGGCGAGGATCTTCTTCACCGGTACCTCACACTTCTTACCGTTCAAGGTACGAGGTATCTCGGAAACCACTACGAACCGATCGGGTACGTGGCGCGGTGACAGGGCGCTACGGAGCTCTTTCCGCAGCGCAGGCTCGATGTCGTCGATCGCGACGTCGTTCGCGAGCACGACGAAGCAGAGCAGCTGCCCGTCCTCGTTCCCGGCCGCCGAGGTGTCCACGACCAGCGAGTCCGCGATCTCGTCGTAACCCTCGACGACCCGGTAGAACTCCGCCGTGCCCATCCGGACGCCGCCGCGGTTGAGCGTCGAATCGCTGCGGCCGTAGATCACGGCCGAGCCGCGGTTCGTGATCCGGATCCAGTCGCCGTGGCGCCACAGTCCCGGGTACATCTCGAAGTACGCCTCGCGCAGCCGCGAGCCGTCCGGGTCGTTCCAGAAGAACACCGGCATCGACGGCATCGGCTTCGTGATGACCAGCTCGCCGACTTCTTCGAGCAGAGCGTGGCCGGCCTCGTCGAACGCGTTGACCGCGGCACCGAGCGCCGGGCAGGACAGCTCCCCCAGCCAGACCGGCACGTCGGGCGCCGAGGCGACGAACGCCGCGCACAGGTCGGTGCCGCCGGAGACCGAGCAGATCTGCACCTTCGCGCCGACCTCGTCCACGATCCACCGGAAGCCCTCGACGCTCAGCGGCGCGCCGGTGGAGCCCAGCGCGCGCAACGCCGTCAGGTCGTAGCGCTCGGCGGGCTTGACGCCGGCCTTGAGGCAGCTCTGGATGAACGGCGCCGACGTGCCGAAGTAGGTGACGCGGTGCTGCTCGGCCAGGTGCCAGAGCGCGTTCAGGTCCGGGTAGCCCGGGTTGCCGTCGTAGAGCACGATCGTGGTGCCGACGAGCAGGCCGGAGATGAGGAAGTTCCACATCATCCAGCCGGTGGTGCTGAACCAGAAGAACCGGTCGCCGGGGCCGAGATCGGTCTGCAGGGCGAGGGCCTTGAGGTGTTCCAGCGTGATGCCGCCGTGGCCGTGGACGATGCCCTTCGGCAGGCCGGTGGTGCCCGACGAGTAGAGCACCCACAGCGGGTGCGCGAACTCGACCGGCTCGAACTCGAGCGGCGCGCCCTCGTGCTCCGCGAGCAGCTCCGCCCAGTCGAGGGTGCCTTCCATCCGGCCGTCACCGACGTACTCGACGAGCACGGTCGCGGCCAGGGAAGGCAGCTTCTGCCGCAGTTCGGCCACGGTCGTGCGGATGTCGAACCGGCGGCCGCCGTACGCGTAGGCGTTGACCGCGAAGAACAGCTTCGGCTCGATCTGCACGAAGCGGTCCGCGACCGCCCGGACGCCGAAGTCGGGCGAGCACGACGACCAGATCGCGCCGATGCTCGCCGCGGCGAGGAACGCGATCAGCGTCTGCGGGCAGTTCGGGGCCAGCGCGACGACGCGGTCGCCCTTGCCGACGCCCAGTTCGACGAACGCCGCCCGCGCCGCGGCGACCTGTGCGCGAAGGTCGCCGTAGGTGAGGTGGTCCGCGAAGCCGTCTTCACGATGGAAGATCACCGCGGTCTCTTCGTCGCCCTTCGCGGCGCCGGCGACGCCGGGGGTGAGCGCGTGCTCGGCGTAGTTCAGCGTGCCGCCCTCGAACCAGACGGCGGCCGGCATCCCGCCCGAGAGCACCTCGCCCGGCTGCTCGTGCCAGCGGACGCCGAGGAAGTCCGCGACGGCGGCCCAGAAGTCCGGCCCGCGCTCGACGGAGAACTCCCAAAGCGACTGGTAGTCGCCGACCTCGACGCCGCGTTCGGCGCCCAGCCAGCGGCGGAAGGCGTCGATCTTCGTGTCGGCGACGTGGCCCGGCTCGGGGCGCCAGAGGACTTCGGGAGCGTCGGCGGTGTACGTCACTCCCCGAGCGTAATCCGCCTAACGCAGGTGTGCGTCGAACCAGTTGAGCGTGCGCTGCCAGGCCTCCGCCGCCGCGCCGGGGTCGGCGTCGAAGCGGTGGTTCGCGCCCGGGTAGTGGACGACGTTGGTGGCGACCTTCGCCGACGCGGCCGCGTCCCGCAGCCGCTCCACCTCCGCGCCGCCGGCCTCGTCACCGGCGTCGCCGTACATGCCGAGCCACGGGCTGGTGAGCTTCCCGGCGATCTCGACCAGCGCGGGCAGCTCCGCGGCCTGCTGGCCGCCGACGCTGACCGCCGCGCCGAGCCGCCGGTGCGAAGCGACGACGAGCGCCGCCGTGCCGCCGAGGTCGAAGCCCATCACGCCGAGGAGGTCGCCCTGGACGCCGCGTTCGACGAGCCACGCGAGTGTGATGTCCGTCGCCTCGAGCAGGTCCTGCTGGGTGAGGGCCTGGCCGTCGAGGTGGGGTGTGACGGTCAGCCAGCCCTCCGTGGCGAGACTGGCCAGCAGGAGCTTCACGCCGTCGGTGACGCCGTCCGCTTCGTGCAGCACGACCAGGCCGCCCCGCAGCGCGCCTTCGGGTTCCGCGAAGGTGAGGCGGCGGGTAGGGCCGTCGGTGCGCTGGTAGTCCACGGTGCTGGTCGACGTCATAACGTCACTCAATCACTTCGAGGTGAACGGCGGGAACCCGCGTACCGCCGGAAGGGAGTCGCGGGACGGCGGCCCGGAAAGATACGGTGGTCGGGCCGTCCCGCCGATTCCCAGGAGCGCCGAAGATGTCGTCCGTGTCCCCGCGTGCCGATCTCGAATCGTTGCCGAAATACGTCCCAGGCCGGACGATCCAAGGTGCGATCAAGCTGGCGAGCAACGAGGTGCCCGGCGGCGCGCTGCCGAGCGTCGCGGCGGCGATCGCCGAGGCGGCGGCGGGTATCAACCGTTACCCGGACACCGGCTCGCAGCTGCTGCGCGAGCGGCTGGCGCGCGACCTGGCCGTGCCGGTCGAGCGGATCGCCGTCGGCTGCGGCTCGGTTTCGCTGTGCCAGCAGACGATCCAGGCCGTCTGCGCCCCCGGTGACGAGGTCATCTTCGCCTGGCGCTCGTTCGAGGCGTACCCGATCGTCACGCAGGTCGCCAACGCCGTCTCGGTGAAGGTGCCGATCACCGAGGGCCAGGAGCTCGACCTCGACGCGATGCTCGCGGCGATCACCGACCGGACGCGTGTGGTCTTCGTCTGCAACCCGAACAACCCGACCGGTACGGCCATCCGCCGCGCGGAGCTGGAGCGGTTCCTGGACGCCGTCCCCGAGCGCGTGCTGATCGTGCTCGACGAGGCGTACAAGGAGTTCGTCACCGACCCCGAGGTCCCCGACGGCGTCGAGTACACCCGCGACCGCGCGAACGTCATGGTGCTCCGCACGTTCTCGAAGGCGTACGGCCTCGCCGGTCTCCGCGTCGGTTACGCCGTCGCACCGGAGGCGATCGCGGACGCGTTGCGGCAGGTGTACGTGGCGTTCTCGGTGAACATGCTGGCCCAGGTGGCGGCGGTGGCGTCGCTGGACGCGGCGGACGAGCTGCTGGACCGGTGCAAGGACATCGTCGCCGAGCGCGGCCGGGTGCGGGACGCGCTGATCGCGGCCGGGTACCAGGTGCCGGAGACGCAGGCGAACTTCGTCTGGCTGCCGCTGGGTGAGCAGGCGGTGCCGTTCGCCGAGCACGCCCTCGACCGCAAGCTGATCGTGCGGCCCTTCGCCGGCGACGGCGTGCGCGTGACCATCGGCACGCCCGAGGAGAACGACCTGTTCCTGGCGGCGGCGCGCGAGTTCAGCCGCTGATTCAGCTGAACTGCTTGACGACCAGCTGGATCACGGCCGCCGTGCCGACCACGACGATCACGCCGCGCAGCACCGCCGGCGGCAGCTTCCGGCCGATCTTCGCGCCGAGGAAGCCGCCGGCGGTGGAGCCGATCGCCAGCCAGAGCACGACGGGCCAGCTGATCGGCGCGACGAACGCGTAGATCAGCCCGGCGATGACGTTGACCACGGCGGCCAGGACGTTCTTCACGCCGTTGAGCTTCTGCAGCGGTTCCGACAGCAGCATCCCCATGACGGCCATCAGCATCACGCCCTGCGCGGCGGTGAAGTACCCGCCGTAGATGCCGATCAGGAAGATGAAGAACATCAGCAGCGGGCCGGGTTTGTGCTCGGCGCCGTTCTCGTCGCGGCGCTTCGCGACCCACTTCGAGACGCGCGGCTGCACGATCACGAGGACCACGGCCAGCCCGACGAGGATCGGCACGACGGCCTCGAAGGCGTCCTTCGGCAGCGAGAGCAGCAGGATGGTGCCGCCGATCGCGCCGAGGAACGACGCGACCGCGAACTTCGCCGTCTGCCGCCAGTAGCCCTTGAGCTCGTGCCGGTAACCCCAGGCACCGCTGAGGGTGCCGGGGGCGAGCCCGATCGCGTTGGAGGTCGTCGCCGTCACCGGCGGGTACCCCAGCGCGACCAGTACCGGGAACGTCACGAGCGTCCCCGACCCGACCACGGCGTTGATGGTCCCGGCCCAGATCCCGGCGATCAGGACGATCGCCGCGTGCCACCACGTCATGAAGCACTCACGTGCGGAGCCTAAGCACCGTGGCCGCGTCCCGCGACGCGGATGTGTCTGGTCAGACACCCACCGGGTGGCGAAAGCCGCTTCGCCGGCCGCGATACCGACGTCCCGGCTGCGTAGGATCCGCGCGGACGAAGGGAGCACGGCCCATGGACGTCACCGGCGTGGTGGCCACTGATGCCGGGCTGTTCGGGCTGTGGTCCCCTGCGTCGTTCGCCGGCGTCGTCGACTACCCCACGTGGGAAGCGGCGCTGCTGGACGACGACGACCTCAAGCGCCACATCGTCGCCGGCGCCTTCGTCCCGGTGAACATCGGCGACGACGGGGCGTTCCAGGTCCTCGCCCGGGCCGGCTCGGAGTCGGCCGCGGCCGGCCTGACCCAACGAGAACGCCGGTACCTCCTCGCCGCATCGAAGCCGTACCTGTTCCGCACTACCGGCGACGCGAAGATCAGCGGCATCGAGCACGTCGGAGCCGCGGTGGACGCCGGCCTGCGCGTCCCGCTGCCGGCGGGCCGGTGGAGCGTGACCATCGCCCTGATCGAATGGGATGCCGAACCCGGGCAGAAGGACACCGCCGGCCGGCCCGCGCCGACCGCGTTGCCCGATTTCGTCCTGCTGCTCAACCCGGACCGGGGTGCCGGGCGCTACCGCACCGAAATCCGGACGTTCGACCGGTGACCTCCCGTCACCCGGGGGCGAAGAGGCAGAACTCGTTGCCTTCCGGGTCGGCCAGGATGTCCCACCTGATGTCGTCGTCCTCCGCTCTCACCAGGGTCGCGCCCAGCGCCAGCAGCTCGGCGCGGTCGCCGACGACGTCCAGGTGCATGCGGTTCTTGACCGTCTTCGGCTCGGCCACCGGGTTGAGCCAGATCAACGGGCCCTTGCCGTCGGGGTCGACGATCGGGATCGGGCCGCCCGGCGGGCGCTCGGCGGCGGAGGCGTGGCGGACGTAGCCGATCGCCGAGCACCACCAGTCCGCCAGGGCCTGGTGGTCGTTCGCGTCCAGCGCGAGGTCCTTGAACCGGGCCGTCATGCCGGTTCCTCCGAGAGAGTGTCCACGCCCTCGATCATGGCAGCCACCCCCGACAATTCCGGGCGTGCGGCAGGATGGGGCCGTGGGTGAGGACACCGAGCAGGTCTGGAGCGCGACCGTCGACCACCTGCGGGCGATGATCGACTCCGGTGAGCTGGCGCCGGGTTCGCGGCTGCCCGCCGAGCGCGTGCTGTGCGAGGACCTGGGTATCAGCCGCGGGTCGTTGCGGCAGGCGCTGCGCGTGCTCGACTCCATCGGGTACGTCCAGATCCGCGCGGGCTCGGGCACCTACGTCGCCGAGACGCGGGAGCAGCCGCTGAGCACCTGGTTCACCGAGCACGACCAGCTCGTCGAGAAGCTGTTCGACCTGCGCGCGACCGTCGAGCCGACGCTGGCCGACCGGCTCGCCCGGCACGCGACCGCGAAGGTCGTGAGCCGCCTCGAGGACAACGTCGCCGAGATGGCGCAGGCCGCCGAAGACGGCGACATGCTGCGCGTGATCGCCACCGACGCCGAGTTCCACCGGGTCATCGCGCAGAACGCGGGCAACGACGACGTCGCCGGGCTGCTGCGGTCGGTCCTGGCGCTGGTCGGCGAGGAGCGGCGGGCGGCGCTGCGGCTGCCGGGGCAGATCCGCAAGGCCGTCGACGACCACCGCGCGATCCTCGACGCGATCCGCCGGTCGGACCCGGCCGAGGCGCGCGAGCGCACCCTCAAGCACCTGGTGGACGCGAAAACCTACGCGCACGACTTCGCCGCGCACCCCGAAGAGCGCTAGCCTTTTCACAATGTTGTGAAACTTCTGGGGGTCGTGATGGAGAAGGTCCACTTCACCGAAGAAAAGGCCACCATGCTGGCCACCCTCTACGGCCGCGCGCTCGACAGCCGCGAAGCCGACCCGGTGCTCGGCGACCACGCCGCCGACGAGGCCGTCCGGCAGATCGACTACGACTTCACCAAGCTCGGCATGACCCGCGACGCCGCCGTGTCGGTCGTGCTGCGGGCGAAGCCGATCGACGCGTGGGCCGCGGCGTACCTGGCCGCGCACCCGGACGCGATCGTGCTGCACCTCGGCTGCGGCATGGACACGCGCTTCCAGCGCCTCGCCCCGCCGCCGACGGCGCACTGGTACGACGTCGACTACCCCGAGGTCGTCGCCCTGCGCGAGAAGCTCTACGCGGCGGCGCCGAACCACACGAACATCGGCACGTCGGTCGTCGACTTCGGCTGGCTCGACCAGGTGCCGGCCGACCGCCCGGCGCTGATCGTCGCCGAGGGCCTGACGATGTACCTGACCGCCGGCCAGGGCACCGAACTGGTGCGGCGCCTGGTCGCGAAGTTCCCGTCCGGCGAGCTGATCTGCGACCTGTTCAGCAGGCTGGGGATCAAGGCGCAGAAGCTCAACCCCCCGGTCCGCAAGTCGGGCGCGACGCTGATCTGGGGCGTCGACGACCCGCGCGAACTGGAGCGCTACGGCCTGACGTGTGTGTCCTCTTTGGACGCCGGCCACTGGGCGACGCCGGAGGTCATGGCGCGGGTGCGGCCGGTCACGCGGCTGCAGCTGCGGATGCTGAAGTACTTCCCGCCGCTGGCCCGGATGGCCCACATCGTCCGGTACCGCTTCTAACGCGACTCCAGCACCCGCGCGACGAACTTGTGCACCTTCTCCTCGAGCCGCGCGAGACGTTCCTCCAGCGTGAGCGTCTCGAACGGCTGGGGCACGTCGGACTTCAGCTCACCGCGCACGTACTGGCAGCAACCGAGGTTGCCGCAGACGTAGATGCCCAGCGTGTTGCCCTCGCGGCCGGGTTTCCCGGCGCGCTTGCCGGAGAACAGCGTGACGTCGGCCAGGCCGTGGGTCGTGGTGCAGAAGCCGCAGATGTTGCTGCGCAGCCGTGACTTCGGCGACGGCGCGGCCCGCAGCGCCAGGCCGACGACCTCGCCGCCGTACGGCAGCACGAGGTAGGCGCGGCCGGGCGCCTTCGGGTCGCGCCAGCCGAGGAACTCCCGTCGGTCCCACGGGATCTCGTCGGGCCGGGCGGGCAGCGTCACGCCCTTGGCCTCGCCGCGGGTGCAGTTGACGAACGAGGCCCGGATCTCCTCCTGGCCGAGTGGCTCCATGATCGGCACGGTAACCGGGCGGCGAGGGGCGTGGCCACGCCTTTTCCCGCCGCACGCCATACGATCAACGCCGTGCGCGAGAACGCCGGGAGGTTTCGGGTCGTCCTGCGCACCAGCCTGGGCTTCGCCGGGCTGGGGCTCGGCTCCAGCGTCGCCGGCTCCGGCGTGGTCGCGCTGCTCCTGCTGCTGCAGGGCCTGCCCAGCGACGTCGGCGACCGCGGCTGGATCCTCGGGATCGTCGCGGCCGGGATCGTCGCCGTCTCGCTGCTCGTCGGGACACTGTGGACGGCCTGGCTGCAGCGGCGCACGGCGATCTGGTTCGTGCTCGGCCGCCCGCCCGCCGAAAGCGAGGCCCGGCGGGCGCTGCGGCTGCCCGTCGACATGGCCGTGGTCAGCGGCACGCTCTGGCTGATCGGCACCACCGTCCTCGGCGTGCTCGCCGGGGTGCTCGGCTCGGCGGCGGACGCGGCCGCGATGGCCACGACCATCGGGCTCGGCGGCCTCACCACCGTCGGGCTCACCTACCTGGCCGCCGAGTGGGTGGCGCGGCCGGTGATGACGATCGCGCTGCACGTCGTCCCGCCGCGCGGGTCGCTGCCGGTGACCGTGCTGACCCGGCTGATCGTCACCTGGGCGCTGACCTGCGGGGTGCCGCTCGTCGGCGTGCTGCTCGTCGCCACGCCGCCGGACTTCGGCTCGGGCGACCACACCGCGAGCCTGATCATGCTGTCGGTGATCGGCCTGGTCGTCGGCGCGCTCGGCACGGCACTGCTGGCCCGCGCGGTCGCGGCGCCGCTGCACCGGCTGCGCGGGGCGCTCGACAAGATCGCGCGCGGCGACAATGACGTCCTCGTCGACGTCGACGACTCCAGCGAGATCGGCCTGCTCCAGACGTCGGTGAACCAGCTGGCCGCCGGGCTGCGCGAGCAGGCGCGGATGCGGGACCTGTTCGGCCGGCACGTCGGCGCCGAGGTCGCCCGGCACGCCCTGGAGTACGGCGCGTCGCTCTCCGGTGACGTCCGCGAGGTGACGGCGCTGTTCGTCGACGTCGTCGACTCGACCGCGCTGGCCTACCGGACGCCGCCGGAGGAGCTGGTCGGGAAGCTGAACCGGCTGTTCGCGGCCGTCGTCACCGCGGTGAACGCCCGCGGCGGCCTGGTCAACAAGTTCCAGGGGGACGCCGCGTTGTGCGTCTTCGGCGCGCCGACGCGGCTCTCGGACGCGCCCACCGCCGCCCTGGCCGCGGCCCGGGCGATCCGGGACGCGGTGCGCGAGGCCGGCGAGCTGGACCTCGGCATCGGCGTCTCCAGCGGCCCGGTGTTCGCCGGGCAGCTCGGCACCAGCAGCCGGCTGGAGTACACCGTGATCGGCGACGCCGTGAACGAGGCCGCGCGGCTCACCGAGCTGGCCAAGGCGACGCCGTCACGCATCCTCGCCAGCGACGCCGCCGTGTCCGGCGCGCTGAAGGGCGAGCGCGCCTTCTGGGTAGAGCACGGCGAGCTCGAACTGCGGGGCCGCCAGGCGCCGACGCCGACTTGGACAGCCGGCCCGGAACCTCAGGACAACTGACCCAGATCCGGCCAGCGCAAGACCGTCGAACCCCAGGTCAGCCCCGCGCCGAACGCGCTGAGCAGGACGCGGTTGCCGGGCGCGAGGGTGCCGTCGCGCCGGGCGTCGTCCAGCGCGAGCGGGATGGACGCGGCACTGGTGTTGCCGACGCGGTCGATGTTGGCGACCACGGCGTCGGCGGGCATGCCGAGCTGCTTCGCCGTCGCCTGGAGGATCCGGATGTTGGCCTGGTGCCCGACGAAGCGGTCGACGTCGCCGACCATCCAGCCCGCGCGCTCCAGGACCGTCCGGGACGACTCGGCCATCCGCGCGCAGGCGTGCCGGAACACCGCGGTGCCCTGCATCGCGAGGAAGCGGTCGCCCGGGTCGTCCGACAGCCGGCGGCGCGAGCCGCCCGCCTCGACCCACAGCAGGTCGGCGTGCTCACCCTCGCTGTGCAGGTCGAACGGCCCGAACGCGCCGGGTTCGTCGGCGTCCCCGGCGCGCAGGACCACCGCGCCGGCGCCGTCGCCGAAGATCGGGACGGTGGTGCGGTCGTCCGGGTCGATGAGCGTGGTGAAGGTGTCGGCGCCGATCACGAGCACGCGCTCGGCGAGGCCGCCCGCGATGAACCCGGCCGCGGTGGCCAGCGCGTAGACGAACCCGCTGCACACGGCGTTGACGTCGAAGGCCGCGGCGGTGCCGAGCCCGAGCCGGGCGGCCACCTGCGGCGCGCTGGCCGGGCAGGGCTGGTCGGGGGTGGCGGTGGCGAGCACGACCATGTCGGCGCCGCCGTCGGTGGAGGCCAGCGCCTTGCGGCCCGCCCCGACGGCGAGGTCCACAGTGGACTCCCCGGGGCCGGCGACCCGGCGTTCGCGGATCCCCGTGCGGGCGCGGATCCACTCGTCCGAGGTGTCGAGCCGGGCGGCGATCTCGTGGTTGGCCAGGACTTTCGTCGGCAGCCACGAACCGAGTCCGGTCAACACGGCGGCAGGTGCGGGCACGGGAGAGCCTCCCCACGCCGGCGGGTTGGCGGAGCGTCCGGCTGGTCTTCCACTTGTATGGGCTACCCCCTGGTAGACCGGTCAGTTGTGTTCGATGTCACTGAAAAAGTTGTTTCATCTTCCCTGGCCAGGAGGTAGTGAGCACCGTCACGAGCGAGTGAGCCCACCGATAACTCGCGGCGGATCGTCGGTGGTCCCGGTTAGCCTGCTGGAGTGCAGACACCCGACCTCGACCAGCTGGACATCGCCATCCTCGCCTGCCTGCAGGCGGACGCCCGCACGATCGCCGAGACGATCGGCGCGAAGGTCGGCCTCTCGGCCGCGGCGGTGCAACGGCGGATCAAGCGGCTGCGCGAGGCGGGCGTCATCGAGCGCGAGGTGGCGGTGCTGTCGCCGCGGGCGCTCGGGCTGAGCATGACGTTCGTGGTCATGGTCGAGATGGAGCGGGAGAACCTCGCGGTCCTGGACGCCTTCCGCCACCAGGTCCTCGGTGACGACTGCGTCCAGCAGTGTTACTACGTCACGGGCAACGCGGACTTCGTGCTGATCGTGACGTGCCCGGACATGGCGGGCTTCGAGGCCTTCACACGGCGGATGTTCTTCGACAACCCGAACGTCCGGCACTTCACGACGAGCGTGGCGATGGACCGCGTGAAAGTGGGCCTCAACCTGCCGCTGAGTCCCTAGGCGGCGCGCGCTTTGGCGACGCCGTCGTGGAAGACCGGCTTGAGCGCGGCTTCGCAGACCGATGGGCCGGCGCAGAGCGCGTAGGCGGTGACGATGTACCCGCCGACCTGGGCGACGTAGGTCAGTTTGGTGGTGTCCGCGCCGGTCGTCACCCTGATCGCGAGGATCTGTTCCGGCTCGGCCTGCGGGTTCGGCAGGACCGCGAACCGGATGACGAGGGAACCGCCGTCACCGACCCGCGCGCACCGCACGGCCGGCTCCTGGACGGCGGCCACGTCGAGGGTCCCGTGGGCGACGGTCGCGCCGACCGTGATCGCCTGGTCCGGCCCCACCACCGTGGTCTTGCCTTCGAAGACGTACGCGTCGAGCGCGAAGGACGTGCCGGAGTAGGGCGCGGCATCCGGGTTGCTGAGGGCCGTGCAGGCCGCCGGGATGTAGACGCCTTGCGGCACGAGCGCGCCGAAGACGTTCCAGGACGAGCTCCCGGCGATGTCCGGCAGGGTGAACACCCGGTGGGCGAGCAGGTCGGTCCGCGTCAGGTGCGGTGGGTAGGTGGCCGGGGCGGGCAGCAACGTGAGGAGGTCCGGTCCGGCGGGGACGCCGACCGCCGCCGTTCCGCCGGCCGGGCCGGTACACGCCGTCGCGCCGATCGCCACCAGGACCGGTACCAGCCATCGCCCGAGCCGCACGGCGTCCTCCTCACGGCGGCCGGGAGCTCCGGCCGTCTCGGGCACCGGAGTCGGCGGAGCGCGAAGCCGTGTTACGCGCGGACCGGCGGCCACGCGATAGCCTGAAGCGCTGTCCACTGGGGGAAAGCATGCTTCGTCACCGCCGGATCTTCCTGGCCGCGACCTTGATCGACGCGCTCGGCAGCGGGCTGTGGGTGCCGTTCGCCCTGCTCTTCCTGGTGCACGGCCAGGGCCTCGGCCTGCTCGACGCGGGCGCGTCGCTCAGCACCGGCGCCCTGCTCGCGCTCGTCTCCGGGCCGGCGACCGGCGCCGCGATGGACCGGTTCGGGCCGCGGGCGCTGCTCATCACCGGCAACCTGGTGCGCATCGTCGCGTTCTGCGCCTACCCGCTGGTGCACAGCAGCTGGCAGGTGATCGTCGTGTCGGTCGTCGCCGGGTTCGGGGACCGGCTGTTCTGGACGTGCAACGCGCCGATGGTCGGCCTGCTCACCGAGGGCCGGGACGCCGATCGGATGCTGGCCACCCAGACCGCCGGCCGGTTCGCCGGCGCGGGTCTCGGCGCCGCGGCGACGGCGGTGCTGCCCGCCATCACCAGCCCGTGGGCCTTCCACCTGCTCGCCTACGTGAACGCCGCGAGCTTCGCCGTCGCGGCCGTCCTGATCCGGCTGCTCCCGGCACTTTCACGTGAAAGTGCCCACCTGGGCGCGGCACTTTCACGTGAAAGCGCCGCCTCGGGCGGCTGGCGCGCGGTGCTCGGCGACCGGCCGTTCACCGGCTTCTGTGTCACCCACATGGCTTTCACGCTCGCCGGCGCGAGCAAGTTCGCGGTGCTGCCGATCGTCGTCCACGACCTGCTGCACGGTCCACAGTGGATCGCCGGGACAGCCATCACGCTCGGCACCGTGGTCGTGGTGGCCGGGCAGCACCCGATCGTCGCCCTGCTCGCCGGCCGGAGCCGGACGGCCGCGCTGATCGGCGCCGCGACCCTCTTTTCGGCCTGCTTCGGGTTGCTGATTCCCCTCGAGGCGGTCTCCCTGCAGGTCGCCACCGGCCTGATCCTCTTCACGAGCGTCGGCTTCTCGGTCGCGGAGGCGATGTTCGGCCCGACCGCCACCGCGGCGGCCGCCGCGGCCGCACCTCCGGGCGCCGAAGGCCGGGCGAGTTCGATCTTCCAGCTGTCCTGGGGCCTGCCGATCGCCCTCGCGCCGGGCCTGCTCGCCGCCCTGCTCAGCGTGGACAACGCGCTGACGTGGTCGGTACTGGCCCTGACCTGCGCGGCAGCCGTGCCGGCGCTGCTCGTGCTGCGGAAGAAGCTGCCGGTCGCGCTGCGCGAACCGTCACCACCAGTCGCCGCCTGAGCGCAAGGGGTATGTGCCCGGCGTTACACCACAATGGACGGATGCAACCGATCAAGTGAACGTGAAGGTTTCTTCGTCATGACCGTAGGCCCTGGTCATCTCCTTGCCGAACAGTTCGCGCCGCGCGAACCGAAGCGAGACTCCAGGAGGGCCCGTGCACACCGAAGCCGTACACCAGAGCCAGTTCGTGGTGCTGAACGAGAGCACCACGCCCGTCCTGTCGCGCCTGTCCTACCACGCCGAGGAGCCGTTCGCGGTCACCGTGGCGTTCCGGACCGAGCGCGGCCGGTGGATCGAGTGGACGTTCGCCCGTGAGCTGCTCGTCGAGGGACTGGACGAGCCGGCCGGCCTGGGCGACGTGCGCGTCCGCCCGGACCTGTCCGAAGACGAAGACTTCCTGACCCTCGAAATCGAGTCACCGGACGGCTATGCGTCGTTCGAGCTGGAGATCGAGGACGTCCGCACGTTCCTCGATGCGTCCTACGAGCTGGTGCCGCTCGGTGAAGAGGGCGCGTACTTCGACGTCGACGGGCTGATCGAGGAGATCAGCAACGTCTGACCCGCAAACCTCCCATTCCCGCGGCGAGGAACGAAGGGCGGGTTTCGGCAGCGCTGGAGGCTGCCGAAACCCGCCCTTTCGCTGTTTCCGTGAAGATTCCTCCGGGAAGATCAGCCGAGGCGGAGCGTGGTGCCGGTCGCCGAGAGCGCGGCACCGATGGGGAAGAAGTACGTCACGCTCGTGTTGCCGCCGGACAGGATGCCCTGCGCCGAGTTGCCGGCGATGAAGCCGCCGCCCGAGTCACCCGCGGCCGAGCGGACGTTGGTCGCGGTCATGCCGTTGACCGTGCCTTCGGCGTAGCGGACGCTCTGGTTCTTGGCGCCGACGGTGCCGCAGGTCCAGCCGGTGGTCGAGCCGGCCTTGCAGACCGACGTGCCGGTCGCCGCGTTCGACGAGCCGGTGACGCGGGTGCCGTTGTTCATCTGGCCGACCGGGGTCCAGCTGCTGTTCGTCCGGACCGAGGCGTAGTCGCTGCCCGGGAACCGGTAGGTGCCCCACGAGCCGAGCGCGGCGCCGTTGGACCCGGTCAGGGAGCCGCCGCCGGTGAGCGCGGCGCAGTGCCCGGCGGTGAGGAAGCCGGTGGTCGTGGAGAAGCCGACCGAGCAGCGCGACGAGCCGCCGATGTAGTAGGCGTCACCACCCCGGATGTTGGCGTACAGCGACGGCTTCGCGGCCGTCTCGAGGATCGTGATCGACGACTTGTCCACCCCGGACTTCGTGAGGAACGCGTCCGCCGCGCTGTTGTGGCCCTGCAGCACGGTCAGCGTGACGCGGTTGGTCGTGGAGTCCACGCCCCAGCCGGTGACCGAAGCGGGCGCCGAGCTGTCGGCCGCGTTCAGGGCGTCCACAGTGGAATCGAGCTGACGGGCGCTGAACTTCACGAGTTCGGCCTCGGCGCCGGCTTCGCGGATCTTGCCGAGCTGGGCGGCGTTCGTCGTTTCGATGTGCGCCTTGCCCGTGGTGGCGTTGTAGGTGACGCCGCCGAGTGCGTCGCCGAGCGCCGCGGAGACGGCCGCGGAGACCTTGCTCGCGACGTCCTCGCTCTTCAGCCGGGCCACCGCCTGGTCGTGGGTCAGGCCGAGGTCACGCTGCATCGCGGGCACGATGTCCGGGTTCAGCAGGTCCTGCCCGGACGCGGGAACGGCGATCGCGGCGAGCGCGCCCGTCGTCATCACGGCAACGGCAGCGGCACCGAAGAGTCTGGCGATCTTCATGCTTCTCCCTAGAGGTGGTTACGCGCGGCTCCCCACCGGCCACGCAGAGGAACTCCCCCGGCAGAGCGTCCCCGCAGTGGGCGTTACGGTGCAATCCGGGCACCCGGCGAATGGGTATACGCATTCCCCTCGGACGAATCCCCTGCTCCAAGCGGTCGTAAGGGCAGGCTGTCACCCGGTCGGACAGGTCCGTAAGTAGGGTTTCCGCGCACTACTTTCGGTAGCCGGCGTGATTGCGCGACCGCGTTAAGCGACGCCCGGACGCGGGAGACGCCGACGTTTCGCTCGCGTGGCGGCCCGGGAGCGGCGATTCCACCGGCAACCCGGTGACAGCCGGTAGGCGGACGTGCTTGTGCGGTGTCGGCCACCTATTCGGTGAAAGGTTTACGGACGGGTTGGGCGCTGCTTAGGCTCCCGCGCACAGCCCCCGGTGTGCGTCGAGGAGGTCACATGTGGTTGACCGCGCCCCGCCCCACCTCCGTCTCCGTCCGGTCCGGACCGGCGCGGCTGACCGGCCGCGACCCCGAGCTCGACACGATCGTCGACGTCGTCGGTCAGCGCCCGGCCGCGGTGTTGATCGAGGGTGAGCCCGGGATGGGCCGCACCCGGCTGCTCGCCGAGATCGCCCGGCGCCCGGAGTTCGACGGCGGCCGCGTCCTCGTCGGCGCCTGCCAGCCACTGCGCGAACCCTTTCCCTACGGCCCGATCCTGGAGGCGCTGCGATCCGCGGGCGACGCGCCGCTCGGCCCGCTCAGCCCGGTCGCCGGCGTGCTGCGGCCGCTGCTGCCCGAACTCGCGGAAGCGCTTCCCCCGCGGCCCGAACCGCTGGCCGACCCGGTCGCCGAACGCCACCGCGTGTTCCGCGCGGTGCGGGAGCTGCTGACCGCGTGCGGGCCCGCGCTCGTGCTGCTCGACGACCTGCAGTGGGCCGACGAGGGCACCATCGACCTGCTGCGGTTCCTCGCCGGGTCGATGCCGCCGGAGCTGGCCGTGGTCGCCGCCTCCCGGATCGAGCCCGACGTGCGGCCGGGAGCGCCGCTGCGGACCGGGCCGGCTGTGCACTCAGCGCGGGTCACCCTGGGCGCGCTCGACGTCCCCGCGGTGCGCGCGCTCGCCGCCGAGCTCCTCGGCCTTCCGCGCGTCACCGACGAATTCGCCGCGAAGCTGCACGAGTGCACGGCCGGGATCCCGTTCGTCGTCGAGGAAACCCTGCGGGCCCTGCGGGACGCGGCCGACCGGCTGCCGGTCGGCGAGGTCCTCTCCGACCGGTTGCTGGAGAACCTCGAAGTGCCGGTGCTGCTGCGGGAAGCCGTCACCGAACGGCTTTCCGGGCTGCCCGCGCCGGCGGTGCGGCTGGCCGGCGCGGCCGCGGTGCTCGGCGTCGGCGCCGAAGCCGGCGTCCTGGGCGAGCTGGCCGGGCTGGCCGGCGACGAGCTGCGCGCGGCGTTGCTCGCCACGCTGTCCGCCGGGGTGCTCGGCGAGGTCGGCGACAGCAAGTACGGCTTCCGGCACCCGTTGGCGCGCAAGGCCGTCTACGACACGGTGAGCGGACCCGAGCGCGCGCTGCTGCACGCGCAGGCGATCCGCGTGCTCGCCGCGCAGCCGGTGCCGCCGCTCACGTTGCTGGCGCGGCACTCCCGCGCGGCGGGACGCGTCGACCAGTGGCGCCACTACGCCGAGGCCGCGGCCGACGAGGCGATCGCCCGCGGCGAGACGTCCCGCGCGATCGACCTCCTGCAGTCGGTGCTCGCCGAACCCGGCCCGGCGCAGTCCGACGTCGGGCGGGTGGCGGGCAAGCTGAGCCAGGTCGCGCTGCGCGGGTTCCGCCCGGACGTCCTCGGCACGCTGGAGCACGTCCTCGAAGAGGTGACGCTGCCGCCGTCGGTGCGCGGCTCCATCCGGCTGAGCCTCGGCATGCTGCTGGTCCGCACCATCGGGCAGCTCGGCCGCGGCCGGCTGGAGGTCGAGCGCGCGGTCGGCGAGCTCGTCGACCGGCCCGACCTCGCCGCGCGCGGGATCACCCTGCTCGCCCAGCCGATCGACGGGCTGACGCCGTTGTCCTGGCACGAGCTCTGGCGCGCCCGCGCGGGTGAGGTGTACGACCGGCTCGAGGACCCCGAGCTGCGGCTGGCGCTGACCGCCGACCGGATCGCGGCCGCGTCGCACGTCGGCGACCCGTCGGCGTGGGCGGAGTTCGAAGCGCTGTCGGACACCGTCGGCACGGTCGCCGAGCGCGTCCAGCTCGCCCGGCTGTGGTGCAACCTCGCCGACGGGCAGGCGTGGGCCGGCTACCTCGACCGGGCGCAGCGGCTGGTCACCGAAGGCGTCCGGCGCGCCACCGACGCGGGCGCGCTGTACGCGATCGGGCTGATCCAGGGCACCCGCGTACGGCTGGACTGGGTGCGCGGGCAGTGGAGCGGGCTCGCCGAAACCGCCGAGCAGCTGCGCGGCAGCTACCCGGAGCTCGGCCCGATCGTCATGGAGTCGTCGCTGGTGCTGGGCGGGCTGGCCGCCGTCCGCGGGGAGTTCGCGGCCGCGGAACGGCACCTGAGCGCGGCGAGCGTGCACGCGCCGGACCGGGGCCCGATCCCGGTGGTGCTGTCCGCCGCCGGCGTGCTGATCAGCGTCCGGCTCGCGACCGACGACGTCGACGGCGCGTGCGCGGTGGCCGACACGGCGGTGGCCGCGGCCGGGCGCAAGGGCGTCTGGATCTGGGCGGCCGCGCTGGTCCCGGCGGCGGCCCAGGCGTACGCGCGAGCCGGGCGCTGGCCCGAGGCCGACAACGTGGTCGAGGCGTTCGCGCGGGGCATCGAGGGCCGGGACGCGCCGGTGGCGACGGCCGCGCTGGTGGCCGGCCGGGCCGTGCTGCTCGAAGCGCGCGGCAAGCACCTGGCCGCGGCGACCCTGTTCGACGAAGCGGCGTCGGGTTATGGGGCGTTGCCGATGCCCTACCCGGCGACGGCCATGCGGGAGCGGGCCGCGATGTGCCGCCTGGCCGCGGGCAACCGCGACGCCGTCGACGAGCTGAGCGCCGCGGCCGAGGCGTACGAGCAGCTCGGCGCCACCCGCGACGCCGGCCGCTGCCGCCACCAGTTGCGCGAGCACGGCGCTTGGGCGCCCTCGCAGCGTGGCCGTCGTGGTTACGGCAGCGAACTGTCCCCGCGGGAACGCGAAGTCGCGCGGATGCTCGCCGAAGGCCGGACGAACCGGGAGATCGCGGACGGGCTGTTCCTCTCGCCGCGCACGGTCGAGCAGCACGTCGCGAAGGTGCTGCGAAAGCTCGGCGCGCGGTCCCGGACCGACGTCGCGCACAAGATGCCGGCCGACGTCACGACGGCGCCTGCGGGCTGATCGCCGCGGACGTACCGTGACCCGGTGACAGAAGAGGCACTTCCCGCGTGGCGTCGCCGGACCGCCGGTGAGACGCGCTGGCCGGCGATGGGCGTCGTCGTGGCCACGCTCGCCCTGCAGCTGGCCCTGCCCGGCGATGTGGCGGTGCGGCCGTGGTGGCTGCTGCCGTCGATGTCCGCCCTGCTGGTGGGCGCGCTGCTGCTGGTCAACCCCGGCAAAATGGACCACTTCAGCGCGGTCGAGCGGGTGATCTCGCTGCTCGTGGTGGCCGCGGTGACGCTGGTCAACGGCGGGTCGGCGGTACTGCTGGTCTACGGGATCGCCACCGCGACGCTCACCGCCCCGGCGGGCGCGGTCCTGCTCAGCGGCGGCATCGTCTACTGGACGAACATCGTGGCGTTCTCCCTCTGGTACTGGGAGTTCGACCGAGGCGGCCCGGGTCGGCGGGCGCTGGGCCGCCACGTGTTCCCGGACCTGCAGTTCCCGCAGATGGCCGACCCGGACCTGGCGAAGCAGGACTGGGAACCGTCCTATTTGGACTACCTGTACTTCTCGTTCACCAACGCGGCGGCGTTCAGCCCGACCGACGTCCTGCCGCTGCGGATCTGGGCGAAGATGACGATGATGCTGCAGGCCGTGATCTCCCTGGTGCTGGCCCTGATGGTGGTCGCCTGGGCGATCAACAACCTGAAGTGACACCACCGGTCGTGAGTGTTTAGTCGGGTTCTAACCCGACTAAACACTCACGAGGGGTCAGTGACGCGAGATGGTGAAGCTCTGGCCGTCCGAGCCGATCGCGCCCGGGGTCCAGGTGTTCGTGCCGCGATCGTCGGCGCTCAGGCCGGACGGGCTGGTCGAGGCCAGGTTCGTGCCGTTGAACTTGACGCCGGTGAACTTGATGCCGCCGGAGATCGTCGGGTAGGAGTCGGTCGGCGACTCGATGATCGCCTCCGCCGACGCGTGCTTCGAGGTCAGCGACTTCGTCGTGGTCTTGGTCCAGCCCTTGGTGGAGTCGGTGAGGTCCAGCTTGTAGGTGTTGGTCGCGGTCCGCGTCACGGTCGCGGTGATCTTGTCACCCGCGCCGACCGACACGTTGTAGTACACGGGCGCGGCCGGGTACATCTCGTACCAGGCCGAATACACCGGGCGGCCGCTGGAGCAGTCCGTCTCGACGCCGGTCTGTTCCACTGTGGACGATCCGTCGCCGTCGATGCCGACCCACGGGGCGAACAGGTCGTTGCTGGAGCGGCACGTCACCGTCGGCTCGGTCCAGCTCGCCGTGGCCGTGGTGAAGCTGCCGAAGCTGACGTAGCCGCCCCAGTTGCCCCCGGCGAACTGGTGGCCATGGAAGTGCGAGCCGTACTCGACGGCGGCGTGGGCCGGGCCGGCCATCGCCAGGCCGGCGGCCGCCGCGGCGGCCACGGTGAGCACGCGGACAGCACGCGAGGAAACGAATCTGGTCATGACGGAGACTCCATTCACAGGGTGGGGACCCGGGAAACCGTGTGACCAGTGTTGAATCCGCGACAACCGGAAGGTAGCTACTTTCGAAGGGTCTTCACATTCCGGGAACGAATCACGATATTTGCCGTATTTGCTCCCGAATGGACGAAAAGACCCGTGAAGGCCTCTGCGGGGGAAGAGGCCTTCACGGGTCCATGCTGCTCACCAACCGCCCGGTCAGGTGAGCGGGGTCACTGGACCGCCTGCGCCTTCGCCGCGTCGACAAACTTCGTCGTGTACGTCTTCGACAGGTCGATCTTGTCCTTCTTCGGCTTGACGTTGCTTGACGAATCACCCAGCACCTTCAGCACGTTCTGCGCGCCCGCCGGGTCCATCCGGCCGTCCGCGGTGAACATCGGCAGGCTGTCCTCGAGCGACTTCACGTAGAGCGCCTTGTCCCCGCCGGCGAACGACGGCGGCATGATCGCCGCCACCTCTTCCGGCGAGTGCTTCGAAAGCCAATTCAGCGACGCGACATACGCGTTGGCGAGTTTCTGCACGACGTCGGGATAACGCTCGACGATGGTGCAGCTCATGTACAACGAGCTCGCCGGGTACAAACCGCCCAAAGCGGCTTTGGTGCCTTCGATCGTGCGCATGTCGTAGAGCACCTTGGCCTGGCCCGTGTTCGTGAGCTGCGCGATCGTCGGGTCGGTCGTCATCCCGGCGTCGATCGTGCCCTGGTTCAGCGCGGTGATGAACGTCTGCCCGGCGCCCGCCTTGTACGGCGTGTAGTCCTTCGAGCTGACGCCGCCGCGCTGCGCGAGGGCCTTGGTCAGGAAGTCCGTCGACGAGCCGAGCGACGTCACGCCGAGGGTGCGTCCCTTGAAGTCCTTGCCGGACTTGATCTCGCCCGCCTTGGCCGTGGCGACCATCTCCGCCTCGCCCGGCACGTTGGCGAACTGCACCACGCTCTGCATGCACTGTTCCTTGGCCTGCAGGTCGATCGTGTGGTCGTAGAACCCGACCACCCCCTGCACCTCGCCGGCCAGCAGCGACGTCTCCGCGTTGGCGCCGGACGGCTGGTCGAACAGTTCGACGTCGATGCCCTGCTTCTTGTACTCGCCGAGCTGCTGCGCGAGCTGAGCCGGCAGGTAGATCACCTTGGACAGGCCACCGACCATGATCTTGATGTGCGGCTGCCCGCCGTCGCCGAAGTCGATCGAGCGCGAGTCGCGGCACGCGGTGACCCCGCCGACGGTGACGGCCAGCGCGGCCGTGATCGCGAGTGTCCTCTTGAGACGCATGTCAGATCCCCTGCGCCGCGGAGCTGACGTTCGGCCGCCAGCGCAGCAGGCGGCCTTCCAGGGTGCCGATGCCCCATTCGGCCAGCAGCGCGACGACGGTGATGATCAGCATCCCGGCGTACACCCCGGCGGTGTCGAACGTGCCCTGCGCGTTGCTGATCAGGAAGCCCATGCCGGCCTTGGCGCCGGTGTACTCGCCGACGACCGCGCCGATCAGCGCGAACCCGAAAGCGACGTGCAGCGAGGACAGGATCCACGACGTGGCACTGGGCAGCACGATCGACTTCAGCACCTGGCCGCGGGTCGCGCCCAGGATGCGGGCGTTGTCGATCAGGTTGCGATCCACTTCACGAGCGCCGGTGAAGGCGTTGAAGAACACCGCGAAGAACACCAGGACGACGACGGTCGCGACCTTCGACGACAGCCCGAGGCCGAACCAGATCACGAACAGCGCCGCGAGCACGATGCGGGGCAGGGCGTTGGCGGCCTTGATGAACGGCGCGAGCACCTGCGCGAAGTACTCACTGCGGCCCAGGATGACACCGAGCACGACCCCGGCGATCGCGCCGATGACGAAGCCCAGCACGGCTTCCTCGACGGTGGTGAAGATGTTGTACCAGATCGAACCGAAGTCGGTCCCCGTGCTGAACCACTCGACCAGCCGCTGCCAGATGTTCGACGGCTTCGAGTAGAAGAACGGGTCGATCCAGTACGTCGCGGTCAGCTCCCAGCTGCCCAGCCAGACGACGACGATCGCCAGCCGCAGCAGCCAGATGTTGCGCCTGCGGCGTGAGGACGCCTGCTTCGCGCGGGCCATGATGTCCTGCTCGGTCTCCAGAACCGGCAGCGGAGCGGCGGACGGGGCCGCCGGGGTCTCAAGCGACACTGGTCGCTCCCTTCTCGCGGGCCTTGTCGACCTCGCTGCGCAGCGATTCCCAGATGTCGGCGTAGAGCTTGCGGAAGTCCTCGGTGAGGCGCAGGTCCTCGACCTTCCGCGGCCGCTCCAGGGGAATCTCGAAGACGTCCTTGACGGTGGCCGGCGACGACGTCAGCACGACGACCTTGTCCGACAGCGCGATCGCCTCGTCGAGGTCGTGCGTCACGAAGATCACCGCGGCCCCCGAACCGGACCACAACCGCAGCAGCTCGTCCTGCATGAGCGCGCGGGTCTGCACGTCCAGCGCCGAGAACGGCTCGTCCATCAGCAGGATCTTCGGCTTGGTGACGAGCGTCTGGGCCAGCGCGACGCGCTTGCGCATGCCGCCGGAAAGCTGGTGCGGGTAGTACTTCTCGAACCCGGCGAGCCCGACCCGGGCGATCCAGTCGACGGCCTGCGCGCGGGCCTCGGCCTTAGGCACGCCCCGGAAACGCGGCCCGGACGCGACGTTGTCCAGCACCGAGCGCCACGGCATCACGGCGTCGGTCTGGAACATGTAGCCGACACCGTCCGGAATGGACTTCACGTCGGTGCCGTTCACCTGCACCCGCCCGGCGGACGGCGGCTGGAGCCCGGACACCAGCGAAAGCGTCGTCGACTTGCCGCAGCCGGTGGGGCCGACGACGGCGACGAACTCGCCGGGCTGGACGGTCATGGTCAGGTCGCGGACGGCCGTGTGCACGGAACCGGACCCGCTGGGGAACCGTTTGGTGGCTCCGGTGAGTTCGATCAGTGGGGGAACCATGGGGAGGTGACTCCTTCGTCACGTGGTGCCTGTCACGTTGGAAGGAACGTTAAGTACGCGTAGCGCCCAGGTGAAGCTTGTCGACGTTCTGCGTGCGAGCTGCGCGTTCTGCATGTTTTGCTCATTTAGCGCACCCCCGTGAGCTGGGGGTATGTTCCCAGCCATGCCAAAGTGGGCGCTCTTCCCGCGGATGCGGTTCAGCAGGCAGGTACTGCTGCTGCAGATCGGCGTGGTCGTCCTCGTGGTCGGGCTGGGCGTCGCGCTGGTCAGCGTCCTGCTGAGCCGCACCCTCACCGACCAGTACGGCCGCCGCGCGCTGGCCATCGCGAAGTCCGTGGCCGCCGACCCGGTGGTCGTCGCGAACGCGGCCGCGAAGCTCCCCGGCGGCCCGCTCGAGGACCGCGTCCTGGCGGTGACCGAGGTCAACGACGCGCTGTTCGTGGTGATCACCGACGACCAGGGCATCCGGCTCGCCCACCCGACGACGAGCCTGATCGGCCAGCGGGTGAGCACGTCCCCGGAGCTGGCGCTGGCCGGGCAGGACGAGATCAGCGCGGTGCAGAGCGGCACGCTCGGGCTGTCCGTGCGCAGCAAGACGCCGATCTGGCAGGGGCGGCGCGTGGTCGGCGAGGTGAGCGTCGGCTTCGAGGTCGGCGACCCGACCGGCGACTTCAACCGGCTGCTCGTCATCACGCTGCTGTTCGCCGGCGGCGCGCTGCTGCTCGGCGCGGGCGCGTCCGCGCTGCTCAACCGGCGCCTGCGGCGCGTCACCCACGGCCTCGAGCCGCACGAGCTCACCGAGCTGCTCTACGAACGCGAAGCCGTGCTGCACGGGATCGGCGAGGGCGTGCTGGCCGTCGACGAGGCGAACCGGGTATCGGTGCGCAACGACGAGGCCGAACGGCTGCTCGGCACGCAGCTCCCGATCGGCGCCGCGCTGGCCGAGCTGGAGCTGTCGCCGCGGCTGCACAAGGCCGTCGGTGAGGGCCGGCCGGTGGACAACCTGCTGGCCGTGGCCGGAAACCGCGTCCTGGTGATCAACTCCCGCGCGGTGCGGCTGGACGACCGGCCGATCGGCACCGTGCTGACCTTCCGCGACCGCACCGACCTCGACACGCTCACCCGCGAGCTCGACGGCATCCGCGCCCTGTCCGACGGCCTGCGCGCGCAACGCCACGAGTTCGCGAACCGGCTGCACACGCTCTACGGGCTGCTCCAGCTCGGCCACCACACCGAAGCCGTCGAGTACCTGCAGACGCTCACGGACTCGCCGTCGGCCCACCCGACCGAGCTGGGCGACGCCGTCGCCGACCCGTACCTGCAGGCGCTGCTGGTCGCGAAAACCGAGCAGGCGCAGGAAAAGGGCCTCACGCTCAAGCTCGCCGACGACACCTGGGTGCCGGCGGCGGTGACCGACCCGATCGCCGCGAACACCGTGATCGGCAACCTCGTCGACAACGCGCTGCACGCCGCGCGGATGGGGCCGCGGCGGCCGGCGACCGTCGAGATCGGGCTGCTCACCGACGGCACCACGCTGCACGTGTCCGTTGTGGACAGTGGACCCGGCGTGCCGGCCGACCTGCGGCGGACACTGTTCGACGAAGGCGTCTCGACGAAGATCGCGCCCGGGCACGGCCTCGGGCTGGCGCTGGCCCGCCAGGCCGCGCGCGCCCGCGGCGGCGACGTCTGGCTGGCGAACGCCGGCGAAGGCGAGACCGGCGCGCTGTTCGTCGCCAAACTGCCCGGAATGCTGACGGAGGACGGATGATCCGCACGCTGATCGTGGACGACGACTTCCGGGTCGCCGGCGTGCACGCCGGGTTCGTCGAAGAAGTCGCGGGCTTCGCGGTGGTCGGCACCGCGCACACCGCGGCCGAGGCGCGGGCCCGGGTGCGCGAGCTGACGCCGGACCTGGTCCTGCTCGACGTCTACCTGCCCGACGAGTCCGGCCTCGCCGTGCTGCCGGACCTGCAGACCGACACGATCGTGCTGTCCGCGGCGACCGACAGCGCGTCGGTGGCCGCGGCGATCCGGGCCGGCGCGCTGAACTACCTGATCAAGCCGTTCACCACGCGGCAGCTGGCCGAGCGGCTGACGTCGTACGCGCGGTTCCGCGGTCTGCTCGCCGACGGGCGCACGATGGCCCAGGACGACGTCGACCGCGCGTACCGGGTGCTGCACGACCAGGACCGGACGTCCGCGCCGAAGGGCCAGTCGACGGCGACGTCACGGCTGGTCTCGGAGCAGCTGCGGCGCGCCGGACGTCCGTTGTCGGCCGCGGAAGTCGCCGGTGAGCTCGGCATGGCGCGCGCGACGGCGCAGCGGTACCTGACGGCGCTGGCGGAGTCGGGCACGGTCCAGATGCGGCTGCGTTACGGCGCCACCGGCCGCCCGGAGCACGAATACCGCTGGTCCGACGCCTGATTCAGCGCCCGCCGGTGGTCTCCGAGCGGTACTGGTACTGCTGCATCATGCTTTCCGCCGCGTTCATCCAGGACTGGACCGGGTTCGTGGACGACGGCGGGGTCGTCGCCGACGGCAGGTCGACGCGTGGCACGTCCGTGTCATCGGCCGAACGCTTCTTCGGCTGGGCTTTCGCCTGCACCTGAACCTGTTTCGACGCCGGCTTCGACGCGGGCACCGGCACGTAGACGGTCGACGGCGGCGGCGTGACGACCGGCGCCGGCGGCTGGGGCTGGGGTTGCGGCGCCGGAACGGCCGCGACGGCGGGCCGCGGGTCGACCTGGGCGACGTCGTCCGCCGGTGACGGCGCGAACAGCCCGCCGCTCAGCACCCCGCCGGCGACCCAGCCGGCCGCGACGAGCAGCACCGCGGCGCCGCTGCCCAGCCACGTGCGGGCGCGGCGGCGGATCACCACGGACTTCGGGCGCAGGTCCTGATCACACACCGGCGGCCGGGTGTAGATCGGCTCGGCGAGCTCGGGCAGCTCGTCGTCGGTGCGGCGGCGCCGGGGCAGGCTGGCCGCGACGATGCCGGTGCGATCCAGCAGTTCCACCGCGGCGCGGTCGCTGGACGGACGGGTCGCAACGCTCGGTGCGGTGCGCGGCATCGGGGACCTCCGGTACGGGGCTCACGGACCCCACGCATTCTGGACCATTTCGGACGGCCTTGTCAGAAACGCAACTCCATTGAGTGACGCGTTCCGGAGCCGACCAGGCCGCGAACGGCGATCCAGAGTGGCGCAGGTCCGTGTTCCCGGACCAGGGTGTTCGCCCGAAAGGCGCAATAGCGAAAAGAGTTTCAGCTTCCCATCTGTTTCAGGCCGAGTCGCGCGAGGACGGCGAGCGGCCGCTGGTAGGCGGAGCCGAGGACGCGCGGGATGGCGTCGATCACGTAGGCGTCCGGTCCGATGAGGATCCTCGCGGACTTCCGTTCGATCCCGCGCAGAATCGTCGAAGCGGCCTTCTCCGGTGTGGTCTGCGCGATCCGGTCGAAGCCCACCGCGGCCTTCTCCTGGTCGCCGTCGCCGCCTCGCGCGTTGCGCACGATGTTGGTTTTGATCCCACCGGGGTGCACGCAGCTGACGGCGACCGGGCGCTTCGCGATCAGCATTTCTTCACGCAGCGCTTCGGTGAATCCGCGGACCGCGAACTTCGCCGCGTTGTACGCGCTCTGCGTCGGCACGCCGACGAAGCCGAACACGCTGGAAATGTTCACCACGTGCCCCTCGCCGGAGGCGATCAGGTGCGGCAGGAACGCCTTCGTGCCATTCACGACGCCGCCGAGGTTGACGCCCATCAGCCAGTCGTAGTCCTCGAACGCCATCTCCTCGACGGTGGCGCCGAGCGCGACACCGGCGTTGTTCACGATGACGTTCACACCCCCGAAGTCACTCACGACCTCCTCGGCGTGCGCGAGCACCGCGGCCCGGTCGGCGACGTCGAGGCGGTAGGCCCGCGCGTTCTCGCCGGCCAGCTTCGCCGTCGCCTCCGCGTTCGCGGTGTCGACGTCGGAGACGGCCACCCGCGCGCCCCGCCGCGCGAACTCCAGCGCCGTCGCCCGCCCGATCCCCGACCCCGCTCCGGTGATCACCACGACCTTGCCCGCGAACCGCTTCATCGGCCCTCCCGCCCGTTAGGTGTTACTCCCGAGTTACGGATACTAGCGGCTGTGAGGTTGCTGTGGGTGTGCTGAAAGTGTCGGAGTGACGTCCTAAGGTGATCCGGACGACCGAGGGGCGAGCGGACGAGGAGGCGATGCACGTGCGGCGGCCCGCCGTCCTGCTGTCCCTCGCCGCGATCCTGCTGCTCGGCGCGGCCTTCGTCGTGGTCGGCGTCGTCCGGCGACCCGGGTCCGCGGACGCGACGACACCTCCGGCCGACGCGACACCGGCGTCGGCCATCGACCTGCCCGCCGTGTCCAGCCCGGCCGTCGGCGCGCTGTTCGTCGACGGCGCGCACTACTGCACCGCGAGCGTCGTCCACAGCCAGCAGGGTGACGTGCTGCTGACCGCCGCCCACTGCATCCACGACGGCGAGGGCGGCGACTACGTCCCCGGCGTCACCTTCGCGCCCGGCTACCACGACGGCCTCGCGCCGTTCGGCTACTGGACGGTGTCCGACGAGCTCGTCGCGCCCGGCTGGACCGAGTCGTCGGACCCGGACCTCGACGTCGGTTTCGCCACCGCGCACCAGGCGGGCACCACGAAGACCCTCGAAAGCCTGGTCGGCGCGAACACCCTCGCCACCGGCAGCGCGTTCGAGCAGGCGATCACCCTGACCGGCTACCCGGACGACTCCGAGACCCCGGCCGTCTGCCGGAACACGACCAGCCGCCAGGACACCTTCCAGCTCAAGGTGGACTGCGCGGGCTTCCCGACCGGCACCAGCGGCGGCCCGTGGGTGGTCGGCGAGGACCCGAAAACCCGGCTGGGCACGGTCATCGGCGTCATCGGCGGTTTCGAGTTCGGCGGCGACGATCCCGACACGTCGTACTCGAGCTACTTCGACACGGACGTCCAAGGTCTCTACCGGCAGACGGCCGCCCGCGCCTGACCCGGCATGATGCGCGTATGACCGACCCCGTCGACGTACCCATCACCGGCGAGCCGATCCGGCTCGGCCAGTTCCTCAAGCTCGCCGGCCTCGCGGAGGACGGCTCCCACGCGAAGGACCTGATCGACGCCGAGGAGGTCACGGTCAACGGCGAGGTGGAGACCCGCCGCGGCCGCCAGCTGACCGACGGCGACGTCGTGGCCGTCGGCCCCGACCGCGGCAAGGTCATCCTGGTCCGCTGACCCGGGCCTCAGCCCACGTTGGTCAGCGGCGGCAGCCCGAGCGACGCGGCGAGGCCGTCCAGCTCGCGCCGCACCGGGCCGGCCAGCGGGACGCCCAGCGCCCGGCACTGCTCGAGGTGCTGGGCCTCGCGCCAGCCGGGGTAGCGGATCGGGGCGCCGCCCTCCCAGCCGAGCATGCTGCCGAACAGGGCGCTCGCCGCGCGGTAGAAGCCGTCGGCGCTGCGCAGCGTCGTCGGCGCGATGGCCATCACCAGCAGGCCCGTGTCGTGTTCGTGGTCGGCGACGCCGGAGAGCACCCCGGCGAGGACCTCGACGAGCAGCGTGAACCCGGCCGCGGCCTCCTGCCCCGGGTGGTCCATGTCGAAGACGAACTCGGGGTACGCGCCACCCGGCGCGGCCATGCCCAGCGGGTTCATCGGCTGGCCGGGCTCACCGCCGGCCGCCAGCACCAGCCCGATCATCGCGTGCGGCAGGGCCCGCGCGGCGTGGTGCCCGGCCCGGCCGAACGGCCCGACCCCGCGCAGCGAGACGAGCCCGACGCCGAAGCGGCCGGCGCGCGTCACCGCGCGGTCCATCGCGTCGCCGACGGCCCAGAGGCCGGGCGCGCGCCGGTAATCGAGCAGCGCGGCGGCCCCGCGATCGGCGATCATCAACGGCTCGGCGTGCGGCACGACGTGGCCGTTCTTCACCAACGGCAGGTGGGTCCGGGTCAGCTCGGCGACGCCGGTGCCGGGCGAGCCGGTCAGGTCGCCGTGGCAGAGCGCTTCGGCGGCGATGCGGGCCCGCGCTTCCGGGAAGCCGTGGGCGGCGAAGACGTGTGCCACGAGGGTGACCAGCTCGTCGGCCCGCACGCGGGGCCAGGCCTGTTCCGGGATCGGGGTTTCTTGCCTCTTGTCGACGCCGGCTTCGAGGACGGCGGGTTCGGGGCGGGCGGAACGGAAGGGACGCGGTCTGAGGGGCACTACCCCGACATTGCCCAAGCGCGGGCGGCAGCGTCAACGACGTCGGCGACAGCCAACCCGACCGTGTGATCCGGACCTCCGCGGAGTCGTACCCTGGTCGGCATGTGCCGAAACATCACCACCCTCCGGGGACTGCAGCCGTCCGCGACGGACGAGGAGATCGAGGCCGCGGCCCGCCAGTACGTCCGCAAGGTGACCGGCGTGCAGTCCCTGTCGGACGCCACGCGCGAGCCGTTCGAAGCGGCCGTCGCGCAGATCACCGAGATCACCACGAGGCTGCTGGAGCAGCTGCCCGAACGCCGTCAGCCGCCGGCGACCGTGCCGCCGCTGCGCCGCCCCGAGGTGCGCGCCCGGATCGCCGCGAAGCAGCTGCGCCAGCCCTGATTTCGCGGCTCCGTTGCCGAAAACTGTCGGTGGGCCCGTTAGGGTGCGGGCATGAGCGGACAGGCGTTGGTGCTGGGTGGCGGCGGGGTCGCCGGGATCGCGTGGACCACAGGGTTGCTGGCCGGGCTGGCGGGTCACGGGCAGGACCTCACGGGCGCGGACCTGATCGTCGGCACGTCGGCGGGCGCGACGGTCGCCGCGCAGGTCACCAGCGGCGTGGCGCTGGCGGACCTCTTCGCGCGCCAGGCCGACCCGGCGCGGCAGACCCCGGAGATCCCGGCCGAGATCGACATGGAGAAGTTCGTCGCGGACTTCGGCGCCGCGTTCGAGGACGCCGGCTCGCCCGCCGAGGTGCGGCAGCGGGTCGGTGAGCTGGCACTGAGCGCCGAAACGGTGTCCGAAGCGGACCGCCGCGCGGTGATCGCCGCCCGCCTGCCGTCCCACGACTGGCCGGAGCAGCGCATCGTCCTGGTCGCGGTCGACGCGGAAACGGGCGAGCCGCGGCAGTTCGACCGCACGTCGGGCGTCAGCCTGGTCGACGCGGTGGCGGCCAGCTGCGCGGTCCCGGGCATCTGGCCCCCGACCACGATCGACGGCCGCCGCTACATCGACGGCGGCGTCCGCTCCGGCGAGAACGCGGACTACGCGTCGGGCGCCACGCGCGTCACGGTGGTCGCGCCGCTGGGCCTGGAATCGCCGTTGCCCGGCGAGAAAGCGCTGCTCACCGTACTGGAGGACTTGCGAAAGGCGGGCGCGGAGATCGCGGTGATCAGCCCGGACGAGGCTTCGGTCGCGGCGATCGGCCAGAACCCGCTGGACCCGTCGACCCGCACGCCGGCCGCGGAAGCGGGCCGAGCCCAAGGCACGGCGCTGACGCTCACCTGGAGCTGACTCGCCGACGCCGAAAGCCGGTCGGCTACCCTCGTGACCAGAGGTAGCGTGTCCGAGCGGCCGAAGGATCATGTCTTGAAAACATGCGAGGGGGAAACCTCTCCGTGGGTTCGAATCCCACCGCTACCGCAAGCAGACCGGGTGCGCGGCTGACGCGAAACCGCGTCAGCTCTCCACCTCGGTCAGGTGATCCAGCACCCGCCCGAAGGCCGAGGCGATCGTCGCCTGTTCTTCCGGGCTCAGCAGGTCGATCAGGTGCTCGCGCACGCCCTCGACGTGGGTCGGGGCCGCGGACTCCAGCAATCGCACGCCGTCTTCGGTCAGCTCCGTGATGACGCCGCGCTTGTCCTCCGGGTCGCGGACCCGCCGGACCACACCCGCGTCCTCGAGACGGCCGACCTGGTGCGAGAGCCGGCTCTTCGTCGAGCCCATCAGGGTCGCCAGCTCCGTCATCCGCATCCGGTGCGCCGGCTGCATCTCCAGGCAGACGAGCACCTCGTAGTCGGTCAGCGAGACGTCGTGCCGGTCGGCCAGCTCGCGATGCAGCCGCTGCCGCAGCCGCAACGTCGCGACGATGTAGGAGCGCCACGCATCAGACTCGGCTTCGTCCAACCACCGCACAGGCCGCTCCTCGGTCATAAGGCAGCGTAGAACGTTGATCAAGGGACCGCGCGGTCCGAGTCCGAGTTGTCTGCCGGTAAAAATACCGTCGCAACATCGCCCGAAGGTGGGGTTACGAAAAGGTTGAGACTCGGCCGGAAAAGGCGCATTCTGCTTGTCGGCGGACGTTGACCAGGGTATGGGCACGACAACGACGACGTGCCGGCCCGGCTCTCCGCCAGAGAGGTCAGGTGGTTGCGTGACGGGTGACTCTCGCGGTTGACCGCCAGCTGCGTCCCCGCGACCGGAACGGACACCTACCGGGTCGGTCGTGACCGAGGCGAACCAGCCTCACTGCGAACAGCTCCGTGCGGACTTCCCTGCGTTCACGCACTCGGCGTCGATCGGGCCTGTGTCAGGTCACGGTCTCAGCAACCGTGACGACAGCGCCTGAACGCCGGTCCGCTCGCGGCCAGCCGCTCTACAACGACAAACCTCGGTACAAGTCCTGGGCGCGGCCGCGAACGCCGCGCCCAGGCCCTTGTCCGGCTACGATCTCCCGCGTGAGATTCGACGACGACGCGGGCCTGGACGCTTCCGAAGTCCAGGACATGCGCGGCAGCGGTGGTGGGGGCGGCGGGATCGGCGGCCGCGTGGCGCTCGGTGGTGGTGGGCTCGGCGTGGTCGGGCTGATCATCTACTTCGTGATCTCGCAGCTCGGCGGGATCAGCCCGGGGGCGGTGAACCTGGGCAGCGGCGGCGGGCTCGGCAGCGTCGGCTCCGGGCAGCAGGTCGACAACTCCCAGCTCGCGAACACCTGCAAGACGGGCGCGGACGCGAACAAGAACCACGACTGCGCGATCGTCGCGATCGTCAACTCCGTCCAGGACTACTGGGCGCAGCAGTTCGCGCGCTCCGGCTCGACCTACCGGAAGGCGCCGACGAACTTCTTCAACGGCGGCGTCCGCACCGGGTGCGGCAGCGCCAGCTCGGACACCGGGCCGTTCTACTGCCCGGCCGACTCCGAGGTCTACATCGACCTGAGTTTCTTCAACGAGCTGAAGACGCGCTTCGGCGCGCAGGGCGGCCAGTTCACCGAGGCGTACGTGCTCGCCCACGAGTACGGCCACCACGTGCAGAACCTGCTCGGCACGTCGAAGAAGGGCACCGGCACCGGCCCGACGTCGGGCTCGGTCCGGCTCGAGCTGCAGGCCGACTGCTACGCCGGCGTCTGGGGCAACCACGCGACGACGACGCCGACCGACACCGGCAAGCCGCTGATCCTCGACATCACCCAGGACGACATCGCGTCCGCGCTGGACACGGCGTCCCGGATCGGCGACGACTACATCCAGACCAAGCTCGGCGGCGGGCAGGTGGACAGCTCGCAGTTCACCCACGGCACGTCCGCGCAGCGCAAGAAGTGGTTCACCACCGGCTTCCAGACCGGCGACCCGGCCCGCTGCGACACCTTCGGCGCCAGCAACCTGGGCTGAGGCATGACAAAGGGGCCGTCCCGAGTTCGGGACGGCCCCTTCTGTCTGTCCTCAGGAAGTCAGCGCGTGCGGGTCGCCGGCGACAGCGTGCGCGGAGAAGTTCCGCTGCCCGCTGCGTTCGGCGGCCTTCTGCTTGACGTTCTTGGCCTTGCCCGGCTTGACGCCGTTGATGCTCTCGGTGCTCGTCGCGTAGACGCCGAGGGACCAGGCGACGCCGTCCGCGTTGCGGTCCAGCGCGACCCGGTCGATGTTGCCCAGGTTGTCGCAGGCCTGGTGGTAACACGGGTCGAACGCGATGCCGGCCGTGCCGCCCCACTTCGCCGCCTGCGCCGGGGTCTTCAGGACCTCGGCGCCGGTGTCCAGGCCGCCGGCCGGGATGCCGACGGCGATGAACTCGCCGTAGTCCGAACGGCCGGTGAAGTCGGTGCCTTCGAGGGACACGCCCCGCGCGGCCTGCAGGTAGTCGACGAAGGTCTTCTCGATCTGCGCCGAGCCGTACGGGCCGGGGCCCGCGCCGACACCGTCGGAGTTGTCACCGTCGTAGGCGAAGTACCCGGCGTTCGGCGAGCCGATCATGTCGAAGTTCAGGTACAGCGCGATGTCGAGCTGCTGCTCGAAGCTCAGCGAGTCGACGTAGTAGGTCGAGCCGATCAGGCCGAACTCCTCCGCGCTCCAGAAGCCGAAGCGGACGGCGTTGTTGACCTTCGGGCTGCTCCCCAGCTGCAGCGCCGTCTCGAGCAGGGTCGCCGAGCCGGTGCCGTTGTCGTTGATGCCGGGGCCGGCCGGGACGCTGTCGAGGTGCGACCCGAGCATCACGACGTTGTCCTTGCGCCCGGACTTGGTCTCGGCGATGACGTTGTAGCTGGTCCGCGCCTCCTGGAAGGCCCGCAGCTCCAGTGTCACGAACTGGCCGCCCAGGGTCGCCAGCTGCGCGCCCGCGGCCGCGGTCACGCCGCCGGTCGGGATCTTCGCGCCGGCCGGGTCCCCGAGCGTCCCGTTCAGGTCGCCGTCGGTGTTGTTGTAGACGATGGCGCCGATCGCGCCGGCCGCCGCGGCTGTCGCCTGCTTCTGCGCGAACGAGCAGCCGCCGCGCTTGATCAGCGCGATCTTCCCCGCGACGTCGGCGGTGTAGTCGGTCGCCTCGCAGCCGCTGGTGTCGTCGACCGCGACGACCGAGAGGGGCGCGGTGATGCCGCCGACCGGCGTCGACGGGGTGTACTCCATCGCGATGACGGGCACGTTCGCGCCGCCGGCGGTCAGCTTCTCGGCCAGCGTTTGCGAGAAGGTGAAGGGGAACTCCTGACGGGTCACCTGGAAGCCGGCCGCCTCGAGCTTGGTGGCGATGTACTCGGCGGACTTCTTGTGGCCGTCGGTGCTCGCCGCCCGGTTCCCGCCGTTAGCGTCGGCGATGCGCTGCAGGGCGATCAGGTGGCGGTTGACGCCGTTGATGTCGACCTTCTTGACGAGCTGTTTCGCCAGGGCAGGGCCGTCGGGGACCGTGGTCGCGGCGGCGGCCGGGGTGAGGCCGAGCGCGAGTGTCGCGCAGGCGGCCAGGGCCACCGGCGGGACGAATCTCTTTCGGAAGAGTGACATGGTTGCTCACTTTTGTGCGATATGAGAGGTACGTCAATGCGTCATTCGGCGGGACTCTCACCCACCGGTATACGGTCGACACATGTACGCGATCACCATCCGTGAACCAGGTGACCCGGACGTCCTCGAGTGGACGGAGATCGCGGATCCGCGGCCCGGACCCGGCGAAGTCCTCCTCGACGTCGCGGCGAGCGCGGTCAACCGCGCCGACCTGCTGCAGCGGCAGGGGCACTATCCCCCGCCGCCCGGCGCCAGCGAGACGATCGGCCTGGAGTGCTCCGGCACGATCGCCGAGCTCGGTCCGGACGTCGAAGGGTGGAACGTCGGCGACGAGGTCTGCGCGCTGCTCGCCGGCGGCGGTTACGCGCAGAAGGTCGTCGTCCCGGCCGGGCAGCTGCTGCCGGTGCCGGGTGAGGTGGACGTCATCACCGCGGCCGGGCTGCCCGAGGTGGCCTGCACCGTGTGGGCGAACGTCGTGATGCACGCGAAGCTCACCGAGGGCGAGGTACTGCTGGTCCACGGCGGCGCCGGCGGCATCGGCACGCACGCGATCCAGGTCGGCAAGGCGCTCGGCGCGACCGTCGCCGTCACCGCGGGCTCGGCCGAGCGGCTCGAAAGCTGCCGCCAGCTCGGCGCCGACATCACGATCAACTACAAGGACGAGGACTTCGTCGAGGTGCTCCGCAAGGAGACCGGCGGCGCGGACGTCATCCTCGACAACATGGGCGCGTCCTACCTCGGCCGCAACGTCGACGTCCTCAAGTCCGACGGGCGGCTCGTGATCATCGGCATGCAGGGCGGGGTGAAGGGCGAGCTGAACGTCGGCGCCATGCTCGGGAAGCGCGCCGAAGTGTTCGCCGCGGGGCTGCGGTTCCGGCCCCTGGACCAGAAGGCGGCGATCGTCGCCGACGTCCGGGAACGCTTGTGGCCGCTGGTTTCCGAAGGCGCCGTCAAGCCGATCATCGGCCAGGTCATCCCGATGTCCGAAGCCGCGTCCGCGCACCGCGCCATGGAAGAGGGCAGCGTGTTCGGGAAGATCCTGCTGACCGCGAAGTCCTAGCGCAGCTCTTCGAGCACCCGCACGAGCTGGTTGATCTCGAAGACGTTGGAGTAGTGGGCGAGCCCGATCCGCACGGCGCCGCCCACTTCTCCGACGCCGAGGGACGCGAAGACGCCGGCCGCTCCGTCGTCGGCGAACGCACACAACCCTTGTGAGGCCAGGTATTCGGCGACTTCCGGCGACTTCTTGCCGGCGACGGCGAAGGCGAGCGCGGGGATCCGGCGCATGGCGTTGCCGATGACCATGATGTGCCGCAGCGACAGCAGCTCGGTGGACAGCTGCGCGAGCAGCCCGGCGTGGTACGACTTCGCCGAGCCGAGCGAGGTGACGAGGCGTTCGCGCCGCGACCCGGAGGCCGCGTCGTCGAGGCCCGCGAGGTAGTCGATCGACGCGATCAACCCGGCCAGCAGCGGGTAGGCGTGCGGACCCAACTCGAGCCGGGCCGCGCCGCGCGCGCCGGGGTCGAGCGAGACGGACGGGATGCGTTCGATCAGTTCGGGGTCGCGGAACACCAGCGCGCCCACCGAAGGGCCGCCCCAGGCCTGCGCGGACACGACCATGACGTCGGCGCCGAGAGCGTTGATGTCCAGGGGCAGGAACGGCGCGGCGTACGTGGCGTCGACGACGACGAGCGCGCCGACGCGCTTGGCGAACTCGATGATCGTCGGCACGTCCGGGCGGGTGCCGACCGAGCCCGACGCGAGCGTGACCGCGACGGCCTTCGTGCGCGCCGAGACGAGCTGCTCGTACTGCCACGCGGGCAGCTCACAGGTCTCGATGTCGATCTCGCCCCAGCGCACGACCGCGCCGACGCGCTTCGCGGCGCGCTGCCACGGCGCGAGGTTGGCCTGTTCGTCGAGCCGGGAGACGACGACCTCGTCGCCGATCGTCCAGCGTTCGGCGAGCGCGTCACAGAGGCGGCGCAGCATCACCGGCGAACTGGGTCCGAGCACGACGGCGGCCGGGTCGGCACCGACCAGGTCGGCCACGGCCCTGCGGGCCGCGGTCACGATGCTGTCCGCGCGCTGTGAGGCCGGAAACGCTCCACCCGGCCCCGACACCGGGGCGCGCATCGCCGTCGAAACGGCCGAAGCGACCTGTTCCGGGACCAGCATTCCGGCGGCGCCGTCGAAGTGGATCCAGCCGTCACCCAGCGCGGGAAAGAGCCCACGGATACGAGCGACGTCGAACGCCATGGGGACACCGTACGGACGTGCGGTTTCGCCGTGCGTCCGGGGTTGGGTGGAGAGCCACCGGGAACGCCGATTGCGGCTACGCTCGGAGACGGACACCCCTCGGGTGTCGCGGAGCGTGTTGAAGGCAAGCCAGGATGGAGCACATGACCGAGCCGAACTTCCGGGAATCGGGCACAGCGGGTGACGCCGGCCACGAATCTTCACCCCACGTGGTGGTAGTAGGACCGGACGGCGAGCCGCTCGAAGGCGCGGAGCACGCCGAGGCGGTGGGCGAGCTCATCGAAGAGCCGGCCAAGGTGATGCGGATCGGCACGATGATCAAGCAGCTCCTGGAGGAGGTCCGCGCGGCCCCGCTCGACGACGCCTCCCGGACCCGCGTGCGCGAGATCCACCAGACGTCGGTGAAGGAGCTGTCGAACTCGCTCGCACCGGAGCTGCGCGACGAGCTGGAGCGCCTGGTCCACCCGTTCACCGACGACTCGACGCCGTCGGACGCGGAGCTGCGGATCGCGCAGGCGCAGCTGGTGGGCTGGCTGGAGGGGTTGTTCAGCGGAATACAGACCGCGCTGTTCGCCCAGCAGATGGCGGCACGGGTCCAGCTGGAGCAGATGCGCCGGGGACTGCCCGCGGGTCCCTCGGCCGGCGGCGTCGGTGGCATCGGCGGGCCGGGGCTCGAGGGGCACGGGCCGGGGATTTCGGGGACCGGGCAGTACCTCTGAAGTTTGTCCGTTAAGGCTCTCGCCCAGGTCTTGTGGCCGATGCCGGGTCTTGAGGTCCGCGGTGTGGCTGTTGTCTGGCGCCGGGTGGTCGAATGCCGTGAAGGCCCCCTTGAGGGACTCTATGTCCCTCAAGGGGGCCTTCACGGCATTTCTGGGTCTCCCCTGGGGTGCTGGGTCTCCGTCTCGACGCTCGGCTCGGCTCGGCTCGGCTCGGCTCGGCTCGGCTCGGCTCGGAGCAGGTTGTCCACAGGCTTGCCGTCTTGTGGACAACTCCTGTGGACAACCCGCTTTCCGAGGGGTCCGGCCCGGGGGTGCCGATAGACTGGACGTGGGGACGCCCCCCTGGGGAGGGCGGGGGGCGCTGGTCGGCCGGCTCAGCGCAAGCCGCGGAAGAACCTGCGGATGTCGCCGATCAGGGCGTCCGGTTCCTCCAGTGCCGGGAAGTGGCCGCCGCTCGGGAACTCCGTCCAGTGGACGATCTTGTCCGTGCGCTCCGCCAGGGCCCGGATCGGCAGGCCGATGTCGTTCGGGAATACGCCCACGCCCGTCGGGACCGTGTTCGGCGGCGGCGGTGCGCCCCACGCCCCCGTCAGCGCCGCGTACAGCCGCGCCGAGGAGTTGGCCGTCTCCGTGAACCAGTAGATCGAGACGTCCGTCAGGAGGTCGTCGCGGTCGATGAGGTCTTCCGTGGTGTTCGAAAACGAGCGGAACTTCTCCGCGATCCACGCCAGCTGGCCCGCCGGGGAGTCGTGCAGGCCGTACGCCAGGGTCTGCGGCTTCGTCGACTGGATCATCGCGTAACCCGTGCCCGTGTAAGAAAACCGCTGCCCCTTCTCCAGCGAACGCCGGCCCGCCGCGACGTCCGGCAGGCCTTCCAGGTCCGCTTCGCTCCGGGCCACCGCGAACGGCAGCATCGTCACGTGGATCCCCAGGACCCGCGCGGGGAACTGGACCGCCAGTTCGCGCGAGATGATCGCGCCCCAGTCGCCGCCGTGGGCGCCGAACTCCTCGTAACCCAGGCGGGTCATCAGTTCCGCGAACGCCCGCGCGACGCGGTCCGGGCCCCAGTCCGGCGTCGGCGTCGGGCCGGAGAAGCCGTAACCCGGGATCGACGGCACCACCACGTTCAGCGCGTCCGCGGGGTCGCCGCCGTAGGCCCGTGGGTCCGTCAACGGCCCGATGACGTCGAGGAATTCGACGATCGAGCCCGGCCAGCCGTGCGTGAGCAGCACCGGCGTCGCGTCCGGCTCCGGCGACACCACGTGCAGGAAGTGCACGTTCGTGCCGTCGATGGTCGTAGTGAACTGCGGGAAGCCGTTGAGCCGCGCTTCCTGCGCCCGCCAGTCGAAGCCCAGCCGCCAGTACTCCGCCAGCTCACGCACGTAGTCGACCGGCGCGCCCAGCCGCCACCCCGTGCCGGCGGGCTGGTCGGGCCAGCGGGTGTTCGCGAGCCGCGCGCGGAGGTCGTCCAGGTCGGACTGCGGGACGTCGATGCGGAACGGGGTGATCGTCATGCCACGACCCTAGGAACGATCGCGGACAGGGACGGTCCTCGATCAGAGAAAATCGAGGACCCGATCCACGCCGCGACCATCCACTGTGGACGATGCCGTCGCGGACAGCGTCCGGCGGAGCTCGGCGTCGGAGAGCAGTTCGCGCAGCACCGCCGTCACCTCCGGCAGCCGCGAGGCGAGCGAATCCGCGTGGCCCAGCCCGGCCGCGAGACCCAAGTCCAGCGCGGCCCGGTAGCCGGCCTCCTGGTTGGCCACCAGCTGCACGGCCGCCGTCGGGACGCCGAGGCAGCACAGCTCCACGAACGTGACCCCGGCCGCGCTGACGGCGACGTCGGTGGTCGCGAGCAGCTCCGGCAACGCCGGGCTCGGCGCCGCGACCCGGATCGACTGGTCCGGCCGCAACGCGGGCAGCGCGGGCTCACCCCGTACCAGCACGTCCGCCACGAACGGCAGCTCCGTGTCGCGAAGGGCGCGAAGCAGCAGCTCGATCGTCTTCGTCCACTCGGCGCCGCCACCGAGGACCACCGTGACGTGCAGCGGCGGCGCGGCGGATACCCGGTGCGTGCGCAGGACGACGTCCCGCAGCGGTGCGTAGGCGATTCCGCGCAGCAGGACGTCCGAGCCGTCGTCCGGCCGCGGCCCGGGCGCGAACCCCGAGTCGACGACGACGTCGGCGGGCCGGCGGCCGAACACGTCGTCCTCGATCGAGACGAGCTTCGCCCCGGCCGCGTTGACCTCTTCGCGCAGGTCACCGAGGCCGTAGTGGTCGACGACCACCGCGTCGAACCCCACCGCGTCGAACCCGGACGGGTCCGGAGTCCCGGCCCGCGCCACCCCCAGCTCGTCGAACCGCGTCGCGAGCCATTCGGCGTTCGCCGTGCTCCCGGCGAAGGAGACCTGCCAGCCCCGCGCCACCGCGCGCTCGGCGTAGGCGACCACCCGCGCGATGTGGCCGGCGCCGATCGACGCCGACGAGTCCGCCCGCAGGAGCAGCTTCACCGCCCGACCTTCTTCTGCTCGACCTCGGCGTTCAGCGCCACCAGGTCCGGCCGCGACCGCAGCAGCGCGACCACGGACCGCCAGTCGCCGACGCGATCGCCCAGCTCGGCCACCACCGCCTCCAGAAGCGCCCAGTCCTCAGCGGTGTCCAACGTCACCCGCAGGTCGCCGGCCGCCGGGCTCACCACGATCCCGGTGCACGAATAGCGCGCAGGCTGCGAATAGACGCCCGAGGTCACGTGCTCCCGGTCCGCTCCGGTCGCGGTAGAAATCTGTTCCGCCAGAACGGAAGCGCGCACCAGCTCGGCGTCGAACCCGCGCGGCAGGGTCCGGACGAGGGTCGTGCTGACGTAGTCGAGCGACGGCTGGGCGCGCCAGAGCGTCGCCAGCTGGCCGATCAGCGACGGGTCCAGCAGCGGGCAGTCCGCGGTGAGCCTGATCACGGCGTCGGCCGGGTGTTCCCGGAGGGCCAGCCCGAACCGCGCGAGGACGTCGTCCAAGGGGCCTCGGACCACCGAAGCGCCGCACCGCGCGGCCTCGGCGGCGACGTCGTCGTCCGAAGCGTCCGACGAGGTCGCGACGATCACCTGGTCCACGCCGGGAGCGGCCGCCGCGGCCCGGACGACCCAGCCCAGCACGCTGCGGCCGGCGAGCGGGCGCAGCACCTTGCCGGGCAGCCGGGTCGACGTCGACCGGGCCTGGATGACGGCGTTGACCCCGGGCACTGCACGCATGGGTGACATGATGTCCGACGGCACCCAACCCCGAACGCGGAGGTCAACGATGTCCGAGCTGGATGGCTCCAGCATCCTGCTCACGGGCGGGACCGGTTCCTTCGGCAAGGCGTTCATCGCGCACGCCCTCGCCGAACTGAACCCGAGCCGGCTGGTCGTGCTCTCCCGCGACGAGCTCAAGCAGTACGAAGCCCGGCAGTTGTTCAACGACGACCCGCGGCTGCGCTGGTTCATCGGCGACGTCCGCGACCGGCGCCGGCTCGAGCGCGCCATGCACGGCGTCGACTACGTCGTGCACGCCGCCGCGCTCAAGCAGGTCGACACCGGTGAGTACAACCCGTTCGAGTTCGTCCAGACCAACGTCATGGGCTCGCAGAACGTGATCGAGGCCGCGATCGACACGGGCGTCAAGAAGGTCGTCGCGCTGTCGACGGACAAGGCGTCCAGCCCGATCAACCTCTACGGCGCCACGAAACTGTGCGCCGACCGGATGTTCATCAGCGGCAACCACTACGCGGCCGCACACGTGACCCGCTTCTCCGTGGTCCGCTACGGCAACGTGATGGGCTCGCGCGGCAGCGTCATCCCGTTCTTCCGCAAGCTCGCCGAGCAGGGCGAGTCGCTGCCGATCACGCACAAGGAGATGACCCGCTTCTGGATCACGCTCCCGCAGGCCGTGCGGTTCGTCGTCGACTCGTTCGACCAGATGCGCGGCGGTGAGCTGTACGTGCCGCGGATCCCGAGCATGCGGCTGGTCGACCTGGCGCAGGCGATCGCGCCGGGCAGCGAGATGCACGAGGTCGGCATCCGGCCCGGCGAGAAGCTGCACGAGGAGATGATCGCGCCGGACGACGCGCGCCGGACGGTCCAGCTGGCCGACCGCTACGTCGTCCAGCCGCACCTCGCGGGCTGGGGTTACGAGTCGCCGGCGGACGGCAAGCCGATGCCCGACGGGTTCGCCTACCGCTCCGACACGAACGACCTGTGGCTGGACGCGCAGGAGCTGCGCGAACTGGTCGAGCAGTATGGCTGAGTCCGATGCAGCCTCCGCGGGAAAGAGTGCGTCGGCTGAGCCGTTTCTCCCGTACGGCCGCCAGTCGATCAGTGACGCGGACATCGAGGCGGTCGTCGCGGTGCTGCGCGGCGATTGGCTGACCACCGGGCCCGCCGTCCAGCAGTTCGAGACGGACCTGGCGGCGCACACCGGCGGCACCCCGGCGGTCGCCGTGACGTCGGGAACCGCCGCGTTGCACGTCGCGTACGCGGCGGCCGACATCAAGCCGGGTGACGAGGTCGTCACGAGCCCGATGACGTTCGTCGCGACCGCCGCCACCGCGGCGCTGTTCGGCGCCAAGGTCGTCTTCGCCGACGTCGAAGCGGACACCGGGAACCTTTCGGTCGAAGCGGCCGCCGCCGCGGTGACCGAGCGCACGAAGGTCGTCGCCGCGGTCGACTACGCGGGTCACCCCGCGGAGCTGGACGCCCTCGGCAAGCTCGCGCACGACGCCGGCGCCCTGCTGCTCGAAGACGCGGCGCACTCCGTCGGCGGCGCGTGGCAAGGACGCGCCGTGGGCTCGATCGCCGACCTGACGACGTTCTCGTTCTTCCCGACCAAGAACCTCACCACCGCCGAGGGCGGCGCGGTCGTCACCCCGGACGCGCACCTGCTGGACCGCGCCCGGAAGTTCCGCAACCACGGCCTGGTCCGCGACCGCGCCGAGCAGCGCTACCCGGACGAAGGCGCCTGGCACCAGGAAGTCCACGAGTTCGGGCTGAACTACCGCCTGCCGGACGTCCTCTGCGCGCTCGGCAGCAGCCAGCTCACCCGGCTCGGCGAGTTCAAGAAGCGCCGCGCCGAGATCCACGCCCGCTACAGCGCGGCGTTCGCGGACGTCGGCGGCGTCGCGACCCCGCCGAGCCGCCCGGGCGCCGATCCCGTGTGGCACCTCTACCCGCTGCGGGTGCTGGAAGGCCGGCGCAAGGCGCTGTTCGAGCACCTGCGCGGCGTCGGGATCGGCGTCCAGGTCAACTACATCCCGGCGTACTGGCACCCGGTGTTCGAGGACCTCGGCTACCGGCGCGGGCTCTGCCCGAACGCCGAGGCGTACTACGAGCAGGAGCTCTCGCTGCCGCTGTTCCCGTCGCTGACCGACGCCGACGTCGACCGCGTCGTCGACGCCGTGCGCGACTTCTTCTAGACGAGGTCCCAGGTCAGGGGCGTCCCCTTCGCGGCGTCGACGCGGAAGGTGCGCCCTGCCACGGCCGTGATCTCGGCCGGGGCCAGTCCGCCGGCGGGCCGGATCGACCGCACGTTCGCCGTCGTCACCTCGTCCCCGGCCCGGACGTCTTCGACGACGTAGAGGGACCGGCGCAGCCGCAGGCCTTCCTTCTCGCTCTCGCGCGGGCCCAGCACGGGCTCGCCCAGCGCTTCCCACGCCCGGTGCGTCTCGGTCACCAGCCCCGCCAGTTCCAGCGGCTCCAGGGAGAACTCCGAGTCGACGCCGCCGTCCGCACGGGCGAGCGTGACGTGCTTCTCGATGGCCACCGCGCCCAGCGCGACAGCCGCGACCGGCGCGCCGATGCCCGGCGTGTGGTCCGACAGCCCCACCAGCGTCTGCGTCAGGCCCGCCAGCAACGGCAGGCCACGCAGGTTGCTCTCCCGCGGCGACGCCGGGTAGCTCGCCGTGCAGCCGAGCACGATCAGCTGGTCGTTGCCCGCCGCGCGGGCGGTGCGGACGGCGGCGTCGATCTCGGCGACGTTCGCCATGCCGGTCGAGATGACCAGCGGCTTGCCGGTGCGGGCGCAGAGGTCGATGAGCGGCAGGTCGACGATCTCGGACGACGCGATCTTGTACGCCGGCGCGTCCAGCGACTCCAGCAGCTCGACCGCGGTCGGGTCGAACGGGCTGGAGAAGATCTCCAGGCCCTTCGCACGGGCGCGCTCGAAGATCGGCGCGTGCCACTCCCACGGCGTGTGGGCCTTTTCGTACAGTTTGTACAGATTTTCGCCGCCCCACAGGGAATGCGAATCGCCGATCCGGAACGCCGGGGTGTCGACGTCGATCGTGATCGTGTCCGGGCGGTAGGTCTGCAGCTTGACCGCGTGCGCGCCGGTTTCGGCGATGGCGTCGACGATGGCCAGCGCCCGGTCGAGGTCGCCGTTGTGGTTGCCGGACATCTCGGCGATCACGAACGGCGGGTGGCCCGGACCGATCTGGTGCGCGCCGAACCGGATGTCGTGCATGGTGCCTCCCCGGGGTGGACTGCGGGTCAGCTCAGAGTCTTGCGCAGCTGCCGGAAGCCGCTGACGGCAGGCGCGGCTTCGGCGTACCCGGCGTGCTCGAAGAGCTTCGCCGAGGCGGTGTTGTCCTGGTGGACGGCGGCCAGCACGACCCGGACGTCGAGCCGCTCGCGCAGCGCCCGCTCCCCCTCGGCGAGCACCGCCCCGGACAGCCCGCGGCCGCGGCTCGCCGGGGCGAGCGTGATGCTGACCTCCCAGCTGTCGGCACGCCGGTCGAACCGGACGGTGCCGACCGGGGCGTCGTCGTGCTCCACGACGAGCAGCAGCCGCTCCCCGTCCGCCAGCACACCGCGCAGCCACGCGGTGTGCTCGGCCAGGGGGACCTCCGCCGTCGACCGGGACGACCGCCGCGTGCGCGGGTCGTTGCGCCAGCTCAGCAGCAGCTCGGCGTCCGCCTCGGTGGCCTCCCGCGCGCGCAAGTTACGGCGCGACCGGCTGCTGCTGCTGCTCGACCTGGTCCTCGACGCGGTCCTCGAGGCGGCGCAGCCGGTCTTCGTAGCGGGAGATGCCGGCCAGCCGGGCGCGGATCTGCGCGTGCTGGCGCTGGATCTCCTCGATCAGCGTGCGGGCCTCGGCGAGCTGCGGGGTATCGGTGTTCGGGACCAGGGAAATCGACTCGCGCAGCGTCTCCAGCCGGCCTTCCTGGGCGGCGACGTGCGGGATCAGCCGGTCCAGCTCGGCGCGGGCCCAGCCCAGATCGCCGCGGGCCTGGTCGAGGTTGTGCTCGGCGTTGTCGAGCCGGCGCCGGTGGTCGGCGGTCGCGTGCTCGAGGTTGTTGACGCGGTCGGCGAGCCCGCGGGTGCGCTCGTCCACGCGGAAGTCGACGACGCGGACGATCCGGTCGATCAGGCCTCTGCCGAGTTTCTGCACTGCCATGGGTGTTCCTTACGTACGTGGGGTGGGGACGCGCGTCAGCGCAGGAGGGTGGTGTCGCCGGTCTTGGTCCAGGAGTCCAGCAGCCGCCCTTCGGCGGCGATCTGGTGCTCCGGGCCCACGATGCAGGAGTCGCCCGCGGCGTGCTCCCACGACGTCTGCTCCGGGTTGTCGATGAACGAGAACCCGGTGAGCACGAGCTGCGCGCCCGGGAACGACGTCCGCGCGATCCAGGCCGCCAGGGTGCCGGTGGTCGACCACGTCGGCTCGTCGCGCGTGGGCAGGCCCAGGGCGTCCGAAAGGGGCAGCACGACCTCGCGGTTCGGCACCTGGACCGCGCCCAGGTCTTCGGGCCACCAGCCCGGCAGGTCCTCGGGCTCCCAGTGCATCCGGCCGGGCTCGACCAGCAGGTAGAGCCGCTTGCGGTAGTCCTGGAAGACGTACGGCGTCGCGCGGATCGCGCGGTTGAACACCACCACGTGCGTCCGGGAGCCCACGACCTCTTCACCGGGCTTGTCGACGACGAAGCCGTTGACCCGGATGACCAGGTCGCAAGCGTCGATCGCCTTGGCCCGCTGGGGGTCGGGAGGGAGCGGCTGGTTGCCGACGACGGCCACCGAACGCGGGTCGGGCCGGTCGGCGTAGGCCGCGAGCAGGGTGACCATCAAGCTCGCCGCGCCGAGAGCAGCAGTCATAAGCCGAGAAAGTACCAGCACGCAGCAGCCGGGCAGGCGCATAGCGGCCAGAACGTCTACCACAGCGACGGGGTGGCCAGGACGCCGCTCATCCCATCGGTACCCTCGTCCACGTGCATGCCACCAGCACGGTTCAGGCCGCAGACTCACCCGTAGCGACGTCGGCACCGCCGAGGTCGGACAGTAAGACGTTCTCGCGCGCCTTCGCCGACATCCAGGCCGGTTTCTCCGCCCGCGAGCTGTGGGGTCACCTCGGCTGGCAGGACATCAAGCAGCGCTACCGCCGCTCGGTGATCGGGCCCTTCTGGATCACGATCAGCCAGGCGGTCATCGCGCTCGGGCTCGGGCTGCTGTACTCGCAGCTGTTCCACTCGCCCATCGAGGTGTTCCTGCCCTACCTGAGCACCGGCTTCATCCTCTGGGGCTTCATCAGCGGCTGCCTGGCCGAGGGCATGGAGACGTTCATCGCCAACGAGGGGATGATCAAGCAGCTCCCGGCGCCGCTGAGCGTCTACATGCTGCGCACGGTGTGGCGGCAGACGCTGCTGCTCGCGCACAACATGATCGTCTACGTCGTGATCCTCGTGATCTTCTTCGGCGCGCTGGACAACCCGTATTCGCTGGGCTCCCCGGACGGCCTCTGCCACGCGGACCTGTACTGCCACCCGGGCCTGAGCTGGAACATCCTGCTCGCGATCCCCGGTTTCCTCCTGCTGGCGCTGAACGCGGGCTGGGTGACCCTGCTGCTGGGCATCATCTCCACCCGCTTCCGCGACATCCCGCAGGTCATCAACTCGCTGATCCAGCTGCTGTTCTACGGCACGCCGATCGTGTGGCCGGTCGACCAGCTGCTCGGCGGCGGGGCTCGCGCGAGCATCTCGTGGGTGCTGCCGATCATCCAGCTGAACCCGCTGTACCACTTCATGCAGGTGGTCCGCGCGCCGCTGCTCGGCCAGTCGTTCACGGCGGGCAACTGGATCGTGGTCGGCTCCATCACCATCGTCGGCTGGGCGCTCGCGCTCGTCGCGATGCGCAATTACCGTGCCCGCGTCTCCTACTGGGTGTGACACATGGTCTCCATTGACGTTCAGAACGCTTTCGTCGACTTCCCGATCTTCGACGCGAAGACCCGGTCGATGAAGAAACGCGTCCTCGGCAAGGTCGGCGGCAAGATCGGCACCGACACCAAGGTGCCGATCATCGAGGCCCTCCACGACGTGACCCTCAACCTCCGCGAGGGCGACCGGGTCGGGCTGGTCGGCCACAACGGCGCCGGCAAGTCCACGCTGCTGCGGCTGCTCGCCGGGATCTACGAGCCCACCCGCGGCTCGTCGCGGATCACCGGCAAGATCGCGCCGGTCTTCGACCTCGGCATCGGCATGGACCCGGAGATCTCCGGCGAGGAGAACATCATCATCCGCGGCCTCTTCCTCGGGATGACGGCCAAGGAGATGGAGAAGCGGGTCGACGACATCGCCGAGTTCACCGAGCTCGGCGACTACCTGCAGATGCCGCTGCGGACGTACTCCACGGGTATGCGCGTGCGGCTCGCGCTCGGCGTCGTCACCTCGATCGACCCGGAGATCCTGATCCTCGACGAGGGCATCGGCGCGGTCGACGCGGCGTTCCTCAACAAGGCGCGCGACCGCCTCAAGGACCTGGTGAAGCGCTCGGGCATCCTGGTGTTCGCCAGCCACTCGGACGAGTTCCTCTTCGAGCTGTGCGACTCGGCCCTCTGGATGGACGAGGGGCACCTCAAGCAGCAGGGTTCGCTGCGGGACGTCCTCACCGGGTACAAGGGCCGAGACCCGTTCATGGACATGAGCCAGGAAACGCTGCAGCGCCTGGGCATCGAGCCGGTGGCGACGACGAACGGCGGGGAATGATGGCCAGCGAGACCCAGCAGCTGCCCGAAGGCGCGGTCGTCGGCGTCGTCGTCACGCGGCACCGGCGCGAGCTGCTCGCGGACTCGCTGAAGGTCATCGCGGCCCAGACCCGCCCGGTCGACCACCTGGTCGTCGTCGACAACGGGCCGGACAACTCGGCCCGCGAGGTCGTCGAGAACTACCCGCTGCCCCACACGTACCTGCCGTCGCACCGGAACCTCGGTGGCGCCGGCGGGTTCGCGCTGGGCATGCTGCACGCGCTCTCGCTGGGCGCGGAGTGGGTCTGGCTGGCCGACGACGACGGCCGCCCGGCCGACGAGAACGTACTGGCGATCCTGCTGGAGGAAGCGGAAAAGCGCGGCCTGGCCGAGATTTCCCCGGTGGTGTCGAACATCGACGCCCCGGAGAAGCTCGCGTTCCCGCTGCGCCGCGGCCTGACGTGGAAGCGGTCGCAGTCCGAGCTGGGCGTCGACTTCCTCCCGGGCATCGCGTCCCTGATGAACGGCGCCCTGTTCCGGGCGTCCACTTTGGACGTCGTCGGCGTGCCGGACCTCCGCCTGTTCTTCCGCGGCGACGAGGTCGAGCTGCACCGGCGGCTCGCGCGCTCGGGCCTGCCGTTCGGCACGTCCCTGAAGACGAAGTACCTGCACCCGGACGGCTCGGACGAGTTCAAGCCGATGCTGGGCGGCAAGTTCCACGCGCAGGACCCGGAGAACGAGGTCAAGCGGTATTACACGTACCGCAACCGCGGCTACCTGTTGTCCCAGCCGGGAATGCGCAAGATCGGCGCGCTGGAGGTGCTCCGCTTCGGCCTGTACTTCGTGGGCGTGAAGCGCGACCCGAAGGCGTTCCTGGCGTGGCTGAAGCTGGTCCGCCAGGGCCGGGCGGAGAAGTTCTACCGCTACTGAAACTGCCCTTCCAGCGGCACCGGAACGGCTTCGACCCGGACGTCGGTGAGTTCGGCGGCGGGCACGGTCTGCCGCCACACCCGGTAGTCCACTTCGGCCAGACCGAGGTCGCGCGCGGTCAGGAAGTCCTCGTCGACGAGGATCAGGTCGGCGGCGTCCCGGGTCCGGCCGAGGACCTCGAAGGTGCCGCCGCGCCAGCGGCACAGCGTCCGGACGAACGTGAGCTCGTCCAGCTCGACCTGGTCGACGGCCTTCATCCGGAAGCCGTAGGTCTCCCCGAAGTCGGCCGGCGCCGGAGCGCCCGGCAACGGGTGCAGCACGACCCGGGCCGGTCCGGCGAACTCGGCGTCGAAGTCGCCCCCGCGGTAGCGGGCGGTGTACCCGCGCCGCACCAGCGGCGGCAACGACACCGGCGGCGGGAAGAACGTGGCTTCGCCGAAGGCATCCTTCTGTTCCGGGATCCAGCCGACCTTCCGGCTGTGGTACTGCCCGAGCCGGGTCTCACCTTCCGCCGTGCGTACGACCAGTTCCGCGCCGACGGGGAGTTCGATGAGCCGCAGCACGTACTCCGGCAACGGGTGGTCGACGCCGGGGAAGTACCCGGTCCCGAGGAACGGCGGCGGATACACCCGCGCCACCCCCAGCTCGGCCGCGATCTCCCGGTCCGAAGCACCGTAGGACGTGCGGAACGGAAAGGTGTGGCCGGCCTGGAACTTGAGCAGGTACAGCTCGTCGAGCGGCCCCCAGCCGGGGATCTTCGCGAGCCCGTAGTTCCGGACCATGGCGGCGGTGTCGAGCTCGGCGACGTCCTCGGCGCGCCCGGCGAAGCCCTGGACGCGGTGGGGTTCGAAGCGTCCGGGGACGATGACGTTCCCCAGGTAGAGCCCGACGAGCCCGGGCTTGACCGGCAGCTGGACGACGGTGCCGCCCGCGAGACCGGCGGGAGCGTCAGGACTCACGGGATTCACGCTCTTCCTGCTCTTTCCGCCACGGTCCGAGGAGGTCCGTACGGACCTCGTGGATGTCGGCTACCTTGTCTTTCGGCGTGACCGCGATGAACGTGTACATGTCCTGCCGTTGGAACTGCACGTCCGGGTGAGCTTCCGGCTCGGCCCAGACTCGTGCCGCCCACTGACCGTCGCCGGCCATGTAGAACAGCGAGTAGCAACCGTCGCGCTCGTCCACCACCTCGAACTCGTGCTCGAGGAAGGTGCCCCAGATGCGGACCGAGTACCACTCGTCGAGGTCCGCGATCGGCACCTCGGCCACCTGGGCATCACCTTCGTAGAGCGCCAGCCGGCCGGGCGGCCGACCGGAGGCCTCATACGTCCTGCCCTGGTGCACGGCATAACTGTCAGGCACCGGATCCTCCTCGACCGCGAACGTCGAACCAACCGCGCTTCTCCAGATAGACACCGGCCAGGGATTCCGTCCCGTCCGCGTGCACCAGCCACATCTCACCACGCCCCGCGTAGCCGCGTGGGGTGTGCATCCACTCCGGCACACCGCCGCCGGTGTAGCCGGTTCCGAGGAACGGCGGCTTCAGCTCACGAGGTCCCTGCTGTCCGGACAGCGATTGCATCTCGTGGGCCGTCACCGGATCCGTGCCGCCGTAGCTGATCTCCATGGCCTTGCTTTCGTCCAACGCGGGGAAGCGCAGCTGGTAAGCCTCACCGGCGCCCGCCTTGATCGGGGTCCACCCGGCCCCTTTGTCGTCGAGTGCGAGCCTGTCCCGGAATTCCTGAGGAGTCCCGTACTGCGCACTGTCGCTGCCGCGGGCGATCGACCCGGCCACTGAGGTGGGGTAATTGGTCTCGGTCGCCCCGGAGTGGAGGTCGACATATGTGGTCTGGTTGGCGAGCGTGGCCTCGCCGATCTCCGGCTTCACGACCTTCGTCATGAGCTCGCCCGGATTGGCCTTCAGCTCGTTGCGCACCGCGACGATCTCCGCACGCTGGGCCGGGGTCAGGTCCGCCGTCGGCTGCAGCGTCATCGCCAGGTGCCGGTCCGGGTCGTAGCCCAACCTGCTTGCGGTGGCGCGGATCTGGTCGTCCGTGGACGTCGGGCGGGTCTGCATCGAGTCGCGGGTGTACTGGCCGCGCAGCTCGTCGTCGGTGGCGTGGTGGCCCCGGTTGTTGTGCATGCCGCCGGGGTCGTCCGGTGGGCGGGGCGGGTTCGCACCGGGCGGTGGGGTTCCGCCGCCGCCCGAACCGCTCGCCGCGGTCTTCTCCGTGGGCGCGTCGACGTGCTTGCCCGCCGCGGTCATCGTGTCGGCGGCGTTCGCCTCGGTGGTCTGGTAGTGCTCGCGGACCGCCTTGGTGCGGGTGCCGGCGTCCTCGACCGCCTTGCCCGCGCGGGTGACGTGCTCCTTGGCCGCCGAGACGGTGGTGTTGAGCGTGCCGGTCATGGTGGAGCCGACCAGGCCCATGGACTGGGCACCGAAGTTCGCGCCGGAGACGGTCCGGCCGACCGCGTGCACCTTGTCCTTGGTCCGGCCGAGGTGGCCTTCCATGGTGCCCAGGGACTCCGTGTGCAGGGCGTACCCGCCGCCGTGGCCGCCACCACCCGTCGTCGGACGCGGCTCGGTGGGGTGCGGGCTCGACGTCTCGTGGTGCGCCGGCGAGACGTCCGGAGTGTGGTGAGGCGTGCTCGTGTGGTGCGGGGTGCTGGTGTGGTGGGTCGCCATCACGCCTCCGCCGGCTGCTGGGTCTCGTACGGCTTGGCGGCCTGGTACGCGCCCATCGCGAGCCCGCCGACCGTGGAGAACCGGTCCAGGCCCTTGGTGAGCTTCTCCATGGCTTCGAGGAGCTTGGCCAGTCGGCCGCCTTGGCGCGCGAAGCCCTCGAGGAGCTTGCTGATCTTGCCGGCGATCTTCGACGCGGTCGCCGCGGCGCGGGCCGACGCGACCCCGCAGAACGCGGCGATCGAGCCGCCGAAGGTGCACACCGCCGAGGCGGCCGCGATCAGCGCGTCCCGGATCAGCTCGGCGATCACCGACGAGATCAGCCCGAAGACGATGCCGCGCAACGTCGTGACGAGCATGCCGGAGATACCGGCCACCGCGGCCGTCCCGTCGAGCGTCTTGCCGAGCGACTCCAGCTCCTCGGCCATCTTCGTGAGGCTGTCGCGGTAGGCGTCGGCGGCCTGGCCGGTCCATTCGGCGACGCTGCGCAGGTCGTCCCGGTGTTCCTGGGCGAGCGTGTGCATCTCGGCCGCGGCGGACTTGAGCTGGTCGACGTTCGCGTTGATCTCGTCGGGGTTGCCGAGCAGGGCGTCCAACGGCTCGCGCAGGAAGCTGATGTGCTCCAGCAGCCACCCGACGCCGGCGTTGAGGACGGCGCCGAGCGGGTCGATGGCGGCACCGACGGTGTCGACGACCGCGCCGGCCGCGCTGATGGAGACGTCGAGGACGCGTTGGCCCTCGGACTCCGAGTCGGCGGTCACGGAGTCGACGAGCCCGGCGTAGGTGTCGAAGACGCCGGCCCCGGAAGTGGCGGTGGTCATGTCCGAAATCCCCTCAGTCGCGGCGCATGATCGCGGAGCCGCCGAAGTCGTCATCGTCGCGCGGCGGGCGCGTCGGACGGCGTGGCGGCGGTGGCGTTTCCGGCTCTTCGTGCTGCCAGAGCCGTCGTTCGCGGATCGGCTCGGGAGCCGGTGGCTCCTCGGGTTCCTCCGGCGGGACGTAGCCGGTGACCATGTGCATGGCCTCGGAGTCCCCGCCCAGCGGCGCGAACGCGGCCGCGACGTTGACCGCGGCGTCGCGCTGCGCCTTGCGGGCGAGCTTGAGGATCTCCTCGGCGAGCTTGGCCCCGGACTTGCCGGCGACCGCGGAGTCGGTGAGCCGCAGGTCGGTCAGCGAACCGTTGGGCGCGACCCCGACGTGGATCGCCCCGTCGGGCGAGGCGACGGTCGTGCCGGCGGCCTCGAGCCCGACGCGGAACTCTTCGGCCTTCTCGCGGACGTCGGCGATCTTCGTCTCGAAGTTCGCCAGCCATTCCTCAGGTGTCATCCCGGCCTCCCCGCAGTCCGACGCGCGGGGAAGGTTACTGGTTCCGTGACCAGCGTGGACGCGAAACGCCCCGCACCAGGATCCGGTGCGGGGCGTTTCGCCGAGCTGTTATTCGCCGATGACCGGCGGGGCCGTGCGCATGTCGGTGCCGAAGACCTCGTCGGGGTCGCCCTCGACCAGGTACGTCGGACGCGAGTGCTCCGTGTCCTCGTCGCCCTCGCCCTTCTGGCCACGCCCCATGCCGCCGCCCGAGCCCATCCCGCCGCGGCCGGCCGCACCGCCCGAGCCGAGCCCGCCCATGCCGCGTCCGGCGGCCGCTTCCGCCGCGCCGATGCCACCCGGCCGGGCCGCGCCCGAGGCGGCGCCCGCGCCGGTCGCGCTGCCGGAGCCCGAGCCACCGGGGCCGAAGCCGGAACCGCCCCGGCCGCTGCCTCCCGCTCCGCCGCCGAGCTTGGAGTTGTAGGCCTCGTCGCCGCCGAAGCCGCCACCCATGCCGCCGCCCATCGGCATCGGGCTCATCGGCATGCCGCCCATGGAGGTGTTCGGGTTCCCCGCCGACCCGGTCGGCACGGCCCCCGGCTGGAAGCCCGACGGCGTGGTGGTCCCGGCCGGCAGGATCCCGGCGCCCGTGGTCGAGCCGGGCCCGGAGATGTGCGGCGTGACGTTGGGGCCGGGAACGTTGCCGCCGGTGAAGTTACTGCCGGTCGAGTTGTTTCCGGTGGAGTTGCTGCCGCCCGGCATGTTCACCGAGCTGGAGCCGGGCACGTTGACGCCCGAAGGGTTGTTGATGCCGTTCTTGTCGCCACTCCCGTTGGGGTCACCAGTGCCGCCCCCGGTGCTGAAGCTGGGCGGCGGCGCGAAGGCGGGCTGCTTCGACGCGGCCTCGTAGAGGTTCTTGTCGTAGGTCGACATCACGCTGGCGGCCTGGTCGTGCGCCGCCTGGCTGTCCTTCTGCTTCTGCAACGACTTGTCGACGTTGTCCGGCAGGCTGAACGGGTTGGACGTCGCCCAGTTCTTCATCTCGTCGGTCCAGCTGAACGGGATGGGGGCGGGCATCGAGTTCTTGGCCGTGGAGGCGGCCTGGCCCTGGTCGTAGATGGTCTCCGAGGCGAGCTTCGCGTTCTGCGAGTTGGCGTCGGACCACTTGCCGAGGCTGGTGAAGTAGGACTGCGCGTTCTCGGCGGCAGGCCCTTCCCAAGTGCCTTTGGAGGCATTGACGGCGGTGTTCATCGACGTGGCGAACTTGTCGAAAACCTGGTGGACCTGGTGGTAGGCGGTCGAGACGTCGGAGACCTGCTCGACGTTCAGGTTGCTCTGCAGGTACGCCTGGAGCTGAGTGTGGTCGCTGCCCTTGTAGTCCGCGTTCGGCGCGTTCAGGCCGGCGACGTAGTCGACGTCACGGCCTTTGGTGGCCTCCGCGACGTTCTTGTCGCCCATCTCCTGGGACTGGTTCTTGGCCTGCTGCTGGGCGATCCACTGCTGGAGCGGCCCGAAGAGCCAGTTGCCGGGGTCGACGCCTTCGTCGGCCTTCTGCTGGAGGTAGGCATCCCGGTCGGCGGGCGCCATGTCCTGGACCTGCTGCGGCGTCTTGTCCGGCGTCTTGGGCGCCGGAGGCTGCTGTCGCGTGCTCATCTGGGTCCCCTATCCCTTCGGCAACCGCGGCTCGACGATCTTCGTGGCCACGTCCTCGGCGAGCTGGCAGGCTCTCTCGACCGTGTTGACCGACGTGACGTTCACGTCCACTCGCGCCTTGTCCCCGACGCCGAGGGCGACCGTGCAGCCGAGCGGCGCGGTGCTGGACGCCTCTTTGGCCTTGCGGCCGTTCACCTGGAGGTCCTTGATGCCACCACCGGTGTCGACGACCGCGTCGAGCGGGACGTCGTCGCGGATGGCGGCGGTGATGGTCATGCCTTCTTCGCTCGCCGTGGTGGTCTTGTTCTCATAACCGCAGGTCCGCGCTCCGCCGAGCTTTTTCTCCTCGGCATCGCCGAACGTGCTGTACGGGCTGACGTCGGCAGCCGTCAGCAAGGTGCACGGTTCAAGAGCGGTAGTCGTGGCGCTGCCGGGGTCCGCGGTGCTCGAACTGTCGGAGGTCGGCGCGGCCGACTCCGAATTCGCCGGCGTAGCCGTGCCGTTCTGGGCGCTGGTGCAGCCGGCCAGCAGGAAGACGCCCGCGACGACGGGCAACGCAGCGCGTGCGAGGAGTTTCATCATTCCCTACGGCTTGGACTTCAGGCTGTCGAGAGCGGTGTTCTCAGCCTCGGTGTACTGACCCGCGGCCCGGGCCAGCGCCTCGTCGGCCTGCTTGGCCACCTCGCGGAGCTGGGACAGCGCGACGCCGGCAGAGCCTTCCGCGTCCGCCGCACCCTTCTGGTCATGACTCGCGACGGTGTGGCCGTACGGGTGGTTCCCCAGTTGCGGCGTCTGGTTCAGGACCACGACGTCCTTGTCCAAGTGGCGCAGGTCGGTGACCAGCTCGTTCAGCGCGTCCCGGATCGGCTTCACACCTTCGGGGGTGATCTTGAAACCGCCGCCCTTGGCGGCGTCCACCAGCTTCTGGGTCTCCGCGGTGACGCCCTTGATCGCCTCGCTCATGCTGCCCGAGGAGAGCGGGTTGACTATGTCCGCGAACGAGCCGCCTCCGCCGCCGTCGGCAATCAACATCGCTGTTCCACCCCGTATCGCTTCGCCCGTGCGTGTGCACCCGGGAGTCTACTAGCCGGGCACCCTGCGCAACTGCCGTTCACCGATCTTCACTTCGGACGCAGGGCCGCCGCCCGAGGTTCCCGCAGGGTCAGAACTGGCCTTCGAGCTGGGCGTACAGCTGCTGGGCGAGGCGGGCGTTGTCGGCCGGGGCGTAGGTGATCCAGCGCTGGCCGTCGTCGGACCTGCGGGACGACATCAGCCAGCGGCCGTGGTCGGTGTCGAACCAGGCCAGCGGGGGGAACGTGCCGCCTCGGGTCTGGGCCGTGAACTGGCCGATGCGCTTCTTGGGCTCCTGGAAGACGCGCTCGATCATCCGGACCTGCGGACCGCCGCTGCCGCTCTGCGAGCGCGGGCCGGTGACGCCGGCGAAGGGGTCGTACGCGTCGTCGCGGCGCTGCTGGCGGGGCTGCTCGGCCGGGCGGGAGATGGTGACCGACTGGCCGGGGGCGGCCGGGGTCAGCGGCAGCAGGTCGACGATCGCCGGGACGATGCCGGTCGGGCGGACCTCCTCGAAGACGATGAGGTTCTCGTCCTGCTTCGCGAGCACGGCGAACTGGCCGTCGGAGGCGACGCGGGCGAAGAGCTGCTTGCCGCCCAGCTCGGCGACCGCGCTGATGGTCAGGCTGCCGCGGACGAAGGTGGCCAGCGCCAGCTCGACGTCCGCGTCGAGGCGCCCGCGCTGCCACAGCCCGCGCCCGGTGAGGTCGCGGACGACGGCGTCGCGGATCATCCCCCGCTGCTCGACGGTCGTGCCGACGTGCGGAACCTCGAACGGCGTCGGCGCGCGGCCGAGGCCGAGCCGCTCGATCAGGATGTCCACCGCCGCCAGCGACAGCGAGAACGTGTGTGGCATCGCTTGCATCTCCCCCGCGGGTTTCAGTTCTCCGGAAACGGTAGTCCACCGCGGGCGAGGGCCGCAGCCGGACGCCGAAGCCGCTGCGCCCTCAGCGAACTCGCTTGCCGCGCGAAGATCGCCGCTGGTCCGATGGGTGCATGGCTGACCAGAAACCCGCACTCGTGCTGCACCTCGCCACCGGCGGCGAACCGCTGCTGTTCGCGCTGACCACCGAAGAATCCGGGAAGCTGGCGGGCAAGCTCGCCCAGCTGGTGAAGTCCGCCGCGGTGGACACCGTGACGACCAGGAACGAGGCGGAAGTGACGATCAACTTCGCCCACGTCGCCGCCGCCTACATCGACGACCTCAACCGCAAGACCAACGTCTTCGGCATGCACACCTGACGCACGAAGGCCGCCTCACGACGGATCGTGAGACGGCCTCCGGGACGCCTGGGTCAGAGCTTGTAGAGGCGCTTCCAGTTCTCGCGCGAGGTCAGCTCGGGCATGGCGCGCTTGTACTGCTCCTGCACCGCCGCACCTTCCTTGCGCAGCCGCTGGACGACCTTCGCGCCGCGCTTGGCCAGGTCGAACATCTTGACCTTGTCGTAGGACCGGACGCGGACGCCTTCCTGGTTGGCGTCGGTGACGACCGCCGTGTCGAACAGGGCGATGTGCCACCAGTTCGCCTCGTCGATCGGCACGGCGCCGAGCCCGAAGCGGCTGCGGCCGAGCACCCGGTCGAGCACGCGCTTGATCAACACCAGGCGCTGCATGCTGGGCCGCGGCGCGCTGTTGATGATGCCGATGTCGTTGGACGCGATCCCGGGGACGTCGGTGGCCTTGTGGCGCTTGGTCTCCGGGTACTGGTCGCGGATCCGGCGGATCTCCTTCATCGCCTCGACACCACCGTCACGCAGGACCTCAGGGCCTTCGAGGAAGTCCTCCACGGCCTTGATCAGCGTCGCCGACAGCCCGTACTGCATCCCCAGCAGGTACCGCACCAGCTGGGCCAGCAGCACCCGCGAAAGCAGGTTGAGGTTGAACGGCGAGTGCAGCGCGGCGGTGATGATGGAGTTGCGCAGGTTGAAGTAGCGGTGCCACTCGTCCCAGTCCTTCATGTGGAAGTCCGCGTGCCACACCCCCGCACCCGGCAGCGTCACCGTCGGGAAACCGTGCGCGCGGGCCCGGTAGGAGTACTCCGCGTCGTCCCACTGGAAGAAGAACGGCATCGGATACCCGGTGGCCTGCACCACCTCGTACGGGATCAGGCACGACCACCAGCCGTTGTACCCGGCGTCCAGGCGGCGTTCCTGCCGGTTCGGCTTCAACGTCTCCTCGTCCACCCCGAGCAGGTCCGCGGTGGTCAGGGAGTGCTCGACCGGCTGACCGGGCTCGAGGGTGTTCAACCGGGCGTATTCGGCGCCGACGTGGAGCTGGTTGGGGTGGAACAGGTTCAGCATCTGCCCGCCGACGATGATCGGGTTGGCGGCGCGGTTGGAGAACGCCGTCATCCGGATCACCAGGTCCGGCTCCAGCAGCACGTCGTCGTCCATGAACAGGACGTTGGCGTGGGCGGTGGCGGTGTGCCCGGCGACCTCGTAGAGCCCGCGGGTGAACCCGCCGGCGCCACCGAGGTTCGGCTGCTTGATGTAGTGCAGCTTCTCCCCGAGGTCCTTGACGACCTGGTCGAACCCGTCACGGGACTCGACCAGGTCGGTGCCCTGGTCGGCGACGTAGATCGCGTCCAGCGTGTCCAGCGACGACACGTCCGCGGCCAGCGCCTGGAGGTTTTTGAGGCAGTCGTCGGCGCGGTTCATGGTGCAGATGGTGACCGCGGTCGGGCGGATCGTCTCCGGGGCTTCGACGGTCCAGCGGACCTGCTCCACGCGCAGGGTCTGGCCGCCTTCGGTTTCCAGGTCGAGCCAGAGCGCGCCGCCGTCGTAGAACTTGTCGAGCTTGCCGGTGAGGGCGATTTTGTGCTGGGTGACGTCGGTGACCTGCTCGGCCTCGATGACCCGCGGTTCACCTTCGACGTCGGAGGCGCCCATGGACAGCAGCCCGGTTCCGGTGACGACGGCTTCGACCGACACCTCGGTCACGGTGGTCCAGCGCTGCCAGTAGGAGGCCGGGAACCGCCCGAAGTACGTGTTGCCCGACACCTTGGAGGCGGGCTCAAGACTGATCGCCGCACGCTCCCGCACGGCCGAGCCCCACTCGAGCTCGGCGTAGAGGTCCTTGCTGACGATCGGCGCCGGGCCGGCGTAGAGCCCGCGCTGCGCCGTCAGGCGACCCTGCGGAGTGTGCTCGGTGAACCGCGTCTCGGCGGCCGCGCCGGCAGTGGTGGTCGGCGCCGGGGTAGCTGTTTTACCGGGCATGAAGTTCCTCAGTTCTCCTCAGTCGACGGCTCGCGGAAGACGACCCACTTGAGCATCACGAAATTGATCACGGTGGCGGTGGCCTGCGACACGGCCCAGCACAGCGTGTGCTGCCACGCGGACTCCGGCAGCACCTGCAGCATCAGCTGGTTCACCCCGACCGCGACGAAGAACGTCACGGTGTAGAGCATCACGAACGAGCCGACCTGCGCCTTGCCGTCGCGGCGCCCGCCGGAGAAGGTGAACTTCCGGTTCAGGAAGAACGCCGTGGTCGTGCCCACGATGAAACTGATAGCGCGGGCGACGTCGACCCACGGTGAAGCGGCCATCCCGGCCACCTGGGTCAGCAGCGTGTACGTGCCCAGGTCGACCAGGGCGCAGAAGCCACCGATCAGGGCGAAGCGAATGAGCTGCCCGAGCAGTCCGATCGAGGACGGCTGCGCAGCCGGTATCTCAGCTTGCGGATCGGTCGCCACCACTGCTTTACCTCGTTGCCTGAGTCATGGTCACCCGCGCGGGCGCTTGTGCCTTGATGCGCAAAGTGTAGAAGCGAGCACTTCAGGGTCACGTTCCGGGCGTCGTTCGGCGTGGCTACCCTGGTCGGGTGACCCAAGCACCCGAGACACAGCGTCGCACGCTCACGGGCTGGGCGCGGACGGCACCGACCACCGCCGACGTGCTGAGCACCGCAGACGTCGAAGTCATCGCGCGGGCCGTTACCCAAGCCGGCGAGCGCGGTGTCATCGCGCGCGGCCTCGGCCGCTCCTACGGCGACCCGGCGCAGAACGCGGGCGGCCTCGTCATCGACATGACGGCCCTGAACCGGATCCACTCGATCGACCCGGACAGCGCGCTCGTCGACCTCGACGCCGGCGTGAGCCTGGACCAGCTGATGCGCGAGGCGCTGCCGTACGGCCTGTGGGTCCCGGTGCTGCCCGGCACGCGCCAGGTGACGATCGGCGGCGCGATCGCCAACGACATCCACGGCAAGAACCACCACAGCGCGGGCAGCTTCGGCAACCACGTCGTGTCGATGGACCTGATCACCGCGGACGGCAAGGTCCGCACGCTGACGCCGGAGGGCCCGGACGCCGAGCTGTTCTGGGCGACCGTGGCGGGCATCGGCCTGACCGGGATCATCGTCCGGGCCACGATCCGGATGACCAAGACGGAGACGGCGTACTTCCTCGCCGACAACGAGCGCACGAACAACCTCGACGAGACGCTGGAGCTGGTCAGCAACGGCTCCGACGACAAGTACACGTACTCCTCGGCGTGGTTCGACACGATCTCCACCGGCTCGAAGCTGGGCCGCGCCGCCTTCGGCCGCGGCTCGCTCGCCAAGCTCGACGAACTGCCGCCGAAGCTGCGGGCGAACCCGCTGAAGTTCGACGCTCCGCAGCTCGCGACGCTGCCGGACGTCTTCCCGAACGGCCTGGCGAACAAGCTGACCTTCGGCACGATCGGCGAGCTGTACTACCGGAAGACGCCGAAGGAAGCCCACGGCGTCATCCAGAACCTGACCGCCTTCTACCACCCGCTGGACATGTTCGGCGAGTGGAACCGGGCCTACGGCTCCAAGGGTTTCCTGCAGTACCAGTTCTCGACGCCGCTGGGCGCGGCCGAGCCGCTGCGAAAGATCGTCAAGAAGATCGCCGAGTCGGGGCACGTCTCCTTCCTCAACGTGTTCAAGCGGATGGGTGAGGGCAACGCGGCACCGCTGTCGTTCCCGCACCCCGGCTGGATGGTCTGCGTCGACTTCCCGATCAAGGACGGGCTCAGCCGGTTCTGCCAGGAGCTCGACGACGACGTCCTCGAGCTCGGCGGGCGGCTGTACACCGCGAAGGACTCGCGCACCTCGCCCGAGACGTTCGCGAAGATGTACCCGCGGCTCGAAGAGTGGCGCAAGGTTCGCGCCGCCGTGGACCCCGAAGGCGTTTTCGCCTCTGACATGAGCCGGAGGCTCGCACTGTGATCGACGCCGTTGGCAACCCCCAGTCCCTGCTGCTGCTCGGCGGCACGTCCGACATCGCGCTGGCGATCGCCGAGAAGTACCTCGCCGAGAAGCCGCTGCGGGTCGTGCTCGCGGCCCGCCCGTCGCCGCGGCTGGACGCGGCCGCGCAGCGCCTGAAGGACAAGGGCGCCGAGGTGGCGACCGTCGACTTCGACGCGAAGGACCTCGCGTCCCACCCGGGCGTGCTGGACAAGGCGTTCGAGGGCGGCGACATCGACGTCGCGGTCGTGGCGTTCGGCCTGCTCGGCGACGCCGAGGAGCTCTGGCAGGACCACGCGAAGGCCGTCGAGCTGGCGACTGTGAACTACTCGGCCGCGGTGTCGGTCGGTGTCGCGCTGTCGGAGAAGCTCAAGGTCCAGGGCCACGGCACGGTGATCGCGCTGTCGTCGGTGGCCGGTGAGCGCGTCCGGCGCTCCAACTTCGTCTACGGCTCGACCAAGGCCGGTTTCGACGGCTTCTACCTGGGCCTCGGCGAGGCGCTCGCGCCGCACGGTGTGAAGGTGACCGTCGTCCGCCCCGGGCACGTCAAGACGAAGATGACCGAGGGCATGAAGGACGCCCCGCTGGCGCAGACCGCCGAGCAGGTTGCCGACATCGCCGTGTCGGCCGCTCGCGCCGGCAAGGACCTGGTCTGGGCGCCGGCGCCGTTCCGGCTGGTGATGTCGGCGCTGCGGCACGTCCCGCGGCCGATCTTCCGCAAGCTCCCCATCTGAGATCTCTCCTGGGGCCTCCACCCGCGGGTGGAGCCGGAGTTCCATCCGCGCCCGACCCGCGGGTCGATGTGTCGTGGCGGCAGTCGAAACAGACTGTCGTCATGACGCACACTTCGAGTGACCGCGGCGGGCTGACGATGCTCCTGCGCGACGTCGCTCTCCCGATGGCCCTGTTCTACGTCCTGCGCTCCTTCGACGTCGATGCGCTGTGGGCGCTGCTGGTCAGCGCGCTGCCGCCGGCGATCCGCTCCGGGTACGTCCTGGTGCGGCACCGCCGGATCGACCCGCTCAGCGCGTTCGTGCTGGCCATGCTCGTGGTCAACGGCGCGGTGGCGCTGATCTCCGGCGACCCGCGGCTGCTGCTGGTCCGCAGTGCCTGGGTCGGGCTGCTGCTGGGCGGGCTGATGCTGGCGAGCCTGGTCGTCGGCCGGCAGCCGTTCCTGTTCCGGGTGATCTGCACGCTCCAGCCGGCCCGTGCCGCCGAACTCGAAGCCGGGTGGGCCGCCGACGAGGGCTTCCGGCGGCAGTGGCGCGCGGTGACCCTCTGGTGGGGTGTGGGCGGCGTGCTGCTCGGCTGCGCCGTCGTGCTGATGGCGTTCACGCTGCCGGTCGACGTCGTGCCGTTCCTCGACACCGCGCTGACCGTCGGCTGCCTGCTGCTCGGCGTGAAGCTCACCCGGCAGCGGTTGACCGCCGGCATCAACCGGACGGTGGATGCGTAGGAGCCAGGTCGACGATGGCCCGGGCCCGGCCCGGCCGCGAAGCTCGGGTCATGGGGAAATCGCTCGTCGCGCTGCTCTGCGACATCGCCGCGCCGGTCGGCGGGTACTACCTGCTGCGGGCCTTCGACGTCGCGCCGATCTGGGCGCTGACGTTCAGCGGCCTGCCGCCGGCACTGCGGATGCTCTACCTGGCGCTGCGGCACCGGCGGGTCGACGGCATGGGCCTGTTCGTGCTGTTCATCGTCGGGATCGGGCTGGTGACGTCGCTGCTCACCGGCGACGCGCGGCTGCAGCTGATTCGGAGCGCGTGGTTCAGCATCCTGATCGGCGTCTGGATGCTCGCGAGCCTGTGGGTGGGCCGCCGTCCGACGACGTACCAGGCCACGCTGGCGCTGGTTCCCCACCGCGCCGACACGCTGGAGGCGCGCTGGGCGGACACGCCGTCGTTCCGGCGGGTCTGGCGGGTGCTGACGGTGGTCTGGGGTGTCGGCGGGCTCCTGCACAGCGCGCTGAGCGTGATGATGGCGTACACGTTCCCGGTGGACAGCGTGCCCGGGCTCGATACGGTGCTGTCGATCGCGAGTTTTGTGGTGCTCCAGGTGGTCACCCAGGTGCTGCTCGCGCGGGAGGGCACGATGAACCGGATGTGGGCGCGCCGATGATCGAGATCCCGCCGCCCGGCGAGTACCGGCTGGACGCGGCGCGGTGCCGGGTCGGCGTCTCCGGCACGCACCTGTTCGGCATGTCGACCGTGGCCGGCGAGTTCCCGCTGCGCGGCGGCACGGTGCTCGTCAGCGACCCGGTGACGGCGTCGCTGGTGACGGCGGAGATCGACGCGACGGGCCTTTCGACCGGTGACCGGCTGCGCGACACCGAACTGCAGTCCCGCCGGTTCCTGCACGGCCGTGAGCACCCGCTGATCACCTTCACCGAGGGCCACCCGCGTCAGGACGGCTCGCGGTGGCTGCTGGACGGCGTCGTGACGGTCCGCGGGACGGCGGGCCGCGTCCGGTGCGCGATCGACGCGGTCACGCTGACTCCCGACGGCTTCACGGCCCGCGCGGCGACGGTGGTGGACCGCTTCGCGTTCGGTCTCACGTACGGCAAGCGGATGGGCGGGCGCGAGTTCACCCTCACGCTGGACGTCACCGCGCTGCGGACTTAGCTCCCGGCCGCGTGGGCGGGCATCAGGTAGAGGTTCTGCGCGCCCATCCACGGCGAGTCGATGCGCCAGCTCGCCAGGGCCGTCGACGGCGGCGTGTGGCGCGTGGTCGCCAGGACCAGCTCCGGGCTCATCGGGGCGACGCTGTGGTCGAAGTTGTGGAAGTTGGCCTCGAGCAGCGCGCGGCCGAGGTCGCCGCTGCGGCGTTTCGTCTCGGCGATCGCCGGATCGACGGCGCCGCGGTCGGAGAACTCGTCCACCAGCTCGCAGTCGCACGCGTACGCGAGCGCGCCGACCTCGCCCGCCGTCTCGACCGTGCGGCCGTGGGCGATCGCCGCCAGTTCCTGGCCGATCTCGCGGTACTCCGTCGTCGACGCGTGGTTGCTGGTGATCGGCGCGAACCGGCGCGGGACACCCGGCAGCACGTACACCGCGACGCTCGCGGCGAGCACCGCGCCGGCGCCGGTCCACGCGGCCTGCTTCGCCCGGTGCGGCGCCGCCGTGACGCAGGCGCCGAGGAAGATCGTCGCGCCGATGATGCTCGGCGCGTAGTACCAGTGGTACGGCGGCACGCCGAGCCGGCTGTAGGCGACGTAGTGCAGCGCGCCCGCGACGGCGAGCAGCGCGAACGGCGTCAAGCGGCGGGCCGTCGCCGAGCCGCGGCGGAACTGGACGAGCCAGAGCAGGCCGGCCAGGCCGCCGACCAGCAGCGGCAGGAACGACAGCGTGGCCGCGGCCGGGAAGTTGCGCCAGTAGAGCAACGGGCCGTTGGTGAAGCTGAACGGGCCCCACGACTGCTGGCTGATCTTGATGACCAGCGTGTCCGGCACGGCCGAGCCGAGTACCAGCCAGCTGAAGCCGAACCACGGGACCGTCACGGCGAGCGCGCCGAAGACCGTCCGCCAGATGCCGTCCCAGAACTCGCGGCGGGCCAGGAACACCACCGCCGCGATCAGCAGCAGGTCGATCCGGACGAGCGCGAGCAGCCCGATCACCAGCCCCAGCCGGCCGGGGTGGCGCTCCCCCGCGTAGACGAGCGCCCAGACGACGCCGGTGGCGCCGAGGGCGACCTCCAGGCCGACCGACGACAGCAGCAGCGGGTTGACCAGCAGCAAGCCGAACGTCAACGGCGCGAACGCCGGCGGCAGCTCGGCGCGCTCGGCCAGCCGGCGCAGCCCGAGCACCAGCCCGACCTGCGCGGCGACGAACACGATCCCGGCGGCCAGCACGGCGTCGCGGACGACGAACGTGACCGCGGCGAGAGCCAGGACGTTCAGCGGCGACGTCGCGGTGTTGGCCGTGCCCTGCTCGATCAGGCCCCAGTGCGCGTGGAACGCGAGGTTCTTGGCGTAGGACAGCGTGATGTACGTGTCATCGATCAGATGGTGGCTGACCAGGGCGAACACCACGGCGGAGGCCACCGCGACCCCCGCCGGGAGGACCCAAGGACGGGTGACGGAGCGGGCCACCGGCAGCGCACCGGTGGCCTCGTCGAGTTCTGCGGAGGCGCTTCGCATCACGAACACCGTACCCTGCTCGTGATACTTCCGTGATCTGCCCGGTATCAAGTGGCGCAGCCGGACCCTTCGCTCGCCCGAGTGCCGTCAAGGCCACCGCACGGGCGTCTGACGTCCGTACGGCGGCCTTGACGGCAGGTCAGGGGTCAGATGCCGGGGCCGGAACCGTCGTCGGTGCCGTTGGTGTTGCCGCCGTTGGGGGTGCCGGAGTTGCCGCCGCCGCGGTTTCCGAAGCCGCCGCGGCCGTCCATGCCCGGGCCGGCGCCCGGACCGGAGTACTGGCGGTGGATGCCCGGACGGCCGTCGCGGGGGCCGTGGCTCGTGGCCGCGGCGATCCCGCCGACGATGCCGCCGCCGACCAGGAGCCCGAGCACGCCGACGGCCACCAGCTGGGTGGCCCGGTGCCCGACGAACCGCCGGAACCCGCCGGGCTGTCGCGGCGCGGCCGCCGCGGGAGCGCCCCAGGCGCCGTAACCCGGGCCGGGAGCGCCGTAGGTCTGCCCGGGGCCGGGCTGGGAGAGCTGCGGGGTGGGCGGGGCCGCCTGGCCGTGCGCGGCGGTCTGGTCGGCCGCCGGAGCGACGGCGGGCTGCCCCGGCGCGGCGGGGTCGCCCTGGGCCGGCGCGGCCGCAGCCGCTCCGGCGGCCGAGGGCAATGCCATGGTCGGTTGCCCGGACGACGGCTGTCCGGCGGCAGGCTGCCCGGCCGCCGGTTGCGCGGCTGTTGGCTGCACGGCGGTGGGCTGCTCGGCGGCAGACTGCCCGGCCGCCGGTTGCGCGGCTGACGGCTGCACGGCGGTGGGCTGCTCGGCGGCCGGTTGTCCGGCCGCGGGCGTAGTGGACGGCTGTCCGGCCGACGGCGGTGCCGTGGCCGGGTGCTCAGCCGCGCCGGCCTGGGCCGTGGGCTGTTCGGCGGTCGGTTGCTCCGCGCCCGCGTTCGGCGGGACCTGGTGGGGGTCGCGCGGCTGGTCGGTCATGGTCGCTCCTGTGGTCTACGGGGACGAGCGTGCTGCCCGCCCCCACCACCTCAGGGTGACCCCGTCAGCTGTGCTGAACCTGAAGCCAACCTGTCGATCCGCCATGAGAAGGAGTCACAGGTAGAACGACAGGAACAGCGTGGCCACCCAGGTCGCGCCGAGCACCTGGAGCACGCGGTCCTTGAGCGCGATCTCCTCGGGCTCGCCCGCGATGCCGCCGTCGACGTCGACCGCGTAGCGCAGCACCGCCACCACGAACGGCACCATCGAGATGAGCGCCCACACCGAGTTGTGCTCGGTCTGGCGGATCTCGAACGCCCACAGGCAGTAGGACATGATCAGGATCGCCGCCGACGTCGCCCAGACGAACCGCAGGTAGCTGGCCGAATACTTCTTCAGCGACGACCGGATCTTCGCCCCGGTGCGCTCGAACAGCATGATCTCCGCGTAGCGCTTGCCGGCCACCATGAACAGCGAGCCGAACGCCGTGACCAGCAGGAACCACTGCGACAGCGCCAGGCCGCCCGCGACACCACCGGCGATCGAGCGCATCAGGAAGCCCGAGCCGACGATGGCCAGGTCGACCACCGGCTGGTGCTTGAGGCCGAAGCAGTAGCCGAGCTGGACGGCTTCGTAGACCGCCAGCACGACCGCCAGCTGCCAGCTGGCGAGGAACGAGACGCCGAGGCCGGCGAGGAAGAACACGACCGCGGACCCGTACGCGACGGGCACCGGCACGATCCCGGCCGCGATCGGCCGGTTCCGCTTGGTCGGGTGCGCCTTGTCGGCCTCGACGTCGACCGCGTCGTTGATGAGGTAGACCGAGCTCGCCACCAGCGAGAAGGCCACGAAGGCGACGATCGCGTCGAGCAGCAGGCCCGTGCGGTCGGTCGACTTCGAGAAGGCGAAGAACGGGGCCGCGAAGACCAGCACGTTCTTCACCCACTGGCGCGGACGGGCGGTCTTGATCACGCCGCCCACCAGGCCGAACGGGCCGCGTGCCGCGGTCTCCGTCGTCGTCTCCGCCGGCACCGGGGTTTCCGGTGTCTCGGGAGTCACGGCCGCTTCGTCGCTGTTGCGCTGCTCGGTCGTCTCGCTCATGGGTTCTTCTTCAGCTTCCGTCGTATCAGACCACCGACGAGCCCCCCGAGGGCCGCACCGGCCAGAACGTCTGTCGGATAGTGAACGCCGAGCACGAGCCGCGAGGCGAGCATCGGCGGTACCAGGGCGGGCACCAGGTTACGCCCGGTCAATCCGGAGTAGAGCACCGCCGCCGCCGTCGTGGACGTCGCGTGCGACGACGGGAAGCTCAGCTTGCTCGGCGTGCCGACCAGCACCTCGACGCTCGGGTGGTCCGGGCGCGGCCGCCTGACCACGCGTTTCACCGCGATCGACGCCGCGTGGGCGCCGACGACGCCGGCCGACGCGATCAGCCAGTCCTTGCGCCGCTTCTTGTCGACCGCCGCGCCGATCAGGCCGATGCTGAACCAGCCGATGGCGTGCTCGCCGAAGTGCGACATGCCGCGCGCGGCTTTCACCGAGACGTCACTCTTCAGAAAACCCTGTGCCTTGGAAAGGACAGCTACCTCGCCCGTCGGGGCGCCCTTCTCAAGCATCGAGGGACCCGTCGAGCGGCGCGCCGTCGGTCAGGTGCGGGGCGATCTTGTTGTCGAACGCCGAGAGCGCCGAGCCGATGGCCATGTGCATGTCGAGGTACTTGTAGGTGCCGAGCCGGCCGCCGAACAGCACGTTCCGCTCGCGCGCCTCGGTCTTGGCCAGTTCGCGGTAGGCCTCGAGCTTCTCGCGGTTGTCCGGGGTGTTGATCGGGTAGTACGGCTCGTCCTCTTCCTTCGCGAAGCGGGAGAACTCGCGGAAGATGACCGTCTTGTCCTTGGGGTAGTCGCGCTCCGGGTGGAAGTGCCGGAACTCGATGATGCGGGTGTAGGGGACTTCCTGGTCGTTGTAGTTGACGACCGAGGTGCCCTGGAAGTCTCCGGTCTCGGCGACCTCGGACTCGAAGTCGACGGTGCGCCAGGTGAACCGGCCCGCCGAGTAGCCGAAGTAGCGGTCCAGCGGACCGGTGTAGACGGTCGGGGTGCCCGCCGGGATGTGCTCGCGCACGTCGAAGTAGTCGACGTTCAGCCGGATCTCGATGTTCTCGTGCTCGGCCATCTTCTCGAGCCACGCGGTGTACCCGTTGACGGGCAGGCCTTCGTAGGCGTCGTTGAAGTACCGGTTGTCGAAGTTGTACCGGACCGGCAGGCGCGTGATGATGTTCTCGCCCAGGTTCTTGGGGTCGTTCTCCCACTGCTTCGCGGTGTACCCGCGGATGAACGCCTCGTAGAGGGGGCGGCCGACCAGCGAGATGGCCTTTTCCTCGAGGTTCTGCGCGGCGCCGGTCTCGAACTCCGACGACTGCTTGGCGATGAGCTCGCGGGCCTCGTCCGGCGTGTGGGACTTGCCGAAGAACTGGTTGATCAGCGCGAGGTTCATCGGGAACGAGTAGACCTGGTCCTTGACCCGCGCGAACACCCGGTGCTGGTAGTTCGTGAACTCGGTGAAGCGGTTCACGTACTCCCAGACGCGCTTGTTCGAGGTGTGGAACAGGTGCGCGCCGTACTTGTGCACCTCGATCCCGGTCTCGGGCTCGGCCTCGGAGTAGGCGTTGCCGCCGATGTGGCTGCGCCGTTCGAGGATGAGGACCTTCTTGCCCAGCTCGGCCGCGGCCCGTTCGGCGACCGTCAGGCCGAAGAATCCGGACCCGACGACGACGAGGTCGTAACCTGCGAAATCGGCTTCAGTAATCTTGGCGGGGTTCGTGTGCGCGCTCACGGGCGTCGAGGGTACGCAGTCCGCTGACCCGGCCCGCACCCGACTATCACAATTCGGCCCACGACACACCTGGAAAGCAGTGCCTGCACCCGAGGACTTCTGGAGTTACTTCGCCGCGGTGGCCACCTACGTGGCCGTGCTGGCGGTCCCCGGCGGCGTCGTCGGGTGGGCCGCCGGCCTGCGCGGCTGGGCCCTCGCGGGCCTCGCGCCGCTGCTCAGCTACGCCATCACCGGCCTGGCCGGGCCGTGGCTGGCGATCGTCCACGTGCCGTACGGCCCGCTCAGCGTCGCCGCGTGCACGCTGCTGCTCGCGGGTGTGCTGTACGGCCTGCGCCGCCTGGCCGTGGCCCGGGGGTGGATGACGCCCGGCGCCGAGGAGCCGCACCAGGCGTGGACCCGCCGGGCGCACGCCGCCGTGGCCGTCTGCGTCGGGATCGCGACGGCCGTGTCGATCGCCGTGGTGGTGTCCGGCCGCGGCGGCACGACCGCCGTCTTCCAGCGCTGGGACACCGTGTTCCACGCGAACGGCATCCGCTACATCGCCGACACCGGCGACGGCTCGCTGACCGGCATGGGCACGCTCAACTGGTACCCCGACGGCTCGTTCTACCCGAACGCGTACCACCTGGTCGGCGCGCTGGTCTACCAGCTGTCCGGGACGTCGATCCCGGTCACGCTCAACGCCGTCACGATGCCGATCGCCGGGCTGTTCGCCCTGGCCCTGGTCGCGCTGGTGCGCCAGCTCGGCGGCCGCGCGGTGTTCGCGGGCTGCGCCGCGCTGGTCGCCGGCGGCGCCACGACCGGCGCGTACGAGTCGGTGTCGAGCGGGTTGCTGCCGTTCGCGCTGGGCATCGTCCTGACGCCGCTGGCCGCGGTCGCGCTGCAGCGGTTCGTGGTCCGGCCGGGTGTCGACACCGGCGCGGTGCTGGCGCTGAGCGCGGCGGGCCTGCTCGCCGCGCACTCGAGCGCGTTGTTCGGCGCGATCCTGTTCGCGTTGCCGCTGGTGGTGCAGCGCTGGTACCGGGCGCTGCGCGGCCGCCGCGTCGACGGCGTTCCCGAGGGCAAGGCCGCCTGGCGGGTCGCGGGCGGCGACGTGCTGAAGATGATCCCGGTGATGCTCGGGGCCGGCCTGCTGGCCGCGCCGCACATCCTGGGCGCGATCACCTTCACGTCCGGGTCGTACCCGTACCACCCGTGGGGCTCGCACATGCCGGTGTGGAAGGCCCTGGCCATGCTGGCGACGTTCAAGCAGGTGCTGCCGGTGCCGCAGATCTGGCTCACGGTGTTCCTGGCGTTCGGCGCGCTCACGCTGGTGGCGCTGCGGCGGCTGCGCTGGCTGATGCTGTCGGCGCTGGGGCTGTCGGCGCTGTTCGTCGTCGTCGCGTGCTTCGGCGGCGAAGACTGGGTGATCTCGCTGTCGCGGCCCTGGTGGAACGACCGGTTCCGGCTGATGGCGCTGGCGGCGATCCCGATGTGCCTGATCGCGGCGCACGGCATGAGCGAGGCCCAGCGCCGGCTGGCGATGCTCGCCGACGGACGCGCGTGGGTGCGCGCGCGGCCGTGGCTGACCGGCCGGGTCGGGCTGGCGACGGCGGTGCTGATCGTGGTCGCGATGGGTGTGCTGACCGGCGGGTTCTACCGCGCGGCCAACGCCAAGACGGTTTCGCTGCTGTACTACAACGGCCTGCCCGGCGAGGTGGTCCCGCCGGTCAGCCAGGACGAGATCGACGCGATGGACCGGCTCGGCGAGCTGGGCATCCCCGGCGACCAGAAGGTGCTCAACGACCGCCTCGACGGCACGGCCTGGATGTACGCGCTGACCGGCGTGCACCCGGTGGCCGCCCACTACGACGCCGGCGCGGTGAATCCCGACGCCGTCTACCTGGCGGTGCACTTCCGCGACTACGACACCGATCCCCGGGTCCGCGCCGTGACGCAGCTGCTGAACGTGCACTACGTGCTGGTCGGCAGCGGCACGATCCGCCGGGACACGCCGATCGCGCCGGGCCTGCAGAAGCTGGACGGGCTGGACTTCGTGAGCGTCGTCTACCGGAACCCGGGCGCCGTCATCTACCGGATCACCAAGTAGCACCCGATCTTCGCGTGAACAAAGCCCTCGTGGCCGCGGCGCCCCGTGCCGCGGCCACGAGGGCCTCCCGTCCCCCAACCACCCCCGGGGTGATCCTTGACGTCTGCTGTGAAGGACGCCTGAGGGACGGCAATCGGTTTCCCGGTCACCCGGATGTCACCCGTTCGGCCTAAGCATGCAGCTCCGGCAGGACATCGTTCGCCACCTGCTCCAGCACCGCTTCGCGCCCTTCGTACGGCGACGACGACCGCGGCCAGTGCGAGATGACGTCGGTGAAGCCCAGCTCGCCCGCGCGGCCCACCGCGTCGCGGAACGCCTCCACGCTGCTCAGCGAGAACACCGGGGACGCGTCCAGGCTGAGGTGGCGCTGGATGCCCGCCCGCTCGCGGCCGACGGCGTCGAGGCGCTGGTCGAAGACGGTGCACAGTGCCGCCACCCCGCGCCACCACTCGTCGACGGTCGCGCCGCCCTTGCCGGTGGTCACCCAGCCCGCGCCGAAGCGGGCCGCGAGCGTCATCGTGCGCGGGCCGTTCGCCGCGACCACGAACGGCAGCCGCGGCCGCTGGACCGTGCCCGGCAGGTTGCGGGCGCCGCGGGCCTTGTAGTACTCGCCGTCGAAGTCGAACTTGTCGGTCATCAGCAGCCCGTCGAGCGACTCGACGAACTCCGTGAACCGGTCGGCGCGCTGCTTCGCCGTCAGCTCCGGCGCGCCGAGCACCTCGCCGTCGTAGTGCTGGTGGTCGACGCCCGCGCCGACACCGAGGACGAACCGGCCGTCGGAGACGTCGTCGAGGGTGACCAGCTCACGCATGAACGGCACCGGATGCCGGGCGACCGGGGACGCCACGAACGTGCCGAGCCGGATCCGCGACGTCACCATCGCCGCCGCCGTCAGGGTCGGGACCGCGGAGAACCACGGGCCGTCGACCAGGTTGCGCCAGCCCAGGTGGTCGTACGTCCACGCGTGGTCGAAGCCGTATTCCTCGGCCGCCCGCCACTTCGGCTCGGCGGCCCACCAACGATCTTCCGGGAGAATCACGATGCCTACTCGCACACTGCCGGACGATAGAGGCAACCACCGACATTCGCGCGGACGGGCGGGACCTCACCCGGACGTGTCAGGGACAATGACGGGGTGGAGAGACCCCTTCTGATCGCGTCCGACGTCGACGGCACCCTGCTCGGCCCGTCCGAAGCCCTGAGCGAGCGCACCATCGCGACCGTGCGCCGGGCGGTCGAGGCGGGCGTGCCGTTCGTGCTGGCCAGCGGCCGGCCGCCGCGCTGGATCGCGCCGATCGCGCGGCCGCTCGAGCTGACCGGGTACGCGGTGTGCGCGAACGGCGCCGTCCTCTACGACTGCGGCAGCGAGGAGATCCTCGAGGTCCACGGCCTGCTCGAGCCGACCCTGCTGCACGACATCGCGAGCGCGCTCGACAAGGCGCTGCCGGACTGCCGGCTGGCCGCCGAGCGGGTCGCCACCGGCCCGGTGGACCACGACATGCGCAACTTCGTGATCGAACCGGACTACCACAACCCGTGGGGCGACAGCGAAGGTCGCGTCGGGCCGCGGGCCGAGGTCCTCGGGCACCCGGCGATCAAACTGCTGGTCAGCCACCGCGGCATGACGTCCGGGGAGATGGCCGACGCGATCACGGCACTGTTCGGCACCGAGGTCGACGCCACCTACTCGTCGTCGGGCGGGCTGGTCGAGATCGCCGCCCACGGCATCACGAAGGCGACCGGCCTCGCCGACGTCGCCGCGCGCTTCGAGGTCTCGGCGGACCGCGTGATCGCCTTCGGCGACATGCCCAACGACGTCGAGATGCTGCGCTGGGCGGGCCACGGCGTCGCCATGGAGAACGGCCACCCTGCGGTGCTCAAGGTCGCCGACGAGGTCACCGGCCCGGCCGGGGACGACGGCGTCGCCCAGGTCCTCGAACGCTGGTTCTGAGTCAGGAGCGGTTGTCGAGCTCGGCCGCTTCCTCCGGGGTGGGCGCGGTCCCGCCCAAGTGGGCGGGCAGCCACCAGCGTTCCTCGTCGGAGGCGGGCCGGTCCGGGTAGCCGGCCTGGGCGCGGTCGACGAGCGCGCTCATCCGGGCGCGCAGCTCCTTCGTCACGACGTCCCAGTCGTCACCCTTCGCCGGGTGCATCGGCTCGCCGATGAGGATCGAGATCGGCACGTGCCGGCGGGTCAGGTCCTTCGGCCGGCCCTTTGTCCACAGCCGCTGGGTGCCCCACAGGGCCATCGGCACGACCGGGACGTCCGCCGCCGCGGCCATCCGGACGGCACCCGACTTGATCTCCTTGACGGTGAACGACCGGCTGATGGTGGCCTCCGGGAAGACGCCGACGACCTCGCCGTCCTTCAGCTTCTGGAGGGCCTCGCGGTAGGAGGCGATGCCCGCGGCGCGGTCGACCGGGATGTGGTGCATCCCCCGCATCAGCGGCCCGGCGATCCGGTTGTCGAAGATCTCCTGCTTCGCCATGAACCGCGTCAGCCGCTTGGCCGGGCGCGCGCCGAGGCCGCAGAAGATGAAGTCCAGGTAGCTCACGTGGTTGCACGCGATGACCGCGCCGCCGGTGCGCGGGATGTGCTCCGCGCCCTCGACCCGGATGCGGTTGTCCAGTACCCGGAACATCGCCCGGGCCGCCGCGATCACGGGCGGGTACACGAAGTCAGCCATCCCACCAGGTTACGGGACCGTAGGTTACGGCCGGCCCTTCAGCGGGGAAGAACACAAACCGCGCGAACCTCACACCGCCCGCACGCGCTCCCGCCGGACGGGCACGGCGAGCACCAGAGCGAGCAGGAGCGTGAACAGCGCGACGGACTGGTGCTTGACGCCTTCGATGCCGTCGCCGAGGGCCGCCATGCCGAACTGCGACACCGAGACGACCAGCAGGAACGCCAGCACGACGCCCAGCGCGGCCCGGCGCCGGCTCCACGCACCCGCCAGCACCAGCAGCCAGAGCGGCACCAGCGCGAACAGCCCGAGCGGCGCGATCAGGCCGGTCAGCCACGACACGACCGGCACCCGGTACTCCTGCGCGTGCGGCGCGAAGCCCGCGGACCGGTCGAAGCTGCCGAGGTAGTCCGGCCGCGCGGTGAGCTGGTCGGTCGCGGCGCGGTTCAGCACCTCGAGCGTCCGGCCGGGGTGGCTCGCGAAGTACGCGATGACGTTCGCGCGGTCCATCCGGTCGCGGTAGGCCGGGTAGCGCGGGTCGATCCGCGCCGGGTGCGGGTGCCACCAGCCGTTGCCCGCGTACTGCGCGAACGACGGCGGCAGCCCGAGGTCCGCGAGGTCGGCCCGGGTGTCGTGCCGGCCGTCGACGATGTTCAGGAAGATCGTATTGAACATGTTGATCTCGCGCGAATCGTCGCCGGGCAGCTCGGCGAGCGTCCCGTCGGGCGCGACGGCCGGTTCGACGCTCTGCTGCGCGGCGAGCGTGGCGACGCCGAGCGCGCAGACGACCAGCACCGCCGCGGCCCACCGCCGGGCGCCGCGCAGGGTCCCCGGGCGGACCAGCAGGATCGCGACCACCAGGATCGGCAGGATGGTCAGCGTCTGGACCTTGGCGTTGACCGCCAGGACGCCGCCGGCGAGCGTCACGGCCATGCCCGCGTAGCTCCACCGGCCCTCGCGGGCGGTGAGCAGCAGGCCACCCGCGATCAGCAGCAAGCCGAGGAAGGCCGCACCTTCGCCGAGCACCGCCGCGAAGTACCCGAAGAACGCCGAATCGGCGACGACCAGCAGCAGCCCGGCCGCCACGGCGAGCCGCGCCCGGCGGCTGTACGGCAGGCCGAGCACGATCGCGGCGACGGCCGCGGCGGCGATCAGGCTGCTCAGCAGGCCGAGGACGACCAGGCTCAGCGTCGCGGGGAAGCCGACGACCCCGGCGAGCCGGACGGCCAGGTCGGCCAGCCAGCTCTGCGTCAGCAGGTAGGTGGGCCGGCACGGCGCCGCGCCGGGCGGCGCGCTGTAGGCAAGGTGGATGAACGGCTCCGGCAGGCCGCGCCAGGTGATGCCGGCGCCGCAGAGCACGCGGCCGCCGTCGCCGTTGTTGGACATCGCGATCGGGCGCGGCACCAGGAACCGCGCCGCGAAGAGGGTGAACGACGCCGCGAAGACCCCGAGCCCGAGCGCGGCATCGGTGGTCAGCCGCCGCTTCGGGACGTCGAGTTTCACGAAGGACAGGGTACGTAGCGGAAGTCCGGGTCCCGGTCGAGGTCGTCGACCAGGGACTTCGCCTGCTCGGCCCGCGGGTAGACGGAGACCCAGTACGGCGTGCCGACGCGCCGGAACGTGGCGACCTCGTACTGACCCGCGTAGACCGGGTCGATCGCGCAGTGCTGGCGGTCGGCGTAACCGCCGTCGGCGGGGACCGCGACAGTGGGGCGGCGGCCGTTGACCACGTAGTCGTAGTCCGTGGCGTACCCGCCGTCGTGCTGCCCGTCGCGGGCGATGTGGTCGTCGGTGCGGCCGAGGACGTCGATGATGAGCAACTGGCCGCCCCGCGCCGAAAGCGCGCCGGGCGCGGCGGCGCTGACGACCGACCCCGGCGGCAGGTACGTGCCCAGCCAGCCGCCGATCTCGGTGAGCTCGGTGCCGTAGGTGCGCCAGTCGCGCACGCGGCCGAGCATGTCGGGGCTGAACACCGAGACGAGCACGGCGATCCCGGCCAGGCCGCAGGCGGTCACCGGGACCAGCCGGGTGCCGGCGGGCCAGGCGCGCGGCCGCGGTGACGGCTTCACCTCGACGTCCGCCGTCAGCACGCCGTACGCCGCGACGGACCCGACGGCGAGCAGGGGCGGCACCCCGGCCAGCAGCCGCCACGACGGGCCGGCGTCGCCGCCCGACAGGACGGCGGCCGCGGCGAGCCCGGCCGCCATCGCGAACATCAGCCAGATCAGCGCGCGGGACTCGAGCGCGGCGCCGGCCGCGCGGCGCAGCAGCAAGGCGACCGCGGCGACCAAGGCGAGCAGCAGGAAACCCTGGTGCACCAAGGCGAATCCGGACAGGTACGGCCAGCCGCCGGCGACCTGCGCGCCGAACGGGCCGCCGAGTTTGGCGGCCAGCGGCGCGGGCACGTAGTGCTGGTAGAACGTCAGCCGCCAGGCCAGCCGGGGGATGAGGAACACCAGCGCGCCCAGAATGTAGCCCGCAGGCGCCCACCAGGTGTGCTGCTTCTTCACGGCCGCGCCCGCCAGCCAGAGACCGCCGAGGACGCCGACGACCAAGCCGTCCGGGCTGGTCATCACGGCGAACGCGACGAGCACGCCGGCCACCACCGGGCGGCGCGCCGCGAGCGAATAGCAGACAGCGAGGACGAGGAGCACGAACAGCGGCACCTCGGACCCGGACGGCCCGTAGACGGCCAGCCCGCCGGCGGCCGCGGTGAGCACCGCGGCGGCGACCCCGATCGCCGGCCGCGGCTCGGCGTCGGCCGGTGTCGCGGCCACGACCACCCGGTTGACGAGGAAGTAGGAAAGCAACACACAACCGAGCGCGGAAAGAACCCCGAACACGATGGCGGTGGTTTGCACGTCGGCGCCGAATGCGGCGCGCGGAAGGGCGATCAGCACCAGCCAGAGGAAGTTCGTATATCCCTCGACGCGTTCACCGGGGTTGAAGACCGGGCCGTTGCCCTCGGCGATGTTCGCCGCGTACCGGAACGAAACGAGCGCGTCTTCCGTGACGGTCGCGAACAACAGCTGGTGGAGCAGGGAAAGACCGAGGGTGAGGGCGAGGACGAACCCGCGCAGGCCGCGGTCGGTGCCCAGCCTGCCCCAGGTCAGCACCACGATCGCGGCGAGTACCAGCCACGCCCCCACGACCGCGTAGACCACCCGGCCCCCTCACCTCGTCACCCCGCCGGCCCCGCCAGGTTATCGGTCATCGGGTGACAGACCAGGGGTCAATATAACCCGATCGGGTGGCAATTCCGACGGCTGAACCGACGGCCCCGGAATTCCGGGTAAAAGACCTGATCAGAGCCGTCCCCCGGACTTTCCGGCCGGCCGTTGTCGGCTTAGTCTCCAGCGTGCTCTCCGTCTGCGTCGCCATTGCCGTCATCGCCGTCCCGGGCTTCCTGACCGGGCTCGCGGCGGGCGTGCGCGGCTGGGCCCTGGCCGGGCTGACGCCGTTGCTGAGCTACGCCATCGGCGGGCTGACCGGACCGTGGACCGCGGCGGTGGGCCTGTCGTTCACTCCCCTGACCTACGCCGTGTCGACCGTGGTGTTCGTGGCGATCGCTTTCGGTGTCCGGAAACTGACTGTCCGCCGCTGGGCACCGGAGCCCGAACCGGGGTTGTGGGCGCGGCGCGGGCACCTCGCGGTGGGGGCGTGCCTGCTGTTCGCGGCGGCGATCGGCGTCTACGCGACGTTGCTCGGCCTGGGCCACCTCGGCGCGCTGCCGCAGGGATTCGACGCGGTGTACCACGGGAACGCCGTCCGCTACATCGCCGACACCGGCGACGGCAGCCTGTTCGGCACCGGCCACGTGAACTGGTACGGCGACGCGGCGCCGGTGTTCTACCCCAACGCGTACCACCTGCTGGCGGCCGTGACGTACCGGCTGAGCGGGGCGTCGATCCCGGAGGTGCTGGACGCGAACACCGTGCTGCTGCCGGGTTTGCTGGCCCTGTCCTTGGTGACGCTGGTGCGGGAGTTCCGCGGCCGCGCGGTGCTGGCCGGCGCGGTCGCGCTGACGGCGGTGGCGCCGGTGATGGGCGTCTACGAGTCGATGGACCGCGGCCCGCTGCTGCCGTTCGCGCTGGGGCTGACGCTGACGCCGTTGAGCGCGGTGGCGCTGCGGCGGTACCTGGAGCGGGTCGCGCCGGACACCGGGCTGGTGCTGCTGCTGGCCGCGGTCGGGCTGCTGTGCGTGCACTCGTCGACGTTGTTCGGCGGGATCCTGTTCGCCGGCCCGCTGCTGGTGCAGCGCTGGCTCGGTGGCTGGCGCCGGATCGGCCGCGACCTGCTGGCGCTGCTGCCGATCGCGGCGGTGGCGCTGCTGGTGGCGTGGCTGCAGCTGTTCGGGGCGCTGGGCCTGGCGAACAGCGCGGTGCCGTACTACGGCTGGCCGAGCGAGTGGCGCGCGTCGACGGCGCTGGGGGCGCTGCTCGGGTTCCAGCACCAGGAGCCGCACCCGCAGATCTGGCTGTCGGTGGCGCTGTTCCTGGGCATCGTGTTCTTCGCCCGGGCGGGAGCGCTGCGCTGGATCGGCCTGACGGCGGCGGTGACGGGCCTGGCGTACATGGCGGTGGCGTCGTCGAACGCCCCGCTGGTGATGGCGCTGTCGAGGCCGTGGTGGGACGACCCGTACCGGTTTTTCGCGATGGCGGCGGTCCCCCTGTGCGTCCTGGCGGCCCACGGCTTGGCTTCGACGCAGGCCTGGCTGTCTTCGCGGTTCTCCCGGCTCCCGGCGGTCGCCGTGGCGGTGGTGGTGCTGCTGGGGTTCGTGCTGCTGTCGAACGGCTTGTACGTCCGGTCGAACGGGTCCCGGGTAGCGGCGGGCTACCAGGCGGCGGACCCCTCGAAGCTGCGGGTGACGCCGGGCGAGGCAACGGCTATGGAGCAACTCGGGCGGCTGGCCAAGCCGGGCGACTGGGCGATGAACGACCGCTTCGACGGGACGGCGTGGACGTACGCGTTCTCGGGCGTCCGAACGGTGGCGGGCCACTTCGACGAGACGCTCCCGCCGTCGGACGCGGTGCTGCTGGCGGACCGGTTCCGCAACTACCCGACGGACCCATCGGTGCGGGCGGCGGTAAAGCGGCTGAACGTGCGGTGGGTGATCTTGGGGAAGCCGTCCACGGAGCCGGGGAAGCCGTACCAGCAGGGGTTGATCGGGCTGGCCGGTGAGCCGTTCCTGCAGGAGGTCTGGAGTGACTCGGACGCGGTGATTTATCGACTCCGGCCCTGAAGTTGTCCACAAGTGCACAAGCACCTGTGGACAACTTGGGCACATGTCTGTGGGCAGGTGCCCGATGGGGCGGAAATCGGGGTGGAATGCTGTGACAGCCTCGGAAAGCGCGTGAACGTCACGGTGACGAAAGTGTCCGCGAAGGGCGTCCGGGAGGGCTTGGGCGGGCTAGTTGTCCACAGGCCAAGAGCGAATCGGCAGGTCAGGCGGCTGCGGGGGTCTTGCCGCGCAACGAGCGGGCCGCGAGGGCCGCGCCGCCCGCCGTCAGCAGGTCCGCGACCGTGAACATCACCCGGGAGGCGACCGCGAACGCCGTGGCCTGGCCGACCGTCAGGCCGCTTGCCGTGAGGACCGCTACCTGGGCCACTTCGCGGACACCGACGCCGCTGGGGAGGATGAACGCGAACGTGCCCACTGTCATCGCCACCGCCATGGCGCCGACGCACAGGATGAAGCCGCTGAAGCCGGGGGTGCCCACCGAGTTCGCCAGGAGCCACAGGTGGACGCCCTGCAGGCACCACGCCACCGTCGAGGCGCCGAAGACCTTGCCCACCACTCGCCAGCTCAGCGGGTGCTGCAGCGGCGGGCGGCGCAGCACGCGCAGCACCAGCGACGTGCCCCACGTCAGGATCTTCGGATGCAGCATCGCCAGGCCGACCGGGATCAGCACGAACAGCCACAGGGCGCGCGGGCTGTTGCTGAACACCGCCGGGGCCGCCAGCAGCGACACCACCAGCGCCGACACGATGCCGACGCCGAGCTGGATCAGCGAACCGGTGAAGATCCTGGCGCGGGCCAGGCCCGCTTTGCGGCCCAGCTCCATCTGCAGCAGGTACGCCCAGACCGAGCCCGGCACGTACTTGCCGAGCGAGCCGACCAGGCAGATCTGGGCGCCGCGGGCGTAGCCGATCGGCTTGCCCAGGTCGTCGACCATCACCTGCCAGCCCCAGGTGGACACCATGATCGCCGCGACCAGGGCCACCAGGCTCAGCAGTGACGACTCCCACGCGACGTCGTGCAGGGTGCGCCAGAACTCGCCCCAGTTCGACGCGAGCTGCTTGGCCGCGAAGCCGATGACCAGCAGGATCGCGACCCACCTGACGACGTCGAGGATCTTCGCCTTGGTGGACTTCGGCTGCTTTTTGGCAGCCGGCGTCTCCCACTCCGGCGACTCCAGTGTCGTCATCGACGCATCTCCTCAGGCCTGCACGGTGACCAGGCGGCTGAACTCGGCCAGCAGATCGTAACCGTCCCAGACCGCGGAGAACGTCAGGGCGGAGCCGAACGGCACGATCCGGTCGACTCCGCGACCGGCCAGTTCGTGGGCGAACGCCGTGAGCTCTTCCGTGGTAAAGCCGAACTGGCCGACCGTCTGGTCCTTGCGCAGCACGACCGGGACCAGATCGGACAGCGACGCGACGCACGCGTTCGCGAACGTGCCGGCGCCCAGCCACTCGCGCGGCATGACCGCCGAGTCGGTCAGCTCCAAAGTGGCCAGGCCGTTGCCCTCGAACGCGATTTCCTTGACCAGGCCGTCGACCGCCGCACCGTACGCCGAGACGCGCTTCTGGACCGCCATCGCCGGCTCGGTGACGTGCTGCTTCGTCACGAGCACCTGCGCCAGCAGCGTGCGGAACTCCTGGCCCGCGACACGCGCGCCCTCGTCGTCGCCGACCCAGAACACCGCGCGCGGGGACGAGCAGGCGGCCTGGTCGAACCAGTACGAGTCGTTGTAGAAGCCCTCGGCGGCCGCGCGGCGCTCGGTTTCGGACGCTCGCTGCCAGCCCGCCACCGAGGCGACGGCGAACGACGAGCGGTCCGGGAACGTCAGGTCACGCGCGTGCGGGGCCAGCGGGTACTGCCGCAGGGCCGCGACCGAACTGTCGCCGCCCCAGATGACGCGCAGGTCGGCGGCCAGCGACAGAGCGCCGCTCACCTCGTCGCTGCGGTCGTAGGTGACCATCCGCTGGGTCGCCGTGATCGCCGCCGCGGTGTCCGGGTCCACTTCGGACAGTGCGGCGTTCAGCGCCTCCAGCACCGCCTCGGCGGCACCGGCCGAGCGCGACGACACCCGCACGACGTTGTGGTTGCCCGCCAGGGCGGACAACGCCCACGAGTAGACGAAGATCGTGTCGACGTTCGCCGGCGGCACGTGGAACACGAGCCCGCGCGGGAACCGCAAAGAACCGGCCGGAGTGTCCAAAGTGGACAACGCCTTGGCGATCTCGCCCTTGCGCAGGAAGAAACCGAGGGACGCCAGCTCCGGGAACCGGCGCGCGGTGGCCGGGGCCAGCAGCTTGCGGGCGAACTTCGTGACGAACTCGACGACCCGCGGGTCACCGACCCGCAGCCGGCCGCCCGGCGGCTCGGCCCGCAGCTCGGAGACCAGGTCGCTCACCGGAACATCGGGAGCAGCGGGGAAACGCTGGGTCAGGGAAGTGCTCACGCCGCCGCTCCCGAGAACGTGTCCGAGCAGCCGCGGGCCTCGGCCTTCGGCAGCCGCCCGAGGACGGAGAAGTGCTTACCCGGCCAGTCGCCGTCGTCGATCCCGTTGTAAACCCCGAGATCTTCGGTGAGCAGCACGTGCCCGGGGTAGGACCGCGGCAGCGTCGAGACGACCTCGATCACGCCCGGCTCACCGACCGGCTGCTCTGCCCAGGTCTCCGGGTTGCGGATCACGACGTCGGCGAAGTCCGGGCAGTACAGCGAGTTCCCGGACGGGCCTTCGAGGAACACCGTGCCGATCTGCTCGATCATCCCGTAGTAGTTGTGGATCCGGGTGAGCCCGGTGTCCTCCTTGAACCGGCGCCGGAACTCGGTGTTGTCGACCGCGCGGTCGATCAGCTTCTTCCAGCCACCGGAGTGGACGAGGATGCCGTTCGACAGGTCGAGCTTGTTCTCCCGGGCGACCTCGTACAGGTACTGCCAGACCATGAACGTGAAGCCGAAGATCAGGAACGGCTTGCCACCGTACTCGGCCAGGAACTTCTTGACGGCTTCGACGTCCGGCTTGTCGTTCTCGTCGAGCACGTAGGTGTGTTTGCGGCCGAAGTTGGCCATGCCCAGCACACCCGCGCCGCGCGCGGAGAACGAGCGGCGGTTCTTGATGATGCCGATGGTGTCGACCATCAGCATCGGCAGCCGCTCGCCGCCGAGGACCTCCTGCAGGGTCGCGCCGAGCTGCTTGGTCTGCGCGCCCGCCGCCTCCTTGTCGAGGTAGATCCGCGACGCGCCGGCGCCGGTGGTGCCCGACGACGTCAGCGTCTTGAAGACCTCGCTGTCCGGCACCGACTTCAGGTCGTGCGTCTTGAACATCCGCACCGGCAGCCACGGCAGGTCGGCGATCGACGCAAAAGACGCGTCCGGCGCGATTCCCAGCGACGACAGGATCCGTTCGTAGCCTTCGGAACTCGCCCGGTGGTGTGCGGTCAGGGCGGCGAGCTCGGGCAGCAGCAACGCCTCCCGGTCAGCCTGCGACCGAGTGAACACACTCATGCGCCGACCTCGCTGACGCTCAGGTCGGCCTGAGCGGCCAGCGCTGTGTTGAATGATTCACTCGCAAGCTCGCTCATACCTTCGCCTCCAACGACCGGTAGTCGATCTTGCCGCTGGCCAGCAGCGGCACGGTGTCGATCGGGCGCACGTCGAACCCGCTCGTGTGCAGGTGCAGCCGCTCCGACAGGGCCTTCGACGCGTCCTTGCAGATGTCCTTGTCGACGCCCTCGGCGAACAGCACGACCTTGTCGCCGGCGGGCACCGCCGCCACGACGTCGATCCCCACCGCCGCGGTGCGGACGGCCTGCTCGAGATCGTCGAGGCTGACGCGGTTGCCGAAGACCTTGCCGATGCGCTTGAGCCGGCCGGTGATGAACAGGAACCCGTCTTGGTCGAGGTACCCGAGGTCACCGGTGGCCAGCACGCCGCCGTATTCGTCACCCTTGGCCAGGCCGGACTCGTCGTCCGCGTAACCCAGCATCACATTGGGCCCACGGTAGACGACCTCACCGACAATTTTCGGGTGCGTGGTCTCCGACCCGTCGTCACGGCGGACGGCGAACCTGCCACCCGGCAGCGCGGGCCCGGCGGAACCGAGCTTTTCGGCCAGCCGTTCGGCGGGCACCGTCGTCATCCGCGGCGCCGCCTCGGTCTGCCCGTACATCACGTACATCCGGCCGCCGACGGCGATCATCTTGTCGTTGAACTCGGCGATCAGCTCGTCGCGCAGCTTCCCGCCGGCCTGCGTCAGCGTGCGCAGCGTCGGGTACTTCGCGGGGTCGAACTTGAGCCGCCGCAGCATTTCGTAGTGGTACGGGACGCCCGAAAGGGACGTCACGCCGTACGTGGTCACCGCGTCCCAGAAGCCGCGGCCGAGCACACCCGACGGCTCGATCACGACGGTCGCGTCGCGCACCAGGTGCGAGTTCAGCACCGACAGGCCGTAGCTGTAGTGCAGCGGCAGGCAGGTGGGCGCGACCTCGTCGGAGTCGATGTGCAGCACCTGCGCGATGGCGTCGGCGTTCGACAGGATCGCCTGACGTGAGAGTCGCACGAGCTTCGGGTTGCCGGTGGATCCGCTGGTCGGGAGCAGTACGGCGAGGTCGGGGTGCGGCGGGACACCCTCCGCGGAGTCGCGGATCCAATCGTCGCCGCGGGTCGTGTAGCCCGCGGGCGCCTCGCCGGACGCCGACAGCACGGCGGCCGGCCGGAAGCGCGAAACCAGCCCGGCGAGCACGTCGACTTCGAGCGCCGGGTCGATCAGCGCGATCGCCCGGCCGGACTCGAACGCGCCCAGGTAGGTCAGCACGCTCGGCAGGTCGACCGACATCCGCGCGAACACCACGCCGACCGGCAGCGAAGCCAGCTCTTCCATCCGGCGGCCGACCTCGGCCGACAGTTCCGCGCCCGCCAGCGTGCGGCCCCCGGCCACATCGACCAGCCGGGCTCCCGCACCCAACAGCGTCACAACACCAAGCCTCCGTCGACGCCCAGCACCTGACCGGTGATGAAGGACGCTTCATCACTCACCAGGAACCGGATCGCGTTCGCCACGTCCTCCGCCCGGCCGAGCCGCCCGAGCGGCGTCCTGCCGGTGTTCTCCGCCTTCGCATCCTCGCTCAGGCCCGCGGTCAGGTCGGTCTCGATCACGCCGGGCGCGACCGCGTTGACCCGGATCCCGGACCGGCCGAGCTCCTTCGCCGCCGAGCGCGCGATGTTCGCCACGGCCGCCTTCGACGCCGCGTACACCGTCTGACCAGCACTTCCGTACTCGCCGACGATCGAGGCGAGCACCACGATCGAGCCGGTTTTCTTCCGCATCATCGCCCGAGCCGCGGCCTGCACGGTGTGCAGCGTGCCGGCGACGTTCGTGCTCAGGGTCGTGTCGACGAGTTCCTCGCGGATCATCCCGAGGAGCGCGTCCTCCATGATCCCGGCGTTCGCCACGACGATGTCGAGCCGGCCGTGCTCCTTCGCGACGCCCCTGACCAGCGAGGACACCGCCTTCGCGTCGGTGACGTCGAGGGCGAGCCCGGCGGCGGCACCCGCCGCCGAAGCGGCTTCCTTGGCGCGGGCCTCGTCGCGGCCGGTGAGCACCACCGTCGCGCCCGCCCCGGCGAGCACGCGGACGGTGGCCAGGCCGATCCCCCGCGTCCCACCCGTGACGAGCGCGACGCGACCGGACAGGGACTGGTCAGTCATTCTTCGACTGGAGCTCGGTGACCATGTCCACGGCGACCTTGAAGCTCGACATGTCGATGACCTGGTCGGTGTCGAACTCGACGTCGAACTCGTCCTCGATGGCCGCGACCAGCGCCATGTGGCCGACGGAGTCCCACGCCTCGAGGTCGCGGTACTTCAGGTTCTCGACGTCCACGTCCGTGTCGAGGTCCAGCGCCTCGACGAAGACCTCGCGCAGCTTGGGGGCAACCGACATAGCCATGACTCCTAGTGCTCTTCGCGCGGGCGGGCGTCCCACGCCTTTACCAAGGTAGAGAGGTCGCCAGGCAGGGTGTCGTCCGGGAGACCTTCCTTACCCTTCAGCCACGGCCCGAGCGCTTCGATGGTCGCCTCGTCGAGGCCGCGGCGCGACAGGCCCACCACGTTGACGCCGGTGACCCGGGCCGGGTTGCCGACGGCGATGGTGAACGCGCCGATCTCGCGGCGGACCGCCGAGCCCATCCCGACCATCGCACCGGGGCCGATCACGACCTTCTGGTGCAGCACGGCGCCCATGCCGAGGTTCGCGCCGTCCCAGATGTGGCAGTGGCCGCCGGTGACGACGTTGGACGCGATGGTGACGGCGTCGCCGACCAGGCAGTCGTGCGCGATGTGGGAGCCGCGCAGGTAGTAGCCGTCGCTGCCCAGCGTCGTCGTGCGCCAGGTGCCCTGGTGGACGCTCACGTACTCGCGGATCTTGTTGCGGCTGCCGATGACGACGCCGTGGCCGTCGTGATCCGGGTCACCGGTCGGCGCCTCGTCCCAGGCCGCCGGGTGGGGGCGGCCGCGGTCCTCACCGGGCGTGCCGATCGTCACGTGCGGGCCGATCCAGTTGCCGTCCCCGATCCGCGCCGGACCGGCGATCACCGTGAACGGGCCGATCACGTTGTCCTCGCCGAGTTCGACGCCTTCGCCGAGGACGGCGGTCGGGTGGATGCGGTTGGCCACGGGTCGGGTGTCCGTTCGTCGGCGGCTGGGTACTGGGCGTGCTACCGCGCCCGGTAACGTGAGGCCCGCGTTCATGCAGGGCGGCCGGGCGCAGAACCGGCGGCTCACTGTACCGGACGCGTCGAAATCGCCTGCCGAGAGAGACTGCCCATGATCCCCATCACCGTGGTCGACGTCCGCGACGCGGAGGACCTCGTCGTCGAGGTCCTGCGTTCCGGCGCCATCGCACAGGGACCGATGGTCAAGCGCTTCGAAGACGCCTTCGCGGCGGTCTCCGGGACGAAGCACGCGATCGCGGTCAACAACGGGACGACGGCACTGGTCGCCGCGCTCCAGGTCCTCGACCTGAAGCCGGGCGACGAGGTCGTCACGTCGCCGTTCACCTTCGTCGCGACGCTGAACGCGATCCTCGAAGCCGGCGCGACCGTCCGCTTCGCCGACATCCGGCGCGACGACTTCGCGATCGACCCCGACGCCGTCGCCAAGGCCGTGACGGCTCGCACGAAGGTCCTCATGCCGGTGCACCTCTACGGCCAGACCGCGGACATGGGCAAGCTCGCCCCGCTCGCGGCCGAGCACGGCCTGAAGGTGATCGAGGACTCGGCGCAGGCCGTCGGCGCGTCGTTCGAGGGCAAGCAGGCCGGCTCGTTCGGCATCGGCTGCTTCTCGCTGTACGCGACGAAGAACATCACCACCGCCGAGGGCGGCGTCATCACGACGGACGACGACGCGCTGGCCGACAAGCTGCGCGTGCTGCGCAACCAGGGCATGCGCGCCCGCTACCAGTACGAGGTCGCCGGCCACAACTACCGGATGACCGACCTGCACGCCGCCGTCGGCATCCCGCAGCTGGAGAAGCTCGACCAGCTGACCGCCGCCCGCCAGGCGAACGCGAAGCGGCTCTCGGAGGGCCTCGCGGGCACGCCGGGCCTGGACGTCCCGCAGGTGCTGCCGGGCCGCGAGCACGTGTGGCACCAGTACACCGTGCTGGTCGGGCCGCACGCGTTCCTCTCGCGCGACGAGCTGGCCGCGGCGCTGACCGAACGCGGCATCGGCAACGGGATCTACTACCCGAAGATCGTCTTCGACTACGACTGCTACCGCGGCCACGACCTGATCCCGGGCGCGCGCGTCGAGGACTTCCCGGTCGCGAAGGCCGTTTCGGAGCAGGCGCTTTCACTGCCGGTGCACCCGCACCTGACCGAGTCCCAGCTGGACACCATCATCGAAACCGTTCGCGAGGTACTGGGCGCATGACGCATCGGATCGCTCTTGTCGGGACCGGGAACATGGGTTCCCTGCACGCCCGCGTGCTCGCCGCCAACGAACGCGTCGACCTGGTCCGCGTGATCGATCCGCGCGAGGAGGCCGGCAAGGCCGTCGCCGAGCGCTACGAGACGAAGTGGACGCCGGAGATCGGCTCACTGTCCGATGTGGACGCCGTCGTGCTGGCCTCGGCCACCGAGGTGCACTACGACCTGGCGCAGGAGATCCTCGGCCAGGGCACGCCGATGCTGGTCGAGAAGCCGGTGTGCAACAGCTTCGAGAAGTCGCAGGAAATCGTGGCGCTGTCGAAGAAGCAGGGCGTCGCGCTGATGTGCGGGCTGCTCGAGCGCTACAACCCCGCGGTGATGACCGCGCGGGCGCTGGTGCAGGAGCCGATCCACCTGATGGCCCGCCGCCACGGCCCGTACGCGCCGCGCATCAAGACCGGCGTCGCGTGGGACCTGCTGGTGCACGACGTCGACCTGGCGATCCAGTTCTTCGGCGGCGCGACGCCGGCGCGCGTGACGTCCGGCGCGGGCTACTTCCACCCGTCGTCGGTGGCGGGCGCGGAGGACACCATCGAGACGGTGCTGTCGTTCCCGACCGGCCTGGCCACGGTGTCGGCGTCCCGCTTGGGGCAGAAGAAGGTCCGCTCGCTGGTGGTGTCCGAACTGGACCGGCTGATCGAGATCGACCTGCTGCGCCGCGACGTCACCATCTACCGGCACATCTCGCACGACTCGGTCACCCCGGACGGCCTCGGCTACCGGCAGCAGACGGTCATCGAGATCCCGGAGCTGATCACCGCGCGCGAGCCGCTGGCGACGCAGCTGGACCGGTTCTGCGACCTGCTGGAAGGCAAGATCGACGCCGACACCGAGCGCGACCTGATCCTGCCGTCGCACCACGTCGTCGAGCAGGTCCTCACGCAGGCCGCAGCCTGACGCTCCCCGCCGCCGTGTTGGCCACTCCGGTCAGCACGGCGCACTGGGCCAAGTCGTCCAGGCCGGCTTCCCGGCGCCGGTGCTCAGTGCTTGACCGGAGTGGCCAACACGGCGAGGTGGGCTACTTGGTGAGCCGGCTTCCCTTGCTGTCGTAGGCGATCAGCGGCGTCAGCGAAGCCGAATCCGGGACCGCGACCGGGTCGAACCAGAAGATGACCACGTTCGGGTCCTTGCTCCACTTCGCCAGGTTCGCCTGGACCGTCTTGCCGCGGACCGTCGTGGTGATGCTCGCGGCCTGGCCGGCGAAGTAGCCGAACACCGGGATGGTCTGGTCGTTCAGCACCTCGCCGCCGTCGGTGGCGTGGAAGCCGAACGAGCGGTCGGAGCCGCGGAACTCGTTGGTGGCCAGCACGGGTTCCAGGTTCTCGCCGCTGCGGAAGCCGGCGACCAGTCCGAAGTGGATGTCCGGGAAGAGCTGCGGGTCGTCGACCGCCTTCGCGAAGATCACGATCTCCCCGGCCGCGGTGCGGATACCGGTGCCCACGACTTCGCCCAGGGGCTCGGGCGGAGGCGTGTCGGCGGTCGTCGGTGGCGGGACCGACGATGCCGCCGTGGGCGCCGGCGGTTGCGCGACCGGCGCCGGTGACGGCTGCCGGAGCTGGAGGGCGAACACGACCACCAGCACGACGACGGCCGCGGCGGCGAGCCCGCCGGTGGTCGTCAGCACGCGGCGGCGACGTCGGAGACGGGTGCCCTCGGCCATGATCCTGCTCAGGTCCGGCTCGGCGAAGGGCTCGGGCGGCGGTTGCCGGAGGGCGGCGCGGAAGTCGTCGAGGTCGTTCATCGCCCGCTCCCCCCGATCAGCGTGTCTTCGGTGCCCGCTTCGATCCGCAGCTTGGCCAGGGCCCGCGAATTCGTGCTCTTCACGGTACCCAGCGAAACGCCCAGTTCGCGCGCCACGTCGGCTTCGGGCAGGTCGAAGAAGTGCCGCAGCACGACGACGGCGCGTTCGCGGGCGGTCAGCGTCTTCAGCACCGACGTGAGCCATTCCCGCTGCGTGACGGCCTGGTCGACGTCGGCGCGGTCCGGCCGCTCGGGCATTTCCTCGGTCGCGTACTCGCGGATCGGGCGGCGCCAGCCGTCGATGACGTGGTTCATCAGGACAGTCCGGGCGTACCCGTAGGCGTCCTTGTGGCGGACCCGCGACCACGCCGCGTACGTGCGGGTGAAGGCGGTCTGGGCGGCGTCTTCGGCCTGGTGCCGGTCGCCCGTGAGCAGGAACGCGGCGTGTGTGAGACGGGTCGAGGAAGCGCGCACGAAGTCCGCGAACTCGTCGTCGCCGCGCGCCATGCGTCACCCCTTTCGCCCCCAGCGACGGCCGGGCCCCGGAAAGGTTGCGCGGGCGCGTCTCAACCTTTTCGAGCGTACGCCCGTAGTCCCCGGTGGACGATCTTGCCGACCGGGAGGGAACCCGTGAAGAAACGCCTCGTCATCGCCGGTACCGTGGCCGCCGCTTGCGGCGCACTGGCGGCTTCCGGCCTCCTGACCAGCGCGAACGCCGAGACGAAGCCGGCCCCGGTGGCCACGCCGGCCGCGCCGGTTTCGCCGCCGCCGGCCCGGGACGCCGCGCCCGAGCACGAGGTGCTGGGCGACGTCATCGGCACCGGTCTCCGGGACAGCTCCGGCGAGCTGGTCTTCTACGGCGTCAAGCTGCGGGAGCCGCGGCTGCCGGACACGACGTTCGGCATCATGGGCGGCATCCGCGACGCGGCGGGCGGGCTGACGGACTTGATCGTCGCCAACGAGTTCGCGGGCCGCGACAAGGCCCCGGGCTTCCATTCGGTGACCGGGGGCGCGAACCTGGACGGCCACGACGTGCCGAGCTTCGGCTACTACGCGGGCCCGGCCGCGAAGATCACCTCCACCGGCGGCGTGGTCGCGCACCAGGCGACGTGGAGCGAGGACCCGAACGTGGTGGTGTTCTGGTTCGACTCCGCGGCCGATCCGGGCCGCCTGCGCGCGTACGACGCGGCGGGCAACAAGCTCCCGACGGGCAACACGGGTGTCGGCCACGGCTGAAACGTTGCGTAACCGATATCCTGCGCTCGGTGACCGGGCGCTAGATTGACGTCGGTGCGCCTCTTGGGGGGAATCTTCGCCGCCGCATGCCTGCTGACCTGCGTCACAGCGTGTACGAGCGGCTCCACGACGGCGGCGCCGGCGACCACGCCGGCGCTGCCGTCATCCACTTCGACGAGCAAGCCGAAGCCGACGGCGCCGACCTTCACCCCGGCCGCCTCACCGGCGAAGCTGAGCGCGGCGTGCCCGTTCCTGAGCTCCGACGAACTCATCCAGGCGATCGGCCACTCCGTCAGCGGCGGCGCGAAGGAAACCGAGCCGCTCCGGACGAAGGCCGGCACCGCGCTCGTGTGCGAATACGGCGGCGGCCAGACCGCCTCCTTGTTCGTCGGCCCGGACACCTCGGTGGCCCGGTTCGTCGCGGGAGTGAAGTCGGAGTGCAGGAACGCGGTCATGGTGCCGGGCGCGGGTGAGGCCGCGCTGCACTGCGAGTCGACGGGTCAGGACGGCGGCACCGAGCTCGCGGTCGCGAAGCACAGCCACGGTGAGCTGCGGACCGCCGAGCTGAACCTCTACGTCTCGGTCGGCGAGGACACCTACGCCACCCTCGGAAAGCTCCTGGCGGACCGGCTCTAGGGGCGCTGGGCTCGCCGGGTGGTGAGTGCGTTCAGGTCGATGGTCAACGGATGGCCGCCGAAGTCGAGTTCGGCGACGCCGGACTGTTCACCGAAGTTCTCGTAGTCTTCGTCGACCAGCCGGTAGGTGATCATGCTGATCGGCGGGTCGAGGTCGACGATCCAGTAGTGCGCGATCCCGGCTTCCGCGTACTCGGAGAACTTCATGACCTGGTCGGTCCGCCTGGTGCCCTCGGACAGCACCTCGATCACCAGCTGCACATCAGCGGCATCGAGCCGAGCCGGGTTCGTCGCCACCAGCGCCGCCGGGGCCACCAGCACATCGGGCACCCGGACGGTCAGCGGTGCTTCGGCGATGACTGCTTCGACTTCGCTCAGCGCACAGTACTCATCCGGGAGCTGCTCGTTGATCAAGTAGCCCAGCCGGGTAAGGGCGAGCTGGTGGAATGGCATCGGACGCGGCGCCACGACAAGAACCCCTTCGACCGCTTCGACCTGGTACTCCGGGGTTTCCGGCAGATCGATCCAGTCTTCAAGGGACAAGAGGTGGTGAGGCCACTCCATGACACTCATCGCCTTCTCCTCGCCGCAGTTACTGGACGTCATCTTCGCACGTCAGACTGCCGGAAAGCTACTGCTCCGAGTAGTCGCCCGACGGGGCTCCCCAGCCCGAAGTGTTCTGCCCTTGTGACTCCGCGATCTCGCGGCGGCGGGCGTTGTCCGCGCGGACCCGGTCCACTTCGGACTGGATGTAGTCCTCGTCGTAGCGCTGGAAGACCCGGGCCGGGTTGCCCGCGACCAGCGTCCGCGGCGGGACGTCCTTGGCCACCACCGAGTTCGGCTGGACCGTGGCGAAGTCGCCGATCGTCACGCCCGCCATGATGACCACCAGGCCGCCGATGAAACAGCCCTTGCCGATCTTCACCGGCTTGCGCTCGATCAGGTCGCTGCCCGAATGGTTCTGCAGCGTCATGTTCGCGAGCCAGCTGGAGTGCGTGAAGATCAGCGTGTTCAGCCCGATGCTGGTGTGCTCGCCGATCTCCAGGCCGCCGCTCGCGTCGAGCGCCGCGCCTTCGCCGACCCAGCAGTGGTCGCCCATCTTGAGGTTCTCGGGGCTGATGATCTTGACGCGCTCGCGCACGCGGCACGTCTCGGGCAGGCCGTAGTACTTCGCCCGCTCGGCGTCGTTCATGTACTGCGAGACGAGCTCGGTCAGGATCTGCGGACGCAGCCGGTGGCTGCGCTCGTCATCGAAGAACATCGGCGTCCGACACCAGTTTCTCGAAGGTCCGCAGGTGCTCCTCGGCCACGACGTCGAGGCCGAAGTTCGCCCGCACCATTTCGCTCTCGCGCTGCGCGATCAGCTCGCGCTTCTCCGGGTCGTCGAGCAGCTCGATGACCGTCGAGGCCACGGCTTCCGCGTCGTCCGGGCGGACCAGCAGCACGTTCTCGCCGTTGCGCAGCTCGATGCCCGGGTAGTTGTCCTCGGTGACCGACGCGATCGTCGCCGTGCCGGACAGCATCGCCTCCAGCGACGCCGTGCCGCAGCCGCCGTTCAGGTCGTGCGTCACGATGTCGGCCGCCGCGAAGTACGCCGGGACGTCCTCCTTCGGCACCGCACCGGTGACGACCAGCGCCTCGGAGACGCCCAGTTCGGCGGCCCGCTTCAGGAACGCGTCGTGGTAGACGCGGCCGACGACGACGACCCGCACGCCCGGGTGTTTGTCCAAAATGGACGGCAAGGCTTCGATGAGCGGCAAGCGGTTGCGCAGCGGGATGACGTGTCCGAGCGAGACGATCAGCGGCGCGTCGCCGATTTCGTGCTCCGCGCGGACGTCCTTCGTGACCGGCTTCGCGAAGTGGCCGGTGTCGACGGCGATCGGGTAGTACTCCGAGTTCGCGTCGCTGGTGCCGTAGCGCTCGACGCAGTAGTCGACGCCGAGCTTGTCGAGGATGACGTACCGCGGCCGGATGTAGCGGAGGATCGGCCGTACGAGCACCGCGTCGAGCAGGCGAAACACGCCGCCGTACAGCTTGTTGTCGCTGATCAGCAGGGTGTGGATGGTCAGCAGCACCGGGATGTTCCGCCGCCGCGCGTAGATCCCGGCCAGCCACGACAGGTCGAAGAACTGGCCGTGCAGGTGGATCGCGTCCGGCTTGAACTCATTCAGCAGCTTCCACAGCCGCCGCCAGTTGCCCGGCCGCGGCGACGCGAAGCTCATGTCGAAGTCGATCGACAGCCCGACCTGCGGCATCTTCACCGCGGGGAGACGCACGACGCGGTAACCGTCGCGCTCCTCCTCGGCCGGCGCGTCGGCGTAGGCGGCCGTGATCGCCAGGACCTCGTGGCCCTCCTCGACGAACTGAGCTGCCAGTGACGCCGACATGTGCGCGCTCCCGCCCACCCGGGGCGGGAAGAAGTTGTTGACCACCGCGATGCGCATCGCACGTCCTCGGGCAGGGCCCGCGGCGGCACTCACTCGGAGTCCTTGACCAGCTGTCGCATGCCTTCTTCGACAGTGATCCGCGGCTCCCAGCCGAGCACCTCGCGGGCGCGGGTGATGTCGGCGGCGCGCCGCGAGACCAGCACGTCACGCTCGTTGAACAGCGGCTCGACGTCGACGCCGACAGCCTCGATCAGGATCTTGGCCAGCGCGGCGATCGACGTGTCGATGCCGGTGCCGATGTTGATCGGCAGGTTCGCCCGCTCCGACTCGAGCGCCGCGACGACGGCCCGCGCCAGGTCGGTGACGTGCACGAAGTCCATCGACTGGTCACCGCGGCCGTCGATGATCGGCGGCTGGCCGGCGCGCAGGCGCTGGATGAAGTGGTTGATCACCGAGGTGTAGTACGCCTCGATCTTCTGGCCGGGCCCGTACACGTTGAAGAACCGCAACGCGTTCCAGGACAGGCCCTTCTGGCGCTCGTAGAAGCCGAGCATGTCCTCGCCGGCGCGCTTCGAGATGCAGTACGGCGTGAGCGGCTTGAGCTCGTCGTCCTCGTGCATCGGCAGCCGCTTCGGCTCGCCGTAGACCGACGCGGTCGACGCGAACACCAGCCGCTCGACGCCTTCGTCGGCGGCCGCGGCGAACACGTTGTGGTTACCGGTCATGTTGATGTCGAACGACTCGTGCGGGTCGGCGATCGACTTGTTGATCGAGACCGTGGCGAAGTGGATGACGTGGGTGCAGCCGCGCATCGCCTCGCGCACCGCGCCGCCGTAGCGGACGTCCTTCTCGACCAGTTCGACCTTGCCGGTGGCGACGAACTCGTTGACGCGGGCGCGGTCGCCGCGGGTCATGTTGTCGAAGATGCGGACGGTGTAGCCGCCCTCGATCAGCAAGGGGATTACGTGTGCGGCGATGAACCCACCGGCCCCCGTGAACAGGACCTTCTTCTCGGACACCAAATTCTCCTCGGTCGGTGGCTTCAGGACAGGGACTGCACGGCGGCGCGCACGACCTCGCCGACGCGCGCCACTTCGGCGTCCGTCAGGTTGGCGTGCATGGGGATGGCGAGCTGACGCGCGAACGCGTCGGCCGACACGGGCAGCGGGGTCTGGGGGCCGTAGATCGGCTGGAGGTGGGAGGCGTAGGTGCCGAAGTTGCACTGGACGCCCTGCTCGCGGATGCGCAGGGCGAGGGTGTCGCGGCTGATCTCCGGAGCGACCGTGAGCAGGTAGGCCTGCCACGGGTGCTCGCGGTCGGGCAGCTCGACGGGGACGGTCAGCGCGCCGACGTCGTCGAAAGCCTCGTGGTAGCGCTTCGCGACCGAGCGGCGGGCGGCGAGGAGGTCGGGCAGGCGGTCGAGCTGGACGTTCATGATCGCGGCCTGGACGTCCGACATGCGGAAGTTGTACCCGAGCTCGTGGAACTCCGGGATCGGCAGCGAGGTGGCGCCTTCGCGGCTGATCGCCGGTTCGATGCCGTACGTGTGGAGCTTGCGGGCGTGCGCGATCAGGTCTTCGCGGTCCGAGACCAGCGCGCCGCCTTCGCCCGCGGTGATGCCCTTGCGGCCGTGGAAGGAGAACGCGGCCAGGTCGGCGAGGCTGCCGGCCGGGCGCGTCTTGTACGTCGCGCCGGCCGCGCACGCGGCGTCTTCGAACAGCCAGAGGCCGTGCTTGTCGGCGATCGCGCGGTACTCGTCGAAGTCGCCCGGCTGGCCCGCGACGTCGACGACGAGGATGCCGACCGTGCGCGGGGTGATCAGGGTTTCGATGTGCGCCGGGTCGGCGCTGAAGACGTCCGGGCGGATGTCGGCGAAGACCGGCTTCGCGCCGGCCTGCACGACGGCGTGGCCGGTCGCCGGGAAGGTGTAGTCGCCGACGATCACCTCGTCGCCCGGCTGGACGCCGAGCACCTTGAGACCGAGGAACAGCGCCGAGCCGCAGTTCGCGGTGGTCAGCGCGTGCGCGGTGCCGGTGACCTGCGCGAACCGTTCCTCGAAACGGCGGCACGCGGGACCGGCCCCGGCCAGCCAGCCGGAGCGGAAGACTTCGGCGACGGCGGCGAGCTCTTCCTCGCCGACGGTCGGCTGACCTAGGGCAATGCTGTCGGGCGACATACCTCTCCCATTGCGTGGGGACCCGGCGAAGTGTATATACGTACGCTCAGCTGATTCACAGGCCCACACCGAACCCCTCTTTCGAGTGACGCCCACCATGAGCCTGACCACGCCCTACGCTGGGCGCATGCGATTCGGGGTCCTGGGGGCCGTCACCGCGTGGCGCCCGGACGGCGCACCAGCGGTGGTGGGCGGCCCGCGCTCGCGCACGCTGCTGGCGCTGCTCGCCCTCGACGCCGGCCGGTTCGTCCCGGCCGAGCGGCTGATCGACGGGATGTACGGCGAGCACCCGCCGGACGGCGCGGCGAACGCCCTCCAATCCCAGGTGTCACGGCTGCGGACGGCGTTGAAGGACCTGGCGCCGGTCGAGTTCACCGCAGCGGGCTATCGCCTGGTCGTCGATCCGGACGAAGTGGACGTACACCGCTTCGAACGTCTCGCGCGCGAAGGCCGCGGACTGCTGAAGGCCGGCTCGCCCGCCGCGGACGTGCTGGGCGAGGCCTTGGCGCTGTGGCGCGGGCCGGCGTTCAGCGACCTGGCCGACGCGCCGTTCGCCGCCGCCCAGGCCGCCCGGCTCGACGAGCTGTGGGCCGAGGCGGCCGACGACCACGTCGAGGCCCGGCTGGCCCTGGGCCAGGCCGAAGACGTCCTCGCCGGCCTGCGCGAGACGATCGCCGCCCGGCCGCTGCGGGAGCGGCCGCGCACGCAGCTCGTCCGCGCGCTGCACGCCGCGGGCCGGTCCGCCGACGCGCTGGCCGCGTTCGAGGACGCCCGCCGCACCCTGGCCGACGAGCTGGGCGCCGACCCCGGCGCGGAACTCGCCGAAGCGCACCTCGCCGTGCTTCGCGGCGAAACCGAGAAGCCCGCGATCTCGGCGTTGCCCGCGCAGCTGACCAGCTTCGTCGGACGCGACGACGAGCTGCGGCAGGTGTCGGAGCTGCTGGCGCGCGCCCGGCTCGTGACGCTCACCGGGCCCGGCGGCACCGGCAAGACGCGGCTGGCAGTCGAAGTCGCGGCGGCCGAGGCGGGCCCGGTCGCCTTCGTCGAACTGGCGCCGCACGGCCCCGCGGACGTCGTCGGCGCGGCGCTGACCGCGCTGGGCCTGCGGGACACGCCCCTGCGCCAGCGTGAGGCGCAGGACCCCGCCGACCGGCTGATCGCGGCGCTGCGCGACCGCACGACACTGCTGGTGCTCGACAACTGCGAGCACGTCGTCGACGTCGCGGCCCTGCTGGCCGGGCGGCTGCTCGGCGCGTGCCCCGGGCTGCGGGTGCTGGCCACCAGCCGTGAGCCGCTCGGCATCACCGGTGAGCAGCTGGCGCCGGTGCCGCGCCTGGCCGTGCCGCCGCCCGGGACGTCCGCCGCGCAGGCCTGCGAGTTCGCGGCGATCCGGCTGTTCGCCGACCGCGCGGCCGCGAGCGATCCCGCGTTCGCCGTCGACGAGTCGACGATCGGCGACGTCCAGCACATCTGCGCGGCCCTCGACGGCCTGCCGCTGGCCTTGGAGCTGGCCGCGGCCCGCGTCCGGCTCCTGCCGGCCGGTGAGATCGCGGCCCGGCTCGACGACCGGTTCCGGCTGCTCGCGCGCGGCAGCCGCACGGCCGAAGCGCGGCACCGCTCGCTGCGCGGCGTCGTCGAGTGGAGCTGGGACCTGCTCGACGACGAGGAGCGTGAACTCGCGCGGCGGCTGACGGTGTTCCCCGGCGGCGCGACGAGCGCCGCGGCCGCCGAGGTGTGCGGCGCGGACGTCGACCTGCTGCCGGAGCTGGCCGACAAGTCGCTGGTCGAGGCGGTCGGCGGGCGGTTCCGGATGCTGGAGACGATCCGCGCGTTCTGCGCCGAGAAGCTCGCCGAAGCGGGCGAGACGGACGCCTTGCACCGCGCGCACGCCGAGTACTTCCTGCGGTTCGCCGAAGAGGCCGACCCGATGCTGCGCACGGCGGCGCAGCTGGAGTGGCTGGCCCGGATCGACGCCGACTACGACAACATCCTCGCGGCCCTGCGCTGGGCGGCCGACGCGGACATCGTGCTCGCGTTGCGGCTGGTCACGCCCCTGGCGATGTACTGGTGGATGCGCGGCCGGCGGTTCGAGGGCGCGGGGGTGTCACTGGAGGTCGTCAAGCGCTGCGGGCCGGAAGTGCGGGCGGAGTACCTCGAAGAGTTCCTGCTCTGCATGCTCACCGCACTGGCCGGCATGCCGAACGAAGAGGCGCTCGCGCCTTACGTGCCGATGGCGCAGCGGTACGCCCGGGACTCGATGTGGATGCCGCGGCACCCCATGCTGATCATGGTGCTGGCGGTGGTGGTCGGGCCGCCCGCCGACGACGCGGAGCTGTACGGGCGCGGCGAGGCGATGCTGGCGCAAGGCGACGCGTGGAGCTGGGCGCTGGTGCCGACGGGGCTCGGCCTGCGGTCGATGATGACCGGCGACCTCGGCCAGGCCGAGGAGGGCCTGCGCGAAGGCGCCGCGCAGTACCGGGCGCTGGGCGAGCGGTGGGGCCTGTCGATGGCGCTGGACCACCTGTCCCAGCTGCTGAGCTGGCGGGGTGAGCACGCCGAGGCCCTGGTGAAGATGGACGAGTCGCTGGCCCTGATGCACGAACTGGGCGCGACGGACGACGTCGCGGACCTGATCACGCGCCGCGCCTGGACCCGGGTGCTGCAGGGTGACCACGACGGCGCGCGGGCGGACTACGAGCTGGCCGCGTCGACCGCCCGCCGCTCCGGCATGCCGGAGTCCCGGGCGGCGGCCTACGTCGGCCTGGCGGACCTGTCCCGGCTGGCCGGCGACCTGGCCACGGCGCGCGCCTTCTGCGAACGCGCGCTGGCGGAGTGCGAAGGCGGGTCGTTCGCGGCCGAGACGGCCCACGCGCGCGCGTTGATCTCGCTGGGCTGGCTGGCCCTGGCGGAAGGCCGGGTTTCCGACGCGGCCGGTTCGCACCGGCAGGCGCTGCTGGTGGGCCGGCACTGGCACGCGGGCGACGTCGTGGCGTTCGCGCTGGAGGGCCTGGCCGGCGCGGCGGCCCACCCGGAGCAGGCGGCGGTGCTGCTGGGTGCGGCCGCGGCGGTGCGGGGGACGGCGATCAGCGGCGACCCGGACGCGTCGTCGGTCCGGGCGCGGGTGCGGGAGTCGCTGGGGACAGCGGGTTTCGAGCGGGCCTACGGCGTCGGGCTGGAGATGAGCGCGCAGAAGGCGCTGACTACGGCCGGGCTCGCGGACTGACCAGTGGGACCGCGTACCGGTCCCCCGACTTCACCATCGCCAGCAACGGTTTTGTCGCGACGCCCAGCACGCGCGCGGCCCACCGGCGGCCGTTGCGCCGGGCGATGTCCGGGCCGAACCGGTCCATCAACGCCACCAGCCCCGGCAGCGTGCGCACGAACAGCGTCACCTCTTCGATCAAGCCCGCGGAGTTCAGCCGCAGCAGCGCGGCCTCTTCGATCGGCTCGCCGCCGATGCGGGCCGTGTAGACCACCACCCGGGTCCGCTCATCACCCACGTCCGTGTGGAACCGGAGTTCCGTCAGGTGCGAGTACGCCACCTCGATCAGCGCGCGCAGTTCCGCGTGCCCGGTGAAGCGCACCCGCGAAGTCAGCGGCGAGTGCAGCACGGCGTCCGGGGCGAACGCCGTCATCGCCAGGTCCACGTCGCCGGTTTCCGCCGCGATCCGGTACGTCTCGGTGCTCATCGCTCCCCCTTGGTCAGCGTGGCCAGGCCGCGCCACAGCAGGTCGACCGTCAGCGCCACGACCTCGTCGCGCGGGACTTCCCGGTGGCGCCACCACCACGTCGCCACCGCGTTCAGCGCGCTCTTGCTCGCGTCCGCCAAGACCTCGTCGGCCAGCTCACGCGGGATCCGGGCGGTCAGGTCGAGGCTCGGGATGCCGCGGAACAACGCCGTCAGGTTGGCCGTCGCCCGGTCCTGGCCCGCCCGGTGCGTCGCCGCGACCGCCGGGTCCGACGGCGGCTCCGCGAAGATCATCCGCCAGCCGCGTTCGTGGGTTTCGATCCACGCGAAGATCGCCGACACGCGGCTGCGCAGCAACACTTCCGGGTCATCAGACGGCGGCAGCTCGGCCCAGCCCGCCAGCAGATCGTCCACTTCGGACTCCAGCAGGGCCGCGTACAGCCCGGCCTTGGCCGGGAAGTGGTCGTAGAGCACCGGCGTGCTGATTCCGGCCGCTGCCGCGACTTCGCGCATGCCGGCCGCGTCGTAGCCCGCCGAGGCGAACACCCCGGCGGCCGCGGCGACGATCAGCTCGCGCCGCGCTTCCCGGGTCAACCGCTTACCTGACATCGGTCAGGTACGTTACCTGACGAACGTTAGGTAACGCCAGGGGGCGGCGCGCACCAGGGACTCGCGTAGCCTGGTCGATCGTGCGCAACGTGGTGGTCGTCGGGGGCGGGATCGTCGGTCTGGCTGTGGCCTGGGAGCTGACCAGGCGCGGGCTGGACGTCACCGTGCTGGAGAAGGAGCCGCATTGGGCGGCGCACCAGACCGGGCACAACTCGAACGTCGTCCACGCCGGGCTCTACTACAAGCCGGGTTCCTTCAAGGCGCGGATGTCCGTCGCCGGCAACCGGTCCATCGTGGACTTCGCGCGGCAGTACGGCGTGCCGGTCGAGGTGTGCGGGAAGCTCGTCGTCGCCACCGACGAGAAGGAGATCCCGGCGCTCGACACGCTCGCCGAGCGGGCCGAGGCCAACGGCGTCCCGGCGAAGAAGATCTCCCCCGCCGAAGCGCGGGAGTACGAGCCCGAGGTCGCCTGCGTCGCCGCGCTGCGCGTCGAGTCGACCGGGATCATCGACTTCCCCGCCGTCTGCCAGGCCCTCGTGCGGCTGCTCGACGAAGCCGGCGTCGACCTCCGGCTGAACAGCCCGGCGGTGGCCATCCGGGCCGGCGCGAACGGCGGGGTCGAGGTCGCCACCGGGTCCGACGTCATCGTCGCGGACGGGCTCGTCAACTGCGCCGGCCTGCACTCCGACCGCGTCGCGCGGCTGGCCGGGCTGACGCCGTCGGCCAAGATCGTGCCGTTCCGCGGCGAGTACTACGAGCTCAAGCCCGAACGCCGCGGCCTGGTCAAGGGCCTGATCTACCCGGTGCCGGACCCGACGCTGCCGTTCCTCGGCGTGCACCTGACCCGGATGCTCGACGGCAGCGTGCACGCCGGCCCCAACGCCGTGCTCGCCCTGCGCCGCGAGGGCTACCGCTGGAGCGACTTCTCCGCCAAGGACGTCGCCGAGGTCGCGGCCTTCCCCGGCGTCTGGCGGCTCGCGAAGAAGTATGCGGTCCCGACCGGCCTCGACGAGGTGCGGCGCTCGTTCTCGAAGAAGCGCTTCGCCGCCAGCCTCGCCCGGCTCGTGCCGGCCGTCACCGAGGACGACATCGTCCGCCACAGCTCGGGCGTCCGCGCGCAGGCGATGCGCCGCGACGGCTCGCTCGTCGACGACTTCCTCATCGAGACCGCCCGCGACCAGGTGCACGTCCTGAACGCGCCGTCGCCGGCCGCGACGAGCGCGCTGGAGATCGCGCGCCACATCGCGGACCAGGTCTCGGCCTGAGGTTCAGCCCGGCAGGTTCGCCGTGACCAGCGGCAGGCCTTGTTTGACGACGTCGCACGTCTTGGTGTCGTCGCCGATGAACCCGCTGACCACCTGCACCGACGAGGTGTCCGTGATCGGCAGGGTCGCGCCGCAGGTCGCGCGCAGGCCGCCCATGTTCGGGAAGACGCCCCACTTCTTGCCGCCGACGTCGACGGTTTCGGTCGGCTGGACGTCCGTCGTGCCCGGCCAGTCGGCCACCGGGGTGCTGGGGCCGACCCAGACCTCGAACGCCTTCTGGCCGTCGTTGCCGTCGGTGTCGTCCCACAGGCAGTAGGACGAGTTCGGCACGACGTTCGAGACGGTCTTCTCGCCGCTCGGCGAGATGTTCTTCAGCTGCGCCAGCTGTTCCGGCTTCATCAGCGTGCACGGGTCGACCGACAGCAGCGGGCCGCCCGGCTCCGGCTTCGCCGACGTCGACGGCGTGATCTGGGGCGCGTCCTGACCGCCCGGCAAGTGCGAAGCGACCTGGGGGATCGCCGGTTTCGCCAGGGCGCAGGACTTGGCCAGGTCCGTGCCGGAGACGCTGACGTAGGCGAACGACTTCTCACCCAGCACGGTGTAGAGCGAGCAGTCACCGGCCAGGATCGACGCGTACTGCGTCCAGCTGAAGCCGCCGATCCGCTCCGGCGAGGACTTCGGGACGGCGCCGGCGAGGTACTCGTCGATGCTGATGTCCACCGCCATGCCGACGTTCAGCACCGACGACATCTCGGCGTCGTCCTTCGAGTTCCAGAGGCACATGGCCGCTTGGTTGCGCGACTTGTCGCCCGGCACCGACCGGCCCGCCCCTTGGTAGCCGAGGGCGTCGACCTGCTCCGGGGTCAGCAGCGAACAAGCGTCGACGACCTTGGTCACCGGCCCCTGGCCCGGCACCGGCGACGCCGACCCGCCGACCGTCACCGTGCAGCCGGTCACCACGGTCGCGGCGGCCGCCAGCGCGACCACGGCCTGCCACTTCATGCGCATCCGAAGAATCCTCCCGTTCGGCCCGGACATTACTGGGCCGAACGGGTGCGCACCTGGCATAACCCCAAATCAGCGGGGCGTGAGGACTTCCTTGCCGCCGACGAACGGGCGCAGCGCCTCGGGGACGCGCACGGAGCCGTCCTCCTGCTGGTGGTTCTCGACGATCGCGACGATCCAGCGGGTGGTGGCCAGGGTGCCGTTGAGCGTCGCGGCGATCAGCGGCTTGCCGTTCTCGCCGCGGTAGCGGACCGAGAGGCGGCGGGCCTGGAACGTCGTGCAGTTGGACGTCGAGGTCAGCTCGCGGTAGGCCTCCTGGCTCGGGACCCACGCCTCGCAGTCGAACTTGCGGTGCGCGGACGTGCCGAGGTCGCCGGTCGCGGTGTCGATGACCCGGTAGGGCACCTCGATCTTCGCCAGCATCTGCTCTTCCCAGTCCAGCAGCCGCGCGTGCTCCGCCTCGGCGTCCTCCGGCTTGGTGTAGACGAACATCTCCACCTTGTCGAACTGGTGCACGCGGATGATGCCGCGGGTGTCCTTGCCGTACGAGCCGGCTTCGCGGCGGTAGCAGGACGACCAGCCCGCGTAGCGCTTCGCGTCGTCGTTCAGGTCGAGGATCTCGTCGGCGTGGAAACCCGCGAGCGGCACTTCCGACGTGCCGACGAGGTACAGGTCGTCGTCGGCGAGGTGGTAGATCTCGCTCGAGTGCTGGCCGAGGAAGCCGGTGCCGGCCATGATCTCCGGGCGCACCAGGGACGGCGTGATCATCGGCGTGAAGCCGTTTTCGAGCGCCTGCGCGATGGCCATGTTGAGCAGGCCGAGCTGCAGCTGCGCGCCGATGCCGGTGAGGAAGTAGAACCGCGAGCCGGACACCTTCGCGCCGCGCTCCATGTCGACGCCGCCGAGCGCTTCGAGCAACTCGAGGTGATCGCGCGGGGTGAAGCCGAGCTTGGTCGGCTCGCCGACGTGCTTGACGACGGCGAAGTCGTCTTCGCCGCCGATCGGCGCGTCCGGGTGCACCAGGTTCGGCACGGTCCGGAAGAGCTGGTCGAACTCCTCCGACGACGTGTTCTGCTCCGCCTCGGCCGCCTTCACCTGGGCGGCGAGCTCCTTGGCCGTCGCCAGCAGCTGCTGCTTCTCCTCCGGCGGGGCCTTCGGGATCTGCTTGCCCAGGATCTTCTGCTCGTTGCGCAGCTTGTCCGCGGCCGCGATCGAAGAGCGGCGCCGGGAGTCGAGGGAGAGCAGCTTGTCGACCACTCCTTCGTCCTCGCCACGGGCGCGCTGCGACGCGCGCACGGCTTCCGGGTCATCGCGCAGAGTCCTGGGGTCAATCACGAAGACAGAGGGTAGTCCGTACAGACTGTGCGCCCGTCAGCGGTTGTCCCGACAGTCTGATCGTTGAAGCTCTGTTCGCGGGCTCCCCATACTCCAAGGAGACCCCGAGGAGGCGCCCCGATGACCGACGAGCTGCTCGCCCGCCACCGCGCTGTGATGCCGTCCTGGATGTCGCTGCTCTACGAGGAGCCGATCGAGATCGTGCACGCGCACGACCGGCGGATGACCGACTCGCAGGGCCGCACCTACCTCGACTTCTTCGCCGGCGTGCTGACGAACTCGATGGGCTACGACGTCGCCGAGATCGGCGACGCGGTCCGCAAGCAGCTCGACACCGGCATCCTGCACACCTCGACGCTGTACCTGATCCGCTCGCAGGTCGAGCTGGCCGAGCGGATCGCGAAGCTGTCGGGCATCCCGGACGCCAAGGTGTTCTTCACGAACTCCGGCAGCGAGGCGAACGACACCGCGCTGATGCTCGCGACGCAGTTCCGGCGGAGCAACCAGGTGCTGGCGATGCGGAACTCCTACCACGGCCGGTCCTTCGGTACGGTCGCGATCACCGGCAACCGCGGCTGGTCGGCGTCGGCGCTGAGCCCCGTCAAGGTCAACTACGTCCACGGCGGCTACCGCTACCGCAGCCCCTTCCGCGACCTGTCCGACGCGGCGTACATCGACGCCTGCGTCGCCGACCTGGTCGACGTGCTGGACACGGCGACGGCGGGCGACGTCGCCTGCCTGATCGCCGAGCCGATCCAGGGCGTCGGCGGCTTCAGCCTCCCGCCGGACGGCCTGTTCCGCGCCATGAAGGAAGTGCTCGACTCCTACGGAGTGCTGTTCATCTCGGACGAGGTCCAGACAGGCTGGGGCCGCACGGGCGAGCACTTCTGGGGCATCGACGCGCACGGCGTGACGCCGGACATGATGACCTTCGCGAAGGGCCTCGGCAACGGCCTCGCGGTCGGCGGCGTGGTCGCCCGCGGCGACGTGCTGGACTGCTTCCAGGCCCAGTCGTTCTCGACGTTCGGCGGCAACCCGGTCTCGATGGCCGGCGCGACGGCGGTGCTGGACTACATCAAGGACCACGACCTCCAGGCGAACTGCGCGGCCCGCGGCCGTCAGCTGCTGTCAGGTCTGCAGGCGGCTTCGTCACCGCTGGTGGCGGAGGTCCGCGGCAAGGGCCTGATGATCGGCATCGAGCTGATCAAGCCGGGGACCACCGAGCCGTTCGTCGCCGCGGCGGCGCGCATGCTGGAGGAGACGAAGAAGCGCGGCCTGCTGATCGGCAAGGGCGGCCTGCACGGCAACGTGCTGAGGCTGGGCCCGCCGATGACCCTCACCGCCGATGAGGCCCAGGAGGGCCTGGACATCCTGGTCGACTCGCTGGCGGCGACCCACGCGGCACTCGCCTGACCTGAGCAGCCCCCGATTCCAGCCTAGCGAGCGCCCCCGACAACCCGGGGTCAGGAAAAGCCGTGAAGGCCTCCTTACCGGCCATAAGAGCCGGTAAGGAGGCCTTCACGGCTTTCGGGCGAGCGGAACTGTCGGCCCGTCCCGGTAGCGTGGAAATCGGGGGCTGCTCAGCCCAGGATGAAGCGCACCACGTGCTCGGCCAGCTCCTCGCCCGCGTCTTCCTGCAGGAAATGGCCCGCCCCGGCGATCACCGGGTGCGTCAGCCCCTGCGCGCCCTTCAACGAGGCCTGCAGCACCGGGGCCAAGCCGCCCGTGATCGGGTCGCCGTCCGAGAACGCCACCAGGAACGGCAGGTCCAGCTCCGTCAGCACCTTCCACGCGTCGCGGTTCGCCGCGGACGCCGGGTTGTCCGGGCGGTACGGCACCAGGCCGGGCATCGCCCGGGGCGCGGCCTTGTACATCTCGTTCGGGAACGGTGCGTCGTACGCCGCGCGCACCTCGGCCGGCAGCGGTGACTTGCAGCCGGACTGGACGAAGCGCGAGACGTCCAGCACCTGGGCCTTCTCGATGGCCTCGCGGAACGCGTGCCACACCGCCGGCATGTCGTGGTCGCCGGTCGGGAGGCCCGTGTTGGACGCGACGACGCGCGCGAAACGCGCGGGGTGCTCCGCGACCAGGCGGAGGCCGATCAGGCCGCCCCAGTCCTGGCCGACGAGGGTGACGTCGCGCAGGTCGAGGGCGTCGAAGGCGAAACCACGCATCCACTCGACGTGCCGGGCGTAGGTGTGGTCGACCATGTCGCCCGGCTTGTCGGACCGGCCGAAACCGACCAGGTCCGGCGCGATGGCGCGCAGTCCGGCGGCCGCCAGCACCGGCAGCATCTTGCGGTAGAGGTAGGACCAGCTGGGCTCGCCGTGCAGCAGCAGCACGGGTGGCCCGTCCGCAGGGCCGGCCTCGACGTAACCCACTCTGATGACGCCGCCGTGCGGGTCGTCGAGCTCGACGTACCGCGGCTCGAAGGGGAAGTCGGGCAGGTCCGTGAACCGGTCGTCCGGTGTCCTCAGCAGGCGCACGAACTCCACGCTAGTGGGAACAAGAGAGCCGGGCCACGCACGTGGCCCGGCTCACCTGGATGCGAGGGAGATCAGGAGATGCCGACCGCCACCACGAGGCCCAGGCCGATGTGCGCGGCCGCGACGACGATGCTGACCGGGGCGAACTTCTCGCTCTCGATGGTCGACGCGACGTCGATGCGGGTCGCCCACTCCAGCAGCCGGACGGCGATCACCTGGACGGCGATCCCGAGCAGGCCGTAGACCAGCGAGGTGATGAGGCCCTCGGTGAGGTCGCTCGCCGAGTTGAAGATCGCCACGACGACGATGAACGCCATCGAGAGCAGCCCGGACGCGGTCACGATCACGGCGTTCGGCAGGCCCTGCGTGACCAGCTTCGACAGCTTGCCGGGCGTGGTCCAGTCGATGGCGTAGAAGCCGGCGAACATCAGCAGCAGGCCGATGACGCCGTAGAGCAGGATCGCGCCGATCCCCCGCACGAGGTCGGAGCCGAACGTGTCGGACAGCGCAAGGGTCGTGTTCACGAGTTCTCTCCCAGGAAAAAGAGCTGATCAGCAGCGGTGTTGTATCACGACTCGGGGATGCGGTGTGGGACAAATGCCGCACCGTCGTCGGTGACCAGGCCGCCGGTCTCCCGGATGCCCAGTCCCGCGGAGCTGTCGCCGACGATCCACGCGCCGAGCGCCGGCCGGTAGCCGTCGAACTCGGGCAGCGGGTCGAACGCCTGGTAGACGAAGCCTTCGGCGCCGTAGACCCCGTCGGTCTGGGTCTCGTAACCGGTGGCGACGATCTGGACGTTCGCGCCTTCACGGCCCAGTTTCGGCTTGCGCACGTACTCGGTGAGCAGGCCGGGGTCGTCGGCGAACGCGGGCAGCAGGTTCGGGTGGCCCGGGTAGTTCTCCCACAGGATCGCCAGCAGCGTCTTGTTGGAGAGGATCATCTTCCAGAGCGGCTCGACCCACAGCGTCCGCGGCAGCGACTCGACGGCGTTGCGGCCGAACTCCTCGTCGACCAGCCATTCCCACGGGTACAGCTTCAGCACGGTCGCCATCTGCTGCTCTTCGAGGTCGACGAACCGCTTGAGCACCGGGTCCCAGCCGACCTCCTCGATCGCCAGGCCCACGGTGTCCAGGCCGGCCTCGGCCGCCGTCTCCTGCAGGTACGCCGTGGTGACGTTGTCCTCGCCGGACGGGTCGGCCGCCGACCAGGTGAAGTGCAGCTCGTTCGACGGCAGCTTGTCCTGCAGGAAGGACCACCGCTCGACGAGCTTCTCGTGGATCGAGTTCCACTGGTCGTCGTCCGGGAAGACGTCGGTCTTCCAGTGCCACTGCAGCAGCGACGCCTCGAGCAGCGTGGTCGGCGTGTCCGCGTTGTACTCGAGCAGCTTCGCGGGCGACCGGCCGTCGTAGCGCAGGTCGAACCGGCCGTAGACGTGCGGGTCCTGCCGCTTCCACGACTCGGCGATGTGCGGCCAGACCCACTCCGGGATGCCGAACCGCTGGTAGCCCTCGGTCGTCACGACGTTGTCGACGGCTTCGAGGCACATCGAGTGCAGCAGTTCGACGTCGGCCTCGAGCGAGAGGACCTCGTCCATCTCGAAGACGTAGTGCACGGACTCGTCCCAGTACGGCCGCACCCGGCCGCTGCTGTCACGGGCCGGCGTGCCGTAGACGAGCCCCTGCTCCTCGACGATCCGCTGCCAGTCGCGCCGCGGCTCACGCCGGTCCCGGTACACCTAAGATCCCCCGCTCTTGCCGCTGCCGCCGGTCCCGCCGGTGCTGCCGCTCTTGCCGCTGATGCCGAAGCCGCCGCGCTGGACGGACTTGCCCGACTTGGTGTTGACGTTGGTGCGCGACGACGGCGCGTCGAACGAGCCGCCGGACACGCGCTGGCCGATGGTGCCGGTGCCGCCGTAGTTGTACCGGTAGCTGTTGTAACCGCCCCCGCCGATCGGCAGGAACAGGAAGCCACCGCTGGAGTACCCGCCGTGGGTGGTGACGTAGTTCTCGTCGCAGTTGTCGTCGCCCTGGACGATGCCGTTCGAGTCGGTGCAGACGGCGGTGACGTCACCGGCCGGCTTCGCGACCGAGTAGAACGTCGCGACCAGGCCGACGAGCCCGACCGTGACGCCGCTGCCGATGAGGATCTTGCGCCGGGTGGCCGCCTTGGCGTCCGCCTGACGGGCCAGTTCCTCGTCGCGTTCTTCCTGGGCGAGCGCCTGCTGGCGGGCCCGCTGTTCGGCGAGCGAAGGCTCGCGCCGTTGCGTGCTGGAGTCCTGGAACCTCATGGAACCGCGCTTCGGCGGCTCCGAGGGCGGCTGGTCCCCAGTGTTGTTGTCCTGCGTCATATACGCTCCGTAATCACCGGCCACCACGAAACCGTGACCACCCTAACCACCCGGATCGCGCACGTCGCGCGCGACGCGGGCATCATGGACTGCGATGTCTTCCAGCGCCGATCGGTTCCCTGCCGCCACGCAGACGCTGCGCACCCGCGTCGTGATGGGCGGCATCTTCGCGGGCGCGCTCATCGCGCTCGCCCTCAGTGTCGTCTTCTCGTGGGGCGGCGGCATCACGGGCGGCGTCGGGGGTGGGGCCGGCAAGCTGTCGGCCGCCGCCGAAGAAGCCTTCCATTCGCCGCCCGGCAGCTGCCTGACCTGGGACAATCCCGACGCGAGCGACGCGCGCAAAGTGGTCTGCACCCAGCCGCATTTGTTCGAAGTGACCACGCTGGTCGACATCGGCGCCCAGTTCCCGGAGGGCGCGCCGACCCCGACGCTGGACCAGTGGCAGCAGATCGCGCAGCAGAAGTGCACCGCCGACGTGAAGCCGTACCTCGGGCACAACCTCGATCCTTACGGAAAGCTGACGACGAACCTGCTGCGCCCGACGACGTCACAGTGGGATGACGGCGACCGCCAGCTGCGCTGCGGCCTGCAGTGGGCCGGCCCCGGCGGCAAGCTCCTGCCGACCACGGCCCCGGCGAAGGAGCAGGACCAGTCGCTGGTCTTCGAGCCCGGCACCTGCCTCGCGCTGCTCGGCAAGGGCGTCGGCGACCCGGTCGAGTGCACGAAGCCGCACTCCTACGAGATCATCGCGACCCTCGACCTCAAGTCGAAGTTCAAGGACGGCTACCCGAAGCAGGACGACCAGAAGGCCTGGCTCGACACCGAGTGCACCAAGGCGGCCGCGGACTACACCGGCGGCGCCGACCTCGACGCCAAGCACCTGATCCTGACCTGGGACCTGCGGGAGCAGGAGAGCTGGGACGCCGGTTCGACGAAGGTCAACTGCAAGGTGGCGGCGAAACTCCCCGACGGCAGCGGCCTGCAGGCCGTGACCGGCAGCATCAAGACCGCGCCGGCGGGCACCGACGGCGGCCAGCCGGGTGACGGCCCGCCCGCCGACGGCCCGCCGTCCGACGGCGGTGGCGGCCCGGAGACGTCGAGCTCCGCGCCGCCGACCTCGAAGCAGAACGGCTGATGCCCGTCGAGATGAGCCGGGAGCGGTTCGAAGAACTGGTCTCGGAGGCCCTGGACGAGGTGCCGGCGGAGTTCGCGAAGGCGATGGACAACGTCGTCGTGCTCGTCGAGGAGTTCAACGACGAGGCGCCGGACATCCTCGGTCTCTACCACGGGATCGCGCTGACCGAGCGGACGTCGTCGTACGGCGGGGTGCTGCCGGACCGGATCTCGATCTACCGGCAGCCGATCCTGTCGATGTGCGAAGACGAGGACGAAGTCGTCGAAGAAGTCCTCATCACCGTCGTGCACGAGCTGGGCCACCACTTCGGCATCGACGACGCCCGGCTCCACGAGCTCGGCTGGGGCTGACACCAGTAGTAACTCTGTGACCACGCTGGGGTGAACGCACCGTTATCCTGTTACCCGAAGTCATTGGGTGACTGCGAACAGTGCCGGGGGCCCCGATGGACACCTCCCGAAGACTCACGTGGCTGCTGACGTCGAGCGCCGCGTCCCACCTCGGGGACGGCATCGGCAAGGTGGCCCTGCCCCTGCTGGCCACGACGCTGACGCGGGACCCGGTGCTCATCGCCGGCCTGTCCGCCACCCAGTTCCTGCCCTGGCTGCTGTTCGCCGCGGTCGCCGGCGCGCTCGTCGACCGGATCGACCGCCGGCGCGCGATGGCCGTCGCGAACACCGCGCGCGCGGTCGCCGTCGGCGCGCTCGCGGTGCTCGTCGCGAGCGGCGGGCTGACGATCTGGCTGGTCTACCTGACCGCGCTGGTCATCGGGACCGCCGAGACGGTCGCCGACAGCGCGGCCAACGCCCTGGTCCCGGCGGTGGTCGGCGACGGCTCGCTGGACGCGGCCAACAGCAAGCTCCAGGCGTGCGAGATCGTCGGGCAGACGTTCCTCGGCGGCCCGATCGGCAGCACGGCGTTCGCGCTCTTCGCCGCCTTCCCGTTCGTCCTCGGCTCGGCCGGGTTCGCGATCGCCGCGGCCGTGCTGCTCGGGCTGGCCGGGACCTACCGCCCACGGACCGAGGCGCCCGCGCAGCGGCTGCGCGTCGAACTGGTGGCCGGGCTGCGCTGGCTGCGGGGCCACCCGCTGCTGCTGCGCCTGGTCGCCGTCGCCGGGCTGCTCAGCCTGGTCAGCGAGCTCGCGCAGGCCCAGCTGGTGCTCTACGCGCTCGACGACCTCCACCTGTCCGACGCGGCGTTCGGGTTCTTCGCGTTCGCCGGCGGGATCGGCGGGCTGCTCGGCGCGGGCGTCGCGCCACGGCTGGTGCGCGCGTCGAGCCGGCGCGCGGTGCTGCTCGGCGGGATCCTCGGCTGCGGCCTGGGGTTCGGCGGGATGGGGCTGGCGCGTTCGCCGGTGACCGGGGCGGCGCTGTTCGGCCTGTTCGCGGCGGCGGTTGTCGCGGTGAACGTCGTGCTCGCGACGGCGCGGCACACACTCGTGCCCGGTGAGCTGCTCGGCCGGGTGCTCGGGGTCTGGCGCACGGTCGTCTGGGGCGCGATCCCGGTCGGCGCCCTGCTCGGCGGCGTGCTGACCGAGGCGCTCGGCACCGCCGCGCGCACGTTCGCCGTGTCCGGGATCGCGATGCTGATGATCACCGTGTTCGCGTTCGGCGCGCTACGGCGGTTCGCACTCGATGACGAATCGGCCTCAGCCGGGGCGCTTCCGCACCAGGATCCGTAAATGTGAGCTGAAATGTCTCATCACCCAGGTGGTGGGAGGCGGATATGCGCACCGTGGACCCCGGTACCGGCACCGACGCCGGTCCCGACTACGAAGAGTCTTCGGCCGAATCCGGTGAGCCCGCGGCGCCGACGCCGCCGTCTCGCCGGTTGCTGGTGCTCTGCGCGGTGGCCGGGTTCGTGCTCGGCGGTGGCGTGCTCGGCCTGCTCTGGGGGCTGTCCGGGGTGCACGCCGGCGCCCTCGACGACGCCCTCGCGGCGTGCCAGGCCCTCGACCGCGTCGGCGACATCCCCGACACGAGCCGCGAGACGCAGCCGGCGCTGACGCCGGGGCTCACGCCGGAGCGGCTGCACCGGATGACCGCCGCCCGCGAGCTTTCGGCGGCGGCCGCCCAGGTCAACGAGAACTACCAGCCGCTGGCCGACCACATCGACGGAGTCAGCCGGATGGTGCTCAGCTTGCACTTCAACGACATCTCCGGCCAGCGGCACCTGACCCAGGCGCGGGAGATCTGCGCCCGCATCTGACGTCTAGGCCGGGTGCACCGTCTTCACCGCGAGCTGGTTGCCGGGGATCTTCGTGCTGGCGCAGCCGGTGCCCGGAGCCGGCACGAAGTTCGACGCCGTCTCCTGCGGCAGGTAGATCCGCAGGCCCTTGACCTCGGCCGGCTGGCAGGTGGCGGAGTCGAAGTTCCGCACGTTCACGAACTGGATGTCGGCGGCCGCGGACTGGCCCGGGTTCAGCTTGACCGCGTTGCCCTTGGCGCCCTCGCGGAAGGCGTCCTTGCCGACCTGGTGCCCGTCGGTCCCGCCGACGTAGGAGACACCGGGGAAGCCCTGGATCTCGCACGGCTTGCCGCTCGAGTTCGTGATGACCAGCGACCGGTACAGCGAGCCGGCGCCCGCGTCCCCCTGGCCGAGCGCGAGCTTGACGTCGCCGGCCTTGCAGAGCCCGTTGTCGACGGGCGCGGCGGTCGGCGAGGTGGCCGGGGCCGGGCTGCTGGAGCTCGGCGTCGCGGTGGGGGCCGTCGAGGAGGTGGCGGACCCGGACGTCGACGGCGTCGAGCTGCTCGCCGCCGGCGTCGTCCCGCCGCTGCCGCAGGCGGAGAGCGCGAGGACGCCGGCCGAAGCCGCGACGACCGGGAAAAACCGTGAAAGCCTCGTGCGAACCATTTCACTCGCCTCCCTGTGCTGGGTGCTACTAGTGGGTAGACGCACGGGCCCCCCACCAGGTTGGTTCCGCACCGTGAATCACTCACGAACCCTATGCGGATCTTGTCCGAAGTACCCGGCGGTGACCTGCGCCAACCCGCTGAACTCACCCGTGCGTGTGAGGGGCGGTCAGAGCGGCGTGTCGACCCAGGTGAGGCAGTACCACTGCGCGTCCGGCCGCGCCTGCAGCTCGACGATGCCGGTGTTCGGGATCAGGGCCGCGTTGGCGACGTCGGCGTGCACGTTGGGCGCCAGCCACTCGGCGCCGAGGCGGATCGCGCCACCGTGGCTGACCAGGGCGACGACGCCGTCCGGGTGGGCCTGCTCGTGCTTGGCGCGCAGGCGGCCCACGGCGTCGAGCATCCGGGTGCGCACGCTCGTGCCGTTCTCACCGCCGGGCAGCGCCGGCTCGAGCTCGCCGAGCGTCCACTTCTTCACGGTGTCCATGTAGGTCCGGATCGACTTGTGGTCGGTGGCGCCTTCCAGGTCGCCGGCGACGACCTCGTGCACGCCGTCGACGACCTGCACCTCCAAGCCGAACCGCGCGGCCAGCGGCGCGGCGGTCTGCTGGGCGCGGGTCGCCCGCGACGCGTAGACCGCGACCACCGGCTCCCCCGCCAGCAGGCCCGCGAGCGCCGCGGCCTGCGACTGCCCCAGTTCGGTCAGCGGCGGCCCGGGCAGCGCGGTGTCCAGCGCGCCGCGGACGTTCCCGTCGGTCTGGCCGTGGCGGATGAGCAGCAGCCTCACGCCAGGTCCCCCTTGCGGACGGCGTCGGCCCAGACGGCCGCTTCGACGAAGTCGTCGTTGCCGAAGCCGGGCTCGAGCGTGGTCCGGGTGCTGTCGGCCCGCGGGTGCGAGCCGAGGAAACGCAGGTTGCGGCAGTGCCGGCGCAACGCCGTCAGCGCGTCGAGGATCCGCGGCTCGGCCACGTGCCCCTCGAAGTCGATGAAGAACCGGTACTCGCCGAAGTTGCTGCGGGTCGGACGCGCGTCGAGGCGGGTCAGGTTGATCCCGCGGTCGGCCAGCGCGGTGAGCAGCTCGGCGAGCGTGCCGGTGCGGTTCACGGCCGCGGCCACCATCGACGTCCGGTCGGCGCCGGTCGGCGCGGGCAGGTCGCCCGGCGGGCGGACCAGCAGGAACCGGGTCGCCGCGTCGGTGACGTCGGCGACCTCGGTGGCCAGCACCTCGAGGTCGTAGTGCTCGACCGCGACGGGCGCGCAGACCGCGGCGTCGAAGTCGCCCTGCAGCACGCCGACCGCGGCCGCGGCGGTCGAGGACGACGCCACCGGGTTCGCGTCCGGCAGGTTCGCCTCCAGCCAGTCGCGGACCTGGGCGAGCGCGTGCGGGTGGCTGGCCACGGTCCGGATCTCGCGGTCACCCGGCCGGGTGAGCACGCTGAAGTGGACCGGCAGGATCGTTTCGGCGATCGCGACCAGCGGCGTCGACTCGCTGAGCGCGTCGAGGGTCGCGGGCACCACACCTTCGACGGAGTTCTCGATGGGGACGCACGCGGCGTCCGCCTCGCCGTTGCGGACGGCCGTCAGCGCCAGCCGGACGGTCTCGACGGGAATCAGGTCCCCGCCGCCGGCGAGGACCCGCGCGGCCTGTTCGGTGAAGGTCCCCTGGGGGCCGAAGTATGCGATCCGTGACACAACACCCAGGTTACGGGGCCGGGGCGTGGCGACATTCACTCGGACAGCCGGTACGCCACCCGGTTACGCCGGGTGGTGTTTTTTGCGATGCTTGAGGGGTGACCGCCGACTCGGGCACGCACGCCGGCCACGAGGGCACCCACCCGCCGGTGTCCCCTCGGTCCCCGGAGCTGGTGCTGTGCGCCGTCGATGAACCGCTCGCCACCGCCTGGACCGCCGTCGCCGGGAAGGTGGCGGGCCGCGTCCGGGTGCACCGCGGGTCGGTGCTCGACGTCCTCGCCCAGGCCGTGGTCAGCCCGGCCGATTCCTACGGCCGGATGCGGGGCGGCATCGACGCTGTCTACGCGCGGGCGTTCCCCGGCGTCGAGCAGCACGTCCGCAGCGCCGTCCTGGCGTTTCACGGCGGTGAGCTGCCGATCGGCGAGGCCGTGATCGTGCCGACCGGCGAAGCCGAGCCGGCGTGGCTGATCAGCGCGCCGACCACGCGCGAGTCCGGCGAGGTGCTGCCCGCCGACACCGTGCACCCCTACCTGGCGGCGCGGGCGGTGTTCCTCACGTGGCGGGACGGCCTGCTCGACGACGGCCCGGTGCGCGAGTCCGTCGAGACGATCGCGATGCCCGGGCTCGGCACCGGCGCGGGCGGCGTGGACCCCGCGACCTGCGCGCGTCAGGTCGCCGCGGCATGGGACGACGTCTTCCGTCACTCCAGGTGAGCACCCCCGGGTGGGGTGGACATCACAGCGCGTTCAACGGCCGCAAGCCCTACCGTTGATGGACGCAGGTGAACGTCCGCCAGTGCAGGCGACGGTCGGAGGAGTGTGCGATGACCCGGGTCCGCGAACTCAGCCCTTATGTCGAGCTGCACCGGGAACAGTGGAAAGAACTGCGAAGTTCGACGCCGTTGCCGTTGACGGCGGACGAGCTGCTGCGCCTGCGCGGCCTCGGCGAGCAGGTCGACCTGGCTGAGGTGGCCGACGTCTACCTCCCGCTGTCCCGCCTGATCAACCTGCAGGTCGCCGCGCGCCAGCGGCTCTACGAAGCGACCACGACGTTCCTCGGTGACGACTCCCGCGGCACGAAGGTCCCGTACGTCATCGGCATCGCCGGGAGCGTGGCGGTCGGCAAGTCGACCACCGCCCGCGTCCTGCGCACGCTGCTCGCCCGCTGGCCGGACCACCCCCGCGTCGACCTCGTCACCACCGACGGGTTCCTCTACCCGGGCGCCGAGCTGCAGCGCCGCGGGATCATGCACCGCAAGGGCTTCCCGGAGAGCTACGACCGGCGCGCGCTGCTGCGGTTCGTCACCGAGGTCAAGTCGGGGGCCGAGCGCGTCGCCGCGCCGGTGTACTCGCACCTCGCCTACGACATCCTGCCCGGCGAGGAGCAGGTCGTGCAGCGGCCGGACATCCTCATCATCGAGGGCCTGAACGTGCTGCAGCCCGGCCCGCGGCTGACGGTGTCGGACCTGTTCGACTTCTCGATCTACGTCGACGCCCACACCGACGACATCCAGCGCTGGTACGTCGAGCGGTTCCTGAAGCTGCGGCACACGGCGTTCGCGGACCCGGCGTCGCACTTCCACCACTTCGCCGACCTGCCCGACGACGAGGCCCGCGCCGAGGCGCGGCACCTGTGGCACTCCATCAACGAGCCCAACCTGATGGAGAACATCAAGCCGACCCGCCCCCGGGCGACGCTGGTGCTGCGCAAGGACGCCGACCACACGATCAACCGGGTCCGGCTCCGCAAACTCTGACACCGTCACCCCGGCCGTTCACCCACATGTCGTCTTTTCCACTGTGGGCGAACGGCCGGGCACGCGCTGTGGCTCTCAGCTCCGGTTTCCCGGCCGATCGGCCGAGGTGGACCGCTCAGCCGTAACCGGTTGGCCGATACCGGCGACCGGTTCCGAAAGCGACCCTGAGGGAACCAGGAAAACGACTCTGAGCTGGGAGGAGGCCCGCGATGTTCGCGATGATCCTGACGTGGGTCGGTGCGGTGCTCGGTCTGGCCCTGCTGATCGCGATGGCCGCCGGGGCGTTCGTCGTCGACTTCGACGACAAGCTCCAGGAGCGGCACCACCGGACCAAGCCCGTCGAACCGGCGGGCCCCCTCCCGTGAGTCAGCTCAGTTCGGCCAGCGCCTCCAGGTAACCGTCGGCGTCGTATTCGAGCGCCTCTTCGGACTCCAGCAGCGTGCTCTCCAGCGCGTCGATCAGCCGGTCGAAGATCTCGACGCGGTCGAGCTCGCCCTCCTGCAGGCGCTGAACGGCCTGCCAGGCCTCGACGGGCTCGTCGTCCCACAGCTGGTCGACGACCGTGGCGCGCAGCACCAGCCGTTCTTCTTCCTCGTCCTCGTCCGCCTCGGCGATGACGAGCGCGCGCCGCTGCTCGGGGTCGGCGGGGTCGAGGTCGACCTCTTCGTCGCCGATCTCCGCCGTCAGCGACGGCACGGCGAACATCCGGCGTTCCAGGGCGTCGGCCAGCTCGGACGGCGACAGGTCGCCGACGTCCCCGAAGTAGCGCTCGAGCGGGGAGTCGTCTTCGTCGTTGTACTCGCCCAGGTACTCGGCGACGGCCTCTTCGAGCGCCGCCGTCGCGGTCTCGGTCAGGCCCTCGCGCCCGGCCGCCCACTGCGCCCAGGCCAGCACCACCGGCTCGACGGCCTCCTCGTGCTCGGCGTCCAGCTCGTACTCCTCGCCCAAGAGGCCCTCGAGGAACCGCGCGAGCTTCTCCGGGCCGACCCGCAGCGGGTTCGCCGGGTCGGTGCGCAGGCCGTGCTCCAGCAGCAGGCCGCCGATCGCGCGCGCGGCGTCGGCGTCTTCACCGCTCGCGACGGCGAACTGCTCGACGACGGCGGCCCGCTCGGTGTCGGACCACTCGGCCACCTCGGGCACGAGCGACGGCTCGGGCAGCGCGCGGCACCAGGTGAGCGCGACGGCGTGGAAGCGTGCGTAGTCCTCGCTGACGTCCGCCTCGTCGAGGCGGTCGGTCGTGTCGAGGCCGTCGGCGATCAGGCGGTGCGCGTCGGCGGGGTCGACCGGTTCCAGCACGACCAGTTCGGGGTCGGCCTCGGCCTGTTCGCGCATCTCCTTGAGGACCTCGCCGGGCTGGTCGATGACGACGAGGTCGCGCACCCGGCCGCCCTCGGTGAAGTCCAGCAGCGCGAGCAGGCCGTGCACCTGGTCGCCGTGGCCGAAGACGATGAGCAGGGACGACTCGTCGCCGTAGACGTCGCCGGTGCGCCAGCACTCGCCCGCGGTGACGCGGCCCAGCCCGCCGGCCCACGGGGGCGCGGGGATGCCGCGGCCGAGGACGGTCTCCAGGCCGGCGTCGGCGGCCTTGCGCTCGACGTCGGTCTCCGCGACGACGGCCAGAGCGGCCAGCAGCGCGGCCGCGCCCGGGGTGATCTTGCGCTGCGCGAAGGCGATCAGCTCCAGGCCGAGCGTCTCTTCGCCCTCTTCGAGCGGTACGTCGTGGAACTGGCCGAGCACCTCGGAGGCAAGCAGTTCGACGTCCACCGGCGCCGGGTCGGCGCCCATCGCCGAGAAGTCGTTCAGGACGTCCTTGAACAGACCGGTCACGCTGTGCGTGACGGGTTGGGGGGCCTTCTTGCGGGCGCGACTCACCGGGCTCATGGGGTCATGTTTTCACGCCTGCTTTGCGGGGGTTCGGGTGGCGGAGCCCCCGACCCGGGGCAACGCCCCGGATGTCACAGCACGCTCTTCGGGGGTCCGGTTACGGCCGAGCAGGTCGCGGTGGCCCTGGCGCGGGTCCCGCCGGCCGCTCGACGGGGAGGCGCCGAGCCGGCCGGTGGAACAGGGCCACCGCGACATCACTGGCCAGAAGCGGTGTGACCGCCTTGGCGGGCTCGATGCCGGCGATGCACGTGCAAACCGGTTCAGCCGGTCAACGAGCCGCGCGCGGTGAGGTTACGGCTTTCGGCAGGGCGATGCGCGCGGCGCGGATTTCCGTGATCAGCCGCGTTTTCCGCTTGTGGGTTTCCACCAGGGCGCCGAGGTAAGCGGTGAATTCGTCCGGAGTTCCGGCGCGCTTGTGCAAGGTGCGCAACAGCTTCAGCCGGCGCGCGGCGTCCTGGTAGGCCTGCGGGTCCTTCCGCTCGATGAGCTCGTCGACCTCGGCGCGGAACACGGGGATCGTCTCGGCCGGGTGCTCGGCCGAGCGCAGCTCCGCCAGCTCGAGCCTGACCTGCGGTGATGCCTCGAACCGGACGCAGGCGCGCCACGCTTCGTCGGGCCGGCCGTCCTCGAGCAGGACACGGGCCAGCTCGTCGGCGTGCTCGACGCCGTCGGCGGCCCGCTCGCGCAGGCGGGCCAGCGCGGCCCGGCGCTGCGCCGGCCACTTCCCCGCGTCCGACGCGGCTTCGCGCAGCGCGGCGTACGTCTCGCGGCCCGGCCGCTCGTCGAACTCCTTGCGGCGGCGCGAAACGTCGTCGTCCTCTTCGGGTTTCGCGGGCGGCGGCCGGAGGTGCTTGTGCGGGGTGAGCGCGCGGGCGGCGTGCGCGATGGCCTCGCTGTGCCGGCCCGCGGCCCGCAGCACTCGCACGATCTTGAGGCTGACGTCGACGCGCGGCGGCTTGGCGGACAGGATCGCGACCAGCCCGTCGACGTCGCCGAGCACTTCGGCCAGCTGTTCCTGCAGCCGCTCGGCCACGTCGCGGCGGTGCCCGGGCCCGCTCGCGGCGAGCACGTCGTCCACAGTGGACTTGATCCGGCGGAGGCCGGGTTCGCCCAGCGGCGGCGCGAACTCGGCGAGGTCGATCACCGGGCGGCCGGGGCCGTCGAACTCGACCTCGAGGATCCAGTCGGCCAGCTTCTCCGGGTCCGGCGGCCGGGCGGCGCACGCGCGGGCGTAGATCTCGACGGCGCGGTCCAGCCGGTCGCCGAGGTCGCCCGGGTGGTCGCCGGCCTGCTCGTACATCTCGCTGATGTCGTCGACCGTGCGGCGGGCCAGCGGCGCCAGGTCGGCGCGGCTGCCGGCGTCGAGCATCCGCTGCAGGGTGTCGAGGACCGCGCCGACTTTCGCGGTGTACTCGACGTTCCCGTCGGTCACCGCCGTGTCGAGCAGCCGGTGCGCCTCGCTGACGTCACCGGATTGGGTCGCGGCGCGCAATTCGAGCGAATGGCGTAGCTCAGGGTCACGCTCGGCTTGGGCGTGCAACAGGTCCGCCAGCGTCTCCGCGTCCAAAGTGCGCAGGTAGGGGCGAAGATCCGAGGGGGGACTCACGCGCACCAGTCTGCCCGACCACGGCGAGGTGGCGTGTGGGCCAACCGCGTGCTCTTTTCGGAGTAGCACTTCACGTTCGGTGAGCGCTTCATCGGTGTCGCAGGTCTTCGAGCACGGCTTTCCTCGGCCACGGCTCCGGCACCCGCGCCGTTCGTGACCGAGCGTGGCGGGGCCGCGGGATGACCGTGTGGGCCGCCGGGTGCATCGTGGGCACCATGATCGGCACGACCGGCACCGGCACGCGTGCCACCAGCCGCCGGACGACCACCAGCAGGAGGACGGCGAAGAGCAGGATCCCGGTGCCCGCCGCGAGCGCGCCGGCGAGGGTGCGGCGGCCGTCGTCGAGGGTCAGCTGCACGGCGTACTGGCTCTGCCGGCTGTAGAGCTCGCCGAGCTGCTTGGAGACGGCGTAGGCGGCGCTGCGCCACGCGGATTCGGGGATGGGCAAGGGTTCGGCGGCGCCGAGCGCGTCTTCGGCGGCGGCGAGCCGGCTCCAATCGGCGCTGCGGGTGACGGCCTCGTAGACCTCCCGGCCGGTCTCGGTGAGCTGCCCGGAAACCTGCGCCAGCTCGGCCCGGTAGGCGGCGACGGCGGTGACGAACGACCGCCGCGTCACGCTGTCGAGACCTGCCAGCGCGAGGGCGTCCGCGCGGTACATGCCTTCCGCCACGGAAAGCAGCTCGATCGCGGTCGTCTGCTGGTACCCGGATTCGGCGTCGGGCGCGCGGCGCGCGTAGTCGCGGAGTCCGGCGATCGCGTCGTCGATCCGCTGGGTGAAAATCGCGTACGCCGACGACCGGTGGTCGGGCGCGGCCATCGCCGCCCCGCGCTGCGCCTGCAACGAGACGACCGCGCGCGCCGTCCGGTCCGCCGCGGCGGCGGTGTCCATGGCCTGGTCGCGCGTCCGAACCGCTTGCTGGACCAGAAAAGCCGCGATCACCAGCGCGACGACGACGAGCGCGGACCCGGGGATGAACGCGATGCCCAGCATGCGGCCGCGCACGGATCGCAGGTACTTCAAGTACGTTCCTTTCCCAGCACCTGGCCCCGCAACCATCCCGACGGTGGTCAACCTATTGAGTGAGAGATTCACCGGTCAACGCCAGTCCGCCATACGGCCGTTAGCGGTCCGTGACCGCCGAGGACAATCGGCCCCGTGACCTTCGACGACGTGACCCAGCGGCTCCGCGACTTCGCGGCCGCGCGCTCCTGGGAGCCGTACCACACCCCGAAGAACCTGGCGATGGCGTTGTCCGGTGAGGTGGGCGAGCTGACCTCGCTGTTCCAGTGGTTGACACCGGAGGAATCCGACGCGTGGCGCTCGGACCCCGAGCTGGCGAAGAACGTCCTGGACGAGATCGCCGACGTCACGCTCTACCTGCTGCAACTGGCGGACCGCCTGGGCGTCGACCTGCCCGCGGCGGCGCACGCGAAGATCGACCGCAACGAGCTGCGCTTCCCGCCGCCGAGCTGACCCCGGAAGGATCGGGACCGTCCGCCCTGGGTCCGGCACCCGACCCGGACTCGGTCCAGGCACCGGACCGCGGCTACCGGGTTTCCGGCGCCGCGAGCCACCAGCCGCCGAGCAGGACCCCGACTGCGAAAGCCGCGAAGACGATCCCGCCGGCCAGCGGGGTCCCGCCGAACATCGCGATGACGGCGATGAACATCAGCAGCAGCCCGACGCCCATCAGAACCCGCCCGCCGACCTGCTTCCCCCGGTCGGTCACCACCGGACGCGCCACCGCGGGGCGCACCACCGGCGGCGGCTCGAACCCGAGCGCGACCGGCGCTTCCCGGACACCGAGCACGACGACGCCCAGTTCACCGGCCCGTCCCAGCCGGGGCTCGTTCGTCGCGACCGTCGTGTCGGCCACCAGGTGCGTGACGCTCCCCGTCAGCTTCTTCGCGAGCTGGACACCTTCCGCGAGCACGCGGGCCCGCAGCTGGTCGGCGGCCGCGGTCGTGCCGAGCACGAGCACCCGCGTCGGCTTTCCGGCCGCCGTGGGCTGCAGGTCGCGGACGACGTCCGCGACTCCGAGCGCGGTCGCGACCTGACGCAGTTCGCGCGCCTCGGCCGCGGTGACCACGCCGTCCCCTTCCGCGACCGCGCGCAACGCCGTCACGAACCGCTCGTGCGTCGAGCGCACGCCCTCGCCGTCCCAGCCCGCTTCGTCCGCCAGCGCGGCCAACGCCGTCACCTCGGGCGGTGAAAGGTGCTGGTCGGCGACGACCCCGGCAAGCAGGTCCAGATAGGCGTCGCCACCGGGCCGGTCGGCGACGACCCGCTCGACGGCGTCGGCCATCCAGCCCGGCTCGACCGCCGGGACGTCCTCGCGCGGCCGCAACGGTCCCGCGGCGAACGTCGGCAACGTGGGCAGCACCGGCTGGGTGGCGAAAGCGAAGCCGTGCCGGCCGAACAGGCCGGTCGCCAGCTGCGCGACGGTCCGCGCGCCGCTCAACGCCGACGTCCCGGGCCGCGGGACTCCGAAGGCGGGAGCCACGGTGGCGAGCCGGTAGTTGGGCAGCCGGACGGCGGATCGCGCGGCCGTCAGCACGTCGACGCCCGGCAGCACCGGCACCCGGGCGCCGAGCCGCGCGAGCTCACTGCCCAGGAAGGTGGTGAGGAACGGCAGGTCATGGGCCACGACGACGCTGCCGCGGCACAAGTTCAGCAACGGTCCCAGGACGGCACCGAACGACGGCGCGCCGTCCAGCTCTTCCCGCGTGATGCCGTGCAGCACGACCGGGCCGGGCGGCACTCCGGGCCCCGGGTTCACCAGCGTCGTCAGCTCGCCGGCCACCACACCGTCGGCGCGGACCCGCACCGCGGCCAGCTCGACCACGCGGCCGGGGCGCAGGCCGGTCGTCCGGATCTCCAGGGCGGTGAAGTCGATGCCCTGCGCGGGGTAGCCGCCGGCCCCGAGCAGCGGGAGGGATTCGATCACGTCCGACAGGTCGCTCGAACGCTCGCCGTTGTGACGGTTTTTCGCGACGGAAACAGTGTTCGTGACGCGATCGTGACGGTTAGATTCCGCCGGATAACGACTGGTGGTCGATCACCGGCCCCGGCGTAACAACGGCGGGAGATTACGCGAGTACACCGTCGGCACGTCGCGTCGAAGAGCAAGGAAATCCCGTATGAAGCGCCTACCGAATTGGTTGAAGATCGTCCTGGCCGCTTTCGGCGTCCTGTTCATGCTCGGCGCCGTCTTCGGGAAGGAGCCGGAACCGAAGCTCACGGCCGCCACCCCGCCGGCCCCGGCTCCCACCAGCACGACCAGCGCGACGCCGACTCTGACGCCGGTCGCCGTGACCTACACCGTCGAGACCGTGACCGACGGCGCGGACGTCGTGGTGAACGGCAGCGACGGCACCCGGAAAACGATCCGCGTGCTCGGCGTCATCGCGCCCGTCACCACCATCGGCTGTTACGCGGCGGAATCGCTGACCTGGGCCACCACGACCCTTTCCGGGAAAACCGTCCAGCTCGGCGCGGAAACGGTGGACGGTGTCGCCCTGACGCTGGCCGGCGGGCAGGATTACGCGACACTGGCCCTTCAGAGCGGATATCTCAAGTACGCGACCAGCGCCGCGGCGCCGACGCTCCAAGCCGCCGAAAACACGGCGCACCAGGCCGTCAGCGGGCTGTGGGCGGCGCCGTGCAACGGCACGATCGACGCCCCGGCGCCGACCCCGACCCCGAGCCCGACGCCGGTCCCGCAGCCGCCCGCTAAGGTGGCGACGAAGGCGGCTCCGAAGCCGCCGCCCGCGCCGCCGACCACGGAGGACGCGCCCGCTCCGGACCAGGATTCCGCCGCGTACTACAAGAACTGCACCGCGGCCAAGGCTGCCGGCGCCGCGCCGCTGTACCGCGGGGAGCCCGGCTACCGGGCCGCCCTCGACCGCGACGGCGACGGTGTGGCCTGCGAACGGTGATCTAGCCTGGGCCGATGACCACCGCCGACGGATTGCTCGGCCGGCTCGCGGGGCTCGACCGGCAGCGCCTCGCGACCGTGCTGGCCCACCGGCCGGACGTGCTCGGGGAGCCGTGGCCGCGACGGCTGGACGTCGTCGCGGCGCGGTTGGCCACGGCCGCGTCCGTGAACGAGGCCCTGCTCGGGTTGCCGACGCCGCACGCGCAGGTCGTGCGGGCCTTGCAACTCTGTTACGCGCTGGGGACGTGGCCGGCGCCGGTCGCCGAAGCCGCCCGGCTGCTCGGCACCGGGCCCGGCGTCGTCGAGTCCTTTGTGGACGAACTCGTGGAGCGCGCGCTGGCCTGGCGCGAGCCCGGCGGCGTCACGCTGCCGGAGCTGCTGCGCAGGACGGACTTCCGCGCGAACGGCCTCGGCCACCCGGCCGCGGACCTGCTCGGCGAGCTCGGCACGACGCGGCTCGCGCGGCTGTCGCGGGCCGTCGGGCTGCCGGACGACGTGCGGCGAACCGATCTGCTGCAGGGTCTCGTCGGGTTCTTCCGCGACGCCGACGGCCTGCGCGAACTGGCCGGCACCGCGCCCGAGCCCGTGCAAAAACTGTTGCGGGACATGGCCGAGGGCGTTCCCGAGGTCAACGCCGCGACGCCGCTGCCGGGTACTCCGGAGGCCTGGGCGTTCGAACGCGGCTTCCTGTTCGGGACGTACTACGGCAGCGCCGCCATGCCCGTCGAGGTGTCGCTGGCCCTGCGCGGCCCGGACCACCACCTGCCGTTCACGCCGAACGAACCCGGGTGCCCCGTCGTCGACATCGGGGCCGAGTCGGCCGAAGCCGCGTCGTCGGCCGCCGCGTTACGGCTGCTCGACCGCGTCTCGGCCGTGCTCGAACTCGCGACCGCCGAGCCGTTTCCGCTGCTCAAGGACGGCACGATCGGGTCGAGGCTGATCAAGAAGGTGGCCAAGGAGGTCCGCGGCACCCCCGAGGAGATCGAGCTGGCCATCGACCTCGCCGTGCAGACCGGGCTGCTGCTGGCCGAGGAGCCCAACCCGCCGCGGCGGGGCCAGAAGACGCCACCGCCGACGCTCGAACCGGACCCCGACGTCGTCCGGCCCGCCCCGGCGCTGCTCCACCGCCTGCTGTTGACGACCTGGTGGGACTCCGCGTCGCCGGTGGACGGCACGGACGTCGGCGCGCAGGTGCGGCGGCTGGTCGTCCGGCTGCTGGCGCGTCTCGACCCCGGCCGCGGGATCACCGACGCCGACGCGCTGACGCGGCTCGCCGAATGGCACGCGCCGATGCTGCCGACCGAGGACTTCGCCGGGCACGTCCAGGCCGTGCTCGCCGAGGGTGAGCTGCTCGGCGCCGTCGCGCACGGCGCCGTCACCCAAGCCGGGCGCGCACTGCTCGACCCGGGCAAGCTCGTGGAAGTCACCGAAGCGCTCGTGGCCCACGCCCGCACGACGGCGTTGTTCGGCACCGACCTGACCGCGATCGTCCCCGGCTCCCCCGACGCCCGCCTCGCCGCGCGACTGGACCGCGCCGCCGATCGCGAGACCCAGGGCACGGCGACCAGCTGGCGGTTCTCGCCGTCGACCGTCCGGCGGGCCTTCGACCAGGGCGCCACCGCCGCCGACCTGCTCGACGAGCTGGGTGCGATCGCGTCCGGCGAGCTGCCGCAACCGCTGGTGTACTTGATCAACGACGTCGCGCGGCGCCACGGTGAGGCGCGGGTGCTCGACGTCGCGAGCGTCGTCGTCGGCGAACCGCCGGTGCTCGCCGAGATCGCCGCGCACCGCAAGCTGGCGAAACTCGGCCTGCGTGCGGTGTCCCCGACCGTCTTGACGTCCACAGTGGACGCGTCCGGCACGCTCGAAGCGTTGCGCGAAGCCGGTTACGCGCCGACGCACCACGCCGCCGACGGGAGCATCGTGCTGCCCGCCCGGGAGCAGGGCGAGCCGAAGGTCGCCATCCGCGATCCCGAGGCCGCCGACCGGAAACCCGACCCGCTGGCCCACGCGGACCGGCTGCTGGCGGCCCCGGCGAGCGGCCCGAACCTGCAGCGCGGGCAGCTCGCGCGGGCGATGAGCGACCGCTACGCGGGGCGGCTCACGCCGAAGCAGCAACAACTCTGCTGGCAGCTGGAAGCCGGCGTCCCGGTGGACGTCGTCTACCGCGCGGACGGCGCCGAACCCGCGCGGCTGGTCGTCGCGTACCCGGAGCTGGACGACGACGTCCTCGACGTCTGGTCGCTGCACGACCGCGCCTACCGCCGGCTGGAGCTGGCGCGGATCGACCTGGCCTAAGCCTCGACAGCGGTGAGGTTCGCGAAGGCCACGACGTTGTCGAGGTAGTTCCCGCTCGAGTGGTCGAACGCGCCGCCGCAGGTGATGAGCCGCAGCTCGGGCCCGGTCGTGTCGCCGTAGACCTCGTCCGTCGGGAAGTCGGCCTTGGCGTAGCGGCCGACGCGGTAGACGGTGAAGACCGCCGTCCGGCCGTCGGTGCGGCCCACCCGCACCTGCTCGCCGGAGCGCAGGTCCTTGAGCTTGCTGAACGCACCGGGCACGTGCTTGTAGTCGACGTGCGCGGCCAGCACCGCCGGCCCGACCTCGCCGGGCGACGGCGCGCCGGTGAACCACCCGACGGTCGTCGCGTCGGGCGGGACCTGCAGCTCACCGCCGGGCGTGAGCCCGAGGTCGGCGATCGACCCGGCGCGCACGCCGATCGCCGGGATGCTCAGCGACGCCGGTTTCGCCGCCGGGAGCCCGCCGTGGGGCGGGGTGGCCGTGGTACCGGCGCCCCCCGCGGCGCTCGTGTAGGGCGGCGACGGCGGTGGCGCGACCTGATCCGACGCCGGTGCCGAGAAGGCCAGGACGAGTGCCACGACCACGACCACGCCGAGCGCGGCGGCGACCGCCGCGATCGCCGGCCACAGCGGTGGGTGCGGCCGCCTCAACTCGTGCGCCGGCGCAGGTAGAGCACCATCCCGCCGGACGTCGCCGCGGCCAGCAGGGCGCCGCTGAGCAGGAGGAACCCGGGGGTGTCTTCGTCGGGCTCACCGCCGCCGGTGGCCACGCCGCCGACCGGCTTGACCTTGACCTGGCCGCCCGTGGTGGCCTTCTTGGTGGTCGCCGGCTTCGGGGTGGTGTGCGTCGACGTCGACGGCTGCGGCTGCGCCGAAGTGGGCGCGGGCTTGGAGGTGTTCTGCACCGGGCGGTGCGGCAGGGACTCGCAGGCGATGCCGTCCTTGTCGGAGTCCAGGTTGTTGGGGTCACCCGGCGTCGCGTCGAGGACCGCCTGCGCCTCCTCCTGGTACTGGAAGTTGCCGCAGTCCACGTCGCCGACCGCGAGAGGTGTCGCGAGCTGCGCGGAGGCGAGGGAGACGGGGCCGAGGAGAGCGAGCCCGGCGACGGCTGCGGCCGTCGTCAGGGCACGACGAAATAAGGACAACGGAAGTCCTTCCGGGGAAGAATCGGAATCGAACACGGCTCTGGCGCCGCGATGCGTGGTTAATATCGCGACCACGTCGAGGCCGTTACGGACATTTCCGAAATTCGCGCGGCCGCCGGCGAACGCCAGCGCCCCACCAAAATCCGGACGCCTCGTGATTCTTCGCCGGATCGCTGATCGAATCGCCTTGACCAGCGTTTTCGTCCGCCCGGAAATTCGTTGTAATACGTACCGGTCGGAATGTCGGACGATCTCCGTCACCTCTTCGAGCGAATTGGCCGCCCACCCCGTAACCTGGGGGTATGCCGATCCAGGTACTGCTCGTCGACGACCACGAACTGGTCCGCCGCGGGCTCCGCGACCTCCTCGGCGACGAGCCCGACATCGAGGTCGTCGCCGAAGCGGGCAGCGTCGAAGAGGCGTTGGCGGTCGCGATGCACGTCGAGCCGGAGGTCGCGGTGGTCGACGTCCGCCTCGGCGACGGCGACGGCATCACGCTCTGCCGCGAGCTGCGGTCGAAACCGAACCCGCCGGCGTGCCTGATGCTCACGGCGTTCGACGACGAAGAGGCGATGGTCGGCGCGATCATGGCCGGCGCGGCGGGTTACCTGCTGAAACAGGTGCGCGGGCAGGACGTGGTGACCGCCGTCCGCGAGGTCGCGGCCGGCCGGTCGCTGCTGGACCCGGTGAGCACCGCGCGGGTGCTGGACAAGATGCGCCACCCGCCGACGGACGAGCTGGCCGCGCTGACCGAGCGCGAGCGCGACGTGCTCGAGCTGATCGGCCAGGGCCTGTCGAACCGGGAGATCGCCGAGCGGCTCTTCCTCGCCGAGAAGACGGTCAAGAACTACGTCACGTCCGTGCTGGCGAAGCTCGGCATGCAGCGCCGGACGCAGGCCGCCGCCTGGGTCGCGCGCCGGGAGAAGTAACCCGCCGCAGCGGGACTGTCCGCAAGCCGCCGTTCGCTGCGTACTTTTCACGGCCGTGTCACCGTGCGCCACGTCAGGCCGGGTTTGCACACTCCGGATTCACTCGAACGTGAGTCGAATATATGTTCGAGAATTCGGTAAGATTCTTCCCGAGGACGTGGGAAGGAGGCTTGGATGACCCGAGAAGGGTGAGCCCGAGTCAGGTGTGCTTGTCAGTCGAGAGGCAGGTCGAACGCCACCAGGGTGCCGAGGCTGGGTGAGGAGTTCAGGAAGAACTTCCCGCCCGCGGCGTCCGCGCGTTCGGCGAGGTGGCGCAGGCCGCGAGTGGCGACACCTTGGGGGACGCCGGAACCGTTGTCCCGGACGCGGAGCTTCACACCGTGCGAGTCCCGGGCCAAAGTGACGCGGGTTTCGCTCGCGCCGGAGTGTCTGACCACATTGGACAGTGCTTCGCGCAGGGCGGCCCGGATGTGATCGGCGCGTTCGGCGGGGACGTCGGCGAACTCACCGGACAGCTCCAGGGTCGGCGGGTAGCCGAGCAGCTCCCCCGCGATACGGACCTCGCCGCGCGCCGATTCGGCAAGGTCGGCCGGTGTGCCGGTGTCGTGGCGAGGTTCCGCTGACCGCAGCGCGCGCACGGTCCCGCGGATCTCCTCGATGGTCTGGTCGAGCTGGTCGATCGCGTCGGACAGGCGAGCGCCGTCGGCCTGGGCGAACCGCTTGCGCATGTTGCGCCGCACCCGGTCGAGCTGCATCCCGGCGCCGTAGAGGCGTTGGACGATGACGTCGTGGAGCTCACGGGCGATGCGCTCCCGCTCCTCGTAGAGCGCGACACGGTGGCGAGCGTTGGCGCCCTCGGCGAGCGCGAGCACCACCCCGGCTTGCGCGGCGAAGGCGACGAGCATTTCCACCGTCCCCGCGGAGAAGGGCTCGCGCCCCTGCTTCCGGTAGACGGTGAGTGCGCCGAGCACGCGGCCCCCGGACCCGAACGGCGCGGCGGCGAAGGGCCCGTACCCGTGCAGTTCGGCGGGAACGTAGGGCGCGGTCCGCGGATCGACGGTGAAGTCATCGCTGGCGATGGGTTCACCACCGCGAGCGACCCGTCCGGCCGCGGAGTCGGCGGGAAGGGACAGCCCGCGGAGCGACTCGCCGACCACCGGGACGGCAACGCTGCTGTCGGCGGCTGACGCCGATTCGCTGCCGCGCGCGCTTGGCCGCGAAGTGTCCGGCTCCGGTGCGGTCGACGCTGACGCGGCTGACCCCGCGACGGCGTTGCCGGCCGAGGCGTTCGGCTCGCCCGCGCGCCCGGGCTCGCCTTCCGGCTCGACCTCGGTGACCCCCGTGCGAGTCGGCGTGGCGCGTAGCCCGTCGGCGGACGCGGCGACCTCGCCCGGGTGAGGTGTGGCGTAGTGGGCGGCCTCGACGACCACGCGGCCGTCGTCGGCGCTGACCATGGCCAGGCCGAGGTCGGCGTCGGCGAGTTCGGCGGCGCGGGCGACGACCGTGTCCAGCACCGCGCCCGGGTCGTCGCCGGACAGGGCGGTGCTGGTGATCTCGGTGGCGGCGGACAGCGCCCGCGCGGCAAGCGTCGGATCCATGAGTTCCGTCATTATCGCGCGGCGCAGCGGCGGCGCGGCAAGGACACGGCGCGAATCGATCACGTCGCCCCGGCCACCGGCACTCGTGTGACGACCCGGCCGTCCCGGACCTCGAGCACCACGTCCGCGTCCTCGGCCTCGTCGGCGCGGTGGGTCACGTGCACCACGGTCCGCCCCGCGAGCGCCTCCCGAAGCCGCGCCCGCACAACGCGCGCGGTCGGCTCGTCGAGGTGGGCGGTGGGCTCGTCGAGCAGCACGAGCCCCGCCGAAGGCGCCCCGAGCAAGGCCCGCGCCAGCGCAACACGCTGCGCCTGCCCACCGGAGAGCCCGCTACCGCCACTGCCGAGCACAGTCGCCGGCTCGACGTCGTCGAGCGCCACTCGATGCAAGGCTTCGCGCAGCTCGTCCTCGGTGGCGGCCGGCCGCGCCAGCCGAAGGTTTTCGCCGACGGTGGTGGCGGCAAGCATCGGCTCCTGCGGCGCCCAGACAACACCCTCGGGCGCGCTGACGACACCCCGAGTCGGCGCGAGAAACCCGAGAAGAGCGGCAACCAGAGTCGACTTGCCGGCCCCACTACCCCCGACGACGGCCGCATAGGTCCCCGGCGCAAGAGCCAGATCGACACCACGCAACACGACGGGCCCATCCGGCCACCCGAGGTCAGCACCCCGCAGCTCAACAGACGGCACCTCGTGGTCCCTCGACGGGTTCCGGACCTGCACAGCAGTCTCGAGCTCAGCCGAAGGTCCGGCAATCTCGACCAGAGCCCGAGCGGCACTCGCGACACCAGCCGACCGCGACCCGGCGGCCTTGCGCGACCGGGAGGCCGCCACCTCGAACCGACGCTCCGCGGCACCCTCAATGCCAGCCGACTCCCACCCGGCAGCCCCAACCTCCGCCTCGGCGCGAGACCCAGCGGTACCCACGAAGCCAGCGGGTTGCTGCGCGGCGGCCCGGACCTCCGACTCGGCGTCAGACCCAGCGACACCGACGAGGCCAGCGGGTTGCTGCGCGGCGGCCCGAACCTCCGACTCGGCGTCAGACCCAGCGACACCCACGAAGCCAGCCGACTCCCGCCCGGCAGCCCGCACTTCCGACTCGACGCAAGACTCAGCCGCACCCACAAAGTCAGCCGACTCCCACCCGGCAGCCCGGACCTCCGAATCCGCGCGAGACCCAGCCGCACCCTCAAAGCCAGCCGACTCCCACCCGACAGCCCCGGCCTCCGACCCGGCGCGAGACCCAGTCGCACCCCCAAAACCAGCGGGTTGCTGCGCGGCGGCCCAGCCCGACACTGCCGCCACCTCGACCGGAGGGTCAGCGGCATCTGCAATCTCAGCCAGTTGCCGACTGGTGGCCCGGCGCATTCCTGCCGTCGCCAACTCGGCGCGAGACTCCGCGGCACCCGCAGCACCGGCTGGCCGCGAACTGGCGGCCACCGACTTGCCCTGCCCGGCGCGTGGAGCTACCTTCGCGGCTCCGTCGGGGGTGTCGGCCAGGCGGTGGCGGGCCTGCTTCAGCGTGTCCCAGTGCTGGGCCACCGGCGGCAGCAGCGCGAGCACCTCCGCCAACGCCAACGGCACCAACGCCAGCAGTGGCGCCAGCACCGGATCAAGCCGTCCAGCCGAGACTGCCTGGGCCGCGAAGGCCGTGCTCACGATCGCCGCCGTGCCGCAGGCCAGTGTCACCAGGGCCTCCGCCGCGCCCACTCCGAAGGCCTGGCGGCGGGCCTGGGTCACCAACCGGGTGTCGGCCTCGGCAAGGGCGTGGCGATGCTCCGCCGCCCGGCCGAACGCCAGCAGCTCGGCCGCTGCCTCGAAAAGCACCAAGACCCGCGATGCGACGTCGCGTCGGCCGGTCGCCAGCACTGATGTCGCGCGGCGTTCGGCTCGCAGCGCGACCAGCGGCGCGCACAAGCCGGCCGCGACCGCCGCCGCGAGCGTCCAGCCCGCCGCGGGCAGGACCCAGGCCTGGACCGCGATCGCTCCGGCCGCGACCAACGCCACCACCAGCGGCGGCGACACCACCCGGGGCAGGAGGTCGCGCACCGTGTCGACGTCGGCGACCAGGCGACGCTGACCCTCGCCCGCGCGCAGGCCTCGCGCCGGGCCGAGGCGGACCAGGGAATTCCACAGCCGCACGCGGAGGCGGCCTGCGATGCGGAACGCGGCGTCGTGCGTGACCAGGCGTTCCGCGTACCGGAGGCCGGCGCGGCCCAGGCCGAACGCGCGGACGCCGACCACGGCGACCGTCAGCGTCAGGATCGGTGGCTGCTGGGACGCCTTGGCGATGAGCCAGCCGGACGTCGCGGTCAGCGCGACGCCGGCCAGCAGGGCCACCGCGCCGAGCGCCGCGCCTCCGAAGAGGCGTCCGTCGAGGAAGGCTCGCCAGGGCAGCGGCGTCGCGAATGAGTCCTTTGTGGATGGTTCAGGCGCGTCCGGAGGAGAAATCGACATAGCGACGGCGGCGGTGCGCTCGTGGGCCGCGATCACCGCCGCGGCTCCGTTGTCGACCGCGCGCTGCACCGCGTCGAGCACCAGCCGCGCGCTGGTCTCGTCGAGGTGGGCGGTCGGCTCGTCGAGCAGGAGGAGCCACGCGCCTTCGCGCACTCGCTGCAAGGCCCGCGCGACCGCGACGCGCTGACGCTGCCCCAGCGAAAGCTTCGCCACCGGACGGTCCGCCAGCCCGGCCAGGCCGAGCTCGGCAAGACCGGCGTCCGAGCCGACCTCTTCGCGGACCGTGCCGCCCGTGAACACCGGCGACTGCGGCACCCACGCGACCTGCTCGCGCCAGCGCGTGAGGTCGGCGTCGGCGAGGTCCGTCGCTCCGACCGTGATGCTTCCGTCGTGCGCGGGAACGAAGCCGAGGAGCGCTGAGAGCGTCGTCGATTTTCCGCCGCCGCTGGGGGCGCGGAGCCAGTGCGTCTCGCCCGGACGGATCGTGAACGTCTCGCCGTCCGGCGCGAATCCGCCCCGACGGGCCACCCGCAACGAAGAAACGTGCAGGTCACGACCATCCGGAACCGCAGAACCGATGACAGGCGCCGGGACGGCCAGCAGGTCGACGACCCGGCGGACCGCCTCGACGCCGTCCTCGCTGGCGTGGAACGCGGCGCCGACCGCGCGCACCGGCTGGTAGCACTCCGGCACGAGGATCAGCACACCCAGCCCGATGGCCAGCGGCAGGTGGCCGCCCGCGAGCCGAACGCCGATCACGACCGCGACGAGCGCGACCGAAAGCGTCGCGATCAGTTCGAGCACGAACGCCGATGAGAAGGCGGCTTTCAACGTCTTGAGCGTCGCGCGGCGGTGACGTTCGGAGAGCTTCCGGACTGTCTCGGCCTGGGCGGCCGCGCGGCGGAACGCGGTCAGCACCGGCAGCACGCGCACCAGTTCGAGCAGCCGCTCGGACATCCGGTGCGTCGCGTCGGTGGCGCCGGCGACGCGGCCGGCCGTGAACTTGCCGACCAGGATCGCGAACACCGGCAGCAGCGGCACGGTCAGTGCGACGATCACGCCCGACGGCCAGTCGGCGAACAGGATCGCCGCGCCGGCGCCGAGCGGCACGACAGCCGCAGTCACCAGCGCGGGCAGGTACTCGCGGAAGTACGCGTCGAGCGCGTCGAGGCCGCGGGTCGTCAGCGCGGTCAGCTCGCCGTGGCCACGCCGCGCGATCCACTCCGGGCCGAGGCGCAGGGCGTGGTCGACGGCTTTCGCGCGCAACTCGCGTTGCGCTGTCGCCGCCGCGCGGGCGGCGATCGTGCGCACCGCCCAGCCGGTCAGCGCGCGCGTCGCGACGAGCGCGATCAGCGCGGCCAGCTGGGCGGCGCGTCCGCCGGAACCCGCTCCGACGATCGCCGCGAGGACGTCGGCGAGCAGGAATGCCTGGGCCACCAGCGCGGCGGCGTTGAGGAACGAGAGGAATCCCACCAGGGCCAGCGCTCGGCGCACGGCCGGCACGAGGGCCGGCAATGCGCCGAGCGGGCCCTTTCCCGGCCGCGCCGAGTCCACTGTGGACTCCGAGGCGAGAAGGGGAGCGCGCCCGGGAAGCTGCGTCATGGTGCGTGGACCGCCGGGATGTGCTGGGTGCCGATGCGCTTGCGGAACACCCAGTACGTCCAGCCCTGGTAGATCAGCACGGCGGGGGCGCCGAAGACGGCGACCCAGGTCATCACCGTCAGCGTGTACGGGCTCGACGCCGTGTCGGCGATGGTCAGCGTGTTGGCGGCGTCGAGGGTCGAGGGCAGGACGTTCGGGAAGAGCGAGCCGAACATCGTGACGGCGGCCCCGGCGATGACGACGCCGAGCGCGGCGAACGCCTGGCCGTCGCGGTCGGCGCGCAGCTTCAGCCAGGCGACTACTGCAGCGAGAGCACTGATCCCAAATGCGAGCAGTGTCCACAGGGTGCCTTCGCGCCACTGGACGACCGTCAGGAACGCGACGACCGGCACCATCGCGAGGGGCAGCAGCCTGATCGCCAGGTTCCGCGCGCGTTCCCGCAGTTCACCCGTGGTTTTGAGGGCGAGGAACGCGGCGCCGTGAGTGATCGAGAAGGCGGCGACGGCGATCGCGCCGAGCAGGGTGTCCCAGCGGAAGGCGGCGAACGCGGAGCCGACGCGGTTGCCTTCGGCGTCGAGGGGCAGGCCGAGGACGGACGTCGCGAGGATCAGCCCGACGCCGAGCGGCGGGATCCACGAGCCGACCATGATCACGCGGTCCCAGGTGCGGCGCCAGCGGTCCGAGTCGACCTTGCCGCGGTATTCGAAGGCGACGCCGCGGCCGATCAGGGCGAGCAGCAGGAGGAGAAGCGGCAGGTAGGCGGCGGAGAAGAGACTGGCGTACCAGCCGGGGAAGGCGGCGAACATCGCGCCGCCGGCGACGATCATCCAGACTTCGTTGCCGTCCCAGACCGGCCCGATGGTGTTGACCATGACGCGGCGCTCGGTGTTGTCGCGCGCGAGCACCGGCAGCAGCATGCCGACGCCGAAGTCGAAGCCCTCGAGGAACAGGTAGCCGGCCCAGAAGAAGGCGATGACGCAGAACCAGATCGTCGCGAGGGTCATCGGACGCCCCCTACCACTTCGGTCCGACGTTCGGCCGTGGCCGAGCCTCGATCGCCGTGAGTTATCCACAAGTGGTCGAGTTGTCCACAGATTTGCTGTGGGTAACCCGTGAGAGTGACCAAGCCGATACGCTGGGTTCGGGGACGCCCCCCGGGACGGGTGGGGGCTGCTTTGGGGGCGGTTGGGCCTGCGGCAGAGGGTTTTGGCTGGTCAGCGGGGGTGGGCTCGGCCGGGGTGTGGGTTTTCGTGGTGCTCATCGTCGCCGCCTCAGTAGGCGAACGCGAGCGTGTCGCCCGGTTCGTTGTCGTCGTTCTTGGGCTTCGATGGCGGCATCACCGCGTCGATGCCGCCGCGGATGTACTTGCGCATCAGGTACAGCTCCACCACGCCCAGCACGGCGTACACCGTGGTCAGGGCGATGAGGGACGTCCAGACCTCGCCGGTCGACAACCGCGAGACCGCCTGGGCCGTGAACATCCAGACGCCGTCGACGCCGGACGGGTTCGGGGCCACCACGAACGGCTGACGGCCCATCTCCGTGAAGATCCAGCCCGCGCTGTTGCCCAGGAACGGGGTGGCTACGCCGAGGAGCACCAGCCACGGGAACCAGCGTGAGCCGGGGATGCGGTCGCGGCGGGTCAGCCACAGGGCCAGCAGGCCGATGCCCGCCGACACCGCGCCGAAGCCGATCATCATGCGGAAGCCCCAGTACGTCACCGGGAGGTTCGGCACGTAGTCGATCGGCTTGCCCGCCAGCGAACCCAGGTCCGGGTCGTCCGGGTAGTTCGTGCCGTACTTCGCCTGGTACTCCCCGATCAGGTCCTCGACGCCCTTGACCTCGGTCTTGAAGTCGTTGTGCGCCAAGAACGAGAGCAGCGCGGGCACGTTGAACGTCTTGACGTCCTCGCAGTCGGACCCCGCGACGTCGCCGATCGCGATGATCGAGAAGCTCGCCGGCTTTTCCGTGTGGCACAGGGCTTCCGCCGACGCCATCTTCATCGGCTGCTGCTCGAACATCAGCTTGCCCTGCGTGTCCCCGGTGATCGCCAGGACCGCGAACGCGGCGACGCCGACCCAGCCGCCGAGGCGCAGTGACGTGCGCCAGACGTCCTGGTGGTCGCCGCGCCGCCAGAGGTGCCAGCCCGCGATGCCGACCAGGAACGCCGCCGCCACCGAGAACGCGCCGGCCAGCGTGTGCGGGATCGCGGCCAGCGCCGTGTTGTTCGTCAGCACCGCCCAGATCGAGTTCATCGTCGGCTTGCCGTTCTCGAACGTCACGCCGACCGGGTGCTGCATCCACGAGTTCGCGGCCAGGATGAAGTACGCCGAGGCCATCGTGGCCAGCGAAAACGCCCACGCGCAGGCCAGGTGCACCTTCTTCGGCAGCCGGTCCCAGCCGAAGATCCACAGGCCGAGGAACGTCGACTCGACGAAGAACGCGACGAGCCCTTCCATGGCCAGCGGCGCGCCGAAGACGTCGCCGACGAACCGGGAGTACGCGCTCCACGTCATCCCGAACTGGAACTCCTGCACGATCCCGGTCACCACGCCCATGGCGAAGTTGACCAGCAGCAGCTTGCCCCAGAACTTGGTCATCCGCAGGTGCCGCAGCTCGCCGGTGCGGACCCAGCGGGTCTGCATCGCCGCGACCAGGATCGACATCCCGATGGTCAACGGGACCATCAGGAAGTGGTAGACGGTGGTGATGCCGAACTGCCACCGCGCTAGCTCAAGGACCTCCACGTAGCCCAGCGTGCTCCGGGCCCGGCGGCGCGACCAGTTCAACTGGTCCCGATGTGCCCAGGACCAACGTCCTGGGTGACTACAACCGGTCGAGCGCCGCCCGCGCCTCCTCGGCGACCGCGCGCCGCGGGCCGGTGTCGCCGAGCTCGAGCACGTGCTTCAGGGCCAGCGCGTACGCCGTGTCGAACGCCTTCTCCGCGTCGACCGGGATGTCCGGGCGGACGCCGGTGCCCTCCCAGTTCTCCCCCGTCTCCGGGTGGAACGAGCGGGCGATCGACACGGTCACGTCGAGATAGGTGTCCACTTTGTACTGTTCACGCGGGTGCGCGCCGCCGCGGCTGGGCTCGCCGACGGTCTTCGCGCGGCCCTGCTGCTGCAGGGAGAACGCGAGGTCCTCGCCGCCGGAGAACGTGCGCGGGCCGGTGAGCACCCAGATCGGCTTCGTGCCGCCGAACTTCGCGCCCGGCACGTACGGCAGCGTCCACATCTGGGTCGTGCGGTCGCCCTCGCGCTCGTAGATGTTCAGGTAGTTGACCTGCTCGTCGACCAGGTAGCTCTGCAGCAGCGCGCTCGTGCCCGGGGTGCCGCCGCGGTTGCGGCGCACGTCGAGCAACAGTGCGTCGGTGGGCGCCAGCAGCGTCATCGCCGCCGCGATCGCGGGCCCGGCCAGCTCGGCCGGGTAGAGGAGTGTCGTGTCGAGGTAGCCGACGTTGCCCGCCAGCCGCCGGACCGCCGCGATGCCGAACGCCTCCAGCTCGGCTTCGACCCGGAACTCCTCGGAGTCGAACTTCGCGTCCCCGTCTTCGGGGACCGGGTCGAGGTGGTGGCGCAGCCGCACGTGCTTGTCGCCGTTCACCGACTGCAGATCCACTGTGACGACCGTCGCGAACTCGGCGTCGTCGAGATCCGCGTACGCGCCTTCATCGAGACGCCGGCGAAGCACCTCCGCCAGCTTCGCCGCGACGTCCGGGAAGACGTAGTGCGCGTCCAGCCGGCGGATGACCTCGTTGACCTGCGCAGTGCGCGCTTCTGACCCCATGCCCGCAACCTACCGCAGACCACAACCGAAAATTCGGTGTGCCGAAGAAAATTGTGCGCCCGTCCGCGATGACAAATTCATGGGCACCGATTCGGCAATTTCGCGGAAGCCATCAGCTTGCGACTCGCTGAACCTCCCCTTTATCGTTGCAGTGAAAGGGGAGAGAAATACACATGACTACCGCGATGGTGGCGCTGATCAGCGCGTTCGGCCTGGTCCTCGCCGTGGAGCTGCCGGACAAGACACTGGTCGCGACCTTGGTGCTGACCACCCGTTTCCGCGGCTGGCCGGTATTCGCCGGGGTGTGCGCCGCGTTCGCCGTGCAATGTGTCATCGCGGTCGCGTTCGGCAGTGTGTTGACGTTGTTGCCGGACGTCGTCCTTTCCCTGGTCGTGGCCGGCATGTTCGGGCTCGGCGCTTTCATGCTCCTTCGCGAGGGATTCAGCGGAGCCGACGAAGCAGGCGAAGACGCTTCGCGCACAGGCCCCTCGCCAGCGTCCTTCTGGCGCTCCGCGCTGACGTCCTTCGGTGTGCTCTTCGCCGCCGAGTGGGGTGACGCCTCCCAGCTCGCGACGGCGAGCCTGACCGCCCGGATCGGCAACCCCCTGGCCGTCGGCGTCGGCTCGTTCGCCGCGCTCGTCGTGGTGGCCGGGCTCGCGGTGTTCATCGGCGGGAAGATCCGCAACCGGATCCGGCCGAAGCTGATCCAGCGCATCGCCGGGTTCGTGTTCGCCGGGTTCGCGGCGTTCGCCCTGCTCCAGCTGGCTTTCTGACCTGGACGTACGGACTCTTCACAGGATCACGCGGTAACCTTTCGGGAACGAAAGGGTGAGGGCAAGGTGAACACCACCTTGCCCTTCTCCTTGTCCTCGATGTGCCAGGAGAACCGCAAGTGACCGCACCGCAGCCGCAGACCGCCGTCTCGCCGGTGCACGGCAGGCTCGCGCTGGGCGGCATCGGCCTGGCCGTGGCCATCTCGATCGACCTGCACCTGCGCCTCTCGAGCCAGGTCAGCCCGATCTGGCAGACGCTCTCGGAGTACGTCTACGGCAAGGTCGGCGGCTCGTCGGCCGCGCCGCTGTTCAGCGCGATGTGCCTGGCGCTCGCGCTCGGCTCAGTCGCCCTGCTCACCGGCATCGCGAAGGCGCGCCGCCCGGGCACCACCGCCGTCTGCGTGCTGCTCGGTGTCTGGTCCGCCGGGCTGCTGGTGTGCGGGCTCGTGCGCGTCGACCCGGACGGTGAAGCGCGTTCGCTGTCCGGACAGGTGCACAACATCGCCGCGCTGACGGCGTTCGTCGCGTTGCCCGCGGCCGCGTTCGTGCTGACCCGCAGGGGTCGCGAGCGGTGCCCGTGGGAGCCGCGCCGCAGCACGATCCGGCGCCTGGCCACGGCGAGCTTCGCCAGTGTCGGCGTCGTGCTCGGCGGCTTCGTCGTCACGCTGATCATCGGCCCGGCGCACCAGGAGGTCACGCTCGGGCTGTTCGAGCGGCTCCTGTTCAGCGTCGACGTCGCGCTGCTGCTGACCATGGTCCGGCCGCTCGTGGCCGCGTCCCGGCGCTAGTTCGACTCCCCCGGCCCGACCAGGATCGGCTCGACGCCGTGCCCGGTCAGCCACCACGACTCGTACGCCGGATCCGGCCAGACCGACAGCTCGGCGCCGTCGTCGAACGTCAGCGCGAGGCTGCCGGACCGCAGCCGGACGGCGGTCACCGTGCGGCCGAACAGGTCCAGCACCGGCGCCAGCGCGGCCCCGGTGGCCGGCCTGAGGTCGTGGCAGCGGCCTGCGGCGTCACGCAGCCGGAACGCCGTCTCGACGACCAGTTCGGCGTCGACCCGCGGCTCTTCGTCCGCCGGCTCGTCGACGAGTTCGAGACGCACCTGGAAGTCGAACGCGGTCCGGCGGACCGCGCAGCCGACGAGCTCCTCGGGAATCTTCACCGCACCCCCGGCCGGGTCACGACGGCTCCCCGGCGAGCCGCCTCTGGCACCACGAGATCACATCCCGGCGCCCATGCGCCAACTACGCATCCGTTCGGAGCACCCCGGTCAGCCGGGCGGCGGCCGCGACGACCTGCGGACCGACCTCGGTGGCCTTGAGAGGTTCGAGGGAGACGACGCCGACGCTCGCCCGCAGCCCGGGCACCCCGCGGACCGGCGCGGCGACACCGGACGCGCCCGCTTCCAGCTCGCCGGCCGACGTCACCCAGCCGTCGCCGCCGGGGCGCAGGGTCATCGCCTTGCCGGCCGCACCCGAGTTCAGGGCGTGCCGGCTGCCGACGCGGTAGGCGACGTGGAAACTCGTCCAGGACGGCTCCACGACGGCCACCGCAAGCGCTTGCGCCCCCTGGGCGACCGACAGGTGCGCGGTCGCCCCGACCTTCTCGGCCAGCTCGCGCAGCACCGGGCCGGCCGCGTCCCGCAGCTGCGGGAGCACCTGCCCGGCCAGCCGCAGCAGGCCGACGCCGAGCCGGACCTTGGTGCCGTCGCGCCAGACCAGCCCGCGCTCGGACAGCGGCACCAGCAGCCGGTAGACGGCCGCGCGGCTGGCCCCGATGGCCACGGCCAGCTCGGAGATGGTCGCCGCGTCGCCGCCGGCGTCGGCCACCGCCTGCAGCAGCGCCAAGCCCCGGTCGAGCGTCAGCGACCCCTCCCGGCCGGTCACAGCAAGCCGAGTTCGCCCATGTCGGCGACCGGCTCGTCGAACGAAGCGGCCGCGTAGGACGCGAAGAGCTCTCGCACGGCCTTCGCGGCCGGCTCGGGCAACGCGCGGGCCTCGTCGGCCAGCGCCTGGCCGTCGGTCTCCTCCAGGGCCGCTCGGACGTCGCCGCCGGCCAGGCTGCGCGCGGACGCCACGAGCAGGTTGAGGAAGCCGTGGTGCACGAAGCCGGTACCCGGGTCGGCGTGGCGGACGGCGCGGTGGAGGCTGTTCGTCGCCTTGAACGAGGCGCCGGCGGAGCCGCTGACGACGGCCAGGAAGTCCGCCACCTCGTCGACGCTCGGGAAGTTTTCGCCCGCCTTGCCGCCGCAGCGGATCTTCGGCCAGCTGCCGTGCTCGATCACCTTGCGGACGCCGTCGAGCCAGCCGACGCCGCGCCGCGGCTCGACCACCCGGATGACGTCCTCGGGGACGAACTCCGAGACGCGTTCCAGCCACACCTCGTCGACGTCGGACGGGGCCGGCATCTCGACCATCCGCAGCGCGAGCAGCTCACTGCGCGACTCGACGATGGAAATCGCCTTCGGCACACCGCCGAGCCCGGTGTCGATGATCAAGGAAAGCGGCAGCGGCTGCTTCGGCTTGATCTTGATCAACTCGGTGATCAGCTCGGGCAGACGGGACGCCTGGCAGAGAAAAACCCCCAGTACACCTGCGTGTTCGGACTCCCGGCTCGCGAAATGCGCGCGCAGGGCTTCGGGCATGGCCGCATCGCCCGGCGGGAACAGCGCCGAGTCGTCGACGAGCCTCGCGAACAGGGGAGGGATCCCACGGGGGCCGGGGGGCGTGAGTTCCACAGCGCTTGACACGAATGACACGCTAGTAGCGTACGACATGAGGACAAAATCGTTCGCACAACGGACACGTCAGGAGGGGACATCGATGCCTTACTACCGGCGGGTAGGCGAGATCCCGCACAAGCGGCACACGGCCTTCCGCAAGCCGGACGGCGGGCTCTACGCCGAAGAGCTGATGGGCGTCGAAGGCTTCTCCGCCGACTCCGCGCTGCTCTACCACCGCGGGCTGCCGACGGCGATCGTCGACGCGGTCGCCGTCGAGGAGGACCGCGGGTCGCTCACCCCGAACCACCCGCTCAAGCCGCGGGCCTACAAGACCGGCGAGCTCAAGTTCGGCGGTGACGCCGACGCGGTGACCGGCCGGCGACGGCTGTTCGGCAACGCCGACGTCTCCATCGGCTTCGTGACGGCGACCGCGCCGAGCCCGCTGTACCGCAACGCGGCCGGCGACGAACTGTTCTACGTCCAGGGCGGCTCCGCGACCGTCGAGACGATCTACGGCAGCCTCGAGGTCGGCGACGGCGACTACCTGGTGATCCCGACGTCGTGCACCTACCGCGTCCTCCCGCACGGCGAGGTCAGCCTCTTCACGCTCGAAGCGCGCGGGCACATCGGGCCGCCGAAGCGCTACCTGTCGGCGAAGGGCCAGTTCCTGGAGCACTCGCCGTACTGCGAGCGCGACGTCCGCGGGCCGGCCGAGCCGCTGCTGGAAGACGGCGAAGACGTCGAGGTGCTCGTGCGCCACCGCGCCGGCCTGACCCGCTACACGTACGCGACGCACCCGTTCGACGTCGTCGGCTGGGACGGCTGCCTGTACCCGTGGGCGTTCAACATCGACGACTTCGAGCCGATCACCGGCCGCGTGCACCAGCCGCCGCCCGTGCACCAGACGTTCGAGGGCCCGAACTTCGTGGTCTGCTCCTTCTGCCCGCGGAAGGTCGACTACCACGAGGACTCGATCCCGGTGCCGTACAACCACGCGAACGTCGACTCCGACGAGCTGATGTTCTACGTGCGCGGCAACTACGAGGCCCGCAAGGGCTCGGGGATCGGCGTCGGCTCGCTGTCGCTGCACCCGTCCGGTTTCACGCACGGCCCGCAGCCGGGCGCGGCGGAGGCGTCGATCGGCGCGGAGTTCTTCGACGAAACCGCCGTCATGGTCGACACTTTCGCCCCGCTGGAGCTCGGCGAAGCGGCCGACGCGTCCGAAGACCCCGGTTACGCGTGGACGTGGTCCAAGCGCGGCCCTAAGGGATAGTCAAGTTTCGGCAACGTGACCCCGGCGCTCCCCCGCCGACCGGATAATGGAATTCCGGTCGGCGGAGGGGGCGTTTTCGGTGATCAATTCCCAGCCAGCGCGAAGAAAGAGAAAGATTCTGCCCTTTCTCGCCGCGATCGTGGTCGCGGCGGGGCTGATCATCGGGATCCGGGCCTGGACCAGTGGTTCGGACGACGAGGCCGACGCGCCGAAATGCACCGGCTCGGACGCGATCGCGCTGAACGTCGCGTCGTCGCCGGAAAAGGTCGGCATCGTCCAGGAAGCCGCGAAGACCTACTCCGGCCGGTCGGTCGCCGGCCATTGTGTCGACGTCGTCGTGAAGTCGAAATCGTCGGGTGTCGCGATGCAGGCGCTGGCGAACGGCTGGAACGAAGCCACCGACGGGCCGCGCCCCGACGTCTGGACGCCGGCCGCGAGCGGCTGGGTCAACCTCCTGCGCGTCAACGCCAAGGGGGACAGCGGATCGATCGTGCCCGACGGGGACACGCAGTCGATCGCGAACTCGCCGCTGACCATCGCGATGCCGAAGCCGATGGCCGAGGCGCTCGGCTGGCCGTCGAAGCCGATCGGCTGGAAGGACCTGGCCGCGCTGGCCACGGACCCGGCGGGCTGGGCGAAGTTCGGACACCCGGAGTGGGGCAAGTTCCGGCTGGGCAAGACGAACCCGAACATCTCCACGGCCGGCCTGAACGCCACGATCGGCGCCTACTACGCCGCGACCGGGACGTCGTCCGACCTCACCGCCGCCGCGCTCGAGAAGCCCGAGGCGAAGCAGTTCGTCACGAACATCGAGCAGGCGATCGTGCACTACGGCGACAACACGCTGACGTTCCTGACGAACCTGCAGAAGGCCGACGACAAGGGCGCGGCGCTGTCGTACATCTCGGCGGTGACCGTCGAGGAGAGCTCGCTGATCGGCTACAACCAGGGCAACCCGACGAACGACCCGGCGAAGGTCGGGCAGCACGCGCCGCCGAAGGTGCCGATCGTCGCGATCTACCCGTCGGACGGCACGCTCAACTCCGATCACCCGTTCGTCACGCTCAACTGGGCCGATCAGACGCGCAAGCAGATCGCCGCGGACTTCCTCGGCTACCTGCGCGGGCCGGAGACCCAGCAGAAGTTCGCCGCGCTGGGGTTCCGCTCCTTCGACGGCAAGCCGGGCGCGCAGGTGACCACCGCCAACGGCGCGCAGCCGGACGCGAAGATCAGCTTCCTGCAGCCGCCGTCGCCGTCGGTGCTGGCCAAGCTGCTGACGACGTGGACCGAGCTGCGCAAGAAGGCGAACGTGCTGCTCGTGGTCGACGTCTCCGGCTCGATGGGCGACGAGGTCAAGGGCACCGGCAAGAGCAAGATCGACCTGGCGAAGCAGGCCGCGATCGACGCGCTCGGCCAGTTCGTGCCGCGCGACCAGGTCGGGCTCTGGCAGTTCTCGACCCACCTCGACGGCGATCGGGACTACCAGGAGCTGCTCCCGGTGCAGGCCCTCGGCAACAGCGGCAAGGAGACGCTCGCGTCGCGCCTGAGCGGGCTCACGCCCCAGGCCGGCACCGGGCTCTACGACTCGTCGCTGGCCGCCTACGAGTACATGAAGGCCCACCTCGACCCGGCCGCGATCAACGCCGTGGTCGTGCTGACCGACGGCCGCAACGAGGACTCCGGCGGCGTCGACCTCGACCACCTGCTGCCGCAGCTGCGGCCCGAAGGCAACGCGGAGACGGTGCGGTTGTTCACCATCGCCTACGGCGGCGACGCCGACCAGGACGTGCTCAAGCAGATCGCCGAGTCGACCGAGGGGTCGGAGTACGATTCGTCCAAACCGGACTCGATCAACCAGGTCTTCACGTCCGTGATCTCGAACTTCTGATGAGATTCGTCCGCGAGCTCGCCGAACCGTGGGGGCTGCTGCTCGGCGCCACGTCGGCCGGCGTGGCGTGGGCCGTGCAGCTGCCGGTGGCCGCCGCGCTCGGCGTCGGCGTCGCGGTGCTGGCCGCCCGGGCCGGCGTCGCGCTCGCAACCCGCGAGAAGGAGCCTCCGGCCCGCGAAGCACGGGTCCTCGACGTGACGCCGGGGTCGGCCGAGGCCAACTGGCTGCACCGCGCCGAGCACGCCGCCGACGGCTTCGCTTCCCTCAGCGACTCGCTGGACTCGGGGCCGCTGGCCGACCGCGTGTCCGACATGGAACCGGTGGTCCGGGAGACGCTCTCGACGCTGCAGCGTCTGGCCGGCCGGGCCTCGGCGACGGGAAAGGCGTTGTCCCGCGTCGACTTGGACGCCGTCAGCCGCGAACAGCGCCGGCTGAAGGGCGAGCTGCGGTCGGCTCGCGAGGACGTCCGCGGCGACCTCGAGCAGGCCCTGAGCGCGGTCCAGGCCCAGGCGGACGTCCACGCTCGGTTGTCCGGGGCGCGGGACAAGCTGCTGGCGCAGCTGCAGTCGGGCGCGCTGGGCCTGGACAGCCTGGTGGCGCGCGTCGCCGAACTGACGGCGGCGACGACCGACTTCGCCGTGGACACCGGCGCGGTCCGGGAGCTGAGCGATCAGCTGGAGGGAATCCGCCAGGGAGTCCTGGAGACGGAGCAGGCGACGCGGCGGTCGTTGGGCTGACCGCGTGCTTGACCGCACCACCCGGTGGTGTGAACTTCCGTCCCATGAAGGCAGAGTCGCGAAGTCAGTGGGTCCTGGAAGCGCACGGGGTCGGCGACGAGCCCGTGCCGCCATCGGTGCTCGCGGAATGGCGGCGCTACCAGCGGTCCTCGTGGGCCGCGCGGCGCCGGCACTCCGTCGTCGAGGTCACGAGCCTCTTCGTGACGGCCACGATCCCCGTGCTCGCGGCCTTCGCCATCGACGCGCGGCTCATCGCCGCCGTCGGGTCGCTCGCGGTGCTGGTCAACGGGATCCGGGCGCTGGGCGGCTACAAGGAGAACTGGACCAGCCGGACGCGGGCGCGTTACGCGATCGAAAAGGAGATCGCGCTCTTCGCGGCCAAGCACGGCAACTACGCCGAACCCGGTGCGGCGGCCGTCCTGGTGGAGACCGTCGAGGAGATCTGCGCCGGGGAACGTGACGGCTGGGTCGCGCTCCGGCTGTCCTACGGCAGCTCCCGCGAGAAACCGACGACCTAGCTCGCCCAGCTCGGCCGCCACGTCGTGGCGGCCCGGGCGCCCGGGCGGAGGTGGGCGCGCAGCCGGGCCAGCGCGGGGTGCGCGTTGTCGCTCCGCCAGATCAGCGAGTGCGGGTAGACCGGGGTCGGGTTCTCGAGCGGGACCCGGCGCAGGTCGAGGCCGGCCGGCCACGACAGGCGGATTTCCGCACCGACCAGCGTGGCCACGTCGGGAGCGTCGGCGATGGTTTCGAGCAGGACCTCCGTGCCGAAGTTCGGGCCGACCGCGTCGATCGAGAGGCCGAACGCCGTGGCCAGCTCGGCGTAGTAGGCGGCCCACTCGGTGCCGGGCACCAGGCCGGGCATCCAGATCCGGTGCCCGGTCAGCTGCTCCGGACGCAGAGCCGTGGCGTCGGCCAGCGGGTGCGCGGGGCCGGTGAGCAGCTGGAGCGGCTCGTCGAGGACCCAGGACGCTTCGACGCCGTCGGGCAGCTGCCGCACGGCCACGGCGCGGAACGACGCGTCGATCGAGCCGTCCCGGACCGCCGCGACCGCCGCGTCGGCGTCGAACAGCGTCGCGACTTCGAGAGCGACGTCCGGGTGGGCGCGGTGGAAGCCCCGCAGCAGCGTCGCCGTCCCCAGCCGCCGGCCGATGACGTCGACGCGCAGGGCGCGGCGCCCGGAGCGCACCGACGCCATCGCCCGCGCCTCGGCCAGCAGCAGCTCGCGGGCGTGCGGCAGGAACGCTTCGCCGTCGCCGGTCAGCCGGGCGCCGCGGGCGGTGCGCGTGAACAGCCGCGCGCCGAGCGTCTTCTCCAGCGCGGCGATGCGCTTGGAGACGGCCTGCTGGGTGACCGCGAGGTCGGTCGCGGCGTCCTGGAACCGGCCCGCGTCCGCGGCGGCGACGAACGTACGCACGGCATCGAGATCCACGGCAGCCGACTCTAGGACCACAACGCCACGTTGTGGCTCGCCGCCACGACGGTTGTTTGCTCCGCGGCCGTCTTCTTCGCTTTGCTCTCCGGGTGAGGCGCAGGCGGTCGCTGGGGCCGCGGTTCAGGTGGCTGTGGACGGCTTACGCCGTCAGCGCGTTCGGCACGTGGCTCGGGTTCGGGGCGTTCCCGCTGCTGGCCATCCTCGTCCTGCACAGCGGGCCGACGGCGGTTTCGGTGCTGGCAGCCGTCGGGCCCGCGGTGGGGGCGCTCGTGGCGGTGCCGCTGGGGCCGTGGATCGAGTTCCGGCCGAAGCGGCCGGTCATGGTGCTGATGGACGTGATCCGGTTCGCGGCGCTGATGACCGTGCCGGTGGCCTACGCGCTCGGCTGGCTCGGCTTCACGCAGCTGCTCGTCGTCTCGGTGATCGTCGCCTCGGCGGACATCGCCTTCACGGCGGCGAGCGGCGCTTTCCTGAAGGCGCTCGTGCCGCCGGCGGACCTGCTCGTCGCGAACGGCCGGTTCGAGTCGACGACCTGGACGGCCACGGCACTCGGCCCGCCGCTGGGCGGCGCCGCGTTCGGGCTGCTCGGGCCGGTGACGACGGTGGTCGCCAACGCCGTCAGCTTCCTGCTCTCGGCGCTCGGGATCCGGGCGATCGGCGGGACGGAACCGCCGCCGGCGCGCACGGCGTCGCGGCTGCGGCCGAGCGACCTGGCCGCGGGGTGGCGCTTCCTGCTGACGCACCCGGGCCTGCGGCCGCTGTTCCTCAACACACTGCTGTTCAACGGCCTGATCATGGGGACCGAGCCGCTGCTGGCCGTGCTCATGCTCGGGCAGCTCGGGTTCACGCCGTGGCAGTACGGGCTGGCGTTCGCGGTGCCGTGCCTCGGCGGGCTCGTCGGCTCGCGGCTGACCCCGCGGCTCGTCGAGCGGTTCGGCCGGCACAACGTGCTGTGGACGTCCGGCGTGCTGCGCGCGTTCTGGCTGCTCGGGCTGGCTTTCCTGCCCTCGGGCCCCGGTGGGCTCGCGTTCGTGATGGTCATCGAGTTCGGCCTGATCTTCTTCTGCAGCGTGTACAACCCGGTCCTGGCCACCTACCGGCTCGACCAGCTCCCCGCCGACCGCGTCGCGCGGACGCTGTCGGCGTGGACCGTCAGCACCCGGGCGAGCATCGCGGCGACGACCGCGCTCTGGGGCGTGCTGGCCGGCTTCACCGGCCCACGCGTCGCGATCGGTGTCGCCGGGGTGCTGATCCTGGCGACGCCGTTCCTGCTCCCCCGCCGCGACCGCACGCCCGCTCAGCCGAGCCGGACCGTCCCCAGCACCGGGTAGCCGGGGACGCCGGTCGCGGCGCGGCCCGGGCGCGGGACGCCGGCGATCCACAGGCGTCCGGTCGCCGCGACGTTCGCGGCCATCGACGGGTCGGCGTCGTGGATCCGGAACGGGACGACCCGGCCGTCGGCGAGCATCGTCAGGCCGCTCACCCGGGCGGATCCGTGCGGGCTCATCCGCACCGGCCCGTCCGGCACCGCGCGCAGCTCGGTCCAGTGGTCCGCCGGCTGCGGTCCGAGGTAGGCCACCGATCGCGCCGCGACGGCGATCGCGGCCACCAGCGCGAGCGCCGCGATCCCGGTGAACACCAGGACGACGAACCCGCTCGCGCGGTCGTCCGCCGGGAAGTCGAGCCGCACCCAGAGCGAGAACCCGGCCAGGGCCAGCAGGAACGTGGCGGCTTCCCGCAGGTCGCGGGCGTGCCGGCGGCGGTGCGCGGCCAGCACGGGGTCGAGGCGCGGCGAGCCGGACCAGGCCGTCGGCGCCACCGCGACGGCGCCGGCGGGCGGCGTGTCGTGGATCCGGGCGCGGCGGACCCGCACGACACCGGGGAAGCCGACGAACACCTTCGGGCCCGAGCCCAGCAGCCACACCCGCCGGTCACCGGCCAGCAGCAGCCGGAACGCCTCGTCGAGCCGGATCCGCAGCCACCGGCCGTCCGGCAGCCGCACGCCGACGGTCCGGCCGGCGGCGACCAGCCCGTCCGCGGCGACGTCGACCCGCCGGAACCGCTCGCGCTTCAGCCGCTTCTCGGGCACCTGGACGCGCCCGCGGTGGAGCCAGAACACCTGGAAGAAGCCGAAGAGCACGACGAGGAACACCGGGATGGCGACGCCGTTACCGGTGAAGAACTGGGAGACGCCGAGGAGCACGAACGGCCAGCCCGCGAGCCGCTGGTTCGTGAGGGTGCGGCCGATCCGGTCGAGGTACTCGCCGAAGATCGGCAGCGCGCCGGACGGCATGGCGGAGTCGAACTCGAACGCTCGCACGCGCTCGGGCACCGGGACGATCTGCACGCTGGGCCCCCACCGTGTCGGCACTGGTCACCGACCCTTTCGGCAAACCGGTCATCGGCGTTACCTGATACTCCGTTCAGCGGAACGGGTCGTGACGCCCGCCGCAAACGAGCGACTACCCAGACCGGCGGATTCAGGTTAGGCTCACCTAAGTAGGAGGTGAGCCGTGACCGAAGCACCGACATCCATCCGCCGCCCGCCGGCCCCGAACCCCGCCGAGCGCGCGAAGACGATCGCGACCCGCAACGGCCCGGCGTCGCTGATGCCCACGTGCGAACGCGCCGGGCTGGAGTCCGAGCGCGTCGTCCCCGTCCTGCACCACGTGCACCACAGCGGCAGCGTGAGCGTGCTGCTGCCCGACGAGCACCCGATGGTCCGCGCGAGCAGCCAGACCCAGCGCGGCGAGCTGGCCGTGCTGGTGGAGCTCGCCGACCAGGCGCCGGTCGACCTGCGCGAGCCGATCCGCGGCCTGCTGTGGATCACCGGCTGGCTGCGGCCGCTCTCGCCGGTCTCGGCCCGCGCGCGGGCGGTGGCGATCGCCGAAAGCCGCCCGGACGAGCGGCTCCTCGACGTCGGCCACGGCCTGACACTGCTGCGGCTCACCCCGGCGTCCCTCGTGCTCGCCGACGCCGAAGGCACGCACTCGCTGCGGCCGCACATGTTCAGCGCCGCGCCGCCGGACCCGTTCCACGACTACGAGGCCCAGTGGCTGCGGCACCTGGAAACCGACCACTCCGACGTCGTCGGGCAGCTGGCCAAGCACTTGCCCGCGGATCTGCGCGGCGGCCGGATCCGGCCGCTCGGGCTGGACCGGTTCGGGCTGCGGCTGCGCGTCGAGTCCGACACCGGCGACCACGACGTGCGGCTGGCGTTCTCGAAGTCGGTGGACAGCCCGCCGCAGCTCGCGATGGAGCTGCGACGGCTGGTCGGCTGCCCGTTCCTGCGGGGCGCGTCAGGCTAGTTCGGCGGGGAAGCCGCCCTTCGCGAGCGGTCCCCAGCTCTCGATCGTCACGCGGATGATGCTCTTGCCCTGCTTGACCATGGCTTCGCGGTATTCGTCCCAGTCCGGGTGTTCGCCCGAGATGCTGCGGAAGTAGTCGACGAGCGGCTCGACCGAATCCGGGATGTCCAGCACCTCGGCGGTGCCGTTGAGCTGGACCCACTTGTCGTTCCACTCGTCGGACAGGATGCAGGCCGAGACCTGCGGGTTGCGCTTGATGTTCACGATCTTCGCGCGCTTCGGGTAGGTCGAGATGACCAGCCGGCCCTCGGCGTCGACACCGCAGGTGACGGGCGAGAGCTGCGGGCCGCCGTCGGCCTTCGTGGTCAGCAGGATCGCGCGGTGGCGGGTGGACAGGAACTCGACCAGCTCGGCGCGGTCGACGGTTTCGTTGGTGGCGATAGTGCGGGGCATGACCCGACGGTAGCGTGCGGCCATGACGTTCACCGCGCGATCGTGGCTGGCCCCGGCCCGCCCGGAGTTCCCCGTGACGATCGAGGACCCGCGGGAACGCAAGGCGATCAAGATCGAGCTGCTGATCGTCTTCGGGATCACGCTGGGCCTGTCCGGCGTCCGCAGCCTGCTGTCCCTTGTGGACTCCCTGCTGCAGCCGGCGCCGTTGGCGCAACAGCAAGTCCAGCTCAACGTGCCGCAGGCCGCGGCGAGCCTGATCGACCTGCTCAAGCAGCTGCTGTCGGCCGCGCAGCTGGTCGGCTGGGGCGCGCTCGGGCTGTACCTGCTGTGGCGCGCGGGCGTGAAGATCACCCAGGTGGGGCTGGACCGCCGCGCCCCCGGCCGCGACGCGCTGCTGACCGTCGCGCTCGCCGCCGTCATCGGGATTCCGGGGCTGGCGCTGTACTTCATCTCCTACCACCTCGGGTTCAGCCTGGCGGTGCAACCGTCCACTTTGAACGACACGTGGTGGCGGCCGATCTCGCTGACGCTCTCGGCGTTCGGCAACGCCTTCGCCGAGGAAGTGCTGGTGATCGGCTACCTGCTGACCCGGCTGCGCCAGCTCGGCGTCCGGGAGAACAACGCGCTGTTCGGCGCGGCCGTGCTGCGCGGGTCGTACCACCTCTACCAAGGCTTCGGCGGGTTCGTCGGCAACCTGATCATGGGGCTGGTGTTCGGGCGGCTGTGGCAGAAGACCAACCGCCTGTGGCCGCTCGTGGCCGCGCACACGCTGTTCGACTTCGTGTCCTTCGTCGGGTATGCCCTGTTGAAGGGTCACGTTTCCTGGTTGCCCTGACTAAGCTCGGGTCGTGATCGACGAAACGACACCTCCCCGGGTGGACAGCGAAGTCGGACCTCTGCGCGCGGTGCTGCTGCACCGGCCCGGCAACGAGCTCAAAAGGCTGACGCCCCGCAACAACGACCAGCTCCTGTTCGACTCGATCCCCTGGGTCGACCGGGCTCAGGCAGAGCACGACGCGTTCGCCGACGTGCTGCGCGGCCGCGGCGTCGAAGTCCTGCTGCTGGCCGACGCGCTCCGCACGGCCCTCGAGGACACCCGCGCGCACGCGTCGGGCGTTCACGCGGCGGTCGACGACCGGCGCCTAGGCGGCGATCTGGCCGATTCCCTGCGGTCGCACCTTTCGGGCGTCGACGCGGCCGGCCTCGCCGAGGTGCTGATGGCCGGGATGACGTTCGAGGAGCTGCCGTCGGCCGAAGGCGCGTCGCTGGTGCGGATGATGAACCACCCGCACGACTTCGCCGTCGACCCGCTGCCGAACCTGCTGTTCACGCGCGACTCGTCGGCGTGGATCGGCGACCGGGTGGCGATTTCGTCGCTGACCATGCCCGCGCGGCGCCGCGAAACGGCCGTGCTCGACCTGATCTACGCGTACCACCCGTACTTCCGCCACGCCGCCCGCGCGTACGGCGCGCATTCGGCGCCGATCGAGGGCGGCGACGTCATGCTGCTGGCGCCGGGCGTGCTCGCCATCGGCGTCGGCGAGCGCACGACCGCGGCCGGCGCCGAGTCGCTGGCCCGCTCGGTGTTCGCCGACGGCATCGCGCACACCGTGCTGGCGGTGCCGATCGAGCAGTCCCGCGCGACCATGCACCTGGACACCGTGTGCACCATGGTCGACGCCGACGCGGTGGTGATGTACCCGCTGGCCCGCGACTCCCTGACCGCGTTCACCATCCGCCCGACCGGCGACGGCGGCGTCAAGGTGGCCGGCCCGACGCCGTTCCTGGCCGCCGCGGCGGAGGCGATGGAGATCGACCGCCTGCGCGTCATCGACACCGGCCTGGACCCGGTCACCGCCGAGCGTGAGCAGTGGGACGACGGCAACAACACGCTGGCCCTGGCGCCGGGCGTGGTCGTCGGCTACGAGCGGAACGTCGAGACGAACGAGCGTCTCGAGGCGGCGGGCATCGAGGTGCTGCCGATCGCCGGGTCCGAGCTGGGCTCCGGCCGTGGCGGCCCGCGCTGCATGTCGTGCCCGGTGCGCCGCGACCCTCTGTGAATGAAAGTAAGCCTTCCCTAAATTGCGTCGACAATTTAGGGAAGGCTTACCAAAATTAGGTTCGTCTTCCTTTAGGAATGGTAACCTAATAGGGGGTAGATCACCACTCTGAAGTGGCATTGATTCGCATTCTGACGTACTGTTATGACATGGCCCTCACCAAGAAGAAAGAACCGCGCTCCAAGTTCTACGAACTGCTCCAGGCGCAGATCCACAACGAGTTCAATGCGTCCCAGCAGTACATCGCGCTTGCGGTGTGGTTCGACGCCGAGGACCTGCCGCAGCTGGCGAAGCACTTCTACAAGCAGTCGGTCGAAGAGCGCAACCACGCGATGGCGCTCGTGCAGTTCATGCTCGACCGCGACCACCACGTCGACATCCCCGGCACCGGGGAGGTGCGCAACGACTTCTCCAGCGTCACCGAGCTCCTCGAGCTCGCGCTCGAGCAGGAGAAGGAGGTCGCCACCGACATCTCCGCGATGGCCAAGGCGGCCCGCGCCGAAGAGGACTACATCAGCGAGCAGTTCACGCAGTGGTTCCTCAAGGAGCAGGTCGAGGAGATCTCGCAGATGAACACGCTGCTGACGATCGTCCAGCGCGCGAACGGCAACCTGTTCGAGGTCGAGGCGCACCTGCACCGCGAGTCCGTCGGCGACGCCGGCGTGGACGCGCAGATGCCGCCGGTGGCCGGCGGCGCGCTCTAGGCTTCCCACCACGCTGCGCCCATCGCAAGAACGCAAAAAACCCGGGCTCTCCCCCTGTGGACAGCCCGGGTTTTCCGTGTGCGGCGCCGGTCAGCCGGCGCAGTCCTGGTTGAGGCTCATCAAGCTGGTCTGCACGACCCCGGTGTCGTCGAGCCGGAAGTGGTACTCCGACGTCGCGCCGGCCGGAGCGCCGATGCCGCCCGACTCTTCCTTGGCCTCGGGATAGGTGGCGAGCACCTGGTCCTTCGTGGATCCGGCGCCGACACCCTCGGCGGTGTGCGCCGCCTGCTGGGGCGTGACGACGGTCAACCCGACCGCCTTCGAAACGACAACGGTCGCCGCGGCCGGCACTCCGCTGCCCTGCGCCGTGTAGACCGTGCAGCTCGCCCCGGGCTCCGCGCCGCTGAGCGTGACACCCTGCGCGGTCAGCTGGGCCTCGGACATGCCCAGTTTGATGCTGCCGAAGCCGTCCGACGCGAGCAGCGGTCCGCTCAGGACGGGCGGGAGCTTCGAGGGCGGCTGGGCCGACGACGGCCGCACCGTCCGCGGGGGCGCCGAGCCCGGCGGCGGGGAGACGTCGATGTCCTGCGTGCTGGTCGGCGCCGGGATCGACGGCTGCGGCTGCCGGCCGGGCGTGAGGTTCTCGGGCGGTTTGACGCTGATCGGGGCGCCGTCGGCGGACATCACCGCGGTGCCTTCGTCGGCGTGGAGCCGCACCATCGTGAGCCCCCCGGCGACGACCACCACCGCGGCCGCGACACCGACCGCGGTCAGCGCACCTTGACGACGGTGGCGACGGCGTCGCGCACCGGCGACGATGACCGTGCCGGCGTCGGGTGGCGGAGGCAAGTCGAGCCGCTCATCGGCGAACAGGGCGCGCAGGCGCTGCTCCAGTTCGTCCTCGGAGATGTTCAACCCGCGTCACTCCCTTCACCTTCGCCGTCGGCCGCCTTCAGCTTCATCCGCAGCGACGCGATCGCCTTGCTGGCCTGGCTCTTGACGGTGCCCTGCGTGACCCCGAGCGCACCGGCGATCTCCGCTTCCGAGAGACCTTCGTAGTAACGCAGCACCATCACGGCGCGTTGCCGCGGCGGCAGCGTTCGTAACGCGCGCCACAGCGGCTCGTGCTCGAACGGGTCATCCGGAACGTGCGGGTCGGTGTCCGGCAGGTCGGCCACCAGGTTCTCGCGGCGCGTCCGGCGCCAGCGGCTGACGTGCGCGTTCGCCATCGAGCGGCGGACGTAGGCCAGCGGGTCGCCGGTCTTCTCGTGCACGTAGGTCCAGCGTGAACCCATCTTCTCGAGCACGGTCTGCACCAGGTCCGCCGCGTCGTGCGGGTTGCCGGTCAGCGCGTGGCCGTACCGCAGCAAGCCCGGCAGCACGGCTTGCACGAAGTCCCCGAAGTCGGCGAGCTCACCCGGCAACGTCGCGGCCCTCCCTCGGCCTGCGCTGGTCACCCAGGTATCTCCCCCGGTGAAGACGGGTGCCGCAGCGGTCACCGTATCGCCTCCCATCGGGGTCGGGTAGCCAGAAGCCGAGTCACCTTCCTCCCCAACACGCATCACAACCCCCTCAGGTTGCCCGCGTCCCCGAACGAATCCGGAGACGCTCTGACGTGCTCCGCGTCAGCGGAGCGCGAGCGACTCCGGCAGCCGGAAGCCGCCGTCCGCCACTTCGGTGAACTCGTGGACGTCCACGACGGCGGCCCGCGGGATCGGGCCGTACACGTGCGGGAACCAGACCCCGGCCGGATGCGGTGGCTCGCCGTCCTCCCAGCGGACCGGGACCTCGAGCTTCGCCGGGTCGATCTCGAGCAGCACCAGATCGGTGCGGCCCTGGTAGAGCGCGTTGGCCGGCAGGTGCGCCGTGCCGAAGTCCGAGCAGTGGATGAACCCGACGTCGTCCAGCGACGCCGCCCGGTATTCGCCGCCTTCGACCGCCTCGGCCCACTCGGCCGCTCCGCAGATGTGGAGTATCACGCCGAGAATGGTCCCACCAGCGCGATCCGTCGGCGGTGTCTCGTGCGCCACATAATGCCTGGTTGAACGCTCATCGAGCGGTGAGAGAGCACCCGTTGACACCGGCAGTCCGGCGACAGATGACGAAGGGCCGTTCCCGCGTGGGAACGGCCCTTCGTGACTCTTGTGGCTCCTGGTCAGCGCAGGGTGAGCTGACGGCCGATCAGGCCGTCCCGCGCCCGCCGCTCGGCGGCGTTCAGCGGCTCGGCGTCGAGGGACTTGAGCGCCGTCTCGAGCCGGACGCCGAGGGCGTCCTTCGCGTCCGCCCACTCGCGGGCGTGGGCCTCGGAGTCGAGGTCCCAGACCGGGACGAGCAGACCGTGCGCCCGGAACGAGCCCGCGTAGCGCGACCCCTCACCGAGGCCGAGCTCGCCCGCCGCGGACAGCCGCGCCAGGGCCTGGAGCAGCAGGTTCTCCGGCTCGGGACGGACCCAGCGCAGGTGCGCCTTCTCGCCGGCGAGCACCCAGTAGGCGCCGAAGCCGAGCCGTTCGGTCGGCATGATCGCGGCGTTGGCGCGCTCGAGGGACACCGCGACGTCACCGCTGGCGTCCGCGTCCTCGGGCAGCCACCACGCGAAGTCGGAGTGCAGCGTGACGTCGAGCTCGGCACCCGGGGTCAGCAGGTCCTGCAGCCGGGCGTGCTCGTCGGCCTCCGGCGGAGTGGTGGTGTCCGGCACGCCGAGGACGTCGCCCTCCTTGGCGTCCAGCAGCCACTTCAGCGAGCGGCCGAGGTCGCGGCTGATGTCGGAGGACCGGGTCTGCACCTGCAGGCCGAGGTAGCGCTCACCGTCGGAACGGACGAACGCGGCCGCAGCCATCGGCAGCACGGTGGCGATGGTGACGTCCCCGCCGTCGGCGAGGGTGAGCTTCGCCGTCGCGGACGGCACGAACTCGCGCAGCGCGATCAGCTCGGGCTCCGCCGCCAGCCCTTCGAACGGCTGCCCGACGAAGACGTCGCGCACCTTCGGCTTGCGGTCCGACGCCTGCTTGGGACCCTTCTTGCGCGCGCCCTTGCCCACGGCTGCCTCCTCTGGTTCGGCCTGGAACGCTATCGAAGGGTTAGTCTCGCGACGTGTTCGACCCCCGCGATCCCGAGTTCCTCGAAGACCCGTACCCGGCTTTTGCCGCCCTCCGCGCACAGGGCGACGTCCATTTCCACGACGGGCTCGGCTTGGCCGTGGCGGTGTCGCACGCCGCGTCGTCGGCCGTATTGCGCCACCGCGGGCTGGGCCGGATCTGGCAGGACGCCCAGCCGCTCGAACGGTTCGCCTCCTTCAACCTCCTGCACCGCAACTCGCTGCTGGAGAACGAGCCGCCGTCCCACACCCGGCTGCGCCGCCTGATCGCGGGCGCGTTCGGCCGCGGCCACGTGCAGCGCCTGCGCCCGATGGTCGCGACCCTCGCCGCCAAGATGGTCGACGACCTGGCCGCGGCGATCACCACCGACGGCAGCGCGGATCTGCTGGAGCACCTCGCCCAGCCGCTGCCGGTCGCGGTGATCGCCGAACTGCTCGGCGTCCCGGGCACCGACGGGCCGCGGATGGTGCAGCTGTCCAACGCGATCGTGAAGATGTACGAGTTCGGCCTGCCCGAGGAGGATCGCGACGCCGCCGAGCAGGCCGCCGGCGAGTTCGTCGCGTACGTCCGCTCGGTAGCGACGTCCCGGGCCGCCTCGCCTGGCGAAGACATCATCAGTGACCTCCTGCGTAGTGAGCTGACCCCCGACGAGCTGGTCGCGACGGCGGTGCTGCTGCTGATGGCCGGCCACGAAGCGACGGTCAACGTGCTCGGCAACGGCATCACGGCACTCCTCACGCACCGGGACCAGTGGGACCGGCTGCTGGCCGAACCTTCACTGCTCGATTCGTGCGTGGAGGAACTGATCCGGTTCGACGCGCCCCTGCAGCTGTTCGAGCGAACGGCAACCGAGGACGTGACGATCTCCGGCTTCGTGGTGGCACGCGGCCAGAAGATCGGTGCACTGCTGGGAGCCGCGGCTCGCGATCCGAAGGTGTTCGATGAGCCGGATCGCCTCGACATCGGACGGACACCGAACGCGCACCTCGGGTTCGGCATGGGGATTCACTACTGCGTAGGCGCTCCTCTCGCTCGGGTGGAGATCGCGGCGGCGCTGACCGCGTTGGTGGAGAAGTTGCCGGGGCTGCGGTTGACGGGGACGCCGCCGCGGCGGCCGGAGTTTGTGATCCGCGGGCTGCGGGAGTTGCGGGTTACGGCCTGAGGTTCGGATTGGCTGTTACGGCTGGGGGGTTCGCAGAGCCCACGGTTTGTGTGCGGTTGCCTGACCGCCCGGACGCGCGGCAACCGGCTGTGGCGGGCTCGGCCGCACCTCAATCCGCGTGGCGCCGGTCGTGGCGGGGTTCGATCGGCCGGAGCCGGTGGGCCGGGTGCCAGTGCGGCGTTCGGCGAGCCGCGCCTGCAGGATGGTGGTCCTGGCGGGCTCGGGGAACCACAGCCTGCAGGGCGGACGCCGTGCCAAGGCTCGACGAAGCCGCGGCCCGCGAAGCAGACCCCGGGGTGCGGCTAGGCGCGGCCTGCCGGGCGGTAGCCATGGCGGACCCGGGAAACCACAGCCCGTACGGCGGACACCGCGCCAAGGCTCGACGAAGCCGCGGCCCGCGAGGCAGACCCTGGGGTGCGACTGGGCGAGGCGCGGCCTGCCGGGCGGTGGTCGTGGCAGGCCAGGGAACCCCCAGCCTGCCGAGCGGCGGCCGTGGCTGGCCAGGCGAGCTCTGGCCTGTGGGGCGGTGGTCGTGGCGGGCGGGGTGGGCCGCACATGCGTGGTGGCCGCCGCGGGGGCTTGGGGAACCGCGGCCGGTCCGGCGGACGCCGTGGTGGGGGTGGGTGACGCGCGGCATCCCGGGGGCGGTGGTCGTGGCGGGGCTCCGTGAGCCGCGGTCTGTGGGCGGATGCCGTGGTGCGGCGGGGCTGCGGGGTGTGGGGCCGGATCACGGGGTGACTCCCGTGAACAGGTCTGTTTCCAGGTCGGCGCCGGGCGCCGGGTGGGCGAGGTGGTAGTCCTCGAAGGGCCAGGCCTTTCTCTCTATTTCGCGGGAGTGGTTGAAGAACGGGTGAGCAGGGTCCACCTGCGTGGCGTGGGCCAGGAGGGCTCGGTCTCGGGTGGAGAAGTGGTCCTCGCAGCGGATTTTGGTGGTTCTGGGCAGCTTGTCTTCCGGCGGTAACTCCTCCAGGACCGCGCCCATGGCCGATTCGAGGCCGGCTTCGAGGGTGGCGTTGTGCAGGGCCTCGAACCACGCTCGGCTCAGGGTTGCTTGGTAGTACAGCTTTTGTGGTCGCCAGGGGTCTCCTGCGCCGGGGTAGCGGGTGGGGTCGGCGGCCGCTGTGAAGGCCTCGATCGTCACGTCGTGGGTGCGGATGTGGTCCGGGTGGGGGTAGCCGCCTGTTTCGTCGTAGGTGATCACCACGTGTGGGCGGAACTCTCGGATCAGTGCTACCAGCGGGGCTGCCGCCTCTTCGAGCGGGAGGGCTGCGAAAGAGCCTTCGGGTGGTGGCTCGGCTTCCGCTGGGAGGCCGGAGTCCGTGTGGCCGAGGAACTGCTGCCGGATGCCCAGGATCTCGGCCGCCGCGGCCATTTCCCGGCGGCGGAGGGCGGGGAGATCGGCTCGGGTTTCCGGGGTGTCGAGGGCCGGGTTGAGGACGTCGCCGCGTTCGCCGCCGGTGCAGGTTGCTACCAGGACGTCGACGCCTTCGGTGGCGTAGCGGGCGAGGGTGGCCGCGCCTTTGCTGGACTCGTCGTCGGGGTGGGCGTGGACGCTCAGGAGGCGGTAGGTCATGCCAGGCTCCTCTTCGGACTTGAGGACTTCGGGAAGAACACTGCGGGAACGAGGGTCAAGGCGGACAACGCCAAGGCCCAGGTGAAGGTGGTGCCGAACGCCGTGGGGGCGGCTGTCGCGGCCAGTTCGTGGTGGAGGATCGCCGCCAGGAGTGCGGTACCCAGGGAGCCGCCGATGCGGTTGACCACGTTGAACGCGCTCGCCGCACGGGGGATGCGGGATCGCTCCAGCGAGCCGTAAAGCGTGGTCATGCCGGGGATTGTGGCCGCGCCCAGGCCCGCGCCGCGGATCAGGAGGGACACGGTCAGCAGGACGCTGCCAGGGGACGAACCCAGCTGCGTGAACGCGATCGTGCCCAAGAGTGACAACGTGATTCCGGCCAGCATCATCGTGCGGGGACCGAAACGGGCCAGGAGGCGGCCGCCCGTGAGCAGCACCGCCGCCGAGCCCAGTGCTTGCGGCGCCAGGAGCAAGCCCGCTTGCAACGCGCTCGCGTGCTCCACCTGCTGGTAGTACAGCGGGAGCAGCAACATCGAGCTGTACAGCGACGCGCCCAGCAGGAACGTGCTCGCGCTCGCGACCGCGAAACCCTTGTCCCGGAACAGCTTCAGGTCCAGCACCGCCCAGCGGGTACGAGCCGCGTGGACGCCGTAGGCGAGCAGCAACGCCGCTCCGGCGACCGCCGCGACGACGACGCCTTCGGCCAGGCCGTACACGAACGCGCCCAGCCCCGGGGAAAGCAGGGCGATCCCCCGGACGTCGAGCGGCTCGCGGACGCCGCCCGGTGCCGGGGCCGGGAGCAGGCGCCGGGCGAAGACGAACGTCGCCACGCCCAGCGGGACGATGCCGAAGAACATCCAGCGCCAGCCGAAGTCCGCGACGAGGGCGCCGCCGAGCATCGGGCCGAGGACCGGGGCGACCGTGGCCGGCAGGGTGATCACGCCGATCATCCGGCCCAGGGCCGGGCCCGCTTCCTGCGCGAACACCGCCTGGCCGACCGGCTGCATCAGGCCGCCGCCCAGGCCGTGGAGTACCCGGAACACGATCAGCGCGGGCGCCGACCACGCGAAGCCGCACAGCAGCGTGCCCGCGGTGAAGAGCGCGACCGCGGCCAGCCAGACGGCGCGGCCGCCGAACCGGTCGGTCAGCCAGCCCGACAGCGGGATCGCCGCAGACGCCGCGAGCAGGTACGCGCTGGCGACCCACTGCACGGTCGTCAGCGGGCTGCCGAGGTCACGGGCGATCGAGTCGATCCCGACGGTCACGATCGTCGCGTCGAGGATCGACAGCACCGCGCCCATGATCAGCACGCCGCCGAGCCGCCACAGTGCCTTGTCCGGCCGGACTGCCGCAGTCATGTCCACCCCCATTCGTTAGGTCCGACCTCAGATTAGGTCGGACCCACTCGATGGGTCAAGCACAAGTTTGGGTCCGACCCAGTAGAGTGACGGCATGAGCGAGGGACTCCGGGCCCAGAAGAAGCACGAGACCAGGAGGAACATCTCCGACGTCGCGACCGGCCTGTTCATCCGGAACGGCTTCGAAGACGTGACGATCGCCGAGATCGCCGCCGAGGCGCGGGTGGCCAAGATGACCGTGACGAACCACTTCCCGCGCAAGGAAGACCTGGTCTTCGACATCCGCGCGGACTTCGCGGCCTGGCCCGCGGCGCTGATCCACGACAGCGCCTTCCACGACACGCGCGAGGTCTACTTCGAGGCCCTCGGCGCCGAACACGCGCTGGTCGGCTTTTCCGGCCGGGGGTTCGCGCGGATGATCAGGGACAGCCAGGTCCTGACGAACGCGCTGCACGAGATGCACCGCGAGCGCGAGGCGGCGCTCACGCACCTCCTGCTCGGACGGCACCCCGAGCAGGCGCTCGAGCCGGTCCTGGCCGCCGCGCACCTCGCGACGGTGCTGCGGGTGCTCTTCCAGGAGGTCTTCGACCGGACGCTCGACGACGAGCCCGGGAAGCGGATCGCCGACGCCGTGTGGCCCCTCGCCGAACAGGCCTTCGACCAGCTGGAACCGATTCTCGGCAAGTACTGAGCCGGCGGTGCTAGCGGACCGCGCCGGCCGGGCGCTGGGGCCGCAGCTCGGGCTCGGGCGCGCCGTCGACCTTCAGCACGCGCAGCTCGCGCACACCCATCGCGTCCGACGGCGCCAGCAACGCCGTGAACCGCCGCACGACCAGCGCCGTCACCACCGCGAGCGCGGCCGCGGCCAGGTCGGTCAGCGCGACCAGGACAACGCTGTCCGCCATCGACTGCACGTCGGTCCGGAAGCGCCAGACGATCGTCACGCCCAGCATGACCCAGTTCAGCAGCCAGGCGCCCCACCAGACGACCACCTGGCGGGACGGCTTCGGGCGGACGTCACGCGGGCGCCCCAGCACCGCGTGTTCCAGCTCGCCGACGATCGACAGCGCCATCGGCAGGTTCGCGAGCGGCACCAGGATGCCGACCAGCACCTGCCACACCGGGCGCGGCGGGTCGTCGCCCGAGGCGTCCGCGGCCGCGTGCCGGGCGACCAGCAGCCACCAGACGGACAGCCCCGCCGGCAGCAGCGCGAGGATCGACGCGAGCAGACCCGCGGTGAGCACGAACCCGTCGGAGAACGCGACGACCGAGCGGGACAGCGCGGCTTCGCGGCCCTGGACGAGCAGCACGTACCGCCAGACCTCGGCGCCGGCGGCGACCACCGCGAGCACGGAGAACGCGAAGAGGATGCCGACCAGGCTGCGGCTGAGCACCCGCACCCGGTCGATCGGGCGGACGGCGTCGGACGCCGTGCCCGGGACCGACGTCGGACGGCGCCAGACCAGGTTCGGGAAGCCCCAGCGCGGCGGCACCGGGTAGGACGGCGGGCCGTAGTAGCGCTCGGGGGCCACCGCGCGCCGACGCGGCCATGCGCCGGGCGGCGGGGTCGCCACCCAGCGCAGCTTCGGCCGGTGGACCGGACGGCGGTGATAGGGGTACGGCTCCGGTTGCGCGGCCAGCGCGCGGCCGTGCAGCTGCTGCGCGTTCGGCGGCGGCGCGGCCGGGCGCGGCCAGTACCCGGGTGGGTACGGCTGCTGACCCGCCGGAGGCTGACCCGGGTGCAAGGCTAGATCACTTCGGGATCGATGCCGGGGTGCTCGCCGACCATCGGCCGCCCTTCGCGGTGCCACGCGCCCATGCCGCCGGCGACGTTCACCGCGTCCCAGCCGCTCTGGTTCAGCCACGCTGTCGCGCGGGCGGACCGGCCGCCGCTGCGGCAGATCACGTGGATCGGCTGGTCGTCGGGCAGGTCGGTCAGTTCGCCGACGCGGGCCGGGAGCTCCCCCATCGGGATGTGCACGGCGCCGGGCGCGTGCCCGGCGGCCCACTCGTCGTCCTCGCGGACGTCGAGCAGTACGAGGCCGTCTTGGGGCAGGTCGCGGACCTCGGCGGTCGGCAGTTCAGCAGGGCTCACCACGTTGACCATGCTGCCACGTCGGGGCGTTGCCCGCGTGTGAGGTGTGCGTACGAACGGTCCGTTCGCGACGGAAGGGACGCGAACGGGCCGTTCCTATCTGAATCGGCACGGCAGAAAATTGGGAGGTCGACACGGCGAAGGGCCTTCCGCACGCCAGTGCGGAAGGCCCTTCGTGAGGTGGAGCTAGTGCGAGACGGCTTTTTCGGCGCCCGCGCCCGTCAGGGCCCGGACCTCCATCTCGGCGTACTTCTTCTTGTTGTGTTCCTTCGACAGGACGGTGCCCAGCCAGCCGAGGAAGAACGCGATCGGGATCGAGAACAGGCCCGGGTTGTCGAGCGGGAACCAGTGGAAGTCGACGCCCTGGAGCATCGACGCGCTCTTGCCGGTCTTGGCGTCCACCGGCTTCCCGGAGACCGCCGGCGAGAACACGATCAGCACGATCGTCACGACCAGCCCGCCGTAGATCGACCACAGCGCGCCCTGGGTGTTGAACCGCTTCCAGAACAGCGAGTAGAGGATCGTCGGCAGGTTCGCCGACGCCGCCACCGCGAACGCCAGCGCCACGAGGAACGCGACGTTCTGCGTCTTCGCCAGGATGCCGCCGAGGATCGCGAGCGCGCCGATCACCAGCGCGGTGATCCGGGCGACCCGGACCTCGCCGCCCGTGGAGACCGCACCCTTCTTGATCACGTTGGCGTAGACGTCGTGCGCGAAGGACGCCGACGCCGTGATCGTCAGGCCGGCCACCACCGCGAGGATCGTGGCGAACGCGACCGCGGAGATGAATCCGAGCAGCACCGGGCCGCCCAGTTCCAGCGCCAGCAGCGGCGCCGCGGAGTTCGTCGTGCCGGGAGCCTTCGCGATCTTCTCCGGCCCGACGATCGCGCCCGCGCCGTAGCCCAGCACCAGCGTGAACAGGTAGAAGATGCCGATCAGCACGATGGCCCAGACCACCGAGCGCCGCGCGTCCTTGGCCGTGGGGACGGTGTAGAAGCGCATCAGGACGTGCGGCAGGCCGGCCGTGCCCAGCACCAGCGCGACGCCGAGCGACAGGAAGTCCAGCTTCGTCGTGCCGTTCTTGCCGTACTGCTTGCCCGGGTCGAGCAACGCCGCGCCGCCCTTGCCGCCCTTGTCGACGGCGGCCTGGAACAGGTCGGACAGGTTGAAGCCGTACTTCCCCAGCACCCACAACGTCATCGCGAACGCGCCGATGATCAGCAGCGCGGCCTTGATGATCTGCACCCAGGTGGTGCCCTTCATGCCGCCGATCAAGACGTACAGGATCATGATCACGCCGACCACGGCGATCACCAGGTCCTGCCCGAGCTCGCTGTCGATGCCGAGCAGCAGGTTGACCAGACCACCCGCGCCCGCCATCTGCGCGAGCAGGTAGAAGAACGAGACGGCCAGCGTCGAGACGGCCGCCGCGGCGCGCACCGGACGTTGTTTCATCCGGAACGCGAGCACGTCGCCCATCGTGAACTTGCCGGTGTTGCGCAGCAGTTCCGCGACCAGCAGCAGCGCGACGAGCCAGGCGACCAGGAAGCCGATCGAATAGAGGAAACCGTCGTAGCCGTTGACCGCGATCGCGCCCGCGATGCCGAGGAACGACGCCGCCGAAAGATAGTCACCGGAAATCGCGATGCCGTTCTGCGGGCCGGTGAACGCTCGCCCGGCGGCGTAGTAGTCGGACGCCGTCTTGGTGTTGCGGCTGGCCCGGAACACGATCACCAGCGTGATCGCGACGAAGACCAGGAAGATGATGATGTTGAGGGTGGAGTTGGAACCCTCCACGCCCGCGGCGAGGTTCATCGGCCGGGCTCTCCTTCGATGCTCGCGCGGATCTTGTCGGCCACCGGGTCGAGCTTCCGGTTGGCGTAGCGCACATACAGCCCGGTGATGACGAACGTCGACACGAACTGCAGCAGGCCGAAGACCAGCCCGACCGTGATGTTGCCGAACAACTTCGTGCTCATGAACGCGTGCGCGTAGTCGGCGAGCAGGACGTAGAGCAGGTACCAGAGCAGGAACAACGCCGTCATCGGGAACACGAAGACGCGCAACCTCCGGCGCAGGCCGGTGAACTCGGGGCTTTCCTGGATCCTCTCCCAATCTGTCTGCGACTCCGCGCCACCGACGTCTTCCTCGGTGCTGCTCACAGAGGACCTCCACCTTTCCCGTTTTTTCGTACTGTCCGTACTGTTTGAAGCCAACGGACCGTAAAGAGTTAACGGCGTAGTTGGTAAGCCCCCAATCGGGCGCTTGACCTTGCGTAGAAATTCCGCTTGGGATTCGCGTGGGATGTCCGTTTAGCGGACGGGTGATCACTCGATCGGGTAATGCGTTCTCACGGCGAGTCAGCGAATTACTTGCGGTGCCGTCCCCGACCGGCGACCCGGGTCTTCTCTTCGGCTTGACCGAATCGGGCGACAGCGCGGTCGTGCATGAAGCCGAGCGGGTCCGGAGCGTGTAGGCGCAGCATGATGTCGTGCACGTGGTCCGGCCGGCCGTACCCGGTCACCCGGCTGACCAGATACGTCGTGACGAACGCGACCGGCACCGTGATCAACGCCGGCTGGGTGGCGAACCACGGCGCCCAGCCCCCGGTGTACCCGCTGACGATGTTGACGATCAGCGCGGCCAGCACCAGCCCGCCGCCGACGAACATCCCGGCCAGCGCACCCGGCCAGGACAGCTTGCGCCACCAGATGCCCAGTACCAGCAACGGGCTGAAAGTTGACGCCGCGAGCGCGAACGTCATCCCCACCGACAGCGAGAGGTCCTCCGGCCGCAGCGCGACGGCCAGCCCGATCGGGAACAGCGCGACCAGCACCGTCGCCACGCGGAAGTCCCGCACCCGGCCGGGCAGCAGGTCGGTCGACACCACCCCGGCGACGCTCACCAGCAGACCGGACGTGCTGGACAGGAACGCCGCGAACGCGCCGGCCGCGGTGACCGCTCCGAGGATCTGACCACCGATGCCCGGCAGCATCGCCGAGGGCAACCGCAGGATCGCCGCGTCCGTCTTGCCGGTGACCAGCAGCTCCGGCACGTACATCCGGGACAGCGCGCCCAGCAGCGTCGGGAACAGGTAGAACAGGCCGAGCAGCAGCAGGACGTGCACCGTGGTGCGGCGCGCGGCCTTGCCGTCGGGGTTGGTGTAGAAGCGGACCAGCACGTGCGGCAGGCCCATGGTGCCCAGGAACGTCGCGAAGATCAGCGAGTACGTCTGGAGCAGGTCGGTCAGGCTGCCCGAGCCCGGGTGCAGCCAGTTCCCGTTGTCGGCGACGGAGTCGGTGACCACCGGCACCGGCGTGCCGGCCAGGAACTTCAGCTTGGTGCCTTCGGACACCGTGTGCGGCGCCAGCGGGGTCCAGTGCGTCGGCCCGGCGGCCGGGCCGTTGTCCGTGCGGCCGTACGCGTAGAGGAACGTGTCCGAGGTGACGTGCAGGGTGACGTCGGTCTGGACGTCCACTGTGGTGTCGGTGGTGAACACCGGCGGCGCGGCCGTGCCGAGCGGGCGGAAGCCGTCCGGGCCGCCGCCGGAGAAGAACACCATGCACAGCACGAACGCGGGCACCGAGATCGCGAACAGCTTGAGCCAGTACTGGAACGCCTGGACGACGGTGATCGCGCGCATGCCGCCGGCGATCACGTTGAACGCCACCAGGACCATCACGACGACCGCGCCCGCCCAGGCCGGCACCGGCAGGATCGTCGCGAGCGTCAGACCGGCGCCCTGCAGCTGCGGGACCATGTAGAGGATCCCGATGAACACGACGAACGCCGTGGAGAACCGGCGCAGGCCGATCGAGCCGAGCCGCATCTCCAGGAAGTCCGGCAGCGTGTACGCGCCGGAGCGCCGCAGCGGCGCGGCGACGAAGAGCATCAGCGCGAGGTAGCCCGCGGTGAAGCCGATCGGGAACCACAGCGCGTCGGCGCCCTCCTTGAGCACGATCCCGGCGATGCCGAGGAACGACGCCGCGGACAGGTACTCACCGGAGATGGCGGCGGCGTTGCGCCGCGACCGCACGGTGCGCCGCGCGACCAGGAAGTCGTGGGTGCTCGTGGCCGACCGCGACGAGCGGTGCCCGAGGTAGAACGTCGCCACGGCGACCAGCACGATGCCGGTCAACGCCCACGGGTTCAGCTGCACGGAGGAATCCTCGCACGAGGAGGCGCGAAACTAGTTTTCGATCATGTCCACGAAGGCGCGCTCGTTGCGCTCGGCCAGCCGGTTGTACCAGAGGCCGACGCCGAACAGGAACGGGAACGGCAGCACACCGAGGATCAGCCAGGCCACCGGGATACCGGCCAGGGTCAGCCGGGAGAAGCCGGGGAGCAGGTAGAACAGCACCGGCAGCGAGCCGAACACGACGACGACCAGCAGGGACAGCAGCAACGCCGTCCGCAGCTGCACCTTCACCAGGTGATCCCGGACGAGCAGCTTCCCCCAGCTGGTCTGTTCCTCCAGCTCGACGCGGGCCCTCAGGGTGCCGGAGGCGCCGCGCCGCGGGTCGTTGAGGATCACGCGTTCGCGCTTGGGTTTCGCGTGGTGTTCCGGCTTCGGCGGCTCGTCCGCCGGGGCCGGGGGCAGCGGTTCGACGACGGCGCGCTCGGTCGGCTGCGGCAACGGCCGCTGCGGCCGCCGGCCGAGGGTCGGATCGGGCTCGCGCACACCGTTCGCGCGGCGGTCGTAGAAGTCTTCGGTCATGACCGGTCCCGGCTCAGCCGTTCCGGCCCGAACCGACCAGCCGGTCCTTCAGCGCGCGAGTGTGACGCCGGCTCACCGGCAGCACCTTCTCCTCGTTGCCGATCACGACCTGGTAGCCGCCCTGGCCCATCCGCAGCTCGGTGATCAGCGGCAGGGCGACCAGGAACGACCGGTGGATCCGGACGAAGCCGGCCTTCTCCCAGCGCTCCTCGAGCTGCGCCAGCGGGATGCGGACCAGGTGGCTGCCTTCGGTGGTGAACAACCGCGCGTAGTCGCCCTGGGCCTCGACCCAGCGGACCGAGGAGCGCGGGATGAGCTTGGTGGTGCCGGCCAGCTCGACCGGGATGACCTCGTCGTCGTTCTTCACGCCGGGCTCGCCGCCGGCCGCGCCGGGGGCCGGCGCCGCGGCCGAGGCCAGCTTTTCGATGACACGCAGGATCGCGCGGTCGAGGCGATCCTGCTGGTACGGCTTGAGCACGTAGTCCAGGGCGCCGAGGTCGAAGGCGTTGACGGCCTCTTCGGCGTGCCCGGTGACGAACACCAGCGCGGGCGAGGGCCGCAACGCCGCGAACACGCGGGACATCTCCATCCCGGACAATCCGGGCATGTCGATGTCCGCGAAGACGGCGTCGACGATCGGCAGGCCACGCTCCTTGCGGTCGCGTAGTCTCGGGTCGTCGGTCGACAGGAGCCGAAGGGCCTCCGACGCGTCGATCGCCGGGAACACCTTCGCCACGTGCGGGCTGTTGGTCAGGCAGTGGACGAGTTCGTCCAGACCTCGAGGCTCGTCGTCCACAGCCAGGACCACGAGCTTCCGGGTGTCATCGTGAGCACTCACAGTGAAACGCATCCTGCCCATTGCCGAGTGCAATGTCCAGCCCCCGTCCGCCTGAAGTGAGAGACCCGCGGGCGACAGCGCCGCCCGCGGGTCCCTCGTAATCAATGCACGAAGGTGAACCAGTTGAGGTTCACGAAGTCGGCGGGCTGGCCGCTCGTGAACGTCAGGTACACGTTGTGCACGCCCGTCACGGCGCTGGTGTTCGCCGGCACCGTCCGCCAGGTCTGCCAACCGCCCGTGCTGCCGACAGCGAAGCTCCCGATCGGCGCGTTGGACAAGCTGTCCAGCCGGACTTCCACCAATCCGCTGACCCCGTTCGAGGCACCGGACGCCACGCGCGCCTGGAAGTTCGTCGCCGCACTGCTGCCGAAGTCAACGCTCGGGTAGAGCGCCCAGTCACCGTTGCCCGCCGGGCCGATGTTCTGGCCGCCGCCGGTGTCGGTGGTCGTCTGCTTGGCCAGGCCGTTCTGCTGGGTGTACGACTCGGCCTGGATGGTGCTGTACGCGCTGCTCCCGCCGGACGGCGGAGTCGTCGTGGTCGGCGGCGTCGTCGGGGTGGTCGTGCCGCCCCCGCCGGAGCCGCGGGTGCTCACCGTGACGTAGTCGACGACCATCGGGTGCCCCGGCACGATCCCCGCGCCCGGCGTCGTGGTGCCGGAGTTGTTGTTGGGGAACGCGCCGCCGATGGCGACGTTCAGCAGCACGAAGTAGCCGGCGTGGCCGGTCATGTTGGCCCACGTCGTGGCGTCGACCTGGTTCTGGCTGACCGAGTGGAACTGCTGCCCGTCGACGAACCAGCGGAACACCTGCGGGCTGACGCTCGCGTCCCATTCGAAGCGGTAGGTGTGGAAGCCGGCCTGGCAGGTCGCGCCCGGGCAGGCCCGGTTGTTGACGATGCCGGTGGTCTCGTTGCACGGGCCGCCGGGGTTGACGCCGCAGTGCATGACGCCCCAGACGGAGTTGATCCCGTTGACGTTCTCCATGATGTCGAACTCGCCGATGGCGGGCCAGTTCCACCAGTTGCCGCGGTAGGGCCCGCCGAGCGCCCAGAAGGCCGGCCAGTAACCGAGCGCGGCGGCGCCGGTGACGTTCGGCATCTGGATCCGGCTCTCGATCCGCATCACCCCGCCCGCCGGCGGCTTGAAGTCGGTGCGCTGGGTTTCGATCCGCGCCGACGTCCAGTTGCCCGCGCCGTCGCGCAACGGCGTGATGCGGAGGTTGCCGGAGCCGTCGAGGGCGAGGTTGGACGTGCTCGACGTGTAGTTCTGGATCTCACCGGTGCCCCAGTTGCCGGGGCCGCCGGGGTAGGCGTGGCCGGTGTCGATGATCCAGTTCGAGCCCGACGGCAAGGCGCCGGAGCCGCCCGTGAAGTCGTCGGCGAACACCGTCGTCCAGCCGGAGTCGGGCGGCGGGATGGACGCCGACGCGGGCAAAGTCAGCGGGATGGCGATGAGCGCGGCGCCGGCCAGGGCACCGAGGGCCAACCGTCTTGAGGTGCGGGAGAGGTGGGGCATCGGGGACGACCTCCTCGTCGATCCGGATTTGTTGCGGGTCACAACAAAGCCCGTTGACGAGGAGACCTCCCGGAGCTCGGTGATCGCCAGGGACGTTACGAAGCAAGAGTGATACAGGTCACAAAATATGCCCCGAAGTACCCGAATCGGACAGTCCGAGCAAAGCCGACCCGATGACGTGGACGGCGTCCTCGGCTCCCGGCAGCGCGCGCAGGTGCGGCGTCCGGGCGACGTCGTTGACCACCGTAAGCGCAGCCTGGACGCGCACGCGTGCCAAGTCCGGGTGGACGTCGCGCAGCAGCCGGACCCAGGCCTCGACGTACTCGCGCTGGGTGCGGCGCAGCTCGTGCCGCTCGGGTTCCGGCAGCAGCCCGACCTCGGTGATCAGCAGGTCGACGACGTCGTGGTGGGCCAACGAGTATCCCGCGTACGACCGCAGCAGCTCGGACAGTGACGCCGTCCGCAAGCCCTCGCCGAGCGCGTCGGCCCCGGTACGCAGGGCCGTCAGCAGCAGCTCGGCCTTGCTGCCGAAGTGGTGGTAGACGCTCGGCCCGGCGATCCCGGCCGCCGCGCCGACCTCCTCGATGGCCACGCTGTGGAAGCCGCGCTCGGCGAAGAGCCGGGTCGCGGTCGTCAGCAGCAGTTCCCGCCGGGACGCGGGCTCGACGACCGGCTCCGGTGCTCGTTCGCCCAGGTCCGGGAGCCGGACGTCGGCGACCGCGCCGGCCAGCGACGTCATCAGCTCGTCGTAGGCCGGGCGCGGCAGGCCTACGCGCTGGAACGAGACGCTGACCAGCACCGCGAGCACCGACCAGGCCAGCAGCCCGGCCTGATCGGCGGTCAGCTCCCGGCGCCGGTCCCGCAGCTGCCCGGTGAGCTGCCCCGCCAGCCGCCGCAAGGGCTCGCCGACGCGGTGCCGCTCGGCCGGTTCGAGGTGGCGGGACTCGCGCTGCCACAGGACCCCGACGTCCCGCCGGTCGAGCGCGCCGGCCGCCAGGTCGGCGAAGCCGGTGACGGCGAGCGCGGTCAACGCGTCTTCGACCACCGCGGCGAGCAGCTCCTGCTTGCCGCGGAAGTGCCGGTACAGCGCCGACGGGCCGATCGCGACGGCGTCGGCGATGTCGCCCATCGCGACGTGCGGGTAGCCGCGGCGGACGAACAGCTCGGCGGCCGCGGCCACGATCAGCGCGCGGCGGTTGCGCGGCCGGGTGCCGCGAGCGGGTGCGGACAACTCAGTGGACCCCGCGGTCGCCGTCGGTCCAGTGGCGCTTGCGCAGCTCGCGCTTGAGGATCTTGCCCGCGCCGGACATCGGGAGCGCGTCGGTGAACTCGAACGTGCGCGGCACTTTGTAGCCCGCGATCGCTTCGCGGCAGAAGTCGCGCAGCTCGTCACCGGTCGCGTCCCGGCCGTCGAGCAGCACGACGACGGCGTGCACCCGCTCGCCCCACCGCTCGTCCGGCACGCCGATCACCGCGCACGCGGCCACCGACGGGTGCCGCGCGAGCGCGTTCTCCACCTCGGCCGAGTACACGTTCTCGCCGCCGGACACGATCATGTCCTTGATCCGGTCGACGACGAAGACGTACCCGCGCTCGTCCATGTAACCGCCGTCGCCGGTGTGCATCCAGCCGCCGCGCAACGCGGTCGCCGTCTCCTCCGGCCGGTTCCAGTAGCCGAGCATCACGTGATCGCCGCGGCAGACGATCTCGCCCACGCTGCCGCGCGGCACCTCGACGTCGTCGGCGTCGACGATCCGGACCTCGGCGTGCGGCGCCGCGCGACCGGCGGCCCGGCGCAGCGCGGGGTCGTCGTGGTCCTCCGACGACAGCAGCGTCGCGACCGGCGACAGCTCCGTCATGCCGTACGCCTGCACAAAACCCGCGCCGGGGAAGACTTTGCGCGCGCGGTCGAGCACGGCTTCGGAGATCGGCGAAGCGCCGTAGACGACGTGGTTCATCGACGTCAGGTCGTACTCGGTGACGCCGGGGTGGTCGACGAGCAGCTGGATCATCGTCGGCACCAGCAGGGTGTCCGTGACGCCGCGGCCGCTGATCGCCTCGAGCACGCCGACCGGGGTGAACATCGGGACGATCACGTGCGTGGCGCCGACGAGCTGCCCGGCCGCCCAGGCCGCGCCGTCGGCCAGGTGGAACATCGGCGCGGCGTGCAGCAGCTTGCCGCGGGCGGTGAGGAACCGGCCGGTGGCGAGGCTGCCCAGCGCCGACGTCAGCAGGTTGCGGTGGCTGAGCATGACGCCCTTGGGCGTGCCCGTGGTGCCGCCGGTGTAGTAGACGCCGAGCAGGTCGTCCCCGCCGCGGCGGGCGTCGTCGACCGGATCGGCGCCGGCGACGAGGTCTTCGTAACCCAGCATCCCGCCGGACGTCGGCGTCTCTCCGATGTGGACGACCGTGGTCACGCCGGCTTCGCGCAGCTTCGGCACCATCGGGACGAAGGCGTCGTCGACGAGCAGCACGCGCGTGTCGGATTCGGTGAGCGAGTAGGCGATCTCCGCCGGGCTCCAGCGGATGTTGATCGGGTTGAGCACGGCGTTCGCCCACGGCGTCGCGAGGAGGTACTCGTGGTAGCGGTCGGAGTTGAGGGCGAGGATGCCGACACGGTCACCGGCGCCGACACCGAGTTCCTTGAGCGCCCCGGCGAACCGGGCGACCCGGCCGGCGACCTCGCCGACGGTCCGCACCCGGTCGCCGAACTCGGTCATCGGCCGGTCGGGTCCCTGCTGCACGGCCTGGTGGAGGGTCTGCGTGAGGTGCATCCGCCGCTCCTTTGCGGTCCGGTTGCCTAGCGCTGATTCACATAGCCTAACGATGATTCACTTAGAAGGCCAGACCTCGACGACGACCAGGGCCGTCGAGGAGGAGAGGGTCAGAGACCGAAGCGGGACCAGGCGGCCTTCTGCGTCACGGCGTCGAGCACCGCGGAGGCGGCGGCCGGGGCACCGATGCCGAGGCGGGCCAGGAGCGGCCGCTTCGGTTCGGCGACCGAGATGTCGGCGTCCGGGTAGCGCTCGGTGATGATCTGACGAAGGCTGCCGAGGCCGTCGATCAGGCCCAGCTCCGCGGCCTTCGCGCCGAGCCAGACGTCCCCGGTGAAGAGGTCCTCGGTGTCGGTCAGCCGGTCGCCGCGGCGGTCCTTCACCCAGGTCACGAACAGGTCGTGGAGCTGGGTGTGCATCTTCTTCAGCCACTCGACGTCTTCGGCCTTTTCCGGCGAGAACGGGTCGAGCCGCGACTTGTTCGCGCCCGCCGTGTGCAGCCGGCGTTCGATGCCGAAACGCTCCAGCAGCCCGGTGAAGCCGAAGCCGCCGCTGATGACGCCGATCGAGCCGACCATCGACGTCCGGTGCGCGTAGATCTCGTCGGCCGCGCAGGCCAGCCAGTACCCGCCGGAGGCGGCGACGTCCTCGCAGAACGCCAGGACGGGCACGCCCTTCTCGTCGGCCAGCTGCCGGATCCGCTCGGCGACCAGGCCGGACTGCGTCGGCGCGCCGCCCGGCGAGTTGATCAGCAACGCGACGGCCTTGAGCCGCTCGTGGCCGAACGCCCGGGTCAGCGCGGACTCGACCGCGTTCAGGTTGATCGCGCCCCTGGCCAGCGGGGACGGCGACGGCGTGATCACCCCGTGCAGCTTCACCACGGCCACGACGTCCTTGCGCTCGACCCGGTCGGCGAGACCCGGGATCCGCGAAGCCAGCTTGTCCGTAACGCTCATGACGCCAGGCTAGCCGGAGTCAGCCCATGGGGAGGATGCCGGACCGGGTGCCGTTGACGCCGTTCGCCTCGGCGCTGTTGAGCTGCGACGGACCGCCCTGCGAGGGGACGTCGGCATCGGCGTCCGAGCTGTAGTCCGGCATGTTGGGCCGGACGCCGGGGACGAACTTGGGCACCCGCAGCGTCACCTTCATGCCGGCGCCGGGCGCGGTCTCGACCATCACCGCGTAGTCGTTGCCGAAGACCTGCTGCATGCGCTGGCTGATGTTGCCGAGCCCGACGTGCGCGCCGGTGCTGTGCGCGTTCTTGACGTCCTTCAGCCGCCGCGGATCCATGCCGATGCCGTCGTCCTCGACGCTGATCAGCGCCTCGGTGCCGTAGTCCTGCGCGATGACCGTGACGCAGCCGCCGCTGGGCTTGCTGGCCAGGCCGTGCTTGACGGCGTTCTCCACCAGCGGCTGGATGATCAGGAACGGCACGACGACGCTGAGCACCTCGGGCGCGATCTTCATCCGGACCTCGAGCCGGCCGCCGAAGCGGGCGTTCTCGATGGTCAGGTAGCGGTCGATGTTGCGCAGCTCCTCGGCGAGCGAGGTGAACATGCCCGACGAGCGGAACGAGTAGCGCGTGAAGTCGGCGAAGTCCTGAAGCAGCTCTCGCGCCTCTTCGGGGTCCGTGCGGATCAGCGCGGAGATCGTGTTCAGCGCGTTGTAGACGAAGTGCGGCGAGATCTGCGCGCGCAGCGCCTTGATCTCGGCCTGCTGCAGCTGCTGCTTCGACTCGTCGAGCCGGGACAGCTCGAACTGCGTGCAGACGAACTGGGCGACGGCGTCGGCCATCTGCACCAGCCGGCCGCGGGTCCGGCCGACGACGATCAGCGCCGCCTCGGTCTCGCCCTCCACCAGCAGCGGCACGATCACGGCGGTCTTCATCCGGCAGGTGCCGCGGTGGTTGCAGGGCATCCGGTCGTGCGCGACGACCTCACGGCGGTGCTTGCGGATGGCCGCGCTGATCGCGTCCACGAGGTCGACGTAGTGCTCGTTCGCCTCGCCGTCCCACGACAGCAGCGTGCCTTCGCTGTCGGTGATGCCGACGGCGACGCAGTCGAGCATCTGCAGCAGCTGCGTGGTGATCTTGTCGGCGGCGTCCTCGTCCAGGCCTGAACGGAGGTTCGGCGCGGCTTTCGACATCCGGTGGACCGCCTGCAGCATGGCGTCCTCGACGACGCTGGCCGGCTTCCGCTGCTTGAACAGCAGCACGATCACCACGATGCCGAGCAGCACCGCGAGACCCCACGGGACGATCTGCGCAAGCGGAAACCCGGACACGGCGTCCATGCTCTGCGCTCGACCAACCGGGTGCAAGGCCTGATCCCACTTTCTGTTCAAACGTGACGACCGAGGGTGGGGATGACCCTACTAAGAGTCGGGTGGTGGCCCCCATGGTCACAGTCAGCAACGCGCGGGAGGCTTGTGCTGTTCCGCCGATCCCGGGGAAATCGGCAGGAAGGGCGTGGTTTCGGGGACCGCGACCGAGGGGTGCCGGCGTGGGGACCGGCGACGGCGGAGCACCTGCCGCCGAATGGGGGAATCCGGTGCGTGACGTCGTGACCACGCGTGTCACGCACCGGATCGGCGCTACTTCAGCAGCCGGGACATCCGGCGATCGGCCAGCGGCTTGCCGCCGGTCTGGCAGGTCGGGCAGTACTGGAACGACTTGTCGGCGAAGGAGATCTCACGGATCGTGTCGCCGCAGACCGGGCACGGCAGCCCGGTGCGGGCGTGCACCCGCAGCCCCGACCGCTTCTCGCCCTTCAGCCGCGCCGCCTTCTGGCCGACCGAGCGCTCGACGGCGTCGGCCTCGATCTCGTGGATCGCCTCGGCGAGGACTTCCAGCGCGCCTTCGTCGAGCTTGCCGATCGTGGCGTACGGCGAGAGCTTCGCGCGGTGCATGATCTCGTCGGAGTAGGCGTTGCCGATGCCGGCGATCAGCGACTGGTCGGTCAGCGCCCACTTCAGCCTGGTGTTCTTCCCGGCGAACAGCTCCCGCAGCTGGGTGGCGTCCAGCGCCAGCGCGTCCGGGCCGAGGCGGGCGACGCTCGAAATCTCCTGCGGGTCCTTGACGATCCACACCGCGAGGCCCTTCTTCGTGCCGGCCTCGGTCAGGTCGAACCCCGGCCCGGTCGCCGACTCGAGGTGCACCCGCAGCGAGATCGGGCCCTTGCCCGGCTTGAGCGGCGTCGCGGACAGCCCGTCCGACCAGCGCAGCCAGCCCGCGCGGGCCAGGTGGATGACCAGGTGCAGGTCACCGGCGACGAGGTCGAGGTGCTTGCCGTGCCGGGTCGCGTGGGTGATCTCGCGGCCGTGCAGGTCGGTCCACGGCGGGGTCGCCGTCTTCAGCACGCTCAGCGATGCGACATCGATCCGGAAGATCGTCCGACCGACCGCGTTCTCACGCAGGTAGTGGGCCAGCGCTTCGACCTCGGGTAACTCGGGCATGCCCTCAGTCTCACCCTTTCGGCCGAAATCCGGTACCGGCTACTCGACCGGGTGCAGCGGCCCGTCGAAGTCCGGCAGCGAGTGGCGCTGGATGGTCTTGGAGATCTTCTTGACCTCACCCTGCACGGTGAACATGCCGCGGATGGTGCCGACCCAGCGCTCGGACGGCCGGTCACCGGTCATGTCGCCCTCGGTCTCCGCGACGACCGTCCACGGCCGGCGCAGGATCCACCGCAGGGGGAAGAACAGCATCACCAGCAGCAGCGCGAGCAGCACCCACGCCGGCACGCTGACCTGGTCCGGGGTCCACACGACGAGGATCACGGCCAGCAGCACGGTCACCACGATCATCGCGATGCCCGGACCGTACGTGCCCGCGACGTCGTGTTCGAAGTCGTCGGCCGTGGCCGGTGCCCGCCATTCCATCTGGGCACGGACCACCCAGTCGCGGCCGTCTTCGCCGCGCACCAGCCGGTTCATTCAGTAGCCTCCCGGGCCGCCCGCAGGGTGAGCGTCACCACGGTACCGTGCGCGGCCTCGCCCGCGCGAGGGCGGAATCGGACATCCCGCCACGCGGAGTTGATCACCGCTGTTCAGGAGCCCGCCGACGCGGTCGCCGTCGAATCCGGTGATTCGCCCGAATCGGTGACTTCCGAGGTGCTGCCCGGGCACGGCTTGCCCGAAGTCGGCGTCACCGTCGTGGACGGCTCGGCCGACGGTTCCGTGGCCGCGGAGTCGTCGCCGGACGGCTCGGGCTTGGTGGTCTCGGTCGGCGAACCCGTCGGGCGGCCGGTCGGCGACAGCTCGGGCTCGTCGGCGCTCTCCGGCACGTCGGGGTCACTCGACTCGGTGATGGTCAGGTCCGGGCTCGGCGTCTCCGTGTCGAGCCGCGGCAACGTCGAGGAGTGGTCGGGGGCGCTGAAGGTCGACGGGGCTTCCTCGTCGTCACGCGGGGCGAGCCCGCCGGTCCCGTTCCCGGTGTCGCCGGCGGAGGTGGTGGTGCCCGCCGGGGCGTCGCCGCCCGGCACGCTCGGCAGCTCGTTCGCGCCGAGCTGGTTCCCACCGCCGCGGGACGCCCGGCCCGGGATGGCGATCCCGGTGCCGCGGCCGTTGAGCACACCGATGCCGATCCGCGGGTCCTGCTGCGGCTGGGGCGGCGGCTGGTGGTGCGCCCCGCTCGGCGGCACGACCACGAGCTCCGGCGCGCCGCCGGTCAGCCCGACGTCCTGCACCGGCGCCGAACCGAACAGCACCGGCCCGGCGGCAACGCCGACCGCGCCCACGGCCGCGGTCGACGCCAGCGCGAGCCCGATCTTGACCTTCGAGCCGACCAGGACACCCTTGACGGTGGCGCCGAGCCCGGCCAGCACCCCGCTGCCGCCGACCGCGGCCCCTGCGGCCGGCACCAGCAGCACCAGCACACCGGCGTGAGCGCGCAGCGACGAGCAGACGTCGCGCAGTTCGTCCTGGGTGGCGCGGCACGACGGGCAGCCGTGCAGGTGCGCCTTGATCCGCTCGGCCTCGGCCCCGGTGACACTGCCCGCGGTGAACCCGCCGAGCTTCTCGACGACCGCGCGGCACGAGTCCGGCCCGCGGTTCACCGAAAGGTGGGCCTGCAGGTAGGCCGCGCGCAGCCCCTGGCGGGCCCGGCGGGCCAGCGCCGCGGTGGCGTTCGCGCTCAACCCGAAGTGGGTGGCGACCATGGAAGGCTGCTCACCCTCGACCTCGGTCTGCCACAGCACGGTCCGCCAGCGCTCGGGCAGGCTGGTGAACGCGGTGGTGATCAGCGTGTGCTCGGCCGTGCGGGCGTGCGTGTCCGCGCCGGCACCGGCGCGGAAGGTCAGCTCGTCGTCGGAGACCGGGACGTCGCGGCGCGCGCCGTGCCACTCCCAGGACACCCGGCGGGCGACGGTCAGCAGGTAGGCGCGGACATAGTCCCGAGGACCGGAGCCGCGGCGCAGCGCCTGCAGCACGCGGAAGAACGTCTCCGCGGTGATGTCCTCGGCCTCGGACCGGTCGGACGCCAGGCTCTGCGCGAGTCTCCGGACGGCGGCGGCGTGCAGCTCGAACAGCTCCCCGAACGCGGCGTCCTCGCCGTTTCGAAGTCGATGCAGCAGTGCCTGCTCGTCGGATTCCGAGGCCGCTGGTGGCGGCACCGTGCCCAGCTCGGTCATCCGGCCCGGCACCTCCTCCCCGAAGGTCTCCCCACTCGGTCGAATGGGGACACCATACGGAGGGAATCAGCCGTCGTCACCCCTTGTACGCCAGCTGTGACACCGAAGCACCGGGTCAGGGCACTGGGGGACCCGCTCATCGGAGCAGTTTGGCGAGGGTATAGAGTTCTTCTCACAGCAGCCGCAAGGACGCTGTACGCGGATGTAGCGCAGCTGGTAGCGCATCACCTTGCCAAGGTGAGGGTCGCGGGTTCGAATCCCGTCATCCGCTCAGGTTCCGAAGGGCCTGTGTCGACAGAAAGCGTCGACACAGGCCCTTCGCCGTTTCACCCGGGGGGCCGAGCCCCCCGGACCCCCCACGGTGCCTTTCTTGGGCTTCCGGGGCTGCCGCTGCTTCTCCGGGCTCGCCTAGCGCTGACTCTCTCCGCGCTTGCCTGGTGCTGGTTCTCTCCGCGCTTGCCTGTGCTTTTCTCGGTGTTCCGGTGGGTACTACTCCTTGCGTCTTTCGGTCCATTGTCTGGACCGATGGCACCAGCCTCGCGGTGGTGAAGTTGGGCCGGGCGGTGGTCTGAACCATTGACGTGAATTCTTCACACTTCTGGGGTACCTGTTGTGAGAGGAGTCACATGGTCAAGAAGCTCGTCCTCGCCGTCGCAGCCGCTCTCGCCCTTCCGCTCCTGTTCACCGGTGTCGCCTGGGGCCACGGCTACACCACCACCCCGCCCAGCCGGGCGTACAAGTGCAGCACCGGCGCCGTGACCGGCTGCGGCGCCATCCAGTACGAACCGCAGAGCACCGAAGGCCCGAAGAACTTCCCCAGCGGTGGGCCCGCCGACGGGAAGCTCTGCTCCGCCGGCGTCTCACGCTTCGCCGAACTCGACGACCAGCGCGGTGGCACCTGGCCGGCCACCAAGCTCACCAGGGGCGCGACCTACACGTTCAAGTGGACGCTGACCGCGGCCCACTCGACGACATCGTTCCGCTACTTCGTCACCAGGAACGGCTGGAACCCCTCGGCGCCGCTCACCCGGGCGCAGCTGGACACCACGCCGTTCCTGACCGTGCCCTTCAACGGCCAGCGACCCGGCACCACGGTGTCGCACAGCGGCAAGCTGCCGGCCGGCAAGAGCGGGCGGCACATGATCCTCGCCGTCTGGGACATCGCCGACACGGCCAACGCGTTCTACCAGTGCTCGGACGTTACTTTCTGACCTGGTTCGTGCCGGTTCGGCCACGGTTTTCACTTCGTGTTCCGCTCGCGTTCCCGGTTGCCACCTTTTCGGGTGACAACCGGGAAACGAAGGTGTCAGCCATGACCGAACTGACTCGTCGCCGTCTTCTCGGATCTGCCGCCGGGGTCGCCGCCACCGCGGCCGCGGCCACCCTGATGCCCCCGAACGTCCAGCGCGCGCTCGCCCAGGGCGCCCCCAAGCACGGCTCGCTGAAGGACATCGAGCACGTCGTGCTGCTGATGCAGGAAAACCGCTCGTTCGACCACTACTTCGGCACGCTGTCCGGCGTCCGCGGGTTCGGCGACCCGCACGCCGCGCGGCTGCCGGACGGCAAACCGGTCTTCTACCAGCCGGACGCCGAGAACCCGGCGGGTTACGCGCTGCCGTTCCACCTCGACACGCACGCGACCAACGCGCAGAAGATCCCGTCGACGTCGCACGCGTGGCAGGTCCAGCACGACGCCTGGAACGGCGGCAAGATGGACAGCTGGCTGCCGGCGCACCGCAAGGCCGACGGCAAGAACGGCCCGTACGTGATGGGTTACCACACCCGCGCGGACCTGCCGTTCCAGTTCGCGCTGGCCGAGGCGTTCACCATCTGCGACAGCTACCACTGCTCGGTGTTCGGCCCGACCTGGCCGAACCGGATGATGTGGATGACCGGCACGATCGACCCGGACGGCGAGCACGGCGGCCCGATCCTCGACAACAAGGCGCCGGCCGGCGGCTACACCTGGACGACCTACGCGGAGCGGCTGCAGGCGGCCGGCGTCAGCTGGAAGGTGTACGAGCAGACCGACACCTACGGCTGCAACATGCTGGAGAACTTCGCGAACTTCAAGAACGCGCCGGCCGACTCGCCCCTGGCGGTCAACGGCCTCACGCACCGGCCCGAGGGCCAGTTCGAGTACGACGCGCGCAACGACAAGCTGCCGACGGTCTCGTGGATCATCTGCACCTCGACGGCGTCGGAGCACCCGCAGTACACGCCGGCCGAGGGCGCGGCGTTCGTCGCGTCGAAGATCGACGCGATCGCCGCGAACCCGGAAGTCTGGGCCAAGACGGTCTTCATCCTCAACTACGACGAGAACGACGGCCTCTTCGACCACATCGTCCCGCCGACCCCGCCCGCGGGCACGCCGGGCGAGTTCGTCACCAAGACGTCCCCCGGCGGCACCCCGGGCAACGGCCTCCCGGTCGGCGCCGGCTACCGCGTCCCGGCCATCGTGATCTCGCCGTGGACCGCGGGCGGCTGGGTGTGCAGCGAGAACTTCGACCACACGTCGACGCTGCGGTTCCTGGAGAAGGTGACGGGCGTGGCGGAGCCGAACATCTCGCAGTGGCGCCGGCGCACCTTCGGGGACATGACGTCGGCGTTCCGCTTCGACGACCACAAGTCCGAGCCGCCGGTGCTGCCGGACACGTCGGGCCCGCTGACGCTGTCGCGGTACGAAGCGGCGAACCTGCCGGCGCCGACGTTCCCGGGCACCGGCCAGCAGCCGCCGAAGCAGGAGCCGGGCGGCCGGCCGCGGGTGCCGCGCCACTGAGGTCCTGGACGGCCACCCTCTTTCGCGAGGGTGGCCGTTCCCCGTCACACGGTCGTTTTGTAGGGATCGTGCTCGGCGAGCAGCTTGTCGAGCCGGGCCTGGTCGACGCGGGAGACGACGGAGGTCTCGTCCTGTCTGTCCCGCACGCACTTGGCGAGCGTGAACGCCGAGGTGACCAGGTAGAGCATGCCGAGGGCGAGAAAGCCGCGGACCCAGCCGTTCACCGGCAGGTACACGATCCCGGCGGTGACGGCGGCCAGGGCGAGCCCGAACGAGAGGGCGGCCTGCGCGTAGAACGCGGTGGTGGTGGGTGACGCTGCGGAAGAACCGGACTTGGTCATGTGACCACGGTCTCGCCGCGGACCCACGGGTGTCTTGAGCAGTACTACTCAGCCGGCATTGCGATGCGGCTACAGCTCGTAGACGTCCAGGACCGTCGGGGCCACCGGTGTGAGGTGCGGGTCTTCGCGCTCCGTTACCTGGCCTCGGGCCATGCGGTAGACGCGGAAGTCGTTGTCGTGCTCGGTGTCCTGGTCGTCCCAGACGTAGAGCAGGCCGTACGAGCCCGCGGCCAGCTCGCCGACCCTGGTGAACATCTCCAGGAGGTCGGGGGCCAGCTCGCCGCCGTGTTTGTCGAAGCCGCCGAAGTGGAGCATCGGCATGCCCGCGCTCCAGCGGAGGTCGACCAGGTCGAAGTCGCCCGCGTCGCGGATCGCGCGATGCACGCGGTCGACCAAGCGCTCCAGGAGCGCCGCGTCGTCATCGCCGCTCGCGGTCGCCTGGATGGTCACCCAGCCGTGGTATTCGAACACCGGCACAACGGTAGCAAGAGATCAACCAGCGCAGATGCCGGGCTAGCGGGCCAGCGCGGACGGCTTCCCGTCGCGGCGCAGGACGTTGCCCAGCACGCCTTCGCCGAGGCGCTCGAACGCCGACACCAGGGGCTCGCCGAACACGCAGAGCGTGCGCTCCCACGGGTGGCCGAGGGTGCCGAACGAGAAGTCCCGGGCCAGGAACAGGTGGTAGTCCGCGCGCGGGAACACCGGCACCGGCCAGCGGGCGCCCTCGGTCACCAGGTGCGGGCGGACGCGGTAGGACTGGTGCTGCCAGTGCAGCGCCCACAGCCAGTCGTCCGGGCTGCAGACCTCGCGGAACGCGGCCAGCGCGATGGACGCGACCTGGCGCTCGTCCACCGCGTACGGGCCGAGGCGGAACTCCGCCGACGCGCGGTCGAGGTCGCCGGGTGAAAGGTCCCAGGTGCGCGACGGCACGGGCTCGTGGAAGCCGGGCCAGGCGTGGGCGTAGGTGCTCGGCAAGAAGGCCAGCTTGTCGTACACCCAGTACCAGGCGGGCTCGTCGGCGACGCGGGAGACGGCTTCCCAGGCAGCATTCACTTTTTCGACCTCTGACTTGGCCAGGCACGAAAGAACACGCGAAAGCTTCGTGTTCGCTCTCCGGTTTGTCCAGTCCTCGTCCGCTCATCGCGAACTGTGTCACTCGACCGGGTGGGTTCTGTCAGGTTGTCACCATAGGGGTCATCTTCGTGCACGGGGCCTTCGTCCGCGACGGCGAGCAGTGGTGGCGGACGTCCTGCCGGCTCAGCCGACGACGTAGCCCAGCAGGAACTCCTTCTTCTTGCCCTCGCAGCCGGCGTCGAGCGAGTCGAAGTGGCTCGCGCCCGCGTCGCAGCGGTAGAGCGCCCGTGAACCGGACCAGGTCGGCGGGTCGGCGTAGACGTAGCCGAGCAGGCCGAGCGCCTGCTGGCCCTCGCACTTGCCGCTCTGGTCGGGCGAGGTGAACCAGTCCTTCTTGTCCTTCACCTTGCAGGCGAACAGCTTCCGGGTGCCCGGCTCGGCCGTCGCGACGAGCGAACCGAAGGCGCCTTCCTTGCTGAAGCCGGCCGGCGGGCCGACCTTCTTCGTCCCGCTGAAGTGGCCGCCGTCCGGGTGGTGGAAGCGGATCAGCGGCACCTTCACCGGATCCGGTTTACCCGCGGTCGACGACGGCGCACCGGAACTCCGGGACGGCGTGGGTTTCTTGCTGCTGCTGCTGCTGTGCTTCGTGGTCGCCGGCGTCGCGGAAGACGTCGGCGTGGGGCCCGGCGCGCCCGCGGCCACCGGCGTCGTGCTGTCCGGCTTCAGGAGGAAGATCGCGCCGAGCGCCGCGATCACCGCGACCGCCACGCCGGTCAGCACCAACGGCAGCCGCCGTTTCCGGTCCGCTGCGGCCGGCACCGCCTGGAAGGCGGTCGTCGGCAGGTCGGCCGGATCCACGGCTCGTGTCCGCGTGCCGGTGCGCGCGGCTTCCAGCAGCCGCCGCGTGCCGGCCGCGTCCAGCCGGTCCGAAACGGACTGCGTGAGCAGCCCGCGCACGGCGTCGGCGAGCGGGCCGCGGCAACGTTCGAGCACCGGCTGGTCGTACATGATCGCGTGCAGCGTCGCGGCCGTCGTCGTGCGCTGGAACGGCGCCCGGCCTTCGGCGGCGTGGAACAGCGTCGCGCCCAGCGACCAGAGGTCGGACGCGGGTGACGGCCCGGCGCCGGCGAACAGCTCGGGCGGCATGTACCCCGGCGAGCCCATCACGCCGCCGGTCTGGGTCAGGCCCGGGTCGTCCATCGCCCGCGCGATGCCGAAGTCGGCGAGCTTCACGCGGTCGCCGGGCAGCACCATGATGTTGCTGGGCTTGACGTCCCGGTGCACGATCCCGGCCGCGTGCGCGCTTTCCAGCGCGCTCAGCACCTGCAGGCCGAGCGCGGCGACGCGGTCGTTCGCCAGGTACCCCTCCCGGCCCACGAGGTCGGCGAGCGTCGGCGCGATCACCAGCTCCATCACGATGAACGTGGCGCCGTGTTCGCTGACGACGTCGTACACCGTGACGACGCCGGAATGGGTCAGCTGCGCGGCCGTGCGGGCTTCGCGCAGGACGCGCTCGAGGTGCACCGGCGAGGCGCCCGGCGGCGTGGCCAGCTCCTTCAGCGCCACCGGCCGCCCGAGGAACTGGTCCTCGCCGCGCCAGACGACGCCCATCCCGCCCCGGCCCAGTTCGGCCGAGATCGCGTACCTGCCCGCGACAAGTCTCATTCGTCGCCCCCCTGAGCTCGGGGCGATGTTAACCAGGGAGGCGCCGAGCGAACCCGGCGCCTCCCTGGCTCAGGCGACGTCCCAGAGCGTCAGGAACGCCGAGGCCTCACTGCGGGCCCAGGGCCGCAGCCGTTCGCGGTCGCGTGGGGTCAACTGGAACTCCTTCGCCCGGCGGACGTCGATCACCAGCGCCTCGCCGCCCGGCAGGATGTCCGGCATCGCCTGCTCCAGCACCCACAGCGCGAGCTGGGCCGACGACTTGGTCAGGGTTTCCTCCTTGAAGTACAGCCAGGTCGCGTAGCGCCGGCCGTTGCTCTTGCGGAGCCCCAGCTGCGGGCTGACGCCGATCTCGAGGTCGCCCAGCCGGCACCGGCCGCGGCCGACCTCGATCAGCCGGGGCGACTTGCGGCCGAGGTAGCGCAGCCAGCCCTCGGCGATCGCGCTGTAGTGCGGCTTCGTCCGTTCGTCCGCCGCGTTGACCAGCGCCCGCAGCGCCACCTCGTCCTGGTTCGCCGCGCGTCCCGACCGCACGGCGTTGGCCGCCCGCCGGTAGTAGTTGAACGCGGCCCGCGCCGGGTCCTCGTACAACCGCCGCTGGCGCCGCACGAACGACGACCGCGACGGACCGGAACTGGCGCTGTAGCCCACGAATGTGGGCAGGGTGATGTAGGCCATGGCCCTGCCTTCCTCCATCACACCACCCGCGGTTGCGAGCGGCATCTCCCCTGTACAACGCCAATTTTAGAACATATGTACGACAGTTTCGGGGTCCTGACGGGTGACGCGGGGAGGTTGCCCGGCGGGACTCCCGAAATCCGGCGACTTGCGCTACGTTGCCGATCAACCTCAAACCGCAACCTCGCTGGTCGGCAGCCCGTGCCAGACTGATGCCCCGAATGGTGGATGGGGGTCCAAGGATGAGCTGGCAGGAAGAGCTTCGCCGCCTCGACGCGGAGCTTGCCGAAGGTCGGATCGAGCCCGCTGACCACCGCAAACAGCGGGACGAGCTGCTCGCACAGGCCTCCGGATCGACGGTTCCGTCACCGGTGCCGTCCCCGCTACGCCGTCCGGGTGAAGCCTGGCGGAGCACCAACCCCGCCGGCCACCCCTCGCAGGCCCAGCAGGGCCCGCCGCCGCAGCGCATGGAGTCGCCGCGGCCGATGGTGCCGCACGCACACGCGCACGCGCAGCGGCCGCACCCGCCGTGGCAGCGCACCGGGCTGCCGAAGGCGATGTCGACCAGCAGCGTGCCGGCCCTGCCGGACCACATGACCACCGCGCCGAGCCCGGCCGACATCACCCCGACCCGCTACCTGCGGGTCGACGGCCAGGTCGAGCAGCCCCCCGGCAGCCGGTTCCCGCCGATCACGCCGCCGGGCGGCGAGACCCAGCAGCACGAAACCGAGCCGGCCGACGACGGCCCCGGGAAGCACCGGTGGGGTGTCGACGACGAGGAGTCGTCCGGGCGGACCTGGACGACGTGGCCGTTCATCGCCCTCGGCGTGCTGGTCGTGCTCGGCATGATCATCGGCGCGACCATGTGGCTGGGGAAGGACGACCCGGCGCCGAACGCGCTCACGACGTACACCCCGAGCGTGACGCAGCCGCCGGCCGCCGCGGCCCAGCCGCAGCTGGAGGACCAGGTCCCGCCGCTGCCCGGCGTGCAGCACCCGGAGAGCTCGACGATGTCGCTGGCCAAGGGCCTCGACCTGAACCTCTACCCCAAGGAGACCGCGCAGGTCTTCTCGCAGCACGGCGTCACGCAGCTCGTCTACCGCGCGTCGAACTCCGGCGACACCGGGTTCCTCGCCTACGCGATCCCGACGGAGAACGAAGACGGCGCGAAGGCCGTCGTCGAGTACCTCCGCGCCGCAGCCGACGCCGGCGGGTTCAAACCGCTCGACGCCGACGGGAAGGTCGTCAGCGGCCGCAGCGGCGAGCAGCGGATGGACGGCACCTGGTACACCTCGGGCAAGGTCGCCGTGGTGCTCTGGGCGTCCCTGCCGTTCAACCAGGACAAGGCCGGGCTGAAGACCAGCCTGGACAACGCGCTCGCGGTGTTCCAGAAGGCCTTGCCGCCCAGCTGATCACGCCCCGTCGAGCACGCCCTCCAGGGTGCGGCGGGCGACGTCCGCGCCGAACAGGCGGTCCACCACGGTCTTGCCCTCTTCGGACAGCCGCTGCCAGAGCTTGTCGTCGTCGAGCAGGGTGACGATCTCCTCGGCGAGCTCCTCGGCGGTGCTGCCGACGAGGACGTCCCGGCCGTGCGTCAGATGCATGCCCTCGGCGGCCAGCGGGGTGGCGACCACGGGGACGCCGTACCCGAGGCTCTCCCCCAGCTTTCCCTTGACGCCGGCGCCGAAGCGCAGCGGCGCGACGACGGCCCGGGCCTCGCGGTAGGCGCCGTCCAGGTGCTGCACCCAGCCGCGGACGACGACACCCTCGCGCTCGAGGTCGAACATCTCCTGCGGCGGGTTGCTGCCGACGATCTGCGCGACCGCGTCCGGCCGGCGGCGCCGCACCAGCGGCATGATCTCGGTCGCCAGCCAGCGTGCCGCGTCCCGGTTGGGCAGGTGGTCGAAGCTGCCGACGAACAGCACCCCCGACCGTCCTTCCGGGACGGCCACCGAGCCGTCCGCGTGGTGCACGTTGGACAGCACCTCGACCCGCGCCGACGGGACCAGCTCGGCCAGCAGCGCACGCTCCACATCGGACACGACGAAGGTGACGTCGGTGGCGCGGGTCAGGCCCAGCTCGGACTCCCGCAGCACTTCGGCGCGGCGCCGCAGCGTCAGCTCCTCGCGGGTGTCGCCGAGCTGCGCGGCCAGGTCGGCCTGCCGGTTGAGCCGGACGAAGTGCAGGTCGACCGTGTCGTAGGCGATGAGGCAGTCCGGCGCGTGCTCGCGGACCTGCTCCAGCAGCTGCCAGGCGACGTGCGGCCGCGACAGGACGGTCAGCTTCAGGTCGGCGCCGGCTTCGCGCAGGAACTCCAGCTGTTCGCCGAGCCCGGTGACGACGGTGACGCCCGCGCGGTACAGCGCGCCGGCGTACGGCTCGGGGAGCGCGTTGTTGAGCGGCATGAACACGACGCGGTGGCCGAGCCCGACGAGCAGCTCGAGGATCCGGAACATCCGCACGGAGCCGGAGTCCTTGTCCGGCATGGGCACCTGGTGGTCGGCGACCAGCACGGTGCCGCCGCGGTGGCCGTCCTTCGTGCGCTGCCGCCCGGCCCACACCGCGCGCGGGCTCGCCTCGGGGAAGTGGTCGCGCAGCTGGACGCTCCACTTGTCGACGAAGACGCCGCGGTTGAGCTCCTGGTGCCGCTTCACGCCCGAGGAGACGTCCGTGCCGTTGGTGATGCCTTCGTGGTGCACGACGACCGACGCGGGCTGGACCATCGTCCGGTACCCGGCCGCCCGCACGGCGAACGCGAGATCGGTGTCCTCGTAGTAAGCGGGCGAGAAGCGCGTGTCGAAGCCGCCGACGCGCTCGAACAGGTCGCGGCGGACCATGAGCGCCGCGCCGGAGCAGTAGTCGACGTCGCGCAGCGCCTGGTACCAAGGCGCGTCCGGCGACTGCAGCCGCCCGTAGTTCCAGCCGGTGCCGTCGGCCCAGATGATGCCGCCGCACTCCTGCAGCCGGCCGTCCGGGTAGACGAGCTTCGAGCCGACGAGCCCGACGTCCGGGCGCGTCTCGACGACGCCGACGAGCTCGTCGAGCCAGCCCGCCGTGACCTCGGTGTCGTTGTTCAGGAAGAAGATGAAGTCGCCGCGGGCGTTCTCGGCGCCGAGGTTGCAGGCGCCGACGAACCCGAGGTTCTTCGGCGCGCGGACCAGCCGGACCCCGGCGCACCCGGCGACGCGGTCGGCGGAGTCGTCCCGCGAGGCGTCGTCGACGACGATGACCTCGAACGGCGTCGAGGGCAGGTGCCGCTGGATCGAGTCGAGGCAGCCGCGGGTGAACGGCCAGTTGCCGTAGACCGGGATGACGACGCTGACGATCGGCTGGTCGCTGGTGGTCACCGCGACCGGGCCGGGTACCGCGGCGGGCTGGCCGGGCAGCACGCCGGCCGGGCGCCCGAGCGCCGTCTCGTAGAAGTCGCGACGGCGGGTGCCGCGGGGCGCGAACTTCTCGATCGAGCCGCGGTACTTGCCGATCGCGCGCTGCACGAGCGCGGACGTCTCGGCGCGCAGCTTTTCGTTCTCGGCGGCGAGCCGGCCGATGGTGTCGGAGAGGCCGGAGTTGTTGCTCGCCAGCCACTCCAGCCGTTCGCTGTCGTAGCCGGCCTTGCGCTGCAGGCGGTTCAGCTCGTCGGCCGCGCGCTGCCGGTCCTCGCGGGCGCGGTCGGCCTGGCGCAGCGCCTCGTCGCGTTCGGTCGCGGCCTGCCGCTCGGCGGCCGTCATCTCGGACAGCTGAGTGGTCAGCTGGGAGACGGACGCGGTCGCCTGCGCGCGCTCGGCTTCGGTGCGGCCCAGCTCGTCACGCAGGCGGCCGGCCTCGGCGGCGGCGCGCGCGACGAGCGTCAGCTTCGGGTCGACCATCGCGGACGTCGAGGGCACGTCGATCGGCTTCGCGGAGGCGACCGAGACGAAGTAGGTGTGCGGCGCGCCGGTTTCGACGACCCAGCCGTCGGCGTCGTCCTGCGCCACGGTGAGGACCTCGGCGCCGGAGCCGGCGCCGTTGTCGTGGATCAGCGAGCCGACGGCGACGTTCTGGCGCAGCACGACGACGTGCTCGAAGCTGCCGGCGAGCAGCGACCGGAACGCGGACTCGGTCAGCTCGTGCACGTGGTACGGGTTCTCGTTGCCGTGGTCGTGCGTGTAGACCTCGATGTCCGGCGTGCTGCAGAGGAAGACCCCGCCCGGCGCGAGCCGGGCCGTGACCAGCTCCATCAGCTTGTCCTGCTCGTCGACGTGCTCGATCGCCTCGAAGCAGGTGATGACGTCGAAGGTTTCGCCGTCAAGGGCCTTCGGGTCGGTGATCGAGCCGACCTCGAAACGCGAGTCCGGGTAGCGGGTCCGGGCGTGCTCGACGGTCCGCGGGTCGATCTCGAGGCCGACGACCTCGGCGGCCGTGCGCGCCAGCAGCGCGCCGCCGTAACCCTCGCCGCTGGCCAGGTCGAGGACGCGCTTGCCGTCGACGAACCGGGCCGCGAACGCGTAGCGGTGGTAGTGCTCGTAGATCACCTGGAGGTCTTCGGTCCACGGCACGCACCGCTCGCCGGTCCAGTCGATCAGCCGCTCGGCGTTCGTCCCCTTGCCCATGCCGGGCAGATTAGCTGCCCCAGCGGCCCCGCCGGGCCGCTACCTCACCTTTCGATCAGGGACAGCCCGACGAGGATGTAGGAGAGCGTCCGCCGGTCGCCGCCGAGCCCGGCGGTCAGCGACCAGTCGGCGTCGACGGACAGCCGCACCTGGCGGTGGGCGTCGAGCCGGACCGGCAGGACCTGCTCGACCAGCCCGGGTCCGACGTCGGCCTTCGCGACCGGGACGCCGTCCACGGAGACGGTGACGCCGCCGTACTCGGTGGCATCGTCCGGCAGGTAGGTGTGCAGTTCCAGGGCGCCGACCGCGGTGGTCGGCAGCAGCGGGAACTCGATCGACGGCGCCGCCCAGTCATCGTGGTAGAGGCCGTTGATCCGGCCGGTCGCGATCCCCGCGCCGCGCACCAGCTGTTCGCCGCCGGTGCCGCCGGGGCGGAACGAAGCGCGACCCGCCGGATCGACGACGCGGGTGTCGCGAACGGACCGTTCGGGCGTCCGGGTGCCGTGCACGCGCAGCGGCTGCGGTGTCGGGTGGAACAGCGCGGTCAGCCGCGTCCCGGTGACGACCCCGAGGTCGAGCAGGGCGTCGTCGAGCACGCCGACCTGGTCGAGCAGCTCGACGTGCACGGGGTTGTCCAGGTCGACGTTGTGGCCGTAGATCCGGTCGACGAACGGGTCGATCACGTTGCCGTAGGGCAGGAACAGGCTCGGGTGCAGGTGGTCGAGCAGCACCGGCAGGACGTCCTGGGCGCGGATGCCCTCGAAACCGTCGGCCGCGCAGTCGATGTCGACGAACTGCTCGTCGACCTGCCCGGTCAGCGCGTTGCGGCGCAGCTCCGGCGGCAGCGTCGCCCAGATCCGGTCGACGACCTCCAGGGCCTCCGGCCACCGGCGGTGCCCGTTGCGGCCGATCATGTCGTGCACGACCAGGACGCCGTCCCCGGTGAGGCTGCTCGTGATCTGCGCGTAGAGGTGTTCGAGGTCGAGCACGTGGTGCAGGGCCTGGAAGCCGACGACGACATCGTGCTCGGCGTCGGCGCGCCAGGTGTTGAAGTCCGCGGTGATCAGCTCGACGCGGTCGGCCACGCCCTGCTCGCGGGCGGCCGCCTCGGCGCGGGCCTGCATGTCCGGGTTCAGCTCCAGCAGCCGCAGCCGGACGTTGTCCAGACCGGCCTCGGACAGGCCGCGCAGCCAGCCGAGCTCCTGGTCGCCGTTGCCGCTGCCCAGCGACAGCACGACGGTGTCGCGGTCGAGCCGCGAAGCGCGTTCGGCGATCTGGCCGACGATCAGCTCGTCGATGCCCGGCACGCCGAGCGCGTCGAGCTTCGGCCGCACGTGCTTGTTGGACCAGCGGTGCGCCGACGGCGGCAGGTTGCCGTGGATGTCCTCCTGGTCGGCGAAGGTGTCCCGTTCCCGGGCCAGCCGCTGGTCGTAGCCCGGCCCTCGGCCACCGTTCATCGCACGTCCCCTCGCGTTCACCTGTTCGGGGCCGCCACGCTCCGGCCCGGCGCTAGGATACGGCCGTGTCCTCCCGTCCTCCGTCGCAGTTGCCCACCGACCCGGGCCTGCCGAGGACCCCGGAGTCCTGGCTGCCGAAGGAGCACAACCTCTACCGGCCCCGGCACAGCAAACGCCAGCGCACGGCGCTCGCCTGCGCGGCCTTCTTCTTCGTGACGCCGCTGCTGCTGTCCGCGGTCGGCGTGCACCCCACCGCCTTCGAGAACCGGCCGCTGCGGGACTTCCCCAGCCTGGGTGACGGCTGGGGCTTCTTCACCGGCATGGCCGGCTGGGCCACCGACCACCTGCCGCTGCGCCAGGCCGGCGTCCAGGCCGCCGACGGCATCAGCACCGGCGTCTTCGGCGACCCGCCCGGGTCCGGCCAGGGCACCAGCCACGAGGGCGGCACCGTCGGCGTCGACCAGGGCCAGCCCAGCACCGGCGACGTCCCGGGTTACGTCTACCCGACCGTGCTCCCGGGCAAGGACGGCTGGATGTACCTCGGCGAGGACGTCAACGCGCGGTGCCGGCCGGTGATGGACACCGATCACGTCGTCGCCGCGCTGCGGAAGCTGCGGGCCGCGGTCGAGAACTCCGGGCGGAAGTTCGAGCTGGTCATCGCCCCGGACAAGTACAGCGAAGAGCCGTCGCACCTGCCGGACAACTACGTCGGCAAGCCGTGCGCCCAGGCCCGCACCGCCGAGTTCTGGAACCGCGTGCCCCGCGAGACGGGCGCGATCGACCTGCGGCCCGCGCTCGCCGACGCCGAGAAGCGCACCGGCCACTCGCTGTACGACCCGAACGACACGCACTGGTCGTTCGACGGCGGCCTGGTCATGACGTACGCGCTGGGGCAGTCCATCCAGCCGGGCAGCACGGTCCGCTGGCAGGCGGCGCCGAACGGCACCCGGCCCTGGCCCGCGGACCTCGCCCGCGTGCTCGGCCGTGACGAGCAGCGGAAACTGACGACCTACAGCCTCTCGACCGACGGCGGCGCCGACCGCACCCGCTACATCGCCAGCGACTTCAAGACGCCGCTGCACCTGACCCAGCCCGACGGCGCGAAGCCGGCCGGTTCGATCGGGCAGAACACCGCTGTCGTGGCCGACTCGTTCACCCAGTTCGCGAGCCCGTTCCTGGCCGCGACCTGCCAGGACGTCACCATCGTGCACGCCGAGACGACGGCGCAGAGCAACGCGCGGGAACTGACCGGGTTGTTCGCCGACCGGGACGTGATCACCTTCGAACTGGTCGAACGGAGCGTGATCGGCGGATCGTCGCCGCTGCTGCGGAACCAGACCATCGACCAGCTCGCCGCCGTGCTCGCGCAACACCCCAGGTGACCTGGGAAGCGGGATCCGCCACCCGAAGGTAACGACGGGGTGGTGGGCGACGAACAGGTGAGCACACCCGTGCACAATGACTCCGTGCGGTCACGCGGCTGCACCCACACTCTCGCACGATTTCGCAGGCGATCTACCCGAAGGGGGTACCGGGGTGACCTGGCAGGAAGAGCTGCGCAGGCTTGACGAGGAACTCGCGGCGGGAAACCTGACGGCCGACGAGTACCGGTCGCGGCGTGATCGGGTGCTGTCCATGGCCGTCACGACCGGCGACAGCCAGGCCGCCCCCGCCCAGCCCGCGCCGCAGCAGCCGGTGGGCGACAGCGCCTCCGAGACCCAGATCATCGCGCCGGTGGCCCTGCCCGCGCAGCCGGCCGAGTCGGCCGAGGCGACGCAGGTCGTCTCCGCGTCCGACGCCGGGGGTGGCGAGCGGACCCAGGTCGTCCCGCAGTGGCAGCAGCAACAGCAGCCGCAGTACAGCCAGCAGTCGCCGGCCGGCGGGTTCCCGCAGCCGCAGCAGCAGTACGGGCAGCAGTCCCCCGCCGGCGGCTTCCAGCGGCCGCCGCAGCAGCCGTCCCAGCAGAACCCGTGGGGCGCGCAGCAGCAGGACGTCAGCCCGCCGTGGGGCGGCTCGGACTTCCCGCCGATGTCGCAGCCGGGCAACGCGGACTGGATCAGCCAGGGCCCGGAGAGCTTCCAGACGCAGCCGTCGTCCGGCAAGGGCAAGAAGATCGCCTTCGCCGTGATCGCCGTCCTGGTCGTGGCCGGCCTCGGCTACGGCGTCTGGGCGCTGTTCATCAAGGACAACGGCACCACGCCGCCGGTCGCCCAGCAGAGCACCACCCAGCAGCCGCCGCCGGCCCCGACGGTGAAGCCGCTGCCGGAGCCGCCCGCGGCCAAGCCCGAGCCGAGCGACAACTCCGCGGCGCTGGTCACCCCGGCCGGTACGACCCGCGCCGGTGGTGGCGAGTTCGACCTGGACAAGCTGCAGTCGGCCAAGTACCTGCCGACCACGGTCATCGAGAAGCTCAAGTCCGGCGGCATGACCGACGGCCTGCTCAAGACGACCAAGGACGGCGACGTCACGCTCGGCCTGTTCGCGCTGGAGCTGCCGAACACGCAGGCCGCGTCCGCGGTGGCGGCGGAGTACGCGAACGCCGAGCAGGAAGGCGGCCTGACCGCCAACCGCAACCTGTCCCTGCACGGCGTCCAGGTGTTCTCGGCGGCGGACAGCAGCCAGCAGGTCTACCGCGCGGTCTACGTCCTCTACAACCGGGTCGTCATCGTCGACTCGTTCGGCCCGTCCAAGGACGCGACGCTCGCCTCGTTCAAGACGCTGCTGACCGCCCAGGTCCAGAAGGCGCCGCCGACGGAGCGCACGAACAACTGAGCACGGCTTAGCCCGAAGGTGTGACATAGGCCGTGTCGGTGAACCCCCTCCCCCTCCCGGACGCCCTCTGAACAGAGCATCGTCCGGGAGAGGAGGCGCCGTGATCTGGATCTGCCTGGTCGGCGTCCTCGCCGTCGTGTTCCTGGTGCGGGCGGTTCGCCTGGTGCGGCGGGTCAAGCGCGGCTGAGCTGTGGTTGGGTCGTCGGCGTGCCCCAGCTCGTGACGCGCCGGATCACCCCCGCCGGCTTCCTGCTCGCCCTGTTGCTCTTCCTGTTCCTGCCGTGCATGGCCGCGTCCTGCGACGCGCCGGACGGCACCCGGGCCGCGGTGACCTACTCCGGCGCCGATCTGGCCTCCGGCCAGCAGAAGTTCACCGGGATCGACGGCCTCGGCCTGACCCCGGCGGAGCAGACGGCCGTCGAGGACAAGTTCGACATGCCGGGCCTGGTCCAGGTCCTGGCGATCGCCGCCGGGGTGCTGCTGGTCCTCGGCCTGGGGACGGCGTTGCTGCGGACGCCGAAGGCCCGCGCGCTGACCGCGGTCGTCCTCGCCGGCGCGGGTGCCGCGCTGCTCGTGGTGACCGAGGTGTTCGCGCTGCAGAACCTCACCGACTACACGCGGAGGATCGCGGCCACCGTCTCGACGCTGTCGACGAGCCGGCCCGACCTCGACGACGAAGCCAACGCCGCGGTCGACCTGCGGCCCGGGTTCTGGCTGCCGGTGAGCCTGCTGCTGGTCGTCTTCGTGCTGAACGTCTTCGTCGCGCTGCGCCGCTCCCGCGTCACGACCGACGTGGAGTGACCAGGCCGGACTCGTAGGCGAGCACCACCAGCTGGGCGCGGTCGCGGGCGCCGATCTTCGTCATGATGCGGCTGACGTGGGTGCGCGCGGTCGCCGTCGAGATCACCAGGTGGGCGGCGATCTCGTCGTTCGACATCCCGCCCGCGACCAGGCCGAGGACCTCGCGCTCGCGGTCGGTGATCTCGCGGACGGCGCTGGTGTCGATCCGCCGGTTCTCCGGGCGGCCGACGAACTCCTGGATCAGCCGGCGCGTGACGGTCGGCGCCAGCAGTGCCTCCCCGCTCGCGACGACGCGCAGCGCGCGCAGCAGCTCGACCGGCTCGGTGTCCTTGAGCAGGAACCCGCTGGCGCCCGCGCGCAGCGCCTCGTAGACGTACTCGTCGATGTCGAAGGTGGTCAGGACCAGCACTTTCGTGCCGGCGAGCTCGGGGGTCGCGGAGATCCGGCGGGTGGCTTCGAGGCCGTCGACGCCGGGCATCCGGATGTCCATCACGACGATGTCGGGTTTGTGCTCGATGGCGAGTGCGACGGCCTGCTCGCCGTCCCCCGCCTCGGCGCAGACGTCGAAGCCGTCCTCGGTCTCCAGCAGCACCCGGAACCCGGCGCGGACCAGCACCTGGTCGTCGGCCAGCAGGACGCGGATCATGCTTCTCCCTCGATCGGTAGTTCGACGAACACTTCGAAGCCGCCGTCGACCGGCTGGGCGGTGAAGCGCCCGCCGAGCGCCGCGGCGCGTTCGGCCATGCCCCGCAGGCCGTGGCCCGGGGTAGGCCGGCCGGTGCCGCGGCCGTCGTCGCGCACCCGGAGTGTGAAGGCACCCGGCGGCCGCCCGAACCGGACGTCGACGTGGTGCGGCTGGTCGGCGTGCCGGACGACGTTGGTCAGCGACTCCTGCAGGATCCGGTACCCGGCGGCGTCGACCGGTGCCGGGAGCTCGCCGGTCGCGCCGTGGACGTCGACCGTGAGCCCGGCGTCGCGCGCGTGGGCCAGCAGCTCGGCGGCCTGGGCGAGGCTCGGCGCGGGCGCCTTGTCCTCCCCGGACCGCAGCACGGCGAGAGTGGCGCGCAGGTCCTTGAGCGCGGACGCGCTGGCCTCCTTGATGTTGAGCAGCGCCTCCTTCGCCTGCTCGGGCCGCCGGTCGGCGACGTGCGCGGCGACCCCGGCCTGGACGTTGATCATGGCGAGGCTGTGCGCGACGACGTCGTGCACCTCGCGCGCGATCCGCAGCCGCTCCTGCTCGGCGAGCCGGTGGCGGTGCTCGTCGGCCTGCTCACGCCGGGCCGCGACGGCGGCGAACTGGTACCGGACGGCGGTGCCGATCCCGATCACCGCGACCAGCCAGACGACGAGGAACCCGGCGCCGAGGGCAAGCACGAACGACCCCGACGTGACGATGTGGGCCAGGTAGAGCACGGCCAGCGCACTCGCGCCGGTGATCCCGGCGACGAGTGGGCCGCGCTGCCGGGTCAGCACGAACAGCGCGATGGTCGGCACGACGATGACCGGCCCGCCGGGAAACCCCGAGGCGTAGTAGCCGAACGCGGACGCCGTCGTGACCAGGAAGAGCGTCAGCGGGAAGCGGTGGACGAGCAGCAGCGTCAGCGTGGTGGCGACGAGCCAGGCGCCGGCGAGCGGCGTCATCTGCGGCGAGCCGGGCTGCCAGCGCGACGCGCCGCTGGTCGCGCCGAGCACGAAGACCGTGACGACGACGGTGCGCACCCCGCGCCCCACCCACGGGGACAAGCGTGACTGCGGCGGCCGTCTCATACCGCGAAAACTACCGGTCGGCGGCGGTGACCGCGTCCGTCCGGAAGCGACTCTCCGCGTACGTCGGATGCCGTAGTCAGTCGAACATGAGCGGCAGCTTCGCCGCCGTCTCCGCGTCCGCCGGGGTGTAGGTCGACACGGTGATCTCCGAGCGGCGGCCGAAGTAGAGGTAGGTGAAGTTGAAGCACAGCAGCCCGACGTCCGGGTGCAGGTAGCGCTTGGTGCGGATCGGCTCGGAGTTGACGTCGTGGTGCGGCCAGAGCTCGGCGAACAGCGGCGACTCCGCCTTCAGCCGCTTGACCAGCTGCTTCCACGCCGGCTCGGCGACGTGCTCGGCCATCGCCGCGCGGAACGACGCGATGACGCGCGGGATGTTCGTGTCCCAGTCCAGCATCCGCTCGCGCCACCGCGGGTTGAGCAGGCACTGGACGAGGGTGTTGCGGTCCTCGAACGGGATCGCGTCGACGTCGCCCATCAGCCAGTTGTAACCGCGGTTGTAACCCAGCAGGTCGCAGCGGGCGTTGCGCACCGCGACCGGGTACGGCTCGAGCTTCTTCAGCATCATTTCCAGCTGCGGCGAGAGGACCTGGCAGTCCTTCCCGGTCTCCGGCGCGGGCGCGCCGGCCAGCCGGAAGAGGTGGGTGTGCTCGTGCGGGTCGAGGCGCAGGGTGCGCGCGATCGCCTGCAGCACCTGCTCGGACGCGTTGATGTCGCGGCCCTGCTCGAGCCACGTGTACCAGGTGACCCCGACCCCGGCGAGCTGCGCGACCTCTTCGCGGCGCAGCCCCGGTGTCCGGCGCCGGCCCACGAGCGGCAGGCCGACCTGCTCGGGCGTGATCCGCGCACGCCGGCTGCGCAGGAACCGCGCCAGCTCCTGGCGGCGGAGTTCGGATTCGACGGCCGTGGTCATGGTGCCAGGATCGCACGTCACCGGAACTGGTACCAGGTAGTGACGGTACCTGGATAAACAACAACTGGTACCAGGTTAACTCGAGGTCGATCGTAGTACTCATGACCACGACCCAACTCGCGCCGGCCACCCCCGGCGTCCCGGCCAGGCCGGGACTGACCCCCGCCGGCCTGGTCACCGTGCTGCTGGGGGCGGCCCTCCCGATCATCGACTTCTTCATCGTCAACGTCGCCCTGCCCACGATCGACGCCGACCTCCACGCGTCCACGGCCACCCTGGAGCTGGTGGTCGCCGCCTACGGCATCGCGTACGCGGTGCTGCTGGTGGTCGGCGGCCGCCTCGGCGACTCGTTCGGCCGGCGGCGGCTGTTCTTCGCCGGCCTCTGGCTGTTCACGCTGACGTCCCTGGCCTGCGGGATCGCCCCGACGGCGACCACGCTGGTGATCGCCCGCGCCGCGCAGGGGGCGGCGTCGGCGTTGCTGCTCCCGCAGGTGCTCTCGATCATCCAGGCGACGACGTCCGGCGAGGAGCGGTCCCGCGCCCTCGGGCTGTTCGGGGCGACGGGCGGCATCTCGACGGTCGTGGGCCAGCTCGCCGGCGGCGCCCTGGTGGCGGCGAACCTGTTCGGCACCGGGTGGCGGCCGATCTTCCTGGTGAACGTTCCGATCGGCCTGGTGGTGCTGCTGATGGCGCGCCGCCTGCCGGAAAGCCGCGCGCACAACCCGCTGGGCGTCGACCGCCTCGGGACCTCGCTGCTCGCGGTGGCGCTGTTGTCGGTGCTGGTCCCGCTGATGGAAGGCCGCGCGCTGGGCTGGCCGGTCTGGTCGATCGTGCTGCTGGCCCTGTCCCCGGTCGCCGCGGCGGCGTTCGTGCACGTCGAGCGCCGTCTCGAGCGCCGGGGCGGGACGCCGTTGCTGCCGCCGTCGGTGATGCGGCTGCCGAGCGTCCGCCGCGGGCTGATGGTGGGGGTCCCGTTCTTCGCCGCGTTCGGCTCGTTCATGTTCGTGATCGCGATGACGCTGCAGCAGGGCCTGCACTTCGGCCCGCTGGGCGCGGGCGCGGCGCTGACGCCGATGGCGATCGCGTACTTCACCGTGTCGATGCTGAGCAGCCGCCTGGTGGCTCGCTACGGCCAGAAGGTCGTCGCGATCGGCGGCGCGATCAACGCGGTGGGCATGGTGGCGCTGCTGTGCACGTCGCTGGCGCAGTGGCCGCACCTGACGGTCCTCGACCTGGCCCCGGCCATGGTCGCGATCGGCGTGGGCAACGCGCTGGCGATGACGACGTTGTTCCGGATCGTGCTGTCCCACGTCCCGACGGACCTGGCCGGCGTCGGCTCGGGCGTGATGACGACGACCCAGCAGACGTCGCTGGCGCTGGGCATCGCGACGCTCGGAAGCCTGTACGCGGCCCTGTCGGCGACGGGCGCGCGCAACGCGTTCGCGCTGGTCATCGGCCTGGTGGCGGCGCTGGCGGTGGTCGTCGCGATCACCGCGCGCCGGCTGCCGGACCCGCGGGTGTGAAACGTCCGTGAATGTCACATTGAGGGACTCCGAGTCCCTCAATGTGACATTCACGGACTTCGGATCAGCTGCTCGGCTGCTCCCACAGCCAGAACTCGATGCCCTGGTTGTCGGTGCAGTCGGCGGTGAAGCCGTACGGGTGGTTCTCGACTTCGCCCGCTTGGCCGCCCTGGTCCCGCACCCGCGTGAGCGCGGCGGCCAGGTCGTCCACGGCGAACATCAGCTTCCAGCCGACCTGGCGGCCGGGCCCGCCCCAGAGGCCACCCGGGCGGCCGTCGCCCTCGATGCCCCAGGCGCCTTCGACCGAGCCGGGCGAGAACTGCCAGCCGAGCACCGCGCCGTAGAACGTCTTCGCGGGTTCGGCGTCCGGGACCTGGAACGTGAAGTACATCGACTCGCCCGGCTTGGGCTGCGGCTCGGGCTGAGGCGTGCTCCGGGGGGCGGCCTGCGACACGAGCCAGCGCTGGCCGAACGGGTCGCGGAACGAGCCGCCGCGGCCGTACGGCGAGTCGCTCACCGCGCGGATCAGCGTCGCGCCCAGTTCGAGGGCGCGAGTGACGCTGACGTCCGGGTCCGGCACCTCGACCCGCACCGACGCGCCACCCTCGGCGGCGACGTGCCCGATCTCCGGGTACTCCTCGGCGAGCATCAGCACGGCGTCGCCGATGGCCAGCTCGGCGTGCCCGACGCGGCCGTCGTCCATCAGAATCGGCTCGCCGCGCCGGGTCGCGCCGAAGACGTCGACGTAGAAGTCGAGCGCCGCACGGGCGTCGGAGACGGCGAGGTAGGGCGTCAGCGACCGCAGCTCGGCGGTGGTGGCAGGGGCTTCCGTCGTGGTCATGTCGGCTCCGTTCAAGATCACGCGACGCAGGTTGTCGCGCAGTTCGGCGGCGAAGTCCGGATCGGGGACGACCCGGTCGGAGGGCCGGCGGAGCGCGTCGAACGGCTCAGGCATCGCGACCCCCCTTCTCGTAGGAACGCCGGAACGCGGCGCGGGCCCGCACGAGCAACGCCTCGGTGGCGTGCACGCTCCGGCCCAGGTGGCCGGCGACCTCGGGCACCCCGAGGCCGTCGACGTAGCGCAAGGTCAGTGCCGCTTGGTGGTGGGGCCCGAGGGATTCGAGCACCTGTCTCGCGCGCAGGGCGTCGAGCTGCTCGTCCCACGGGTCCTCGACGTCGGGCGCACTGTCGTGCACCAGGCGCAACCCGCGTTCCTCACGTTCTCTGCGCCGCCAGTGGTCGGCGAGCTTGTGCCGGGCGACGCCGATCAGCCACCCGGTGCTCACTGGAGGTGCGTACTCCTTGCGGCAGGCGGCGACCGCCCCGAGGAAGGTCTCGGAAGTGAGCTCCTCGGCGAGCGTCCGGTCACCGCACCGGGACAGCAGGTACCCGTAGACCTCCGGCAACGCGGTCTCGTAGAGCCCGAGCAGCGCGAAGGCCGGGTCCGGCTGTACCCGAGGTTCCGTCACACCCTCATCGTCGCTCGGGGGCGACGTTTTCCGACGGGTGAATCCCGGATATTTTCGATCGGCGCTACCGGCCCGCCGCGTAGCCCTGCATGCCGCGGGCGTTGGCCCCCGCTCGGAGCACGCCGTCGCCGGTGCGGGAGACCGCCGAGAGGCGGCCCAGGGCCCAGTCGCCGGCGTCGATCAGCTCGTGGCCGCGGTTTCGCAGGCCGTCCAGTGTGGCCGCGCCCAGTCGCGACTCCACCACCAGCTCGCGCGGGTTCCACGAGCGCGGGTAGAACGAGCTGGGGAACGCCGTCGTGTGCCAGGCCGGCGCGTCGATCGACTCCTGGAGGTTCAGGTCGCCGTAGACGTGGGCCAGCCAGAAGCACAGCTGCCACTGGTCCTGCTGGTCGCCGCCCGGGGTGCCGAACGCCAGCGCCGGGACGCCGTCGCGCAGGGCCAGCGACGGCGACAGCGTGATGCGCGGGCGCTTGCGCGGGGCCAGGGAGTTCGGCAGGCCTTGTTCCAGCCAGAACATCTGGCCACGCGAGTCGAGGCAGAAGCCCAGCTCGGGGATCGTCGGGCTCGACTGCAGCCAGCCACCGGACGGCGTCAGCGAGACCAGGTTTCCCGCCGCGTCGACGACGTCGAGGTGGACGGTGTCACCGCGGGTCTGGCCCTGGGGGCCGACCGTCGGTTCGCCCGTCGCGCCGCCTTCCGCCCGCAAGCCCTGCAGCGAGTCCAGGATCGCCGGCAGCCGGGCCGGGCCGCGAGCGTCGCCGGGGCGCAGGTCAGCGGACGCCGTGTCGGTGATCAGCGCGCGTCGGGCATCGGTGTAGGACGCCGAGAGCAGCACGTCCAGCGGGACGTCCGTGTCGCCGTACCAGGCCTCGCGGTCGGCGAAGGCGAGCTTCGCCGCCTCGACCGCCAGGTGCACTGTGCGCTCCGACGCCACGCCGTCCACAAAGGACAGCTCGTCGCGGAAGCCGTGCATCAGCAACGCCTGCTGCAGCAGCGCCGGGCCCTGTGTCCAGCCGCCCAGCTTCACGAGGCGCCAGTCGTCGACGTCCACCGAGACCGGGTCTTCGTAGCTCGCCGACCACGACGCCAGGTCGTCGCCGGTGAGCAGGCCCGCGTGGTCGCGGCCCGAGTCGTCGCGGAACGCCGTGCGGCTGAACGCGTCGATCGCTTCGGCGACAAAACCCTGTGACCAGGCACGACGGCCGGCGTCGAGCTGCGCTTCACGTCCCGAGACGGCCTCGGCCTCGCGCAGGAGACGCTCCCACGTGTCCGCCAGCGCCGGGTTCTTGTGCAGGCCGGCCGCGGGCTTGCCGTCCGGCAGCCAGAGCGCCGCGGACGTCGGCCAGTGCTCGACGAACAGTCCTTCGACGGCGCGGATCGTGTCACCGACCCGCGAGACCAGCGGGGTGCCGTTGCGCGCGTAGCCGATCGCGTAGCGCAGCACCTCGCGAAGCGACTTCGTGCCGTAGTCGCGGAGCAGGAGGAGCCAGCCGTCCCAGGCGCCCGGGACGGTCGCCGGGAGCAGGCCACTGCCCGGGATCAGGTCGAGGCCCAGGTCGGCGAAGTGTTCGGACGTCGCCGCCGCGGGCGACGGGCCCTGGCTCGCGAGCGCGCGGGGTGTCGGGTCGTCCGCCGTCACGAAGATGCCGGGGACCTGGCCCGCAGGGCCGCACAGGTGTGGCTCGGCGACCTGCAGGACGAACCCGGCGGCGACCGCCGCGTCGAACGCGTTGCCGCCGTCCTCCAGCACCGCCATGCCGGTGGCCGAAGCCAGCCAGTGCGTCGACGCGACCATCCCGAAGGTGCCGGCCAGCTCGGGCCTCGTCGTGAACATGCCCCGATAGTACGCATTGCTAAGGACTCCGCGCGCCCCTTGGACGCGCGGAGTCCGGGACAGCTACCAGCGGGCCGGGCGTCGCCGCTCCGGCTCGTACGGCTGCGTGATGATTTCCATCCCGTTCCCGCCGGGATCCAGGAAGTAGACACCACGGCCGCCGTGGTTGTGGTTGATTTCGCCGACCTGCTTCCCCATCGGATCGGCGTGGTAGGTCACGCCGGTTTCGACGAGCCGCGCGAAGACGGCGTCGAAATCGTCTTCCGGGATCAGGAAACAGTAGTGCTGCAGGCGGAGGTCCTGCTCGGGGATGGTCGCGAAGTCCAGGCGGACGCCGTTGCGGACCTCGACCGGGATGAACGGCCCCCATTCCTCCCCGACCTCGAGGCCGAGCAGGTGCGCCAGGAATTCGGCGGATTCCCGGTTGTTCCGGGACGGGACGATCAGATGGTTCAATTCAACGGAAACGGATACTGACACGGGTGAAATGCCTCCGGGGCACTCCCGCCACCTCCATGCCTCACCCAGCCGGTGACCGACACGCGATGCCGTGCCGCCGATCTTAGCCAGCCGGGCGCCCTCAGGAAACCTTGATTCGCGCCGCCGCCCGCGGCCGCCCGACACCCTGCCAGGACAGCCCCGCGTCGACGATCACCCGCGGGTCCAGCAGGTTGCGCGTGTCGACGACGTCGACGCCGTCCATCAGCTCGGCCATCGCGGTCCAGTCGAGGCGCTTGAACTCGGCCCATTCGGTCAGCACGACGACGGCGTCGGCGTCCTTCGCGACCTGGTAGGCGTCGTCGACCACGGTCATCCCGGGCAGCTCGCAGCCGACCGCCGGGTCGTAGGCGATCAGCTCGGCGCCGAGCGCGCCCAGCACCGAGCACACGGCGAGCGCGGGCGAGTCGCGCAGGTCGTTGGTGCCCGCCTTGAAGGCCAGGCCCAGCACGCCGATCCGGGCGCCGGCCAGCGTGCCGCCGACCGCGCCGGCGATCTTCGCGACGATCCGGTCGCGCTGGGCGATGTTCTCGTCGATGGCCGAGGTGAGCATCTTGAAGTCGTAGTTCACCGACTCGGCCACCGTGACCAGCGCGCTGGTGTCCTTCGGCAGGCACGAACCGCCCCAGCCCGGGCCGGGTTTGAGGAACGTCCGCCCGATCCGGCGGTCGTAACCCATGCCCTCGGTGACGAGGTCGATGTCCGCGCCGAGGCGCTCGCACAGCTCGGCGATCGAGTTCACATAGGACAGTTTGAGCGCGAGGTAACAGTTCGCGGCGTACTTCACGAGCTCCGCGCTCGCCGCGTCGGAGACGACGACCGGCGCCGCGAGGTCCGCGTACAGCTCGCCGACCCAGCGCGCGGCGGCGAGGTCGTCCGAGCCGACAACGATCCGGTCCGGGCCCAGGAAGTCCGCGACCGCGGTGCCCTCGCGCAGGAATTCGGGGTTCGACACCACCGGGACGTCGGTGCGGCCCAGCATCGCTTCGATCCGCTTCGACGTGCCGACCGGCACGGTCGACTTGGTGATCAGCGCGCAGCCGGCGGGCAGGACGTCGCCGATCTCGGCGGCCACCGCCTCGACCGCGCGCAGGTCCGCGGACCCACCGGCGCCCATCGGCGTCGGGACGCAGAGGAACACGGCTTCGGCGTCGCGGACCGCGTCCCGCGCACCGACGACGAACTGCAGGCGCCCGGCCGCCACCCCGCGGCCGACCAGCTCGGCCAGCCCCGGTTCGAGGATGTCCACGCGCCCCGCGCGCAGTCTCGACACCTTCGCGCGGTCGACGTCCACGCAAGTGACGTAATGACCCAGACTGACCAGGCAGGCCCCCGTGGTCAGTCCGACGTAACCCGTTCCCACCACCACGATCCGAGCAGGCGTCATGGTGCTGAAGGTGACAGCCGGACGTGACCACCGCGCTAACAGGAACAGTCGCTCCCGGGAGCGGTGAGCGAAGACACGAATCGCGGCCATGCGAACGAGCGTTAACCTTGGGCGAATCGAAGGACGAAGGGACCGCATACATGCAGATCACGGACACGGCCGCACTCGTCACCGGGGGCGCGTCCGGCCTCGGCGGGGCGACGGCGAAGGCCCTCGCGGCCAAGGGCGCGCGGGTGTTCGCGCTCGACCTCGCGGCCTCGATCGAGAAGGCCGAGCAGGTCGACGGCATCACCTACGTCGAGGCCGACGTGACCGACGTCGACCAGGTCGAGGCCGCCGTCGCGACCGCGTCCGGCTCGGGGGTACCGCTGCGGACCGTCGTGAACTGCGCCGGCATCGGGCCGTCCGCGCGGATCCTGTCGAAAAAGGGCCGCCACGACCTCGCGCTGTACGCGAAGGTCGTCCAGATCAACCTGATCGGCAGCTTCAACGTGCTGACCATCGCGGCCGAGGCGATCGCGAAGACCGAGCCCCTCGAAGACGACGCCCGCGGCGTCATCATCAACACCGCGTCCATCGCGGCCTTCGACGGCCAGATCGGGCAGGTCGCCTACGCCTCGTCCAAGGGCGGCATCGTCGGCCTGACCCTGCCCGCGGCCCGCGACCTGGCCTCGCAGGGCATCCGCGTGCTGACCATCGCGCCCGGCATCGTCGACACCCCGATGCTCGCCACCGTCAGCGACGACTTCCGCGCGTCGCTCGCCGCCGGCGTCCCGTTCCCGAAGCGCCTCGCGCGCCCGGACGAGTACGCGCAGCTCGCGCTGTCGCTGATCGACCACGACTACCTCAACGGCGAAGTCGTCCGCATGGACGGCTCACTGCGCATGGCCCCGCGCTGACCCCAAGGGCGGCACTTTCGCTAGGAAAGATGCGTCCGAGGGGCCCTCGGACGCATCTTTCCTAGGGAAAGCTCGTCTCAGTGGGTGAGACGGACCTCCAGGCCGATGCCGGCCTGGGTGACCGAGCAGCCGCCGAACGCGCTTTCGGCGGCCAGTTCCTCGAACTGCGCCGGGGTGAACGCGCGGCGCCGCAGCCAGCCGAGCGTCTGCCGCACGGTGAAGCCGTTGATCAGGCCCACGTCCATCGAGTCGACCTCACGCTGGATGTCCGCGCCGGTGGCCTGGTGGTTGAGGTCGTGGATCACCGCGAACCCGCCCGGCCGCAGCACCCGGTGCATCTCGTTCAACGCCGTCACCGGCTGCCGGAAGTTCTTGAACGCGGCCTGGCAGACCACGAAGTCGAACGACTCGTCCGCGAACGGCGTCTTCGTGACGTCGCCCTGCCGGAAGTCGACGGCCTTCCCGGCGCGCGCGGCCTCTTCGAGCGCGATCTCGACCATCGTGTGACTGATATCGAGCCCGGTGACGCGGAAGCCGAGCTTCGCCAGCTCGATGGCGAAGAACCCGGGGCCGGGCGCCACCTCCAGGATCTCGGCGCCGGCCGGCAGCCCGGCCGCGACTTCGGCCGCCTGCCGCCGGTACTGCTTCAGCTGCGCTTCGGTGCCCCGGTTCTTGGCGTACCAGCGGGCCTGGCGGCCTTCCATCTCGGGCACTTTGTGCTTGCGGGTCGTTTCCATGGATCTCTCCTCTTCGGATGAGCCGAACCGGAGAGCCGCCCGGTTATCCTTACCGGTGCCACCTAGTGACCGGGCGTGCTCGGTTCGGGTTGAGGACTCCGGGCGGTGTTCCAGCACTGCCCGGAGTCCGTGCTACTTCTCTTTTTCCACGAGCTCCCCCAGGTCAGCAGGGAGTTCGCCGGTCTCGTAGTAGCGCCGCCACGCCTCGATGCCGGGCACGGCGCCACTGGTCAGGTCGCCCAGGAAGGCCCGCGTCCAGTCCACTTCGGCCCGGGTCATGGCGACGTCGTATTCGACTTCCACCAGGAACAGCCGCGGCATCAGCGGCCGCAGCTGCTCGAGTGACGCCCGTTGCGCCTCGATGTGGTCTTCGAGCTGCTCGATGCGGTTCCGCAGCAGGCTGATCGTCTGGTCCGGGCCGAGGACACCCATCATCGACAGCCCGGACTGGAACCGCGGGGGTTCACGCTCGACCGTGCCGACGAGCTCGCGGACCCAGTCCTCGAACTCGTCGTGCCCGGCCTTCGTGATCCGGTAGACGGTCCGCTCGGGCCGGCCGCCGTGCTTGACGCTCTCAACGGCTTCGAGGAAGCCGTGCTTCTGGAGATTCGCGACGACCGTGTAGAGCGAGCCCCACTTGATCGGCAGGTCGGCTTCCTTGCCGCGGTGCTTGAGCACGGCCGCCATCTCGTAGGGGTGCATCGGGCGTTCCAGCACGACGGACAGCACGGCCAGCCCGAGCATGTTGCCGACCTTCCGCCGCTTCATCTCGCACTCCTCGTAGACGAATACTCGTGAACGAGTATACGCAAGACGCGTCGGCAGGCAAGTGTCTTAGCGGGTGAAACAATCAGAGGTCGAACATGTATGGGACCTCGGTCTGGGCCCGCTCGCTGATCCAGCTCCGCAGGGCTTGGGTCGCGAGGACGTCGTCCTCGTTGTAGCGCAGGAGCCGCTCGCGCTGGGTGTCGTCCGGCGTCTCGCCGTCCATCCCGACCGCGTCGCGGTACCAGCGCATCGACGCCTCGCCGCCCGCCTCCGGGTCGCGCCAGGAGAACCCGGCGGCCGGCGCGATCACCTTCAGGCCCTTGCCCTGGGAGCACAGGAACTGGTCGGTGACGCTGCGGAAGAGGTCGACCCACTCCTCGGAGTCCACAAAGGACTGGACTTCCTTCTTCGTGGGAATGCCCGGGTGATCGCCGAAGCGCTCGACCGAGCCGAAGAGCCAGCGGTTCTCGGCGAGCGCGTTGTAGCAGTAGGCGCGGAAGGTCAGCCCGGCCGCTTCGGTGCGCTCGCGGACGTCGGTCAGCCACGCCCAGAACTCGGCGAAGGAACGGGCTTCGTCACCGGTCGGCAGCGGATCCCACGTCGCGAACGCGCGGTACCCCGGCTCCAGGCCGACGTCGGCGCCGCTGAGCAGGCAGCCCCAGAGGTACGCGCCGGCGTCGCCGAAGCTCTCCATGTCGACGTCGACCTCGACGTCGCCGCGCGGGACGTCGACCCGGTCGACGCGGCGGACGAGCGTGAGGTCGGCCAGCCAGGCCCGGGCGAGCACGACGGCGTCCGGGAACGTCACGCCGGTCCAGTTCACCACCGGCGCCTCGCCCGCCGGATCGAGCGCGGCCAGGTTGTCCACAGTGGACACGCCGGCGCGGCGCAGCTCCATCGCGTCCTCGCCGCGCACCACGAGGCTGACGTCGCGGGTCTCGGTGAGCAGCGCCTCGCACGTCGGCCACCACGGGCAGCTGCGGCACTCCAGCACCCGCGACGGCTCGGCCAGCGGCTCCTCGCCGTTCGCCGCCGCGTTGGCGATGGCGAGCCGGTCGGCGAACCGGGCCTGGTACTCGGTGATCGCGCTGCGCCCGTTCGGCCAGGTGCCCGCCGTGAGGTCGTGCCAGACGACGACGTCGGCGTCGAGGCCGATCACGCCGCCGAGGACGAGGCCTTCGTCGGCCTGCCCGAGCGTCTGCAGCATCCGGCGGATGTGCACCAGCCGGAGCTGGTCACGCGGCTGGGAGCGGACCTTGCGGCCGCTGTCGGACGCGCGGTGGGCCGGGTCGAGGTCGGTCATCCCGGTGACGATCGCGCCGGTGCCGCGGTCGGTGATGCGGTGGCGCACCACGAGCACCGGCACGTACCCGCGGCCGGTGCGGACGAGCAGGTCGATGCCGCCGCGCCGGTGCCCGGCCGGGTCGACCGGCAGCAGCGCGCCCCAGATGAAGCGCGCTTCGGCGGCGAAAGCCCGCTCGGTGCGTTCGACACGCTCACCCGCCGGGAGGTCGCGGTCGATCTTCACCCACTGGCCGGGACCACCGGTCGCGGCCATCAGCCGGGCGACGATGTCTTCGCGATGCGCTGCGGCGTCGGCGATCCGCTGCTGCGCCGTCGGGTCCGGCGGCGACAGCGGGACCTCGCGCATCAGCGGATCGTGCTCGAGGTGCACCCGGCGGCGGCAGCGGCTGACCGCTCCCGCGTCGAGTACCACCTCGCCCTTCATGGAGATCACTCTAGATGCCACCGCCGAGCCGCCATGCCCGCCACGGGCAAGACCAGTAAGTTCGACCTCGACACGTCGCAGGAGGTGCCATGGCGCGCAAGGCCAAGGTCGAGGGTGAAGGCCGATTCACCCCCAAGAAGGCGAAGAACGCGGTCGCGGTGGCCAAGGTCCTCGGCCCCGTCGTGATTCCCGTGGTCGCGCCGTACGCGGTGCGCGCGGCGGGCGCCGCCCGGGAGATGTACGACCGCTACCAGGCCCGGAAGCTCGGGGTGGACGTCGACCAGCTCGGCAGCTACACCGGCCGCGGAGCGGCGCTGCACGCCCGGATCGCGGGCATCGCCGAAGGCTGCCGGGACCTGCAGAAGTCCGAGAAGGCGACGCCCGCCGACGTCGAGTTCGCGAAGGACTCGCTCGGGACGCTGGAGCAGCTCTCGGCGACGGTCCGCGCCGCCGAGCGGATGCCCGCGGCGCGCCGGAAGTCGGCGCACCGCGCGGTGGCCGGCGAGCTGGAGCGGTTGGAGGGCCAGCTGCTGCACCGCCTGGGCATCTAGCCGCTAGCGCATCCCGACCTGCTGGCTCTCGGGCTCGATGAGCGCGACGAACCGCTCCTGACCGCGCGGGTACGGGCCGCCGGTGTACTTCTTCGCGATGCCGTCGATGATTTCCCAGCCGGCGTCGCCGTCGACCCATTCGACGACCTTGCCGCGGATGATCACCGGCTGGAACGGGTTGTCGGCCGGCGTCAGGGAGAGTGCGACGCGGGGGTCGCGGTGCAGGTTGCGCGCTTTGCGCGAGTCCGGGCCGGTGAAGACGGCGATGTGGTCGCCGTGGGTGCCGATCCAGACCGGGACGGCGTGCGGGCCGCCGTCGGGCAGGACGCTGGCGAGGTGGGCGATCGGGGTGCCGGCGAGGATTTCGCGGACGTCGTCGTTGATCATGGTGAGCTGCTCCTTCAGTTTTCGACTGCGTATCGAAGATGGGTGACACCGGGCGCCGGGACAACTTCGAGAAGGCGCAGGCGCACGTGCGCCGGCAGGTCCCCGAAGAACGGGCGGCCGCCGCCGAGCAGGATCGGCACCTGGTGCAGGACGACTTCGTCGACGAGCCCCGCTTTGAGTCCTTCGGTCAGGACGCCGCCGCCCATGAGGGTGACGTCCTTGTCGCCGGCGATCTCGCGCGCCGCCGCGACCGCGTCCGCGATCCCGGTGGTGACGAGCGTCTGCCGGTCGGTGATCTCCGGCGCCGGGCGGTGGGTGAGCAGGACCAACGGCGCCGTCGGGTGCGGGCTGCCGCCGCCGAAGCGGTCGGAGTCCTCGTAGGTGTTCCGGCCCGCGACGACCGCGCCGACGCGGCCGGCGACGTCGTCGAAGACCCGAGCGCTCGGCTCGCTCAGCTTGAACCCGTCGAACACCCCGCTGGGCGTGTCTCCGGAGAAGTACCAGTCGAAGAGCGTCCCGCCGTCGCCGAGCCCGTGCCCGGGGCCGGGACCGCCGCCGGTGATGTACCCATCGACCGACACCGCGTGCGCGCCGAAGACCTTGCCCATCTCGTCATCCTCCCAGGGTTCCTTCAAGAGACTCCAGAACCGTAGCAGGCACAGTTCCCTAAGGGAACCCCAAGGCGTAGGCTGGGGTCATGCAGCGCACGAACTTCGGCGGGATGGCGTGCTCGATCGCGCGCACGCTCGACGTCATCGGAGAACCCTGGTCACCGCTGATCCTGCGGGACGTCTGGGTCGGCTTCACCCGGTTCGAGCAGCTCCAGGCGGACCTCGGCATCTCGCGCAAGGTCCTGACCGAGCGGCTGAACCACCTCGTCGAGCACGGCGTGCTCGACCGGCGGCCCTACGACCAGCGGCCACGCTACGAATACGTCCTGACGGAGAAGGGCACCGACCTCGTCGACCTGCTCATGGTGCTGGCCGGCTGGGGTGACAAGTGGCTCGCCGGCGAGGCGGGGCCGCCGGTGGTCTACCGGCACCACGGGTGCGGCGAGATCAGCGCGGCCGGCCTGCGGTGCACCCGCTGCGGCGAGCCGATGCACGCCCGCGATGTCGACCCGCTGCCCGGGCCCGGCGCGGCCGTCTGACGCGAAAACGGCCGGGCAGCGTGGGCCGCCCGGCCGTCTCCGTGTCGTGGAGGGCTACTTCACGAAGCCCTTCTTGACCATCCAGTCGTGGGCCACCTTGCCCGTGTCCTGGCCGTCGACGTCGACCTGCTTGCAGAGCTGGACCATCTGCTCGTTGTCGATCGCCGCGCTGATCTTCTCCAGCGGGCCGCGGATCTCCGGGTGCGCGTTGACGAAGTCCGTGCGCAGCGTCGCGACCGCGTTGTACTGCGGGAACGCCTTCTTGTCGTCCTCGAGCACCCGCAGGTTGAGCCCGGAGATCCGGCCGTCGGTGGTGAACACCTCGCCGACCGGGCACGTGCCGCCCGCGACCGCCGAGTAGATCGTGCCGATGCCGAAGTTCTCGATCTTCGGGTTCTGGAATCCGTAGGCCTTCACCGCGGCCGGGAACCCGTCCTGGCGGCTGGTGAACTCCGTCTCCAGGCAGAACACCGCCTGGTCCGGCTTCTGCTTGATGAACGCCGCGAGGTCCGACGTCGTCTTCAGGTTGTTCTGCGCGCCGTACGCCTCGGTGACGGCGAAGGCGTACTGGTCGTTGAGCGGCGAGTAGTTCAGCCAGGTGACGCCGAACTTCTCCGCGTCCGCCTTGGCCGTCGCCTCGTACTGGGCCTTCTCCCCACCGGGCACCGGGAGCTCGTTGCCCTGGTAGTTGATCCAGCCCGTGCCGGTGTACTCCCAGGTGACGTCCGTCTGCCCGGTGAGCAGCGCCTGCCGCGACGAGTTGGACCCCTTGATGTCCGACAGGTCGACGACGTCCGCGCCTGACGCGGTCAGCGCCATCTCGGCCATGTACGCCAGGATGATGTTCTCGGTGAAGTCCTTGGACCCCACCGTCACCTTCAGGCCCTGCAGTGACGGGATCGGCTGGAGCGAGCCCGGCTGGATGTCGTAGGGCACGGCCTGGTTGACCGTCAGCCCGCACGCCGAGAGCGTCGCGCCCAGCACCGCCGCGCCGAGGACTGCCGTAAAACGCCGGAGTTTCATCGCAGCCCCTTCGGTCCGAAGAACTGTTCGGCGAGCGCGCCCAGCCAGTCGACCAGCAGCGCGAGCGCCACGGCCAGCACCGAACCGGTGACCAGCACCGAGGTCAGGTTCAGCTTGTAGCCGGTGTCGATGAGCAGCCCGAACCCGCCGGCGTTGACGAACATGCCGAACGTCGCGGTGCCGACCGCCAGCACCAGGGAGGTGCGCAGGCCGGCCAGGATCAGCGGGACGGCCAGCGGCATCTCGACGCGGAACAGCACCGCCGTCGCCGACATCCCGATGCCGCGGCCCGCGTCGATCAGCGACTCGTCGACCTGCTGGATGCCGACCATCGTGTTCCGCAGCACCGGTAGCAGCGAGTAGAAGGCCAGCGGCAGCGCCGCCACCCACAGCCCGCCGGTCGCGCCGGTGACGATGAACCACAGCACCAGCACACCGAGCGCGGGCGCGGCCTGGCCGATGTTCGCGATCGCCAGGAAGATCGGCGCGAGGAACCGCGCCCACGGCCGCGTCACGATCACCCCGAGCGGCACCGCGACCAGTACGACGATCGCGGTCACCACCAGCGTCATCAGGACGTGGTCACCCAGCGCCGTGAACAGCGAAGACGCGTTGAGGGTCTCCTTCTCGGTCGCGGTCAGCCCGCTCGAGAACACCCAGATCAGCGTCACGGCGACGATCAGCAGCACCACGACGGGCTGCGCGAACAGCCGGACGCGTTCCGCGCGCTTGGAGCCGGACTCGGTGGAAAAGCCGGTATCGACGGCAGCCGTCATGCGGACACCTCCTCGCCGTTCGTGTGCTCCTCACGCAGCTGCTGGATGGTCGCGATGACCGTGTCCAGCTGGATGGTGCCCGCGTACTCGCCGCGCGCGCCGGTCACCGGCACCGAGCCGCCCTCGGCGAGCATCGCCTCGAGCGCGTCCTGCAGCGTCGACTGCAGGCTGACGATGTCGCGCAGCGGCCGGCCGGCGGTCGCCAGCGACGACCCCGCCGTCAGCTCGCGTGCGTGCGCCCAGCGGATCGGCCGCTTGCGCTGGTCGAGCACCAGCGCGAAGTGCTTGCGCTGGTCTTCGAGCTTCTTGCGGACCTCGGCCGGGTCGTCGTCGACCGTCGCGGTCAGCGCGTCCTGCTGGAGCTCGACGTCACGGACCCGCAGCAGCGTCAGCTGCTTCAGCGACGCGCCCGCGCCGACAAACCCGGCGACCGTGTCGTTGGCCGGGTTCGCCAGGATCGCCTCGGGCGTGTCGTACTGCAGGATCGACGACTGGTTGCCCAGCACCGCGATCTTGTCGCCGAGCTTCACGGCCTCGTCGAAGTCGTGCGTGACGAAGACGATGGTCTTCTTCAGCTCCGTCTGCAGCCGCAGCAGCTCGTCCTGCAGGTTGCCGCGGGTGATCGGGTCGACCGCGCCGAACGGCTCGTCCATCAGCAGCACCGGCGGGTCTGCCGCCAGCGCGCGGGCGACGCCGACCCGCTGCTGCTGGCCACCGGAGAGCTGCCGCGGGAAGCGGTCGCGGAAGTCGGACGGGTCGAGGCCGACCAGGTCCATCATCTCCTCGACCCGGGAGTTGACCTTCGCCTTGTCCCAGCCGAGCAGGCCCGGCACCACGCCGATGTTCTGCGCGACGGTGAAGTGCGGGAAGAGCCCGGCCTGCTGGATCGCGTAGCCGATCCGGCGCCGCAGGGTGTCGACGTCCAGCTTGAGCGCGTCGTCGCCGCCGATGGTGATCCGGCCCGAAGACGGCTCGATGAGCCGGTTGATCATCCGCATCGTGGTGGTCTTGCCGCAGCCGGACGGGCCGACGAAGACGACGATCTTGCCGGCGGGCACGACCATGGAGAAGTCGTCGACGGCCGCTTCGCGGGTGCCGGCGTACTTCTTGGTGACGTGCTCCAGTTCGATCTCGACGCCGGAGACTCCGTTTTCTTCTGTCACAGCGTTCTCAGCCACGGACACCCCTCGAGATGGTGAAGCGCTTGATCAGGACGTAGACGCCGTCGAGGATCAGGGCGAGGATGACCACCCCGACCGTGCCGGTGACGGCTTGGTTCAGGGAGTTCGTGCTCCCCGCGTTCGTCAGCCCGGAGAAGACCTCCGCGCCGAAGCCGGGACCCTTCGCGTAGGCGGAGATCACCGCGATGCCCATCAGCATCTGCGTGGCGACCCGCATGCCGGTGAGGATCGCCGGCCAGGCCAGCCGCAGCTCGACCCGGGTGAGCACGCCGAAGCGGCTCATCCCGATGCCGCGCGCGGCGTCCGTGATCGCCGGGTCGACGCCGTCGAGCCCCACGATGGTGTTCCGGACGATCGGCAGGAGGCCGTAGAGCACCAGCGCGATGACGGCGGTCGTCGGACCGAGCCCGGAGATCGGGATCAGCAGCCCCAAGAGGGCGAAGGACGGCACCGTCAGGATCGTGCTGGCCAGCGCGGTGGCGACCGCCGAACCGATCGGGCTGCGGTAGACCGCCACCCCGATCAGCACGCCGAGCACCGCCGCGAGGATCGTGCACTGCACCACCAGGCTGGTGTGCAGATAGGCCTCCAGCCACAACTTGCTCGCCCGGTCCGAGATGTACTCGAAGAGATTCATCCGTGTCCGCACTCCCGCCCGCGTCCGTGAGGCTTCACCCGAACGGGCTAGCTCCTGACCGACGGCTCAGTACCCACCGTGCTCCGAAGCCAAACCCCCGTTCCAGGCCTCATTGATTCCGACACCGTTCCGTATCCGAGCGTGATCGGCAACAAAAAGCCGATTTTTCGGAGGTTCGGGTGGCGGAGCCCCCGGCCCGGGGCGGAGCACCGGAGATGACAACGGCTGAACCGATCCCGCTCGGGAACCGTGAACTCCACGTGTGCTCAGTTGACGGGATCCGCAAATCACCCGTCGGGGAGTCGCTTAGAGTGTTCGCCATGAGCACCTCAGGACGGCGTCCCGCCGTGCTGGGTGCTACTCGGGGCGTGTTGCTCGCGGTGACCGCGGGTGCGCTCACCGTCACCGCACACCGGCTCGCCGACGGCGGGCTGCCGGATCCGGCGATGACCGTGCTGCTCAGCGGCCTGTTCGGCTGGACGGCGACCGCACTGGCCCGCAAGGCCCGCGGCCCGCTCGCCACCATCGGCCTCCTGGGCGCCGCCCAGCTCGTGATGCACCTGCTGCTCACGACGCTCGCCGGGCACCACGACATGTACGCCATGCCGGGCACCGAGAGCCTCGGCATGGTCGCCGCGCACACCGTCGCGACCGTGGTCACGGCGCTGCTGTTGTCCCGCGCGGACCAGACGCTGCTCTCGCTGCTGGCCGCGTTGCGCGCGATCCTGCCGCGGCTGCTCGGCCCGCTGCCGGTGCCGGTCGCGCCCGCCACCCTCGTCCCGGCCCGCACGCCGGCCCCGTCCCACCTCGTCGGCGTCGACCTGCGCAGGATCCACGGGCGGCGCGGCCCGCCGCAGCACTCCTGACCTGACCTTTCCCCCTTCACGGCCCGATCCCCGAATCGGCGCCGTCCCCTTTTGAGTTCATCAGGAGTGAACGACCCATGTCCCAGCACGTCTTCAAGCGCGCCGGTTTCCTCGCCGCCACCATCGGTGTCGCCGGTCTTCTCGGCACCGGCGTCGCGTCCGCGCACGTCACCGCCAACGTCTACGGCGCCCAGCCGACGAAGGGCGGCTACGCGGCGATCGTGTTCCGCGTGCCGAGCGAAGAGCCGACGACCTTGACCACCAAGGTCGCCGTCGACTTCAAGGCCGACTACGGCATCGGCAGCGTGCGGACCAAGCCGATCCCCGGCTGGACCGCCGAGGTCACCAAGTCGAAGCTGCCGGCCCCGATCACCAAGGACAACGGCACGCAGATCACCGAGGCCGTCACCGCGGTGACGTGGACCGCGGCGGCGGGCAGCGAGCTCAAATCCACCAATTACCAGGAGTTCGAGGTCAGCTTCGGCCCGCTGCCGTCCAACGTGGACGAAGTCGAGTTCCCGGCGCACCAGACCTACAGCGACGGCAAGGTCGTCGACTGGAACCAGCCGACCCCGGCCGGCGGCGAAGAGCCCGAGCACCCGGTGCCGGCCATCAAGCTGGCCGCCAAGGCCGCGGAGGGTGACGAGCACGCCGGCATGGGCGCGAACACCGCGGCGACCGCCGGCGAGCACACTGAGGCCGCGGCGTCGTCGACGTCGGACAGCACCGCGCGCTGGCTCGGCGGGGCCGGCCTGCTCGTGGGCGCGATCGGTCTCGGGGTCGGGGCCGGCGCGACCATCCGGGCCCGCAAGGCCACAGCGAAGTCGGGAGGCGCCAGCTAAATGCGGAAAGCGCTCGTGGCGCTGGCGTTGACGGTGGTGGCCGTGCTCGGCACGGCCACCCCGGCGCTCGCCCACAACGTGCTGATCTCCTCCGACCCGGCGAACGGCTCGTCCGTCACCGCCGGGCCGCAGAAGGTCAGCCTGACGTTCGACCAGTACGTGCAGGGCGCGGACGTCAACCAGATCGCGGTGACCGGACCCGGTGGCGGCCAGTGGGCCGAAGGACCGATCAGCGTGGTCAACAACGTCATCAGCGCGCCGCTGCGACCGCTCGGACCGGCCGGGAAGTACACCGTCGGCTACCGGGTGCTCTCCGCGGACGGCCACCCGGTGACCGGCGAGCTCACGTTCACCCTCACCGCGGCGGGCACCGGCACGCCGGCGACCGTGGACGCGGCGAAGTCCCCCGGCGGCACCACCTCGCAGGCGACGTCGCCGTCGTCGTCGACCGGGGTGCCGATCTGGGTGTGGATCGCCGGCGCGGTCGTCCTGCTGGCGATCGGGCTGGTCGTCGCCCTCCGGTCGGGCGGCCGGGCTGCGGAAGAGAAGAACTAGGACGATGACCCAGGCCGAGACCACCACGAAGCCCCGGTACGTGACGCTGCTCTGCGTCGTGACCGCGGGGCTGCTCGGCGCCCTCATCGGCGTCGCGCTCACCGCCAGCACCCCGGTCCCCGGGGTGGTGGAGCCCGGCGCGGTGGTCTCGGCCGGCATCCCGATCGTGCGCGTCCTGCTCGACCTGGCCGCGGTCACGACGATCGGCCTGGCCCTGCTTTCGGTCCTCGTCGGCTACGACCGGCCGAAGCTCACCGAACCGATCATGCGGCTGGCCCGCCCGGCCGGCGTCGCGGCCGCACTGGTCTGGGCGACGACCGCGGTGGTCGCGCTGATCCTGCAGACCGCGGAGTACAAGCCGGGCTCGTCGACGCTCACGGCGTCCGACATCGGTGGCTACATCGCGAACGTCGGCGCCGGGAAGGCGCTCGTCATCGTCGCCGTGCTGGCGCTCGCGCACGCCGGGATCGGCGCGCTCGCCCTGCGCTACGGCGAGAAGATCCCCGCCGAGGTCCGCGTCGGGCTCGGGCTGTTCGCGCTGCTGCCGCTGCCGGTCACCGGGCACGCGTCGAACTGGAGCTACCACGACTACACGATGATCTCGATGGAGCTGCACGTCATGAGCGCCGTCGCCTGGACCGGCGGCCTCGGCGCGATGGCCGTGCTGCTCGTCTCGAACCGGACGCTGCTGGCGCACGCGATGCCGCGCTTCTCGAAGCTCGCGACGCTCTGCCTGATCATCTCCGCGGCGACCGGCCTGTTCAACGGCCTGATCGAGATCTCGCTCAACCCGACCATCGGGTTCTGGGCGGCGATCTTCACGACGCCGTACGGGCAGCTGCTCATCCTCAAGCTCGCCTGCACCGGCGTCATCGCGCTGCTCGGCGCGAACGTCCGCTGGCGGCTGATGCCGCAGATCGTCCGGCACAACCGCACGGCGCTCGCCGCGTGGGCGACGCTCGAGCTGACCGTCATGGGATTGGCGTTCGGCTTCGCCGTCGTGCTGACGCGCGCGCCGGTCGTCGCGTCCTGAGCCCCGTCAGCGCAGGTAGAACCGGATGCTGAGTCACGGCGTGTAGCTGCAACTTGCGCATTGGAATGACTGGGCATCCATTGGAGGTGACCGGTCGGGCAGAACTTTCTACCGTGAGCAGACGACATTCCGTAAGCGACGAGCGGTCATCCGCGGTCGTCGAATGCACGTGCAGAATGTGGCACCGGTCACATGATGTGACAGCCTCGGCTCACCGGTAACGCGTCCACCGAGCGTCCGTTCGGCCGTGCCGCAGATCGTCCAGACGCCGGAACAGCTCCGGCCGCACCTGGGGCCGGCTGCGCAGGATGGGCAGCACGCTGGTCGTCAGCTTCAGTTCGCGGATCCCCCGCAGCACGGCGAAACCGGGCCAGGACGTCACGTCGAAGCCGTACGCCGCGGCGAACGTCCGGTACTGCACCGGCGGGTCCCCGAACCGCTCCCGGCCGACGGCGAGCGGCGTCAGGTCCCATTCCGGCGGCCCGACGCACGAGGAGTCGAAGTCGCAGAGCACCGGCCCGTCCGGGCCCGGGATGACGTTGCCGGGGTACGCGTCGCCGTGGACCAGGCCCCGGGGCAGCGGAAACGCCAGTTCGGCCAGCGCGGCCTCGAGCTCGGCGCAGCGCTCCAGCAGGAACGCGCGGTCGGCGGCGCTGATCTCCTCGGCGTCGGACACCCGGGCCCGCACCGCGGCGAACGGCGCCCACTCGGCGAGGTCGTCGGGCGCGGGCAGGGCGTGCACCTGGCTCAGCAGCCGGGCCAGGTCGGCGGGCGACGCCGGACGGCCGATGGTCGGTACCTGGTGCCACACGGTCACGAGGTGTTCGCCGACCTCCATCGGCTGCTCGACGCCGCCGAGCAGCCGGATCGCCGGGACGCCGTGCTGCTCGAAGTGGCGGGCGACGCGGACCACGGTCCCGACGCGGTGCCGGAGCCGGGTCGAGCCGACGATCCGGACCACCACGGGGGCCGTGACCAGTGCGTACACCGCGTTGTTGGTGAACCGCAGCAGCCGCGCGCCGGCGGGGTCGAGGCCGAGCAGCGTGCAGGTCTCGGCCAGCACGCCGCGCAGCTTCTCCTGGGTGAACCGTCCGTCCAAGACGGTTCCGGCGTTATGCGGCGTAGAAAGCGTGGAGGCGATCGGCGAGGTCACGGGCGTCGGCGTTGTTGCGGCGGCGCTCGGCCTCTTCCTGCAGGGGCCGCATCCGGTCCTTGACGCGCTCGGACTTGATGCCCTCGGCGCAGTCGATGGCCTTGCCGCCGACCTTGGAGCCGTGGTCGAGGTCGCCGTCCAGCAGGTGGTTCGTGGCGAGCGCGCTCAGCATGAAGGTCTTGGAGCGGGCCATCTCGTCGTCGTAGGAGTCGACGGCCCTGCTCAGCGCGGGGATCGCGAACTTGGTGTGCTCGGCGTTCTTCTGCGCGAGGACCGTGTGGACGGTGCCGACCATGGCGTAGACGTCGGTCTCGGTGAAGAACTTCACCCACGACTCGGCTTCGGCCAGGTTGGCGCGCTCGAACTCGTCCTTGCTCCGGCCGAGCAGCTTCACCGCCTGCTCCTCGTTGCCCATCATCGCGTAGGCCCAGGCCTCGTTCGCGCAGAGCACGGACACGGCCAGCTCCGAGCCCGATTCCTGGGCGGCGATCTGGCCGAGCTGGAACAGCTTCAGCGCGTCGTTCGGGGCGTCCTGGTGCAGGTAGACGCGGCCCATGCGGTAGAGCACGTTGGCCACCAGCGGGTGGTTCTCGCCCTGCTTGGCCAGGTCCAGCGCGTTCGCGAAGTGGCCGCGAGCGGAGTCCATCAGGCCCGTGTCGAACGACGTCCAGCCGGCCAGCGAGTGCAGGTCGGCGAGCGCCACGTAGAGCCGGTTCTTGACCAGGTCGGTGCCGTTGGACTCGAGCATCTGCTGTCCCCAGGACAGCTGCGCCACGACGGCGTCGCGGCAGAACCCGCCGCCGTACTGGTAGTCCAGGGCGCGCAGGGCACGCGTCGCGGCTTCCACCTGGCGCACGTCGGTCATCCCGATGCGCCCGGGAGCCGGCGTCCGCGCCGGTCCCGCCGACCACGTGCCCGATTCCGGACCGAACACCGCCGCACCCATCGTGACCTGGGCGGCGTGCGCGAGGAACCTCCGTCGCTTCACGGACTCGTCCTCCTCAGCCTGCTGGCCGTCGGCGGACCCGACGACGCGTATCGCCGTGGCCTCGTCGTAGGCGAGGCCCATGTATCCACGGGGGACACCCAGGCCGTCGGCGATCCGCGTGAGGACGTCGTAGGCCATGACCTGGCGACCCTTGAGGATCTCCGACACCTCGGACTGGGACTGGCCGGTCATCGCGGCGATTTGGCGCTGCGAGACACCGTGCTTGCGAAGGAGCCGGTAGACGGCGCTGATCTCGCGGGCGGCGAGAGCAGCTCTCATCTCGGGCTGCTCCCACGCGTCAGCGGGAACGGCGTGGCTCTGCCGGGCTTCGGCACCGCCACCGTTACTGGCGTCCATCGCGCCCCCTCCACTGTCCGGTCGGGCGTCTGTGAAACAGCGTAAGCAAAGCTGACGAACCATGTGAACCAGCCGAACCGCGCCCTGATCGGTCCGGCAGAAGTCCGTTGACCGCTTACCGTGGAACCGAGTCCGGTCACCGCTATGACGCCATTTCGACCTTCTATCGCACCAGGTTTCACCTCACTGTAGTTGTCAGATCTCCGTCACCGCCCGGACACCGGTTGCGATCACGGAGAGCTACGAAAACCGCAGTGTTGTTGCGGAGCGATGTGCAGAAGGCAGTTCGAAGAGGACGACAGAGCGGAGAAGGGCGTGGAGTTCGTGGACTCGTTCGCAGGGGGACATGCCGGTACGGCCACCCGCGCCGTGCGGCCGGCGGTCTCTCCCATCTCCCCTGTCCGTCCGGTCACCCCCGCCGCCGCGGTGGACCCCCGCACCGCGGCCGTCCGCCACTACGAAGGCGGCCAGCTCGTGTGGCGGGTGCAGTGCGGAGACCTCATCGAGCGCGAACGCGCCGTGACGGTCTTCGTCGAGGACAACCAGGTGGTACTGGTCTCGCCCCCCGGCGAGACCGCGCGGTTGACGTCCGGCCAGCTCGGACAGCTGCGCGCCGCGCTCAACGAAGCCGCCAAGATGGCGGAAAGGTAACGGTGAGCTGATCATGGATCAGGTACTCGGGCAGGTCCTCCGCAATGCGGTCTGGGAGCGCCTCGACATGCTGACCGACCTGGCGAACCGCGCCGACGCCCAGTCGCTCGTCTCGGTCGCGCGCTCCGAACTCCCCCGCCTCACGGAGGCGTGGCGCGCGATGCTGAAGATGCACGAGCCCGACGAGCGTGGCGACTGCCCCACCTGCTCGACCCGGTGGCACCGCTGCAAGGCGCCGTGCTCGGTCTGGCAGGTCGCGCACGAGCACCTGGTGGCCGGCGGCCTCGCCCCGCAGCAGGCCCCCGCGGCCCGTGGGCTGCAGGGCCGGCGCACCAGCCCGGTGCCGGCGCAGAGCCGTCCGGTGCCCGCCGCGTCCCCGGCCGAGACCACCGGGCGCCACGCCCTGGTGAACCCGCGTCGCACGGTCACAGCCTGATCCACCCCGCTCAACACTTTCCCGATGTGAAATCCGCGTGAGCAGATGCATCTTTCCTAGGGAAAGTGACGGCTTCAGCCGAGCCACCCCCAGTCTGGCGAGCGCGGCCGACCGATCGCCCCATCGGACCCGCGCCGGCTCTCGCCTCGGCCGAGGACTGTTTCGCCCGCACCCCCGAGCAGTGCGAACCAGTCCTCGGCCACCCCCCTGGTCCCCATCGCGATTAATCGAAAAAAATACGCGTTAGACCTAGCCCGGGCGGTAATCGCCCGCTAGATTGATCATCAAGCGCAGCGTGACCGGTACCTGGTTCGCCGCGCGCCCCGCCCCTTACGTGCGGCCCCGAATTCCGCGGGCCGGTGCCGTTGCACTCCCCTCCCCCGACCGGCACCGGCCCGCGGTTCCACGTCTGCGTCCGGTCCCTACCGGACCGCCTTCACCCGCAGGACCAGGACCGCGGCCAGCAGCGTCGCGACGGCCGACGCGGCAAAGAGTCCCGAGTAGCCGCCGAGGTAAGCGAGCACCAACGGCGTCAGCAGCGGGGCGACCACCTGCGGCAGCGAGTTCGCGATGTTGATGACGCCCAGGTCCTTCGCGCGGTCCTGCGCCGTCGGCAGCACCTGCGTCAGCATCGCCAGCGCGACGGCCATGTACGCGCCGAAACCGACGCCCAGCAGCGGCGAAGCGGCGAGCGCGACCGGCCAGCTCTGCCAGATCACCAGCAGCAAAGCGGCCAGCGCCATCACGCCGGAGGCCGCAAGGACGTATGGCTTACGCCGTCCGGACTTGTCGGAGAAGTGCCCGGCGAGCACCGCGCCGATCACGAGGGCGACGCCGTAGAGCCCCATCATGATCAACAGGCCCGTGTCGGGGTCCGGGTAGTGCACCGCGTCCTTGAGGAAGAACAGCAAGTAGAGCGTGCCGAACGCGTTGCCGAGGTTGATCATGAAGTGGCACGACCAGGCCCACGCGAAGTCCGGGTGCCGCCGCGGCGAGACCCAGAGGTTGCGCAGCACCTCGCCGGCCGCCGACGACGGGCGGTGCTCGACCGGCAGCCGCGCGTCCGGCGTCCGGAGCACGAAGAACGCGGCCCCGACCAGGACGATCCCCGCGCAGACCGCGTAGGCCAGCGGGATCCCGGCGATGCCGAGCATCACGACGACCACCACCGCGCCCAGCACCGTGCCGAGCATCTGCGCGATGCCGACCAGCCCGCCGACCTGCGCGCGCTGCCCGACCGGCACCCGGTCGGCGATGGCGGACATCAGGGTGGCGAGCATGCCGTTGAGCCCCGCCTGCACCAGGCACCAGCCGGCGATCAGCAGCGCGACGTCCGGCGCGAACCCCAGCACCAGCAGGCCCACCGCGGCGACGACCGCACCGACGACCGTCCACGGGTGGCGGCGGCCGAAGCGCGAGCACGTCCGGTCCGACAGCAGCCCGACCGCCGGGTTGACGATCAGGGCCACGATCGCCCCGGCACCCATCACGATGCCGAGCACGAACTCCTTGTTGACCTGGTCCAGCAGCTCGGCCTGCTGCGGCAGCAGCACCTGGATGGGCGCGTAGATCCCCAGCCAGAGCGCGATGTTCGCGAAGAACAGCAGGCTCATCCAGCCGGGCCGCACCCGCACGACGGGTTCGGCGAGCGCTTCGGGCAGGCCCGTGGCCTCGGTCGTCTCACTGCTCATCCCGCACCAGCTTCCGGTACCAGTGGAACGAGTCCTTCGGCGTGCGCCGGAGGGTCTCGTAGTCGACGTGCACCAGGCCGAAGCGCGGCGCGTAACCCTTGGACCACTCGAAATTGTCCATCAGAGACCAGCAGAAGTACCCCCGGACGTCGACCCCGGCGTCCATCGCCTCGCGCACCGCGACGAGGTGACTGTGCAGAAAGTCGATCCGCTCGGGGTCGTGCACGCCGCCGTCCTCGGCGACGACGTCGGCGAAGCTGCAGCCGTTCTCGGTGATCTGGATCGGCGGCAGGCGGTCACGGTAGCGCCGGTGGAAGTCCAGCAGCAGCTCCCGCAGCGCGTGCGGGACGATCGGCGAGTCGTTGGTCGTCATCGGGTAGCCCTCGATCGGGCGGAGGTCGAACGGCAGCGGGTTGCCGGGGCTCGGTTTCGCGACGCCTTGGGGTTCGTAGTAGTTGACGCCGTAGAAGTCGAGCGGCTGCGCGATGACCGGCAGGTCGTCGGCGAACCCCGCGGGCAGGTGCTCGTGAAGCTCTTCGGGGTAGGTGCCGAGCAGGACGGGATCCGCGAAGAGCCGGTTGAGCAGCGCGTCGAGCCACACCGCGGCCGCGTCGTCCTCCACACTGTCGGCGACCGGCCAGATCGGCGAGTGGTTGTTGGCCGTGCCGATGTTCGTGGCACCGGCCGCGCGCAGCGCCTGGACGGCGAGACCGTGCGCGAGGTTCTGGTGGTGCGCGGTCGGGATGGCGTCGAGCAGGAGGGTTTTTCCGGGTGCGTACTCGCCGATCGCGTAGCCGAAGATCGACATCACCATCGGCTCGTTCAACGGGATCCACAGCTTCACCCGATCGGCGAAACGTTCCCCGAGGATGTGGGCGTACTCCGCGAAGCGCTCAGCGGTACCGCGGGCGAGCCAGCCGCCCTCGTCTTCGACGGCTTGCGGGGTGTCCCAGTGGTAAAGCGTGACGGCGGGCGCGATGCCGGCCTCGCACACGGCGTCGATGAGCTTGTCGTAGAACCCGAGCCCTTCGGCGTTGGGCGCGCCTTTCCCGTCGGGCTGGATCCGGGGCCAGGCGATGGACATCCGGTAGGCGCCGACGCCGAGTTCCGCCATCAGCGCGATGTCTTCGGGGTAGCGGTGGTAGTGGTCGGCGGCTACGTTTGCCTCTTCACCGCGCGCGATCTTGCCTTCCGTCGCGGTGAACGTGTCCCAGATGGACGGACCGCGCCCGCCTTCGGTGGTGGCGCCTTCGATCTGGAACGCCGAGGTCGAAACACCCCAAAGGAAGTCTGGCGGGAAGTTCGGGTTCTGCACCGGCTGCTGACCCCTTCGTCAGGCCACCCGTACGGGTGAACATGAAAAGTTCTCATATACTAGGTCTTCACTCGTCCGGGGGGAAGCCCGTCGGCGCGATAAAGTCCCAGATCAGACGAGGAGGAGTGCCGTGTCCGACATCCAGGCCGCGAAGGTGCCGGCAGAAGCGACCCCCCTACGCCGGCAGCCGGTCCAGCAACGCAGCGCGAAACGGGTCGAGCAGATGCTCGACGCGAGCGCGGCGCTGATCGACGAGCTCGGTTACGACGCCCTGACGACCACCCTGATAGCCAAACGGGCAGGGGTCGCCGTCGGTTCGCTGTACCAGTTCTTCCCCGACAAGCGCGCCGTCGTCCAAGCACTGACCGCCCGGAACCTCGAACGGTTCGTCGGCGCGGTCAACGAGCGCCTCAAACAGCTGGGCCCGGAACACTGGTGGGACGTCGTCGACTCGATCCTCGACATCTACCTGGAGATGCACCGCTCGGTACCGGGCTTTTCGAAGGTCCACTTCGGCGACATCATCGACCGCCAGCTGCTCGACGAGACCCGCGACAACAATGCCGTGATCGTGGATTCGCTGACGGATCTCCTGGCGTCGCAGGTGGACCGCCCGGTGGAGGACCTCCGCTTCGCGATCACGATCGCCAACGAGGTCGCGGACGCGCTCCTGAAGCTGGCGTTCCGCAAGGAGCCGAGCGGCGACGAAAAGTTCGTGGCGGAGGCGAAGTACGTGGTCAAGGGGTACCTCGCGGCCCGGTTCGGGGAGAAGTAGGCGTAGTTGTCCCCAGAAGTTGTCCACAACTGTCCGTGGCTGTGGACAACCACCTGTTCGAGACGTGACTGTCGGTGTGTACCGGTAGACTGAACGTGGGGGTTCCCCCGGGGAAGGGCGGGCTGCGTCCGGCCGGCGCGCCCGCTCGCTCACTCGCTCAGCCGAAGTTCCGGTGCTCACCGCGGTACGTCGGGACCGTGCGCTCCACCCGGTCACCCAGCACCAGGTGGTAGTGCGTGAAGCGCTCCGCCAGCTCGCCCGCCTTCGCGTGCCGCAGCCACACCCGGTCGCCCAGTTGCAGGGTCCGGGCGGCTCGGCCGGTCACCGGGGTCTGGACCTCCCCCGCGCCTTCGAAACCGAGGAACTTCAGGCCCGTCGGCAGATACGGCGAAGGCTGACGCGAAGGACCCGTCGGGCCGGAAGCGATGTAGCCGCCGGAATACAGCGTGGCGATCTTGCGCGTGGGGCGGCGGACCACCGGCAACGCGAACAGCGCCGCCGGGCGCGGCTTGAAGCGGGTGTACGCGTCGAACAGCGTCGGGCCGATCAGGCCCGAGCCGGCCGCGATCTCCGTGACCACCGCGTCCGCGCCCGTCGACTCGATGCTGCCCGTGCCGCCGCCGTTGACGAACTCCAGGTCCGTCACCTCGCGGACCGCGCGGACCGCGGCGCCGCGGCGGCGGGCCAGTTCGGCCGCCGACCGGCGTTGCATCCACCCGACCACCACCCGGTTGACACGGCGACCCGCCGCGTCGCCGAGGCCCGCGATCTGGCCTTCGTACGCCATGACGCCGACCAGGCGGAAACCCGGGCGGGCCACGACCTGGCGGGCGAACGTCGAGGCCTGCTTCGGCGTGAAGATCGGGGACCGCCGGGTGCCGACGTGGATGCCCGGGACCGGGCGCCACGACGCGTCGAGCTCCAGGCAGACGCGGATCTCCGGGTGGCCGTGGCCGAGGGCGGCGTCCACCAGGTCCAGGTGCTCGGGCGAGTCGACCATGATCGTGATCGCCGCGCGAGCGCGGTCGGACGCGGCCAGGCGGCGGAGGGCGTCGTGGTCGGCCGTCGGGTAGGCGACGACGACGTCGTCGGTCGTGCCCTCCTCGACGTGCCAGATGGCCTCGGCGAGCGAGTAGCACATCAGGCCTTCGAAGCCCGGCCTCGCGAGGACCCGTTCCAGCAGCGCCCGGCAGCGGACCGACTTGCTCACGACGCGGATCGGCTTGCCGCCCGCGCGTCGGTGGAGGTCGTCGGCGTTCGCGTCGAACGCGGCCAAGTCGACGACGGCCAAGGGTGGATCGAGGTCCTTGGTCGCCAAGTCGTACACCGTCGCACTGGTCACGAGGTCTAAAGTACGACAACAAAGCTTGAAACGCGAATACTGTTCACATACTGTCTCGGACATTCGACCGATGGAGGGGGCGCGCATGACCCGGTGGACCAACTGGGCGGGCACGGCGTCCGCCTCACCGCAGTACGTTCACCAGCCGCGCAGCGTGGCCGAGATCGCGGCGACCGTCGCGAAGATCGCCGCGGCCGGCCGGACCGTGCGCGCCTGGGGCAGCGGCCACTCGTTCACCGCGATCGCCGTCGCCGACTCCGACGCGCTCGACCTGCGCGGCTGGACCGGCATCGAGCGGGCCGACCTCGAAACCGGGCACGTCACCGTCCGCGCGGGCACCACGATCAAGCAGCTCAACGCCGCGCTCGACACGCTCGGGCTGGCCATGACCAACCTCGGCGACATCGACGCGCAGACCATCGCCGGCGCGATCTCCACCGGCACGCACGGCACCGGTGCCCGCCTCGGCGGCATCGCCACCCAGATCGTCGCCCTGGAACTGGTCCTGGCGGACGGCTCGGTCGTCACCTGCTCGGCCGGCGAGCGCCCGGACCTCTTCGCCGCGGCCCGCGTCGGGCTCGGCGCGCTCGGCGTGATCACCACCGTGACCCTGCAGTGCGAGCCGTCGTTCGTGCTGCGCGCGCAGGAGCGTCCGGAGCCGCTGGAGCAGGTCCTCGAAGGCTTCCACGACTCCGCCGCCGACAACGAGCACTTCGAGTTCTACTGGTTCCCCTACGGCAAGAACGCACTGGTCAAGCGCAACAACCGCTGCGAGACGGCGGAACCGCTGAGCAAGGTCCGCGAGTTCGTCGACTACCAGATCATGGAGAACGTCGCGTTCGGCGGGCTGTGCCGGACGGGCCGCCTGATGCCGCGGCTCGTCCGCCCGCTCAACAGCTTCGCGTCGAACATGCTTTCCGCGCGCGAGTACAGCGACCTCTCGCACCGGGTCTTCGTCACTGCCCGGAACGTCCGGTTCACCGAGACCGAATACGCGGTTCCACGTGAATCAGTGCTCGACGTCCTCGCCGAGCTGCGCGCCCTGGTGCCGAAGCTGAGGGACCCGGTGATGTTCCCGGTCGAGGTCCGCGTCGCGGCCGCCGACGACATCTGGCTCTCGACCGCGCAGGGCCGCGACTCGGCCTACATCGCGATCCACCAGTTCACCGGCATGCCGTACCGCGAGTACTTCAGCGCGTTCGAGAAGATCGCCGGCGCGGTCGGCGGCCGCCCGCACTGGGGCAAGATGCACGACCTCGACGCCGGCGTCCTCCGCTCGCGCTACCCGCACTTCGACGACTTCCTGCGGGTGCGCAAGGAAACCGACCCGAGCGGCGTCTTCACCAACACCTACCTGGACCGGGTGCTCGGCCCCGTCGGCTAGAAGAGCGCGGACACCGATTCGCCGTTGTGGATCCGGCGGATCGCTTCGGCCATGGCCGGCGCGATCGAGAGGATCTTCAGCTTCTCGGTGCGTTCCTCTTCCGGGACCGGGACGGTGTTGGTGCAGACGATCTCCAGCACCTCCGGCCGGTCGCCGATGCGCTCGATGGCCTTCGCCGCGAACAAGCCGTGCGTGCAGGCGACGCGGATCGAGCGCGGTTCCAGCTCGGCCAGCCGGTCGAGCAGTTCGAGGACCGTGCTGCCCTTGGCGATCTCGTCGTCGAGGACGATCACGTCGCGGCCGGTGATCTCGCCGATCACCGAGGTGATCTGGACGCGGTCGTCGGGGAACCGTTCCTTCGCGCCGGCCGCGACCTGGACGCCGAGGAGCCGCGCGAAGTGCGACGCCTCCTTCGCATTGCCCAGGTCGGGCGAGACGACGGTGGTGCGCGAGAGGTCGTACTGCCGGAAGTGCTTGGCCAGCTCCTGCAGCGCGTGCAGGTGGTCGACGGGGACGCTGAAGAAGCCGTGCACCTGCGGCGAGTGCAGGGTCATCGCGAGCACGCGGTTTGCGCCGGCCGCCACCAGCAGGTCGGCGACCAGGCGGCCGCCGATGGAGATGCGCGGCGCGTCCTTCTTGTCCGAGCGCGCGTACGAGTAGTGCGGCATCACCGCGGTGATCCGGGACGCCGAGGCGCCGCGGGCCGCGTCGAGCATCAGCAACAGCTCGACGAGGTGTTCCTGCACCGGCTTCACCAGCGGCTGGATGATGAAGACGTCCCGCTCGCGGCAGTTCGCCTGCAGCTGGACGCCGAGGCAGTCGTTCGCGAAGCGCTCGATCTCGACGGGCCGCAGCGGCACGCCGAGCTGCTCGCAGATCTCTTCGGCCAGTTCGGGGTGCGCGCTGCCGCTGAAGACGGCGATTTCTCTGGATTCTTCGTTCACAGTGCTGAAATCGCCTCGTCGATCGCGGTTTCGCCCGAAATCAGTTCCAGGGTGCGACGCGCGGTCGCCGGGGCGTCGAGGAGCGCGACAAGCGTCGCGGCGACGTCGTCACGCGGGATCGGGCCCCGGCCGGTCTTGTCGGCCAGCAGGACCTGGCCGGTGCCGGGGTCGTCGGTCAGGGCGCCGGGCCGGAGGATCGTCCAGTCGAGGTCCCGGGCCTTGAGGTCGTCCTCCGCCGCGCGCTTGGCACGCAGGTAGACGCGGAAGTCCTCGGTGACGTCGGGGTTCTCCGGGTTGTCGGCCCCCATGGAGCCGACCTGGATGTGCCGCCGCACGCCGGCCTGCACGGCCGCGTCGGCGAAGAGGGCCGCCGCGCCGCGGTCCACAGTGTCCTTGCGGGCGGCCCCGCTGCCCGGGCCGGCGCCCGCGGCGAACACCGCGGCGTCGGCGCCCTTCAGCGCCTCGGCGACGGTGTCCACATCGGAGTTTTCCAGGTCGAGCACGACGGCTTGGGCACCGGCGGCTTCGAGATCCGCCGTGTGGGCGGGATTCCGGATGATCCCGACCCCTTCGTCACCGCGCGCGGCGAGCAACCGCTCGAGCCGCAACGCGATCTGACCGTGTCCACCAGCTATGACGACTCGCATGGCCCCGACCCTAGTAGGGATCGATCAAGACCGTCAGTCGAGCTCGGCGGGCACTTCGGCGGTGCGGAGCAGGTGGTCGTAGACGATCTCGTTCACCAGCCGGGAAACCGGGTCCTCCGCCAGCACGACGCGCTCCGTGCGGCCCTCGAGGTCGAGGTCGACGACCGCGTTCGGGTCGGCCGAGACGATCGCGAGGCCGTACGCGCGGGCTCGCGGCAGGCAGTTGCCGACGTAGTCCTCGGTCAGCACGGCCGGCGACGGGAGCACCATCGCGGCCTCGCCGTAGCGGGCGAACGGAACCGCGGAGGCCATCGCGGTGCGCCAGTGGCGCGCGACGGCCAGGACGCCGATGATCTCGGCGGCCGGGGCGGGGGCGGTTCCGGCCAGCTCCGGCCAGGTCCAGGTGTCGACAGTGGCCCGATCGGCCACCGGGCCGGCACCCATCGCGATGCGTTCGGCGTGCACGTCGGTGCGAAGCTTGGCGACCACGCAGACCTTGCGGCCCAGGATCGTGATCTCGGGGAGGACGACGCCGTTCCAGCCCAGCTGGGCGGCGGCGGTGCGGGCGAGCTCGTCGACGGTCGCGGGAAGCTCGATCGGCGGCACCACCCGGCTCGGCATCGACCGGCTGCGCTTCGCGCCACCGGCGACCGTCGAGCGCTCGGTGTTCTGAGGTGTAGCCGCCACGAGTCCGCCTCCTTCAAACCTGCACTGCTTCGTGACCGGGGAAAACCGGCACCTCACTTGTCTAACAGCGCGGCGGCGCGGCGTCGCCGGGTAGCGCGAGTGGCTGCGATCGGCGGCGGCCAGCGGTCGATGACCGGTCGGTAGGCGGTCATGGGACTTCGGTCGAACGGTGCGGCCAACCGAGTGATCGCGAGGTGAGTGGCACTACGGTCCGCCCGCGAACGATTACCCAGGGCGCGAATCCGGGCCGGTGGATCACCTTCGCCCGACTAGCCCGTTCGGCGCAACCCGGGGAGAATCCACAGTGGACGCGGGTCGCTGAGCTGCGGTTGTCCGCCGTCACCCACATGGCGGTGAGCCACGCCGCAGCGGGCACGCGCGCCCGCGACTAAAGTTACCGACCAGTCACTTAGCTGTCGCCAGTCGTCGCCGTGGAGGACCGATGCGCTCCCCGAAGGACTTCTTCGCCCCGCTCGCCCTGGGCGCGCCCGCCCCCGTGCGGGAGATCCCGGTGACGCCGTCCCGGATGATCCACTTCTTCGACCCGAGCAACGAGAAGATGGCCGCGAAGGCGCCGGACATCGCCAAGAAAGTCGACGTCCTGCTGGGAAACCTCGAGGACGCCGTGCGCGCCGACCGCAAGGAGGCCGCGCGCGCCGGGCTCGTCGCCATCGCCCAGGCGAACGACTTCGGCAAGACGCAGCTGTGGACCCGGGTCAACAGCCTGGACTCGCCGTGGGTGCTCGACGACCTGGTGACGCTCGTCACCGAGATCGGCGACAAGCTCGACGTGATCATGGTGCCGAAGGTCGAGGGCGCGCAGGACATCCACTACGTCGACCGGCTGCTGGCCCAGCTCGAGGCGCGCGCCGGCCTGACGAAGCCGTTGCTGGTGCACGCGATCCTCGAGACGGCGAGCGGCGTGGCCAATGTGGAGGAGATCGCCGGCGCGAGCCCGCGGATGCAGGGCATCTCGCTCGGCCCGGCCGACCTGGCCGCGAGCCGCCGGATGAAGACCACGCGCGTCGGCGGCGGCCACCCCGGTTACCTGGTGCGCACCGACCCGACCGGCGACGACCTGACCGAAGGCCGGACGACGTACCAGCAGGACCTCTGGCACTACACGGTCGCGCGGATGGTCGACGCGTGCGCGATGCACGGGATCCTGCCGTACTACGGGCCGTTCGGGGACATCCGCGACGTCGTCGCGTGCGAGGACCAGTTCCGGAACGCGTTCCTGCTCGGCTGCGTCGGCGCGTGGAGCCTGCACCCCGTGCAGATCGACATCGCGAAGAAGGTGTTCTCGCCGTCGCCGTCCGATGTGGCCTGGGCGCGGCGCGTGATCGCGGAGATGGGCGACGGCACCGGCGCGGTGATGATCGACGGGAAGATGCAGGACGACGCGTCGGTGAAGCAGTGCCGCGTGGTCGCCGAACTGGCCGACGCCCTCGCGGCGGACGACCCCGGACTCGCGAGCGCGTACGACGCCGCCACCAAGGAGATCCTCGGATGACCGAGCTGAAGCCGAGACGTTCCGTCCTCTACATGCCGGGCGCCAACGAGCGCGCGCTGGAGAAGGCCAAGACCATCCCGGCGGACGCGCTGATCCTCGACCTCGAGGACGCCGTCGCGCCGGACGCGAAGGAAGCGGCGCGCGAACGCGTCTGCGCGGCCGCGTCCTCGGGCGACTACGGCGATCGCGAGGTGACGATCCGCGTCAACGGCCTGGACACCGAGTGGCACGACGCCGACCTGCGCGCGGCCGCGGCCGCCGGGCCGGCCGCGGTGGTCGTGCCGAAGGTGAACTCGGCGTCCGAAGTGCACAACATCGAGCGCGCGCTGGAGCTGGGCGGCGCGCCCGGCCACACGAAGATCTGGGCGATGCTCGAGACGCCGGTCGCGATGCTGCACGCCGAGGAGATCGCGGCGGCGTCCGAACGGCTGACCGTGCTGGTGATGGGCACCAACGACCTGGCGAAGGAACTGCACGCGGAGTTCGTCCCGGGCCGCGGCCCGCTGCTGGGCGGGCTTTCGCTGTGCCTGCTGGCCGCGCGCGCGACCGGCAAGGTGATCCTCGACGGCGTCTACAACGACGTGAAGGACCTGTCCGGGTTCGAAGAGGAGTGCGTCCAGGGCCGGCAGTACGGCTTCGACGGCAAGACGCTCATCCACCCGTCCCAGGTGGAGCCGTGCAACCGGGTCTTCGCGCCGTCCGAAGAGGAGATCGACCGGTCGCGGCGGATCATCGAGGCGTTCGAGAAGGCCGGCAGCGGCGTGGTCACCGTGGACGGCCGGATGATCGAGAACCTGCACGTCGACAACGCGCGCCGGGTGCTCGCGCTCGCCGAGGCGGTCAAGGCCTGACCCCCGGTGGCCGGGCTACCCCATGGCCCGGCCACCGGAGGAGTTCAGTTCGGCAGGTTGTCCGTCCACCCGGAACCGATCTCGAAGGTGGTGCCCTCGGCGGCCTGGGCCACCGCGCCGTCCGCGGTCACGTACATCGAGGTCTGGTTCACGCGGCCGGTCGCCGGGTCGACGACGAGCAGTGCGCTGCCTCCCGGTCCCGGCACCTGCAAGCCCTGCCCACCCGGCACCGCGCCGACCGCGCGCACCCCGGGGTACGCGGCGATCGCCCGGAACGACGCGGCCCGGACCGCCGGGGGCGCCGGCAGCGTGGACACGAGCGAGACCAGGCCTTCGAGCACCGCCTGCTTCCGCTGGTCCGCGGTCAGCGGTCCGGCGCTGGTCCGGATGTCGCTGTGGGCCACCAGGTTCGCGATCCAGTCCCGCAGGGCCGCCGGTTCGGCGGGGAGGGCCTGGATCCGGTCCATGGTCACCTCGGCACCACCCAGCCTGAAGGGCGTCGGCATCGCCAGCGGCACAACCCGGTGACCGGACTTCGCGCCGCGGAACCACACGTGCCCGTCGGCCTTGGTCCAGTACTCGTAGGTCTCCGACTCGGCGATCTTGACGTGCCAGTAAGTGCCGGTGCTCGCCGGGGCCTTCGCGGCGACTGTGGCCGCCGCGAGCAGGACTTCCTGGCCGGTGACGGCGACCGGCGCCGCGGCCTGCGGGGCCGGCGTCGGGGCCGGGGCCGGGGTTCTGGGCACCGTCGCCACCACGACGGCGGCCGCGGCCGCGACGGCGACGAGGCCGGCCCCGACCGCCACGCGGCCGGTGCGCTTGCGCCGGCCGGTGAGCATGTGGTTCTGCAGCCGGTGCCGGCTGCGGTCGGCGACGTCCTGGGTGGGCTCTTCGGGGGTCAGCGCCGCGCGCAGCGTCTGCAGGTCATTCATCACGGGCCTCCGGGGTGAGAACAGGGGTGAGCTTCTTGCGGGCGCGGCTGAGCCGGGAGCCGACCGTGCCGGGGGAAATGCCGAGGGCCTCGGCGACTTCCGCGTAACCGAGGTCGGCGAGAGCGACGAGCAGCAGCACGTCACGCTCCCCCGAGGTCAGCCGCGACAACGCTTTCGCCAGTTGACCGCTCAGCGCGACGCGGTTTTCGTGGCCCTCGGCGGGCCGGGGCGTTTCGAGCCGCGAGAGCGCGCGGTAGTGCCGGGCTTCCTTGCGGCGGTGCCGCGACACGAGGTTCGTCGCGATGCCGAACAGCCAGGCCCGCAGCTCGCCGCGGGTGGCGTCGAACGTCTTGCGCCGGTCGAAGGCGACGAGGAACGTCTCGGCGGCGAGGTCCTCCGCCGCCTGGGCGCCGAGCCGACCGGCGACGTACCGGTAGATGGCCGCGAAGTGGCGGTCGTGCACCTCGGTGAACAGCTCGGTGCCGAGCACCGGGGCCGCCGTCATGTGGCTGCCTCTGTCATGGAGATCCTTCCCGTCGGCGACAGTTTCACCACCACTTCGCCGCGGGCCCGGATCTTCTTCCCTCGTTCTTTAACCGACCGGCCAGGGCCGCTGCGGCGGGCGGATCGCTTCGTACGCCGCGGCGGCGCGCAGGACGCCGATGTCGTCGAAGCGGCGGCCGCTGATCTGGAGGCCGATCGGCCGGCCGTCGTCGGTGTAACCGCAGTTCAGCGACACCGCGGGCTGGCCGGACATGTTGTAGGGCACGGTGAACCCGATGTGCTCGAACGGCCGTGCGGGGTCGTTCGTCGGGGACGCCCACTCCGCCGGCGGGGCCGCGACCGGGCAGGTCGGCGAGAGCACAACGTCGAACGACGAAGTCGCGCGCAGGGTCGCGACGCTGATCGCGTCGATCCGGGCGAAGCCGCGGTAGACGTCCACCCCGGACAGGTCCGCGCCGCCCGCAGCCCATTCCGCGATGTAGGGCAGCACCCTCGCGCGCCGGTCGAGCGGCAGCGACGTCAGGTCGGCCCAGGCGCGGGTGCGCCAGAACGTGTCCAGGCCGCTGAGCATTTCGCGGGTGAGGAACGGCCCGACCGGCTCGACGACCGCGCCCGCGGCCTCGAACGCGCGGGCCGCAGCGGTGACGGCGTCACGGGTCGCCGGGTCGACCGGGAGGCCGGGCCCGGAGTCGAGCTGCAGGCCGACGCGCAGCCCTTCGAGCGAGCCGTCGAGCGAAGACCACGGCAGGTCGGCGGGCGGCAGGCTCAGGTGGTCGCGCGGATCGGGCGCGGACAGCACGCTCATCAGCAACGCCGTGTCGGCGACCGTGCGGGTCATCGGGCCGGCGACGCGGCCGAGGAACGGCGGGTCGACCGGCACGCGGCCGAAGCTCGGCTTCAACCCGACCAGCCCGCACCAGCCCGCGGGCAGCCGGATCGAGCCGCCGATGTCGGTGCCGACGTGCAGCGGGCCGTACCCCGCCGCGCCCGCCGCACCGGCGCCGGCGCTCGAGCCGCCGGGCGACGCCGACGGCTGCCACGGGTTGCGCGCGGTGGTGTGGAAGCTCGACAGGCCGGACGTCAGCATCCCGTAGTCCGGCATGGTCGTCTTGGCCAGCAGGACGCCGCCGGACTCGCGGATCCGCGCCGCGGCCGGGGCGTCTTCGGCCGCGGGGACCAAAGCGGTGGCCGCGGTGCCCAGCGGGACCGGGGTGCCGCGGGTCGCGATGTTCTCCTTGAGCGTCAGCGGGACGCCGTCGATCGGACCCAGCGGTTCGCCCGCGTGCCAACGCGCTTCGGCACCCTTCGCGTCATCACGCGCGGCCGAAGGGTCGTACGCGTACAACGCGTGCAACTCGGGTTCCCGCGCCTCGATGCGCGCCAAGACGGCTTCGGTCACCTCGACCGGTGAGAGCGTCTTCGCGCGGTACTGCGCGACAAGTTCGACGGCGGTCAGGTCGGGCAGCTCGGTCATGAGCCCTCCTTCACGAAGCGGGCGGTTCGAAGCGGCCGTCGACGGCGGTCCAGCCACCGTCCACCGCGAGCACGGAGCCGGTGACGAACGTCGAAGCGTCCGAAGCGAGGTAGACGACGGCGCCGGCGAGCTCGTCGGGACGCGCCCAGCGCCCCAGCGCGCCCTTCCGCGCGTACGCGTCGTACCACTCCGGATTCGCCTTGATCTGCGCGGTCAACGGCGTCTCGACGACGCCGGGGGCGATCGCGTTGACCCGGACGCCGGCCGGGCCGAACTCCGCGGCGGCCGTCCGGAACAGCTGGACGAGCCCGGCTTTTGTGGCGGCATAAGGGCCCTGACCGGGCTCGACGGTCGTACCGCGGATCGACGAGAAGCCGATGATGCTCCCCCGCCCGCGCGCGACCATGTCGGCGCCGAACGCGCGGACGACCTCGAACGTCACGCCGAGGTTGAGCGCGAGGACCCGGTCGAACTCGTCGCGGGTGTAGTCGAGCAAGCGCTTGCGGACATTCGTCGCGGCGGTCAGCACGACGACGTCGAGCGGCCCGAGGTCACTCGCCGCGCGGTCGACGGCGCCGGGTTCGAGGAGGTCGATCTCGTACGCCTCACCGACGCCGGTTTCGCGGGCCGCTGTGACATCGCGGTCCGCGACCACAACTGACGCGCCGTGCGCGGCCAGGGCCCGGGCGGCTTCGCGGCCGATCCCGCTGCCACCGCCGAGCACCACGGCACGGCGTCCGTCCAAGCGGAACAGGTTCTCGTAGTTCAAGGCCGCAGCACCGCCATCCTCGTCACGGTCAGCTCCTCGACGGCGAAGCGCGGGCCCTCGCGGCCGATGCCGGAGTCCTTCACCCCGCCGTACGGCATGGTGTCCGAGCGGAACCCGGGCACCTCGTTGACGACGACGCCGCCGACGTCCAGCTCGTCGAGCGCGCGGAACGCCGTGCGCAGCGACCGGCTGTAGACGCTGGCGTGGAGGCCGTAGCGGGACGCGTTGACCGCGGCGAAGGCTTCGTCCACATCGGACACCGTGCGCAGGCAGACGACCGGGCCGAAGATCTCTTCGTCCCAGGCCTCGACGCCGTCCGGGACGTCGAGCAGGACGGTCGGGCGCAGCACGGTGCCTTCGACACCGCCGCCGACCTGGCGAGCGCCGGACTTCTCGATCCACGTGGCGACGCGGTCGGTGGACGCGGGGTCGATCAGCGCGGACACCCGCGTCTTCTCGTCGCGGGGATCGCCGACGACGACCTCGTCGAGCCGCGCCAGCACGCGTTCGGTGAAGTCGGACGCCACCGACGCGACGACCAGCACGCGCTGCACCGAGATGCAGGCCTGGCCGGACGCGTAGAACCCGCCGCGCAGCACGGCGTCCGCGGCGGCGTCGAGGTCCGCGTCCTCCGCGACGACGAGGGCCGCGTTCGAACCCAGCTCCAGCAGCGTTTTTGTCGGGGCCGCGTCGCGGGCGATGCGGTGGCCGACCGCGGCCGAGCCGGTGAACGAGACCGCGCCGATCCGGCGGTCGGTCGTCAGCGCCGCGCCGACGGACGCGTCGCCGGTGATCAGCTGGACCATCGCCGGAACGGGCGCGATCTCCCTGATCAAGTGCACGAGCCACAGCGTCGTCAGGGGTGTCTGCGGCGCGGGTTTGACGATCACCGGGCAGCCGGCGGCGATCGCGGGGGCGATCTTGTGCGACGCGAGCAGCAGGGGGTAGTTGAACCCCGCGATGCCGACGACCACACCGATCGGCTTGCGTTTCCAGAACCCGACCAGCCCGTCACCGGAAGGCAGGAGATCGAGCGGGACGGTCTCGCCGTGCAGCCGCGACACCTCTTCGGCGGCGGCTTCCCACGTGACGATCGTGCGGGCGACCTCGACGCGGCAGTCCACCAGCGGCTTGCCGGTCTCCAGCACCAGCAGGTTCTCGAACTCCTCACGGCGTTCCTGCAACGCGGAAGCGACGTCGTTCAGCAGGGTGCGACGAGTCCGCGAAGGCAGCGAAGCCACTTCGCGCGCGACGGCGACAGCCTCGTCGACAGCGCGCGTAGCCAGCTCCGGCGTGCCGATGGGCGCGGTGCCGATGACACTCCCGTCATACGGGAACACCACGTCCGACGTGTCCACAGTGGATGTCCAGCCCGCGCCGATCGGCAGGCCGTCCGGGTAGTCAGGCATCCTCGCCTCCGCTCAGCCGGGCCAGTTCCGCGCGCAGGTTCGGCGCGGCGGCCAGGAGTTCCCGGGTGTACTCGTGCTCGGGCGCGTCGTAGACCTGCTCGACGTCGCCGAGTTCGACGATCTCGCCGCGGCGCATCACCGCGACGCGGTCGCAGACGTGCCGGACGACGCCGAGGTCGTGCGACACGAAGATCAGCGTCAGCGCGAACTGGTCGACCAGCGAGCCGAGCAGGTCGAGGATCTGGCCGCGCACGGAGACGTCGAGGGCGCTGACCGGCTCGTCCGCGATGAGCACACGAGGGTTCGGCGCGAGCGCACGCGCGATCGAGATGCGTTGCCGCTGGCCGCCGGAGAACTGGTGCGGGTACCGCCCCGCCGCGTCCGCGGGCAGGCCGACGGCGGCGAGCAACTCCGCGACCCGGTCCGGATCTCGACGGCCCAGCGGTTCGGAAATGATGTCGGCGACGCGCATCCGCGGGTCGAGCGAACCCATCGGGTCCTGGAAGACGATCTGCAGTTCCGACCGCAGGAACCCGAGTTTCCGTTCCGGCAGGTTGTCGATACGTCGACCTTGGAACGACACTGTGCCGGCGGTCGGCTTGTCGAGCGCCGCCAGCAGCCGGACCAGCGTGGACTTCCCCGAACCGGACTCGCCGACGATGCCGAACCGCTGGCCGGCCTCGACGTCGAAGCTGACACCGCGCAGCGCGTGCACGTCTCGTCGGGCGTACCGCCGTTCCAGGTCGCGGACTTCGATGATCATCGGCGCGCCTCCAGGTCCGACGCGTCCAGGAGCTTCCGCGTGTACTCGTGCTTCGGCGACGACAGCACTTCGCGCGTCGAGCCCGCTTCGACGATCTCGCCGTCGAGCATCACCAGCACGCGCTCACACACCGACGCCACCACCGCGAGGTCGTGCGTGATGAACAGGAGGGCACTTTCACGTGAAAGTGACGTCTTGATCAGCGCGAGGATCTGGGCCTGCACGGTGACGTCGAGGGCGGTCGTCGGCTCGTCGCAGATCAGCAGGGACGGTTTGTTGGCCAGGGCCATCGCGAGGACGACGCGTTGCCGCTGGCCGCCGGACAGCTGGTGCGGGTACGCGCGGGCCGTGCCCGGCAACCCCACAGCGTTGAGGAGTTCCTCGGCACGACGGCGACGGCCGTGGATCCGGCCCGGTTCGGTGACCTGCCGACCCACGCGCATGGCCGGGTTCAACGCCGTCATCGGCTCCTGGAACACCATCGCCAGCTCGTCACCGCGCAGCCGGGAAAGGTCCTTTTCGGACATTCCCAGTAGCTCGCGGTCACCGAGCCGCACCGAGCCGGCCGCGCGCAGCTCGTCGGGCAGCAGGCCCATGATCGCCAGCGCCGTCAACGACTTCCCGGAGCCGGACTCGCCGATCAGGCCGACGCGCTCACCCGCGCCGATCTCGAAGGAGATGTCCCGGACCAGCGAAGACACCGACAGCCCCGTTACCGAGAGAGTCATACACGGGCCGCCAATCGGGGGTCGAGGCGGTCGCGCAGGCCGTCACCGAGGAGGTTGAACCCGAGGACGGCGACGGCGATCGCGATGCCCGGCACCAGCGCCAGCCGCGGCTGGACCGTCAGCAACTCTTGAGATTCCTGCAGCATCCGGCCCCACGACGGGGTCGGCGGCCGGGTGCCGAACCCGAGGAACGACAGGGCCGCCTCGGCCAGCACGGCGATCGCGAACGACACCGACGCCTGCACGATCAGCAGCCCGGAGATGTTCGGCAGCACGTGCCGCACGGCGATGGTGAGCCGCGACCGGCCGCCGGCGCGGGCGGCGAGCACGAACTCGGTGCTCATCACCTGCAGCGTCCCGGACCGGGCGATCCGCGCGAACGACGGGATCGTCGCGATGCCGATCGCGACCATCGCGGTCAGCGTGTCCGCGCCGAACACGGCGCCGAACATGATCGCCAGCAGCAGCGCGGGAAACGCGAGCACGAGGTCGTTGACGCGCATGACGAATTCGCCGAGCCACCGTGGTGACATCCCGGCGAGGATCCCGAGCGGCGTCCCGATCACGGCGGCGATGCCGACCGCGACCACACCGACGTACAGCGTGGTCCGCGCGCCGACCATGAGCTGGCTGAGCAGGTCACGCCCGAACTTGTCGGTGCCGAAGAGGTTCTCTCCCCCGAAGCCCAGGAGCCGGTGGGCCGCGTCGACCTTCACCGGGTCGAACGGCGTCCAGAAGAACGACAGCACCGCGGCCAGGACAACCAGGCCGACCAGTACCCCGCCGATCACGAGATTGCGCATCACGAACCTCGCAATCGCGGGTCGAGCACGGTGTAGAGGACGTCGACGACGAAGTTGACCAGCAGCACGCCCACCACCAGCACCAGCACGATCCCCTGCACGGTCAGCAGATCACGCGACGCGACCGCGTCCAGCAGCATCGAGCCCAGCCCCGGCAGCACGAACACGCGCTCGACGACGACCGCGCCGATCAGCAGCGTCGCGAGCTGCAGGCCCAGCACGGTGACGACCGGGACGGACGCGTTGCGCAGACCGTGGCGTACCAGCGCCTGGCCGGGCCGCAGGCCCTTGGACCGCGCGGTGCGCAGGTAGTCCTGGCCGAGCGTGTCCAGCACGGCCGTGCGCACATAACGCGTGAGCACCGCGCCCTGCACCAATCCGAGGGACAGCGCGGGAAGAACGAGCCCGCGGAGGAACTCGCCCGCGTCCTGGTCCGGCGGCGTCCACCCGCCGGACGGCAGCCAGCGCAGCTGCACCGCGAAGATCTGCACCAGGATGATCCCGGCGAGGAACGCGGGAACCGCGACGCCGATCTGCGACAGCCCGGAAACACCCGCGCCGGACGCCTTCCGGTGCTTGACCGCGGCGAACGTGCCCACGGGGATGGCGATCACCAACGCCACGAGCATCCCGGCGCCGACCAGCCAGAGCGTGACGCCGAGGCGGTCGAGCAGCTGCGGGCCGATGGTGTCGCGCGTGACGTACGAGCGGCCGAAGTCGCCGTGGAGCACACCACCGATCCAGTCGAAGTACTGCGTGACCAGCGGCCGGTCGATGCCGAACTCGGCGCGGGTCTTGGCGAGCAGCTCCGGCGTCGCGTTGACGCCGAGCGCGACCTGCGCCGGATCACCCGGCAGCACGGCCATGAAGAGGAACACCACGATCGACGCGACCAGCACGCTGACCACGAAGATCGCCACCCGGCGCAGCACCTTGGCGGTCATCGCGGCGCCAGCCCGGTCAGGTCGAACGACTCGCTGACCTGGTTCGCCGCGAACCCGCCGACCTTGGCCTTCGCGACGATCACGTTGGGGAACAGGAAGAGCCAGTCCGCGGCCGCATCCGTATTCAGCTGCTTGGCCACCTGCTTCATGTCCGCGACCTGCTGCTCCGGCGTCCCGCTGTCGGCTTCGGCGAGCAACTGCTGGACCCGCTTGTTGTCGTAGCCCCAGTAGTACGTCGGCTTGCCGAACGTCGTGATGTCGCGCGCCTCGACGTGCTGGATGATCGACAGGTCGTAGTCGTGGTCGGTGAACACCTGCTTCAGCCAGACGGCCGGGAAGTCGAGCGGCTCGATCGTCGTCCGGACGCCGACATCGGCCAGCTGCGACTGCACGACCTGCGCGGCCGAGACGGCGTAGGGCAGGTTCGGGATCCGCAGCCGCAGGTTCAGGTTCGTCGCGCCCGCCTCGCTCAGCAGCGCCTTCGCCTTCGCCGGATCGAACGGGTAGACGTTCGACAGGTCCTCGTACCAGGGGTCGGTCGGCGGGACCATGCTGCCGATCAACGTGCCGCGCCCGGCCCACGCCGTGTCGAGCAGCGCCTTCCGGTCGATCGCGTACGTCAGCGCCTGGCGCACCCGCGGGTCGGTCAGCGGCGCGCGTTTGTTGTTGAACGCCAGCGTGACCTCGCTGTTCGACGTGCCCTGCACCACCCGGAACCGGTCGTCGGCCTGGAACTGCGGGATCGAGTCGGGCGCGGTGATCGCCGAGATGACGTCGATCCCGTTGCTGTACAGGGCGTTGTTCAGCGCGGTCGGGTCCTTGATGTACTTCAGGACGACCGTCTTGTACGCCGGCTCCCGGCCCCAGTACCCGGGATTCGCCTTGAGCACGACGGAGTCGCCGCGCATCCGGGCCGCCACGACGTACGGCCCGGTGCCGATCGGCTTGTTCGCCAGATCCGCGACGCCGGTGGGGCTGAACATCGCGCCCAGCCGGCTCGTGAGGCTGAACAACCAGCCGTTCGACGGCTTCGAGAGCACGACCCGCGCGTGGTCCGGCGCCACGACGTCGACGTGATCGACGACGTCCATTGTGGACTTGATCGAGATCGTCCAGTCGGTTTTCACGCGCAGCAGCGAGAACTTGACGTCCTCGGCGGTGAACGGCTCGCCGTTGCTGAACTCGACGCCCGGCCGCAGCTGGAAGTCGTAGGTCTTGCGGTCCGGGCTGATGGTCCACGACTTCGCGAGCAACGGCACCACGCGACCCTGCGAATCGAGCTTCACCAGGCCTTCGTAGACGTTGTAGAGCAACGCCTGCGGGATCGCGGCACCGTCGGTCTTGGTGAAGTCGAAGTTCGCGGGCTCCGCTGTGAAACCCACGGAAAGCGTGTCCGGACCAGCGGAAACGCTCGCCGACGAGCCGGCCGAGCAGCCGGACACCACGAGCAGCAGCGCCGCTGCCAGCACGGGAATCCGGGCTTTCATCTGGCCTCCAGGTAGGTACACTGGTCTGACCAGTAGCCTGCACGCGACGGACGTCGAGGTCAAGGGATGCGGTTCGAACCGGTGGCTCCGGTCCGCGCGTACGAGCGGGTCGTCGAACAGATCGAGCAGGCCGTGATCAGCGGCGAGCTCAAGCCGGGTGAACGGCTGCCCAGCGAGCGCGAGCTGATGATCCAGTTCGGAGTCGGCCGCTCGACGATCCGCGAAGCCCTGCGGGTGCTGCAGGCCGCCGAGATGATCCGTTCGCGCCCCGGCGATCCGCGGGGGCCCGAGGTGCTGGCCGCGTCCCCGGTCGCGTTGCACCGCTCGATGCACCGGCTCGCCCGCGCCGACCACGTCGGGCTCGCGGACCTGTTGCAGTTCCGGATGATCCTCGACGGCTCGGCCCACCTGCTGGCCGCGGAGCTGCGCACCGACGACGACCTGGCCGGCCTGGCCGAAGCCCTCGAAGCGATGCGCGAAGGCGTCTCACGCGGGTACGCCGAGTTCAGCCGCGCGGACGTCGCGTTCCACGAGGTCATCGCGCGGATCTCGCGGAACCCGTTGCTGGTGGTCAGCGAAGAAGTCGTGCGCGGAGTGGTGCTGGAACTGATCGAAGACAAGCTGGAGCACGCCAGCAACCGGGCGTCGTTGATGCGCACCTGGCTCGCGCACCACGCCGAAGTGCTCGACGCGGTCCGCGCGGCCGACGGCGCCGGCGCGGCCCAGCTGGCCAAACAGGCGTTGTACGACAACTACGCCGAATACGTCCCGGCCGGGCAACGCCCGCTGCTGACGCCCTTGCTGCGGTAATACACTCGGCCGGGTGGATTCCACGGAACGTTCCGGCGTCGGCCTGGCCCTGTCCGGCGGCGGCTACCGCGCGATGCTCTTCCACACCGGCGCGCTCTGGCGCCTCAACGAACTCGGCTGGCTGCCGAAACTGACCACCGTCTCCAGCGTGTCCGGCGGGTCGATCGCGGCCGGCGTCCTGGCCCACGCGTGGCACAAACTGTCGTTCGGGGACGACGGCATCGCGGACAACTTCGGCAAGTTCGTCGTGGAACCGATCCGGAAACTGGCGCGGACGAACCTCGACGTCCCGGTGACGCTGAAAGCGATGTTCATCCCGTGGCGCAGCGCGGGCGAGGAACTCGCGCGCGTCTACGCGAAGCACCTCTTCGGCGACTTCCGCCTCGACCAGCTCGACCCGGCCGGGCCGCACTTCGTGTTCACCGCGACCAGCCTGCAGGACGGCTCGCTGTGGTGGTTCTTCCGCCAGGACGGCCCGCACGGGCAGATCCCCCTGGCCACCGCCGTCGCCGCGTCGTCCGCGTTCCCGCCGCTGCTCTCGCCGGTGGTGATCCCCGACCCGAACCAGGCCGACCGCAAGATCGTGCTCAGCGACGCGGGTGTGTACGACAACCTCGGCCTGGACCCGATCGAGAACCAGCGCGCGGTCGTCCTGGTCAGCGACGCCGGCAAGAAGATGAAGCACGAGGACAACCCGAAGCGGAACTGGCCGATGCAGCTGCTGCGCGTGCTGACCGTGATGGACAACCAGGTCCGCGAGCTGCGCACCGGCACGCTGCTGAAGTCCTACCAGGACAAGACGTACGCCGGGACGTACTGGGCGACCTACAGCGACATCGAGCACTTCGAGCTGCCGGACGCGCTGCCCGCGCCGGTCGCGCAGACCCACGCGCTGGCCGTGACGAGCACCCGGCTGACCCACACCTCGGAACGACTGCAGGACCAGCTGATCAACTGGGGTTACGCCGCCTGCGACGCGGGCATGCGCAAGTGGGTCGACCGGGCCGCGGTCGCGCCGAAGACGTTCCCGTACCCGGGCTCAGGCGTTGGCTAGGTTCGCGTAGACGACGATGTTGTCCTTGTAGCTGTGGGCGGCGTGATCGAACACCCCACCGCACGTGATCAGCCGCAGTTCCGGCTTGGCGCTGTTGCCGTACACCGCGTCTTTCGGGAACGTGTCCTTAGGGACCTGCGTGACGTGGTCCACGACGAACTTCAGCTTCTTGCCGTCGCTGCGGTCGACGTCCACCTCGTCGCCGGGCACGAGGTCCTTGAGCTTGTAGAAGATGCCGGGCTGCTTGTCGCCGTCGACGTGGCCGAGCACGATCGCCGGGCCGACGTCACCGGGTACCGGCGAGAGCTTGTACCAAGCCGCTTGCATCGGCGTGTGCACCGACGGGACGGAGATCGAGCCGTCGGTCTTGAGCGCGACCGCGAGCAGGCTGGACTCGGCGCCGATCTTGGGGATCTTCACCGACGTCGGCCGCAGGCCCTTGAACGGCGCGGTCACCGGGACCGACGACGGCACCGGCGCGGCGGCCTTCGGCGTCTCGGCGGAGCTGCAGCCGACCAGCGTCAGGGCGAGGGCGAACGCGGCGACCGCCGCGCCCGCCCGGCGGACGGTCACCTGGCCGTGCCGCCGAAGCCCGTTTCGATCCCGCCCTGGGGCGCGACCTTGACCTGGGCCTTCGGGGCGGCGTTGCCGGGAGTGCCGGTCGTGGTGCTGGTGGTGGTCGACGCGCTCGGCACGCTCGACGTCGTGGTCGGCGCGGTGCTCGACGGCGCGCTGGTCGTGGCCGGCGCGCTGGTCGTGGTGCCGCTGGTCGGCGGGATCGTGGTGCTGGTCTCCGGCGGCGGCGCCTGTTCGAAGTCGACGACACCTTCGCCGTCGACGCCGTTGCAGGTCCAGCTGAACTTGCCGGTGGTGGTGCCCGGCGGCAGGTTGTTGACGCGCACGGAGTAGTTCCAGGTCCGGCCGTCGGACTCGTCCTGGTCCGGACCGCCGGTGACGTCGAGGTACTGGGTCGCCACGTTGCCGGGCGCGCCTGAGGCGCAGTTGATGACCAGGACTCCCTCGCCGCCGACGCCGACGAAGCCGTGGCCGGTGTTGTCCTGGTAGCCGTCCGACGGCGGCTCGGCCGTCGTGGTCGTGGTCTCCGGGGTGGTCGTCTTCGTGACGTCGGTGGTCGGGTCGGCCGAGGTCGTCCCGGTGGTCGTCACCGGGGTGGTCGGGGCCGTCGTGGTCTCCGAGGTGCTCGGGACCGTCGTCGTGGTCGTCTCGGAGGTGGAGGTGGTCGTCTCCGTGGTCGACGGCGCGGTCGTCGTCTCGGTCTCCGCGAATGCCGCCGGTGCGGCGGCGAAAGTGATCAGCGCGCCCGCGGAAACGATCCCCGCGACCCGGTGCAGCGTTCTACCCACGGTCAGACTCCCAACGGCATTGAACTGCGATGCCGCGACTATCGAGGATTCCTCCGTTGGTGTTACTCCGCGAGGGCGATGGACAAATCGCGCCAAAGGTCATCCGGATCTTCGAGACCGACGCTGAACCGCACCAGACCGGCCGGCACACGTTCCTCACCCGGCAGCCACGCCCGCCGCTCGACCAGGCTTTCCACCCCGCCGAGGCTGGTCGCGGACCGGATCAGCCGGACGGCCGCGCAGAACTTGTCGGCGGCCTCTCCGCCGGCCAGTTCGAAGGCGACCATCATCCCGAAACCCGGGTAGCGCACCTTCGTCACCGCGGGGTGCTCGCGGAGGCGCTCGGCCAGCAGCGCGGCGGTCCGGGACTGCTCGGCCAGGCGCACCGGCATGGTCCGCAGCCCCCGCAGCGCGAGCCAGGCTTCGAGGGCGCCCGGCGTCGACCCGACGCGGGTCCGCGCGCCACGCAGCTCGTCGGCGACGGCCGGGTCCTTGGCCACGGTGAGGCCCAGCAGCAGGTCACTGTGCCCGCCGATGAGCTTGGTCGCGCTGTGCACGACGACGTCGGCGCCGAGTTCGAGCGGCCGCTGCTGCAACGGCGTCGCGAAGGTGTTGTCGACGACGACCCGGCCGCGCGCGGCCGCGGCGATGGCCTCGATCTCCATGACGTCGAGCGTCGGGTTGGTCGGCGACTCCAGCCAGACCAGGTCCGACGTCGCGGCCTCGGCGACCCAGGCCGCGGTGTCGGTCGGCTCGAGCTCGGTGACGGCGAGTTTGCCGAGCTTCTGCGCGTGGGCGAGCACCCCGCGCGTCACGGCGTAGCTGAACGTCGGGACGACCACCCGCGACCCGACCGGCAGCAGGTCCAGGACCGCCGACAGCGTGGCGACGCCGGACGCGAACGCCGTCGCGTAGCCGCCTTCGAGCGCCCCGATGGTCTCCTCGAGCGCGTGCCAGGTCGGCGTGCCGTCACTGCGCGCGTACACGGAATCGCCACCGGCCTGGTACGTGCTGGTGGCGACGAGCGGCGTGTTCAGCGGCTCACCGGGACCGTGCGGCCGGCCGGCGGCGATGGCCTTGGTGCGGGGCGTCCAGTCGTCCATGCGATCACCGTAACCGCAGGTCATCTCCCCGGTCACTGTGACGAAGGCGGCCGGCTCGCCCGCGCGTCCGCGGGCGAGCCGACCTGGCTTCAGTGGGCGTACACCTCGAACTCGTACAACGAGTAGCCGTACTTCGTGCCGCGCTGGACGCCCTGCAGTTTCACGAACCGGGCCTGCGTCGGCGCGAAGGACACGTTGTCCTGCCCGCCGTCCCCGTTGGTGACGACCGCAGCGTCCGTCCAGTTCACGGCGTCCGGCGAGGTCTGGATCTTGTATCCCTTGCCGTACGCCGATTCCCAGCTGAGGGCTACCCGCGAGACCGGCTGGACCGAGCCGAGGTCGACGGTGATCGCCTGGTCGTCGCTCCAGTCGCTGGCCCAGCGGGTCGAGGCGTTGCCGTCGATCGCGTTCGACGCCGGTGAGGGGTAGAAGCCGGTTTCGGCGCTGGTGGCGCTGACCGTCTTCCCGGGCGCGAGGTTGGCGATGTTGTCGCCGCGGTGCGCCGTGTACTCGACGACCTGCTGGAACGTCGGGCGGTTCTGCCAGGTGATCTTGTCCTGCGTGATGCCGCCCAGCGGGTTGTGCACGATCGTGTCGGCACACCACTGGTCGCCCGCGGAGCAGCTCGCGTCACCGGGGTAGACGGTGTTCGCGGCCTGGCCCGCGGCGGTGGTCAGCGAGTCGACGAGCGCCTGGCGGCACGTGGTGACGTTGCCGCCGCCGCAGAACGTGCTGCCGAGCGGGCCGGCCACCGGCTGGCCGAGCACCTGCCGGATGTCCTTGCTGACGTAACCCCACCAGCCGAACTGGAACGACGAGCCCTTGTGCGGCTGACCGGTGTGCTGGCCGTTGCCGTTCTGGAAGCCGGACGGGCTTTCGTTGATGCCCAGCACGCCCGTCATCGCGTTGTAGGCGTTGTCGCCCATTCCCGGCTTGAACTCGGCCTGGACCAGCAGCGGCCACCACGCGTCGAAGATCCGGATCGCGTCGGCGTCGGCGTACGCCTTGCTGCCGGCCGTGGTTTCCGTCCGCTTGTGGCCGTTGGCCATCCACGCCTTCAGCTTCGCCTCGGCATCGGCGGCCGCACCGGTGGTCGGCGTCTTGTCGAGCACCTGCAGCAGCAGCGGCAGGACGCGCTCGGCGCGCAGGTCGGCCAGCGCGGCGTCCTCCATCGCCTGGGTCAGGTTGACCCGGGTGACCTTGGTGCCGGTGAGGATCATCGTCTTGACGCGCGTGTCGAGCAGGTCGACGCGGTGCACGGCGGACTTGTCCGCACCCGCCGCCGCGTAGCCGTTGGCCTGCGCGTTGTTCCAGCTGACGTAGTAGTCCTGGTTGACCGACTGCGGGTGCTGCGACGCCGGGGTGTAGTTCGCGACGTTGCCGGCCGGGTTCCAGCCGATCCAGTCGTGCCCCTGGTCACCCCACACCGGCAGGTTCGGGTCCACATTGGACTGCCGGGCCGGGTTGGCGCCGGAGTTGAAGTACGCGATGTCCTTCGAGTCGGCGTAGAACCAGTTGAACGTGAAGTTGATGTCGGCCGCGGCCTTCTGGAAGTCCGCCGCGGACTTGACGTAACCCGGGTCGTTCAGCTCCTGGAAGCCGATCAGCGAGTCGGCCTCGTGGAAGAGCGAGGACCGCAGCTGCGCGTACGCCACGGGTTTACCGCCGACCGTCGCCCGGCTCAGCACCGGGCCGTACTTCGTGCGGTAGGCACGCAGGGTGTACGAGCCGGCCGCGGTACCGTCGGCGACCGTCGGGCTCCAGGAGTCCTTGACCTCCACGGTGTCCATCGGCAGGCACTGGCCCTTGTACGTGTAGTAGTTCGAGTCCTTAGTCGGCGCCTTGCCGCTCGGGTCGCACAGGTTCAGCGCGTAGGTGTCGATGATGTCCTGCGCCGACGTCGTCGCGCTCCACGAGTAGTCCTGGCCGCGACCGAGGAGCACGTACATGCTCAGCCCGGCGAAGGCCGCGCCGCGGGCGCTGATGCCCGGTCCCTGCAGTTCCTGCAGCAGGAGCAGCTGCGGCGCGAAGTACCCGGTCTGCGGGCCGAAGACGGCGACCGGGTGGCCGCTGGCGGTCTTCGAGCCGGACACGACCAGCGCGTTCGACATGCCGTGCTTGTCGGTCAGCATGTCGCCGGGCAGCACGCCGTTGTCGAACATCCCGCGGGCGGGCTCCTGCGCGGCCGGCGCCGGGACGTCCACAGTGGACGGAGTCGCGGTCGACGCCGAACCGGTCTGGTCGAACACCAGCTGCTGCGGGGTCACCGAACCCTTGTCCGGCAGGGCCTGCCCGACGGCGTTGGCCGGGGTCTTGCCGTAGGGGAACGTCTGCCCGTCGTGCAGGGTCTTGACGGCCTCGGGGTCGTCCTCGGACCGCAGGCTCTGCCAGACCTTCTCCCCCTGCGCGGCGCCGTACTGCTCCTGCAGCGCCAGCTTCGCGACGGCGTTCTGCACCTCACCGCCACCACCGGCGCCGAACTCGGCGCCGACCAGCGACGCGAGCGCGACCAGGTCGGTCAGCTTGAACGGGTCGATGGTGCCGTTGTTGGTGATCGCGTCGACGTGCCCGGTGAGCACGTACTCGCCCGGGAAGTAGCGGCCGCTGTGGGAGTCGGTGATGTACTTGTTGATCCCGTCGACGTACGCCTGCGCGTCGGACAGGCCCTGCGCGCCGCGCGGGCCGCTCGCGGCGACGTGGTCGATCTGCTGCTGCAGCTCGGCTTCGGTGTAGGGCGCGTTCGCGAAGAAGCTCTGCTCCAGCTCGCGGTTGGCCTGGGCGCCGCCGGCGAACGACGTCACCTGGCCGCGGGCGGCGTGGCGCAGGACGTCCATCAGCCACAGCCGGTCCTGCCCGGCCGCGTACCCGGCGCCGAACTCGGTGCCGGCGCGCGTGGTGCCGGTGATGTGCGGGACGCCGAGGGCCTTGTCGCGCACGATCGTCACGTCGGAACGCGGCTGGATCGTGCTGGCGACCTGGTCGGCGGCGACGCCGAACGACGAGTCGTTGAAGTACTGGTTGATCGCCCCGGTGGTCAGCGTCTGGTAGCCACCGGCCAGCGAGGAGTACTTGCCGAGCTGGTCGGCCGCGTGCGCCGGGCGGGTGCCGAGCACCTTGTGCGCCAGGATGTCCGCCAGCGTGCCGTTGCCGTTTTCGCCGGGCGGCAGGATGTCGCTGCACTGCCCGCCGCAGTAGTCGTTGGGTGCTGCGGCCGCCTCGGCGGCCGGAGCGGTGACAGCGACCTGGGTTAGCCCGGCGACCAAGCCCGCCAAAGCCGTCAAGGTCAGGGTGCGGATGCCGCGTCGCATCAGGGCTCCCTCGGGGTCAAGGAGAGTGACGAAGCGCACGCTACCGAGCAGTAGCACACATGTGAAGACTTTTCGCGTTTTTCAGCCCTTGGGCGTAGTCCGAACGGCGCAGCCTCGCGCGCGTGGGTACGGTGGGCGCCATGACCTTGGAAAAGCCCCAGATCGACCGCCCGGACGGCACCCCGCCGGCCGACCTCGAGATCACCGACATCACCGTCGGCGACGGCGCGGAGGCCACTCCCGGCAAGGCCGTCACCGTGCACTACGTCGGTGTCTCCCACTCCACCGGCGAGGAGTTCGACGCATCCTGGAACCGCGGCGAGCCGCTGCGCTTCGGCCTCGGCGCGGGCCAGGTCATCTCCGGCTGGGACCAGGGTGTCGCGGGGATGAAGATCGGCGGGCGGCGCAAGCTCGTCATCCCGCCGCACCTGGGCTACGGCGACCGCGGCGCGGGCGGCGTCATCAAGCCCGGCGAGACCCTCATCTTCGTCGTCGACCTGGTCGGCGTGAACTGATTTCCGCCGGCGGTGGCGGGACTTCCCGCCACCGCCGCACCGGGTTTCGCTACCCTCGCCCCCATCGCCGGCCGGACGCCGGCCCAACCAGGGGGTTGAGAATGCGCATCCGCGCTTTGCTTTCCGCAGGTCTGTTCGCGCTCGCCGCGGCGGTCGTCACCGCCGCACCGGCATCGGCCGTGGCCAACGGCGCCGACGTCCCGCAGGGGACGTTCAAGTTCGCCGCGAAGCTGACCATGACGGACATCCCGCGCACCGACGGCACGAAGTACAACAGCGCGTGCTCGGGTTCGCTGATCGCCAAGAAGTGGATCATCACCGCCGGCCACTGCTTCCACGACGCGGCCCGCAACCCGGTCTCCGGCCCGGTGCCCTACCCGACGTCGGTGCTGCTGGGCACCACCACCGTCGACAAGCCGGGGATCACGCGCAACGTCGTGACGGTGTACCAGTCACCGAGCAACGACATCGCGATCGCCGAGCTCGACAAGCCCGTCTTCGGCGTCGAACCGCTGTCGCTCAACCACAAAACGCCGGTCGTGGGCCAGAAGGTCGTGCTCGCGGGCTGGGGCAGCTTGACGTCGGTCGACCCGACGCCGGGCACGAAACTGCAGCAGGGCTTGATGAAGGTCGCCACCGTCGACCCCCTGTACACCGGCGTGACGGGCTTCGCCCCGACGTCGACCACCAGCGCGTGCACCTACGACTCGGGCGCCCCGTACTTCGTGCCGACCGGCAAGAACGGCGGCCGCCTGGTCTCCATCGAGAGCGACGGCCCGGACTGCCCCCACGACCAGGCCGAGTCCACCGCGCGCGTCGACGTCGTCGCGGACTGGATCGCTTCACACATCGGCTGATTCCCGGCAAAACGGCCCCGGCGCTGAGCGTCGGGGCCGTTTTCTTACTCCGAGCAGCGCAGTCCGACCCCGCCCGCCGTCGCTACGCTCGAAGGTGATCGCCGGCGCGAGCCGCCGGTGCGTGACAAGGGGGATCCACCGATGCGCGTTCGCGCTGTGCTTTCCGCTGCCCTTCTGACCCTCGCCGCCGGCCTCGCCACCGCGGGTCCGGCTTCGGCCGTGGCCAACGGTTCCGACGTCCCGGCGGGCCAGTTCCAGTTCGCCGCGAAACTCACGATGACGAACATCCCGAAACCCGACGGCACCAAGTACAACAGCGCCTGCTCGGGCGCGCTGATCGCGGCGAGGTGGATCGTCACCGCCGGCCACTGCTTCCACGACGCGAACCGCGTCCGCGTCTCCGGCCCGGTGCCGTACCCGACGTCGGTGCTGCTCGGCACGGTCAACCAGAGCACGCCGGGCGTGACGCGCAACGTGGTGACCGTCTACCAGGCCGCCGCGAACGACATCGCCATCGCGACCCTCGACGCCGACGTCACCGGCATCACGCCGCTGACGGTCAACCGGCTCACGCCGTCGCTCGGGCAGCAGCTGACGCTCGCCGGCTGGGGCAGCCTCACGGCGACCAACCCGACGCCGTCGACGAAGCTGCAGCAGGGCACGGTGAAGGTCGGCCAGGTGGCCACCTCGACGCTGGGCGTGCAGGGCGTCGCGCCGACGTCGACGACGAGCGCCTGCGTGTACGACTCGGGCGCGCCGTACTTCGTCGCGGCCGGCACCGGCGGGCAGCTGGTCTCGGTGGAGTCGTCCGGTCCGGACTGCCCCCACAACCAGCTCGAGACGACGTCGCGGGTCGACGTCGTCGCGGATTGGATCTCTTCGCACACGGGCTGACCTCCTTCCGGGCGTCACCCGGTGGCCCACCGGGTGACGCCCGGCCAGGGAATTCCCCCCGGCCCGGCGGCGGCAATAACCTCGAACGTCGATCATCGGTTCGACGAAGGGGAAGAATGCGCCTGCGCGCCCTGCTAGCCGCTGTTGTCCTGACCATCACCACCGCCCCTGCCGCCTTGGCCGCGCCAGGGATCGCCAACGGCTCAGACGTCCCCCAGGGTCGGTTCGGGTTCGTCGCGAAGCTCGCGATGACGAAGATCCCCCGCCCGGACGGTTCGACGTACAGCAGCTACTGCACGGGCGCGCTGGTCGCGCCCGGATGGCTCCTCACCACCGGCCACTGCTTCCACGACGCGGCCCGCAACCGCGTCTCGGGCAAGGTCCCCTACCCCACCACCGCGACCCTCGGGCTGACCGACGAGGCCACGGAGTCGGGCGTGGCCCGCAAGGTGACCGAGGTGATCCAGGCGAAAGAGAACGACGTGGCGCTGGCCCGCCTCGACACCCCGGTGAGCACGGTGAAGCCCCTGCCGCTCGACCGCACGCTCCCCAAGGTGGGCGACCAGCTGACCTTGGCCGGCTGGGGCAGCCTGACCAGCACGAACCCCAAGCCGGCCACCCGGATGCAGCAGGGCACGGTAGCGGTGGCGACGGTGGCCCCGACAACGCTGGGAGTCCGCGGCGCGAGCCCGGCGATCACCACGAGTGCCTGCACCTACGACTCCGGAGCCCCGTACTTCACCCCGAACGGCCTAGTAGCGCTGGAAGCAACGGGCCCCGGCTGCCCGCACGCGGGCATCGAAACCACGTCCCGCGCGGACGTCCTGGCCGACTGGATCACCAAGACGACGGGCTGAACCAGCCAGACAGGGCCTAAATACACCCCGAACTCAGCCGTAAGCGAACACCACGCAGAGCCAAACGGGTGATATTCCCCACCAGGAGAACCCCGCTCAGCCACGCTGGAAGGTGAGCGAAGGCACCGTGGGGGGTCCGGGGGGCTCGGCCCCCCGGGAGACACAAGGACAACGGGAAGAGCCCCGGTCGCGCTAGCGACCGGGGCTCTGAACAGCGTGGGCGAGGAGGGAGTTGAACCCTCACGTCCTTTCGGACACACGGACCTGAACCGTGCGCGTCTGCCATTCCGCCACTCGCCCGAGTGCTTCCTTGCGGCAGCGAGGAGAACACTAGCAGGTCGTTCGCACCGGTTTCACCGGGGGCCGTGTCGAGGCTCGCTCACCCGGATAGGATCGGGGCGGAAGCACAAGTGTGAGGAGGTTTTCCCCGGTGGGCCGCGCCGAAAGATTCGACAGGCGACTCGAGAACCTGGTGGGGAACACTTTCGCGCGCATGTTCGGTGGCAACGTCGTCACGCAGGAAGTGGCGATCGCACTCGAGCGGGAGAGTGAGGAGAACGTTCGTGAGCTGGCAGGCGGTCGGCAGCTCGCCCCGAATCACTACATCGTGTCCTTGGGGACGGCTGACCACGAGCGCATGGCCGGTGACGAGCAACGCGTCACCCAGGTGCTGGCCAAGGCGGTGGCCGAACACCTCGCCGCCGAAGGCCTGGACACCTATGGTGACGTCGTCGTATCACTCGAGCGCAACGAGGCGCTGCATACTGGACAGTTCAAGACCCGTTCGTCCGTCGATCCCGACGCCCGCCCCGCAGGCGCCGGTTCACCGCGGTCGGCACGACCCAGCAACGCAGGAGACCCAGCAATGAGCCAGCCCCCCGGCTACGGCCAATACGACCAGGGTGACCCGTACGGCCAGCAGGGCCAGTACGGCTACGGACAGCAGGGTGGCCAGCAGCCCGGGTACGACCAGGGTTACGGCCAGCAGCAGGGCGGCTACGAGCAGGGCGGCTACGGTCAGCAGCCCCCGGCCGGTGGCTATGAGCAGGGTGGTTACCAGCAGGGTGGCTACGACCAGGGCGGGTACGCCCAGCAGCCCCCGCAGGGCGGCTACGACCAGGGTTACGCCCAACCCCCTCAGGGCGGTGGCTACGACCAGGGCGGGTACGCGCAGCCCCAGCAGGGCGGCGGGTACGACCAGGGCGGCTACCAGCAGGGTGGCTACGACCAGTACGGCGGCCAGCAGCAGCAGCCCGGGTACGACCAGTACGGCGGTCAGCAGCAGGCCGGTTACGACCAGTACGGCCAGCAGCAGGCGTACGGGCAGCCGGCCGGTGACCCCTACGCGCAGCAGCAGGGTGGCTACGCCGCCCCCGCGGCGGGCCGTCAGCTCGCGGCGAGCCTGCAACTGGACGACGGCTCGAACCGGACGTACTCCCTGAAGCAGGGTGGCAACGTCGTGGGCCGCGGCCAGGACGCCGACTTCCGGCTCCCCGACACCGGTGTCTCGCGTCGTCATCTGGAGATCACCTGGGACGGCCAGAGCGCCACGCTCGCCGACATCGGGTCGACGAACGGCACGACCGTGAACGGCACTCCGGTGCAGACCTGGCAGCTCGCGGACGGTGACGTCATCCGGGTGGGGCATTCGTCCCTGGTGTTCCGTACGCAGGGCTGACTCCGGGCCCGTAATACTGTTCCCGCAGAATTGACGTGCGGGGGGACCGCGGCGTACCCGCGTCGCGGCTGCACGGAAGAGTCGGGAGCGGACACACCAAGTGCCAGAGCTGGTCGTACAACTCACCAGGGTGGGCTTCCTCGTGCTGCTCTGGCTCTTCGTGTTCGCCGCGCTCAGAGTCGTCCGCTCGGACCTCTACGCGGCGTCCGGCATGCGTGTCCAGGTGCCGACCTTCGGTCGCAAGAAGGAGAAGAAGCCGCGCGGCGGGAAATCGCCGCAGCAGCTGCTGGTGACCCACGGGGCGCTCGCCGGGACCCGCATCGCGCTGGACGGCAGGCCGATCCTGATCGGCCGCGCCGACGACTCGACGCTGGTGCTCGACGACGACTACGCGTCGACCCGGCACGCCCGGATCGCCCAGCGCGGTGAGGACTGGTACGTGGAAGATCTGGGCTCGACGAACGGCACCTATCTGGACCGGGCTAAGGTCACTGCACCCCTCCGGGTCCCGCTCGGAGTCCCCATCCGGATCGGCAAGACGGTGATCGAGCTTCGCCCATGACTCTCGTCCTCCGCTATGCAGCCCGCAGCGACCGGGGCCTGGTGCGTTCGAGCAACCAGGACTCCGTGTACGCCGGCCCTCGCCTGCTCGCGCTCGCCGACGGCATGGGTGGTCATGCGGCGGGCGAAGTGGCCAGCAAGGTCGTCATCGCCTCCCTCGCCCCGCTCGACGACGACGAGCCGGGTGACGACCTCCTCGCCCAGCTGCGCGAGGCGGTGGCGAACGGCAACGCCGCGATCGCCGAGCTCGTCTCGCAGGACCCGGACCTCGACGGGATGGGCACCACGCTCACCGCCGTGCTGTTCGCCGGGACCCGGCTGGGCCTGGTGCACGTCGGCGACTCGCGCGCCTACCTGTTCCGCGGCGGCCAGTTCGCGCAGATCACGCGCGACGACAGCTTCGTCAACGAACTGCTCGAACAAGGCCGGATCACGCCCGAAGAGGCGGCGGTGCACCCCCAGCGGTCGCTGCTGCTGAAGGCGCTGACCGGGCACGAGGTCGAGCCGAGCCTCACCGTGCGTGAAGCGCGCCCCGGCGATCGGTACCTGATCTGCTCGGACGGCTTGTCCGGCATGGTCAGCGACGAGACGCTCGCGGAGGCCGTGCAGATCCCGGACCCGCAGCAGTGCGCGGACCGGATGATCGAGCTGGCGCTCAAGGGCGGCGGCACCGACAACGTCACGGTGATCATCGCCGACGTCGTCGACGTCGACTTCGGTGAGGACGCGCCCATCGTGGGCGGCGCCGCCGGGGACGGCAGCGACGAGCGGCACCAGGGCGACTCGCCCGCGGCGCGGGCCCGGGCGCTGACCCAGCCCCCGCCGCAGCCGCGCCAGGAGCTGCCGCAGCCGAGCGTGGACCCCAAGGCCAAGCGCCGGAAGCGGTTCCGCTGGCTGGCCGGCGCGCTGGTGGTGCTCGTGGTGCTCGCCGCGGCCGCCATCGCCACCCGCTACTTCGTGCTGAGTCAGTACTATGTCGGCGAAGGTGCGGACCAGGAGGTCGTGATCTACCGCGGCGTTCCCGGCAGCATCCTCGGCATCGACCTGCACACCTACGAGCAGGGTTCGTGCCCGCCGAACCAGGTGTGCACGGACAAGCTCCGCGTCAACCAGCTCCAGGAAGACGCGCGGCTGGCGGTGCAGAACGGCGTCAAGAAGGACAGCCTCGACGACGCCCGGAAGTACATCGACGACTTCCTGCAGCTGCACAAGCGCTTGAACAACTGCGCGCCGGTGAACGGCCAGCCGTCGCTGACGCCGACCCCTACGGCCACGCCGACGACGACTCCGTCGGCACCGGCCGGTTCCACCGCTCCGTCGTCGGCGAACCAGCCTGCGGGGAGGGACTGCTCGACGCCGAGTTCGACGGCACCGACGACGGGAGGCGGTAACTGATGGGCCAGCCTGCCGCGAACACCGCCGAGCCGCTCGCGGCCCAGTTCCAGACGAACCCGCCGCGGGACGTGCCGACCCGGCGCAACACCGAACTGGTGCTGCTGGGGTTCGCGGCCTTCATCGTGACCATCGCGCTGGTCCTGGTGGAGGCGAACCAGGAGCAGGAACTCACCGCGTCGATCCTCTGGCTCGGGCTCGCCTACCTCGGCGTGCTGACCGGGGCGCACCTCGCGGTGCGCAAGTGGGCGCCGTACGCGGATCCGGTGCTGCTCCCCTGCGTCGCGCTGCTCAACGGCATCGGCCTGGTGATGATCCACCGGATCGACCTGGCGCAGGCCGAGAAGGCGCTGCAGAACGGCAAGGACTTCTCGCCGGACGTCACCAAGCAGGTGCTGTTCACGGTCATTTCGCTGGCGCTGTTCATCGTGGTGCTGGTGGTCGTCAACGACCACCGCACGCTGACCCGTTACGGCTACACCGCCGGCCTGATCGGCATCGTCGCGCTCGCGCTGCCGGCGCTGCTGCCGTCGAGCCTGTCCGAGGTCAACGGCGCCAAGGTGTGGCTGAAGCTGCCGTTCTTCTCGATCCAGCCGGGCGAGTTCGCGAAGATCCTGCTGATGATCTTCTTCGCCTCGTTCCTGGTGTCGAAGCGCGACCTGTTCATGGTGGCGGGCAAGAAGTTCCTCGGCGTCGAGCTGCCGCGCGCGCGTGACCTCGGCCCGATCCTGATCGCCGCCGTCGTCTGCATCGGCGTCCTGGTCTTCGAGAAGGACCTCGGCACGTCGCTGCTGTTCTTCAGCGTCATCCTGGTGATGCTCTACGTGGCGACCGAGCGGGCCATCTGGGTCGTGCTCGGGCTGAGCTTCTTCGTCGTCGGCTGCGTGATCGCCTACAACCTCTTCGGGCACGTGCAGCAGCGCGTGGCCAACTGGCTGGACCCGCTGGCCACCTACGACAAGCCCGGCGGCGGTTACCAGCTCGCCCAGGGCCTGTTCGGACTCGGCACCGGCGGCGTCGGCGGCACCGGCCTCGGCGCGGGCCGGCCGGACATGGTGCCCGAGGCCGCCACCGACTTCATCACGGCGTCGATCGGCGAAGAGCTCGGCTTCATCGGGCTGGCCGCGGTCCTGATGCTGTACCTGCTGGTGGCGATGCGCGGCATGCGGAGCGCGCTCGCCGTGCGCGACACGTTCGGCAAGCTGCTCGGCGGCGGGCTGGCGTTCACCATGGTCATGCAGATCTTCGTCGTCGTCGGCGGCGTCACGAAACTCATCCCGGAGACCGGTATCACCGCCCCCTTCCTCTCCAAGGGTGGTTCGTCGCTGCTCGCGAACTACATCCTGGTCGCGCTGCTGCTGCGGATCTCCGACGCCGCCCGCAGGCCCAGCGCCCGGCCGAAGCCCCAGCAGCCGCAGGCGCCGATCGCCGAAGCGCACACCGTGCTCGTGCAGCGCCCGCCGGCGAACGGGGGCGCCCAGGCATGAACACCCCGCTCCGCAAGGTCGGCATGGCGATGCTCGTGATGGTCGTGCTGCTGCTGGCCAACGCCACCTACATCCAGGTCGTGAAGGCCGACGACTACCGCACCGACTCGCGCAACGCCCGCGTGCTCTACGACGAGTTCGCCCGCCGGCGCGGCCAGATCGTGTCGCAGGCGAACGGCGAGGTGCTGGCCAAGGTCGACCCGTCGAACGACAAGTACAAGTACATCCGGTCCTACGTCGACGGCCCGATGTACGCGCCGGTCACCGGCTACTACTCGATCAACTACGGCTCCGGCGGCCTCGAGCGCGCCGAGGACGACGTGCTGAACGGCTCGGACCCGCGGCTGTTCGTGCGGCGGCTGTCGGACATGGTCACCGGCCGCGACCCGAGCGGCGGCAACGTCCGGCTGACCATCGACCCGGCCGTGCAGAAGGCCGCGTACGACCTGATGACGCAGCGGAACTACACCGGCGCCGTCGTCGCGCTGGAGCCCAGCACCGGCCGGATCCTGGCGATGGTCTCGACGCCGTCGTACGACCCGAACCAGCTCGCGTCCCACACGTCGAAGACGCAGATCGACGCCTGGAACGCGAACATCAAGAACGACAAGAACCCGATGCTGAACCGGGCGATCTCGGAGACCTACCCGCCGGGGTCGACGTTCAAGCTGGTCACCGCGGCCGCCGCGCTCGAGGACGGCAAGGGCCCGGACACCCCGGTCAACCCGGCGCCGAACACGAAGCTGCCCGGTACGAGCGTCACGCTGGAGAACTACGCCGGCGAGGCCTGCCCCGGCGCCACGTTCAAGGACGCGCTCGCGCACTCCTGCAACGTGCCGTTCGCGGAGTTCGCCGGCCAGCTCGGCGCCGACAAGATGAAGGCGACGGCGGCGAACTACGGCATCGGGCAGACGGACCTGACCGTGCCGATGAAGGTGGCGCCGTCCACCGTCGGGCCGCTGGACTCCCAGGGCGCGCTGTACCAGAGTGGCATCGGCCAGCGCGACGTCCGGCTCACGCCGCTGCAGGACTGCCTGCTCGCCGCGACCGTCGCCAACGGCGGGATGGCGATGAAGCCGCAACTGGTCCAGTCGGTACTGGCTCCGGACCTCTCCACCATCGAGGACTACAGTCCCACCGAGCTCACCGGCACACCGGCGCTGTCGTCGTCGAATGCCGCGATCCTCAAGGACATGATGATCGCTTCCGAGGGCTTCACCAAGGGCGGCGGCAAGCGCCCGGACATCCAGATCGCGTCGAAGACCGGCACCGCCGAGCACGGCACGGACTCCAAGAACACCTTCCCGCACGCCTGGTACACCGCGTTCGCCCCGGCGAACGACCCGAAGATCGCGGTCGCCGTGATCGTCGAAGACGGCGGCAACCGCGGGCTCGCGGCCACCGGCGGCTCGGTCGCCGCGGAAATCGGCCGCGCGGCGATCAACGCCAAACTCGGGGGTGGATAGCGCATGCTGTCCTCCGGTCAGCTACTGGCCGAGCGCTACAAGCTGACGAGCCGGATCGCCGTCGGCGGGATGGGCGAGGTCTGGCAGGCCAGCGACACCCGGCTGGACCGGACCGTGGCCGTCAAGATCCTCAAGGCCGAACTCTCCGGCGACGCCGAGTTCCTCCACCGCTTCCGCACCGAGGCGCGGATGACGGCGTCCCTGAACCACCCCGGCATCGCCGCGGTGCACGACTACGGCGAGACCATCTTCGACGGCGACCTGTCGATCGCGTACCTGGTGATGGAGCTCGTCGACGGCGACCCGCTGGCCGGGTTGCTCGCCAAGCACGGCCGGCTGTCGGCGGAGTTCACGCTCGACATGCTGGAGCAGGCGGGCAACGCCCTGCAGGCCGCGCACGAGCAGGGCCTGGTGCACCGCGACGTCAAGCCGGGCAACATCCTGGTGACGCCGGCGGGCCAGGTGAAGATCACCGACTTCGGCGTCGCGAAGGCGGCCGACGCGGCACCGGTCACCCGGTCCGGCATGGTCATGGGCACGGCGCACTACATCGCGCCGGAGCAGGCGCTCGGGCACCCGGCCGAGCCGGCGTCCGACGTCTACTCGCTGGCGGTGTGCGGCTACGAATGCCTCGCCGGGCACCGGCCGTTCCTCTCCGAAAACGCGGTCACGGTCGCGATGATGCACATCCGCGACATGGCACCGCCGCTGCCACCGGACGTCCCGCCCGCCGCGCGCGCGGTGATCGAGGCGACCCTGGTGAAGGACCCGCGGCAGCGCTACAACAGCGGCGGCGAGTTCGCGGCCGCCGTCGCCGCGGTGCGCGCCGGGATGCCGCTGCCGGCACCGTCCGGCCTGGTCAACGCGTCCTACGCGACCGGCCAGCACCCGGCCTCGACCGGTCAGCACCCGATCCAGCAACAGCCGCCCGTCCAGCAGCCGGTGCCGCAGCAACAGCAGCACATGCCGATCGGGCCGCCGTCCCCCGCGATGAACCCGATGCCCGTCATCGGCCCGCCGTCCCGGCCCGCGATGCGCCCCGTCATGGTGCCGGTCACCCGCAAGAAGTCGCAGTGGGGCTGGTGGGCGCTGCTGGCGGCGATCCTGCTCGTCGTCCTGGTGGCGGGCATCGTGCTGATCGCGAAGATGATCGGCGGCTCCGGCTCCGGCTCGCAGCAGCAGCACGGCGGCCAGACGACGAGCCAGGTGGTCCCAGGCAGACAGCCGCCCGCGGAGGATCCGCCCGCTTCTTCGAGCGCCTACCCGGCGGACACTCCCGGCACGACCGACGATGGCCAGCAAGGCATCATGAACACACCTTGGACGGAATGGAACGGCACCCAGAGATGAGCACACCCAGACTGCTCTCCAACCGGTACGAGCTGGGCGAGACGCTCGGCTACGGAGGCATGTCCGAGGTCCATCACGGCCAGGACGTGCGTCTCGGCCGGGAAGTCGCGATCAAGATCCTCCGTGCCGACCTCGCCAGGGACCCGCAGTTCCAGGAGCGTTTCCGCCGGGAAGCGCAGAACTCCGCCGCGCTGAACCACCCGGCGATCGTCGCGGTCTACGACACCGGCGAAGCGAACACCGAGTTCGGTCAGCTGCCGTACATCGTCATGGAGTTCGTCGAAGGCCGGACGCTGCGCGACATCGTCAAGACCGAGGGCCCGATGTCGCAGAAGCGGGCGATGGAGGTCATGGCCGACGTCTGCGCGGCACTCGACTTCTCGCACCGCCACGGCATCGTCCACCGCGACGTCAAGCCGGCCAACGTGATGATCACGAAGAACGGCGCCGTCAAGGTGATGGACTTCGGCATCGCGCGCGCGATGCACGACGGCCAGTCCGCGATGACCCAGACCGCCGCGGTGATCGGCACGGCGCAGTACCTGTCGCCGGAGCAGGCCCGCGGTGAGTCGGTCGACGCCCGGTCCGACGTCTACGCCGCCGGTTGTGTGCTGTACGAACTGATCACCGGCGAACCGCCGTTCACCGGCGACTCCCCGGTCGCGGTGGCCTACCAGCACGTCCGGGAGGACCCGAACCCGCCGTCGTCGGTGAACCCGGCGGTCGCGCCCGAGCTGGACGCCGTCGTGCTGAAGGCGCTGGCGAAGGGCCCGGCGAACCGCTACCAGTCGGCCGCGGAGATGCGCTCGGACCTGGTCCGCACCCTGTCGGGTCAGCGCCCGGCCGCGCCGATGGTGATGTCCGAAGACGAGCGCACGCAGGTGATGAACAACGACCGGCGGCAGCCGCAGCGCTACGAGGAGTACGCCGAGCCGGACGACGAGGACCCGAAGGCCAAGCGCCGGCGCCGCACGATCCTGGGTGTGCTGGCGGCGGTGTTCGTGCTGGGCGCGGTGCTGCTGATCATGTGGCTGGCGGGCTCCTTCAAGAGCAGCACCGACACGGCCGCGATCCCCGACGTGGTGCACCAGACGGTCCCGCAGGCGCGGGAAACCCTGACGGGCGCCGGTTTCACGTCGATCGAGACCAAGAACGTCACCTGCGGGGTGCAGCCGACGGACGGCAGCCCGCAGTGCGAGCAGGGTGACGTCAACCGGGTCATCAAGATCGACCCCGCGGCCGGGACGACGGTCAGCACCAGCACGAAGATCGCGCTGTACGTCGGGGTCGCGCCGGGCAAGGCCCGCGTACCGGACCTCAAGAACAAGACGCGCGACCAAGCCCAGCAGGCACTGACCGACGCGAAGCTGACGCTGGACACGAACGTCGCGGAGGTCGAGGTCGACGACCCGAACCAGGCCGGCTTGGTGCAGCAGCAGACCCCGACCGCGGATTCCGAGGTCGACGAGGGCACCTCCGTGAAGATCACGGTGGCCAAGTCGAAGGAACTGAAGCAGGTCCAGGACTTCACGGGCAAGCCGTACTCGCAGGCCGACGCGGCGCTGCGGGGCCAGGGCTTCAAGACGAAGCGCGTCGACCAGGCTTCGGACAGCGTTCCGAAGGACAGCGTCATCACCCAGAACCCGAACGGCGGTTCGGTGATACCGGGCACCACGATCACCCTCACCGTGTCGACCGGTCCGGAGCAGACCGACAAGATCGAGATGCCGAACCTGAGCGGCATGACGACCGATGAGGCGCAGTCGAAGCTGCAGAGCATGGGCTGGACCGGGAACCTCCGGACGCAGTCCGACAAGACCAGCAAGGAACCGGAAGGCACGATCACCAAGCAGAACGTGACCCCGGGCACCCAGATCGACAAGAATCAGGCGATCACCGTGGGTGTGTCGGAGGGCAACGGCGGCTTCCCGTTCCCGACGACGTCGTCGGGCACCCCCGGCGGCTGACGGATCCACGAGAAAGGCCCGCACGGTTCGCCGTGCGGGCCTTCTTCGTTTTCAGGCTTTGTCGAGAAACCCTTGGACGGCGCCGAGAACCTGCTCGGCGTCGCTGCCGGCGCCGCAGTCGATTTCCAGTTCTTCGGCGGCGCCCGAGCGCTTGACCTTCAGGGAGACGCGGGACTGGCAGCGGCGCAGCCACCCGAAGAGCGAGCGGCAGAAGACGCCGGCGGAGTTGCTCGTCACGCCGACGAGGACGGCGTCGAAGAGCTGGACCCGGCCGCGGAGCTCGTCCTCGCCGCGAAGCCAAGCCGCGAGGTCCCGGAGCTCACCATCGGAGTCGGGCACGGTGATCGCTACGATCCCAGCCGTCACCCGGTCTCCCTTCACCCAGAACCGGAGAGGACCCGAACCTTAGTCGTGTTCGAGGACCCCCGGGAAGCCCGGCGGGGGAATTGAAGATTGCAAATTGCACTCAGGAACGACGCTGCACCAGCCGTGAGACGACCACGAAGCTGACGCCCAGCAGCACCGCCGACGTCACCACCGCCAGTGCCAGCGGACCGCCGACCGGTTCCTCGTCGGTCAGGGCGTGCAGCAGCGGGTGGACCAGCGGAATCTTCGCCAGCAGCACGACGAACAGGGTCACCACGGCGGCCAGCACCGTCCAGCCGATCCGGTGCACCAGCAGCCGCGAGCACGGCAGCGCGATCGCGATGCCCAGCAGGGCGCACGCGATGTGCGCCAGCAGGCCGATACCCAGCGCGGCCGGCTGGATCTTGAACGACTTGAGCGCCGACCACGCCTCCGTGATCACCGTCAGGACCAGCGAACAGCCCAGCACGGTCAGCACCGCGCCGGTGATCAAGCGCCGCCACTGCCGCGCGTGGCTCAAGGTCACCAGACGCTGCACCGGATCCTCGATGTCGAGCAGCGCGATCGTCAGCCAGCACGACACGACCAGCAGCCCGCCGGCGCTCACCCCGAACAACGGCAGCGGCGGCGAGTGCGGATCGGCGTAGAGGATCACGCAGAGCGCGAGGTAGGCCAGCAGCGCGGGCAGGTAACGCTGCGAATGTCCGAGCAGTGCCAGGTAGTACCGCGTCAACGCGAGCACGGCGCGACCTCCCGGACCGACCAGCCGTCCTTCAACGCGCGCAGCAGCACGGCGTCGACGGAATCGACCTCGACGGTGAGCACGGCTTGAGCTCCTTCGACGACCGCGTGCCGCACACCGGGTTCGTCCGCCCAGCCGGCGCCGTGGCCGCGCAGCACGATCCGCGTCGTGGGCTCGGAGTCTTCTTCCGTCAGGCGGCCGGCGTCCATCAGGTGCACGACGTCCGCGTGGTCGTGCACCACCGGCGGCCGGTGGTCGGTGAACACGACGCTCGCGCCGCGCGCCCGCGTCTCGTCGACGACTTCGCCGAGGATCGCGTGCGTGGCGACGTCGAGCCCGGACCACGGCTCGTCGAGGATCAGCAGGTCCGGCCGCACCAGCACGGCCTGCGCGAGCCCGACCTTCTGCGCGTTGCCCTTGGACAGCGTCCGCAGCGGTGCCGTCGGACCGCCGACCAGGGCGAGCCGTTCGAGCAGCGGGTCGATCATCGAGAGGTCGGTGAGGCCGCGGATGCGGCCCATGTGCCGCAGGTAGGCCCGCGCGCCCATCCGCTGGCCGGCCGGGAACCGGTCCGGCAGGTAGCCGATCCGCGGTCTGCCGGTGACCGTGCCGGTGGTGGCGTGCGAGACGCCGGCCATGATCCGCAGCAGCGTCGACTTGCCGGAGCCGTTGGTGCCGAGGATGCCCACGACCCGCCCGGGTTCGACGCTCAGGTCGACGTCACGCAGGACGAAGTCGCCGCGCCCGTACCGCTTTCCGACGCCCTCGAGCCGGATCACGCAACGGCGGCCTTCTGCAGTGCCTTCGTCGCGCGCTCCAGCTCGGCGACGCGCTGGGCGTCGACGGGGTGACCGGCCGACGCCATCCAGGTGGCCAGCATCCGGTGGCCGCCCTCGGTGAGCACGGACTCGGGGTGGAACTGGACACCCTCCAGCGGCAGCTCGCGGTGCCGCATGCCCATCACGATGCCGGTGGCGGTGCGGCCGGTGACTTCGAAGACGTCGTCCGGGATCGTCTCCGGAAGCACCGTCAAGGAGTGGTAGCGGGTCGCCGTGAATTCTTCCGGCAAGCCCTTCAGGACGCCGACGCCGGAGTGGCGCACCTGGCTCGTCTTGCCGTGCAGCAGCTCGGGTGCGCGGTCGACGGTCGCGCCGTAGACGACGCCGAGCGCCTGGTGGCCGAGGCAGACGCCGAGCATCGGGGTCGACGTCTCGGCGCACTTGCGGATGACGTCCATGCTCTGACCAGCGCGTTCGGGAGTCCCCGGGCCGGGCGAGACGAGCACGGCGTCGAACTCGGAGACGCGGTCGAGGTCCACGACGTCGTTGCGCCAGACGGTGCAGTCCGCGCCGAGCTGGGCCAGGTACTGGACCAGGTTGTAGACGAAACTGTCGTAGTTGTCGACGACCAAGACGCGCATGCGGCGAGCTTACCGGCTCCCACTGGGTGGACCGTACCGCAAATCACATTTTAGGTTAGGTAAACCTAACTTACCGTGGTAGGGGTGAGCCGATCCCTTCGCGTAGCCGTCGTGGGCGCTGGTCCCGCCGGCATCTACGCCGCCGACATCCTGGACAAGTCCGACGCCGACGTCACGATCGACCTGTTCGAGCGGATGCCCGCGCCCTTCGGGCTGATCCGCTACGGCGTCGCGCCCGACCACCCGCGCATCAAGGGCATCGTGACCGCGCTGCACAAGGTGCTCGACAAGCCGAACATCCGGCTGCTGGGCAACATCGACTACGGCACCGACATCAAGCTCGACGAGCTGCGCGAGTTCTACGACGCGGTGATCTTCTCGACCGGCGCGTCCGCCGACCGCGCGCTCGACATCCCGGGCGCCGACCTCGACGGCAGCTACGGCGCCGCCGACTTCGTCTCCTGGTACGACGGCCACCCGGACGTCCCGCGCAGCTGGCCGCTCACCGCGACTTCGGTCGCGGTGCTGGGCGTCGGCAACGTGGCCTTGGACGTCGCGCGCATCCTCGCGAAGACGGCCGACGAACTGCTGCCCACGGACATCCCGGACAACGTCTACCAGGGCCTCAAGGCGAGCCCGGTGACCGACGTCCACGTGTTCGGCCGCCGCGGCCCGGCGCAGGCGAAGTTCACGCCGCTGGAGCTGCGCGAGCTGGACCACTCGCCGAACGTCGAGGTCATCGTCGCCCCCGAGGACATCGAGTTCGACGAGGGCAGCATCGCCGCGCTGCGGGCGTCAAAGCAGATCGACATGGTCGTGAAGACGTTGCAGGAGTGGGCGATCCGCGACGAAGGCACCCGTCCGAAGCGGCTGCACCTGCACTTCTTCCACTCGCCGTCGGAGGTCCTGGGCGCCGACGGCCGCGTGACGGGCCTGCGCACGGAACGCACCGAGCTGACCGGCGACGGCAACGTCCGCGGCACGGGCGAGTTCCACGACTGGGACGTCCAGGCGGTGTACCGCGCGGTGGGCTACCTGTCGTCGCACCTGCCGGAACTCCCGTTCGACCACATCAAGGGCGTCGTTCCGAACCAGGCGGGCCGCGTGCTGGACCTGGACGAGGACCAGTTGCCGGGGGTGTACGTGACGGGCTGGATCAAGCGCGGCCCGATCGGCCTGATCGGTCACACGAAGGGCGACGCGGCGGAGACGATCGCGAGCCTGCTGGCCGACGCCGACACACTGACCGCCCCGAAGTACACCGCGCCGGACGCGATCCTGGACTTCCTGGCCGCGCGCGGAATCCCGTTCACCACCTGGGAAGGCTGGGGCAAACTCGACTCGCACGAGAAGTCGCTGGGCCTCGCGGCCGGCCGAGAGCGGATCAAGGTGGTGGAGCGCGAGGAGATGACCCGGGTCTCGCGCACCTGAGTTTCCCCGACGCCGTGGCGGCCATTCCCGGACAGGCCGGACCGGCCGCCACGGACCAGTTTCGACCCCCGCCCGCCCACGAGCAGCCCCCGCCACTCCCTGGGGGGCGTCCCCTGTCCAGCGTATCGAGACTGGGTCGCTCAGAAGAGTGACGCGGTGGATCTGTGGACAACTCGCCTGCTGTGGATGGTTTGGTTGCGCTTCAGCTCGCGCCGAGGTAGGCGAGCACCGCCAGGACCCGGCGGTTCGTGTCGTCCGAGGCGGTGATGGCCAGCTTGGCGAAGATGTTCGCCGTGTGCTTGCCGACCGCTCCTTCGCTGAAGTGCAGCCGGGAAGCGATCGCCGCGTTCGAGCAGCCTTCCGCCATCAGGCCCAGCACTTCACGCTCGCGCGGGGTCAGCGCGGCCAGCGGGTCGGATGCGTTGCCCGCCAGCAGTTTGGCGATCACCTCGGGGTCCATCACCGTGCCGCCGGCGGCGACCCGGCGGACCGCGTCGACGAACTGGTCCGCGTTGAACACGCGGTCCTTCAACAGGTAGCCGATCGCACCGGTGCCGTCGGCCAGCAGCTCACGCGCGTACAGCTGCTCGACGTGCTGGGAGAGCACCAGGATCGGCAACGCCGGAATGTCGCGGCGGACCGCGAGGGCCACTTGGATGCCTTCGTCCGTGTTCGTCGGCGGCATGCGTACGTCCACAATGGACACATCCGGCCGGTGAGAACGCAAGGCCGACTCGAGTTCCGGACCGCTGCCGACCGCCGCGACGACGTCGAAGCCGTGGGCGGCCAGCAGGTGCGTCAGGCCGTCTCGGAGGAGGTACTGGTCTTCGGCGATGACGGCTCGGGGTCTAGCTGGCACGGGATCTCCACGGACGCCCTCGTCGGCCCGCCGATCGGGCTGGTCAGCGTCAACCTACCGTCGAAGCCGCCGAGCCGGCGCTCGATCCCGCGCAGTCCCGAGCCGCGCGCCGGGTCCGCGCCGCCCGGGCCGTCGTCGGTCACCACCAGGGCCAGCAGGTCGTCCGCGAACGAGACGTCGATCGTCGCGCGTCGCGAGCCGTGCTTCGCCGCGTTGCCCAGCAGCTCCGACACCGCGAAGTACGCGCACGCCTCCACCGGTTCCTCGACGCGCCCGGGCAGCGAGCCGGTGACCTCGGCCTTCAGCGGGCTGTCCAGCGCGATCGCGCGCACCGCGTCCAGCAGCCCGCGTTCGGACAGCACCGGCGGGTGAATGCCGCGGATCAGCACCCGCAGCTCCGTGAGCGCCTCCGCCGACGACGACCGCAGCTCGGCCGCCAGCCGTTTCGCCGCCGCCGGGTCGTGGTCCACCAGCGCTTCGACCGCGCCGAGCTTCATGCCCATCGCGACCAGCCGCGACTGGATCCCGTCGTGCAGGTCGCGCTCGATCCGCCGCAGCTCGGCGGCCTGGGCGACGGTGACGTCCGTGCGCGTCTGCTTCAGCCGTTCGACGCGCTGGGCGAGCCGGGACGCCTCGGTCGGGCCCAGCAGCAGCCGGGCGAGCTTGCCCGCGTGCCGCGCCAGGAACGCCGTCGGGACCAGCCCGAGGAGGAACGCGCCGAGCGCGAGCGGGGTCAGCGCGAGCGCGTGCCCGGTGTCCGGCGGAACGCCGAAGAACCACGGCCAGGTGACGTTCCACACCGCCATGATCGGCCGCCAGATCCACAGGCCGATCAGGCCGAGGAAACCCCCGAACACCAGCACGGCCGTCGGCAGCGCCAGCAGCCCCGAACCCAGCGGCAGCACGACGGCCGCGAGCACGTCGCGCCAGGTCGCCCGGTCGCGCAGCACCCACCGCGTCCGCGAGAGCTGCATCGGCCACCACGGTTCTTCGTAGAGCTGGTTGCCCACCTGGAAGAGCCCGTCGGGCCGCGGCGTCGGCAAGGGTGGCGGCGGGAGGTACGGCGACAGGATCCGCACGCCCGTCCAGTTGCCGACCTCGCGGCGCAGGGTGTTCGCGATGTCGCGGCTCCACCGCACCGTCCGCGCCGCCATCGGCGGGGCCACCAGGAACAGGGCCACCGGCCACACGGCGAATGCCGTGAGCACCACCGAAAGCGCGAAGATCCCCAGCTGGTGCCCGAGCGAATCCAGCCGCTGGTGCACCCACCGCAGCGCACCGATCTTGGCCACCGCGCCGGGACGACGGCCGATCCACCAGCGCGTCCAGTGGCCGTAACCGCGCAACGCCATCGGCCCGCCGAGCAGCACGAAGACCGGCAGCAGCAGCGTGAGCAGCGGGTTCACCAGCTGCCAGCCGAACTCGCGCTGCGCCGCCGGATCCTCCATCACCCAGGTGAGCCGGCGGCTCCAGCGGATCCAGAACGCCCGCTTGTAGAGCGTGTTGCCGTCGCGGTACCAGCCGTCGCGCTCCCGTTCCGGCTCCGGCGGTTCGGGCTGGTAGGGCGATTCGACCTCGACACCGCACCAGCGCGCGGCCAGCGCGCGGGCCGTCGTCGACCGGTGCCGGGTCCATTCGATCGCGGGGCCGAGGAAGAAGACCAACCCGAGGCACAGCAGCGCGAACGTGAGCAGCTCGACCAGCACGTCGAACCAGCTCAGCAGCGCGAACGCGGCGAGCGCGAACGCCCGGCCGACCGCACGCACGTAGGTCATCGGCACCTCCTTCCCCCGTGATCCTCGCCGATCCGCCCGCTCGCGCGCACTGACCGAGGCCCTACGACCGGGGTGGGCCCAGCCCCACCCCGGCGTCAACAAAACCCTACTTGAGCTGGGGATTCAGCAGGATTCTGCGCGCCGCGCCGAGTTCGTAGCGTTCGAGTCATGCCCCTCATCGAAGTCACCGACCTCCGCAAGGTCTACGGCAACCGGGTCGCGGTCGACGGCGTTTCGTTCTCCGTCGACCGCGGCGAAATCTTCGGCATCCTCGGCACGAACGGCGCCGGGAAGACCACCACGGTCGAATGCCTCCAGGGCCTGCGCCAGGCCGACGCCGGCACGCTGTCGGTGCTCGGCTTGAACCCCGCGACCGACCGGGCGGCGCTGACCCGCCGCGTCGGCGTCCAGCTGCAGGAAAGCCGGCTGCCCGCGAAGCTGCGGGTGCGCGAGGCGCTGGAGCTGTTCGCCGCCTTCTACCCGGAGCCGGCCGACGTCGATGTCCTGCTCGACCAGCTCGACCTGCGCGACCACGCCCGCAGCTACTTCGGCAAGCTCTCCGGCGGCCAGAAGCAGCGCGTCTCGATCGCGCTCGCCCTGGTCGGGAACCCGGAGCTGGCGATCCTCGACGAGCTGACGACCGGCCTCGACCCGCACGCCCGCCGCGACACCTGGCAGCTCGTCGAGGCCATTCGCGACGCCGGGGTCACGGTCCTGCTCGTCACGCACTTCATGGACGAGGCCGAGCGGCTCTGCGACCGCGTCGCGATCTTCGACGCCGGCCACGTCGTCGCCACCGGCACCCCCGCCGAACTCCGCGCCGCGGCCGGAGAATCCACTTTGGACGACGCGTTCGTCTCGCTCACGAGGAGTGCCCGGTGAACACCTTCGCCAAGATCACCGCCACTGAAACGAAACTCTTCCTGCGCACGCCGATGTGGGCGGTGTTCGGCCTCCTGCTGCCGCCCGCTCTGCTGCTCGGCATCGGCGCCATCCCCGGTATGTCGGAACCGAGCGAGGTCACCGCCGGCTACCGGTTCATCGACCTGTGGGTGCCGTCGCTGATCGTCGTCAGCCTCGCGATGCTGGCGCTGCAGGCGATCCCCGGCGCCGTCGCGAGCTACCGCGAACAGGGCGTGCTGAGACGGCTGGCCACCACGCCCGTCCACCCGGTGAACCTGCTGGGCGCGCAGCTGCTGATCCACGCCGTCGTCGCGCTGGCGGGCGTCGCGGTCGTGCTCGAGCTGGGCCACGCCGTCTACGACATCCCGCTGCCCCGCCACCCGCTGATGTTCCTGGTGACGCTGCTGCTCGGCACCGTCTCGGTGTTCGCGCTCGGCCTGATCGCGGCCGCGGTCGCCCGCACCGCGAAGAGCGCCGGCGGGCTCGCGATGATCGCGTTCTTCCCGATCATGTTCTTCGGCGGCGTCTACCTGTCGCGGCCGCTGTTGCCGGACGTCATCCGCCGGATCGGCGACTACGTCCCGCCGGGCTCGCAGCCGCTGCAGGACGCCTGGGTCGGCAACGGCGTCCAGCCGCTGCAGCTCCTCGCGCTCGCCGCCTTCGCGGTGCTCGGAACGGCGTTGGCGGCCAAGCTCTTCCGCTGGGAGTGACCGGCCTTCCGCCATATTGGTGATGATCATCGTTTTCTCTTGTAGTCGGGCCACCCGGCCGGTAGCCAAGAGGGTGGCCCTGCTCAAACTGGAGGTTCGATGTCCCTGGACGTGTCACCCGCGCTGCTGGAGAAGGCCGAGCGCGGGGAGGTCTCCGACGCCGAGTTCGTCACCTGCGTCAAGGAATCCCTGCCCTACGCCTGGGAGGTCATCACCGGCGTCATCGCCGACGCCGAGGGAGCGGCGGACGGCTTCGCCGACAACGAGACGCCGCCGCCGAGCGAGGTCGCCCGCGGGCAGCTGCTGCGGGCGCTGGCTTCGGACGCGATCCGCGGCGGGCTGGAGCGGCACTTCGGCGTCAAGCTGGCCTTCCAGAACTGCCACCGGGTCGCCGTGTTCAAGAACTCCGAGCTCGACAGCGACCGCTACCGCGCGTTCGTCTCCCCGCGCGGGCAGCTGCTCAACCAGAGCCCGGAGCTGCGGGACTGCTAGCCCGCAGCGCGGGCAGCACCTCGGCGCCGATCCGCGCGATTCCCTCCGGCGTACCGGACGCCTCCACGAGCATCAGCACGTGGGAGACGCCCGTGCGCCGGAGGCTCGTTCCCGGCGTCCGCACGCAGTGCGCCGACCAGGAAGATCCCGAACTCAGTTGACCGCGACCTCGTTGAACCACAGCCGCGGCTCGAGCCACGGGAACACGATGAACATCAGCAGGGCGACCACGCCGAGCGCGAGGAAGACGGACACCGTCAGCTTCGCCGCGAACGGGCCCGGCAGCTTCCGCCAGAGCCAGCCGTACATCAGGCCTCCCCGATCTTCGAGAGCAGGTCGCCGTAGTCCTTGACCTGGTTCTTCGGCACCTGCTGGGTGAGCACCGAGGTGATGATGAGCCGCTGCTGGGCGGAGAACTGCGGGTGACACGTGGTGAGCGTGAGCAGCGCGGCCTGCTGGGCCTTCGGCAGCGTCTCGGCGTCCTTGTACGGGACCGGGTTCACCGCGGTGCCCTGGCTGGGCAGCACGACCTTGCGGCCGAACGTCTCGCTGTACGCGCCGCCTTCTTCGGCGTTCGTGTCGCGCAGCGTCGAGACGCCCTTGCACCGCGGGTCGGCGCCCTTGCCGCCGGCCCAGTCCTTCATCTCGTCGTCGTACGGGAGGACCTTGTAGATGTAGAAGTCGGTCGAAGTCTCGATCACGATCTGGTCACAAGATGAGAGGTTGTCCAGATCGTTGAACGGGGCGCCCTTGCCGACGCGGTGGCCGGCGACGGCGAAGTTGCCGGGCTCGCCGGGCAGCGCCGTGCCCTTGTAGTGGCCGGGACCGACTTCGAGCGAGGCGTCGTCGGTGCCCTCCTGGATGGTGAAGTTGTAGTCGACGCCGAACGTCGGGATGTGGATCCGGGCGAACGCCTTGCCGTCGACCAGCTCGGGGTGCAGCGTCCGGTCGTGCGCCCACTCGCCGTTGAGCTGGTCGCTCGCCTCGGACTGCTTGCCGGCCGAGAACAGGTCGGTCACGTACAGCTCGTAGACCATGAACAGCAGCACGACCAGGCCGAGCGTGATGAGGATTTCGCCGGCCGTGCGGATGGCGACGCCACCCTTGCCCAGCGGGGCCGGGGCGGGTTTCTCCTTGGTCGCGGTGCCGCCCTTCCCGACCGGGGCGAAGACGACGGTCTCCTCCGCCGAGCCGGGTGGCGGGGCGGGGCTGGTGTAGCGGCGGGGCGGCGGCCCCTGGGGACGGCGCGGCGGCGGGCCCTGCGGCACCTGGCCGCGCGGCGGCGTCGGGGGCTGGCGGCGCTGGGGCACCGGCCGCTGTCCGGGGTGTCTGCGCCGGTCGTCATCCGGTCCTTCGCGCGTAGCCACGCAAGCTCCTCTCAAGCCGCGTCGAACCCTGGGTGACGCCGTTGTCACGGTCCGGGAAATCCGACCACTCCTGGCCGCTGCTTTCCTGCGGTCATTTACGTTAACGTGTGCACGTGGCGCCGGTTGCGCACCCTCAGCGGGACAGCGCCACCTGACGAGCCCGAAGAGCACCGCGAGGAATCACACGATGCCCAAGTCCAAGGTCCGCAAGAAGACCGCTTACACCCCGCCTGCCGACCGGCGTACGCCGGTGAAGGTGCGGGCCGCAGGCCCCACCGGCCTCGCCTGGAAGATCCCGATGTTCGGGTTCATGGTCCTGGGCTTGGTGTGGCTGCTGGTGAACTATATCGCCGGGGACAAGATCTCCTGGATGGCCGACCTGGGCAACTGGAACTTCGCCGGCGGGTTCGCACTGATGATCGCGGGTCTGCTCATGACGATGCGCTGGCGCTGATTATTACTCCGAATGGCGGCTTGACGCCGAATTACACCGGTGTGACTCATCCCCAGTGTGGATAACCTCTGTGGATAACTACCCCACCTCCTGGGCGCCGCGCCGGGCCCTTGTGGTAGTGGCTTGGGCCGTCACGGCGTTGCTCGTGCTCGGCGTGGTCGTCGACGCCTTGACCGGGGACCGCGGCGGGCTGGTGCTGTTCGCGCTGGCGGCGATCGCGGTCGGCGCCTTCGCGACGCACGCCACGATCGTCCGGCCGAGGCTGGCCGCCGACACCGAAGGCCTGCTGGCCAGGACACTCGGCGGCACGCAGCGGCTGCCCTGGGCCCAGACCCGCACCCGGCTGCGCACCACGCGCCGGATGGGCCGCGATGGCGTCACCCTCGAGATCGAACACGACGACCGGTTGTACGTCTTCGGGTGGCTGGAGCTCGGCGAAGACCCGCGGGATGTCCTGGACGTCCTCAGCAGCCTGCGGGCGCGCGGCTAGCCGCAGTTGTAGTACAGGCCGTCGCGGTACTGGACGAACTGGCAGGTCTCGGCCGCGAACTGGGTGTCCCGGTAGAACAGCAGGCCGAGGATCGCGAGGGCGATGATGGCGATGCCCCCGGCCTGCCAGCGCGCCTGGTCGACCTGCGGGGCGTAGAGCAGCGCGACGGCGACCAGGGCCCCGGTCAGCAGCCCGCCGACGTGCGCGTAGATCGAGATGCCCGGGATGCCGAACGTGATGAACGCGTTCAGGGCGAGGGTGATGAGCAGGCTCGTCGGGTTCAGCCGCAGCTTCAGCACGATGATCGCGTAGGCGCCCATCAGCCCGAACAGCGCACCGGACGCGCCGGCCGTCCCCGGGTACTCGGCCGGGTTGCCGAAGAGCAGGACCGCGGCGGACGCGCCGAGCATCGAGACGAAGTAGAGCGCGAGGTAGCGGCCCCGGCCGCAGACCTGCTCCAGGGCCCGCCCCATCATCCACAGCGAGAACATGTTGACCGCGATGTGGATCGGCCCGTAGTGCAGGAAGCCGCTGGTCAGGACGCGCCACCACTCGCCGTGGCCGAGGGTCGCGTCGCCGTAGAGGCTGCCGTACTGGAAGAGCGATCCCAGGTGGTTGTCCGTGAGGCTCCGCGCCTGGAGCGCCGTGACCAGGAAGACCAGGACGTTCACCGCGAGGATGACCTGCGTGACGAGCACCGACTGGGAAAGCCGCGCGCCGAAGACGGTGCGCTGGCCGAACCCGGCCTCCTGGTAGCTGCGTTGCTGGCGGCGCTGCTGCTGGCTGCCGGCGTGCACGCAGTCGGTGCACTGGAAGCCGACCGGGGCCTCCTGGAGACAGTCCGGGCACGCCGGACGCCCGCACCGGGAACAGCTCAGCCCGGTCGGGCGGTTCGGGTGCCACCAGCACCCGGGCAGTGCGGCCTGGGGGTGCGCGGCGGGGTTCGGCGGTTGGCTCACGATGAGAACCAACCTACCGAAACCTCCGCGGCTCAGCCCTCGTGGTCGATCGTGACCTTCTCGATGACGACGTCGGACAGCGGACGGTCCGCCGGCCCGGTCGAGGTGCGCCCGATCGCGTCGACGACGTTGCGCGACTCCTGGTCGGCCACCTCGCCGAAGATCGTGTGCTTGAAGTTCAGGTGGGTGGTCGGCGCCACGGTGATGAAGAACTGCGAGCCGTTCGTGCTCGGCCCGGCGTTCGCCATGGCCAGCAGGTACGGCTTGCTGAACTGCAGCTCCGGGTGGAACTCGTCGCCGAACTTGTAGCCCGGGCCGCCGCGACCGGTACCGGTCGGGTCGCCGCCCTGCAGCATGAAGCCGTCGATGACGCGGTGGAAGATCGAACCGTCGTAGAACGGGCCGGAGTTCGTCCCCGCCGCGTTCGGCTGGGTGTACTCCTTGGTGCCCTCCGCGAGACCGACGAAGTTCGCGACCGTCTTCGGCGCGTGGTCGGGGAGCAGGATCAGGTTGATGTCACCCTGGTTGGTGTGCAGCGTCGCTTTCACGCCTTTCATCGTGCCATCTGCGGCGGGCGGCGGGGAAAAGGGGCACGATAGGTTACGGGCAACAGAGCAGTGTCAAAACGATTGATGAGGTGAAGGCCATGTCCCGGGCGACAGCCCAGGCCGTCGATGCCGCCGACAAGCTTGTCTCCGAAGGAGCCAAGACCGGCCGCCGCGTGCAGAAACAGCTCGCGAAGAAGACGGAACTGACCCGCAAGGAGCTCAAGAAGAGCTCGAAGGCCGCCCGCAAGGAGGCCCTCGCCCGGCTCTCCGAGCTGCGCAAGCCTGGTCGCAAGGCGAAGAAGGCCGCCATCAAGGCCGCGAAGGCGGCCGGCGACTCGAAGCGTCGCGGCAAGAAGGACTTCAAGTCCGCGAAGAAGGACTTCGCCGCTGCTGTCGTCGAGGCGAAGGCTGCCGCCAAGGGCACCCGCAGCCGTCGTCGCTGGCCGTGGCTGCTCGGGCTGGTCGTGGTCGGCGCCGGCGCCGCCTACGTGCTGCGCTCGAAGCAGGAGCCGCCGGTCGCCCCGGCGCCGCCGAAGGCCACCCCGCCTGCTCCGCCGAAGCCGGCCGAAGCAGTGAAGCCCGCCGCGGCCCCGGCTCCCAAGCCGAGCCCGCAGGCGAACGGCAAGGCGCCGACCTCGACGCCCGCCGAGAAGAAGAACTGACGGCGACACGAAGAGGCCCCCGGTGGTGCACCGGGGGCCTCTTCAGTCGTGCTCAGGGGCTGCTCAGACGGCAGCGGCGTGCTTGTCGACCAGCTGGCCGAGGCGGGGCAGCGCCTCCTCGACGTTCTTCTTGCCGTTCGGGCGCAGCTTGCCGTAGACCTTCTTGATGCTGTCGCGGCTGCTCTTCTCGGCGCGCGAGTCGGTGACGCTCAGCAGCGCGTCCGACGCCTCGTCCGAGCGGCCGACCAGGTAGGCACCGAAGTCGTTACCACCCTTGGCGCGGTAGTCGCCGTAGAACGGCTCGAGCGCGCCGACGAAGTCGGGCAGCAGCGTGTCGACGGCCGAGGGGATGATGCCCGGCTTGATCTTCTTGACCGCGGCGAAGCCGGTCTTGACGACGGCACCCGAAACGCCGCCCTTGTCCGAGACCTCGGCGTCCACGAGGCCTTCGAAGTCGCTCACGACAGCCGGGCGACGGCTGGAGTCGAGCAGGATGTCCTTGAGGGTGTCAGCCACGAATCTTGTCCTTTGTCGTTGCAGAGTTGGTGCCCCGCCCCGGGGTGGGGGTTCCCCGGCGGCTGCGGTGCGCGAGTCCACGAAGCCTGCGCGTGACGCACAGGGTAATACAAGATCAACTTCACTCACCCGTGTGGCTACGACTACCTAGAGCTTCAGGGCGGTGATGGCCTTCCTGACCACAGAGCGTGCCTTCACGCTCTGTTTCTGGTTGGTCGTCGCGACGACCGCCGCGGTCCCCTTCGAGACCGCGTAGACGGCACCGTCGTCGGTGGATTGGTAGCCGCCTTTCCAGCCGGTCGGGTCGCTGGCCGGGTTGGACGTCTCGACCGGCGCCGCCCGGTTGACCAGCGCCGTTGCGACGGCGGCCGCCCCGACGTAAACCCGGACGGTCAACTGGATCTTGCCGTCCGGGCGGTAGAAGAAGCACGCCGGATGGGGCTCGTCGGTGGACACGCGTACCTTCGAAACGTGCTGACCGTTCGCATCGGCCACGAACTGGCTGTCGAGGTACGGGCAGTCTTCGGTCGCTCCCGGTTGCGGATCCGGTGGTAGTTCGGTGCCCGCCGCCGCGCCGGCAGACTTGGACGGCGGACTGGGAGTCGCGGTCCCGGACACGATGGTGGCGCTGCAGCCGGCGAGGAGAGCCACGGCGGGCGCGAGAAGTACGAGTCGTCGCATAGCGCGCTCAGTCAATCATGTCCAGTCACACGACCGAGTGCGGTCGAAAGTTCAAGTACCGCTCAGTATCGGACCAATCACACATTGTGTTCCCTGGAGGATTAGGGTCTCCTAACCTGGCTGTCACGTTTCTTTCCAACAGCCAGCCTGGGAGACAACGATGATGACGCTGTTCGACAAGGGTCGAGACCACGTGATGGCGCTCTTCCGCATTGTGTTCGGTTTCCTGTTCCTGTGCCACGGCGCTTCGCGGCTTTTCGGCCTCTTCGGGGCCAGAGCGGCAGATTTCGGGGCGTGGCCGTCGTGGTGGGCGTCGGTGATCCAGGTTGTCGGCGGCGTGCTGGTGACGATCGGCGTCGCCACCCGGCCCGCCGCGGTGCTCTGCTCCGGCTCGATGGCGTTCGCGTACTTCACCGTGCACCAGGGCGGCGGGCTCCTGCCGATCGAGAACGGCGGCGAGGCGGCCGCGTTGTTCTGCTGGGGCTTCCTGCTCATCGCGTTCGCCGACCGCGGCCGGTGGTCGATCGCGGGGGCGTTCCGCCGGACCCCCGCCCGGGTGGAAACCGCAGCGTGACGCGACCGGCCTGACGACGTCGGCGCCGCCCGGCATGGGACCATGACCGGGCGGTGCCCGTCTGTTCGTCCGTGTTCGTGTTCGGTGAGGGAGGTCCCCCGGCGTGCTCACCTCCGAGCAGTACCTCGGTGCGGTGGCCGAGCGCATCCAGCGCTCCGGTGGCCGGCTGAACTCCGTGCAGTTCGGGCCCGCGGTCGCCGTGGTCGGCCTGTTCACCGAGTCGGTGATGCTCTCGACGATGAACTACTGCGTGGTCGCCTGCGCCGTCCCGGAGGTCACCGCCGCCGCGCTGTACGACTTCACCGGCCGCGCGACGCAGCACGCCCGCGCGAACGTCATGGGTACCGTCGGCTGGACGGCGGCTTCGGTCGTCATCGCCGGGCTCATCGGCCAGCGCGTCCACCCGGACGCCGCGCAGGCAGCGTCGGCGAAGTCGGGCAACCAGTTCGGCGGCGAGACGCGGATGGTCGCCGTCGACGTCTCGGCCGGGCAGATGTACGCGTTCGTCGGCGGGAAGTTCTGGGGCGCCGCGGTGCAGGGCTCGGTCAACGCGAAGCTGACGTACTGCTTCCCGCAGCCCGCCGAGGTCTACCAGCAGGTGCAGTGGCAGCAAGCGCAGCAGCAGCAACAGCTTCCGCCGGCGCCGGCGGGTCAGCAGCCGGGCCAGCAGCCGCCGCCGGGCTGGCAGCAGCAACAGCCGTACTACCCGCCGCAGAACCAGCCCCCGTACGGTTACTGACATGGTCGCGTTGCGCGGATGGCCGTCGTTCCCCGAAGAACTCCCGGCGTTCACGCCGGAAACGGCGTCACCGGACCCCCGGGAGCTGTTCCTGGAGTGGCTGACCGAAGCCGGCGAGCACGTGCTGGCACCGCACGCCGTCACACTGTCCACAGTGGACGCCGATGGCGCGCCGGACGCGCGGGTGGTGATCCTCAAGGACGTCGGCCCCGGCGGCTGGGCGGTCGCGACCAGCTCGGAAAGCCCGAAAGGCCTGCAGCTGCGCAAGGATCCGCGCGCGGCGTTGACGTTCTTCTGGCCCGGCCGCGGCCGCCAGGTGCGGCTGCGCGGGCCGGTCTCCGCCGCCACGCCCGAGGTGTCGGCCGAGGACTTCCTGGCCCGGCCGCCGGCGTCGCGCGTCGAGGCGTTCATCGGGCACCAGTCGCAGGTGCTGCGCGACCCGGCCGAACTCGACACCGCGGCCGCGGAAGCCGCGCGTTGGGTGGCGGACAACCCAGGCGTCGCCCCGGAAACCTGGACGCGGTACCTCGTCGACCCGGACGAGGTCGAGTTCTGGCAGGCGAGCCACGATCGCCGGCACGTGCGGCTGCGGTACCGGAAGGCCGACGGCGCATGGGTCCGCGAGCGGCTGTGGCCCTGACACCGGGGCCTTGACCCGCCGGTGCGGGCAGGCGGGGAATCCGACAAACGGCGGCACCGGCCAAGACCGTGTGTGGCGAGCTACCGGACGGCCGGCTGTGTGGCACGCGGTCCGACGGCGACCGGCGGGACAACTCCCCCGAACCCGGCGGGTGAAGGTTCCTGCGTACGCCGGTGAGTCGGTCCATTCGGGGGTTTACGGCACCCGGGCCGGTGTGGCCATGATGGATCATGCGTTCGAAACTGCTGACCGCCGGACTGGCCCTGGCGCTGACCGCCGCGCTCGGGGGTGTGGCCGCGGCCGGCCCGCGTCCCGGGGGACGACCGG